>NZ_CAMLHC010000064.1 GCF_946479755.1 uncultured Chitinophaga sp. | reverse complement strand
TATGCTGTTTGAAGCCGGTATCATCAGCAAGCGCGGAACAGTAGAAGAGAACAACACAATCTCGGATTACCACGAAATTGAGCACGAACGCGGTAACTCTGTCTATGCCACCACAATGCACTCCGAATGGAAAGACTACAAAATCAATATCATAGACACCCCTGGCCTGGAAGACTTTATCGGCGAAGTAATCGCCTCCATCCGTGTATGCGACACCGCAGTACTCCTGCTCAATGCCCAGTATGGCGTGGAAGTAGGCACTGAACTCATCTGGGATTATGTGGATAAATACCGGAAACCCACCATCCTGGCCGTCAACCAGCTGGACACAGAACAGGCCAACTTCAACAAAACCGTGGAAGACGCCACCCGCATCCTGGGCAACGCTGTTACCGTTATGCAGTACCCGGTCAACCAGGGGCCCGGCTTTAACGCGATCATCGACCTGCTTAAAATGACCCTCTACCGCTTCCCGGAAAAAGGCGGTAAACCGGAAAAACTCCCCATCCCCGACAGCGAAAAGGAAAGAGCGGAAGCACTTCACAACGCCCTGGTGGAAAAAGCAGCGGAAAACGATGATACCCTCATGGAACAATTCTTCGAAAAAGGCAGCCTCGATGAGGACGAACTTCGGCAGGGCATCAAAATAGGCATGCTCAAACACCAGGTCTTCCCCGTTTTCTGCCTGTCGGCCAAAAATGATATGGGCAGCGGCCGGCTTATGGGCTTCATCGACAACGTAGCCCCCGCCGCCGCGGAAATGCCCGCAGAAATGGCTAACGACGGCAGGGAAATTCCCTGCGACCCGGCCGGCCCCCCCTGCCTCTTCATCTTTAAAACACTGCAGGAGCCACATGTCGGACGTCTCTCTTTCTTTAAAGTGATGTCCGGCGAAATAAAACCAGGCATGGAGCTGTTCAACGAGGAAACCAACAACTCCGAGCGCATCAGCCAGATATTCATCGCGGACGGCAAAAACCGCAATAACATCGAATCCCTCAAAGCCGGCGACATTGGTTGTACCCTCAAACTGAAAAATACCTTCACCAACCAGACCCTCTCCGATAAAAACAAAGCCATCCAGGTAGATCCCATCCAGTTCCCCACCCCTAAAGTCCGCGTGGCTATTGAAGCTAAAAACAAAGCCGATGACGAAAAACTCAGTGAAGTACTGGCGGAACTACACATGGAAGATCCTACCCTGCTGGTGGAATTCAACCGGGAATTGAAACAGGTGATCCTCCACGGCCAGGGCGACCTGCACCTGCTCGTTACCAAATGGCGCCTGGAAAATATCTATAAAATGCAGGTAGCCTACCTGCCGGCTAAAATACCCTACCGCGAAACTATCCGCAAACCCGCCCTGGCATCCTACCGGCATAAAAAACAGTCCGGCGGCGCCGGCCAGTTCGGGGAAGTATATATGAAAATAGAACCCTGGTTCGAAGGCATGCCTCCCCTGAAAGAATACCCCGTGCGGGAAACGGAAGAAGTACCGCTGCAATGGGGCGGTAAACTGGTATTCAATAACTGCATCGTAGGCGGCGCTATCGACAGCCGCTTCCTGCCTTCCATCCTGAAAGGGGTCATGGAAAAAATGCAGGAAGGCCCGCTCACCGGCTCCTATGTCCGCGACATACGGGTAAGCGTATACGATGGTAAAATGCACCCGGTAGACAGCAACGATATCTCTTTTAAAATAGCCGGTATGATGGCCTTCCGCGACGCCTTCCACCAGGCCGCTCCACAGCTGCTGGAGCCGGTGTTCGATGTGGAAGCCACCGCACCCGATACCATGATGGGAGACATCATGAGCGAATTGCAAAGCCGCCGCAGCGTTATAACGGGCATGGATACACTGAACGGGTACCAGGTGATCAAAGCCCGCACGCCACAGGCTGAACTGGATAAGTTGTTCGCCGCCTTGCGTAACGTTACACAGGGCAAGGCAAAGATCCACTCCGCGTTTGCGGAATATGCGCCCGTGCCCCCGGAAATCCAGAAGAAACTCAGCGATGAATACCTGAAAGAAGAAGTAGTATAACCTTCACCTCCAGCCTTCCCGGTCAAGGCTTCTGTATTGTATGGCCTCCGCCATGTGTGCGGTCCCTATACTGTCACTTCCCGCCAGATCGGCAATGGTGCGGCTTACCTTCAGTATCCGGTCATACGCCCGGGCTGACAGCTTCAGTTGCTGAATAGCATTCTTCAGCAACTGGTGACAATTATCCGGAAGGGTGCAATATTCCCTCAGCTGCTGGCTGTTCACCTGCGCATTGCAATAAATACCCGCTATTCCTGCATACCGCGCCGCCTGTACTTCTCTCGCGGCGATCACACGGTCACGTATAAACGCGCTTTTCTCCTCCTCCCTATGGCCGGTCAGATCACTGAAAGATACCGGTGTTACTTCCACATGCAGGTCGATACGGTCCAGCAAAGGCCCGGATACCCTGTTGAGGTATTTTTGCACCATCCCCGGTGAACAGGTGCAGGCTTTCTCAGGATGATTGAAATAACCACAGGGACAGGGATTCATAGAAGCCAGCAACATAAAGCCAGCCGGAAAATCAACGGCGGAGCGGGCCCGCGAAATCGTTACCCGCCGCTCTTCCAGCGGTTGCCGCATCACCTCCAGCACCTGCCGCTTGAATTCCGGCAGCTCATCGAGAAATAAAACACCATGATGTGCCAGCGAAATTTCACCCGGTTGTGGCTGGCTGCCACCGCCCACCAGCGCGGTGTCGCTAATGGTATGATGGGGAGAACGGAAAGGCCGCTTCACCACCAGCGACGCATGCTGCGGCAGTTTGCCCGCCACGGAATGGATCTTGGTGGTCTCCAGTGCTTCCTGCAAGGTAAGTGGCGGCAAAATGGTAGGCAGGCGCTGGGCCAGCATCGTTTTACCCGCCCCGGGAGGCCCGATCAGAATGGCATTGTGCCCGCCGGCAGCGGCTATCTCCAGCGCCCGCTTGATGTTATGTTGCCCTTTTACATCGCTGAAGTCAACGTCAAAAGCTGCGTGCGCCCGCTCCGGCGGCGCTGACGGCACCGGCTTCAGGCTCTCAGGGTGACTGAAAAACTGCATTACTTCTGACAGGTGAGATACGCCATACACTTCCAGTTGCCTCACCATGGCCGCCTCCCGCGCATTAACGGCCGGCAGCACAAGGCCCCTGAAGCCTTCCTGCTGCGCCTGGATGGCCATGGACAAGGCGCCGCGCACAGGCAGCACGCTGCCGTCCAGCGATAACTCTCCCATCAGCAGGTAACGCTCAAAAGCACCGGCGGGTATCTTCCCTGATGCGCCCAGTATGCCGATGGCAATAGGCAGGTCGTAAGCCGCACCGGCCTTACGGATAGCGGCAGGCGCCATATTGACGACCGTCCTGGTACGCGGCATCCGGAAACCAAGGTGACTGATGGCCGACTCAATCCGGCGCTCACTCTCTTTGACAGCGCTGTCCGGCAGCCCAACCATGTAAAAACGGTTGCCCTGCTGTGATACATTCACTTCTATAGTGATGGTGATGGCATCTACGCCGTGAATGGCGCTGCCGAAGGTTTTAACAATCATATGGCTGTGGGTTAACAGCTGCTAATATAATAAATTACCGGCTTTCCCGGCCGGTTTAGCTGCCCGTTAACCGCCATCCTCCGGCTTTACCGTATGATCAATGGATCTGGTTCAGCAGGTCCAGCACTTTTTCCCGCCGGAGGATCAGGTAGCCGATCTTCTCTTTGGCAATACCATCTTTCAGTAAATATGTAAAGTGGAGATCGTCGTCGATCACTTCGGATTCGAAGTATTTAAATAATATTTTGGATTCGTCCCGTAGCTCTTCTACCACTTCATAGAGGTGGGTAGAGAGGATAAAAAGACAGTTAGAACTGCGCAACAATCCCCGGATAACCGCCAGGGAACAGTTTTTGGCGTCTTCTACGTTGGTGCCTTTAAACATTTCATCGATCAGCACCAGCCAGTTTTTACCATTGTTGATTTGGAGGATGGTGTTTTTGATGCGTTGCACTTCGCTGTAGAAATAACTCTCTCCTTTGAAGATGTTGTCCTGTACCTGGATATTGCTGACGATGCCGTGAAAGAAATTGAGTTCCATTTGCTGTGCAGGCACGCCCATGCCGATATGTGCCATAAAAACGGCAATGCCTACGGCTCTGATAAAGGTCGTTTTACCCGCCATGTTGGCGCCGGTGAGGAACATGAAGTGATTGTTTTCATCCAGTGTCACGTCATAGGCTACCGGGTCCTGTAAAATGATATGATACAGTTGCCGGGCTTTGATCACAGGCCGTGTACCGTTGGTAAAAACAGGGAATTGCAGCTGGTAGTGTTTCATGGCCTTGGCCATGGCATAATAGGCGTCCAGCTGATGATAGAGGGTCACCAGCTCTTCCACTACTTTTCTGTGTTTTTTCCGGATATAGTTATCATACCGGAGAATCTCCACATAATTCATTTTACCTGCAGCGTCCACTTCAAGTATATCGCTGAAATCTTTTTTGTGTAATAGCTGTTGCGCCCTGTCCAGCAGTATTTTCAGGGTTTTGGGTGCATGGTCGGAATTGAAAACGTCCACAAAGGTGCGGAAGCCGCGAAGCAGGTTAACGAGCTGGGTAAATGAAAATTTGATGTAGCCAAAGTCCGGTGCATACAGTGTTTTGTTGATGATAGCCTGCAGCCGCAATGCCAATCCCTCTGTATTGGAGATGGGTTCTATCTGGGCCTCCATATAGTTTTCCACTACTACGATGGTCCCGTTGGAGATAATGGAGGGCCAGCTGCCTTCCAGTTCGAGGATGTACCGGAGCGCTTTCTGTCGTTGTTCGATAGCGGCAATGTCCTGTAACGGTGAACTGAAAAGCTGGCGCAGATAGTCTCTTCCGCCTGCAGTGGTGGTGAAGTCCAACCGGTGAAACAAAGAAAACTCTTCATCGCGGTTGAAGATGGAAAGGTCATAATAGGATGTTTTGTCCAGCTGCATGCAATATTATTTTGGTTAATATATAGGGGAAGATGCAATCATCAGAATTTTCCACACCAATTTATAAATTTTGATATTCAGCCATTTAAAAATTTATTCCAAGGAAGCCAGGCCTCAAAATGTAAGCCAGGCAACCTTGGAATAAATATCTGAATATCAAAATAACTAAATCTCGAAAAGAAGGCGCTGGCCTTTGGTGGTCTCATTAAACTGACCGTTGGCATAAGCGAGGTGACCGCTGACGAAGGTATGCGTGATGGCAGCCGGGAAGGTATGGCCTTCAAACGGGCTCCAGCCGCACTTGTAATAGATGTTTTCTTTCGCTACCGGTGTCTTGTCCTGCATGTCCACGATGACACAGTCGGCAAAGTATCCTTCCCGGAGGAACCCTCTTTCTTTGATGCGGAAGCAGATAGCCGGTGCATGGCTCATTTTTTCTGCGACTTTCTCTATGCTGAGTGCGCCTTTTTTTACGTATTCCAGCATCAGCAGCAGGCTGTGTTGTACCAGGGGTACGCCTGACGGCGCCTGCTGATAGGGCTGTTGTTTCTCGGTCCAGGTATGCGGCGCGTGGTCGGTAGCGATGATGTCCAGCCGGTCGTCCAGTAGGCCCTGCCACAGCGCGGTTTTGTTTTCCGGCGCTTTAATGGCGGGATTGCATTTTATCAGGTTGCTGTACAGCTTATAATCGTCTGAAGTGAAGTGCAGATGGTGCACACATACCTCTGCCGTGATGCGCTTCTGTGCCAGCGGCATCATGTTGGTGAACAGTTGCAGTTCCTTGGCGGTGGAGATATGGAGGATGTGCAGGCGGGCGTCGTGCTTTTTGGCAAACTGCACAGCTGTCCAGGATGACTCAAAGCAGGCTTCCACGCTGCGGATCAGCGGATGGTCGGCGGCCGTGAGATGATCGCCTTTTTCCTGTTTGAAAGCCTCCATATTAGCGCGGATGATTTTTTCATCTTCACAGTGGGTAGCGATGAGCATTTCCGTTTCGGAAAATATTTTTTCCAGCGTCAGGAAGTTATCTACCAGCATATTACCGGTAGAAGAGCCCATAAATATTTTGATACCGCATACGCGGTCTTTTTTGGCGTTGGTTTTCAGTACTTCTTCCGCGTTGTCGTTAGATACGCCCATGAAGAAGGAGTAGTTGGCCAGGGAATGTTGCCGGGCAATATCGTATTTGTCTTCCAGCAGCTCCTGGGTAAGGGCGGCGGGTTTGGTATTGGGCATTTCCATGAAGCTGGTAGTGCCGCCGGCTACGGCAGCGCGGGCTTCGGTGTAAATGGTCGCTTTTTCGGTGAGCCCTGGCTCCCGGAAGTGTACCTGGTCATCGATCACACCGGGCAGGAGGTATTTGCCTTCACCGTTGATTTCTTCGTAGTTGCCGCTCACAGTGAGGTTGGGGCCCATTTTGGCGATGCGGCTGTCTTTAATCCATACGTCCTGTACGGTGGTCTTCCCTTCGTTGACCACAGCGATATTCCTGATGAGATATTGTTGCATGGTTACAAAGATAATTCACACCGTGCTTATGAAAAGAAGTAAAATGCTTATCCTTCGAGGTGAATGGAAAATACGATCATCCGCGATTGCAGTTTTTCAATCACATTGGCGTAACGGAGGTTCGGGTCTTTTACCAGCACGTTGCCAAAACCGTTGCTGATCTTGAACTCGGGGGAGAAAATGAAGCTTTCGAAGTAAAATTCAAACCCGGCGCCAGCTTCATAGCCATAGTCGCTTTTCTGTATTTTGATGAGGTTCTCCGCGCGGCGGGCTCGTGCGTTGGAAGCCAGGTCGTAGTCGTACTTCAGGCCGCCGATCACATATACCCGCATATTGCCGATACGGTCTGATTTGAACTTCAGCTGCAGGGGGAAGCTCAGCAGGATGGATTCTATCTTTTTTTCGGTGTTCTCCGGTTTGGGATAGGTAT
>NZ_CAMLHC010000063.1 GCF_946479755.1 uncultured Chitinophaga sp. | reverse complement strand
CGGTACTGAAACGTTTTCTCCGCGGCTTCTTCTTTTACAGCATGGGCGTACAGACCGTGATGATGGCCGCTACCATCTTCGGCAGCAAAGTATTGAACCTGCCTTCCGACAAGCTGATTGGCACCGTGGTGATCATCCAGGTAGTAGCTATTGCCGGCGCATGGGGCATGGCCCGCCTCTCCGGCATCTTCGGCAATCTTCGTGTATTGATCGGCGTTGTCATCGTATGGATCGGCATCTGCATAGCAGGGTACAAAATGCAAACCGCTACCGACTTCTACCTGCTGGCCACAGCCGTAGGCCTGGTGATGGGCGGCATACAATCACTCAGCCGCTCCACCTACGCCAAGCTGATGCCCGAAACCAAAGACACCGCCAGCTTCTTCAGTTATTACGATGTTACCGAGAAACTATCCATTGTGATCGGTATGTTTTCTTTTGCTTATATTGATGATTATACGGAAAACATGCGCAACTCCGTACTGGCGCTGGTCGTGTTTTTCGTGATCGGCCTGCTGTGGATTATCTCCGCACTGCTGAAGCAACGGCAGGTACGCCAGGCAGCCACCGAAAAAGAAAGAGATTTAGTCATGTAGTTGCTGTGGCAACCTAATACAAGCATATATGAAATTATACACCATCGAAACAGGCTTTTTCAAACTGGATGGCGGCGCCATGTTTGGCGTAGTACCCAAAACACTGTGGAACAAAACGAATCCTGCGGACGAAAACAACCTGTGTTCCTGGGCCATGCGTTGCCTCCTCATCGAAGACGGCAACCGCCTGATACTGATAGACAACGGCATCGGCGATAAACAGGACGCCAAATTCTTCAGCCACTATTACCTGCACGGTGATGCCACACTCGATAAATCCCTTGCTGCGCACGGCTTTCACCGGGATGATATCACCGACGTGTTTTTAACGCACCTGCATTTTGACCACTGCGGCGGCAGCATTGTACGCGAAGGGGACAAACTGCTGCCTGCCTTCAAAAACGCGACCTACTGGAGCAACGAAGACCACTGGAAGTGGGCAACCGTGCCGAACGACCGGGAGAAAGCCTCCTTCCTGAAGGAAAACATCCTGCCTATCCAGGAAAGCGGTCAGCTTAAATTCATCGCCCACCAGGAAGGGATAGCCTTTACCGACCATATCAATATCCGGTTTGCCAATGGCCATACTGATGCCATGATGCTGCCCCAGATCCGGTATAAAGACAAAACCATCGTATACATGGCCGACCTGCTCCCGTCTATCGGGCATCTGCCCATTCCCTATGTGATGGCATACGATATGTTCCCGCTGACCACCCTCACGGAAAAGAAAAGATTCCTGCAGGAAGCGGTAGACAAACAGTATGTGCTGTTCTTCGAACATGATCCTGTGAACGAGTGTTGTACGTTACAAAACACTGAAAAAGGTATCCGCGCAGGGGAAACATTTGCACTCAGCGCCCTGTAGGCACTGTCAGTATGTCATTGCCCCGCAGGCCCGCACCATTTTTGATCAGGAGAAAGCATGGCTATACATATTACACCGGATAACAAACTCAAAAAACTCATCGTTGTTGGCGATCGGGTACTGATTAAGCCAACAACGCCGCATGACCGTACCAAAAGCGGATTATACCTGCCTCCCGGCGTGCAGTCAAAAGAAAAGGTACAGAAAGGATATGTGATCAAAACCGGCCCGGGTTACGCTATTCCCGTCCCTGTGGAAGATGAGGACTCCTGGAAACCGGACGAAGACAAAGTGAAATATATCCCGTTACAGGCCAAGGAAGGCGATCTGGCCATCTTCCTGCTGAGCGGTTCCACCGAGATCGTATATGAAGACGAAACCTACTTCATTGTGCCGCAGGGAGCCATCCTGATGCTGGAAAGAGAAGAAGACCTGTGATCATCCGGAGATTTTGATATTCAGATATTTTATTCCCGCCCGCTGGGCGGGATTTTTTTTGCCCTTGGGGGTTGATAAATGGGCTACCGGGGATGATTTTTTGTTTATATTATCGGGAGATTATATTTCGTTCCGGGCGCGTAAACTGCCATCCAACGGCAGCGATTGCAACCGGTTTTTGTTATCTTCATAAAAAACATTTTACACCATGGCCAATAAAGAAGCATTCCTGGAATCTATTAAGAACGGCTATACATTTAAAGGCGAGCATTTCAAATTAGGATGTGCTATGCTGGATGGTGAAGTGATCAGCGGAGCAGACGTATCCCTCCCCCTGAAAACCATGAACAGGCATGGTTTGATCGCCGGCGCCACCGGTACCGGTAAAACCAAAACCTTGCAGGTGATCGCCGAAGGCCTCAGCGACGCCAGCGTGCCTGTTTTACTGATGGACATCAAGGGCGATCTTAGTGGTATTGCCGCTGCCGGCACCGACAACCCCAAAATCCAGGAACGGTACCAGAAAATCGGCGGCTCCTGGTCCGCCGCCGCTTACCCTTCCGAACTGCTGTCCCTCAGTAATGAGAAAGGTGTCCGCCTGCGTGCCACCACCAGCGAATTCGGCCCTGTCCTGCTCTCCAAAATACTGGAACTGAACGATACCCAGGCAGGCCTGGTAGCCATGCTGTTTAAATATTGTGATGATAATAAACTGCCCCTGCTGGACCTGAAAGACTTCAAAAAAGTATTGCAGTTCGCCAGCGCCGAAGGCAAAGCGGAACTGGAAAAGGACTACGGTAAAATATCCACCACTTCCACCGGCACTATCCTGCGCAAAGTGATAGAGCTGGAGCAGCAGGGCGCTGATCTCTTCTTCGGGGAAAGATCTTTCGAAGTGGACGACCTGATGCGCATCAGCGACGACGGTCGCGGCGTAGTGTCTATCCTGCGGGTGGCCGATATCCAGGACCGTCCCAAACTCTTCTCCACCTTCATGCTCAGCCTGCTGGCGGAACTTTACGCTACGCTGCCGGAAGAAGGAGACCTCGACAAACCCAAACTGGTGATGTTCATCGACGAAGCGCACCTCATCTTCAACGAAGCCAGCGACGCACTGCTGAAACAGATCGATACCATCATCAAACTGATACGCTCCAAAGGCGTGGGCATTTTCTTCTGTACCCAAAATCCCATGGACATCCCGGCTTCCGTGCTCGGACAACTGGGCCTCAAAGTACAGCACGCCCTCCGCGCCTTTACCGCCAATGACCGCAAAACCATCAAACAGACAGCAGAGAACTACCCGCTGTCTGACTTCTATAAAACTGATGAACTGCTTACCCAGATCGGTATCGGTGAAGCGCTGATCACCTGCCTCAACGAAAAAGGCGTGCCCACCCCGCTGGCCGCTACCATGCTGGTGTCGCCGCGCTCCCGTATGGACGTGCTCTCCGATGCGGAAATAGACGCACTGGTCAGCAACTCCAAGCTGGTGAAAAAATACGCCGAAGCCCTCGACAACGAGAGCGCCTACGAAATACTGACCGCCAAACTGGAGGAAGCAGCTGAGAAAACTGCAGCAGCCAGCTCCGAGTCCTCCGGCGCTTCCGGCTCCGGTAAGAAAAAAGAAGAAAAAAGCCTGTTCGAACAGGTGATGGGCAGCTCTGCCATGCGGCAGGCAGGCCGTAAAGCCGCCAACGTTATCACCCGCAGCCTGCTGGGCGCGCTGGGACTGGGCGGCAGAAGCAAGAAGAAGTCTATTTTCTAAAAGGCTGTACAGCCGGTTGGGATGATTTCTTAAAAAAACTGATCGTTTTTTTATACTTTAATCCGGATAATCTTAACCGGCTGCACGCCGATTCAAACGATAATTATGAGTAAAGTGATTAAGACGGGCATCTGCTCCTTTGGCATGTCCGGACAAGTTTTCCATGCACCGTTCATCTACGTGAACCCGGGCTTTGAATTCACGGCCGTCGTGGAACGCAGCAAGGACCTGGCCAGGCAGCGGTATCCTAACGTAAAAGTATATACGTCAGTAGCGGATATGCTGGCTGATAAAGAACTGGAGCTGATTGTAGTAAACACGCCGAACTATACCCACTTTGAATACGTAAAAGCCGCCCTGGAAGCCGGTAAGAACGTGATCGTAGAAAAACCTTTCACCGTTACTGCCGCCGAAGCGGAGGCGCTCATCGCCCTGGCGAAAGAGAAAAAACTGCTGCTCAGCGTATATCATAACCGCCGCTATGACAGCGATTTTAAAATCGTCCGTAAAGTGCTCAACGAAGGGCTGCTCGGCGATGTCCTCGAAGCAGAGATCCACTACGACCGCTTCAAGGAAGAACTGAGCTATAAAAAACATAAGGAAGTCGCCAATCCTGGTACCGGCAGCCTCTACGACCTCGGCTCCCACCTGATAGACCAGGGACTGCAGCTGTTCGGTTTTCCGAAAGCCGTATGGGCCGATATCCGGATTATCCGCAAAGACTCCGTTGTAGACGACTACTTTGAACTGGTGCTTTACTACGATAACCTCCGCGTACGCCTGAAATGCAGCTACCTCATCAGGGAAGCGTTGCCCTCCTACCAGATACATGGCCGCACCGGCTCCTTTATCAAAACAAAATCCGATATACAGGAAGCACAACTGCTGAGAGGCCTGCTGCCCAACAGCCCGGACTGGGGCGCAGAAGCGCCGCATGAATGGGGACTGCTGCATACCACCATCGACGGTAAACCCGTTAAACAATACCTGCCGGGCACCAATGGCAACTATATGGACTACTATCAGGGCATCTACGAAGCCATCGCTAACAATGCTCCTAATCCGGTGGATCCCAAAGATGCTGAGAACGTGATCAGGATTATTGAAGCGGCCTTCCAGAGCAGCAAAGAAGGCCGTGTGGTTAATTTATAGCCGATTTAATTTCTCAGGTATACTAAGAGCGAAGACCAAAGCGATGCTGATCATCGGCTTTGGTCTTCGCTCTTTTATTCGCATCCATTATATGCAGAGTTTCCCTTCCTCATCGCGGCGCAACAGCCCTTCTTCATTCATAAACTGTAACACGGCCATCAGGTCGCTCCGGCGCACATCCGGCATCTGCTGATGCAGTTCTGCAAACAGCAGCGGTTTATCTTTCAGTATCAATGTAACGTTTTCGGATATACGTTTAAATAACGCAGCATCCGGCGGGGATGATTTTTTCTTCAGGCATACATCGCATACGCCGCAGGGCGCAGCGTCCTTCTCGCCGAAATAGGCTACCAGCTGCTGCGTGCGGCAGGTATCACTGTGACGGGCATACGCAAACATGGCTGCCAGCCGGTCAGCATATACTTTTTTCCGCACCTCTACCCGCGCCATATTGATGCGCAGGTTGGCCGCCGACACCCGCTCCTGCAAAAAGCAGAGCTGTGGCTCATCGCGCCGGGCCTGGTAGTGGATAATGCCGTATTGATGCAGCTGTTGCAACAAGGCGGCAATATCATCGTCCTCCATATACATAATCCGGCCTATCTGGCGTTCGTAGATGGGCACAGGGTGGTCAAAAATACCTTCGTAGGTACGCAGCAATACCTTGGTGATCTCTTCCAGCGCAGGATACGCGCTTTCAAAAGCATACAGCGATTCCTTATTGGTCACAAACTCCGCCCGTGACGGCAGGAACACACTTTCGCTCAGCTGTAATACCTCTTCCTGTTCCAGCAGCTTCACCGCGCTGTATACCATCGTGAGGTTCAACTGGAAAGTGCGGGCAAAGTCATTGATATCAAAATCGAAATACACGCCTTCCGCACTGCCTACCGGCACCTGTAGATAGTTGACAATGCATTGGTACACCTCCCGCACCTGTTCCAGTGTGGGGAACTGCAATGCGATACGCTCCTGCATTTCGGCCAGCTCCTCCTCGTTGTAGAGCAACACAGCATAAGCCTTTTGTTCATCCCTGCCGGCGCGTCCGGCTTCCTGGTAGTAAGCCTCCAGGCCATCAGGCATATCGTAGTGCACCACGATGCGAACATCCGGCTTATCGATGCCCATACCGAAAGCATTGGTACAGACCATCACCCTCGTTTCATTGTTGATCCAGGCTTCCTGCCGTGCGGCCCTTTCGGCCTGTGGCAGACCTGCATGGTAGTAGCTGGCGGGGATGCCCTGCAGCTGCAGCAGGTCGGCAATTTCTTTGGTGCGCTTACGGTTGCGGCAATACACAATACCACAGCCGGGCACACGGTCCAGTATATGTTTTACTTTATCGATTTTAGTGGCTTCTTCCAGCACGCTGTAGGAGAGGTTAGCGCGGGCAAAACTTTTGGTAAACACTTTCGCGTCCTTCATCAGCAGTTTGTCGCAGATGTCTGTCTGCACCCTGGGCGTGGCGGATGCCGTGAGCGCCAGTACCGGCGCCTCGGGGAAGAAACTGCGGATATCTGCTATCTTCAGATAGGCAGGACGGAAATCGTAGCCCCACTGGGAAATACAGTGTGCTTCATCCACTGCGATCAGGTTCACCGGCAGGCCATCGCAGTAGGTTTGAAACAGTTTGCTTTGCAGCCGTTCAGGTGATACGTACAAAAATTTACATCCTCCCCTGCGGGCCGCTTCCAGCACACGTTCCACATCTTTGTACAACATGCCGGAATAGATGGAATAAGCAGAGATGCCTTTCTTTTTGAGGTTGGCCACCTGGTCTTTCATCAGCGCGATCAGCGGCGTGATCACCAGGCACAGCCCGGGTTTCATCATAGCCGGCACCTGGAAACAGATGGACTTGCCGCCACCGGTAGGCAGCAGCGCCAGTGTGTCCTGGCCAGCCAGGATATTGTTGATAATATCTTCCTGTAATGTACGGAACTGGTTGTAACCCCAGTATTGCTGTAGTATGGCTTTGGGTGTACTCAAATCTTTCGCTGAATAGTGCGTTTGCAATTTACTATTTACGACGCACTTACCACCCGTTTATACCGCAGCCGTACAGAATTGATGGCCAGCACCACATCGGAAAGGCCCATCACCCCTGCGCCCACAATAGGATTGAGCAGCCCGAGCGCGGCCACCGGAATGGCTACCACGTTGTATACAAAGGCCCAGAAAAGGTTTTGTTTGATGGTCAGGTAGGTATGTTTCCCCAGTCCCAGCGCCAGCGGCAGGCTGCCGAGATGATTGTTTAGCAGCACCACGTTGGCGCTCTGCATGGCCACCTGCGTGGCATCGCTGAGCGAAATACCGATGGTGGCTTTGGAGAGTGCAGGTGCGTCGTTGATACCGTCGCCCACCATGGCGGTCGGCGACTGCTGCATAAAGCGGTCGATCTGTTCCAGTTTCTGCTGCGGCGATTGTTCGGCGTACACTTCGGTGATACCCAGCGCTGCGGCCAGCTCCCTGCATTTGCGGGCGGTATCGCCACTGAGCAGCACCGGCTGTATGCCGGAGGCTTTCAGCTGCCGGACCACGGTGGCCGCTTCCGGCCGTATTTCATCTGCGAAGTCGAGCCATCCCATCAGTACGCCGTTGCGCACCAGGTAAAGATTATGACTGTCGTCATCGGTCAGACCGCCAGCCATGCGGAAAGATCCCAGCTGCCATTCGTTGCCTTCTTTGTCTTTGGCGCGCATGCCCAGGCCCCTGTGCTCGCGCA
>NZ_CAMLHC010000062.1 GCF_946479755.1 uncultured Chitinophaga sp. | reverse complement strand
CTTCGCTCCTTTGCGTTCTTACTTATTTACAAAGTTCTTTGCGTGCTTTGCGAGACTAAAAACGGTATCCCCGCAGAAACGCTTCGATATCCATCCGTTTCTTGCCTTCCAGCTGTACTTCATCGAGATAAAGGTAACCATCCGGCGCAGCCATTCGTACATAGGTTTTTTGGTCTGTGTCGAATTCGCCGGGGGCGATGGACGGTTTTCCCGGTTCCTTATGCGCTTTGTATATTTTGATGGTTTTGCCCTGCAACGTTGTCCAGGCGGCAGGGTAGGGGCTCAGGCCCCGCACGAGATTATATATCTTGTCCAACGGCTCCTGCCAGTTGATCTGACAGGTTTCCTTGAATATTTTCGGCGCATGTTTGATATCAGCAGCGGGGATGTTTGCCTGCGGCGTTTCCTGTGCATTGCCGGCAGCAATGGCCTGTACGGTTTTCAACAGCAGCCGGGCGCCTGTATGCATCAGTTCATCATGCAGTTCGCCGGCCGTTTCATCTTCGCGGATGGTGACCTTGTCGGCCAGGAGGATATCGCCGGTATCGATTTCATGCTGCAGTTTGAAGGTGGTAACGCCGGAAGTTGTTTCCCCGTTGATGATAGCCCAGTTGATGGGCGCGGCGCCGCGGTAGTTAGGCAACAGTGACGCATGTACGTTGATGGTGCCCTCCGGCGGCATATTCCACACTACTTCCGGCAGCATACGGAAAGCCACCACCACCTGCAGGTCTGCCTTGAGGGCGGCCAGCTGTGCAATGAATTCGGGATTTTTCAGTTTCTCCGGTTGTAATACCGGCAGTCCTTTGCTGACTGCATATTTTTTAACGGCGCTCTCCTGCATTTGCAGGCCGCGGCCAGCGGGCTTGTCAGGCGCGGTGATCACGCCCACGATATTAAATCCGTTCTCTACCAGTATATCAAGGGATGCTACTGCGAAATCAGGCGTCCCCATAAAAACGATGCGAAGCTGTTTATCCATAGACCGCAAAAGTAAATCAATTATTCCTCGTACAGCAGGTATTTTGCACGGATGGCTTTAAACTGCTGCAGTCCCGGTTCCCAGCTTTTACGGATGTCCGTTTCTGACAGGCCGTTTTTGATCTGCTGCTGTAACTGGGCATTACCTGCCAGCTTATTAAAGAAGCTGTTGAAGAACTTATCTTTTTCGGGATATAATGCGTAAGCCTGTAACAACCATTTCAGCGCTATCCGGCGGTCTTTTGCAGGTGCTGCTTCGGGCGCTTTGCTCAGGTCGAAGCCATAACACAGCTGGTCTTTCAGCGGCGGATTTTTAGCGCCGGGCACGCTGCGCGGCGTAAAGGAAAATCCTTTCTTGGGGAACAACGGAGAGCCAAACAGCTGGAAAGGCTTGTCGGTGCCGCGTCCAAGGCTGACAGGTGTGCCCTCGAAGAAACAGAGGGAAGTATACAGGTTCACCGCAGCCATGTCAGGCAGATTGGGTGACGGTGCTACCGGCAGCCTGTAGTACGTGTGGTGTGTGTAATTTTCGCAGGGGATAACGGTCAACCGGCATTTGACGCCTTTGTGGAGCCAGCCTTCACCGTTGAGCATCTGTGCATATTCTCCTACGGTCATGCCGTGTACGATGGGAACGGGCTGCATGCCTACAAAAGAGCGGAAGGCTGTGTCCAGTATGGGCCCGTCTACATAGTCGCCATTGGGATTGGGCCGGTCGAGCACGATGATGGGTTTGTCGTTGGCTGCGGCAGACTCCATCAGTTCCTGCAGGGAGGAGATGTAGGTATAAAAGCGGGCGCCTACGTCCTGTACGTCGAAGATGAGCACGTCTACGTCCTGCAGGTCGGCAGCAGTGGCTTTGCGGTGCTGGCCGTAGAGGGATACAACAGGTAGCCCGGTATTTTTATCGGTACTGTTACCGACCTTTTCGCCGGCGTCGGCCTGTCCGCGAAAGCCGTGCTCAGGGCTGAAGATTTTGGTGATGCGTACCTGTAGTTTCAGCAGTGTGTCTACCAGGTGTGTCTGGCCGATAGTCGCGGTTTGGTTGACGAGCAGGGCCACCCGCTTGTTTTGCAGCAGCGGCAGGTACTGGTTGGTTTGCGCGGCTCCCGGTATCACATGGGAGGCGTACTGCGCCTGCGTGGAGGTCAGCAGGCAGCATAAAAGCGTGCAGAGGATTAATATACGGTTCATGCCTGTTAAGATACGGCAAAACCCGTATGGCAGTGAGAAAAAATGGTGATATATGGTCTGTTTTAGTATCTTGCGGCTATTATTCACTATAAACAACTAATTTATGCAAGCTGTTAAAAACGGGGATACTGTGAAAGTGCACTATCAGGGCCGTTTAACCGACGGTACCATGTTTGATTCCTCCGAGGGCAGAGCGCCGCTGGAGTTCAAAGTTGGTGCGCACATGGTGATCAAAGGCTTTGAGAACGGTGTACTGGATATGAAGCCGGGCGAGAAGAAAACAATTCATATCCCTGTTGATCAGGCATATGGTCCGAAGAATGATGAAATGATCATGGAATTTCCTAAAGCAAATATTCCTCCTGACCTGAACCCGGAAGTGGGTATGGAACTGCAGATGAGCAATCCTGAAGGCCAGGTTTTCCAGGTTAGAGTTGCTGCTGTGGGTTCTGAGTTCATCACCCTGGATGCTAACCACCCGCTGGCTGGTCAGGACCTGGTGTTTGATCTGGAACTGGTGGAAATCGTATAATAGCTGGTTATTTGATCAATTGAATCATCAAACGATCAAACAACCAGACAGCAAATATTTTAGGCCGGTACTTTAATAGGTACCGGTTTTTTATTTTCGTCTATCGCCACAAAGGTGAAAATACCGCTGATCGCATGTTCCCGGTGATCAATGTACATCTGCTCCACATAGATATCCACTCTTACTTTCAGGCTGGTGTTGCCTACATGTATCACCGTGCCTATCAATTCAACGATGGTGCCGTGCGGAATAGGTTTTTTGAAATCGATTCTGTCTGATGATACGGTGACGGTGCGCATTTTCGTGAAGCGGGTAGCGGTGATAAAAGCTACTTCGTCCATCATATGCATGGCGGTGCCGCCGAAAAGTGTGTCGTAATGGTTTACCGTGTTAGGAAATACCGCTTTGAAAATTCTGGTAACGGATTTCTCGATCTGTTCTTCGTATGCCATGGTTTGATTTATAGTGGAGCATCAGGCTGTTTTTGCAATGCAGCCTGTAATTCGCGTAAACAATTTTCGCAGAGGCAGCCCTGATATTTTTCGCTTATCCTGAAACGTTCTTCCAGCGTGAGGGGTACCCCGCTGCACTGGCAGCGATGAATACTGTTGACCCGGCATTCAAAAGTCCGGTTGCAGCGGGGGCAGGAGACGATTTCATGTTTCAGCATGTACCAAATGTACGAAATGCTGAAGGAATGAAATTACACCAGTTGTTTCCTCACTTCACGGGCCGCCTGCACCATGTTACGCAAAGACATTTCCGTTTCCGGCCATTTTCTTGTCTTCAGGCCACAGTCGGGGTTGACCCAGAGATTGCGGGCGGGCAGCAGTTCAGCGGCACGCTGCAGCAACTTGCCCATTTCAGCTACACCGGGCACACGGGGAGAGTGGATGTCGTATACGCCCGGTCCTGTTTCGTTAGGGTAACGGAACTGCGCAAAGGCTTCCAGCAGCTCCATCTGCGAGCGGGAAGTTTCCATCGTGATCACATCTGCGTCCATAGCGGCGATGTGGGCAATAATATCATTGAATTCTGCGTAACACATATGCGTGTGTATCTGTGTGGTGTCCTGCACAGGCGCTACCGACAGGCGGAAGGCGTCGACGGCCTGCCGCAGGTAGGTGTCCTGCTGGCTTTTACGCAGGGGCAGTCCCTCGCGCAGCGCCGGTTCATCGACCTGTATAATGGCAATACCGGCATCTTCCAGGTCTTTCACTTCATCGCGGATCGCCAGCGCTATCTGAAACGCCGTATCCATACGGGGCTGATCATTTCTTACAAATGACCATTGCAGGATAGTGACCGGACCGGTCAGCATGCCTTTCACCGGCTTGCCGGTAAGTGATTGTGCATACCGGCTCCAGGCAACGGTCATCGGCTGCGGACGCCATACATCGCCGTAGATAACAGGCGGCTTTACACAGCGGGAACCATAGCTCTGTACCCAGCCGTTTTGTGTGAAGGCGAAACCTTCCAGTTGTTCTCCGAAATACTCCACCATGTCGTTGCGCTCAAACTCGCCGTGCACCAGTACATCCAGGCCGAGCGATTCCTGCCAGGAGATAGCTTCCCGGATGGCGACGCTGATGTCCCGGTCATATTGTTCAGCGGTGATATGCCCTTTTTTGAGATTGGAGCGCAGCTGCCGTATTTCCACCGTCTGCGGGAATGAACCGATGGTGGTGGTCGGCAGCAACGGTAGTTGCAGCTTTTCCTGCTGCAGGGGCTGACGTTCGGCAAAGTGATGCGCGCGCGAAAAATCATCCGGTGTAATGCCTGCGAGCCGCGCTTTCACAGCAGGTACGTGAATGCCGGGCGCAGTTTTCCGTTGTTCCATCACCTGTTGGTTCTCTGCCAGCAGCGTGGTATCGCCGGCAATGATTTTTTTCAGGGAGATGACTTCCTGTACTTTCTGCCGCGCAAAGGCCATCCATTGTTTGATATCAGCGTTGAGGGCTGTTTCATCTTCCAGGTTGTAAGGCACATGCAGCAGGGAGCAGGAGGTGCCCAGCATCACACGTTCTGCGCCCAGCGCTGCGGTGGCCCGGTTGATCAGCGCCAGCGAAGCGGCGTAGTCGTTTTTCCAGATGTTGCGGCCATCTACCACGCCGAGCGATAATTGTATGTTTTCGGGAAGCACTTGCAGGATACTGTCCAGCTGTTCCGGCGCGCGGACAAGGTCTATATGCAATGCATTCACCGGTAGCTGCAAAGCCAGTGCTGTATTATCTTCCAACGCACCGAAGTAAGTGGTGAGCAACAGTTTCAGGTCCGGAAACGCTTCACGGATGGCGGTGTAAGCCTGCTGGTACAGCATTTTGTCAGCAGGTTCGAGGTCGGTCACCAGGGAAGGTTCATCGAGCTGTATCCAGTCGGCGCCGGCATCGCGAAGCGCGGCCAGCAGTTCAAGGTAGGCGGGCAGCAGCTGTTGCAGTAAGGCTGCGCGGGTAACGCCGGCAGTTTTTATTTTGCCACAGAGGATATAGGTCACCGGCCCTATCAGCACAGGTTTGGTGCGGATGCCCTGTTGCAGCGCTTCCTGGAACTCCTGTACGCTCTTGCGGGACTGCAGGCTGTAAGTCTGACTGTCGTCAAATTCAGGTACCAGGTAGTGGTAGTTGGTATCAAACCATTTGGTCATTTCCACCGCCGTGAGATCGAAGCCATTCTTCTGGTAACCCCTTGCCATGGCGAAGTACAGCTCCAGGCAGTGAGGATTGGCAAAAGAGCGGCGCAGGTCCCGGAAGCGGGCGGGTATCACACCCAGGGCCATGCTCATGTCGAGCATCTGATCATAAAAAGAAAAATCGTTGGAGGGTATCAGGTCTATGCCTGCCTGATGAAGGGTTTCCCAGTGTTCTTTTCGTAGCAGCCTGGCCGTTAGTTCCAGCTTCTCAAGAGAAATTTTACCTGCCCAGTAATTTTCACAGGCTTTCTTCAGTTCTCGCTGGCTGCCTATTCTGGGGTAGCCTGGAATATTGGTAATCATATACAGGATGGTTTTTTGTTCCCGGCAAACCTATCAATATTGTGTGTTTGTTTTATAAAGATTGATAAAATTGGTGTTTTGTATCAGAATAAATAGTTTTTTTAGAATATTTTACTGAAACGACCATTGTGAGCGGTGGTTAAACAGAAAAATTTACGGCAAAAGGGTGCACCGCTTTTTTCCTTACGTTTGCAATATGTTTACAAATTACTCATATACTGTTGATACGCGCTTCATTCGTTACGCGCAGATAGATACACAATCCGATCCGCAAAGCACCAGCTTTCCCACCACAGAAAAACAGAAAGACCTGTCCCGCCTGCTGGTAAAGGAATTACACGAGATGGGGATCACCGATGCGGAACTCGATGAACATGGTTATGTATATGCCACTATTCCGGCCAATACCGATAAGCAGGTGCCGGTCATCTGTTTCTGTTCCCATGTGGACACTTCCTCCGACAGTAGCGGCACCGGTGTAAAACCGATCGTGCACCGGGCATATGATGGTGGTAATATCGTATTACCGGATGATAACAGCGTAGTGATCAGCCCGCGGGAACATCCTTACCTGGCCGGCAAAAAAGGCGATGACATCATCACCGCCAGCGGTACTACGCTGCTCGGTGCGGACGACAAAGCCGGTGTGGCGGAAATCATGGATGCCGCTCATTTCCTGATGACGCATCCTGAAATAAAGCACGGCGCTATCCGCATCCTGTTCACCCCCGATGAAGAAGTGGGCCGTGGTGTGGAAAAAGTAGATATGAAAAAACTCGCTGCTCAATTTGGTTATACCATGGATGGCGGTGAGCTGGGCTCCCTGGAAGATGAAAACTTCTCTGCCGACGGCGCTAAGATCACCGTATATGGTGTAAGCGCGCATCCCGGTGCAGCCAAAGATAAATTGGTAAGCGCTATCAAGATCGCCGGCGAGATCGTGGACGCGCTGCCGAAAGACAGCCTTTCTCCTGAAACAACGGAAGACAGGGAAGGGTTTATCCACCCGGTACGTATAAGCGGCACCGTGGAAAAAACAGAGATCGATTTTATTATCCGTGACTTCACCACCGCCCACCTGGAATCTCATGAGGCTTTCCTGCGCCGCCAGATGGAGAAAGTGCTGGAGCGTTATCCCGGCGCCAGGGCTACGCTGAAAGTCACCGAGCAATACCGCAATATGAAAGAAGTGCTGGACCTGCATCCGGAAGTAACCGCCTATGCAGCGGAGGCTATCCGCCGCGCAGGGATACAGCCCCTGAAAATGAGCATCCGTGGCGGTACTGACGGTTCCCGTCTGTCCTTCATGGGATTGCCCTGCCCTAATATTTTTACCGGTGAAATGGCCCTCCACAGCAAACAGGAGTATGTCAGCATACAGGATATGCAAAAAGCGGTGCAGACAATCGTATATCTGGCACAAGTTTGGGAGGAAAAGGCCTGATCAGTTACGTATTTCGTAATTATTTTACTATTTTAACCGTTAATAGAAGAAAATCCACATGATACTAGGGCTTATCACATTATTGCAGGATACATTGCTTCCGAAGGCCGATTCTTTAGCGCAGGCCGCCAATGCAGCTGCAGCACCACCACAAGAGATACACCTGATCGACATGCTCATGAAAGGGGGCGTACTCATGATACCGCTGGGCGTTCTCTCCGTTATAGCGGTATTTGTGTTTGTTGAAAGATATCTGACCATTGCAAAGGCAGGCCGCCTGGAAGATAACTTTATGCCGATGATCCGTGATCAGATCACTACCGGTAATATTATGGGCGCCCGTTCCCTCGCTAAAAACACGCAGGGACCTATTGCCCGGATGATCGACAAAGGTCTGCAACGTATCGGCAAACCGATCGATTCCATAGAGAAGTCCATGGAAAATGTAGGTAAACTGGAGATCTACCGGATGGAGAAAAACCTGGTGATCCTCTCCATTATCGCCGGTATTGCGCCGATGTTCGGGTTTCTGGGTACCATCGCGGGTATGATCCAGACTTTCTTCAACATCTCCATTACTTCCGATATTACCCTCGGCACCATTGCGGGCGGTATCTATGTGAAGATGATCACGTCCGCTACCGGTCTGATCATCGGTATTGTGGCTTTTATCGGTTACAGTTTCCTGAATGCACAGATAGACAAGGTTGTTAACAAGATGGAAGGCGCTGCAGCAGAGTTTACCGACATTCTGCAGGAACCCACCCGCTAAAACCACCACTCATGAATTTACGCAGGAGAAATAAGAAACACGTGGAGATGCACAACTCGGCACTGAATGACATCCTGTTCATTCTGCTGTTGTTCTTCCTGATTGTTTCCACACTGGCCAATCCCAACGTCATCAAGCTGATGTTGCCGAAAGCCCAGAGCAATACCAAAGCCAAGCAGACCGTCGTGGTGAGCATCAACGAAAAGCATGAGTTTTTTGTAGGGACTACAAAAGTGCCTTTTGAAGGCCTCAAACAGGCGCTGGCGCCGGCTGTCGCCAATGAGAAGATAGACCCTACCATTGTGATCAATGCGGAGAAATCAGTGCCGATAGAAGATGTGGTAAATGTGATGGAGGTGGCGAAGCAGATAGGCGCCAAAGTGGTGCTGGCAACGGCGAAGCAGTAGTCTCGCAGAGCGCGCCAAGATTTTAATACAGATTAAGAACGCAAAGAAACGGAGACCATCTTTCAGATCTTTTTATGTTAAGTATGATAAATCAATCATACCGCATAACATAAACTGAAAGATGGTCTCCGTTTCTTTGCGTTCTTAATTTATTTACTTCATCGCTGCGTTCTTTGCGAGCCCTTAACCATCCTGTCCTTGCCGAACATATCCTGCCGGAGCGTCACGTCGTGGAAGCCGAGCGACTGCAGCAGATCGACCACTTCTTTCCCCAGTGATTCGTTGATTTCGAAATAGA
>NZ_CAMLHC010000061.1 GCF_946479755.1 uncultured Chitinophaga sp. | reverse complement strand
TACCCGCTGTGTTTGTGCAGCTGGATGCTTTACCGCTCACGGCCAACGGCAAAATCGACCGTAAAAGATTACCGGCCCCCGAGGGTTTAACGCTGGACCCGGGCGTTGCATATGTGGCGCCGCGCAATGAAACAGAAGCGAAGCTGGCGCGTATCTGGGAAGAGGTACTGGGCAAAAAGGATATCGGCATTCACCACGACTTTTTTGAACTGGGCGGCCACAGTCTCAAAGCGACCCGTTTAACAACACATATCCATAAAGCATTTGATGTAAAAGTTCCCCTGCAGGAACTCTTCGCCAAAACAAAGCTGGAAGAGCAGGCGCAGCTGGTCCTTCACGCAAAGAAAAGCGCATTTACGGCCATCCGGCCTGCGCCCGGCATGGAAGACTATCCGCTGTCCGCCACCCAGCGCCGGTTATGGATATTAGGCCAGTTCAATGAAGATAATATAGCCTTTAATATGCACCGTGTGTACGTATTTGAAGGCGATCTTAATATCGATGCGCTGAGGCACGCACTGAACCTGCTGCTGGCCCGTCATGAAAGTTTACGCACCATTTTCAGGGAAGACGAGCAGGGAGAAATCCGCCAGCTGGTCCGTGCGGTGGCAGATGTAAATTTCGATATCGACTACCGTGATGTCAGGGACCAGCCGGAACAGGTATTGACCGACCTGGTCCATGCCACAGTGGCCACGCCTTTTGCCCTGGACGCCGGCCCGCTCCTGCGTGCAGGCATCTTCCGCGTGGCAGCCAACCAGTGGGTTTTTGCCTATGCCATGCATCATATTATCAGCGATGGCTGGTCTATGAACGTGCTTCTCAACGATCTGCTGAAAGGTTATAACAAATATACCCAGGGAGACCTGCGGCCCCTGGCGCCGCTGGCTATCCAGTATAAAGACTATGCCGTATGGCAACAGGAACAGTTGAACGGCGCATCGTTGAACGATCATCGCGACTACTGGTTAAAACGCTTTGGAGGTGAGCTGCCTATTCTGAAACTGCCGGTAGACAAGATGCGGCCCGCAGTAAAAACGTATAAGGGCGGTACCGTACCGATAGTCATTCCGCAAAACGTGACTGCCGGCGTTAAAAAGTTACTGCAAACGCATGGGGCTACCTTGTTTATGGGACTGGTGGCTGCCGTAAAAGCTTTGCTGTATCGATATACGGGGCAGGAAGATATTATTGTGGGAAGCCCTATGGCTGGCAGGGACCACATTGATCTCGAAGGCCAGATCGGTTTTTATATCAATCCACTGGCGCTGAGAACGCAATGCAAAGGCGACTACAGCTTTCACGAATTGCTGCAGCAGGTGAAACAAACCACATTGGAAGCCTACGAACACCAGGTATATCCTTTTGATGAGCTGGTGGATGCGCTGAACCTGCAACGGGATATGAGCCGCAGCGCCATCTTTGATGTAATGGTGATCCTGCAGAACAACGAACGTACCTACGCCAAAGAACAGAAAGGTTTGCCCGGCCTCACCATAAGCGAATTCCGGAGAGGAGAACATGAAGCCAGCAAGTTCGATCTTACCTTTTATTTTGGAGAAACAACAGCCGAAATTATTGGTAAGATAGAATATAACAGTGATCTGTTTACAGCGAACAGCGCAAAACGGATCGCAGACCATTTTGTACAGTTGTTGACTGCCGCAACCGGTGCGCCGGAAGTGCCTGTTCAGCAAATCGACTATCTGCATATAAACGAACAGCAGCAACTGCTGCACACGTTCAATGCTACGGATGCGCCATTGCCGGCAGGTAAAACCATGATGGACCTGTTTGAAGAGCAGGCCATAAAAACACCGGATAATATTGCCGTTGTTTTTGAAAATACCAGGCTCACCTACCGGGAGCTGAGGAAAAAAACGGGCCGCCTGGCCAACTACCTGAGAGAGGTTTACCATATCGGGGCAGACGACCTGGTGGCCGTAAAGCTGCCACGCAACGAAATGATGCTGGTGACCATCCTGGGTATACTCAGGGCCGGCGCGGGTTATATACCGGTTGACCCGGATTGTCCGCAGGAGCGGGTAGATTATATACTGGCAGACAGTGGATGTAGAGCACTGGCAGACGAGCAGCTGCTGGATGATTTCAGCAACAGCGAATATCAGTACAGCTCCGATGTGACACCGGTATGCCATCCGGGAAACCTGGCTTATGTGATCTACACCTCCGGTTCTACCGGCCGTCCCAAAGGCGCTATGATCGAACATGCAGGCCTCCTTAATCATCTTATTGCGATGCAGGAAGAGCTGCAGTTGGATCATAACAGCCGCATTGCGCAGAATGCTTCTTATACGTTTGATATCTCTGTGTGGCAGTTGTTGAATGCCCTTATAACCGGGGGAACCACCGTTATTTATGACCGGCCGTCTATCCTGGACCCTGTGATGTTTGTTAAAAAAATCATCGCAGACGGCATTACCGTATTGCAGGTGGTGCCCAGCTATCTGAAAGTAATGATGGATTACATAGAGGAGGGAGACAGCTGCGATTTCAGCCGGCTCTCTTATTTGCTGGTTACCGGCGAAGCGGTGAACCAACCGGTATTAAAACGCTGGTTTGATATGTTCCCGCAGATTCGGGTGGTGAATGCTTATGGCCCTGCGGAAGCGGCGGACGATGTGACACTGTACGTTATGGATAAAGCGCCGGCTGATAACAATATCCCTGTTGGTAAGCCTATCCGCAATATCAGGATCTATGTCCTCGATGCCGCAGGCATGTTGTGCCCTGTAGGCGTGGAAGGCGAGATATATGTGTCCGGTATCGGCGTCGGCCGCGCCTATCTCAACGATCCTGAAAGGACGGCGGCCGTATTTACCACCGACCCATTCCGTACAGGCGTACCCGTAAGAATGTATAAAACCGGGGACCTCGGTAAATGGCTGCCGGATGGGAACCTGGAGTTCGTCCACCGGAAGGACTTCCAGGTAAAAATCCGCGGGTACCGGGTAGAGCTGGGAGAAATAGAATATGCGCTTTCCTGTTATGACGGCATTACAGGAGTAGTAGTGGTGGCCAATGAAGAAGAAGACGGCGAAAAAAGCCTGGCCGCTTACCTTGTCAGCGACCATGACCTGTCAGCCGAAGATCTCCGCAGCTACCTCGCCGCCAAATTACCGGCATATATGGTGCCGTCTTATTTGATCCGGCTGCCTGAGCTGCCGCTGAATGACAATGGTAAGGTAGATCGTAAGCAACTGCCGGACCCGGCATCCCTGGGACTTACCACCGGCGCTGCCTATGTAGCGCCGCGAAATGCGGTGGAAGAGCAACTGGTGCTGATCTGGGAGGAGATACTGGGCAAGGAACAGGTGAGCGTAAAAGACAACTTCTTTGAAGTAGGCGGCCATAGCCTCAGAGCTACCCGTTTGGCCAGCAGGATTTATAAACAGCTGGAGGTCAAAATACCACTGAAAGAATTGTTCACCACACCTGTGCTGGAAGATCAGGCCAGGCTGGTACAGCAGGCACGCAAAACGGCGTATGCGGCTATTGAACCGCTGCCGGTGCAACCATGCTATGAACTGTCGCCCGCACAGCGGCGCCTTTGGGTACTCAGCCAGTTTGACGAAGGGAGTCTCGCCTACAATATGCCCGGCCTGTTTGTGTTTGAAGGCGCTATGGAGGAACATGCCCTGCAGTACGCTTTCGACCGTCTCGTCGCAAGGCATGAGATACTGAGGACTGTTTTCAGGGAAAATAAACAGGGTGAGTTAAAACAATGGGTACGCTCTCCTGAAGAATCCGGTTGCAGGCTCTGTTTTGAAGACCTTCGCGGGGAACAGGACGGGGAAGCGAAAGCCAGGGAACTGGCGGCAAATGCCGCAGCACAGCTCATCGACCTGGGTAACGGCCCCCTGTTACAGGCTTCGGTGTATCGCATCGCCAATGACAAATGGATGTTCTCCTATGTAATGCATCATATTATCAGTGATGGATGGTCCATGCATGTGCTTATCCGTGAGCTGCTGCAATGTTATAATTATTGCGTCAACGGCGGTACCGATCCATTGTCTCCCCTGCGCATACACTATAAAGATTATGCAGCCTGGCAGCTGCAGCAACTGAAAGCGGAAAAGTTACAGGCACATAAGGATTACTGGCTTCAACAGTTTAATGGGCCGTTGCCCGTGCTGGATTTGCCCACCGATAAGCCTCGCCCTGCCATTAAAACCTATCGGGGCGGTGTCGTGAAAAAAATAATCGGTTCAGCCGCCACCCTGCAGCTTAAAACGATTGTAAAGGAACAACAAGCCACATTGTTTATGGGTTTGCTGGCGACGGTAAAGGCCCTGTTATACCGCTATACCGGTCAAACAGACATCATCATCGGCAGCCCCGTTGCCGGCAGGGAACATCCCGACCTGGAAAACCAGATTGGCTTCTACCTGAATACCCTTGCGCTACGCACGCAGTTTGAAGGAGGCGACAGTTTCTGTGATTTATTGCAGCAGGTGAGGACCAACACCCTAAATGCCTACGACCACCAGCTGTATCCTTTCGACGACCTGGTGGACGAGCTGGACCTGGAAAGGGACATGAGCCGCAGTACGTTGTTTGATGTAATGGTGGTGCTGCATAATACCGGCGATCCTACCGCCGCTACAGCCCTGCACGGGCTTAAGGTGAGCCGCTATAACCGCGCGGATACGCTTATCAGCAAGTTTGACCTGTCGTTTGATTTTGTGGAATTCGGGGAAGAAATACAAGTCACCCTGGAATATAACAGTGACCTGTTCCACAGAGATACCATTTTACGGATGGCCGGCCATTTAACACAACTGCTGGAAGCCATTACGGAGCAGCCGTTGCTGCCGCTGCCACTGCTGCAGTACCTGGGCAGGGAAGAAGAACAACAGCTGCTGAACGTTTTTAATAAAACAATACTGCCGGCAGAAGATCATCAAACGGTGATCGGCCTGTTTGAAGAACAGGCAGCCCGCACGCCGGACCGCACCGCACTTGTGTTTGAGGACAGGCAGCTGACCTACCGGGAACTGAATGAACAGGCCAACCGGTTTGCTGCCTTCCTGGAAGCAGGTGCCGGCATTCACGCCAATGACCTGGCGGCGATCCGGCTTAAACGGAGCGAATGGATGATAGTAGCGGTACTGGGCGTACTGAAGACGGGCGCCGCTTACATTCCTGTGGATCCGGCCGATCCACAGGAACGTGTGGATTATATCCTGGAGGACAGCCACTGCCAACTACTGGTCGATGAAAGCATGCTGAATGATTTCATCAGCAGCAGGGGCCGCTGGTCTGCCGCGAATACGGGTAAGGCCGCCACCGCCGCGGACCTGGTATACGTTGTTTATACATCCGGTTCAGCCGGCACCTCCAAAGGAGTGATGATCACCAATGCCAACATCACCGGTATCGCTCAAAGCTGGACGGCTGCCTATGGGTTAAACGGGATGACCGTCCATCTCCTGCAGATGACCAGTATATCGTTTGATGTGTTTATGGGAGATATATGCCGCTCACTGCTTACCGGCGGCTGTATGGTCCTGTGCCCTGATCATGTTAAAGCAGATCCTGGAAGCCTGTATGATATTATGTGCCGGCATGAAGTATCTATCCTGCAAGACGCTCCCGGTGTACTGTTGCCGCTGATGGACTATGTGCAGGACAATAACAGGAATATTGATTTTCTGAAGATGCTGATCTTCGGGTCGGATACCCTCAGCATTACAGCTTACAGGGAACTACAGGAAAGATTCGGTAGCAGAATACGCATTGTCAACAGTTATGGCGTTACAGAAGCGGCCATCGGTTCGTCTTGTTTTGAACAGCAGGGAGGGCAGGAGCTTCACGCCTGGAAAGCCACTCCGATCGGTAAACCGTTTGCCAATACACGTCTTTATATTCTGAATGAGCAGCATCAGCTGCAACCGGTGGGCGTTACCGGCGAAATCTGCATCGGCGGCGCCGGTGTGGCGGCAGGGTATCTGAACCGGGAAATGCAGACTGCGGAAAAATTTGTAGCAGACCCTTTCTGCGCTAATGGCCGCATGTATAAAACCGGCGACCTGGGGAGATGGCTTCCCGATGGTAATATCGAGTTTGTGGGCAGGAAAGATGACCGGGTGGAAGTGCGCGGTTACCGCATTGCGCTGAAGGAGATAGAAAGCGCCCTGCTGACATACCCGGATATTGATACCGCGGTGGTAATGGTGTCCGTCAATGAAGAAGGAGGTAATGAACTGGTGGCCTACATCTCAGGAGGAGAGGAAGTGAACATTGCGGATCTCCGGAGCTATCTTGACAGCGTATTGCCCGGTTATATGGTACCGGCATACTATGCACCCCTTGAAAGAATGCCATTGACGCCCAATGATAAAACAGGCAGAAAACGGCTACCCGTCTCCCGTGTGAACGGATTGTCCACCGGCGTGGAATATGTGGCCCCGGGCAACGAAACAGAAGAGAAGCTGCTGGCTATCTGGCAGAGCGTATTGGGAAGGAATAAAAAGATAGGGATCAAAGACAACTTTTTTACCCTTGGAGGTCATAGCCTGAAGTTGATGCGGGTGATTTCCGCTATTTCAGAACAGTTCCAGGTAAGAGTAAGTATTGAGTTCTTTTTTAATAACCCATATATCGAGAGGCTTTCCAAATATATTGAAGCCAACACCTGCCTCAGCGATGAAGTAGCAGCTACCGCTGACGAACTGATTTTCTGATTTTTCACACACAGGAACCCACAAAAAAAATATATCTCATCACCCCTTTTGTCGCTTTCACCTGTACCACACAGGTGCCCATTTTTTAATGCTAAAAATCCAAGAAAATGAAAAATGAATCAAACGTTAATAGTTATGCAAAATCATTCCCTACTGTTTTTGAAACTGCTGAAGGGAGTGTATTAAGGGATATTAATGGTAAAGTATACCTGGATTTCTTTGCCGGCGCCGGCGCGTTGAATTACGGACATAATAATCCGCTGTTGAAGAAAGCGTTATACGCTTTCCTGGAAAACAACGCCATTGTGCATTGTCTGGATATGGACAGCAAAGTGAAAGCGGATTTCCTTGACAGATTCAATGAAATTATTCTGGCGCCGAGAGGCTTGAATTACAAGGTACAGTTCACCGGCCCTACAGGGACCAATGCGGTGGAGGCGGCGGTAAAGCTGGCCCGGCTTTTTACCAAAAGAAAAAAGATTGTGGCATTCACCCATTCCTTTCACGGCATGACGGCCACCTCGCTGGCGCTGTCGGCCAGCCGGGAGGAAAACCAGAAAGTAAACCCTGCGCAGGATGTGATATTCTTTCCTTTTGACCAGTTTTTCGGAGAGAAGACAGACACCATGAGCTACCTGAAAAAAATGATCAGTACTAACGGGTCAGGCGTGGAATTGCCGGCCGCCATTATCCTGGAAACAATCCAGGCAGAGGGCGGGGTAAACATCGCCGGCAATAAATGGCTGCAGGAGCTGCGCGCTTTTACTGCCGAAAATAATATTCTTCTGATCGCCGACGACATCCAGGTAGGCTGCGGCAGAACAGGGCATTTCTTCAGTTTTGAACGTGCCGGCATTGTACCGGACGTGGTGTTGTTATCCAAATCCATCAGCGGTTATGGCCTGCCGTTATCCCTGCTGCTCCTGAAACCTGAGTTTGACATCTGGAAGCCGGGAGAGCACAATGGTACTTTCCGTGCCAATAATATGGCTTTACAAACGGCTACCGCTGCGCTGGAATACTGGAAAGGCAATACCATGGGAACGACCATCGCTCATAAATCGGCCCTCATCCGCGAAAAACTGGAATCTCTGCCGGCTACTTCCTCACACGTAAAAGCCGTAAGAGGCGCAGGGCTGATATGGGGGATTGAATTTATGGAGGCAGGTATGGCGAAGGAAGTCTCCGCCTCGCTTTTCCGCGATGGGATGCTGATTGAAACCTGTGGTAATAAAAGTCATGTATTAAAACTGCTGCCGGCATTAACCATCCCTGAAAACGAGCTGCTCACCGGTTTGAACATGATTGTTGACAATATACAGCAACTCCGTGCCAGAACAGCAGTAGCAGACAATGCTTTAGTTACCTCATTCAAATAATAATTTTTACAATGAAAGATATACTGGAGTTTATTATACGGTTAAAAAACAGGGATATTTCCATCCAGGAATTTAATGGTCAGCTGAAAGTGACCGGTAATATTGCTGCTTTATCAGATAATGAGAAACAGGAGATAAAGGTGATGAAGCCACTGCTGCTGGATTTTCTGCAGAAAAGCAATCATGGAAAACCAAACGGTGGCAACATCCCTCCGGCTGCTGTCAGTCGCTTTTATCCGCTGTCTTCTTCACAACGCCGGTTATGGGCCCTTTGCCAGCAGGAACAGAGCAATACCGCCTATAATATGCATGGCGTTTATGCATTTGAAGGCGCCCTCGACGTTGCGGCATTGCATCGCTCCTTTGAAACATTGATCGCACGGCATGAAATCCTCCGCACTATTTTCACTGCCGATGAAAACGGCCAGGCACGCCAGCAGGTATGCACCCCGGAAGAGATGCCACTACACATCCGTGAGGAAGACGTGCGGGGGATGGAAGACCAGCAGCAACATATCCTGTCGCTGGTGAAAGCGGCTGCGGCAGCACCCTTTAAGCTGGACGCCGGCCCGCTGCTGCGGGCAGATTTATACCAGGCGGCTAACGACAAGTGGATTTTCTCTTATACCATGCATCACATCATTAGCGACGGCTGGTCAATGGATATTTTGATCAGGGAGCTGTTAACGCTGTACAATGCCTATTCCGGCGGTCATGCCAACCCTTTGCAGCCCCTGCGTATCCACTACCGCGACTATGCCACCTGGCAGCAGGAACAACTGGCCAACGGTGCTTATGAAGCCCATAAGTCTTATTGGTTGCAGCAGCTGGAAGGAGAATTGCCGATACTGGAGCTTCCTGCCGACCGGCCCCGTCCTGTGGTGAAATCCTATAATGGCAACTTCGTTAGTAAACTTTTCAGTAAAACACTCAGCACTTCCCTTAAAGCATTGGTACAGGGGCAGGGCGCGACCTTGTTCATGGGATTGCTCGCTGCGGTAAATGCTTTGCTCCACCGCTACAGCCAGCAGGAAGATATTATCGTCGGCAGCCCTATTGCCGGCAGAGAACATCCGGACCTGGACGGCCAGATTGGTTTCTACCTGAACACCCTCGCCCTGAGGACCCGCTTTACAGGAAAGGATAGCTACCTGCATCTGTTATCTCTTGTAAAACAGGCAACACTGGGCGCTTTCGAATACCAGGGTTACCCGTTTGATGAAGTGCTGCAAGACCTGCAGCTGCAGCGCGACCGGAGTCGCAGCCCCTTGTTTGACGTGATGCTGGTATTGCAGAATACCGGCACCGCGGAATCGGGCCAGCAGCAGCTGGGTAACCTGAAAGTAAGCAACTTCGACCGGGTGCTGCCTGTCACCAGCAAATTCGACCTCACCTTCGAGTTCACTGAATTAAACGAGGCGCTGCACCTGAACATTAATTATAACAGCGACCTGTTCGACAGCAGTACTGCAACCCGCCTTGCCGGGCACCTGGAAGCGTTGTTGGAATCGGCGGTAGCAGCACCTGGTACGGCCATACAGGAACTGGATTATATAACTGCGGCAGAGAAAGCGCAACTGCTGGTGGCATTCAATGACACCGG
>NZ_CAMLHC010000060.1 GCF_946479755.1 uncultured Chitinophaga sp. | reverse complement strand
TGGAGAGTTGGCAGAGCGGTCGATTGCGGCAGTCTTGAAAACTGTTGACTGTAACAGGTCCCGGGGTTCGAATCCCTGACTCTCCGCACCTCCCCTGATGGTCTTTGATCATCAGGGGTTTTTCTTTATAACAGCACCCTATACCGACTTCACCTATTCAGCTTGTTTTAGCCAATTTTCAGATTATAAACCTCCAAAATTTAAATTCTCTGATCCATGAAACGATTATTGTACTCCCTGCCTTTCCTGTTGCTCATCGCAACAGCGGTCCTGTTTACTACCTCCTGCAGTAAAGACGGAGATCCTGGTCCTGCCGGCCAGCAAGGGCAAAAAGGTGATAAAGGCGACAAGGGCGATACCGGTGCCGGTGGCCCGGGCGGCCCGCAGGGCGAACCAGGCACCGCCAACGTTATCTACTCCGACTGGCTCGATGTGGCCTACAAACCCGATACTATTCACACCGCCGGCGGTAAAATAGACACTATCGGTTACTTTGCCTTTGTCGATGCTCCTAAGTTGACTGCCGACATCCTGAACAAGGGAGAAGTGAAAGTATACCTCAACTTCACCACGGCAGCCGATCCCACCATCACCTCCCTGCCCTATACTGAACTGAGTGGTGCTTTTATCCGGTATGTCGCCTATAAAGAGACCCTTGAGTTCTACGCCAGCATGAATGCGGGCACGTATACGGATAATACCGGGTTAAAAAGGCTGCAATACCGGTATATCCTCATTCCCGGCGGTACCACCGCCCGGAAATCCAATACGGTCGACTGGAAGGACTATAAAGCAGTAAAAGCCTATCTCGGCCTGAAGGACTAGTTCCTCCGGCCATCGAAGATAAAAGCGCTCAAAAACAATCGTTTTTGAGCGCTTTTTTTATGTCATGAGGCGATTTTTCCGTTAACTTTATAGGATCACCAGTCGACCAAAATTTTCCTACTCCTTTCACAGCCCTCTTTTATGAATGACCAAACGAAAAAGATCTTACTAGTAGTAACGAATGTTGAGAGGTACGCAGACGGACATACGCCCACCGGATTATGGCTCAGCGAACTTACGCACATCTACCACAGCGCCGGAGACGAAGGGTATGACATCACGATCGCAAGTCCTGCGGGAGGCAACACGCCTGTCGACCCCGAAAGCCTGAAACCATTTGTACTGGACAGCATCACAAAAGCCTATTGGGAAGACGGCGCCTTCCGGGACAAGCTCAGTGACAAAAATTCGTCTAATTTAAAACGGTGTTGATTATGGAACCCCGGACACATGGAGCACAATATTGAGTAGTAGCCATGTCAACTCCCAAAGGATTAGGTACAAAAGTTCTGAGAAGCACAAAAGAGCAGCATATGCCTGCAGGATCATTGGGACCATGCTTATAAATGATATACGATGCTCGTGCTTTTGAAGCTATATTCCCAGCAGTAATAGCCACAATGGCTGTCAGAGACAACAAAATAATAGTCTTTTTCATAGTGAAAAATTATTAAGATGAAAAATCCAGCTGCAATATTTGGCTTTTGAGAGTAATGTCTATTTCCGATAAGTTGTTATTCGGATAAATTGGCATTAGCAACCTATCGTTTACAATTGTGCATTGAAGGAGGGCCTGGCATAAGGAGTTATATGAAGCTGGTTTGTTTACGGATTGAAAGTTATATGAATTCTCATTGATATACAAATTTATCGTGTAACAGAAACCATTCATATTACTGCTGTGGATGAGTTCACGCCAGATTGCAATCGGGGATAAGTTCACTTTATGGACAGCGGGACGGTTCAGGCTTTTTCTGGGAGTTTTTCTGTCGTTCGCGTAATAAAATTGGAGAGGTTCCAGAAGTTGAAAACGCGCTTAGTTTGGGTTACATACTTTGATAACACAGTATCAGAGTTGACAGTGTAAGGGGTCTGTAGATTGACATATTTGTATAGTTGAAGGTCAGTTGAAAGCAGGTCAAAGAGAAGAACTGATTAAGTGTAAGGAAGTGTATTTGACTTCCCTCTATTTATTTTCCACTTTTCAGTTTAAACCAAACTCGGGAATATTTCCCAATAAATGCCGATATAGAGGCCAGATTATGGGCAAAAAGTGTCGAAAGTTGTAAACTTTGCCTCGCCCCTCCCCTGATGGTCTTCGATCATCAGGGGATTTTCTTTATAGCAGCACCCTATACCGACTTCACCTATTCAGCTTGTTTTAGCCAATTTTCAGATTATAAACCTCCAAAATTTAAATTCTCTGATCCATGAAACGATTATTGTACTCCCTGCCTTTCCTGTTGCTCATCGCAACAGCGGTCCTGTTTACTACCTCCTGCAGTAAAGACGGAGATCCTGGTCCTGCCGGCCAGCAAGGGCAAAAAGGTGATAAAGGCGACAAGGGCGATACCGGTGCCGGTGGCCCGGGCGGCCCGCAGGGCGAACCAGGCACCGCCAACGTTATCTACTCCGACTGGCTCGATGTGGCCTACAAACCCGATACTATTCACACCGCCGGCGGTAAAATAGACACTATCGGTTACTTTGCCTTTGTCGATGCTCCTAAGTTGACTGCCGACATCCTGAACAAGGGAGAAGTGAAAGTATACCTCAACTTCACCACGGCAGCCGATCCCACCATCACCTCCCTGCCCTATACTGAACTGAGTGGTGCTTTTATCCGGTATGTCGCCTATAAAGAGACCCTTGAGTTCTACGCCAGCATGAATGCGGGCACGTATACGGATAATACCGGGTTAAAAAGGCTGCAATACCGGTATATCCTCATTCCCGGCGGTACCACCGCCCGGAAATCCAATACGGTCGACTGGAAGGACTATAAAGCAGTAAAAGCCTATCTCGGCCTGAAGGACTAGTTCCTCCGGCCATCGAAGATAAAAGCGCTCAAAAACAATCGTTTTTGAGCGCTTTTTTTATGTCATGAGGCGATTTTTCCGTTAACTTTATAGGATCACCAGTCGACCAAAATTTTCCTACTCCTTTCACAGCCCTCTTTTATGAATGACCAAACGAAAAAGATCTTACTAGTAGTAACGAATGTTGAGAGGTACGCAGACGGACATACGCCCACCGGATTATGGCTCAGCGAACTTACGCACATCTACCACAGCGCCGGAGACGAAGGGTATGACATCACGATCGCAAGTCCTGCGGGAGGCAACACGCCTGTCGACCCCGAAAGCCTGAAACCATTGGTACTGGACAGCATCACAAAAGCCTATTGGGAAGACGCCGCCTTCCGGGACCTGTTACAACACACCGAAAGTCTGCAGGAAATAGCCGACCAGCAGTTCGACTGTATCTACCTGGCCGGCGGACATGGCACCATGTATGATTTCCCGGAAAATGTGCTGCTGCAGAAAATCATCAGCGAGCATTATGAGCGCGGTAAAATGATCACCGCTATCTGTCATGGCGTAGGCGGTTTGCTGAACGCCCGGTTATCCAATGGCGAATACCTCATCAAAGGCAAAAAACTCACCGGGTTCGATTGGTTTGAAGAAAGCATCGCCCGGCGCAAAAAGAAAGTGCCCTTTAACCTGGAAGCTGCCCTCAAAGCAAGAGGCGTCGATTATCAGAAAGCTTTTATCCCCATGACGTCTAACGTAGTGGTGGACAGAAACCTGGTTACCGGGCAGAATCCCTTCAGCTCAAAAGCGATGGCTAAAGTGGTGATACGGGAGATGGCAAAATAAATAATGTCATATGCAGACAATACTCGGAGCAAACGGGCAAATTGCCGAAGAACTGGCCAGGGAACTGAAACGGAAGTACACTTCCGATATCAGGCTGGTGAGCCGGCATCCCCGCAAGGTGAACGATACAGACACGCTGTTGGCCGCCAACCTGCTGGATGGCACCAAAGCGGAGGAAGCCGTTGCCGGCAGCGAGATCGCCTGGTTTACCCTTGGCTTGCCAATGGACACGCGCATGTGGGAGGAGCAGTTTCCTGTCATCATGCGCAACGTGATCAACGCCTGTAAGAAGCATCAAAGCAAACTGGTCTTCTTCGACAATACCTACATGTATCCCCAAAACGCACAGGTGCTGACGGAGCAAACACCGTTTGCCCCCGTAGGAAAAAAGGGGATGGTGCGGAAAGCCATGGCGGAAATGCTCCTGTCGGAAATGAACGCCGGGCAGATAACAGCGGTGATCTGCCGTGCGCCGGAGTTCTATGGTCCCGGAAAAACACAGAGCATCACCAATACCTTTATTTTTGATGCCATCCGACAACATAAAAAGCTGAAAGTGCTGCTTCGCGACGATGTTTTAAGAACGCTGATATGGACGCCCGATGCCAGTCGCGCTACGGCGCTGATCGGCAATACCCCCGACGCCTACGGCCAAACATGGCACCTGCCCTGTGATGATAACAGGCTTACCTACCGGCAGTTTGTCGCCCTCGCATCCGATGTTTTTCAGCGGGAGTTGTCTTATACCGTTATTCCGAAAGTCGTGCTGAAGCTCGGTGCTATCTTCAGCAAGAAAGCCGCGGAGATACAGGAGCTGTTGCCCCGGTATGCTTACGATAACTTATTTGATTCATCAAAGTTTAAGCAGCGGTTCCCTGATTTTAGGATAACGAGTTACCGGCAGGGAATGGAGTATATAAAAAAGGAGCTATAAGCGATTAAAAGTCTTTAACCTGGTAAAGGATTTACGGGACGGCAGGATATAATCCTGCCCGAAAAATAATTTGTCTCTTAACGATTTTAATTTTAGTTTCGCATCAAGCTTTAAGCTCTGTCGTCGCAAGATGGCGGGGCTTTTTCCTTTTTATAGACAACCATAAATTTTAACCCAAAAAAAATACATGAAAAAGACCGTACTACTCCTGCTAGCGCTGTTTTCCGCCGTTTTGTTCTCCTGCGGTAAAAAGAATGATCCCACGCCTTCCAGTGATGGCGACGCTACCTGGAAACTAGGAGCTAACACCTACGTAAGAGGCGCCTCTTCCCAGACATCCACCCCCGCGCCCGCCGATGGTATCATCACCGGCATCGCCGTCACCACCTCCGGTGATGGGGGCAACTACGGCGCTTTCTCCGGCAGCACTGTCACCATTACTTTCTACAACCACGGTGAAGGACAGTATACCCTTGGTACCACCGAAATGGCTACGGCGAGTCCTACCCGTAACATCATCGTGATCGATTGTACCGTAGGTACCGCCGTGAGCACCGGCGCAGTGTTGTATGGCTATAGCGCCGCAGGTACTGCTACCGTGACTAAAGACAAAGACGGGCAGTATCATGTGAGCCTGCCGGCGACCACACTGACGAAGAAGCTGGAAATAGGCGGAGGTATACCGGGAGCGAAGGCGACGTATGAGCTGGCGTTGAATGGGGTGTATTGATGTCTCAGTTCTCTAACGGAGCTGGAAATAATTGTGAAGAATAGATATCAACCGCTTGGGTTGAATATAAAAATGAAATCCCTCCATACTTTTCAGTGCGGAGGGATTGTTGTATCTAATGTACTTGAACCCTTGCATAGTAACGGGTTTTATTTTGATGTACTTAATGCGAGGTAAGCGAGAAGATTGCGTCTATTCTGTTTGATAGAGGCTAAAGAGGATTAGTTGATTACCGTAACTATTGTGCCGCGAACACAGGGGGCGCATAGTAAGGTGGTCGCTAAGTGTGGTCCAGTCGGATTAGCGATAAAGGTCCGTCCGGTTAGGGTTAAACAGCAAATATCTGGCGGATCGCCCTCTCTGTGAATGTAAATACGATTCGCTAATCTTGCTTGGGAGGCCAAATGTCCGGAGACCATTGCCACACCTAATGTCAACGACATAAGGATAATAATTTTCTTTTTCATAATTGTGCAATTTGTGTTATTTGAGGGTTAAGGTTTGTTTTTTACAAGTAGATACAGTATTTGAAATAGGGGAGGAGCTATCAGTGCAAAGACCGTTCTGTATGCGGGGCAATACTTGCCGCTAGCTATTTAGCATTGGTGCCAAGATTCACGCGATAATTATCTTTAGGATACTGCTTCAAGTTACGTTAGATTCTACAGCTAAGCAATTTTTTTAGCCAACATAAACCGCTAACATCGTTCGTGGCGATAAATAGATACTCTACGGTCATATTTTATCATGAAGATGTTGTCTTATTGCAGAAGCGACGGAAATGTCCCGCCGCTTCGTAATTTTACAACGCTTCTATCGAAAACTTTCTTGACTTCTCTTTCTTATTATATTCCGCTACCAGCACGTGTCCTTCTTTCGCAGGGAAGATCAGTGTTTCTATACTGCCGTCCTTGCGCGGAATAGTGCGTATTACTTTCTTTGCCTCTACGTGATAGAGGGTGATGTTTTTCTGTTCTGTGATGATCAGGTAGGTTGCCTTTTTCTCCGGAGAATGGAGGCTGTAGTAAGACTTGTTGTCCATCATTTCCGTAGCGATTTTTGCCGCAATACCCCGGCTGTTGGCTACGGGTATGCTGTTGTCCAGCGACAGTACACCTTCCGGTGTTTGTTTCAATACCATCGATTCACGGGCAATAAACTTGCGGGTACCACCTAAGCTCAGCATATAAATCGGTGGTATGATCAGTGGAAGCGTAGCGGCTTCGGCGATCACCAGGCCGGTGTTGATGGTGCGTTTGGCAGCGGTGCCGGTGAAATAAGTGTTGCCTGCGAAATCCTTGAAAGAAGGACCAGCCATCAGGAAAGATTTGTTGTGGTTAAAGCGGCCTTTAGTGTTTGTCAATGCTGTTTGATCTTTCCAATAAGTGTAGACAGGCTTCATGCTGTCGCGGCCACGTCCGTCGATGTTGAGGGTAAACAGACCGGTGTAACGGCCTTTCGCAATAGTGCGGAGAAATACCGGCCCTTTTCCTCTACGTGGGTTGATAATAGCACCGGATACGTAAGGTTTGCCGGTAGCCGGGTTGTTGGTAAAGGAGAGTACCCGCAGCTGATTTCCTTTTTTGTCTTTCAGATTTTGACGGGAGATGGTGGTGCTGTCATCGAGACCATAGCCCTGGATAGCGTAGCCACCTTCTACTGTGGGGTCTCTGTGATGGACCAGGAAATATACGTCGTGGCCGGATACCAGCATGTTGTAGTCGGCATCTTCAAGGCCCACTCTTTTGTGCCAGGTCTGGTTGCCGTTTTTGTCGTAGGCATAAAGGAATTTTCCACGGTCGTCGCCGAAGAAACAGGCGAAGCCTTTGCCATTGACGTTACTTACCCGCAGGGACTCTTTCATGCCACCGGAGCCGATGGAAGTAGAGGCGTTGGAGAAGTTACCTTTCAGGTCTGTGTTTACCTTGATGGTATTTGTTTTCAGCATCTTGCCGGTGAGGTCGATGAACTGGGTGTAAACCGCCAGGTAACCTTTTTTGATAGCGTCTTTTTTCTCCCTGCGGTGGTCGTACGTATAACCGAGGAGGTTACTTTTCATGTAAGCCAGGCAGAGCACATCCTGCTCGAAAGCTACGGACTGGAGGTCCAGCTTCATTTCGCGGAAGTTTACTTTTCCGATGTCATTCAGGTTCTCATCCATGATGGTGAGCTTGTAGTTGAACGAGTCTTTGTCTGCCTTTTCCAGTTCAGTGAAAACGAGGTAGCCTACCAGGGCGCCGTCCTGGGTGATGGCGCGCATGGAGGAGGAGATCTCGTTGCCTACTTCCTTGAATACGCGGGTTTGGGCATGGGTGCTGCGGATGACGGACAGCAGCAGGGCGCATGCGATGATAACATGTTTCATGATGATAATTGTGGGATAAATAATGGAAACGGTTACTGTTTATTTTTTTGAAAAGGGTGTAGCGAATTCGCAGTACGGGCTGTCGGGGAAGCTGGCGGTGAATGATTTGGCCGCTGCCTTTTGTTTGTCGTTGTCGCCGGCATTGGACACGAGGGTATTGATCAGGGATTTGAATCCGTGCTCGGAAGGTGTCATGCTGCTCCAGAAAGGCGCCTGTTGCAGGGAATGATGGAAAGCTTCCAGTTTTTCCCGGGGCATCTGTTCGAACATCGTTTCCAGCTCGTAATAACTATTGGAGATGTATTCCTTGGGCTTTACCGCGATGGCGTTGAAACGATTCAACTTCTGGTCGGCGTAGTAGAGGCCGGACATCACGTTGCTGAACATAAAATCATACCACGGGTCGTTGTTGCCGCGGTCTTTCTCCAGGAAGATGCGGTACAGGGCGGCGGTCATGTTACCATTACAGTAGATGCTCCAGACCATCATCTTCATAGCTTTGTTCCGCAGGGTAGCCGGGATGGGTGTCAGCGGGGCGTTGGTTTGCTCGTGCCGGGTTTTGTTGTACCGGTCCTGGCAGTCGGGGTGTGTTTTCAGGGAATCGGCGAGGCCGGTGCTGGTGTTGTTGAAATTATACGCTTTGGCCGAGAGTCCCCGGGTGCGTTTCACCATCCAACTGTCTTCCACCTGCAGTTGATAGGCCGAAAAATAGTCTTTTAGGTGTTTTTTGAGTGGCTGCCGGTACTGGATATCGGCGCTGTCCAGCCGCAGGAACACCGTAGGGTCGATCCCGATATGGCTGTTTTTCAGCAAGACGATAGCCAGAGAGTCTGCATCCCCTTCATGATACCGCTGGTGTTTGCTCCTGTCGAAAGAATAGCCTTCGAACACTTTCTTCAGGCGGGTGAGGCGTTCGTAGCGGGAGTCTAATACCGCGTTCAGCGACTGTTTGTACTCTTCGGAGGTGAACCACTCGGCGCGTTTCTTCATCCCGTTTTCGGGGTGTTGGAGCGCGTTATGGGCCATTTCGTGTGCCAGTACCAGGGCCAGCTCCTCCCGGGTGCGGGAGAAGGCCAGCAGGCCGATATTGACCGCCAGGAGGTTACTGCCGGTAGCGTACGCGTTGACCGATGTGTTACGGTCAATCAGCAGCATCGGGGCCTGGGGAATCAGTTTGGGATTGGCAGCAGCGATTTGCCGGACGATGCCATCAAGATAAGTTTGTATTTCCACTTCGTACAGGTAGCCGTCGTTGTCAATGGCTTCGGTGACGAAGTCGGTGCGTTCGTTCCATATATCCTTGTACTTTTTCTGGGTCTCTTTGTCTTTGTAGACAGCGGGACAGGTCCATGTTTTTTTCAGGGAGTCTTTCTGGCGCTCGTAGTAGGCATGGGAAAGGTCCTTGTAATTGTAGATGGGCTTAGTTTGGGCTACAATACTTTGGCAGCACAGCATCAGGGCTGACAGGGTAAGGGATCTGCAGGTTGACATATGTTTATTTCGTAGGTATCGGGCGCAAAGATATTAAAATTTGTATATGGAGCTATTACCTTTGCGACAAATCCTATCTATGAAAGCTGTTTATCGTTCGTTGGCTGTTTTCTTTTCCTTGATACTGTTGGGCATATACGGAGGTCTTTATACTGCCAGGATCGAGCGGCCGTTTCCGGCGGAGCCGCCGCCGGCGGATACCGGGTTGACGGAGCTGGTCCTGGAGCGCCAGGGGTTTGTGACAGAACTGGTGCGAAAGCGGCATATGGCGGATACGCCTGTGCCGAAGCGGCTGTTTTCGCTGGTATATTATCCTACGGCCTTGGGTAACATGGTAGCTTACCTGAGTAAGGTGCCAAAGGATGGCCGGTTGCATCCGGCAATCATATGGATCAATGATGGGCTGACGAATAGCATCGGTGATACAGAGACAGGGGCGCCGTTCAGGGAAGCCGGTATTGTGATGATGTACCCTGCCTTACGGGGTGGAAGTGGTAATCCGGGGTACGTGGAATCCGGTTTCGGGGAGGTGGATGATATTGTGGCCGCTGCGGATTTTCTGGCGCAACAACCGGGAATAGATCCGGAACGTATATACCTGGGCGGAGTTGGTGTTGGCGCTACCGAGGCAATGCTGACAGCGGAGTGCAGCAGTCGGTTCCGGGCGGTGTTTAGCTTTAACCCGATGATAATCATGAATGACCACCAGTCGGATGAAGATTCGCTGACATATAGTGTTTTCGATATCCGCGAGATAGAGTTGCGGACGCCGGTAAAATGGCTGAGGTCTATTCGTAGGCCTGTATATGTGTTGGGAGGAGCAGAAGGATATTTGTTTCACATGAGATGGTGGAAAGAGCAGGCAACCGGGGTGGGGGAGAAGGACCTTCGTTTTTACGTGATGCCTGGTAAGGACCATGTTTCGGTGGTGGAGCCGGCGTGCAGGTTGCTGGCGGCGGCTGTGTTACGGGATACGACCGGTCAGAAGGGTGTCTTTGCATTTGAGCCGCAGCTGCTACCTTTGACGGATAAGTAATGTCTCCATTATCTTGTCCTGTAAAAAAGAATTTTTTCGGATCAAAATGAAAATAAATTTCATCATTTGACATAAAAAGTATCACTTTGTAAGTCTTCCTAATCGAAAATAGCATCTGAGTCGCACGTTGATTTTAATCGTATCATTTTGATAGAAAATCTGTCAAAAACCTTTACTGTACTGAATTTGGTTGTTATGATGATTCCACTA
>NZ_CAMLHC010000059.1 GCF_946479755.1 uncultured Chitinophaga sp. | reverse complement strand
TTTGTTGCTTGTCAAACATAATTTATAAAAATACAAAAAAACAAGCCAAAATTATTTCAAAAAGCGTTCCCTAATTATATACAAATTTATACAACAAACAGCTTTTTCCATTTTGAAACGGTATTGCGGCTCAGCTGCACCATATCACCCGGCTGCATTCCCGCTATTGTTATTTCTTCCATGCGGTAACGGACAAGCCTCAACGTAGGAAAGCCGGTGGCCGCCGTCATCTTACGCACCTGCCTGTTTTTTCCTTCATGAAGCACCAGCCGCAGCCAGGGCGCCGGAATGTTCTTCCGGAAACGGATAGGAGGGTTGCGCGCCGGCAAAAAAGGTTCTTCAGCAAAGATCTCCGCCTGGCAAGGCTTTGTATGATAAAGCCTGCCGTCCACCGTGATGTCCACCCCTTCCTGCAGCTGCCGCACCGCGGCATCGGTCACCGCCCCGTCTACCTGCACCCAGTATTCCCGCTCATGGGCATACTGTGGCATCAGCAGCCTGTTATTCAATGACTTGTCATTCGTGAGCAACAACAAGCCCTCGCTGTCATAGTCCAATCGCCCCACCGGATACACATCCCGGGGCACTTTAAAGTAATCTGCCAGGCAGGATTTATCCCCTTCCGGCGTAAACCGGGACAGCACCTCATATGGTTTATAAATTACATAATAATTTAACGACACGACAGCATTTGCTTTGGTTAAGGAGCTGTAAATTAGTACTTTTGCAGATTGATATGGGTAGCACAATTCAAAATCCTGCTTGCCAACATTGCAGGGACCGTTTTTCCTCCATTTTCTGCAAGGCGGAACAGTGCAATCTGGAACAGATTGACCAGGCCAAAGTATGCTCTGTGTACAAAAAAGGTCAGGTGATCTTCCATGAAGGCGCATACCCTTTTGGTGTCTACTGTATCAACGACGGTAAAATAAAGCTGTCCCACAGCGGCGACGATGGCCGCGAACAGATCATCCGCCTCGTAAAAGCCGGCGATATCATGGGATACAAAGCGCTGCTCAGCAACGAACGCTATACCGCCACCGCTACCGCCCTCGAAGATTCTTCCATCTGCTTTGTACCGAAAGACCTGTTTATGAGCATCCTGCAGAAAGATGCCTCCCTGTCTTTCGAAATGATGCGCATCCTCTCCAGCGAACTGCGGAAAGCGGAACTGAAAATCACCCACCTCGCCCAGAAACCGGTGCGGGAAAGACTGGCAGAAACCCTGCTGTTCATCAAAGAAACCTATGGCGTGGAAGCCGACGGCCATACCCTCAGCGTCCGCCTCTCCCGCGAAGAAATCGCCAACCTCGTTGGCACCGCCACCGAATCCGCCATCCGCCTGCTCTCCGAATTCAAAAAAGACGGCATGATAGAGCTGGAAGGTAAAAAAATACGCCTCCTCGACCTCCAGCAGATCGTAAAAACTGCCAATCTCCAGGACTAGCCGCTGCTCCGGCCGACTACTGACAAATATCATACTCCACCTTGATACATATCATTCCACAGGGATGGGTGTACCGGTACTTTTGTAACATCAAAAATACCATCCATCCATGCATCCATATGCTATCATCAACTTTCACGAACTGACACCCGCCGCACTCTGCGACGTGGTCGTGAGCAAGTTCCACCAACCGATAGAACGTACCGCAGAGGAAGTAATGGCCTGGTTTAACCTGGAAAGGCAGGACGACCCAACTGCCCCGGCCACCGCAGATCTCCAGCAACTGCTGTTTGCTAAAATGCTGACCGAAGTATCACAACTGATGCGCAAGGAAACCACGCTCATCTTCCCGGTCATCCGCAACGCCGCCATCCACAAAAAAGGCCGCAAAAGCCTCAAACCCACGGCGTACGACGGTATCCGGCAATCGTTCGATAAAATTATGCTGCTGCTCCAGAAACTCCGCCAGGTAACCGGTAACTACCTGCTGCAAGGCCACTGGAGCCCCGCTTATAAAATATGCCTCAGCGATATGTACACCGTTGAACAACTGCTGCAACAGTGGCACTATATCGCTCAAAACATCCTGTACCCGGCCGTACTGCCCGCCAACACCATCATTATCCGGCAGGATGAAATTTTTAACACCGTAAGCATCGACTAAATCATGGCTACCTATTCTGACGTACAAGTAACCTGCTACCACTGCGGGGAAGATTGCCACAACCGCGACATCATCATCCAGGAAAAAACTTTTTGCTGCGAAGGGTGTAAACTGGTCTACGAAATACTCAACCAGCATGACCTCTGTGAATATTATGACCTGAACAACAAACCGGGTGTAAATCAACGCATTACCGTCAGAAAAGATAAATTCGCCTTCCTGGAAGATGAAAAGATACAGCAACAGCTGGTACAGTTCAGGGACGATAGCCAGACCCATGTCAATTTCTATATTCCGCATATCCACTGCAGCTCCTGCCTGTGGCTGCTGGAGAACCTGCACCGGCTCGACAAAGGCATTCAACGTGTAACCGTCAACTTTAGCAAGAAAGAAGCGGTGATCATTTTCTCTGAAACACAAACCTCGCTGCGGCACGTTGCAGAAGTGCTCACCGCCATCGGTTACGAACCGTACATCAGCCTGCAGGACCTGCAACATAAGAAACCGGGCATAAAACGCCATCTTATCTACCAGCTGGGCGTAGCAGGCTTCTGCTTCGGCAACATCATGCTGCTCAGCTTCCCCGAATATTTCACCGGCAGCGGCCACACCGACGCCGGCATGAACCGCCTTTTCCAGTACATGAACCTCGTACTGGCGTTACCGGTATTTTTCTACAGCGCACAGGTGTTCTTTAAGTCCGCCTGGAGCGGCCTGAAACACGGCTTCCTCAATATCGACGTACCCATCGTGCTCGCTGTGGTGGTGACTTTCATCCGCAGCGTAGTAGACGTTACGCAAGGCCAGGCCGGCTATTTCGACTCTATGTCCGGCATCGTGTTCTTTATGCTGATAGGGCGTATCCTCCAGGATAAAACTTACCAGGGTCTGTCCTTTGACCGTGACTACACGGCATATTTCCCTATAGCCGTCAGCGTTATACGCGAAGAAAAAGAAGTGCCCACCGCCTTACCGGATATCAAAACAGGCGATACCCTGCTCATACATAACAATGAACTGGTACCTGCAGATGGCATCATCGTCCGCGGCAAAGCGCTGATCGACTACAGCTTTGTGACCGGAGAAGCCACGCCGGTCAACAAATCCGTAGGCGAGATCATCTACGCCGGCGGGCGGCAACTGGAAGGCAACATCGAAATACTCACCATCAAAGAGGTGGCGCAGAGTTATCTGACCAGCCTCTGGAACCGCGACGAGCTGAAGAACAAAGAAGAAAAACACGTGTCTTTTGTGCACCTGCTGGGCCGCAACTTCACCTGGGTGGTACTGCTCATCGCCGCACTCAGCGCCACCTACTGGGGATTTCATGATCCTTCCCGTATATGGCCTGCCGTAACCGCCATCCTGATCATCGCCTGTCCCTGTGCGCTGCTGCTGGCATCTTCCTTCACCAACGGACATATCCTGCGTATCCTGAGCCGGCACCACCTGTATCTCCGCAATGCGCAGGCGATAGAAAATCTCGCCAACACCACCCACATCGTGTTCGACAAAACCGGTACCCTCACCGGCAAAACCGGCAGTGACGTTAAATATTACGGCGATACGCTCAGCCCTTTCCAGGAGAGCCTGATCGCCAGCCTCGCCCGGCAGTCCACCCACCCGCTCAGCAAGGCTATCGCCGCCTATTGCAACACAACAACGTTAATGCCTGTACGCGAGTTCCGGGATGTTACCGGCAAAGGCATATGCGGATGGGTAGAAGGTAATTTCATCCGGATCGGCAACGCCGAATTTACCGGGGCACACCGCAAAGAAGAGGTAGACGGCAGCATCGTATACCTGTCTTTCAACGATAAGCTGACAGGCCTCTTCACCATTCACAACAACTACCGCAGCGGTATCCGGCCGTTGCTGAAACAGCTGCAGCAGCAATACCCGCTGTCTGTGCTCTCCGGCGACAATGACCGGGAAGCCATGAACCTGCGCAGGCTCATGGGCCATGAAACCACGTTGCTGTTTGAACAGCAACCTGCTGATAAACTGGCGTATATCATCTCCCTGCAACAACAGGGTAAAAAGGTAATGATGATAGGGGACGGGCTGAATGACGCCGGCGCCCTGAAACAGAGCGATATCGGCATTTCCCTCACAGAAGACAGCAACAACTTCACACCTGCCAGCGATGGTATCCTCGAAGCCAGGCAACTGCCGTTGTTACTATCTTTCGTACAACTGTGCAAAGCCAACAAACGCATCATCCTGGCCAGTTTCATACTTTCCCTGGCATACAACATTACCGGCCTTTACTTTGCCGTACAGGGACTGCTTTCTCCGCTGGTAGCGGCTATATTAATGCCTGCCAGCTCCATCAGCATTGTACTGATGACTTACCTGCTGAGCGAATGGCAGGGTAAAAGGCTTGCCGGACAAGCATCAGGAGAAATGTCTGACAAAAATCATATTCCTGATTGAGCAATGTCATTGCAGTGCCTTGCCGTTGCTGTTACCTTTGCTATCAACACAACATACACACCGTGAAATCTTAAAAGCGCCAGTATTAATGCCCGGTTGAAATGGATGTACGGGCAGCCTGAAAAAACAAGGCTGCCTGTGCATAACGGGCGATCTATGCTTATCTGATTTGCACATATCATGATTTTATGCTGATGAAAACCATGAACGTATTACAGGAAGAGGGGACCGGAAAAGTAACAAGCCGGTTGTTGCTGAAAAGCAGGAGAACAGAGGCCACCCTCATCATCATGCAGCAGGGACATCAGATCCCGCCGCATGTATCCCCTGCAGATGCGATGGTACTGATATTGGAAGGGAAAGTGGCTTTTATGCTGAAAGACGAAGTGACGGTGCTGGAAACCGGCGACGTGCTGACATTCGGCGCCAACGAAAAACATGCCTTGCAGGCTTTGGAAACAACCCGGTTTTTACTGGTTAAATAATACTGTTATGAGCGTAATTATTCTTTTACTTGGCGCCAGCCTCTTAGTAGCAGCAGGCTTTCTGGCCGCCTTCATCTGGTCGGTAAAGAACGGACAGTTTGAAGATGATTTCTCTCCCGCACACCGTATTCTCTTCGAAGATAAAAAGGATAACACCAACGAATAAACGCAAATAAGCCATCTATTAAGCAACAATAAACAGCACTATGTCTCTCGAAAAATTTTATTACGACAACCGCACGGTAAAATGGTTTGCCTACGCTTGTGTGTTCTGGGGGCTGATCGGCATGCTGGCAGGGCTCTGGGCAGCCCTTACGCTGGTAATGCCGGAGCTTAACCTGGGCTTCGCGCCAACTACCTTCGGGCGTCTCAGGCCCGTACACACCAATGCCGTGATCTTCGCCTTTGTGGGCAACGGTATTTTCATGGGTGTTTACTACTCGCTGCAACGGCTGTGTAAAGCCCGTATGTTCAGCGACCTGCTGAGTAAAATCCACTTTTGGGGATGGCAGGCGATCATCGCCGGCGGCGCGCTGACGCTTTTCCTGGGATATACTACCGGCAAGGAATACGCCGAACTGGAATGGCCTTTCGACATCGCTATCACCCTCATCTGGGTAGTGTTTGGCGCCAACATGCTGGGCACCATCCTGCGCCGGCGCGAATCCCACCTGTATGTGGCCATCTGGTTTTACATCGGTACCTGGGTAGCCATCGCTATGTTGCACATTATCAACTCTTTCGAGTATCCCTTGTCGCTGTTTAAAAGCTATAGCTGGTACGCCGGCGTACAGGACGCACTGGTACAGTGGTGGTATGGTCACAACGCGGTAGCGTTCTTCCTGACCACGCCCTACCTCGGCCTCATGTACTACTTTGTACCCAAAGCGGCCAACAGGCCGGTATATTCTTACCGCTGGTCTATCATCCACTTCTGGTCACTGATATTTATCTATATATGGGCTGGCCCGCACCACCTGCTGTATACCGCTTTGCCGGAATGGGCACAATCCCTCGGCACCGTTTTCAGCATCATGCTGATCGCACCGTCCTGGGGCGGTATGCTCAACGGTCTGCTGACCCTGCGTGGCGCATGGGACCGTGTAAGGGAAGACGCCATCCTGAAGTTCTTCGTGGTAGCGCTTACCTGCTATGGTATGGCCACCTTCGAAGGACCGATGCTGTCACTTAAAAATGTGAACGCCATCAGCCACTATACCGACTGGACCATCGCCCACGTTCACGTAGGCGCACTGGGCTGGAACGGATTCCTGACCTTCGGCATCCTCTACTGGATGATACCACGTATTTTCTCTACACAGCTGTACTCCCGCAAATGGGCCAACACCCACTTCTGGATCGGCACCCTCGGCATTATCTTCTACGTTATTCCGCTGTACTGGGCTGCCTTCACGCAGAGCATGATGTGGAAACAGTTCACCGAAGAAGGACAGCTGAAATACCAGTTCCTCGAAACGGTGACCACCATCGTTCCCATGTACGCCCTGCGCGCCTTCGGCGGTCTGCTGTATGTAAGCGGCCTGGGGCTGATGATAGTGAACCTCTGGAAAACAATCCGCCGCGGTTCTTTCGTAGCCGATGAAGCAGCAGAAGCTGCCCCGCTGCCGAAAGTGATCGCCACACACGGCAAAGCGCACTGGCACAACTGGATCGAACGCCGTCCTATACAGCTGGTAGTGTTCAGTCTTGTGATCGTAGCCATCGGTGGCATCCTGGAAATGGTGCCCACCTTCCTCATCCGCAGCAATATCCCGACCATCAGCAGCGTGCAACCATATACGCCGCTGGAACTGCACGGCCGCGATATCTACATCCGGGAAGGCTGTTACACCTGTCACTCTCAGATGATCCGTCCTTTCCGCGACGAGGTGGCCCGCTACGGCGAGTACTCCAAAGCCGGAGAATTCATCTATGATCACCCGTTCCAGTGGGGCTCCAAACGCACCGGTCCGGATCTGGCCAGGATAGGCGGTAAATACCCCGACAGCTGGCACTATAACCACATGCTGGACCCCACCTCCATGTCTCCCGGCTCTATCATGCCGCCATATCCGTGGCTGTTTGAAGAGCGTATCGACAGGGGTAAAACGCCCGCAATGATCAACGTGATGCGGAAACTGGGCGTGCCTTATGCAGACGGCTACGAAAAACAGGCGCTCGCTGATCTCGACAAACAGGCTGCCAGCATCGCCGCCACCCTGGAGAAAGACAAACTGCCCATTAAAGCAGACCGTGAAATTGTAGCGCTGATCGCCTACCTGCAGCGGATGGGCAAGGATATCAAAATGGCGCCGGCACCTAAGCCCGCTACTGCGGACGCCAGCACCGGCAGCAACGACAAAAACGATTTTTAGTCAACATAAAAACACAGGACCATGAAGTTCATTAATTATCTGGAATCAATTGCCGGTGTCAGCATCTACCCGATGGCTTCCCTGCTGATCTTCTCCATTTTCTTTGTCTTCGCCGCCTTCTGGGCGTTCCGGGCAGACCGTAACATGGTAGATCAGATCAGCCGCATCCCCTTAGATAATGATGAAACCCAAAGCCTATAAACGATACATATGAAAAGGAAGCTTTTATATACACTCAGCGGCAGCCTGTTATGCAGCCTGTCCGCACTGGCCAACGGCCCCAAGCCGCCTTCCGAGCTGAAAGATCCGGTAGCGCTGGTGCTGCTGACGGTCATCATCGGGCTGGTACTGGTGATCGCCATCCTTGGCAACGCTGTGGTGGGCGCGATGGACCTTTATCGTGAAAGAATGAAAAGAGAAGCCGCCAAACTGCCGGCGATCCTCCTGCTGGTAACGCTTTCCCTGGCAGCAAGCCTGCCGGCAAACGCTGCCACCGCGGCTCCGGAAGCATCTTCTTATTATACGCCACTATCCCAGTCCTCCCTATACCTGTTAGTGTCCATTGTTGTGCTGGAAATCGCGGTGATCATCTCCCTGCTTTTTGTACTGCGCTTCCTGGCCGGTATCAAAAGCAAGCGCAAACGCCAGGCTGCTGCTGATGCTGCTACGCCGGCCAAACCACGCATCTCCTGGCTGGAAAAAATCAACAAAACCAGGACCCTGGATGCTACGTCCGAAACAGAAGAAGACATGGGCCATGACTTCGATGGCATCCGTGAGCTGAACAACCCCACACCGCCCTGGTGGAAGTGGGGTTTCATCTTCAGCATCTGTTTCGGCGTAGTATACTTCTGGCGCACGGAGATATCCCATTCCGCCCCCAATCAGTTGCAGGAGCTCGCCATGGCGGAAGAAAAAGCAGCCGTCGCCAAAGCCGAATACCTGAAGAACGCCGCCAATAACATCGATGAAAACAATGTGAAAATGATGGACAACGCGGACGATCTCGCAGCAGGAGGTAAAATATTCGTTGCCAGCTGCGCTCCGTGCCACGGGCCACAGGGACAGGGCGTAGTAGGCCCCAACCTCACAGATGATTACTGGATGCACGGCGGTAAAATCAATGAGGTGTTTAAAACCATCAAGTACGGCGTGCCCGACAAAGGGATGAAAGCATGGCAGGAAGATTTTTCACCGAAACAACTGGCCCAGCTGGCCAGCTACGTGAAATCCATTCATGGCAGCAACCCTCCCAATCCTAAAGAACCACAAGGTGTAAAAGAATAAAGTCATGGCCGACAGCAATACGTTCAGAGACAGTTTAGCCACAGTTGATAAGCAGGGAAAGCGCAACTGGATTTTTGCCCAGCAACCGAAAGGCCGCTACTATAATATCCGGAGCTTCCTCAGCATCTTTTATTTTAGTGTTTTTTTCAGCCTGCCGTTTATCTCCATAAATGGCAGGCCTTTATTGCTGCTCAATGTAGTGGAAGGCAAATTCATCCTGTTCGGTGCTATCTTCTGGCCTCAGGACTTCTTCATCTTCGGTCTGGCCATGCTGGCCTTTATCCTTTTTATCGTTCTGTTCACCATGGCCTTCGGCCGGCTTTTCTGCGGATGGATGTGCCCGCAGACCATCTTTATGGAGATGCTTTTCCGCCGGATAGAATACTGGATAGAAGGAGATGCCGCCGCCCAGCGTATGCTGGCCAAACAACCATGGAACGCTGATAAGATCATCCGTAAAACCGCCAAACACATCGTTTTTTACGCACTGTCTTTCCTCATCGCCAATATATTCCTCGCTTATATCATCAGCGCCAAAACACTCGGCAACATTATTACCGCGCCGTTGTCTGAACATACCGGTGGCTTTATCGCCATCCTGGTATTCTCCGGCGTGTTCTACGGCGTATTCGCCTTTATGCGCGAACAGATATGCACCATCGTTTGTCCTTACGGCCGTTTACAGGGCGTATTACTGGATAAAAACTCCATCCTCGTGGCCTACGACTACGAAAGGGGAGAACCCCGCGGAAAATTCCGTAAAGATGATGCCCGGGCCACCGGTGACTGCATCGATTGCGCCCAGTGCGTGAAGGTTTGTCCTACCGGCATCGATATCCGCAACGGCACCCAGCTGGAATGTGTGAACTGCACCGCCTGCATCGATGCCTGCGACCATATGATGGATAAAACCGGCCGCGCCCGCGGGCTGATACGCTATGCTTCCGAAAACGGCATCGCCCGGAAGGCGCCCCTGCGTTTTACGCCACGGCTGCGTATCTACACCGGTATCCTCACCCTGCTGCTTGGCGCCATCGTTTTTATGCTCGCCAGCCGCAAACCCGTCAGCGGTACCATTATGCGCACCGCCGGCATGCTGTACCAGGAAAGAGGCGCCGACAGCATCTCTAACCTCTACCGTATTAAACTCATTAACAAAACCACCGGCGAAATACCCTTACAGCTGAAACTGGAAGACGAACCGGGACATGTGGAAGTAGTAGGCAAAAGCACCATCACCGTAAAAGCAGAAGGACAGGGAGAAGGTACCTTCTTTATCATCGTGCCGAAAGCGGCGCTGCGCAACCGGAAATCCACCCTTTATATCGGTCTGTATGAAGGCGACAACCGGCTTTTACGCATGCGCACCACCTTCCTCGGGCCTGTACAATAAACTTTATATCATTTAAATCATACCATCATGAACTGGGGACATAAAATCATCATCGTGTTTGTTGTTTTTGCTGCCGGCATCCTGACGCTGGTCACCAAAAGCATGCGCACTAAAATAGACATGGTCACCAAGGATTACTACGCGGAAGAGCTGAAATACCAGCAGGTGATAGACGGTAAAAAGAATGCCGGCGCCCTCTCTGCTCCTGTACTCATCGCGCAGCAGTCAGAAGGTATCGCCATCACCTTCCCGCAGGAACTGCATGGCACCAATATCACCGGTAAGATAAAATTCTACCGCCCTTCCGATGCCGGCATGGACGTGGAAATGCCGCTGCATCTCAGCAGTGAAGGCATGCTGATGATCAACCGCCAGCTGTTCCACAAAGGCAACTACCTTGTGAAGGTGCAGTGGGAAAACGGCGGCAAACCGTTTTACCAGGAAGAAAGTTTACACATTAACTAATCAGTCATGATAGGCGCACTTATTCTCGGCTTCCTGGGCAGCTTCCACTGCATCGGTATGTGTGGTCCGATAGCGCTCACACTGCCGGTCCGGCATCTCGACGGGGTGAAGAAACTGGCAGGTATCCTGCTGTACAATGCCGGCCGTATCACCACCTATGCCTTGCTGGGGATGATCTTTGGCTGGGTGGGCCGGCAATTGTACCTCGGCGGCCTGCAACAATGGCTGTCTATCGGTATCGGTGTCCTCCTGCTGCTGATCGTATTACTGCAGTACACCGGCATATACCGGTCAAAAGGCGGCCATCTCCCCGGTATCTATCTCTCTAAAATAAAATCAGCGCTGGGTGCACTATTACATCAGCAGCGATTCAGCACCCTCTATGGCATCGGTGTGCTGAACGGCCTGCTTCCCTGCGGACTGGTATACCTGGCAGTAGCCGGCGCGGTGGCTACCGGCGCCACCTGGAAAGGCAGTCTCTTTATGGCCGCTTTTGGTGCAGGCACCATGCCGGCGATGATGACCGTCACCTGGTTCAGCCACCTGGTGAGCATCGGCGTACGCAACCGCATACGCGCCCTCATACCGGTAGCAGTAGGCATTATGGGCGTCCTGCTTATTCTGCGGGGCCTCAACCTCGGCATACCGTATATCAGCCCTGTGATGTCTGCCCACAGCGAAAAAGTAGTAGAACGTTGTTGTCATAAACCTTAATGATCATGGACCTTATCCGCAAATACAATATCGCAGCTCCCCGGTACACCAGTTATCCGACCGTACCTTACTGGGACGAAAACACTTTTAACCTGCCGGCATGGAAGACGTTGCTGAAAAAAGCGTTTCAGGCAACCAACCATAAAGACGGTATCAGTATTTACATCCACCTGCCGTTCTGCGAAAAACTCTGCACCTATTGCGGCTGCAATAAACACATTACGGTCAACCATGCCGTGGAGATACCCTACCTGCAGGCGGTACTGAAAGAATGGGAACTGTATGTGGCTGCTTTTGAAGGCAGGCCCCGTATCCGCGAGATACATCTCGGCGGTGGCACTCCTACTTTTTTCAGCCCGGAGAACCTCACCATGCTGCTGCAGGGTATTTATCAGCATGCCACATTACTGCCGGATGCTTCCCTCGGTTTTGAAGGTCATCCCGGCAACACTACGCCAGAACATCTGCAGACATTATACAACCTCGGCTTCCGCCGCGTAAGCCTCGGCATCCAGGATTTCGACCCAAGGGTACAGGAAATCATCAACCGGTTACAACCTTTCGAAATGGTGAAGAAGGTGGTGGATCACGCCAGAAGAATCGGGTTCACTGCGATCAATTTCGACCTGATATACGGGCTGCCGTTACAGACCGCCTGCGGTATGCAGGACACTGTTGACAAGGTGATGTTGCTGAGGCCGGACAGGATCTCTTTCTACAGCTATGCCCATGTGCCCTGGATCAAAGGCGTGGGACAACGCCGTTACTCCGAAGCCGATTTACCTAAAGACGAAGAGAAAAGACGGTTGTATGAACTGGGTAAAAAGCTCTTCGCCAGGAATGGTTATACCGAGATCGGGATGGACCATTTTGCGCTGCCGGGAGATGAACTGTTTATCGCCGCAGAGAAAGGTGAACTGCATCGTAACTTCATGGGTTATACCGTTTCACATACCTCTCTGCTGGTAGGACTGGGAGCTTCCTCCATCGGCGATAACGGCTATGGATATGTACAAAATGAGAAGCAGGTAGCCGCGTACCAGGAGCGGGTGGCCGGCGGAGAATTTCCCATCGTCCGCGGACATATCCTCAGTGATGAAGACCAGCTGTTGAAAGGACATATCCGCGACCTGATGTGTACTTTTGAAACGAGCTGGCGTAAGGCCGACACACAGTGCGATGCTGTGATAGAAGGCCTTCAGCGCCTGCAGGAACTGGAGCAGGACGGGCTGGTGGAAGTAATAAAGAACAGCGTGAAAGTAACCGCGCAGGGACGGCCGTTCATCCGTAATATCTGCATGGCATTTGATGCCCGGTTGTGGAGAAAACTGCCCGAAAGCCAGTTGTTCAGCAAAGCCATATAACTTCATCGGGAAAAAATGGGGAGCAAAGGATACTTCATCGTGTTTTTGCTCCCTTTTGCCTTTTTCCGGAGATGGGGGAGCAGGAGATAAAATGCCCCTTCAACCCGTTGAATGATGTATACCGGAAGAGGAAGAAAAAAATAGTAGTCGGCTGTAATGCTTGCCGGCAAAGGATTTCAGCGGCAATAAAAAAAGTCTGACCGTTGGAACAATCAGACTTTCTTATTATGTGAATG
>NZ_CAMLHC010000058.1 GCF_946479755.1 uncultured Chitinophaga sp. | reverse complement strand
AGACCCAACACGACTGTTCGCTTTTATCAACCGGTTTTACAGGACTTATAACAGGACCCCATCCTGCAATAAATAAGCAGTTTTTATTTCATCCCGCAGGTATAAAAAGGTATCAGAAATTTTTTTTGTCTGCAGGGGTAAAAAACGGGGTTAGCGGTATCCTTATCATGGATGCCATTTTTTTTGGCTTCCGAATGACGCCTGACCGTATGAACGCATGTTAGATTCTGTAGTTTGGAAGGATTCCTAATGATATATGCCGGCAGTAGTCACTGGCGGTCTGGTGATGTTGCTGTAAATGCCAACGAAACGTTTAATGTTCTGGTGCCTGCTAAAAGTATTGTTACGTATACGGGCGTTAAAAAGTAACCTGGTGTTATATTCGGATAAATGGTCATCAGGGGTTTTCGATGAACGGGATAGTTTCTTAACTATCCCGTTTTTGATTGGTTTTTTCTTTTTATCTAGCGGATCTTGTCGTTAACGCCTGTAAATTCGTCTTCGTACAGGCAGCCAGAGGGATCAACCAGCGTCATGTTTTTCAGGGTTCTGGCAAAAGGCTTGTATACAGGGGTCGATGATACCCGGCCCCGCACATCGAAAAAGAAAATACCTCCAATACCATCAGCTTTTGCTTTTTGGGCATAGGTCGTATCATAGTTATAGATTTCTTTGTTGGTAGCAAACCATTTGTTTTTGGAGAAGCCATAGATGCTTGAATAACTCTTATCAGGATACTGTGGATAGCCAGGGCAGATGATCGCATCCGCGATGTCTCCCATTCTTACGGTAGTGCCGTCCGGCTTCGTATAAGGGGTGCTGCCTCCGCCGATTTGGTAATAAACTAAGTAGATATCCGGCAGCAACCGTTTTATTTCAGACATGACCATTACATAGGATGCAGGATGAGAACTGGAAGCGCCGTACGAATATTCATCGTCCGCGAGTATGGCTTTAAATCCTTTTTCTTTCACTTCTTTGGCAACGACTTCTGCAAAAGCGGTAGCATCCGCCAGCGTTTTAAAATTATCCCATCCTGCCTCGTCCCAGTTGCCCAGGATGGAGAGCCCGACCGGCATGCCGGCTGCCTTTACTTTGTCGAATACTCCTCCGGGCTTCATCATGGCAATGTGTTGTTCGTTATATTGTACGTATGCCTTACCATAATTGGTGTTGGTGATGGTTTTGCCGGGAGTTGCCGGGTCGGGTACAGTACTTCTTTTGTCAATATTAATATTAGCCGAAAACGGAAAGGACAGGTCAAACATAAACTTGCCGGTCTTGTCTTTATAACAAAGTACATTGGCGAAATAGTGGTCATTCGCTTCCACCGCTGCGATCATCAGGCCGGTCTTGCCGGTCCAGGGATGTGTAGCGCTGGCGGCAGGTGCTGCGGGTTGGTCAACAGCAGGCGATGTTTCCTCCGAGTCCCAGGTTTTGTTACAGGACACGTTCGCCAGTATGCTGCATGAGAGCATTACCAACGGAAAATAGAGCAGTCTTTTCTTTTGCATAACATTGAGCTTTTGATGTAGTCAAAGAATCGTTCAATTTATGCCCGGCCAGGTGGAAAGTCATTAAACTAGTATAATAAATCGGCTGGCAGGTCTTGTGCCCGGAAAGGGCGGCGACGGGAAATGATGCCGGTTAAAATGCGGGTTTATTGGAGCCCTGCAAAAAAGACTATTTATATACTCCAATAAATTTGTATTTTCATTAAATTCGGTTAATAAATTTCTTATAATACCAAGTGTATCAGAGGAGAAGGGGTTGATTTGTCATTGTTGTTATACTTATGGAGATTTGACCATATATGTCAAAGTTTATCGCTTTAAACTGAAAACTTACTCACCATTAATGCCTAAAAGTCAAAACATTGAGGAGCATCAGCAATGGCGGCTGTTACAGATGGGCGATATGAGAGGGTTAACCTATTTCTATGAGAAATATGTACATCTCATATTTAACTATGGACTAAAGTTCACCAGGGAAGATGACCTGATCGACGATTCTATACAGGATCTTTTTATTCGCATCTGGCAAAAACGAGAGAATCTGACGGTGCCTGATGCTGTCGAATATTACCTGCTTAAATCTTTCAGGAACATTCTCTTCAGAAAGTTATCCCAGCGAACCAAACGTGCCTATAGTGAATTGGAAGAAGAGCATGTAGGAGACGCAGAGCCGTCTTTTGAAGCACAGTTGATCATGGAAGAACGTTCCCTTGAAACGGATGAAAAATTGAAAAAAGCCTGGCAGCAGTTACCGGCCCGGCAGAAGGAAGCTTTGTACCTGCGTTTTTATACGGACGCTTCTTACGATGATATCGCCGAGATTATGGGTATTTCGGTGAAGGCTACCTATAAAACGGTTTTCCGGGGGCTGGAGAAGCTACGGGAAATGGTGGTAATTATGCTGGTATTGCTCCTGTGTGCAGCTGGCAGACCTTTTTTTAAAGAATTAACCTTATCGAAGGGTAAAAATGGTCAGGTCGGGTGTCTTTTCTATACATTATATCAATCCTATTTTAGAACGACGGTAGCTGGACAGGTTTATGAAAAATGATCATACAATAGGGACTTACGCTGAATACGGGCTGGATGATTTTCTTGCCGATGACTACTTCCAGGAGTGGGTAAAGAAAGATCGTCCGGAGGACAGGGCGTTCTGGCAAAGGTTTATAGACACTTATCCTCACAAGGAAAGCGAGGTGAGGGAAGCGCACAGTCTGCTTAGCAGGCTAAAGTTTGTAGAAACGCCTCCCGACCACGCCCGGTACCAACGTATCTGGGGAAATATACAGGCTGGCGCCCAGGCGTCGGAAACACCGCAAACAGTGGTGCGCCCTATGGCTCCCCGAAAGATGTGGATAGCGGTTGCGGCGGCTGTATTGATACTGTTTTCCCTGGGGATGTGGTGGCTGAACAGCAGGAACATTACCATTCAGACGGGCCAGGCCGACGTGCAGGAATTTGCACTGGCCGATCAGTCGACCGTTACGCTGAATGCCAATAGCCGGCTCACCTACCGTAAAAACTTTGATCGTACCCCTCAACGGGAAGTGTGGCTGGAAGGGGAAGCCTGGTTTAATGTCAGCCATGTTACAGACGAGGCGTCAGCAACGCCGCGTCGTTTTATTGTACATACGCCGGAGGCTGACCTGGTGGTACTGGGTACCAGCTTTAATGTACGAACCCGCCGGTCAGCCACGAACGTTATGTTAGCGCATGGCAGCGTGCTGGTGCGTTTAAAAAACGGACCACGTGACTCCGTATTGCTGAAACCCGGCGACATGCTGGAGTTTACGCCGGGCAAACCGCCGGTATTGCGGCAGGCTGTAGATTCGCTGACCATCAGCTCATGGAGGCAGAAACGTTTTGTGTTTTCGAATACACCCCTCGACCAGGCCGTACAACAGATAGCCGATTTTTACGGCTGCACAATCACGGTAAAAGACTCCTCCCTGCTTCATTACAGGATTACCGCATCGATGACAGCGCCGCCGGCACGGGAGCTGGAAACCGTGCTTTCTGACGTGCTGAATATGAAGGTGATCAGGAATGGCGATGTGCTGGAGATCACCGGTGTAAAGCAGTAGGGCCTGGACGTTCTTATGCAACCGCCTTATCAGGAATATGATCAAAAAATTTTCGAGCTGGCCATTGTACGTTATCCTTATCCTGTTGTCCTACCGGCAAGCCGCCGCGCAGGACCGCATCACCCTGGGGTTTGATGGGGCGAGCCTTGAATCCGTTTTACTAAAGGTGGGCGAAAAGTACCAGGTTGTTTTTCTGTACCCTTCGGCGGTAATGGCTATGGCGACCAAGGTGGCTTTACCGTCAAAAAGCCGGACCCTGGAGGAGATGCTGGACGTTCTGAGAAAAACGACCGGTCTTCGGTATGACCTCAAAGGAAAGACTGTCAATGTATCTTTGCCTTCACCTTCTCCTGCGCCTGAAGAGACAAGCCTGTTGTTTCGCGGCAGGGTCCTGGACGCCACAGGAACATCTCTTACGGGCGTTACTATACGTAATCACAACAAAGGCACCGGCAGCATTACCGGGGAAAAGGGGGAATATAGTATTCGTGTGTCTCCCGGTGATCAGCTCAGCTTCAGTCTTATTGGTTACCGGACCCGGCTGTTGACAGCCGGTAAGGAAGCGCCGCCGCCTGTCGTCCTGGAGGAAAATATAATTGATCTCGGGGCTACCGTCATCACAGGGTATACGGAGAAACGGGTGGAAGAGCTGACCGGCGCATTGTCGAAACTAACGGGTAAAGACATCCGGGAAGGCGTCACCAGCGCGGATGCCACGTCGATGATCAAGGGGAAAGTGGCTGGTGTCTATATCACGGAACAACTCTCCGCCAATCCCGCGGGAGGCGGCGGGAAAATGTTGATGAGAGGGCAGAGCACCCTACTGGGAACACAGGCGGTCCAGGTATCGAATACCAATAACATGTCTTATCCGATAACGCCCAAAAACTTACTAGGTCCTTTGATCGTGGTGGATGGCATTATCTCACCCTATCCGGAGCTGAAAGATGCTGTTAACCCAAGGGACATCGAAGAACTGGCGGTGCTGAAAGATGCCGCGGCGACAGCCATTTATGGCTCAAGGGCGGCGGCAGGCGTTATAGACATCATCACGCGGCGGGGGAGACCGGGTAAGCTAAAAATTGAGCTGGAAACGAAGCTGGGGGCCAATGTTCCCAACCGGGGCAAATTCCGGTGGATGAATGCGCGGGAATTATATGATGCAAGATATGACCTTTATATCCAGGGTTGGGTCGATGCCGGTAATGCGTACTTATGGAAGCAACGGTTCAATGTTAACTCTCTCCCCGAACTGTTAAATAAGGCATTGCCAACTGAAGCAATGATGGCGCATGCCTTTGACTGGACTAAATACTACTACGTACCCTCCGTTTTGCATGAAACCAATATATCCGCCAGGGGCGGCAATGACCGGAGCCGTTACTACCTTGCAGCAGGCTACTATGATGAACAGGGAACGTTGCGGGACAACGGTCTTAAACGTACGTCTTTTCGCGGAAACCTGGACCATGACTTTAACCCGATGTTTTCTCTCAAGATAGGACTGAGTGGCATATTTGATCACGAAATGCAGCCTGTGGTGGCGCCGGGTTTGTATAAGATGTCGCCCTGGTCATTGCCTTATGATGAAAATGGAGAGCTCAAACCGTCACTGAGCCCGATCGGTATGCCACAGGAAAAGCAACCCAACTTCTTATTTGAGCGGCAGTTCAATACCAAGCGTTACCGGCAGCAAAATCTTTTGGGAAACATAAAATTGACATTACGACCTGTCAGCTGGCTTACTATCTCCTCCAATAATGCGGGCAACCTGATGCGAGGCGATGGGCGCTTTTTTGCAGACCCACGTTCATCTGTGGGTAGGGAGTATGGATTGAATAACAAGGGTTTTCTGTTGACCAGTGGAGACAACAGTGATTATTTCATTACATCAAACACCCTGGTGGCTGAACGGACATCTGAAAAGCACTGGTTCCGGTTGTTGGCCGGGCAGGAGTATCAGCAGTTTTTCAATGAAAAGAACGGATTGAAGGGACAGGGATTAAATCCGGCAACGCTACTGCCTTTTGATATGCTATCCGACATGGGAGCGCGGCAGCTGCCATTACTCTCCTTTTATAATCCCTCCCTGACCTGGGAGGATCTCTATGGCGGAAGAAGAAAGTCCCGGATGTTTTCTTTATTTAGCGGAGTTGCTTATAGCTACCGGAACAGGTATTTCCTCAGCGGTTCTTTACGAAATGATGCCTCTTCCGAATTCAATCCCCGTTACCGGAATGCCACTTTCTGGTCGGTCGGCGCCTCCTGGATAATGAATAAGGAGCCTTTTATGGAGGCGTGTAAGGCGGTCAACCTGCTGAAGCTGCGGGTAAATATTGGCACAAGTGGATCTCAGATGGGAAACCTGCTCCTTACGAGGACTGTTTATGGACCGAACAGTATCCTGGGCTTTGACGGAAATAACTATAATGGAGCACCTGGCGTATATCCTTTCCGGATAGGCAATCCGGACCTGACCTGGGAAACCACACGAACGCTGAATATAGGGCTGGACGTGGGCGTGTTGGACCGTATGTCGGTTAGTTTGGACTACTACCGGAAACGTTCTTTTAATTTGATCCAGGAGGTGCCTCAGTCGGCTGCTGCCGGCAGCCAGTCCCCGCAGTTTCGTAATGCCGGCGTATTAGGTAACTACGGATTAGAGTTGACCCTGAATACACAAAATGTATCTACTCCTGCATTCAGCTGGTCCACCAGCTTTAATATTGCCTTTAACCGCAACCGGATTATCAGTGTATATGGCGGGATGTTGGAATCAGGTTATGGGAATTCAGCAGGAAGCGACAATGACCCGATGAAGAAATATTATTTATATCCGGGAGAAGATATTAATACTTTAAAAGGGGTTATCTATGCAGGTGTGGACCCTGCTACCGGTATGCCGTTGTTTGAGAAGCCGGTGAAAGACGGGAATGGAAATATCATCAAAACAGAAAAGGTCGGTAGTATAAGCGAAGCGTTGGGGCAGGATGGTAAAGCGTTCCGAACGTTGGGCACTACCACTCCCCGGTTTAATGGAGGCATTTCAAATACGCTGAAATATGGAAGTTTCACCTTTAGTATGCTGGCTGAATTTGTATACGGAACGCGCTCACTCAACTTCGAGCGGGAGTTGTATCAGGCGGCAGACAACGACGGTAAGGGACCTGGCCTAAGTATGTTGAACAGGGTGGCATACGCTTCTTTCCAGCGCCTGTGGCGATATCCGGGCGACGAAGAAGCCAATGTTCCTGCTATCTCCACACAGGCAAATGGTGGATTTGCTGACTTAAGGAATTCTTATTTTTATGACAACAATAGCTTTTTGAGAATACGTAATGTCCGGCTGGACTATCAACTCCCGGAAAATTGGTTGAACCATCACATAGACAAAGCGAGCGTTTATGTGAGCATCGATAATCTTCATACGTTTACCAGCAGGTACTTTACACAGGTTGATCCGGAAGGCGCATACACTGGCGGCACACTGCACAGCTCTCTTAGTGGTGTAGGCGGCGGGCTTGGTCTGCCCAGGCGTTATCTTGCAGGGTTGCGCTTCAGTTTTAAATAAAAAGGGGATGAAAAGCATATTTTACTGTCATATCTTTCTTGTGCTATTGTTGCTTGCTGCCTGCCGCAGGCAGCTGGATATAGTTCCCTCCAACAATAACTGGACGGACAGCGAAGAGCAGTTGTCTTCTTTCGAAGGTATTATGAAAGCAGTGAATGGCAATTATATACTGTTGAGGAACAGCAACAGTACGTTATATGCATTGGGCGAACTGAGGGGAAATACGTTGGGTAAGCCCCTCAATGGCTATCCGGAACTCCTGGATGTTTTCAGCTATCAGCAAGATCCGCGTCTTTTGTTGGCAGATGATTACTGGAAAAACGCTTACGTGCTGATCATTGCCTGTAATAAGGTATTGGAGAGCATGGCACGTTTTGAAAAAAGCAACCAGTTTTCCGGTCTGACACCAGCTCAAAAAGCTTTATTACAGCATACAAAAGGAGAAAACTTTTTCCTTCGGGGGTATACATACTTCAATTTGGTAAAGCTGTTTGGGCGCCCTTACCACCAGCGGCCGCAAGTGAACCCTGGCGTAATGGTGAAAAACAATACCGATATAAACTTTATCCCGGGGCGCAGTACCGTAAGCGAGGTATATATACAGATTATCGAAGATCTGAAGACAGCAGATAGTCTCATGATGACGGATGCCGGGCGCAACAATGCCTTTGCCGGCAGACCGGCCGCATGGGCTTTGTTGTCGAGGGTGTACCTATATATGGGAGGCACTTTTGATGCACCGGACAAGGTGCTCAATCAACAGGCTTTGCTGTATGCCGATAAAGTAATTAACGCAGGAAAATTCCGGTTGTTGATGGGGAGTGCCTATGATACCCTGTTATATAATAGTCGATACGATAATACCGAGGCTATTTTTGCATCGACCTATATAGATGTTGATAATGACCTGTGGAAGAGTACATTCAGGGTAGCGCTACTGGCCGCACCTTCTCTCCTTCAGGCTTTTTCGGAGAATGACTACCGGCGTGACTTTTTTAAGTTGGATGGTCCGTTCGTGCATACTACAAAATATGGGAGAACCGCTCCTTTTATCCACCTGCGGCTGGCGGAGGTCTATCTGAACAAGGCGGAAGCCCTTTTTAAATTAGACCGCACCGCTCAGTCCCTGGACGCCCTTAACGTTATACACATCCGCGCCGGTCTTACGGCACTGTCTTATTCCGACAGAACACAGCTCCAAAAAGACATTGTCCGCGAACGGCGGCTGGAGCTTTGTTTCGAAGGTCACAGTGGTTTCGATGATTATCGTAACGGGTTGCCTTTAATGCGACCCGCCACGGATGCCGGCGTTGCCTTTGAAATATTGCCAACAGATAAAAGAGTAGTACTGCTGATACCCCAAAGTGAAATGGATGCCAATCCCAGGATGGTACAAAATGAACAATGATATTTAACCGATTGCCATTCATTCAGTAGGATCCCTATCCAGCTTTTCCCCGGATTGTTGATATATTAAATAAAAAAATCTGAAGAATTTTTACCGGATCGCGGGTAAATTTTAAAGGAGTATGTCTCTATAGTATATAACAGCCAATTACTATGAGTACGCTACAGACGCATATACTCGGCTTTACGCCTTCCTGCAACAGGAAACTAATAGACCAGATTGCCCCTTTGATCAGGACGCGGACCATTGGGAAAAATGATTTTCTGCTGAATGCTGGTGTTACCTGTAGGAAACTCAGTTTCATTACGCGGGGAACCTGTTATAAATACCTGACAGATTATAAGGGAGATTGTGTTGTACAGTTTTATGATAAAGGAGACCTGGCGGGTGATTATTGCAGTTTTGTTGGCCAGGAGCCCAGTAAATACCATATTAAAACGCTCGAGGATGTAGAGGTACAGGAATTGCACTATAGTGATGTTTGCCTTTTATATGATGCTGATCCTGCTTTTGAGCGTATTTCCCGGAGGATGATGGAACATTACCTCTGCCGTATGACGGATCGTTTGCATGCTTTTCAGCATGAGAGCCCTGAAGTACGGTATTTAAATCTCATGAGAGAGCGGCCGGCGCTCATACAGCAGGTGCCTCAATACCTGATTGCTTCTTACCTGGGCATTACGCCGGTAGGATTGTGTAAGATCCGGTCCAGGATTTCTCACAGCAGGAATGTTACCATCGTGAATAACGGGGAGCTGGGGGTAGTGCCTCACCTGGTTTGAAAAAAAGTTTATTACAGGAGGGTAAAAATAATCAGTTGATGTCTCTTGTTTATAGATAGTTCGTATATATGGTGATTTAGATTTTAATTACTCCTCTAATGTCTCAAAAAAGGCAATGGTCGTAAATGTATGGACTGGTGTTCCCCCCGGTCCGGTTTTTTAAAAACACCGTACGAGCTGCTTTGCCACAAAGACATTCCGCAATAATGTAAATGAATTGTTATTGAGGAAACTTATTAAACAACTTTAATGAAATAACTTTTTTAGTCTGATAATTTTGCGTCGTGAACAGTTAAGTATAACTGTTTACTTCCGGTAACGCCTGAATAAGGCTGCCGGATCTATTGCCAACCCATTCCAATAAAAACGTTATAGGAAAAGCATGCTCCTGACCGGGTCAGGAGGTAGGAGCGTTGTGCGCCTGCGGCGCGCAGTGGCAGGGTATTGCAAAAACGAAACGTATCATTTTGAAATAACATAGTAAGTACTAATAATAGGCAAGTTCATGGAAACACATTTACACATGTCGACCTCGCAGCTGTTTATCCGTCAATTATCTCAGCAGATTTTTGACTATTGCATCGTAAAGCCGGGAGCCCTTTTGAGAAAGACGGGGCTTGGGTTGCTGTTGCTGATGCTTACAGGTTTTGTTGCTTATGCGCAGCAGGACTGTGGCAAGCCAACAAGTGCAAACGGCGACACTTATGGTCTCAGACTGACAAGCAGCTCACAGTCCGTCAGCAATCCGAATTTTGCGATTGATGGCAACATGCAAACGGCAGCTACGTTGAGCAATGGCCCGGTCGGACTTATCGGCACTACCGCCAACCTGAATATTAATTTTGGTACGCCGCTTCAGATACGCGGCGGTATTCCGGATACCGTTGTGGTGAAGTATGAGATGCCGGCTGCCTGGAAGGCGGACATTGCCGGCGCCATTACCATCACCATGTATAAAAACGGTACGCAGCAGGTAGGTAGTTATACGCTTAAAGGGCCGCAAATCATCACGCTTGACGGATGGCAGAATGGAGGACAACCGTTTGCGATTTTCAGACAGGCTGTCCCCGATGAGGTGGACCGTGTGACCGTTACCCTGAATGCCGGCGTTATCAGCCTGGATATTAGTAAGTTGGTGGAGCCATTGGGCGTAGCGAATGAGAGCACAGCCCTTAAAGTGTATGAGGTGTATGGCATACTGGGCGCACCCAGGGTGGATAGTATTCTTAAGAAAAGTACCGTCGTTGTCAGCAGTGGAGAAACGGGCGTATTCTCTGTGAGAGAAGACAAGCGTAATCTGGGTTACAGCTTTAAATGGTTTAACGGGTACCGGGATCAAACGCCCATATATACCGGCAATGATTTTACGCCGAAAGTACAGCCGTCTGTCACAGAACAGCGGTATACCTACTATGTAACGATCGAGAAAGATGGCTGTTTGCTGCAAAGCAAAACACCGGTTTACCTGATCGTAAACCCGAAGGCGCAGCTGCAGGGCAGTATCACCCCTTCGCGCACGAAAGTAAGCAAAACGACACCAGGCGAAACAGGACGTCTGGATTATTCCATTTCGCTTGTCAATAATGGTGCGGCCACTCTTCAGGCCGCCACCAAAATATTCGTAAAAGATCTGCCGATGCCGGTTACGCGGTATAACATACAACGCATATCCCTGCCGCAGGGTGAAGCCGGGAAGTATGATACGACGACTGGTGCGCTGTCGGGCGTTAGGCTCGATCCGGGCGATACCGTTCGCCTGCAGGTACTCGGCATTGTGGACACCACCTACTCAGGTGTTCTCCGGAACAGCGCCAATGGCACTGATGAGCTGGGCCTTCCTATACCCATCACTGAATCCCCCTTAGTTTTTGTCAATGTAAAAGACACGTCAGGCAATAATAATGATACCACCCGTACCTGTCCCACCACAGAGCGGTTATGTAACAGACCTGATAATATTACTTACGAGACAGCCATGGATACTGAATGGGGGAAAAGCCTGCAGCAGGACGTCGTAAACTTGCCCAAAACGGTTATTAACTCAATTCTGGCACTTGGCGACGGCGCCAGGAAGGTGCTGGAGTCGATCCTTCGGCTTGATCCTGTTGGTCTCGTTAATGATTTCGTCAGTGGCATTTGGAAAACGTTGGGAACATTATTTGGTGGCGGTCCCTCGAGGCCATCAAACCTCCAGTATGCGGGAGATGGAAATGAAGGAACAGCTGTTGTTTTTAATCCTGATATTCTTCAGTTAGGGCAGTGGCAGGCTGTGACCGCACATTTTGATTCAAACCCGTTAATCGCCGGTGATTCTGTCGTTGTTATCTTCAGCGAGTCAGCGACCGCACGTTTACAGATAGGGAATATACGTGTATACATGTACAATAAAGGTACACAGGTAGGCGAGTATATCAACCTGAAAGAGCCGCTGGCTTTCAAGAACATCCTTCCCTGGGTGAGCGGTGGTTTAGCCTACACACGGGTTTCTTTCCCGGTACCGGCGAAAGTGGATGCCGTACAGGTAAGTGTTGCGGGAATTGGTATTGACCTTGGAACAGCTGGTACCAGTGTGTACGAAATATCACGACGGCCACAGATGCCCAACATCGAGAACTTTATTGACAAGAGCAAGCGCACTGTTCAGGTGGAACAGGGAGAAGAAGTGCGGCTGAAAGTAAAGGATGAAATGCAGGGCCAATGCATGATCTATAAATGGTACACCGAGGAAGACCTGGGCCAGAAACCCTTTGCGATGGGCCCTGAAGCCATCGTGAAAATGCCCGCCGGCTTCACCGGAACAAAATATTATTACCTCGAGGCGTTGGCCAATGCCTGCAGTGATAATCCGTCAAAGCCGCTGGAGATAAAAGTGAACGTAGTACCTTCTCCCATGCTGGAAGGCGTTGTTACCACGGCAGACCCCAATCCCAAAGTGGAAAAAGGCGGCAGGATAAAATACCTGCTGACTATTGACAACAAAGGTTTACAAACACTGTCAGACACGGCCCGTTTGAAAATAAAAGCCATCTCCGAAAACGATAAGAACTTTAAGATAGACAGCATCACGGTACTGGGCCGTGGGCGTTTCGATATGCGCACAGGAGAATTTACCGGTGATTCTATTCCTCCCAAAGGAAAAATAACATTAGAAATCAGTGGATCCATTCCTCCGACTTACGCCGGACAGCCCATCAACATTAATGTAACGGGCTCGCATATGAACGGCAAGCAGATCCCTATCCGGCAGGCGCCGCCTGTAATGCCCAATTACCAGCTCAAAGTAAAAAAGGTGCCTGATCAGTTAAGGGTAGGTAACCTTCAGAAACTGGATTATACGATTACCATCACCAATACCGGTACAGAGAGCTTTCCCGCAGGATCGAAACTGTTTATCAAAGATGTGCCCAGGGAAAAAGGCTACCGGATCGATACGATGTATGTACCGGGCAGCAGCCCCTCCGGCGGTTTTTATGTGATGGGCAGCCAAACCTTCTTCGGCGCAGAAATAGCGCCGGGAGGAACTGCTACCATCCGTGTGGAAGGCTTCCTGACCGACGAGTACCAGGGTGGGCCGATCAATAACGATGTGGTTGCAACGCATGAAAACGGGACGCCGCTGGAAGTGGAACCCACGCCTACCGTGAACGCTGAAAAGGAAAAATATACCCTTTCCGGTAACAAGTATGTTGTCAGCCGTACCGGCGATGTGGAGGCAGGAGACCAGCTGGATTTTGTGATCGTGCTGCGCAATAAAGGTCCCGAAACCATGCCGGCGAGCGCTAAAACCTATATCCGCGACGTGGCGCCCAAAGACTACATTATACAGGAAATAACTGTCGCCGACGGTAAAGGCCAGTATAATGAACCGGTGTTGACTGGTGTTGAACTGGCGCCCGGCGATTCCGTAAGGCTGATCGTAAGAGGTAACCTCTCCAATAACTACAGAGGAGATACGCTTGTCAACAGGGTGACCGGCAGAACAGAGAATGGAACCCCCATTGATATTACGCCTTCGCCTGTGATCAATCCTGGCTTTAAACTGAGCGGGAACAAACAGCCCGACAAGCTGAAAGCTAAAGCCGGAGAGGCGTTGAATTATACCATTACGCTTGTCAATAACGGAAAAAATACCATGCCGGCAGGGCAGCAGGTGTATGTAAAAGATGTGCCGCAATCAGCATTTTATGTGATTGACAACATCAGCGTAACAGGTAACACCGGCGTGTATGACATGAAGACGTCAGTGCTGAAAACAACGGCTCCGCTGGCGCCGGACGCGAAAATGATGTTGCTGGTAAAAGGCCATATCAGCGCTGACTATAAAACCGGCGAGATTGGCAACAAGGTGGATGTACGGATAGACAGTACCCACTATCATATAGACCCTGCTCCGATTGTGAACGAGGTGAAATACAGGATGGAACTGGCCAAAGCAGCGAACAGCCAGGCGCCTGTAGGCCCTGGATTCCCGGTAGACTTTACCATCACGCTTCGTCATAAAGGCGTTGTGGACATCAAACCGGCAGATAAGGTACTGGTGGTGGACACACTGCCGGCGGGGCTTGAAATCCTGGGATATGAACCCTCCATGGGAACCTACGATCCGAAAACACATTACTGGACAGGTTTGAATCTTATCTCCGGCCAGAGCGCCAGGCTGTTGGTAAAAGGACGGATACGCCCTGACTTTAAAGGAGATTCCGTGATCAACAAAGTAGGCGGCAAAACGCCGGACGGAAATGATATTGATATTGACAGCACCGGTGGACACGCCGTGGTGAAAATAGATACCACCAAAAGGATGAACAAGCTGGAGCTGCGCAAAGTAGCTGGCAAGCAACAGGTAACTTCCGGAGATACGCTTGGCTTTACTATTATTCTGAAGAATCACAGCGATACAGTTTTTGTTGCAGATACGATCACTGTACGGGACATAACTCCGGAAGGTTTTATGCTTGGAAAAGCAGAGGAAGTGGTCGCCAGCACCGGTCAATACGACGCGGCACGCGGTTACTGGACAGGGCTCAGGATTCCGGCCGGGGACAGTGCCACTATTCAGTTGAACGGCCGGGTAAGAGCTGACTACTGGGGTAAAATGACAAACACCGCTTTTGGCTTTGACCAGCATCAGTTGCCGATCCCGGTTGCCGGAACTACGGATAACATGGCCCGTGCTACCGTACTGGTAAATCCTCCTGCGTCGAAATACAACCTGCTGCTTCAAAAGAAAGCAGACAAGTCCAGAGTGAGGGCAGGTGATTCGCTTACCTATACGATCACTTTGTCCAATAACGGTACGCTGAACCTGACAGATACTATCGTAACGGTGAAAGACACCCTGCCGGTAGGTTATACGGTAGACAGCTATAAGGTGGACAATGGCAACTATGATCTGCAAACAGGTCGCTGGACTAACCTCACGCTTCCTGCCGGCAAAAGTGTTCACCTGGTGCTGAAAGGCCGGGTAAGCAGCACCTTTAGCGGTAAACTCGTGAATACGGTAGGTGGACTTGATCCCCTGGGCATCCCTATCAGGAATACACCTGAAAACAGGTCGGAAGTAGAGGTAGACCCGCTTAAACCGGTTTATAAACTGGCGCTTGCCAAGGTGGTGAAATCCACCAAGGGCACAGTGGCGCCGGGAGATTCACTCAGTTTTGAGATCACCCTTTATAATAAAGGCGGCGATGCGATAACGCAAAAAGATACCGTCACCGTTGTAGATCAAATCCCCAGTGGCTATAATGTGAAGAGCTTTGAGGCGAGCCGGGGTCGTTATAACAGCACGACCGGCCACTGGACAGGATTTGACCTGAAACCCGGCGATAGCGCAGCTATCCTTTTAAAAGGTGCGTTGAGTAAGGACTTCACAGGTAGTTCCATCATCAATACTGTTAGCGGTAAAGATCCTAATAAAGATCCGATCCCTGCAGTACCAGGTAGAGAACAGGCGCGGGTAAACGTCGATACTGCGAAATACCACCTGCTGCTGAGCAAAAAGGCAAACAGCACTACGGCTAAAGCCGGCGGCCCGCTGGACTTTACCATCACGCTGCAGAACCAGGGGCCGAAAGTGATTTCGGTGAGTGACACCGTTATCGTGACAGACCAGCTGCCAACAGGCTACAAAGCCACCAGCTT
>NZ_CAMLHC010000057.1 GCF_946479755.1 uncultured Chitinophaga sp. | reverse complement strand
CAAAAAGCCTTACAGTTCAAAACTGTAAGGCTTTCATTAAATGCGTTTATAAAGACTATTTCTTTTCCCGGATAAGTTGGAGCACATGTTCCATCTGGGAATCCTTTCGGTTCATATAATCCTCGTAAGACTGCCATACCTCATGGTCTGGCATAATGCCTCTGCCCTCGGGCTGCATAGGCTTCACAGGAGCGTCCTGTACCACGTACATGATAGAGAATTTCGTTTTGATCTTAGAATGCGGTAATTCATATACCACGCCTGCGTGTCCGTTATGGCAATAATAGCCGCCTACCGTTTCAACGCCCACAATGGTGACGTTCCTGGCGTACGCCCTTACCAGCGATGCCAGGTGGGAGGCCGCAGAAGCGGTATTTTCATCAATCATCAGGTATAAATGCCCTTTATACGCCGGTTGTTTGGGATAATAAACAGGGTTATGGGCACTGTCCTGGTAACTTCTCCCGTTTTTGTAAGGCAGCAGATAACTTTTCAGGAACGCTCTGCCCCCCTTCACTTCTTCCGGGCCCCATTTGCTGTCGGTGCTTACGCCCCAGAAATACTGCATATAAGGGATGGTGTCCCGGTCGAAGTTAGCATAGGCAGATATATTTTCTTTAAACGGATGGTCTGTCAGGTACATCATCGGTTGCTCGAAAGTAGGATCGCTGCCGCCAGGGTTGCTCCTGATGTCCAGGATGAGGTTCGGTACGGCGTTTTTATCCAGCGTCTGGAACACACTATCGATAAAACGCACATACCCCGGGAACCGCGGATCATCCGCCCCATCTGCCATGCTGAAAATGCGGAAGCTGAGCAGGCCGGTGGCGTTGTCTACCATCCGGAAACTGTATTTCGGCTGCACGTTGTAATCTATCAGGCTATCCACCCCGGCACTGTAGCGATGCGTCAGGTTTTCCTTGCGGACAGGCAGCGTAACGGCCGGCAGGGTAACCGTCTTTACATCTTTGCTGTAAGGCGGGGTGAAAGTAACGGTAAAGTTGTCCTTCACACCATACTCGATCATGTAGCGGTAATTGAACGAGCGGTGTACGCTCCCGGTCCATTTCTGTGTGACGTTAAACCCGTCAGCCGTGAAGTATTTATAGAACGACTGCATCAGGGTGCTGTCAGGCACACCGTTAATGCTCAATACCCGGGAACCCGCGGGGATCTCCGTTGTTTGATGGTTGAAAATGATGTTGCCTTGAATGTACTTCAGGTCGTAGGGGAAATAACCACGCTGACGGCTGTAAAAATCCATCAGGTCTTTCCCCACTTCGGTGTAGTTATGACAGCTGCCTTCGAAGTCAGTCAACCGCAATATCACTTTGAAGTATTCAGTGGTGGTCAGCGGCTTTTTGATCTCTCTGAAAGCCACTTTATAAATACTGTCCACCTGCTTTTTGGTGCGGTAGCGGTATAACCCCGAATTGGCCTTCTCCCGGATATCACGAAAAAGCTGAAGGTCTTCCTTCATTTCACGGGCTGTCAGTACCCTGTTGTAGATTTTCAGGCTGTCGTCCGGTGGCTGCGGCGTCGCAGGTGTAGCGGCCGCTTTCAGGGCCAGGGATGGTGACAGCAAAAACAATAAGAACAATTTTCTCATAAGTTATTCTCCAGTGGCAAATGTTGGTTGATATATTTACCGCAAGCTACGAAACTAATTGTGATATCTTTTCCTGTCCTCCCATCAATTTTATCCTCCTACAGGTATATCAAACGTTATTTCTTTTGCGGGGAGACATTCATGGTCATTACAAACCATAAACCTCACCATACCTTTCATCTTCGTTTTGGCAGTGCCCTTTACAGACACCCGCTGCACAAAGCTGACTTCATGCTCATAGTAGGGTAACGTGGCACCGCAACTTTTATCAAACGTTTTTATCAGCCGACCGTTTTCTTTTGTTTTTCCGTCTGCTTTCAACAAAGGATTCCTGGAAAAAGTGATAACTGTCGGATCCACGGTATTCTCCGGCACCTGCTGCGCATACACATGCCATCCCCTTTCGATATTGGCTTTCAGCTGTAGTTCATAAATACCGGAAGCAATTTTTTGAGAGCTAAAAGTCCATTTAACTGGATTACTGATTTGTGCCTGCAAAGATAAAGAGCAGGCTACAAGAAAACTTACGATCAGATATTTCATATGGCATCAAAGGTTTTATACCAGGGTAAAATACGATGTATTATTTCAGCAGGATTACCGCTGGTAACATTTCCCCGGGCGGAAAAATCTCGCGCTTATTTTTTCCTGTAAATTGATAAGGAAATGATTACCTTTTGTGCAGGATCATCTTCTAAAAAAAACACCATGACACAAACTATCCGGGAAAGCTTATGGAAACAATTTGGCGGCAGTATCGACATGCTGACCAATGCTATTTCCGCTTATCCTGAAAGCCGCTGGAGCGAACAGAAAAAGTTCTTTTATATATCCTATCATGTAGCCGTTTTCCTGGACTATTATTTAACCATCCCCGCAGGTCCGCTCACCTCGCCGCTGTCCTTCACGCTCAGTGATGAAATCCCGGAAGATGGTATCGACGATATTGTGCCGGACAGGATTTACAGCAAAGAAGAAGTACTGGCCTACCTGCAGATAAGCAGAAAAAAATGTCATGACCTCCTCCTTCACATGACCGAAGATGATTTCACACAGTTATGGGTAGAAACAGAAGGCAATAAAGTAATGCCTGTTTTTGAACTGTTCCTGTATAACATGCGCCATGTACAGCATCATGCGGCACAGTTAAACATGATACTGAGAAAAGATACCGGCGATGCGCCGCATTGGGTGAGAGCGGCGAGGTGAGTCTTTTGATTGTTTAGAGGGTTTACTTAACACGCTTGATAATTAGACGACAATAACCTCTGCTTGAAGATCCAACCTGACTCCATATGTTCTAAACCATCTCATTTGTTCCTCCTGATCAATTTCCTGAAAATGGGCATGTTGCTTATTACAGGCAAATGCTTTTTTGTGCCTGTATTGCATGAGGCTGTTTTTTTCCAGAAAAAATTGAACGGTAGATTCTAACTGATTAATGGCTTTCTCTCTCCAATTTGCCTTTTGGTCTTTTAATTCCACAAAGAATATATGCTCATCAGAAGTCAGCATTCCGTCACAACGTCCTCTATCCTTATGCTCACTTCCCGTAATTACACATGCATCAATTGCGGTAAAAACCAGTTCTACCTTTTTTTTATTAATGACCGTCGCCACCCATTTTGAGCTGTCATCTATATTTGTGTAGGCTTTTTCTCCATTCTGATCATCACATATACCAAATAATTCTTCATCGCGAGGAGATTCCTGGCATTTGCTGTCAAAAAAATTCATTTTGCTAGATCTTCTTCAATTTCTAATAGGGCATCAAACAATTGGTTGGCTTCCCGGATCTTCATATTAAGAAGGTTTTTGTCAGTCGGAATACCTTCAGGAGCCGGTAGCTTCCGAATAACACCTTCTTTTTCATCTAATTGGTAAACTACCACATCCGATGAACTGATCAGAGAATTTTCTTTTACTATTTTCTGCAATTTTGGTAGTAAATCCGATACCCGGTTAGCATCCTCTATTTTTTCTTTTAAATCATAACCAAGGATGGCAATGTTTAGAAAATTAATAATATAAGGACTATGAGTTGTTAAGATCAGCTTATTGCCAGCCGCCATGTTGTTAAATCCAAGCAGGCTTTGCAGCATTTCCCATTGGGAGCCGGGAAACAAATTTTGTTCGGGTTCTTCAACAATGTTAATGAATGCAGACTTATTGAATTTTTCTGCTAATACAGAAAGAGCGACTCTACGTTGCTCTTCTGTTAAGCTTTCATTTGTCCAGATTTCTGCCACTCCCTTTCTAAATCTCTCCATTTCATCTGCTGTCATTCCTTCCTTTTCTTTCAAATCACCAGTCCTGTTAATAAGAATTGAGTTCGCCAGATAAGATGATACAAGGTACAATGGCACTAAAGATTGAAAACCGCTGGATGCTTCTGATAATCTCAGTTTATAGTCAGAGCCTCTAAGATTCAGCGTATCGTTTAATTTGTCATACTCTATGGCGGTGCCGTTTATTGGAAGTGGTTCAGGTCCTTTCAGATTGTTTTTGGCATTGTCAAATTCTGTGAGAAACTCCTGCATAGAAGGAGAAGAAAGCTTCAATTCTTTCGGCGTCTTCACATAAGTAATGAAATTACGCTCTGCAGGGACATACATTATTTGCGGTAAAGGATAAGCCGAATGGTTTATCTCTTCAATTATCAACGAACCGTTTCGATACTTAATAGAATATGCCTCTCCCTGAAAGTCAATTTCCGTCTGACCAGAACTGTCAGACTTAAGGTAGTTCTCAAGCCTGTGGTACGGTAAATATTGATTTTTTAGTTTATTCTTGCGTTCAAACCACTTTTGAGGATAGTCGCCCCTCACCAAAGCTTTTTCAATCCACGTAAAGGTAGATATCAGCTTCGCGACGGTGCTCTTTCCTGAGCCCTGATTACCGATAAGCACTGTCGCCTTACGTATATCCATCCAACCATCATCCTGCGTATACCCCTCAACGATAGGCCCAAAATTCTTTATCCTTATCTTACTCATCTGATTACCTCATTTAGAATAGTTACAAGAGATCACTTTCAGGCATTCCATTGTTATTGTAAGATACATTTTTGTCAATAACATAGAATGGAAAAGCAATCCTTTATACCAAAATAAACAAGATAAATAAGTTATTTTAATTCACAGGAGATGAAATAACGGATAAAACCAAATATAGTTTGGGGAACTTTTCACAAAATGAATAGGGGAAAACCGCTATCGCAATTTTCCCCTATTCATTTTGTATCCCGGATTGGATTCGAACCAATGACCTACTGCTTAGAAGGCAGTTGCTCTATCCAGCTGAGCTACCGAGACTTATATTTTGTTTTTTCCGTCAATGTGAAATAAATTCCTATATTTATCTCTCATTTTGGGAGTGCAAATTTATGGAAATATTTTCCAATAAATCAAATTTAATTTAATTTTTCTAAAATATTGACTGAAAAATATGGACGTACAGATCGAAGAAAGCTGGAAAGAAGTGCTCAAAGATGAGTTCAACAAAACCTATTTCGCGGAGATTGTGATGCACCTGAAACACGAGAAAGCACTGGGAAAAACCATCTACCCGGCAGGTAACAACATCTTCAACGCCTTCCAACAAACACCTTTCGACAAAGTAAAGGTAGTGATTTTAGGACAAGACCCCTACCATGGTCCCGGACAGGCGCATGGCCTCAGTTTCTCCGTACCGGACGGCATCAAACCGCCGCCGTCGCTGGGCAATATATACAAGGAAATGAAAACCGATCTCGGCCTGGACATACCCACCAGCGGCAACCTCACCAAATGGGCGGAACACGGCGTGCTCCTGCTCAACGCCTTCCTGACGGTAAGGGCCAGCGAACCTGCCTCCCACAGCAAAATAGGCTGGGAGAACTTTACCGACGCTGTCATCCGCAAAATATCCGACATGAAAAACGATGTGGTATTTCTGCTGTGGGGCCGCTTCGCGCAGGATAAACAAATCCTCATAGACGCCACCCGCCACCATATCCTGAAAGCGGCACACCCCTCGCCTTTCAGCGCGGCCAACGGCTTCTTCGGCTGCAGACATTTTTCCAAAACCAACGAGCTCCTGCTGAAAGCCGGTATCGAACCGGTGGACTGGCGCCTCTGATCATTGGCATACTATCAGTATCTTTACGATAACCTATCTGTTATGCTAAAAAATATACTGGGAAGAATTTATGCGCTCTATGCATTGCTGATGTTTGTCATCACCATGCTGATCGTCTTTATCCCTATCCTGATCGCCTCTTTCTGGCCAGAACCCAAGCCTACCGCTTTCTTCGTGGCCCTCGGCCGCCGGTGGATGAACGTCTACCTGCCGCTGATAGGATGCCCGGCCAGGCTGAAAGGCCAGGAATATTTCGCCCCAGGCCAGACCTATGTCATCGTCTGCAACCACAACGCATTGATGGACATCCCCATCACCACGGGTTATGTCCCCGGGGCCAACAAAACGCTGGCGAAAGCCTCCATGGCTAAAATCCCGGTATTCAATGTCCTGTACAAAATCGGCAGCATACTGGTAGACCGCAGCAGTGAAGCCAGCCGCAAACAAAGCGTCGTGGACATGAAACATGCCCTCAGCCTCGGCATCCACATGTTGCTGTACCCCGAAGGTACCCGCAACCGCACCGCCGACCCGCTGAAAGCATTCTATGACGGCGCCTTCGCTCTCGCCATAGATACCCAGACACCACTGATGCCCTCCCTGCTGTTCAATACCAGGAAAATACAACCGCCCGGCAAAACATTCTTCGCCTGGCCACACCCGATCCACTATCATGTACTTCCTCCCATCCCCACCACCGGCATGACCCGCGACGATCTGCCGGCGCTGAAAGAGAAAGTGTTTAACCTGATGCTGGATTATTACGTCACAACTAAAGACAAACTGTAACCACAAAAGATAAAAAAACAAAGAACCCGTTTGATCAACATCAAACGGGTTCTTTCATATAAGTATAAGCTAAAAAAGACAGACCGGTTTCTATCGCTGTCATCTCCGTGAATGAGAAAGATCAGCAATAATCATGATCATCAAAGTTAATACAAAGGATTCTGCGTCATCTTCGGGTTCGCTAACAACTCATTCAAAGGAATAGGATAACGGAAATCCCTTTCCACATTGCAGGAACGCGTTTCCACCTGCACCGGCACGCCGGTTGCAGGATCCACAGCACCATGCACCTGCCCGTTCATTACATCTCCCAGTATCCCCCAACGACGGATGTCATAAAAACGGGCGCCTTCAAACGCCAGCTCAGCGGTACGCTCACGGCGTATCAGCTGCCGCAGCTTCTCCTGTGTGTTATACTTGCCTGCATCTACTACGGGCATGCCTGCACGCGTACGGATATCATTCAGATGATTGATCACATCAGGGTTCTGCCAGTCGCCCAGCTCCACCAGCGACTCCACATAGTTCAGCAACACCTCGGCATAACGGATGATCATATAATCCAGCGAAGGACTGGCACCGTTACGGTCTTTGGGATCGAGATATTTTTTTACCCAGAAACCAGTGGCGGTACTGTTGAGGATACCAATACGGTCACTGCCCTCGCTGGCAAACGGACGAAGCGTATCTTTTTCATACACCTGCCCGGGCACCAGTACAGAAGCCACCAGCCGCGGATCACGATTGTTTTTATAGAAAGGGTCTTTCTGGTAAACAGCCAGCGAATCAGGCCCCAGCTCCTGCAGTGTTTTACCCTGCAGCGTCTCAAAACTGTTGACCAACTTCATCGTAGGCGACACCACTGTCTGCCCGCCCACACCATAAGGTGCAAACGTCCGCCATGCATTGGAGCAGCCATTGTCACGGAAAAACACCCGCTCCTTATTCAACTCACCGGCATAAGTAAACAGCTCGGCAAAACTGTTGACTTTTGTATTAGTACTGCGGTATAATTTATACACGTTCTGATCAATCACCTTCTGCGCGGCCATCTTCGCAGTTTCATATTCCTTGTAAAACATAGCCAGCTTGGCGATCAGCGCCCAGCATACACCGGAAGAAATACGCCACGCTTCATTATTGTTATACACATCCGGCAAATGCGGCGCACACGCCGTAAGCTCGCTCACCACAAAATCATATACCTCTTTTTCTGAATTACGGATAGTATTACTATTGCCCGGCTCCAGCGATTCCGTAACAATCGGAATACCACCAAAGAACAGCATCATCTCCATATGATAGTAAGCGCGCATGGCCCTCGCCTCATATTTATAGCGGTCTTTCAACGAAGAATCCATATAACAGCGGTCTACATTTTCGAGGAACCGGCAGGCGCGGCGGATATCCTTATAGTCATCCCGCCACAAGTTCAGCGCCACGTCCCAGTTGCTGTTCTGTAATCCTTTGGCGTACGCCTCATAGGCTCCACGGGTATCCTGACGCGCCACTGCCTCGTCACTCAAAGCAGAAAGGAACATCAGCTGCCGCCCGCTGGAACCGCCCGGCAGACCGGCATACACCGATCCCAACGCCCCGGTGGCATTAGCTTCTGTCTTCCACCAGTTATCATCTGTCACACTCACCGGATCATCATGGGTGAGAAACTTTTCACAACTGCTGCATGTCAGCATCACGGCTGAAAAAATGACTGCATATATCTTTTTCATACGACCATTATTAAAGTTGAACATTAATACCGGCAATAAATGCCTTCATGATACCATAGGTCCACTGATCCCCCTGGCTCTCTGCATCGGTGAGCTTCATCTTCGTAAAGGTGATCGGGTTCTGTGCATTCACATACACCCGCAAACCACGGATGCCAACACGTTTCAGCCAATCAGCCTGCGAATTATACCCCAGCTGGATATACTTCACCCGCATATACGCCCCGTTCTGGAACCAGAAATCAGAGGATAATTTATTGTTGGTAGGCAACGTGTTCAAACGCGGGAACATCGCGTTGGTACGTTGAGGTGTCCAGTAGTTGTCTGCATAAAAACGGGTAGGTACGCCACCATCTTTACTGTTGTCCATCGGCAATGCCAGCATACCTTCCAGCACTACGTCCGACTTGCCGGTTCCCTGCAACAAAAATTCGAGATCGAAATTTTTATACGCTACCCGGAAATTGGCAAAGTAATTCAGGCGGGCAAGCGGATTACCAATCAATGTCTGGTCAGACCCATCGATGATTTTATTGCCGCTGAGGTCCAGGTACCTGATATCACCAGGCCTGGCGCCGGGCAATACCGGTACCAGCGGATTACCATCCTTGTCAAAGTCGCTTTCCTGCAGCAGCCCCGCGGTTTTGTAACCGAAAATACCGCCGTACGGGCCCCCCTCCTGCTGAATGGTGGTAGCGCTCACATAAGGGCCGCTCAACAGCGACACGATCTCGTTTTTGTTGTAGGTCACACCCGGGCGGAAAGACACGGCCACATTTTTACCGATGTTACCGTTGTAGTTCACGGAAGCCTCCCAGCCTGTGTTCCGCAGCTTGCCGGCATTGACAGGCACCTTATCTTCAAAGCCGCCGGTATAGGACAGCGGCGGACGCAGAATAATGTCTTTGGTGAGTTTATTGTAATAGTCTACCACGATCTCCAGCTTATTGTTAAACAACCCGATATCTAATCCCACATCGGCCATGTTCACGGTTTCCCAGCTCAGGTTCGGATTACCGTAGTTGGTCTCCAGGCCTGAACCAGAATTGATCGTAGTTTGATACTGGTACAGGTCCACGTCCGACTCATTGCCCAGCTGGCCATAGGAAGCGCGCAGCTTCATGTTGCTGACCGCCTTCACGGAGGACATAAATTTCTCTTTGCTGATATTCCAACCGAAGGCCACGGAAGGAAAGAAACCATATTTATGCCCTTTGGCAAATTTGGAAGAGGCGTCCATACGGCCGGTCAGCTCCAGCAGATACCTGTCCTGGTAAGAGTAATTCAATTTGGCATAGGACGACAACAGGGAGTTGATATACAAATAAGTTCCGGCGGAGCTGGCACTTGTATTTTTTTCTTCCTGCGAATAGCCCGCCATCAGGAAGAAGTGATGGTCTTTTACATCAAGCGTGTAATCAGCATTGGCGGCGATGTAATAGTAGGTCGTCCTCGCCTGTGCATACGCGCGTTGCTGCGTCCAGGTTTGCAGCAGCTGACCGGTATAGTAGTCGAAGAAGTTATAGTTGTCACGCAGGCTGCCCAGCAGGTCGCTGTTGAGGCGGTAGCTGAACTGTCCCCGCAGGTTCAGTCCCGGTATCACCTCCCACTTGGGTTGCAGGTTAATACTGGACTGCCCGTATTCATTGACAAAACGGCCGCCTTTTTCAGCGTAGGCAAGCGGATTCACGATATCAACGTAACGGCCGTAGATCTCGGAGGAACCTTCTTTCTGCGGATATTTGGGCAAAATGGTAGGTGGCACGCGGAACACATCTTCCAGCAGGCGGGTACCATCATGGCCGAGTGTCCTGTTAGGCAACAGGATATTACGTTTGATGGCCAGCAGGTCCATATTGATCTGGAAGTTTTTGGTCAGCGACACGGAGGTATTGGCGCGAATGTTATACTTCCTGCTGCTGGTCAGCGGTGTCATACCATCCTGGTACTGGTAGTTGGCATTCAGTGCGAAACGGGCAAGGCTGTTACCGCCGCTCACGCCTACAGAATGACTGGTGATAGGCGCTCTTTTGTTGACAATGACTTTCTGCCAATCGGTATTCGGATATTTTACCGGGTCGGTCCCGGCGATGGTTTGTTGAATATCTTCTTCGGAATACAGGGGCGTTTTACCGGAGTTGGCCAGTGCTTCATTGTACATGCGCATATATTGGGGAGCGTCTACCAGCGCAGGCATTTTAGTGGGTGACTGCACACCGTAATAACCGTCATAGGTAACGGCTACACGGCCGGGCGTTCCTCTTTTGGTGGTAACGAGGATAACACCGCTGGCGGCCCTGGCGCCATAGATGGAAGCGGCGGCCGCATCTTTCAGCACGGTCACACTTTCTACCGTGAGCGGGTCTATATAGTTCATGTCCATCGGGATACCGTCTACCAGCACCAGCGGATTGGAACCGTTGAGGGAGGTGATGCCGCGTATCTTGATGGTGGCCGCATCCCCGCCGGGCAGGCCGGACGCCTGGCTTACCTGCAGACCGGTGACGCCGCCCTGCAGCGATTGCGAAATAGTAGTGATGGGCTTGCCGCTCATGGCTGATTTTACGTTAAGGGAAGCCACAGAACTGGCGATGTGTTTACGCTGTTGCTCTGTAATGCCCACTACCACTACTTCGTCGAGGGCTGACACGTTTTCTTTCAGGGAGATGGAAAGGCCGTTGTTGCTGCGCAGGACACTATATTCCGTTGCGGTAAACCCGACGAGGCTGAATACCAGCGTAGCATTTCTGGGAGCCTGGATGGTGAAGTAACCGTCGGCGTCGCTGGTAGTACCACGGGAAGTGCCTTTTACGCCGATGGAAACACCGGGCAGCGCTACCGGCGGCTCATGGGTGTCGTACACGCGGCCTTTGATGGTCAGCATAGTATCTTCCCGCGCAAGCTTCAGCGGCCGTACCGGCTGTTCTTCTTTGGGAACGATGGCTACCTGTGTGCCTACGATCGTATAGCCGAGACTGGTACCGTCGAGTGCTTTGTCAAGCACCTCCACCAGCCTTTTACCGCGCAGATGCAGCGTGATGTTTTTTTCGCCGCGCAACAGTTCATCTTTGTAGAAAATACGCCAGTTGCTCTGCGCTTGTATCTGGCGGAAAAGCTCCGGCAGCGGAGCGTTGTTCACCCGCACATGGAGCGGGGTATTCTGTGAGTAGGTTTTTCCGTAGGCGCTCACCAGCCCTACGAACAACAGGATTATGATTAGCCGCATAACATGCCATAATTTGGCTGGCACTATGCCCACGGGCAGGTAGCGCCAACAAACGTAAAATTTTTGCATACATTTGTTTGGTTTAATTAATGAAATAGTTAGCCGGGCCGCCTGTTACCGCAGGCAGTCTTCACCGGAAGATGTTACCGCATCTTCCGGTTTTTTTGGCTTTTCGCTGATGTTTATCTGGTTTTAAAAATGATTGTCCCCCCTTGCTTTTCGTACTTCAATGAAGTGGAAGCTGCTATTATGTCAAGTACATCGTTCAGTGTTTTCTGCAGGTCAAGATTACCCGAAAATGTTTCATTGCCCGACCGCGTGTCTGTTGTTATTGGTTGATTGTAATACCTGGATAGTTTTTTGAGTATTTCATGTAAAGATGTGTGTTCTGCTACAATAATCCCGTCTTTCCAGGTGATGTGCCCGGCGACGTTCACATTATCCACTGTCATATGACCACCGGTGTATGAAGCCCTGTTACCCGGAGAAAGCTGTACCGGCGCCACTGTTTTCCCGGGCCCTCTGAAAGCTTCCAGCTGCACACTGCCGCTGGCGAGGACTACCTGCGAAGCAACATCTTCCCGGTAAGCCGACACATTAAATGCGGTACCTAATACAGCGATCTTCATATCGTTGGCGTATACACTAAACGGGCGGTCCGCATCGGTGGCTACTTCAAAATACGCTTCTCCTTCGAGGAACACTTCGCGGCGGCCGGCTGCAAATGCAGCAGGATACACCAGGCGGGACCCCGCATTGAGCCATACCTTGGTGCCGTCTTCCAGCTGCAGCGAGGCCACATTGCCGTAAGGCACCAGCAGCGTGTTAAATACCTGCCGGCCGGCGGCCAGCTCCTGGCGTATCTCCTGCGAGTCTACGCGCAACTGCGTGCCTTTAGCCTGGTAGGTAATAGCTGCGTGCGTATTGCGGATGCTCAACTGTTGCTGGTTGCCCAGTATCATCCGGGTCACTGTGGAATCGCCCCGGGTGTAAGTCTGACCGGTAGCGAAGGCCACCAGCGCCGGCAGCGCTTCCTGCGTGCGTTGCCACTGCCACCAGCCCATTCCGGCCGTCAGCAGTAAAGCTACGGCGGCGGCCACCTTCCACGACTGCCACCAAAGCCGCACCGGCGGCTGGGTGATATCGGCGGCAATACGTTCCCACAGGCTCGCTTTCTCCGCTACGGACAACTGCTCATTACCGGACGCACGAACGATGGAGATCATTTTGTCTTTGTCGTCGCCAGCGCCTTCCGGTAGGCTGTCTTCCCTGCCATATGACTGGTTGTTGATATCCATAGCTACTATTTGCCCCTATATAACAGAGCAGGCTGTTTCGTTTTTATAGACTTCTTTTGGAAAAAAAATTTTAAAAATTTTTCAGACAGGTAAGCAACAACAGGCTGAAAGCCGGGATAGTGGTGACCGGCATATCCTGCCGCAACTGGCGGATAGCCCTGTAGGCAAGGGTCCTGCAGGTAGGTACGGAAATCTGCATCAGCCGGGCTACCTCCTCGTAGGAAAGTTCACAGTTATATTTCAGATAAAGGATTTCTTTCTGTCGCGCCGGCAGCTTGTTCATCTCGGCGGCCAGCCGGTGCAAAGCACCCTGCTGCTCTTCCGCTGCAATGATCCGGCTTTGGGCGTCGTTGGCTTCAAAATTAAGCTGGAAATAGCTTTCGGCCTGGGTCATATCCGCCTGCAGGGAGAACCGGGCATTTTTCTTCAGGGAAGCATTCAGTTTACGCCGGAAAGATACCAGCAGGTAAAAACGGATGTTGACCTGCCGTGCCAGGTTGCGGCGCTGCAGGTACAGGTCAGTGAACAGGTCATGAATACAGTCCATGATCATTTCCTTATCGGGAAAATACCGCAATGCATAGGCATAGAGCATATCAGCCGACGCCTCATACAGTACCCTGAAAGCCTGCTGATCGCCTGCTATCACGTTATTCCATAACGTTTCCTCGTTGACTCCGGTTAGCTTCATCAGATCATTGGATTATGGCAGATCGATATCGACTTTAAATTACACAACAGGAAATAAAATTAAAAATACATAGACGGGTTTAATATTATGAAATCATTATCATGTGGAGATCATCTAAAAAGAAGAGAAAATAACACCGGAATTTATGGATTTACGATTTTTTGATTTTGATATTCAAAAAAAATGCAGCGAAGATCGTTGGAACTTCGCTGCATTTATAAATCCCGAAATCAAAAAATCGTAAATCAAAAAATCTAAAAATCATAGAACTGCCGCTGTCGGTTGATCCTCAAATCCCGCAGGATACCGGCTTTCGGGTTGATGGTGATGCTGAACTGCCGGAAGGTACCAAACGGTATCAGGTTAATCGACATCTGCCAGCAGTGCAGGTCCCTCGATATATACATGTTCGTATAGGCGATCTGCATATTGGTAAAGTCGAAGCCGCTGTTCAGGCCCACCTTCCATTTGGGTGTCAGGCTGAAGTCGCCGTTGAAGCTAACGTACTGGGTTATACGCTTTATCACGCCGCCGGAGTCAGGAATCAGCTGGTTGGTATACGACAAGCTGTAAGACAGGTCCAACCGCCACGGAATGTCAAAATCCACGTATTCGCCGGGGTTGTTGCGCATCATCTGCAACTGTCGCTGCTGCGCCGCCATGGCAGCATCCGCATTGGTAATATTTTCCAGGGAATCTATCTTTTTCTGCTTGTCCTGCCCTTTCTTGTCTTTCGACTGGAAAGAGGTGCTCAGGGAGATGCTGGCGTTGGTCAACCGGCCAAGGCTCACTTTCCCCTGTTGCCACACGAATTTATCGATACGGCGTCCGCGGCCATCGGTCGCATAAGGGTCCAGGGTACCGCTGGCGGAGATATTCACCTTGTCGAACAGGTTAGTACGGGCATAGAGACTGAAGTTGGAGAGCTTAAAGGAGTCTGCCACCAGGTTATAGCTGCCGTTGATACCGAAGCCGTCCAGTAGTTTCACCTTTTTCTCATGGTTGCCCGACGTGTCCTTTCGCGAGAATACCTTCATCTCCAGGTTGTTGTCCAACCCGAAATTGATACCCCCGAAGGCCCCGGGGGAAGGCACGCCTATAATGGACCCGTCGAAATAGGAAGCCCTGGTAGCTTCGTGGGCGCGGTTGTAATAGTATTCATAATAATACTGGCTGGCCAGGTCGGGCCGGTAGCTGGCACTGAGGGTAGGTCTTACCACATGGCGGATAGCTTTCACTTTTGAATTCTTGCTGAAAGCATACATACCATATACGGCGGTAGACAGGGACACACTCACGCTGATATCGCGGGCGGTGAAGAAGCCGGCTTCGTAGAGGGTATCGATACCGCCGATGGAGTCTTTGGAAACGGGTTTAATATCGTTCCACCGTTTAGTCATTTTTTTGGTGTACCAGTACTCGCTGTAGTTGATACCTGGCGACAGGGTCAGCGTTTTCAGGATCGGGATGGAGAAAGACACCGGGATGGTGTGCTGCATACCCGTCTGCATCGCGTCGAACATAGCCTGTTTGCCGAACAGGGAGTCTTTGAAGCTGGCCTGGTTACGCAATACGGCGTTATAGGAAACACCGATTTTTTCGTACCATTTAGGGGTGCCTACCATTTCTTTCGGCTGGAACGGGTAGATGGTGTTGACCGTGAAGGTACCGTCCGGGAAAGAGATAGACACGTCGCGGGTGGCCAGGTTCTGCGAGTGGTTCAGGCCCAGGGTCAGGTTGTAAGGCTTGCCCTGCCATGTTTTGGAGAAGGTGATAGACGACCCGATGTTGTTGTTGACACGGGTACTATAGTCAAATACGTTGAACCTGTTATAGGAAGAGCTGCCGAAGTTCACGCTGGCGCCGAAGTTCACCCCCGGGCGGGCCTTGCTGTCCATGCTGTGGTTCCAGGTAATACGGAAGTCGCGGGACTTGGTAAACTCCGACGGTACGGAAGGGTCGCCGAAGCGGGTGTTGGCAATGCTCAGGTTAAGACCACCGTTGTATTTATACCGCTTGCGGTAGGTAGGGCTGGCCGTCAGGCTCCAGCTGCCGTAGGAGTAAACGTCTCCCCGCAGGGTGAGGTCCATGTGCTCTCCCATCCCGAAGTAATACCCTCCGTTTTCGAGGCCCATCCCTTTCTGCTGGTTCACCACATACTGCGGTGGCAGGATACCGGAACGCTGGCCCTGCGTGATCGGGAAAATGGCGAACGGGATGTACAGTGGGGTGGGAATCCCCATAATTTCCAGGTTTGCCGGCCCGGAAATTACCAGTTTATCAGGGATAACCTTTATTTTACGGGCCCGGAAGCTAAAGTGCGGCGTGTCGAGGTTACAGGTGGTGTAGCCGTTTTTAAAGCCGAAAATGGTATTGTCCGCGGCCTTTTTGGTCAGTTCACTGTGGATATAACCTTCGCCATACTGAGACCGGGTATTGTAGATCTTTGCTTTCTGGGAGGTGAAATTGTAGCGGAGCGTGTCGGACTCGAAGCTCTGGCCGCCGTCGTTCATCACGGGCCGGCCGATGATCTTGCCTGCGGTGTCTTTGGCATTGGTAGCCTCCAGTACGCCCGTAGCCTGGTCGAAATTCATTTTTTCGGCAGAAAGATCGATCGTTTTATATTTGGTGCTGGCAGTACCATACAGGTAAAAGCGTTTGTCGGGCACCATGAGGATAATAGAGTCCTTTGCCTTATAGGTTACCGGCGCATCCAGCGTATCTTTGGACACTTTGGGGATAAAAACGGTGTCTACGGTCACCGCTCCGGTCGTATCCTGGTCTTTTGACACCTGGTTGGTGTCGGCGCCCGGTTTGGCAGTCACTTTAGGCGCTTTCGGCTTTACAGTGTCTTTGCGGGCAGGAACGGTATCTGCCAAAGTTTTGTTAAAAGTCAGCGATGCGTGTGGCCTTCCGACCCCTGATGCATCTATAATAAAGGGAACGGCGATCACCACACCTGCAAAAGCCAGGTATGTCTGCCGTAAAAACTTTTTATAATTATTTTTGTAGCTAGAGCTCATGTGTTAAGGCGGGCACAAACCTACAAGAAATTATACAATTTATTACAAATCACCACTTGTAAAGTTTGATGGCCAACGACGGGGAAGTAACTGTAAACACGCATGGAGCAAAGGAATTACTAATTTAACAGATAAACTTTTTTTTTATTTTTTGTGATAACAGCACCCATTAAAATGAGAATCATGCGCTGGAACCGATTTTGGATTTTAGGACTGGGAACTCTTTTCACCTGTACCTTTTTTATTCAGGCAAAAAACAATCCAGTTTCAAAGAAACAGGAAAACCCTATCCGCACTATTGTAATTGATGCCGGTCACGGCGGTGAAGACCCCGGGGCAAGAGGAAGCTACTCCACAGAAAAACAGGTGACACTGGCCGTAGCCCTGAAACTGGGCAAGATCCTGGAAGACAACCTCCCGGATGTAAAGGTAGTGTATACACGAAAAACAGACCGCTTCGACGATCCCCGCAAAAAAGCACAGATCGCCAACGACGCCAAAGGAGACCTTTTCGTGTCTATCCACTGCAACTCTACCGGCAAAATCAGGAAAGTAACCGGCTACAAGACCACGTACCGCAAGAAAGGGAAAAAGAAAATACCCGTAAAAACGCCCATTTATGCCTATTACCCGAGCAATGCCAAAGGTACGGAGACATATATCTGGGCCACCAGTAAGAACAACGCCAAAATGGAGTCCCTTAAACAGAACTCCGTGATCGTACTGGACGCCGACTCTGAAGAAACCAAACAGCTCGCAGATGAGGACCCGGAAACATTCATCCTCCTCAACACCCTGCGTAACGCCTACTTCGACCAGAGCCTCCGGCTGTCTACCCTCATCGAGGACGAATTCACCAAAGCCGGCCGCATCAGCAGAGGCGCCCGTCAACGGAATGAAAAAGGCATCTGGGTGCTCTCCGCCACCGCCATGCCCAGCGTACTGGTGGAACTGGGCTTCATCAGTAACCCGGAAGAGGAAGAATACCTCAACTCCGCCGGCGGACAGCAGGAACTGGCCCTCGGTATCTTCAAAGCCATCAAACGGTACCGCGACGAGCTGGAACGCTTTACCAACCGCCGCTCTTCCACCACCGAAGAAACCACTGCCAGCCGCCCGCAGGCATTCAATCATATCCGCAAACCAGCCGGTAAAGGCAAAAGTTCCGTTCCGCAGCCTGACGACCAGTACTGCGTTCAACTGATGACCACCGACAAATTATATACACCGGGAGCTTCCATTTTCAGGAAGCTCCACGGAAATATCAGTCATGAACAGATTGTCATGAATAAAAAAAAAATGCACCGATACACCTGGGGCCACTTTAAAACAGACCGCCAGGCCTCCACGGCTGTACGAAAAGCCCGCAGGCTCGGATTCAGAGATGCTTTCGTAACTTCCTGCTGATCATTCCCTTTACCCCTCCCCCATACCCCCATCGCCCCGCTCCTCTTTTTTATTATCAACATTTTCTGCCACCTACGCCCCGTGCATGCTTTTTGATTATTTTTGCGGTGAACGTATACGAATCTCATGCTCAAATTATCTAATGAAACCAAGGTAGGCATACTTACCGTGCTGGGTATCACCTTACTCGTACTGGGCTTTAATTTATTGAAGGGAAAGAGCCTGTTTTCAAAAACAAAAACCATCTATGCTGTCTATAAACAGGTGAATGGACTGCAACCCTCCAACGCCGTACAGGTAAATGGACTGGTGGTAGGAAACGTATCGGAGCTGAATGTTATGGACCACGATCCATCCAGAATACTGGTTACCCTTACCCTCAAGAAAAAAGTAGACATCCCCCGCAACTCCGTCGCCCGCATCAGCAGCGACCTGCTGGGCACCAAAACAGTCCAGATGGACCTCGGCAACGCCACAGAATACCTGGCTGACGGCGATACCATCTACGCCGCAGTAGACGGCACCATGACAGACGCCATCAAAGAACAAATCACCCCGCTGGTGAAAAAACTCGAAGGCACCCTGTCCAATATCGACACCGTACTGCTGGCCGTTAGCGCTATCCTCGACACCACCGCTAAAGGTAACCTCCAGGAAACCATGCGCAACCTGAACACCACCATGCGCAATTTCTCCCATACCTCCGCCTCCCTCAGCGCCATGCTGGACCCGCAGAAAGGTAATATACAGGCTACGGTCAACAAC
>NZ_CAMLHC010000056.1 GCF_946479755.1 uncultured Chitinophaga sp. | reverse complement strand
TGGCCGATGGTACTGCACTATCATGCGGGAGAGTAGGTAGCTGCCATATTTATTAGGAAAAGCCCTGATGTTCATACATCAGGGCTTTTTTGTTTTATATCTTCCCGTACCGCGCATGCGGCACCCCAAAAAAATACCCACCGGAAACTGCTTTCCCGGTGGGCATCTATCTACCTGAAGTAAAAATCAAAAGGTGATCTCCACTCCTTATTTCTTTCTGAAATCATCATACCAGTGGGCGATATTCACAGAAACGCCCATAGAAAATACCACCGGCTGGAAATAATTGTTCATCCGGTCATACTGCGTATTCCCTTCCGTCAGCGGCACGGCAATCAATAACTGCGACTGGAATTTTACATACTTATAACCCGCTCTCACCGTAAAAGTGGGCTCGTAGAATATCGTGGACTTGTCAGCAATGCGCATAAAATCGCTTTTAGCGGTGGCATCGTTCTCAAATGCGCGCGGCCCCATGTAGGTATTATAAAAATTCACGCAGGAAAAGCGGCTGCTGAAAGCTGCTTCCACCACAGGATGCACAAAGCCGATACTGGGCTGGATAAATATTTTGGAGAACCTGTTCCGCAACCGGAAATCTTCCCGGTTCACGCCTTCTTCTCCTGCACCGGAAGCCAGGGTCCTGAAGCTGCCTGCGCCTCCGCCTGCATACACATCAAAGACCATTCTTTTCTTGGGGTCCAGCGGTTTGAAAAAGCCGATGGCGCCTTCTCCCATGCCCCCGCGAAGATCTCCGTTAATGAAGATATCGTCAGAGGGATAGTTTTCTACTCCGGAGTTTACCTGGTATACATAATGCCCGTTGGCCATGATGGCGATGTTGTTGGTCAGCGCGAAGGCTGCCTGCAGGTTGTAGGGCGTAACGGCTGCCTTGAATTCATTCTTTTCCTTCAGGAGCGGCACGTTGGCGGCATTAGGTGCATAGATGTGTTTGGAACACGAGCTGAAACCCATAGCTGCAGACAGGCATAGGACAGCGAGATAACGACGTTTCATAAAGTTGCAGGATATTGTTTAGTAATGATTGGTTGCATATCAGTTGCTAACCATGGTTGATTCACGCTGGATCAGTTCCACCGGAAAAACAAAGTTTTTGGTGACTTTACTGTTCTCTTCATGGTTGATCAGTTTCACGATGGTTTCCACCGCCTTTTGTCCCATGTTATAGCCCGATTGTTCGATCGTAGTGAGCGAAGGGGAGATAATACGGGAAGAGAGGTCATTGGAGTAACCTACCACCTTTATTTGTTCAGGAATGGCAATGTTCCGTTTGTTGGCTTCCTGGATAAACGCCACCGCGGAACTGTCGTTGGCGGTAAACAATCCGTCGGGCAGGTCTCCTTTATCAAACAGCTCCCGTGCGGCCTGACCGGCGGCATCCATGGTAAGATTATGGATATAGACCAGTTGCTCGTCATAGGGGATGTTGTATTTGGCCAGTGCTTCCTTGTATCCTGAGAGCCTTTGCTGGTAAAGGTTACAGGTCAGCTGACCAGAGAAGTGCGCAATCTTTTTACAGCCCTGTTTGATCAGGTGTTCCGTTGCGAGGAAGCCGCCTTTAAAATCGTCCCCGGTGATGCTGTAGCCCGGAAAGTCTACCGGTACGCGATCGTAGAATACGAGGGGGATGTTGTTTTTTATAAAAGGGCTGAAATGGTCGAAGTTGGTGGTGAACATGGAAGCTACTGCCAGCAGGCCATCTACCCGGAGGGAGTAGAAGGTGTGCGCCAGTTCTTTCTCCATGGCCACGGTTTCATCGGATTGACCGATGACGATGCTGAAGCCGTATTTATGCGCTTCGTGCTGGATACCGCTGATAGCGGTGCTCTGGAAGTACATGGAAGTACGGGGAACGATCAGCCCTATGATGTTGGAACGTTTTTTACGAAGGCTGGAGGCGATCCAGTTGGGCACATAACCCATGTCCATTGCTGTCGCCTGAATTTTCTCGCGGGTTTCCTCGTTGATCAGCGGATTGTTCTGCAATGCGCGGGACACCGTGGATGCGGATAAATTCAGCTTTTGAGCAATGTCGTATATCGTTATTTTATTGGTGCGTTCTTTCACTTTTGAGGCTGTATTTACATTAAAGGTAAAGCTATATTAAGCAATTTCCACAACAATATGAACAAGTGTGCCGAAGGGGGTAGCATGAAAAATCCCCTTCCGGATGACGGAAGGGGACATGATAAATTTTCGTATATTCTTTACCGTTATTTAGGGTCCAGTGCTTTTGAAATGCGTGCGATGAGGTCCTGGTAGTGATTGCGGGTAGTGGCATCACCGGAACCGGCAGCGGCGCGGAGGTCATTTCTGAGCGTGGAGAGTTGTGCGCGGGCGATACCGGCAGCGTCGGAACGGGAAGCGTCGGGAGCGCCGAAACCAGCCATCGGGCTCGGTGAAGGCGGAGCGAGCATACCAGCCAGGTTGTCAACATAGCCGCGTTGAAGGTTACGACGGTAGGCGTCTACCGGCGTGTGCGCATATACTTCGGTGAAGATGGCCTTTTTCAGGTCGTTGAGCATTTCCACCGGTTGGTAGGCAGCGGTGCCCAGGGCGGCTTCTGCCGCGCTCAGTTTATTGAGCGTGTTGACAGACACCAGTCTGCCCAGTGTTGGCATCTGTGTGGACATCACCAGGGTGGTACCGTCTCCGCCGATGCGGCTGAGCAGGTCCTGGTTGACCAGCCATTTAGGGGTGGTAAACAGTTGCTGGGAGAGGAACTGGATAGCTTCTTTCTGGGTGGCTTTCGGAACATATTCATATACAGCGCCTTCCTGTTCTACGGTTTTCGGTGTTTCGTAGATACCGCCTACGTTTTTGGTAACATGGCCCATGTAGCGGCCAAACTGCGATACTACTTCCTTGTACAGTTCGGAGAGGTTACCGTAGCCTTCGTTGCTGACGCGGGTCCAGGCGAGGAGGTTAGGCATGATACGCTGCAGGTTTTTGATGCCGTAGGCGCTGGCTTTCATGGCGTTGTCACCGAGGTCCTCGTTCTGGGAGCGGGGATCGTTAGGATTGGACTCGGTACCGAACCAATACTTTTTATCCTTCAGTTTCTCCGTCGTCATTTTGTTGAGGATGGGTGTTTCCGCTTCCGGTGTTTTAGCATCGGGCAGCAGCTGGTATCCCCATTGGATGGCCCATTTATCGTAGAAGTTGATACGGGGGTAGAGATCGGCGCCGGAGATGCCGTCACCTGGTTGCGCTACGTAGTTGAAGCGGGCGTAGTCCATGATAGAGGCAGCGTGGCCGTTCTTTTTCACCCATTCTTTATCGCGCAGTTTTTCCACAGGATAAGTAGAGCTGGATCCGAAGTTGTGACGGAGGCCCAGTGTGTGGCCTACTTCATGGGAGGAAACGAAGCGGATGAGATCGCCCATGAGTTCATCGCTGAACTGCATTTTGCGGGCGCGTTCATCGTTGGGGGAAGCCTGAACAAAGTACCAGTTGCGCAGCAGGCGCATTACGTTGTGGTACCAGTTGATATGGCTTTCCAGTATTTCGCCGGAGCGGGGATCGTGTACGTGGGGACCGCTGGCGTTGGGCACTTCAGACGGTTTGTATACGATGGCGGAGAAGCGGGCATCTTCGATAGACCAGGTAGAATCTTCCGCTTTTGTGGGGGCCATTTTAGCGATAATGGCATTTTTGAAGCCGGCTTCTTCGAAGGCCGACTGCCAGTCATTGACACCCATGATAAGATATTTGCGCCATTTGGCGGGGGTAGCCGGATCAATATAGAACACGATAGGTTTCTGTGGTTCCACGAGTTCGCCGCGTTTATATTTTTCCATGTCTTCCGGTTTGGGTTCCAGGCGCCAGCGGGTGATCATCTGGAGTCTTTTCACGCCTTGCGGGTCTGCGTCGAAGTCGGTCACCCCGGTGGTGAAGAAGCCTACGCGGGGATCGAAGTAGCGTGGTTTCATGGGTACTGCGGGGAGGAGCACCATGGAGCTGTTGAGTTCAACGGTAGCGAAGCCTCCGGGGGCAGGTGGTGCGCCGGGGGCAGACGGGCCGCCCATGCGGGAATAGGTTTTAACGGTTTTGATTTCGGTGTTCATCGGGTAGGACCTTACATCGGAGATGTAGGATTTATCCGGTTGGGCGCCACCGAGTTTCAGCATATTTTTAACGGAGCCGTCGAAGAAGAGCACGTCGTTGTCGCCGGACATGTATTCGGTGAGGTCGATCACGTTGCCGCGGCCTGATTTGGAGAATGCTTTGATATCGAAGGCGGCTACTATTGGCTGGAGGTTGGAGTTCATGACCGCGGTAAACATCGGCTGGGTAGAGTCTTTCGACACTTCCGAGTAGGAGATGTTTTTCAGGAAGATGCGGTTGTTGGGTCCTTTTTCGAAGCGGATGACGTTTTCGCCGATGATGTCACCGGAGAAGCCCATCATCTGGGCGCGCAGGCCGGCGGCTGATTTGGAGATCCTGTTGACCACGAGGATGTCTCTGCCGAGGAGGGAGTCAGCTATTTCGAAGAAGTAGCGGTCATCCTGTTTGTATATATTGAACAGGCCGGAGTCTGCGGTGGCTTTGTCAGTGATCACGTCTGCGAAGGGTTTCACCGCGGGTTTAGGGCCCGGTTTGATCATGGGAGGTTTGGCGGTGGTGTCTTTAGCGGGAGTTGCAGAAGCTGGCGGCGCGGCGTTTTTCTTTTTCCGCTGGGCGGCGGCGGGTAACGAAACGGCTGTTGCAAGGCAGGCGATACCGGCCGCTGCGAGCATCCGTTTCAATTGGCGTGGTGTGTACATTTGATTGATTGGTTTTTGTGTAACGTTCGATTTTTTTAAAATGGGATTGCAATTACGTACATAAAGTATTAACTTATGAGGAAAATCCATAAGCGTATGAAAGGGCGTAGGAATGGAAAAAAGGAGGGTTGAAGGCGGCAACGGAAGTTCACACAGTAGTTGTCACACCAACTTTTTTATGTAATCATTTATTGTTATAGTATATAATATTTTCATATAGTAGTGTATAGGGAGGGCAAATGACATCCCGCTACAGTGTTGAATTTGATAGGAGAGGATAGAAAAAAGTGTGCAGACTGGTAAGCTAAAACCAATTAGCTATGCCTCAAAGTGTTGACTGGCGCGGGAATAAATATGTTCTCAGATTTGTAAGATTTCTGTTGGAACATTTGAATTTTTTCTTAAATTGTGCGTCCAACTTTGAAAAAAATTAAACGCTTTCAAATCTTTGGGACAGTAACAGTTTAAGAGGACTGCAATATTATTGGTTATTTGCTAATGTAAGTGTTTGCTCAAAACAAAAAACAAGTGGTTGAAAAGCCCTATGGTGGGGCTTTTGTGGTGCTAGGTTAATTTTTGTGGGTTTTTTTGGGCTGCACTTGTTTTTTTGGGCCAACCTTATAACTTTGCGAATCGCTCATTAAAGAGTAAATTAAAGGGTAAATTGAGTGCTGGGAAGCATTCCACAATGAGAAATTGTAAATCGTAACTTCTAACAAACAATAGTTTAATTTTTAACACTAAAATTTCAATCAACATGGCTGAGACTAAAACAACTGTGACTGCAGCTACAGCTAAGGCTTCTTCTCATCAACCTAAAAAGTCGTCCAACCTGTTCGCGGCGTTGGCTGTGCCTATCTGTTTAGTGATAGGATTTCTGTTTTTCTTCTTTGTATTAGGTAATCCAGCCAACTTCCAAGGTAATAATCCAGATGGGCACCCAATTGATTCTGGTATTGGTAAGTGGTTTGGTACTGTTTACAAAGGTGGATATGTGGTACCTATCCTGATCTCTGTATTGCTCGTTTGTCTGACTTTCGTAATTGAGCGTTTCCTGTACCTGTCAAAAGCTAAAGGTAAATTCAGCGGTTCTGAGCTGGTACGTAAAGTACAATATCACCTGGCCAACAAAAATGTTGACGCGGCTTTAGCTGAGTGCGACAAACAGAAAGGTTCTGTTGGTAACGTACTGAAAGCTGGTCTGAAAAAGTACAAAGAAATGGTTACTAACTCTGAGCTGGACACAGAGCAGAAGATCCTGACCATTAAAAACGAAGTTGAAGAAACTACTGCGCTGGAACTGCCGATGATGGAAAAGAACCTGGTGTTCCTGTCTACCATTGCTTCCGTAGCTACCCTGCTGGGTCTGTTCGGTACAGTATTGGGTATGATTAAAGCGTTCTCTGCGATGTCTTCCGGTGGTGCACCAGACTCTGCACAGCTGGCGTTAGGTATCTCCGAGGCGTTGATCAACACCGCACTGGGTATCGGTACTTCCGCTATCGCGATCATCATGTATAACTACTTTACTACCAACATCGATGGCATCACTTATGCTATTGACGAGTCCGGCTTTACTTTGACACAGAGCTTTGCTGCAAACCACAAATAATTTTGTGGAATTTCAGCGGTTTTGAATCTATTTAAAGTAAACCATAAAAAAAGTAAAGATGCCTAAAGTTAAAATGCCCAGGAAAAGCACGGCTATTGACATGACAGCAATGTGTGATGTGGCTTTTCTGCTCTTAACTTTCTTTATGCTGGCGACGAAGTTCAAACCGGATGAACCGGTAACGGTAGTTACCCCGTCTTCTATCAACACTACCCTTTTACCTGATTCTGACGTGTTATTATTCACTGTAGATAAGGATGGCAGAGTGTTTTTCAGCATGGACGGCCAAGCTAAAAGAAAAAAAATGATCGAGGACCTGAACTCACAGTTCAAACTGGGTCTGGGTGAAAAAGAAATCAAAAGCTTTATCACCGGCGCCAGTGTTGGAACTCCGATCAAAGACCTGAAAACTTACCTGTCTGTTTCTGAAGACGAGCGTAAAAAACAGGGTCTTGATAAAGGAATCCCTACTGATTCCGCAAACAATGAGTTAAAGACCTGGATTGAGTATGGTATGGCTGCGCAGGAAGGTAACTTCAACAAACTGAAGTACTGTATCAAAGCGGACAACGCCACTCCTTATCCCAAGATCAAGGAAATTCTGGATACCTTCAAAGAGAAGAAAATCCAGAAGCTCAACCTGGTAACGAACCTGAAAGCAGCCCCTCAAGGTACTGCCGCATGGCAGGAAGAGCAGGCAGCTTCTCATGGTAAGAAAGAGTAGTAAACGGCAGCACTGACTTCCTGGCCTGGAAGGCTGCTGATTTAAAAACGAAAAAAAAGAGCTACTATGGCAGAAATGGATACCAGCAGTAGTGGTGGTGGGAAGAAACACGGTGGAACGAAATCGAAGAAGCAGTCTACCCGCGTAGACATGACTCCGATGGTGGACCTGGGTTTTCTTCTGATTACCTTCTTCATGCTTACCACGACGATGAGCAAGCCCAAGACCATGGACTTGATCATGCCAAAAGATACCAAGGATGAGAAAGAGCAGAACAAAGTAAAAGAAAGTACTGCGCTGACCATCCTGCTGGGAAAAGACAACAGAGTATATTATTACGAAGGTTTGGCACAGGACCCGAATGCATCTGCAAATCCTGAGTTCTTCAAAGCGTCTTCCTTTGCTAACAAAGGCGGTATCCGTGATGAGATCATCAAGAAAAGGGATGAAGTAGCCAAACTGAGGAATGCAAAAGGTGAACCGGAAGATGTGGTTGTCATCATTAAAGCTGATGACGACGCCACCTACGCCAACTTTGTGGACATTCTGGACGAAATGGCGATCAACCGCATACAGCGTTATGCGACCGTTGACATCAGCGACCAGGACAAAACATGGATCAAGCAGACAGAAGCTGCTAACGGCGTTAAATAGCTTTTGTGGAATTAATCAAATTTTTGCATCCATATAAAAATTACAATTAACAATGGATTCAGCTAAAATCTTAAAGTCCGATTTTCTTGATATCCTGTTTGACGGCAGGAACAAGGACTATGGGGCTTATGATCTGAGGAGGCAGTATAACAAGCGGGTGCGGAATGCCATTCTGGGTACCGTGTCTTTGTTCGTCGTGTTCTTCCTGGCTTACATCATCACCAACTACGTAAAAGCTTCCGAAGGTGAAAACAACAAGAAGCCGGTGATCCAGGAGATCAAGATGGAAGACGTGAAACTCCCGGATGATCCGAAAACACCTCCTCCGCCTCCTCCTCCGCCGGCACCACCGCCGCCGGTTAAACCGTCAGTGCAGTTCACCCCTCCGGTGATCAAGAAAGATAACGAAGTACCACCGGAAGAAGAACCGCCAAAACAGGCAGATATTAAAGAAAAATCCATCAGCACCAAAACTGTGGAAGGTGACCCGAACGGTATCGATGCGGGCCTGCTGGAAGACAGTAAAGGTACTGGTGTGGTAGAAGCGCCTCCTGCTCCTGCAAAAGAAGAGATCTTCACTTTCGTAGAGCAGCCTCCTACCTTCCCTGGTGGTGAGGAAGCGCTGGCCAAATACCTGAGCAAAAACATCCGTTACCCACGCGTTGCGCAGGAAAACGGCATCTCCGGTACTGTATTCGTACAGTTCGTAGTTGACTCAGAAGGTAACATCAAAGATGTGAAAACAGTAGGCGCCGCAAAAGGCGGTGGTCTGGAAGAAGAAGCTGTCCGCGTGGTGAAAACCATGCCTAAATGGAAAGCTGGTAAGCAAAACGGCCGCCAGGTTTCTGTACAGTTCAACCTCCCGATCCGCTTTACACTGCAAGAGTAGTACTACTACATCATATTACACAAAAGCCCCGTTTCAAGCTGATTGAAACGGGGCTTTTGATTTTTAGTACCTTTGCCTTTCGTAAAAAAAACTGAACCGGTATGCTGGGAAAACTAACAGGATTTGATGATACCATTGTTGCAGTCGCCACCGCTCCAGGCCTCGGCGCTATCGCCGTTATCAGGCTCAGCGGTAAGGAGGCATTTCCCATCTGCAACACCCTCTTTCCCGGGAAAGACCTGCTGTTGCAGGCCAGTCACACCCTCCACTTCGGCAGCCTCGTACACCGCGGCAAAGTGATCGACGAAGTGGTGGTAAGCCTCTATAAAGGGCCCCGTTCCTATACCGGAGAAGACGTCATCGAAATTTCCTGCCACGGCTCTCCCTACATCCAGCAGCAAATCATCGAAGCCACCATCGCCCAGGGCGCCCGCCTCGCCAAACCCGGTGAGTTTACCCAACGGGCGTTCCTGAACGGTAAACTGGACCTCACACAAGCCGAATCCGTGGCCGACCTGATCGCCAGCAACTCCGCCGCCTCCCACCAGACAGCCATGCAGCAAATGCGCGGCGGTTTCTCCAAAGAACTGCATGCCCTCCGGGAACAACTCATCACCTTCTCCGCCCTCATAGAGCTGGAACTGGACTTCAGCCAGGAAGACGTGGAATTCGCCGACAGGACCCGCCTGTATGAACTGGTGACCAACGCCACCACTACCATCCGGCACCTCATCGACTCGTTCCGTATGGGCAACGTCATCAAAAACGGCGTTAACACCGCCATCGTAGGCAAACCCAACGCGGGCAAGTCCACCCTGCTCAATACCCTCCTCAATGAAAACAGGGCCATCGTCAGCGATATCGCCGGTACCACCCGCGATACCATCGAGGAAGTCCTCAATATAGACGGTATCCTCTTCCGCCTCATCGATACCGCCGGTATCCGCGACAGCGCCGATACCATCGAAACTATCGGCGTACAGAAAACCATGGAGAAAATCCGTGAAGCCGGCGTAGTCGTTTACCTCTTCGATGTAAACGAACTTTCCGCAGCAGATATCCGTCAGCAGGTACAATCCTTTGAAGCCGATAATATCAACTTCCTCCTCGTCGGCAATAAAACCGATGTCACCGGCGAAGCTGCCACCCGCGCCAAATTCGACGGCCTGCCCATCCTTTTTATCTCCGCCAAAAATCATGAACATATCCAGGACCTGAAAGATAAACTGGTGCAGAAAGTCATGACCGGAGATATCAATACGGAAGATACCATCATCACCAACACCCGCCACCACGTAGCGCTACAGGAAGTGATGCAGTCGCTGCTCGATGTGAAAAACGGTATGGACAATGGTCTGCCGGGAGACCTGCTGGCGCTGGACATACGACGCAGCCTGCATTACCTCGGTGAGATCACCGGGGAAGTGACGAACGAGGACAGGCTGGATTATATTTTTAGTAAGTTTTGTATCGGGAAGTAAGGTGGCATAAACAACACAAAACATTCATAGCGAAATAGGAGGAAAGCCCCGTCACTGAGGCTTTTTCTATGTCCGGTGTTTTTGCTTGTTTTGGGTTGTTTCGCGTTGTTTTGGACATTTTTGTACCTTATTTGTACCTCGAAGCATGGAAATGTTTTCGTAAATTTAAAAGGCGAGATAATGCACCATACAGCACCACTCTGCACCATATAGCCCCATACAGCCCCATGCTGCACCATTACTGAACTGTCAGTGTAAAACATTGATAGATAATGAGTTCAAACATCCGAGTAAACAGAGTTTGCCAATACTGTGGCCGTGATTTCGTGGCGAAGAAAACCACGTCCCGGACATGCAGTGACCCGTGCGCGAAAATGTTCTATAAAGCGAGACAGAAAGCCGCCAAGATGGAACAGAGCGACAACGAAACCCTGGCTATCAAAGCAAAGCCCATTGAAGAAGTAAAGATCAAAGAGTTTTTAAATATCGCCGACGCCAGTAAACTATTAGGTGTCAGCCGGTGGACATTGCAACGCCTCATAAAGTGCCGCGCGTTACCAGCTATAAAGTTTGGGAATCGTACTATTATAAGCCGGCAACGGATAAACGACATGTTTAACCCTAACCCTCATTGTTAACCTATAACCTTGTAACCAGATGACGAAAGTAACGTTAAGGCAAAAGCCTATCTCCCAGGAACGTCAAAGCCTGTACCTTGACTATTATCCGCCTATTCCACACCCGGAAACCGGTAAGCCTACCCGACGCGAGTTCTTAGGGCTCTATCTTTTTGACAACGCAAAAAAGGCGGCAGACAAACTGCATAATACCAATACCAAACAGCTGGCGGAAAACATCAGGGCCAGGAGACAGATTGCTGTGCAAAACAAGGAGTATGACTTTTTGAGTGACTACAAACGGCAAGCATGTTTTATCCAGTTCTTTAGTGATCTGACAGAAAAGCGTAAAACATCAGAACATGACAACTGGACTAGCACCCTGCTACATCTGAAAGACTATGTTGGTGAAACAATACCCATTTCATCCATCGATATCAATTTTTGCGAAGACTTCAAAGATTACCTGTTGACGGCACCCAAGAGGAAAGATCCGGATAGGACGATTGCACAGAATACAGCCCTTTCGTATTTCAGCAAATTTCGGGCAGCGTTGACTATTCTGTATGATCAGCGGCTATTGAAAGAGGATCTAAACGAGAAGGTGGAAAACATCGATGAGCAGGAAACCCAGCGGGAATTTTTGTACCTGGAAGAGTTGCAGACACTGGCCGCAGCGGATTATCCGGAAAGCATCGCGTTACTGCGAAAGGCCGCGCTGTTCTCCGCTTTAACAGGGTTACGTCATTCTGATATCAAAAAACTGATCTGGGAGGAAATAAGATACGAAGATCAGGAAGGGTATGCTATTCATTTCAGGCAGAAGAAAACGCACGGCTTGCAGGTGCTGCCTATATCCCAGGAAGCCTACCTCTTATTGGGTGACAGGAAAGGCGATAGAGACAGGGTTTTTGATGGTCTGGCATACTCCTACCATAATAACCAGCGCCTCGCTAAATGGGTGGAAAATGCCGGTATAAAGAAGCGTATTACCTTCCACTGTTTCCGGCATACTTTCGCCACATTACAGCTGCGCCTGAAAACGGACATATACACCGTATCAAAGATGCTGGGACACAAATTTGTATCCACTACACAGATTTATGCAAAGGTTGTTGATGAAACAAAACGGGAAGCCGCTGCTAAAATATCGCTTGATAAAAATGGAGCCGAAAATGGGGGTGCATCAACGTGATATTGCAATGTTTTTAGTTGGGTAAGTTTTTGTGAATGAATTTTTTGAGTAAAAACGGTTAGGCTGGGTAATATACGGGAATTTTCTTGCTAATAAATTTAGTAAATATTGGCATGGTTCGTTAAATTCGTTTCATTGTTGGTTATGGATGTTTGTTAATATCAATCAAAATAACACAGGCGATGTTTGAGAACGTTGAGGTTGAAAAATATATTACCTGCGAAATCACCTTTAGGTTTTATGAAGATCTTACCACCGGCCAGTTAAAGGGACTGGCCAACCCCGCGGTGGTGTTCCCTGCGTATTATGAGGCTTACGCTACGGTATTTTCATACCGAAACAGTCCTATGCTGGCATTGAATGCCTTGAAAACAAGGCTGGATAAGCAGTATGAGGACGTTGACCGTTATCTGATCTACAAAATTTTGGTTACAAAGCTTAGAAACGACATCAGGGAGATATTCGTCCTCAAAAGTGAAGGACTAAAGCTGTGTGCCAGTTTAATAGAAAAGGAACTGGACAGCATTTTCCCCCCAACGGAAGAAGAGACAGAGGAAGAAGAAACGTTTGTGTTCAGCTGGCGCGACACCAAAGCCCATTTGCAAACCCTGCCAAATGATAACGAGCGGATCGCCTACCTGATTGATCAGATGGCGTTGTACCAGCAGGAGATAATAGCCAACGGTAAGCCCACGGATGGGTATTTTGAGAAATGTAAAGTAGAACGGGAGAGAATAGAGCAACAGCAGGAGTTACAAAAAATTCAATCTTTCTACGGTAGTAATCTCTATTTATCGAGACAAAGAGGGAAAAAGATTGATTTTATCAGAATCATAAATGCCATGTATGAGTTGCGCTTCTTCCGTGATTCGGAAGAAAAGATACCAACAAAAGAATCGGTTATGAGAAATTTTGGAAAGGTATTAGGAATAGACTTGTCAGGTTACGATTCTGATCTGAGTCAAGCTTTCAATAGTGGAGCTGTTGAAACCAACATCTCTATTTTTGATGAAATGAAGAAGATCACCACCAGCCAAATAACACAGAAGTTGATATCTTAGATTATCCAGGAGAGTTAGATTTACAATAATTTGTTTTATCCCATACGGATTAAAAACGTGTAAGTTCTTAATTCCGAAGAATATTTTTTGGTTCCCGACCGGTAGGTAACGATGATACTGTTATCCTTCATATTAGGCATATCATCTGATTCAATAGTACCCAGTACCCTTATATGGAGCGCTAAATTTATTGCGCTAAAAGGCTTGATAACATAAGATGATTTAAAGTTGACTTTCTCTTGATTGACTGTTTCAATGTCTATTGTTCTCCCTTGAATTTTCTCTTTGATACCATCAATTAGAAAGGTTTTTGGAACGTTGGAACCATTGTATATGTAAATATTAAAAAGTGCCGTCATGTGGCTGAAGTCAGAAGGGTCTTCCATGGTACAGATACCTATTTTGTCTGGCATTTCAACGTAAATTTTCTTTCGCGCACTTAGTATTTCCCTCAAAAGAGGTAAACTGAATCCCAGAGTGGTGCCTGCTAAGGTGCCCACTATTCCCCATAGTGTGGTATTCATTGTTTTTATTTTATATATCAATATAGGTAATTTTTAGTATTGACCTAATATCAGGTATATAAATCTTTACTATAAATCCTCGCAGTTTTGTGATAATAAAAAGCAAAATACGATGATCATTTTACAACTTGATAGCGACCAGTTACAACGCATTGTCCAAAACGCTGTACGCAACGCCTTAACAGATCAATCAAAGCCAGCGATGGTACCAACGGATGAAACTAAAGACTTATTGACCATCAATGAGGCATCCTCCTTTATCAATCTAGCAAAACCGACCATTTACGGGCTGGTAGGCCAATCAAAAATCCCCTGTATGAAGCGGGGTAAGCGACTGTATTTTTCCCGGCAGGAACTGACCACCTGGATAAAGAGCGGTAGGAAAAAGACCGCCCAAGACATAGAAGCGGAGGCAGATAATTACCTGTCCGGTAAAAGAAAAAGGGGGTAGATATGGAACGTCATACACCTCCACTTATTAGCCGGGATGACCTACAGCCTAATACCGCCAGCCTGACCCCGGCCGATATACTCGGTCACTGCGACGGTTTGTTAAAGATGGGTGAACCGTTACCCCATTCGCAAATCCTTGATCATCTGTTGACAAAGGTGCAGTCGGTGGATTTTCTGGCATTGGCGTTTCCTCATGTAGGTCATCTTCGTATTGAGTTAAATGAAGCAGAAGAACAGCTCAGAACTAATAATCTGAAGGCTCCTGACGATGTTCCCATCAAGGAACGGATAAGGATGTTGCAAGGTGAAATAAACAAATGCAAACTGAAACAGGCACACTACCTGATCATCTGTATTGAGGAAATATTGAGGCTTGCTATCGCTAACTGCTGGGGAATATGCCGGTATCAGGATTTTATTTATCTGTACAATGGCGCTTACTGGTCGCACCTGGACGAAGAAGGACCGAAAAGTTTTTTAGGGCAATGTGCTGAAAAAATGAGTGTGGATAGATTCAAGGGCCGGTTTTATCAATTCCGGGAGCATCTGGTAAAACAGTTCTTTGCCCTTGCTTATCTGCCTACCCCTTCCCGGCCTCATCAAGTTGTTCTCATCAATTTAAAGAATGGCACCTTTGAAATATCGCCTGAAAGCACCCGGCTGCGGGAGTTCAGGCGTGAGGACTTTATTACTTACCAACTACCATTTTCATTTGACCCAACGGCAGCGGCGCCGCTTTTTGTGAGTTACTTAAATACTGTATTGCCAGATATACAGCGGCAAAGAGTGTTAGCTGAGTATATCGGTTATGTGTTTATTCATCCGGATGCGCTCAAACTAGAAAAATCGCTTTTGCTGTATGGTTCTGGTGCTAATGGTAAGTCTGTTTTCTTTGAGATCATAAACGCCCTGCTGGGTGCTGAAAATGTATGCAGCTACAGTCTGCAAAGCCTGACTGATACGACCGGATACTACCGGGCCAAGTTGGCAAACAAGTTGGTGAACTATGCCAGCGAGATCAACGGGAATCTGGAAGCGTCCATCTTTAAACAACTGGCCAGCGGGGAGCCGGTGGAAGCCCGGCAACCTTACGGACAGGCTTTTAATCTCACCCATTACGCTAAGCTCATATTTAATTGTAATGAGCTGCCGAAAGATGTAGAACACACGAACGCCTATTTTCGCCGTTTCCTGATTATTCCCTTTGATGTAACTATTCCGCCGGAGGCCCAGGACAAAGAGCTGTCAAAAAAGATCATCCAGCAGGAGCTTTCAGGGGTCTTTAATTGGGTGCTGGCGGGATTATACCGGCTGTTGGAGCAAAAAAACTTCTCTAACTGCGACGCTGCCATGCAGCAGTTGCAACAGTACCAACGGCAGTCTGATAGCGTGTTAATGTTTCTGGATGATGAAGGGTATAACCCATCTCGAATCGGTTTCCTTCCCTTACAACAGCTTTACGGCCTGTATAAAATATTCTGCGCAGACAACGGCTATCGCCTTTGCTCTTTAAAAACCGTCGGCGAAAGGTTACGAAGCCACGGGTATGAAATGGAGCGTAAAACGGCGGGAATGGTGGTCTACCTTGAAAAATAATCTTTTGTTCTGTGCTACATATCCTACATATACTACATAATCCAGGTTCTGTCATGTAGCATATGTAGGATATGTAGAACGAAAAACAACTTTTTTTATGAGTGCTTACCGGTATACATTGGAAGGGGGCAATAAAAAACATATCTGCCCTGGTTGTGGAAAGAGGAGGTTTGTGAAGTTCATTGATACCGGAACCGGGGAGTATCTGCCGGCGGAGTACGGGCGGTGTGACCGGGAGGTAAATTGCGGGTACTTCCATAAGCCGGACTATTCCACATTAGAACAGATAAAGCAGGAGACAAACAGCCGGAGGGTGTCCGGATACCAAAGCCGGCGTTACAAAACGCAAGAGATGAGGAAGCTACCCGTTTATATTCCCTGTGATACGCTGGCCCAAAGCCTGCAAGGCTATGAAACCAATCGATTTGTAACCTACCTGCGTTCGCTTTTCGGTGCTGATATGACCCGTGAACTGATCCAGCGTTATAAGATAGGCACTTCCGGGAGCCGCTGGCCGGGGGCTACTGTCTTTTGGTGGGTTGATGCATCTGATAATATAAGGGCCGGACAGGTGAAACAGTTTGATCATGCCGGTCATACGGCTAAATCTACAGATGGCAGCTCCCGGACAACATGGATACACAGCATTTTGAAGTACAGACATGAATCCAAACAAGAGAGTTTACCTGACTGGTTGATCGCTTATTTGGAACAAGGCGGTAATTACGCCAGCTGCTTGTTTGGGGAACATCTTTTACCAGCGGATACCAGCAAACCCGTTGCTATTGTGGAAGCGCCGGCAACTGCCGTTGTTGCAAGTGCATATCTACCGGCTTTTATTTGGCTGGCTACCGGCAGCCTGTCTTATTTGACTGCTGCGCGAACTCAGGTTTTATCAGGTAGGCAGGTGTTTCTGTTCCCTGATCTTTCGGCAGGTGGCCGGGCGTTTACCCTGTGGAACAAAAAAGCAAAAGAGCTGGCCGATATTGCTACCGTTGTGGTATCAAACCTGTTGGAGCGCAGCGCCACAGCAGTAGAGCGCGTTCAAGGGTTGGACTTGCGGGATTATCTTACCCGGTTCGATTACCGGCAATTTCAGCCGTCGAAGCAACAGAAACCCAGGTACACCCTCACCATTGACGGGCAGGAACACGAAATAGATACCCTAGCGGTTATTACGGAAATCGACAGCTATAAAATTGTGACCTACAGGCTAAGAAATGCTAAGTCCTGCGAAGTGTTATATACTGCTGCTGGCGAACTAGCTGATCAGGAGGAAGATTTTTCCCAGGTCATTTACGCGCGTATGGGGAAGGTGTTCAGGCCGGGGAAGTTAAACGGGGTCGCTTGTCTTCTTTGTCTGCTGGAAAACTGCTGAAAGAGGAGTCATGATGTGACGCTATTTGTTACTGAAATAGGGTAAAAATAGGGCAGTGAGGAAGATTACATCTTCACATTCCCTAGTGATTTAGGTTTAATTTAAAAAAATGAATTATGGCAAGATTTGGAACATACCCAACAACTTTTGAAGACAGGAAATCGATATCCATATCAGACCTCCGTAAATGGAACTACTTACAGCCCGACAGTTGGCGCAGCGGCACCCTGAGTTGGAGCCGTTGCGGAACTGTACACAGTCAGATTAGCTTCTGTGTCAACATGGTTGCAACCGGATCTTACTTACAGCTATCTTACAGATGGGAGGGACAGTCCATTGGTTATCAAGTCAAACTAACGGCCCTCATCAGCAATTTAGGCGCGGGTAAGGTCTGGTACTTCGTTTGCCCACTGACAGGTGAACGCTGCCGGAAACTGTATTTTAAAAATGGATATTTTCAGTATAGAGGGGAGGGGTACTATGAGAAACAGATTCAGTCAAAGTATTACCGGTACTTGGAAAGGACATATGGGCCGGCTTTGCGAGCGGATCAGGTGTATAGTCAACTTAATAGCCGCTATTTCAAAAAATACTATAAAGGCGTATTCACAAAACGATACGTTAAACTTCTCAAGGAGTTACGAGGAATAGAGGTAAATAGTGAAAAGGCGTTGATTAGTTTAATGGCGGGACGAGGATGATTATTTTGACTATCTTTAGTAGCCCACTAATTACGGGCTAAAACGATACATTGCTGTATTTTAAGGAGTGGTTTATTTAAATGAAAATGTGCTATGAAAAAATGCTATATGTGTGAAGAAACTGCTGAAAATCGAGAACATGTTCCTGCAAAAACTTTTTTTCCGACAGGATATAGGAACAATCTTATAACTGTTCATTCCTGTGAAAAGCACAACAACGCGACATCAATGGATGATGAATATGTACGCGGTGTTGTAGTGACATGCATCGATAATAATGAAGTGGCCAATGAGCACTGGCATCGAGCCGTAAAAAAAACTTTTTTACATAGTCCTTTGCTTTTTTTTGAAACATTTGCCCAAAAGGATAATAAAGCATTTGTCCATGATCGAGACAGGATTGATAAGGTTATGAAGAAGATTGCCCATGGGCTTTACTATCATGAGTTTAAATCGCATTGGCCAGGAAATCCGAAACCATTTTATGAGAATCTTTTGTTTGAAGACGGGCAAAAGGATGTCGATGTAAGGTTAGCAGGAGTTAACAAGATTCCATGGACAAGTAGCTATAAGGGGGCCAACCCATTGGTGTTTAAATACCAGTTTCTCTTTGGATTGATTAATGGAAACGATAATTATGCTTTAAAAATGATTTTTTATGAGGGGTTTACTGTCTATATCATACCTAATTTATGAGATTGTACTATTTAAGTCCTTCCAATAGTTTTGACGGCTCAATTCCCAACCCTCGAGCAAGATCAACTATAACCAGAACACCAGGATTCAGCAATCCTGACTCAATCCGGCTAATATCTGCCTGTTCTGTATCACATTTGGCAGCGAGTTTATCTTGACTGAGCTTCGCTTGCTCTCTGTACTTTTTTAATGTTTGCCCCAATGTGGCCAGCACTTCCTTAGAATCTTTAATCATCTTGATCGACTTTGCCCCAATCTGTTCAATCCGCGTAAAAAAATCCATGTGTTATTACACATGGAATGATATTTTTACTATCTTAGTCTATATTTGCGATCCCCTAAATAATTAAAAAGGCATCGCTTTTATCCTGTCCGACCCGCCAAACATAGGACACGGGGTAAGAGTGAAGCCCGCCACCTTAGTGCGCGGGCTCTTCTTGTCCGTGTCCACCTTGGCGGGTCGGGCGGCAAGTTGAGTTCCGCGCCTTTTTTATGTATTCCCGGCGCGTTCCACATCACCAAACCTCACTTTTATGGATTATAAAACCGCCGGCGACGCCCTTAAAAAAATCCCCTTTGATCTTCTAATAGGCTTTCTGTGTGGACTTACCCTGTCCCTGATCGTGGCACTAGCCTTCAGCATTTGGATCATCACAGAGCAGGATATCTTTATTCACAACCTTCTCCAGTACTTGCC
>NZ_CAMLHC010000055.1 GCF_946479755.1 uncultured Chitinophaga sp. | reverse complement strand
GTTACAGTCAACAGTTTTCAAGACTGCCGCAATCGACCGCTCTGCCAACTCTCCATTGAGATCGCAAATGTATAAAAGGGAATGATGTAAAAAAAATTTTCAGCCGGCTTTTTTGAAAAAAATATTTGCTGAAGCAACCGCCCCTGCTGCCGGACAGCGCCCAAAACTCTACCAGACCCGCCATGACAGGAACTTTCAGCACCGGCACATTTTTACCCTTATGTAGCAACCTGAGTGACAAGCGGTTAGCCTGCCGGCAGTCCTCCTCCCTGCCGATGGCTGACATGTTCATTTTCCGTAATTTTAGAGATGAACAATATATTCTTTGAAGGACCTGTCATGTGGTCCCAGATAGACGCCAACATGCACCTGCGGCACTCTGCCTATGCTGACTTCGCGGCCCAGGCCCGACTCACCCTGCTCGATAAAGTAGGCATGGACGCCCGCCAGTTCCTGGAACTGCATATCGGCCCTATCCTCTTCCGCGAGGAGCTGATCTATCTGCGGGAAGTGAATGCCAACGACACGCTGCGGGTTACCTGCGAAATGACCAAATGCCGTCCCGACGGCTCCCGCTGGTCCATCCGTCATGAGATCTACCGGAAAGACGGCACCAAATCGGCCATCGTTAACGTGGACGGCGCCTGGATAGATACAAAGCAACGGAAGCTGGTGGGCCTGTCGGAAGAATTGATGGAGAAATTCAAGGCAATTCCCCGCAGCGAAGATTTCACGGAAACTACCTCATAAGTTAGCCAGGATAAAAGCTACCCTGTCCGCCACGCTGGCAGGAGGAACCGTCACCAGCGCATAACCGCTGCCGGCGTAAGCCGCCTGCATGGCCTCATAAGTAGCCACCGCCGTGGCATAGTCCTGTTTACGTTCGGTATCGCCCCGGTAAATATCTTCCCACGGAGGAAAGATAAAAACACGCGGATGGTACCGCATAACGGCGGCATACTCCTCCAGTACCGCCGGTACCGGCAGGTTTTCCAGCTTCGAATAACCAATCAGATCGGGAATCCCCCGGTCAAAAAATACCGGCTGCCCGTCAGGGACCTGCCGCTCAAAATCCTGCAGGGCCGCCTCCAGCATCCTGTCACGGAACAATGCCTTGTTAGCCCAGGGTAACGCCTCCCCTCCGGTGGCTACCTGCTCCTGTATAATCTGTCTTCCGGATTCCGGCACTACCGCAAATCCTTTCGCTGCCAAAGCAGTGATCACCGATGTTTTGCCCGCACCAGGGCCACCGGTAAATACATACCCGTTCTGTAAATGCATAACTATAAATAAAAGTGGCTAAAGAATGATGTGGTTGTTCATCTTCAGAGAGAGTAACTAATAACAACCAATAGCAGAGGCATAAAGATACAATTTTTTTATGTTGTAGCGCATGGGGTCATATAGGGTAACAAACAACGGACGAAAGCCGATCATCCATCAGATGATGTCTTTGGGGAACAATAATGGGAAAGGATGGGGGGAACAAATAACGGTGAGTTAAAAACAACAGATCACAAGTCCTTCTGCACTGCATTCAGCGGTAAATATCCATGTTACCAGCGGGTTACCGGCTTTGCACTGGAAAATACCTGCCGGTCTGACTCCAGCGCCTTGATAAAGGGCAGATCGTTTTGCAGGTATGCTCTGGAAGACTGTTCCAGGTAGTTGTCCATCTGAAAGAATTTAGCAGCCCTGGTGGCACCCAGCAGTTTGTTCATGCGCCGGAAATAACGCATCTGCAAACGACCAAATTCAAGATCATTGTTAATGAGCTGTTTGGTCAGACTGTTCATTTTCTTTTCATCAAGACAGGAAAATTCTTCATTATACATCCGTAGTAAAGCGATTCGTTCCGCCAGCCAGGGGCGTTTCTCATCTTCATACTCCAGGAAGGCATCTGTAAAAGCACGCTGCTCTACAGGGGAGATCTGCAGAAACTCATCGTATAAGGCTCCTTTATCTTTACCAAAAATTTTGGTGACCAGATCCGGCTCATTGTACAAATTGGCGTCGGCAGTAATCGTGGCTTGGGAGAAAACTTCCAGCCCTGCTGATAGCAGGACCATCAACAAACAAAGCAATTTTTTCATGTTACCTGGGTTTTTAAAGTGTTATCGGCAATTCACTGCCCGCCCGCCGCGAAACTTTCATTTCTCAGGTCCCTTTGTTGTAACGAATGCACATCATCTTGACAAATATCCCTGTCCTCGCCTATGAGGCTGGCATACTCCTTTCGCTGCGATAGCAGTAGTAATTTCGGCTAAAGAATTTTTTGAAGATGGTCTGACCGGCCTGTCAGCTCACCTGCCCTTGAGGATGGCAATCAGTTATGAAGTAGTAAGTAGTGAGGCGTCGGTTATGAAGTAACAAATAAAATATCTCAGGGTTACGAAGGTAAGTAGAATAACAATACAAAAACAAATTTATTTCCGGAAAAAAACAAAAAGGCGATAAGCCCGGTAATGCTGGACTTATCGCCTTCCTCCTACGGAGAAATGTCTAGTTAAGTGAATGGCCGTTGGCCTTTAAAAATGCACTGTGAGCCTCTTTTGTCCAAAGTTGGTAGTCTTCCAGGTTAATGCCCAGTTTCTCATCTCTCGCCACTTCTTTGTAGTCTCTGCAATCCCAATAACCTTTCGCTAATTCCTGTATACTAACCAGCGTAGCCGGCGCGGTGGATTCATACTGCTCAGGATAACTTTTGTAATTCCCAATTGCCAGTCCCTGGATTTCACTCTTTACTGCTTGTACGGTTTGTTTAGCCATGGTTAAAATTTTTAGTCCGATAGCTGAAAAACAAAAATGACGCCTTACATGCCCGACAGTGGCCTTTTTAAGATTTCATTATCATAATATTTTGTTAAGGGTCCTAACGCAACAGCCCGCTAAAGCAGGGCATTTTTCATATACACCTTCCCCCATCCGCCCCAGTCTCCCAGCGCTTTTGACATGTTTTCCTTCAGCTCCGACGTGGTAACTTTCTTCCCTTTAACAGGAGGTTTCAGGCTCTCCGGCTTTACTTCGTCCACCAGCACTTTGGTGGCAAACCAGGTAACATGCTCATGCGGTAAGGCCAGCCCCAGTATCATCCCCGGAAGACCGGTAAAAGATTCCGGACCACCGGAGGTAACAATAGCATCGGTATAAAAAGCCACCACATAAATGGAATCCATAATGACCGCATTCGCCCGCCGGCAATCAAAACCAGCGATCTTCCGGGTTTCATCAGTGATCTTCCATCGGATACTGCGGGTGGAATCATCCTGCAGAAAAAGGCGGTCAAACACCTGCTTCTGCGACACACTACGCCCGGCGCCAAGATCCGTATAGACAATATTATCATCTGCCGGCCACTGGCGCATCTGGTTATTCTCCGGCAACTGCCGTCCAGGCTTGTAGTAAGTAACAGCACCGCTGAAATAAAGATCGAAATAAGAAGTCTTGAACTTCGGCTGCTCTTTCTTCTGTAACTCCTTCCAGCTTTGCCCGTCGCCATCGCCCCACATCTCATCCAGCATGGCATGCACGTTCTGCTTCTTCTCAAACTCAATACGCCCCTTGTCCAGGAAAATAGTATGCTGTGCCTGCATCCCCTGGCACAACAACATCAGCACGATATATAAAAATATCTTTCTCATAGCTATTCTTTTGCGCCGCCACCGGCTTTGTTGAAATTCCAGGTCACGCTGAGCATACCATAACGGCCAATGGTGGAATACGTGTTCTGGGTAATGAAGTTGCTGCTAACAGACCGGTTAAAACCAATGTTCTGATTAAGAATATCCCTCACCGATGCTCTTACTTCCAGCGCTTCTTTTTTTCCGAACTTCTTCAGCAGGGAAGCATTCCATTGTATCACGTTGTTATTACCGGTAAACACGTCTGTCTTCTGCCGGAAGTTACACACCACATCTGACTGCAGCTGGAACTTCAGGGGCAGAAAGATATTCTCGGATACGGTCACATTGTACATCCAGTAATTGGTGCGGAGCGCCTGCTGAATGGAAGACTTACTGGTATTATAAGTGGCTTCCACAGAGGTATAGTGCTCATACTTCTTTTCTTTGATGCTGAACATATCAATGCCTACCCCTGCATTCAAACTTTTAGTAGTATTAGGTTGATCATTGATCAGGTTGACATTACGGTTGTAGTTGCCTTTCAGCGAGTATCCCAGCGTAATATTCAATGGCTTTACTTTCCATCCCATATTAAGGTTAACACCTGCGGTTTCATTCCCGTCGATGTTAATAAAACGGGTCGTACGTTTTCCTTTCTCATCAATATTGGAAGCCTCGCCGATGTCATTGCTGGTGGTAGAATAATCCATATTGAGCCATACAGAGCGTTCAGACATGATCTGGAAGTCGTTGTAGCTAAGGTGGAACCGGTTACTGAAGGAAGGCTTCAGCCCGGGATTACCGATCCTCACATCCTGGTCGTCTTCATTGGAACGCAACGGCTGCAACTGGCTCATGCCTGGCTGGCGGGTATCGCCGTTATACCCAATCGATAACCGCCGCTGCTGGCTGAAAGCATAGCGGAAAGAAGCCGCCGGGAACCAGTTCACAAAGCTGCGGTCCAGCTTTCTGTGTTGATACAGATCATCCTGCAGGAAGGAGGTAAACCCTACATTGTTACCCGCCTGGATGCGGACTTTTTTACCATTGTACACATAACTCAGGCCCGCCCTATGTGTGCGGATGTTAAACTCATAACTGTTGCTGTATGCGCTGTCCATCTTATCATATTTACCTTCACCACCGGCATTGAACGAATTGCGGTAAGATCTGGAATTGGAGATAGAGAGTCCATAATTAGCCACCAGTGAAGACAGCGGCGACAGCGGCTCGGTGTACGTGGCGTTGGCCGACGCATTGACACTCTCTGTTTTGAAAGTCTTCCGCTGATCGGTGAGATAGGAGGAATCCACTCCCCCACTCTTTTTGAAGTATTCCGTGAAGGAATGCAGCATCCCGTCACCATCGCTGAGGGTATAGTTTTCCGCGAGGTTGATGGAGATGGTCCGTCCTTTTTTCTTCAGTTTCTTCCGCCATAATAAATTGCTGTTCAGCTTACGGGTATCATCCGCAATGGACAGCCGGCGGTTGTTCTGGTTCACCAGGGAGCTGTCGCCGTCCAAAAATTCAGAAGAGAAAGTACTGTTCGTCTTTTTATGGTTCAGCCCTCCGTTTATATCCAGCCGGATGCTGGAGGAAGAATCGATCTGTAGTTCATAACGGCCGTCTATACGGTTGCGCAGCACACTGTTGTTGAAATGTTCCTTCTGCGTGCGGTAATTGGTGACGTTATTGGGCAGAAGGTTCTGGGTAATAGTGCTGCTGTTACCATCCATATACAGTTTCATGAACTTGTAGTTACCGCCGGCACTCGCCTTGTCCTGGTTCCATTTGTTGTTGAAATGAAGTCCGCCGGTTTGTACCAGTGGATACCCTCTGCCGGTATACCGGCCGTCCCAGCCTGAAAATTCACGGTCCTCCCCGATGTCGATCTCGCTGTCGGCAGATGCAAATCCATCTGCCTGGCTCTGACCATATTTATCCGCCTCCTGCCAGTCCAGACCGGTTTTACCGGTATTGGAAACAATGCCATAGGCAGCCACTTTCAACTTCTTTTTAAAGAGGTTGACCATCGCCTGATTATCGTGGTAGCCGTTGGTACCGGCACCCAGTTCCACCTTCCCGAAATAGCCTCTCTTTTTGTCCTCCTTCAGCTTCAGGTTGAGCGTTTTGCTGGCCTGTCCGTCATCTACGCCGGTGAAAGCTGCCTGCTCACTCTTTTTATCATAGAGCTGTACTTTATCCACCATATCAGCCTTGAGATTTTTGGTCACCAGGGTAGGATCATCGCCAAAAAACTCTTCTCCATCCACCAGCACTTTTTTCACCTTGACCCCCTGCGCCGTAATTTGTCCCTTGTTGTCCACCTGGATGCCCGGCAGTTTTTTAAGCAGATCTTCCACGTTGGCATTGGGTTGTGTCTGGTAGCTGCCGGCATTGAATTCCGTTGTATCGCCCTTCATTTTGATGGCCGCTATCTTTTGCTGGACCACCACTTCCTGCAACAGACGGGAACGCAGTGTCAGCATAATATTATCAAAACGCACCACGCTGGTATCTGATAACGTTACCGGCTCAACGTAATCCGCGAAGGCCGGATAAGTGAGCATCAGCAGGTATCTACCCGCCTGCAGGTTGTCAAACGCAAACGCGCCTGTTTCACTGGTACGGGCAAACTTGTACAGCACGGAATCTTTTGCATGTAACAGGGCAACAACGGTATTGGAGAGTTTAACATGGTTCAGCGTATCAGAAACATGACCACTGATTTTTGCGTGCTGGGCATGACTGGTACTATAAACGGTCAGACAAAAAATGAATGCCAATAGTTTTTTCATGTGGGCTACTACAGGTTAGTTGACTAGATGCTTGAGCCAACAAATTCCATAATAAAATTTAAAATATTAATCGGAGAGATGATAAACATCTGTTAAATGTAATCCTAGTTATCATGTAGGGAAACAATATTTATGTTGCAACATGCGGTTTTTCGCTGCAGTAGTGCGACAGTGGCCCTTCCGGCAAAAAATAACCTTGCCTGTCGATGGACCTTTTCCGCTTTTCCTAAAACGTTTAAGCAAGAGCCGCCCGATTATGACTCCGGGAAAAAAATTTGTATATTCAGCAGCATGGAAGCAGCATCATTAAGAAGCAGCCAATGGTTTGCCCGTGACGGCAAAGATGGCTTTATATACAGGGCATGGTTAAAAAAACAGGGCATCCCGGCGCATGAGCTGGAAGGCAAGCCGGTGATCGGCATTTGCAACACCTGGTCGGAGCTGACGCCCTGCAATTCTCATTTCCGCGAGCTGGCCGAATCGGTGAAGCGCGGTGTGATAGAAGCGGGTGGTTATCCGCTGGAGTTCCCCGTGATGTCACTGGGGGAAACGCTTATCAAACCTACGGCCATGTTATACCGCAACCTCGTGAGCATGGACGTGGAAGAATCCGTGCGCGCCAACCCGCTGGATGGTGTGGTACTGCTCTGCGGTTGTGACAAAACAACACCGGCGCTGGTCATGGGCGCGTGCAGCGTAGACCTGCCCACGATCGTGGTATCGGGCGGCTCCATGCTGACAGGCAGGCATATGGGCAGAAGCATCGGCACCAGCGACATATGGCGGTTCAGCGAAGAGCTGCGCTCCGGCAAAATGACCACGGAAGAGCTGGCGCTGGCGGAAGCGGGCATGTGCCGCAGCGACGGCCATTGCGCCGTGATGGGCACCGCCTCCACGATGGCCTGCATGGTGGAAGCCCTGGGGCTCTCCCTGCCGCAGAACGCCGCTATTCCCGCTCCCGATGCAGCGCGTAAAGTGCTGGCACATCTGTCGGGCATGGAGATCGTGAAAATGGTACGGGAAGACCGCCGCCTGTCACACATCCTGACGCGGCAGGCTTTTGAGAACGCCATCATGGTCAACGCCGCCATCGGCGGTTCTACCAATTTCGTGGTGCACCTGCTGGCCATCGCCGGCCGTATAGGCGTGGACGTAACGCTGACAGACATCGACGCGTGGTCGGCGGAGATACCGCTGCTGGCCAACCTGCAGCCGTCGGGATTATACTTCATGGAAGATCTGTATTACGCCGGCGGACTGCCAGCCGTGATGAACGCGTTGCTCTCCCGTCTGCATAAAGACTGCCTTACCGCCAACGGTAAAACGGTCGGCGACAACTACCGCCACGCCACGGGTTACAACCCCGAAGTCATCACCACGCTGGAAGCACCGTTTAATAACATCTCCGGCATCGTTGTCCTCAAAGGCAATATCTGCGAGGAAGGCGCCGTTATCAAACCGTCGGCCGCTACGCCGCGGCTGATGCACCATACCGGCCCCGCCGTGGTATTCGAAGACATCGACGACTACAAACATCGCATCGATGATCCGGCATTGGACGTCGACGAAAACAGTATACTGGTACTTAAAAATGTAGGACCGAAAGGATATCCCGGTATGCCGGAAGTAGGCAACATGGGATTACCCGCCAAACTGCTGGCCAAAGGCGTTACCGATATGGTGAGGATCTCCGACGGTCGTATGAGCGGCACCGGCTTCGGTACCGTGGTGCTGCATGTGTCCCCCGAAGCGGCTGCCGGCGGTACGCTGGCCATCCTTCGCGATGGAGACATCATCACCCTCGATGTGGCCAACCGCACCCTTCATGCAGACCTCTCGGCGGAAGAAATAGCCAAGCGCAAAGCAGCATGGCAGCCGGCGCATCCTGTTGCCGGCAGGGGCTATGTACAACTGTACCAGCAACATGTAGAGCAGGCCCATCTGGGGGCTGACCTCGATTTTCTGAAAGGCGGTTCCGGCAGCCAGGTAACGCGGGACTCGCACTAAAAATATATTTCCGTTATGATTACAGCATCCAAAGTGGCCATCGTTACCGGCGCAGGCCAGGGCATCGGTTTTGAAATCTGCCGGCAGCTGGCCGCCAACGGCATCGCCGTCATCCTTAATGATATGGACGCGCCGCTGGCAGCTGCCGCTGCTAACACCATCGTCAATGAAAACGGCCGCTGCACCGCCTTCCCCGGCGACGCCAGTGACCCGGGCTTTATTCAGCAGATGGTACGCGCCGCTGTGGTGCAATACGGCGGCCTCGATATTGTGATCGCCAACGCCGGTATCACCCTGTTCGGCGACTTCTTCACCTACGCGCCGGAAGCCTTCCAGCGCGTAATGCAGGTGAACCTCGCCGGCACTTTCTTCCTCGCGCAGGCCGCCGCCAACCAGATGAAAAAACAACAACGCGGCGGTGCTATCCTCTTCACCTCTTCGGTGACCGGCCATCAGGCGCATAAAGACCTGGCGGCCTACGGTATGAGTAAGGCCGCCCTGGAAATGCTCGCTAAAAATCTCGTGATTGAATTGTCTCCCTATAAGATTACCGTTAATGCAATCGCACCCGGCGCTACGCTGACGGAAAGGACGCTGTCCGAGCCCGGCTACGCCGACACCTGGTCAAAGCTGACGCCCATGGGACGCGCCGCCACCACGGCAGATATCGCACAGGCTGCGCTGTTTCTCGTGTCTGAACAGGCGCGTCACATCACAGGACAAAGCCTCGTGATCGACGGCGGCTGGACCAGCACCAGCCCGCAGCCCTAGTATCCCACGGCAATCAGGTCCATCAGCTCCTCCGCAGAGAGGCGGCCGGACTGGTCGCTGCCTTCCAGCAGGCGGTCTGCTAGGTCACGTTTGTTGTTATGCAGCGCAATGATTTTCTCTTCGATAGTATGCTGCGCCACCAGCCGGTAGATCGTTACCGGCCTGGTTTGCCCGATACGGTGCGCCCTGTCGGACGCTTGCTCTTCAATGGCCGGGTTCCACCACGGGTCCAGGTGCACCACATAGTCCGCCGCGGTCAGGTTCAGCCCCACCCCGCCGGCTTTGAGGCTGATAAGGAACAGCTGCCCCTTGCCCGCCTGGAAATCACGTACCAGCTGCTCCCGCTGCGGTATCGGCGTAGACCCGTCGAGATACAGACAGGTAATACCCCGCTGTGCGAGCGCCGCTTTTACCAGTTCGAGATGACGCACAAACTGGCTGAACACCAGCGCACGGTGGTTGTTGTCGATCAGCTCCTGCGCTATCTCCAGGAACACGTTCAGCTTGGAGGAAGTAATGCTGCTCTCCCCGTCTACCAGCTGCGGATGACAGGCGGCCATCCGCAGGCGGCTGATCTCCGCCAGCGCTTTCATCTGCCGGCGGCCCAGGTTCTCTTCGGGCACCGCCAGGTTCTCTACCGCCTTGCGGCGTATCGCTTCATAAAATGACATCTCTTCGTAAGACATCTCCACCAGCCGCGTGATCTCCGTTTTAGGCGGCAGCTCTTCCAACACGGCCGTTTTGGTACGACGCAACAGGAAAGGCGCCAGCAACCGCTTCAGGTGCTGCTTTACCGTGCTTTCCGGGTTGCGTACGCTGGGGAACACAAACTGTTCGTTGAAATGGTCCAGCGTGCCGAGCAAACCGGGATTGAGGAAATTAAAGAGGTTCCATATCTCGCCCATATGGTTTTGTATAGGCGTGCCTGTTAGCATCAGGCGGAAATCCGCCTGTAGAGCCATCGCAGCTTTGGATGTTTTGGTCTGATAGTTTTTGATGGTATGCGCTTCGTCCAGCACGGCAGTGCTCCAGTGTACGCCCGCAAACAGCTGCGCATCCTGTTGCAGGATGCCGTAGGTAGACACCACCACATCAAAAGGACCGGTATTCTTAAGCTGGGCCGCCCGTTTGCCGGGCTGCAGCTGGATAATGTTCAGAGATGGCGCAAAACGGCTGATTTCATTGACCCAGTTGGGCAATACCGACGCAGGGCTGATCACCAGCGCCGGCCCTTCTGCCGCACGGTACAGCAATAACGCGATCGCCTGTACGGTCTTACCAAGGCCCATATCGTCTGCCAGGCAGGCGCCCGCGCCCCATGCCGCGAGGTGCGTCATCCAGCGGAAACCTTCTTCCTGGTAGGGACGTAAGGTTGTCTGCAGGGTGACCGGTATTTCCGGATGCAGGTCCATCGCCGTATCCCTCTTGTGGATAAACGCCCGCCAGGCTTCGTCCACTTCCGCCTGACCTGCCTGCTGTAACCAGTCGTCCAGCATAGAAGCGGCGAAGCGCGGAATAGCGATCCCCTGCGGCCCTTGCATAGCGATACTCGCCAGTTCGTTGATCCGTTTGCGTAAGTCGGCCGTCAGCGACAGGTACTCGCCGTTGTCCAGCGCAAGGAAACGTTTCTTCACGATACGTTTGGTGTCCAGCAGTTCCCGGAAGGTGATCACGAGGTTTTCGTCCACCCGTATTTCGGCATCGCAGAGGAACCAGTGTCCTTTCTCTTTCAGCGACAGCGCCACATGGGAGAAGTTCACCTGGTCCCTTACCTGGTACCGTTCGCCCTCCGGCCATTCGGCACGCACCAGCTCAGGGTAAGTATGTATCAGGTCCAGCAGTTCGAGGCAGTCGGCCGGATCTTCAAATACCAGCGTGTCGGCCACCAGTTCCTGCGGAACGATCTGTTGTATCATGTCGAGCAACCGTGTCTCATTGTTTTTCTCCAGCTCCAGGTTACGGTTGGCCTGCCAGCGTTCTCCGTTACTGATGCCGATGATATGCGCCGCGCCGGCGCCGGGCTTGCAATACGGCGGGTCCAGCGTAAACGGTTTGACGAACAGGCCCGCTTTGATGCCGGCGCCGAAAGGCAACAGCTGTATCACGATACGGGCATCGCCTTCGCGCTTGCGGATATTGACCGAGCCATCGCCCAGTTCAGAATGTACCGTCAGGTGGGCGCCAACGCTCTTCAGCACCTGCAGGAGTTTTTCCCTCCCTTCCGCCGGCACCACCGGCACCTGCGAGAGTGTTTGCAATACTTTGCGCTGCTGCGGCGTGAGACGGATGACTTTCAGCCGTGTGGGTGTTTCTTTTACAAACACCAGTTCACTGCTATAGTCGTCGATATTGGCGGTAAACGTATAACCTTTACCGTTATAGTTGACCATGAGCTCCGGTTGCCCTTTAACGATTTCCACGGGAATGGTGGGTTCGTCGTCCAGGAAGAGGAAGGGATGGCCTGCCAGTTCTTCCCACACGCGGTTATCGAAAGAATAATTTTCGCCATCGTGGTTATAGTAATGGTCCTTTTGTATGGTAGTGCTGATGCGCTGGTCCTGTTCCGTCATGGCTTCCGCCCTGCCTTCTTTCAGTTTTTTAAGCGGTACATGACGGCCGCTGCTCCAGGTGCCGTCGCCGTTAGATGCCTGCACCACCGGCTGCAGCTTGTAATAATTAAAATCCACAAGATAAATCAGCCGGTGCACCGGCGCCGGCTTCTGTTTACCGGACACCTCATCCGGCGCGAGCAGCGTGTTGAGCAGCCGCTCCCAGTCGGCCGTAATTTTTATCTGCGACAATACCGGCTCATAACGCACCGCAGCACCTGCCGCAGTAAACGCCGGCGCATAGCCGGCATAACCGGCATCGCGGAAAAGGTATAAATATTCGTAGGTGAGTAACCGGTAGTGATGCTCCATGCCGCGGCGTAACAGCACGTCTGCCTGCACGCGGAAAGTGATCAGCAGTTTGCTGCGCGGATGCAGCAGCTGCAGCGCTATCACAGAGAGATAGCTCAGTAATGGTTGTTCATTTCTCTCCAGTAACAGCAGCAACAGGTTCTCCGCTTTTTCTTTCCTGCCCGCATGCAGGTACAGCAGGCAGACAGCAGGGGTAACCGCCGGAAAAAGTTTCCGTTCATAAGCGGTCAGCAGTTTCTGTACGATCGGGTTACTTTTCTCGCCTGGCAGTAAGGTCAATGTCAGCGCGTAATAAAAAGCAAAGAGCGGCGAAACGGGCAGGGTGTTCTTTTTGTCCTGCTGCCGTTGCCGTTTGATGCCTTTTTCAAAAGCCGTTAGCGCTGCTCCCGGCTGGCCCTGGTACAGGGTCACCAGCGCTTTACCAAACAACTCATCGGCAGTATCGTCTCCGAAGGCGGTGTGTAGATCGCCCTGTAGCAATGGCAGCTCCGGAAAGCGGCAGCCGCTGCGTTCCTGCAAAGCCAGTAGCTCCTCCATCGGCGGCAGCTGCAACAGGTGATATTTTACGGCGAACGAAAAGATACTGTCTACCGCTGTTTCGGAGAATAGTTTCAGCAGCCCTTCATACGCCGGGAAAAACAACAGATACGACATCCACGGCTGATATTCCGCCAGCTCCATTTCCATCCTCCGGATAGGCGGCGCCAGCAGGTAGCGGTCGCCGGTAAACCATGCTACCAGCAACTGCTGCAGGTCCTGCAGCCGCGCGTTGACGGAATAAAATGCGTGGACGGCACGGCCGGTGCGGTCTACCACCGGCTGATAGTCGGGCCGTACGATGTTGGCAGGCAGCAACTGAAAACTCAGTGCCGGCGGCAGGCTGTAATGCCCGTTGACATTCATCTGCAGCAGCTCCTGCTCCCGCAGGTCCAGCAGCATGTCTTCCAGCTCCGGCCGTGACAGCGAAGTGAGTAAGCGGACCGCATCAAACAACGTGTGTTTGTCTAACGGGTAAAGATATATGGAGAGCACGTCCATCACCAGCCGCACCTGGTCGGGCTGGGACTGGTAACGTTGCAAATACCAGGCGTCGTTGATCATACCGCCAAAAATAGCGCATTTCAACTAATGACAGAGACGCCTTTGGCTTTGAACTGCGCCGCTGTGGAGGCGGGCAGCTGCCGGTCTGTGATGAGGTGATCGAACAGGGTGAGCGGAGCGTATTTCAGGTAGCTGTCTTTTCCTATTTTGCCGGAGTCGCACAACAGGTATACGGTGTCTGCCTGGGTGGCCATGGCTTTGCTGACAGAAGCTTCTTTTTCGCTGAAAGCGGTCAGACCGTTTTTCACCGACAGGCCATCGGTGCCGATGAAAGCTTTTACGCCGCGGTAACTATCGATGTGGTGTAATGCGCGTTGCCCGTGCATGGCCTTACGTTCTTTGTCCACCTCTCCGCCGACGAGGTTGACCGTGATCTGGTCACAGTCCATAAAAGCCGCGAGCACCGGGAGGGAGTTGGTGATCACCCGCAGCGGTCCTGTCTTCCGCAGGTGTTCGCACATGGCGAATACGGTGCTGCCACAATCGAGGAAAATGGTGTCTCCCGGTTTCACCTGCGCTGCCGCCAGCCGCCCGATATAGCGCTTACGCTCCTGCCCCACGCCGGCTTTGTCGGTAAAAGCGGTGAACGGGTGCAGCGCAGGCGCTTTCATGGCGCCGCCATGCGTACGTACCAGCAACCCTTCCTCCGCCAGCTGCTGCAGGTCGCGCCGGATGGTGATCGCTGAAATGCCCAATGCGTCTGCTATCTCCTGCACTTCCCTGTTATCATGCTGATCTAGCAGTCGTAATATTTTTTGCTTACGCTCCGGAAATCCCATTTTTTATCTATTTTTGATCAAAACAATCAAATTCGATCAAATATAATCATTTTTATGACACCCAGAATAAAAATCATAGAAACATCCGTCCTGTCCGACAACTGGTACACGCTGAAAAAGATCACCTACGACTACCGGAAGCGGGACGGCGACTGGGAGCAGCAGTCCCGCGAAGCCTACGACCGGGGCAACGGGGCGGTGGTGCTGTTATACAATAAAGCGCAGCAGACGGTGGTCCTCACCCGCCAGTTCCGGATGCCCACCTACATCAACGGTAACGATGACGGTATGCTGATAGAAGCCTGTGCCGGCCTGCTGGACAAAAGTAACCCGGAAGACTGCATCCGCCGGGAGGCTGAAGAAGAGACCGGCTACCGCATTACGGACGTGCAGAAAATACTTGAAGCCTATATGTCGCCCGGCTCTGTGACGGAGATCCTGTATTTTTTTGTAGCGGCATATGACAGCGCGATGAAGATCAATGACGGCGGCGGACTGGAAGACGAGCAGGAAGAAATCGAAGTGTTGGAAATGCCCTTTGAAAAAGCCCTGGCGATGGTGGCCGACGGCCGCATCCGCGATGCCAAAACGATCATGTTGTTGCAATATGCACAATTACATCAGTTGCTCTGACTTTTCTTATCTTTAGGATGCCGGCATTAAACGGCCCGTTCCATGCATTACCAGACCATACGGCCATCGGCCAGGTTTCGCGACATAGTGAGATTTTATTGGGTGCTGGAGAGTGACAAGCCTTACACCCATCACTCCATGGCAGACATGTGCCCGGAACTGCTGTTTCATTACAATGGCCTGTTTGATGAATTACTGCCGGACGGCAGAAAAGACGTGTCGTTTTCTGCCGGCGTCCACGGTCAGAGTCATACCACCCGCAAATTCCACGTCGCCAGCGGTTTCGGCATGTTTGGCGTTTATCTTTATCCACAGGCGATTCCGCTGCTTTTTAACATGCCGGCCAGTGAAATGACCAACCAGATGCCTGACCTGCAGACTTTACTGGCGCAGACAGGGGTAACGCTGGAAGAAAAAATGGCGCTCGCCATCAGTCATCCTCAAAGGGTTTCCATACTCGAAGCCTTCCTGGACCAGCAGTTGTCGCGGCAGGAAAATGTGCAACCGCCTGTCTTCCGCGCCATACAGACCATCATTGAAACACAGGGCATGTCGCCGGTGAAACAACTGGCGCAGGATCACTACCTGTCTACCCGGCAGTTTGAAAGACAGTTCCGGCACTATGCCGGCTTCAGCCCCAAAATGTTTTCCCGTATTGCCCGCTTCCATGCTGCTATCCGGCGATACGGCCCCAACGCACCCTCCCTCACACAGATAGCGCTGGATTGTGGTTACTACGACCAGTCGCACTTCATCCATGACTTCAGGGAGTTCTCCGGAGAACATCCCAAAGCCTTTTTCTCCGGCCGCTCCGGCGCTACTGCCTGGATGGATTAAAATGTCGCGTTTTTCCAATTTTGCCAACACCGCTGCCACTAGCTTCGCAGTATTGTTTCACTATTTAATAGCTACCATTATGAAGATTCCAGCAGGGCATCATGCCGCTATGCCTTATCTCATGCTCGAAAATGCACGTGACTTCCAGACCTTTGTAGAGGCGGTATTTCCGGCTACGCTCAGTCATATGAGTCTCCACGACGACAAACTGATTCGCCACGCGGAATTCCAGATCGGCGACAGCACCATCATGTTCTGTAATGCACGCGATCAGTGGAAAGCGCAGCCAGGGCAGGTATTCATTTATGTGGACGACGCTGACCGCACCTACCAGGCTGCACTTAACCATGGCGCCAGCAATGTGATGGAACTCAGTGATCAACCCTATGGCAGGACCTGTGGGGTAAAAGACCCGTGTGGCATCACCTGGTGGATTACCTCGGTAAAATAACGGGTTAGCGTAAACGTTGTCCGAGGGCCATCACTTTCTGTATGCCCTTTTCTTTACCGCCTGGTTTGATGTGTTTAATAGGGGCTATGTAAGTAGTCCCTGTTATTTTTAGTCCGCAGAAGCGCAGTATCTGCGTGCGAACGGCCCGTATGCCCGTAGCCTGGTAAAAAAGGTTATGATACCAGATGGGCGTATCCATGGTACAGATGAGACGGGAAGTTTTGCCTTTAAGTTTCTTTTCTATCAGCATACTGTTCTCTTTATACCGGAAGGCCAGTCCCGGCAGAAACAGCCGGTCAAAAAAGCCTTTGGTGAGCGCGGGCAGGGAGCCCCACCACACGGGAAAGATCCACACGATATGCTGCGCGGCTTTTATTTTCTCCCAGGCGTCCAGCAGGTCCGGTTCCAGTTCCATTCTTTTGCGGTAACCATGGCGCAGGTTAGGGTCGAACTGCAGCGAGCCGAGGTGTATCTCTGTCACGTCGGCGCCGGCTTGCAGCGCACCGGTTTTATAGGCTTCCTGTAATTGTGTGTTGTAGCTTTCGCGGTCAGGGTGACCGTTAATGATCAATATCTTTTTCATGCCTGCAAAGCTAGCGGCGGCGCCGCTGCCGGCACTGAACAAATGTTAACTTTTGCGCAGGCGGCTCAGGTGTTGGGGCGTGATACCGAGGTAAGAAGCAAGGTATTGCAGGGGCACCTGTTGGATCATGCGCGGATGCTGGCGCACCATTTCTTCGTACCGTTCTTTCGCGGTATACTGCTGAAAAGAGCGGGTACGCTGTTCCATCATCACAAATTCCTGTTCCCCGAAAGCCCGGCCGGTATTGGCCCAGCGGATATTCTGTTCGTACAGCCGGTAAAGATCGTCGCGGTCCAGCACCTGCAGTTCACATTCCGTGATGGCCTGCATATTCTCAAACGCCGGTTGCCCGGTAATGAGGCTGGAATAAGCCGTTACCAGTTGCCCTTCAAACATAATACAGTCGGTAATTTCCTCGCCGTTGTCTTTCACATAAAAAGAGCGCAGTATTCCTTTGCGGAGAAAAGCGAGCTGCCGGCATACGTGTCCTTCCCGGATAAAATAGTCCTGTTTTTCCAGCTGTACGGCTTTCATCAATGACTCCAGCTGGTCCAGGTCTTCCTGTGTTAATGGTGAATGATTAAAAATATCCATCATACCCAAAGTTCTGTTTTTTTGGGATGATAAAGAAGCCGGTTATTTCTCCAGGGCTGCTTTACGGAGCTGTTGCAGGCATTTATATTTCTGGTTGTCCGCGGTATGTTTGTTTTTCCAGCCCATCTTCTGCGCCAGCAGTGCCATGGGTTGCTGGTAAAAAAAGAGGGCTTTTAAAACGCGTTTACAGTTGACCGTTATACGGGCCAGCCAGCCCTGTACCTGTGCGGTGGCGGGTGGTTCGGGGAAGAGATCGGGCATGCCGCCTTCTTCCGGGATAGCTGCCGTTCCGGGCAGCAGCAGGCGGTTGTCGCGCATGCGTTTGCTCCAGCAGTTGCGGGCGATAGCATAGAGGTAGGTCTTCAGCGAGGCGGTCAACGTAAAGTCCGGCGACTGTATTTTCTGTACCAGCACCAGCATCACTTCCTGGAAAACGTCTTCCGCATCGGCAGCGTGGCCGTTGTGTTGCTGCACGTAAGCAGCCACCATGGGAAAATACGCCTGGTAGATAACTGCCGTGGCGTGGCGGTCGCCTGCTTTCAGTTGAAGAATCAGTTCCTGGTCTGTATAGGTGGTCATAAAAACAGTTTATTCAGCCATTGATACCATAAAAGCCGAAAGATCACCCAATATTATTTAATTTTTTTTGATGACGGCTCTCATGCGCCAGCAGCCACTCTTTGCGCCATATGCCGCCGCCGTAGCCGGTCAGGTGGCCATTGCCCGCCACGACGCGGTGGCAGGGCACGATGACGGAGATGCGGTTCATCCCGTTGGCATGGCCGACGGCACGTGCGGCGTCGGGGCGCTGCAGCAGGGCGGCCTGTTGTTTATAGCTCCGCACATCACCGTAGGGAACGGTCAGCAGCAGCTGCCATACCGCCTGCTGGAACGCCGTTCCCGGCATATGCAATGGCACGGTAAAAGTATGCAGTTCACCGGCGAAATAGGCATCCAGCTCCTGCTGTAACAGGGTAAAATGCGGATGTATGCCTTCCGTGACGGTCGCTTTCAGCAGCCTGCGGAGACCGGCCCATTGCGCTTCCAGGATTTTCCGTTCGGTGAATTCGAGCAGGCAGACGCCTTCGTCGGTGGCGCCGGCAATCATAATGCCCAGCGGCGTTTCCACCCGGGTTTGATATATCGTGCGATGGTTTCCTTTCATGTGGAGCTATTTTAACCAGGGAGCTGCCAGCAGGCCGGCGGCGATAGCAATACTGAAGCTCATGAGTGTGCCGATCAACACATATTCTGTAAGCCGTGTTTCTCTGCCCTGACGCAAATCTCCGAAACGAAAGATAGATTTTGCAGCCAGTAGGAAGCCGACCCCTTCCCACTTCCCCATCAGTACAAAGATAAATATCAGCAGTCTTTCCATCATGCCTATCCATTGCCCCGCATTTTGTAAAGATTCGTTGGGCGTTGCATCAGATACTGGTATCCATTTCGAGATAAAGGAACTAATGATAAAAGAAGCAGGAGTCAGCAGGAAAAGGGCCGCAGTAGTCAGTACCAGTAAGGCTGGCTCTTTCAGCAGGCTCCAGTTTATCGTTATTTGCCCCTGCCAGCCAGTCACGGTGATAATTACCACCAGGTGCAGAAGCTGGTCGATGAAAAACCACCTGCGGCTGGAGCGTGGATGCTGGTATTGCAGTTTAACACCGTCTGTTATCAGGTGTAATACCGCCACTGTGAGCGCTATATACCAGCTCCGAAAACCGCCTGTTATCAGTATAATCAGGGCAAAATGCACGAAGGCGTGCCAGTACAAATAAGGCGAACTCCATTTTTTTTCTATTTTATTTTTCACCCAACTGGTGGGTTGAAGAAAAAAATCGCCGATAATATGTGCGAGGAAAAGCTGCAAAAACAGTATCATATCATTTGATTTGCTGCTGTATTTTTTTTCTGAAAAAACTTTCCGCTTCCAGGATTTCCCAGAAGTGTGCTCTTGTTTGTCGTTCGCTAATAGAGGATTGGGTTATTTTCAGCTTCTTTTGCAGTGCTTTCTGATCCGTGGTTCCCAGTTGCAGTGAACAACTGACCAGTTCCGCTGAAGAGGGCGTCCATTTGTCCATGACAATGGAAGCGAGGTTGATAATAAGGTTCAGTTCTTCGTCTGTTTGCTCCCAGGGACTTTTTACGGCCAGGTTTTGCTTGCGTTGGCGCAATTGTTCAAACAGTTCCCCCGAATGTATAAAAACTTTTCCATTTGACTCTGTAATGCGTGGAGCATCGTATGATTTTTCTCCAATGCCAATAGCCATCCGCACATCAAGCCCTTTGACGACACGAATGGCAGCTTTTATCCGAATAGCCGCCAACAGGGATAATTCCGGCTGTCTGATTTCCAGCTGAAAGCTATCTCCCCGGTATATCTCCCATGTTTTGGGCGCTTTGCCATAAGCTGACAGCTCTTTTTTCAGTAACGCCAGCCATGTCTCGGGATCGGCAAGTTCTCTGGAGTTGATAATATCTCCCGTAATAATACTGGTCATATCCAAATATCGGTCATTTAGCCGATATTTTAAAATATCGGCTAATTACCCGATAAAATAAAATATCGGCATTTTAACCGATATTTTATTTTATCGGGTAATTAGCCGATATGCGAAAATACAAAAAGCCCTCCGCTTGTCGTGCAGCAGAGGGCCGGGGCCACATGGATGTTTTATTCCGCTTTCATCGCATAGGCTTTACCGTAAGTCAGTTTCCGCCATATCCATTCCACCGGACCGAAGCGGAAGTGGTTCATCCACCAGGAGCTGACGGCGAGTTGAAGTCCCAGCACGAGTACCCATATGAGCAGGTACGTGGGAGGATTGGCATATGCATACAGTCCGCCGCCGAAACTGTAGTATATCCATACACAGATAACAGATTGCAGGAGATAGTTGGTCGCCGCCATCCGCCCGGCGGCCTGGAAAGGCCGCAGCCACTGCTGCCATTGAGCACGTTGCAGCAGGCGGGTGAGGGTGGCGATATAAAATATACCGATAAGGGGGCTTGCGATGTAAGTGTCCAGCATCATCATGTTGCCGCCTGCCGGCGTGGTAGGATCGCCGCCGCCGAAGAGGGCCACCGTGATGACCAGGGGCCAGCCGATGAGGGCACTCCAGGTTTGTACCTGGCGAACCAGCGCCGCATGCGCATCCGGCTGACGGAAGATACCTCTCTTGCCGGCGTAGGCGCCCAGCAGGAACATGGCCAGCATCATCGGCGTTTCCATCAGGTAGCCGATGCGGGCCATCACCAGATCGGCAGCATTCTGCTCCCACAGCTGCCGGATGGTACCGGAGCGGTACACTTCGATCGCCTTGTAACCCGCATCGGTATACGAAACGGTGTCCTTGTAGAAGTCCGGCCCCAGAAGGGTGCCCGTTGCTACATAAAGTGCAACCGGTACTGCCAGCAGACCAACGGCCCATTTCAGCAGGGCCGGCGGGGACATCTTCCGGAAGAAGAGCAGCAGCATGCCCAGCACGCTGTAAAAACACAGTACGTCACCAAACCAGATCAGGTGCGCGTGTATCCAGCCGATGCCCAGCAGCACCAGCAGGCGGCGGAGGAAGAGCCGTACCGGCGGCAGTCCTTTTCTCTCCGCGCTTTGCAGGAAGAGGATAAAACCGAGGCCGAACAGAAAAGAGAACATGGAAACGAACTTGCCTTCCGCGAAGAAGCTGATCAGCTGTTCCACCAGTTTGCCGGAGGCGCCGGGCCAGAAGGTAGAGGGTTTCATATAGAGGGCCGGGAAAGCGAAAAGCCCCATGTTTACCAGGAGGATGCCTCCCAGGGCCACGCCTCTGATAGCGTCCAGCGCATCTATACGGCGGCTGGCAGGTAACGGCTGGGAAGGTGTGAACGGCTGCATAAAATAATCTTGTTTTTATTTTGATGCAGCAAAATTGAGGTATCGCGGCCGGGGGGCCATTTGCAAATGGGCAAATGCGGCCCCCGCGACGAAAACGTTGTTTGGGGGTAAAGATCCGGGGGCGGGGTGTGCTTTGAGGCGGCTTCGGGGGCGGGTGCGCAGCACATGCGCGAACTGTTGTTGCAGATGT
>NZ_CAMLHC010000054.1 GCF_946479755.1 uncultured Chitinophaga sp. | reverse complement strand
AGGTTCCAGAGCGGCCAAATGGGGCGGACTGTAAATCCGCTGTCTTTCGACTTCATAGGTTCGAATCCTATCCTGCCCACCAAAACGGCTTGTTCCGCTTTTGCCCTAGCAGAGGCGGAACAATGTTGTTGAGTGGAAGGTGAGAACAAATTCTCGGTTGACAGACAAAGTAATTCCCGGCGCCTGTGATACAACAGCCTTTTATGTTCTTTAATTTATTCAGGAAAATTCATACAGCGTTATTACCTTGCTGTGTTGGATTTGTCCGGTATGCGGGAGTAGCTCAGTTGGTAGAGCGACAGCCTTCCAAGCTGTAGGTCGCGGGTTCGAACCTCGTCTCCCGCTCGCATATAATTTCAAGCTGTTGTAGCTCAGGGGTAGAGCACTTCCTTGGTAAGGAAGAGGTCGAGAGTTCAATTCTCTTCAACAGCTCTTTTGAATTTTAGAAGAGAAGCATCGCGGTCGCAGTGACATCACTTCGCCACTACATACACTCCATAAAATTCGGATTTCGGATTCGAATTTGTTAATTCTGCACTCCGAAATAAACTTAGCGTTGTAGCTCAATGGAAGAGCATCCCACAATTTTTACTTTATCGGGAAGGACATGAGTTCAATTCTCATCAGCGGTACAAGTTTGTAAAAAGCCGTGTTTTAAAAACAACTATCAATACAATCTTTACAAACCATCTAAAAAGAAAATACAATGGCAAAAGAAACCTTTAAGCGGGATAAACCCCACGTAAACATTGGTACCATCGGCCACGTGGACCACGGTAAAACTACCTTGACTGCTGCCATTACCACAATTTTGGCAAACAAGGGTCTGGCAGAGAAAAGAGGCTATGATGAGATCGATGCTGCTCCTGAAGAAAAAGAAAGAGGTATCACTATCAATACAGCTCACGTAGAGTATCAGACAGCTAACCGTCACTATGCTCACGTTGACTGCCCTGGTCACGCTGACTATGTGAAAAACATGATCACCGGTGCTGCCCAGATGGACGGTGCTATCCTGGTGGTTGCCGCTACAGACGGTCCTATGCCACAAACCAGAGAGCACATCCTGCTGGCTCGCCAGGTAGGTGTACCTCGTATCGTAGTGTTCATGAACAAAGTTGACCTGGTTGACGATGCTGAACTGCTGGAACTGGTTGAAATTGAAATCCGTGACCTGCTGAGCTCTAACGGCTTCGACGGTGACAACGTTCCTGTAATCCAGGGTTCTGCTACCGGCGCACTGGCTGGTGACGAAAAATGGGTTGGCGCTATCGAACAACTGATGGAAGCTGTTGACACTTACATTCCGCTGCCTCCTCGTCCAGTTGATCAGGACTTCCTGATGTCCGTAGAAGACGTATTCTCTATCACAGGTCGTGGTACCGTTGCTACAGGTCGTATCGAACGCGGTCGTATCAAAGTTGGTGAGAACGTTGAAATCGTAGGTCTGCAGGAAGAACCCCTGAAATCTACTTGTACAGGTGTTGAAATGTTCAAAAAACTCCTGGACGAAGGTGAAGCTGGTGACAACGCTGGTCTGCTGCTGCGCGGTATTGAGAAAAACCAGATCCGTCGTGGTATGGTTATCTGCAAACCCGGCTCCATCACTCCGCACACTGAATTCAAATGCGAAGTTTACGTACTGAGCAAAGAAGAAGGTGGCCGTCACACTCCGTTCTTCAACAAATACCGTCCTCAGTTCTACTTCCGTACAACTGACGTAACTGGTGAAGTTGAACTGCCTGCAGGTGTTGAAATGGTAATGCCTGGTGATAACGTTACACTGACTGTAAAACTGATCCAGCCGATCGCGATGGACAAAGGTCTGAAATTCGCTATCCGTGAAGGTGGTCGTACAGTAGGTGCCGGTCAGGTTACTGAAATTATCAAATAAGTATTTCCAAAATACTAAAAGCCATTAGCTTCGGCTATTAAATGTCAGGATTTATTGATATATTTGCTGACTGCTGAAAGCTCAAAGCTAATGGCTTATACACGGGTATGGTGCAACGGTAGCATACGGGTCTCCAAAACCTTTGATCTGGGTTCGAATCCTAGTACCCGTGCCAAGGTTAATTAAATGGTTGAATTGTTATTATTAAAAAATAGAACAATTCAACCATTTTTAGGCTTTAATCAATTGACCATAAATCGTTAACTTTACAGAATGAATAAGATCAGAAACTACTTCCGCGAGTCTTATCATGAGCTGGTCTACAAAGTATCCTGGCCTACCTGGCAGGAACTGCAGTCCTCCACCATGATCGTGCTGATAGCAACTCTCTTTGTTACAGCGCTGGTGTGGGGTATGGACGCCGCTTCCAATTTTGTGTTAGCACACTATTATGAAATATTCAAAAAATAAATAAATGGATGCAACCAATATTCCTGCGCAGGAAACAAAGTGGTATGTACTCCGCGTTGTTAGTGGCAAGGAAAAAAAAGTGAAGGAATACCTGGATATTGAAGTGCGCCGATCTGATTGGGGTAACGTAATCACTCAGGTATTTCTCCCGGTGGAAAAAGTGTATAAAGTGCAGGCCGGTAAGAAAGTAATGCGTGAGAAAAACTTCTATCCCGGTTATGTGATGATTGAAGCCATCGATGGTAAAATGACCGACGAAGTGATCCAGGCCATCCGTAACGTGTCTGGCGTTATTCACTTCCTGGGCAAGGAAAAACCCATTGCACTCCGTAAAGCCGAAGTCAACAAAATGTTAGGTAAAGTGGACGAACTGAGCGATCAGGGACTCACCATGAGCGAACCTTTCATCGTCGGCGAAACGATCAAGATCATCGACGGACCGTTCAACGACTTCAACGGTGTCATCGAAGAAGTGATCGAAGACAAAAAGAAACTGAAAGTAACCGTGAAAATCTTTGGCCGCGCCACCCCTGTGGAACTGAACTTCATGCAGGTGGAAAAATTAGCATAGTTACTGTATCAAATAATTATAAAAAAGCGCTCCGCACCCCGGAGCGCTTTTTTTATGTTGATCTTAGAGGGATGACTTCCTGTGCTGCGTCTTTTTCAGGACGCCATACGTCACCTGTCAATAACCCGGTATCCCGTAACCTAATGCGAAAATCATAAAATAACCACATGAAAAAATTGCTTTGCGGTATGGCTGGCTGCCTCCTGCTGCTGTCTGCCTCAGCCCAGCAACCGCTAAAGAAACCTGCTGTAACACCTGCGCCCGCCATCAACTACCCGGCCATCCCCGATTCGGTGACCGGTTCTTCCGCCTCCATGGCGGCCTGGCTGGTATCCCATTGTGAAAACAAGACCGCTATCCTCCGCTCACTCTATGCCTGGATGTCTTCCCATATTTATTATGATGTGGTCAATACCTTTCAGCCGGGGTATTATAAAGATACCGCTGACGCGATCAACAAAACCCTGCAGACACGTACTGCGGTATGCGAAGGGTATGCCTCACTGTATGTGGACATAGCGCGCCGTGCCGGTATCCCGGCCATGGTGGTGACCGGCTATCCGCTGGTCAACGGCCGGCCCGACAATGCCAGTCACGCCTGGGTGGCCGTACAACCAGACAATGAATGGAAGATGGTAGACCCCACCTGGGGCTCCGGTTCAGTGACCAACAACAAATACACGCCCCGGCTCACCTGGAGGCACTTCCTGGTGGAACCGCACGAATACCTGAAAACGCATGTGCCCTTCGATCCCCTGTTCCAGTTCTCCGAATACCCGCTGCGGCACGATGAAATCCGCGATGGCAAATGGAGCGGCGGAACGGACCAGCCGGTGTTCGTGTTCCGCGATACACTGGCCGCCTTTAATAAGATGTCCGCACTGGCCAAGTCGGAGAACATGGCCGCCAGGGTAGGACGCTTCGGGGTTACCAACCAGCTGATCTCCGCAGAACTGACTTTCCTGATCAATCAGTTGACCGTAGAGCGGCAGAACGCCAGCATTATGGAACAGAACCGGGTGGCAGACCAGATCAACGAGTGCAGCCGGCTGTATAACCGGTTGACCGGCACCTTTAATGACTATGTGAATTTCCGCAACAAGCAATTTTCCCCTGCCCGGCCGGATGAGGAGATCCGGGAGTGGGTAGACGGGATGTCGCGGCAGTCGGACGAGGTAGAGAAGAAGGCGCGGCGGCTGACGGTGACAGACCCGGGCAACCGCCGGGTGTTGCAGGAGGTACTGGAGGCCAATACCCAGCTGAAGCGGCGTATTACCGATGAGCAGGCTTTCGTGGCCAAATATATTAAGACGGGGAAGATGTTCCGGAAGTCACTTTTTTATAAAGTGGGGTTTTAGCTGTACTTTTGCACTTCTCCGGATTATAAGGTTTTTTTAGCGGGAATGCAATGGATTTGTAAAAAAAAGGTGACTGGTAGCAAAAAGAATGCCCAAATTCAAATACTTTTTGGCATTTTGATATTATTATTTACCTTTGCATCCCCTTTAAAAGGTTATTTCAGTTCCTTTTAGTTTTGGGAGTTCTCTGTACAGCAGAGGGCGTTTTAACCAAATTAAACACATAAGAAATGGCAAAAGAGATCGCAACGTACGTGAAATTGCAGGTGAAAGGCGGCCAGGCCAACCCTGCACCTCCGATTGGTCCTGCACTGGGTTCCAAAGGTGTGAACATCATGGAGTTCTGCAAACAGTTCAATGCCCGCACCCAGGATAAAATGGGTAAAGTATTGCCTGTATTGCTGACTGTTTACACTGACAAATCATTTGACTTTGTAATTAAGACTCCTCCGGCACCGGTACAGCTGCTGGAAGCTGCTAAAATTCAAGGTGGTTCTAAAGAGCCTAACCGTAACAAGGTGGGTAAAGTGACCTGGGCACAGGTGGAAGCTATCGCGCAGGATAAAATGCCTGACCTGAACTGCTTCACACTGAACAGCGCTATGAAAATGGTAGCTGGTACTGCTCGTAGCATGGGTATTACTGTTGAAGGTAAAGCTCCCTGGGAAAACTAATTGGTTCACCCTGTTAAGGCAGGAACTTTAAATCATTTTGACAATGGCAACTAAAAAGAGAAAAGTAGCGCAGGCTAAAGTTGATAAAAACAAGGCGTATTCGCTGAAAGAAGCCTCTGCTCTGGTAAAAGATATCAACTGCACTAAATTCGACAGCTCTGTCGATATACATATCCGCTTAGGCGTTGATCCTAAGAAAGCAGACCAGGCTATCCGTGGTTCCGTAACGCTTCCCCACGGTACTGGTAAAACAAAGAAAGTTTTAGTGCTCTGCACACCTGACAAAGAAGCTGCCGCTAAAGAAGCTGGTGCTGATTTCGTAGGTTTGGACGAGTTTATCCAGAAGATTGAAGCTGGCTGGACTGAGATCGATGTGATCATCGCTACTCCGGCTGTCATGCCTAAAATCGGTAAACTGGGTAAAATCCTGGGTCCCCGCAACCTGATGCCGAACCCGAAAACCGGTACTGTTACCAACGACGTAGCTGCTGCTGTGAACGAGGTGAAAGGTGGTAAAATTACCTTCAAGGTAGATAAAGCTGGTATCATCCACGCTTCTATCGGTCGTGTATCTTTTGCTGCTGATAAAATCGAACAGAACTCTCAGGAGCTGATCAATGCTATCATCAAGCTGAAACCAGCTACTGCAAAAGGCACTTACCTGAAAGGTCTGTCCATGGCTTCTACTATGAGCCCTGGTATCGCCATCGACACTAAATCTGTTCAAAACTAATTGATCACGCGTGTGTAGCCTTATCTGCAAGGAGGGGCTTGCTACAAACGGTAAAATATGAATAAAGATCAAAAAAATGAAGTGATCGAACTGCTGAAAAGTAAGTTCTCTCAATATAACAACTTCTACATCACGAACACCGAATCATTAACGGTAGCGCAGGTTAACGACCTGAGGAAGACTTGCTTTGACAAGCAGGTGGAAATGAAGGTGGCTAAAAACACCCTGATCCGTAAAGCACTGGAATCTCTGGACAGCGAGAAATATGCCGGTATTTTCGATTCTCTGCACGGTGTAACCGCCCTGATGTTCTCTGACAGCCCGAAAGAGCCGGCTCTGATCATCTCCAGCTTCCGTAAAGCGAACGCTAAACTGGAAAAACCAGTACTGAAAGCAGCATTCGTAGCTGACGAAATCTTCATCGGCGACAACCAGCTGACTGCCCTGACCAACATCAAGACCAAAAACGAGCTTATCGGCGAAGTTATCGGTCTGCTGCAATCTCCTGCAAAACGCGTTATCGCTGCTTTGCTGGAAAAAGGCAAGAAAGAAGGCGCAGTGGAAGAAGCTCCTGCTGCAGAATAACCGGAACCTTCCAGGTCCTGGACTTACATTGGGTCCGGACCATTGGTTTCCAACAACTTATGGCTTCCAAGTCACAATATAATTAACAAACATTACAAACATTACATTAAAACATTATAAAATGGCAGACGTAAAAGCATTAGCCGAACAATTAGTAGGTTTAACTGTTAAGGAAGTACAAGAACTCGCAGACGTACTGAAAAACGAGTACGGCATTGAACCAGCAGCTGCTGCTGTTGTAGTTTCAGGTGGTGGCGACGGCGCTCCTGCTGCAGAAGAAAAAACTGCGTTCAACGTAGTTCTGAAATCTGCAGGTGCATCTAAACTGAACGTTGTTAAGGTTGTAAAAGACCTGACCGGTCTGGGTCTGAAAGAAGCGAAAGAACTGGTTGACGGCGCTCCTAAATCTGTGAAAGAAGGCGTTAGCAAAGCAGAAGCTGAAGATCTGAAAGCTAAGCTGACTGAAGCAGGTGCTGAAGTTGAAATTCAGTAATTCTTTGCTTAGTATACATCTTTTAAAGGTCAAAAGTGCCCATGGTACTTTTGGCCTTATTCCCTTTGGGAAAGTGTCTTTTTCAGAGAGTCAAAACGGGGAATCACCCAAGGTGACTTTGACCATGTGCAGAAGGCATATCTAAAATTAGGATGGATATTGGCAAAGAAATCTTAATTTCCCTAATTCTTACAAGTCATATAACTGCTAACTTCGAATATGTCTCTAAAAAAAGCCCAAACAAGCGAAAGAGTAAATTTTGGAAAGATCAAACAAGTTACTGAGACACCGGATCTGTTGGCTATCCAAATCCAATCTTTCAAGGATTTCTTCCAATTAGAAACCACACCAGACAAACGAAATAACGAAGGCCTTTTTAAAGTATTTAAGGAGAACTTCCCGATTACAGATACCCGCAATATCTTCAATCTGGAGTTCCTTGATTATTTCGTAGACCCTCCGCGCTATACCATTGAGGAGTGTATTGAACGTGGGCTTACCTATTCCGTACCGTTGAAGGCGAAACTGCGTCTCAGCTGTAATGATGAGGAGCATGTGGATTTCCAGACAATTGTGCAGGACGTGTTCTTAGGTAACATTCCCTACATGACCCCAAGAGGTACTTTCGTTATTAATGGTGCTGAGCGCGTAGTTGTTTCCCAGCTGCACCGCTCTCCTGGTGTATTCTTTGGTCAGTCTGTTCACCCGAACGGAACCAAGATCTACTCTGCAAGAGTGATCCCGTTCAAAGGGGCCTGGATGGAGTTTGCAACCGACATCAACAACGTGATGTATGCTTACATTGACCGTAAGAAGAAGTTCCCTGTTACCACCCTGCTGCGTGCCATCGGTTATGAAACCGATAAGGACATCCTGCAGCTGTTTGGTATGGCTGATGAAGTAAAAGCAGACAAGAAAAGTCTTGATAAATACGCCGGCAAAAAGCTGGCTGCCCGTGTTTTAAGAAGCTGGGTGGAAGACTTTGTGGATGAGGACACCGGTGAAGTGGTAAGCATCGAGCGTAACGAGATTATGCTCGAGCGTGACAGCATCCTGGACGAAGCGAACATCGAGACCATTGTAGATATGGGTCTGAAAAGCGTATTCGTACAGAAAGAAGAGGTGAGCGGCGATTTCTCCATCATCTACAACACATTAAATAAGGATACATCCAACTCCGAGCTGGAAGCCGTTCAGCACATCTACCGCCAGCTGCGCGGTGCCGATGCGCCGGATGATGAAACAGCAAGGGGGATCATCGATAAATTATTCTTCTCCGACAAACGTTATGACCTCGGAGACGTAGGCCGTTACAAAATCAACCGGAAACTGGGTCTGTCTACCCCGCTGGACATGAAAGTGCTGACGAAAGACGACATCATTTCCATCATCAAATACCTGGTACAACTCACCAACGGTAAAGCAGAGATCGACGATATCGATCACCTGAGCAACCGTCGTGTACGTACCGTGGGCGAACAGCTGTATGCTCAGTTCGGCGTAGGTCTGGCCCGTATGGCCCGTACCATCCGCGAACGTATGAACGTACGCGACAACGAGGTGTTTACGCCGGTAGACCTGATCAATGCGAGGACCCTGTCTTCCGTGATCAACTCCTTCTTCGGTACCTCCCAGCTGTCACAGTTCCTCGACCAAACCAACCCGCTGTCTGAGATCACGCACAAACGCCGTATCTCCGCCCTCGGCCCCGGTGGTCTGAGCCGTGAAAGAGCAGGCTTTGAGGTGCGTGACGTTCACTACAGCCACTACGGCCGTCTGTGTACCATCGAAACACCGGAAGGCCCGAACATCGGTCTGATTTCCACCCTTTGCGTACACGCGAAGGTGAATGAAATGGGCTTCATTGAAACACCTTACCGTAAAGTAAACGCGGGCAAGGTAGACATGGTGAAAGTAGAGTTCCTGAGCGCTGAAGAAGAAGATACCGTGAAGATCGCGCAGGCCAACGCTCCGCTCGATGACAAAGGCAACTTCCTCAACGATAAAGTAAAATCCCGCGAAACCGGCGACTTCCCGATCCTGGACAAACAGGAAGTGGAGTTCATGGACGTAGCGCCTAACCAGATCGTAGGTCTGAGTGCTTCTTTGATTCCGTTCCTCGAACATGATGACGCCAACCGTGCGTTGATGGGATCAAACATGCAACGTCAGGCTGTGCCGCTGCTGAACCCGGAAGTGCCTATCGTAGGTACCGGCCTCGAAGCAAAGGCAGCACGCGACTCCCGCCTGCAGATTACTGCAGAAGGCAAGGGCGTGATCGAATTCGTGGACGCCAAAGAAATCCATGTTCGTTACGAGCGTGACGAGCTGCAGAAACTGGTGAGCTTCGAAGACGACCTGGTGATCTATAACCTGACCAAATTCGTTAAAACGAACCAGAGCACCTGTATCAACCTCAGACCTTGCGTGAAGAAAGGTCAGCGCGTGGAAATCGGCGACTTCCTCACGGAAGGTTACGCTACCCGCGGCGGTGAACTGGCGCTGGGCCGTAACATGAAAGTGGCGTTCATGCCATGGAAAGGTTACAACTTTGAGGATGCGATCGTAATCTCTGAGCGTGTAGCACGTGAAGACCTCTTTACCTCCATCCACATCGACGAATACGAACTGGAAGTACGTGACACCAAACTGGGCGAAGAAGAACTGACCCCGGATATCCCGAACGTGAGCGAAGAGGCTACCAAAGACCTCGACCAGAACGGTATCATCCGTGTGGGCGCCCACATCAAGGAAGGTGACATCCTGATCGGTAAAATCACTCCGCGTGGTGAATCTGATCCTTCTCCGGAAGAAAAACTCCTCAGAGCGATCTTCGGTGACAAGGCATCTGATGCGAAAGACGCTTCCCTGAAAGCACCTCCGTCCACAGAAGGCGTGGTGATCGACAAGAAGCTGTTCAGCCGCGCTAAGAAAGATAAAAACTCCAAGACCCGTGAAAAAGCGGCGATCGAGAAACTGGAGAAAATACACCAGAAAAATACAGAGGACCTGCTGGAAGTGCTGATGAGCAAACTGCTGGTATTGCTGAAAGACAAAGTGTCCCAGGGCGTTACCAACACTTACGGTGAAGTGCTGATCTCCAAAGGTTCCAAGTTCTCCCAGAAGAACCTGGTGAATGTTGATTTCATGAACGTGAACCCGCTGGGCTGGACTACCGACGAGGTGACCAACGACCAGATCAACACCCTGCTGCACAACTACAACATCAAGTACAACGAAGAGCTGGGCCGTTACAAACGTGAGAAATTCAACATCTCCATTGGTGACGAACTGCCTGCCGGCGTACTGAAACTGGCGAAGGTTTACCTGGCCAGCAAACGTAAGCTGAAAGTAGGGGATAAGATGGCGGGCCGCCACGGTAACAAGGGTATCGTTGCCAAGATCGTGCGTGACGAAGACATGCCGTTCCTGGAAGACGGTACACCGCTGGACATCGTACTGAACCCGCTGGGCGTACCTTCCCGTATGAACCTCGGACAGATTTACGAAACCGTACTGGGCTGGGCCGGTCTGAAATTGGGCGTACGTTTCGCTACCCCGATCTTTGACGGTGCTACTACCGAAGAAATAGCCAAATATATTACCGATGCAGGACTGCCGAGCTTTGGCCACACTTATCTGTATGATGGTGAAACCGGCGACCGCTTCCACCAGAAAGCAACCGTGGGTGTGATCTACATGCTCAAACTGAGCCACATGGTGGACGACAAAATGCACGCCCGTTCTATCGGACCGTACAGCCTCATCACGCAACAGCCGCTGGGTGGTAAAGCCCAGTTCGGTGGTCAGCGTTTTGGTGAGATGGAGGTGTGGGCACTGGAAGCTTACGGTGCAGCCAACATTCTGCAGGAACTGCTTACCATCAAATCCGATGATATCGTTGGCCGTGCCAAAGCATATGAATCTATCGTAAAAGGTGACAACATCCCGAAAGCCGGTGTGCCTGAATCCTTCAACGTATTGATCCATGAATTGCGTGGCCTGGGTCTGGATCTGAAATTTGACTAAGAGCTTTTAGCTACCAGCCATTAGCCCCGGGCTAATGGCTGATAGCTTGGATATTTCGCAGGAATAAAATTTTTGTCGCTGGCTTAACACCAACGGCTAACAGCTAAAAGCTAATAACAGATGGCTATCAAAAAAGAAAATCGTCCTAAATCTAATTTTAACAGCATCACCATCAGTCTGGCTTCTCCCGATGTAATTCTGGAGCGTTCATACGGTGAGGTGCTGAAACCAGAAACCATCAACTACCGTACTTACAAGCCGGAACGTGATGGTTTGTTCTGCGAAAGAATATTCGGGCCTGTAAAGGATTACGAATGCTATTGCGGAAAATATAAACGTATCCGTTACAAGGGTATCGTGTGCGACCGCTGCGGTGTGGAAGTAACGGAGAAAAAAGTACGTCGTGAAAGAATGGGTCACATCCGTCTGGTAGTGCCCGTTGTACATATATGGTATTTCAAATCCCTCCCTAACAAGATCGGTTACCTGCTGGGAATGTCTTCCAAAAAGCTGGAAACCATCGTTTACTACGAAAGATACGTGGTAATACAGGCGGGTGCGAAACAGGAGAAAGGAATGAACTACGGTGATCTGCTCACAGAGGAAGAATACCTGGACATCCTGGATACCCTGCCTAAAGACAATCAGCTGTTGCCGGATGAAGATCCCAACAAGTTCATTGCCAAAATGGGTGCTGAAGCGGTGGAAATGATGCTGGCCCGTATTGACCTGGACAGCCTCTCTTACCAGCTGCGTAACCAGGCCGCTACTGAAACTTCCCAGCAACGTAAAGCGGAAGCGCTGAAACGTCTGAGCGTAGTGGAAGCTTTCCGTGACGCCAACAGCCGCGTGGAAAACCGTCCTGAATGGATGGTCATGCAATATATCCCTGTCGTACCGCCTGAACTGCGTCCGTTGGTGCCGCTGGATGGTGGCCGTTTCGCGTCTTCTGACCTGAACGATCTGTACCGCAGGGTGATCATTCGTAACAACCGTCTGAAACGTCTGATCGAAATTAAAGCACCGGAAGTGATCCTGCGTAACGAAAAACGTATGCTGCAGGAAGCGGTGGATTCCCTGTTCGACAACTCCCGTAAATCCAATGCGGTGAAAGCGGAAGGTGGTCGTGCACTGAAATCCCTCTCCGACGTGCTGAAAGGTAAACAAGGCCGTTTCCGTCAGAACCTCCTCGGTAAACGTGTGGACTACTCCGGTCGTTCCGTTATCGTGGTAGGCCCTGAACTGAAACTGCACGAGTGCGGCCTGCCGAAAGATATGGCTGCCGAGCTGTTCAAACCGTTTATTATCCGTAAACTGATAGAAAGAGGCATCGTGAAAACCGTGAAATCAGCGAAAAAGCTGGTGGACCGGAAAGAAGCGGTGGTTTGGGACATCCTGGAAAACGTGCTGAAAGGTCACCCGGTATTGTTAAACCGTGCTCCGACCCTGCACCGTCTGTCTATCCAGGCATTCCAGCCTAAACTGGTGGAAGGTAAAGCAATCCAGCTGCACCCGCTCGTGTGTTCTGCGTTCAACGCCGACTTCGACGGTGACCAGATGGCGGTACACGTGCCGCTGAGCAACGCTGCCATCCTGGAAGCCCAACTGCTGATGCTGTCTTCCCACAACATCCTCAACCCGCAGAACGGTACGCCGATCACCCTGCCTTCCCAGGACATGGTTCTCGGTCTGTATTACATCACCAAGGGTAAGAAAACCATGGGCGATGTAGTGGTAAGAGGTGAAGGCAAAGCGTTCTACTCTGCTGAAGAGGTGATCATTGCCCTGAACGAAGACAGAATTGACCTGCACGCTCACATCCGTGTGAAAACCACGGTGAGAACGGCTGAAGGCAACCTGGAAAACAAACTCGTGGAAACAACTGTAGGCCGCGTACTGTTCAACCAGTTTGTACCGAAAGAAGCAGGTTATGTAAACGCACTGCTGACCAAGAAATCACTGCGTGAAATCATCGGTGATATCATCAAATACACTGATATTCCAAAAACAGCCAAATTCCTGGACGACATCAAACAATTAGGTTTCCGCATGGCGTTCCGTGGTGGTCTGTCATTTAACATCAATGACCTGATCATTCCGGAAGTTAAGCAGGAAATGATTGATGCTGCTGCCGGTGAAGTAGACGAAGTTTGGGACAACTATAACATGGGTCTGATCACCAACAACGAACGTTACAACCAGATCATCGATATCTGGTCCCGCGTGGATACCAAGGTGACAGAAACCCTGATCCGTGAGCTGGCGACAGACAAACAGGGCTTCAACTCTGTATATATGATGCTTGACTCCGGTGCGCGTGGTTCCAAACAGCAGATCAAACAGCTGGCAGGTATCAGGGGTCTGATGGCCAAGCCGCGTAAGAGTGGTTCTACCGGTTCCGAGATCATCGAAAACCCGGTATTGTCCAACTTTAAAGATGGTCTGAACGTATTGGAATACTTCATCTCTACCCACGGTGCCCGTAAGGGTCTTGCGGATACGGCGTTGAAAACGGCGGATGCGGGTTACCTGACCCGTCGTCTGGTAGACGTTGCCCAGGACGTGGTAATCAACGAAGAGGACTGCGGTACCCTGCGTGGTATTGCTACCGCTGCGTTGAAAGACAACGAAGAGGTGATCGAAACACTGTACGACCGTATCCTTGGCCGTACTTCCCTGCACGACGTGTTCGATCCTCATACCGAGGAACTGCTGGTAGGTGCCGGTGAAGAAATCACAGAGGATATCGCTCATAAGATTGAATCCAGTGCGATCGAAACGGTAGAGATCCGTTCCGTACTGACCTGCGAAAGCCGTCGTGGCGTGTGCGTAAGATGTTACGGTAAAAACCTTGCTACCGGTTACACGGCACAGCGTGGTGATGCTGTGGGCATCATCGCTGCACAGTCCATCGGTGAGCCTGGTACACAGCTGACACTGCGTACGTTCCACGTGGGTGGTGTTGCGGGTTCTACTTCCGTTGAATCCGGCCTCCTGGCTAAATTTGACGGTACTATCCAGTTCGATGGCTTACGTACGACCACCTACGAAAACAACGAAGGTGAGAAAGTACAGGTGGTTATCGGCCGTACCGGTGAGTTGCGTATCATGGACGTGAAAAACGATCGTCTGCTGGTAACCAACAACATTCCTTACGGTTCCACCCTGCTGGTGAAAGACGGACAGAAAGTGGCCAAAGGCGAACAGATTTGTACCTGGGACCCCTTCAACGCCGTTATCGTGTCTGAAATTCCGGGTAACATCCGTTTCGACAGCATCATTGAAGGTATCACCTTCCGTGAAGAGGCGGACGAACAAACCGGTCACCGTGAGAAAGTGGTTATCGAAACCAAAGACAAAAACAAGATCCCGTCTATTTATGTAGATGGTAATAAAGAGGTGAAATCTTACAACTTACCGGTAGGTTCCCACATCGTGATCTCTGAAGGTGATCATGTGAGAGCTGGTCAGGTAATCGTGAAAATACCACGTATCATCGGTAAACTGCGAGACATCACCGGTGGTCTGCCACGTGTAACCGAGCTGTTTGAAGCACGTAACCCGAGCAACCCTGCCATCGTTTCTGAAATCGACGGTGTGGTAGCCTTTGGTAACATCAAACGTGGTAACCGTGAGATCATCATCGAAAGCCGCGAAGGTCAGATCAAGAAATACCTGGTGCCTTTGACCCGTCACATCCTGGTACAGGACGGTGACTTCGTGAAGGCTGGTACTTCCCTGTCTGACGGTTCTACTACTCCTGCAGACATCCTGGCTATTAAAGGTCCGTTTGCCGTACAGGAATACCTGGTAAATGAGATCCAGGAAGTATACCGTTTACAGGGTGTGAAGATCAACGACAAACACATCGAGGTGATTGTTCGCCAGATGATGCGCAAAGTAAACATCGAAGATCCCGGAGATACCCGCTTCCTGGAAGGCGATACCGAAGACAGGTTCGACTTCTTCGAAGAGAACGACATGATCTTTGATAAGAAAGTGGTAACCGAAGCCGGCGAGTCCACCACCCTGAAAGCTGGTCAGATCGTGACCCTGCGTCAGGTGCGTGAAGAGAACTCCCTGCTGCGCCGCGCCGATAAGAAACTGGTAGAATTCCGTGATGCACAACCGGCTACATCCAGCCCGCTGCTCCAGGGTATTACCAAAGCGTCTCTCGGTACCCGTAGCTGGATCTCCGCTGCATCCTTCCAGGAAACCACGAAAGTACTGTCTCAGGCAGCGATCAACGGTAAGATCGACGATATGACCGGTCTGAAGGAAAATATCGTTACAGGTCACCTGATCCCGGCTGGTACTGGTCTGCGTGAATTCGAAAACATGATCGTAGGTTCCAAAGAAGAATACGACATCCTGGCCTCTTCCAAAGAAGTGTTCCAGTTTGACGAAGAAGAATAACTGTGATGGCCATGATTTTTGCTGATGTCGCTGATTGAGCGAAGATTGGCAGTGTCTGACCAGCAGTTTGAGATAAAAAGAGGACGCCCTCATTGATGAAAATCGATGAGGGCGTCCTCTTTTTGGATAGTGGATGCCGGTAGACTATTTTATGTAAAAGTCAGTAACTGGTAAAAGCAGACGGGATCAGGGACATCAGCAAAAATCATGGCCATCAAAGTTCTTTTTAGTACTTTACACCCGGTTTTAAAAACGATCCGGAAATTCATGAAAAAACTGCTTATTGTAGTATTGGGATGGCTGATAGTGATGACGGCCTGTAAGAAGAACAGCGATTCTGCCATTCCTGTGACCTCTTCCAGCTTTATGTTTTTTAACGGTGTCCGGGACGTTACGTATGAGGTCTGGCTGGATAGCACGCTTATTACGAAAGACCTGGCTTTCGGCCAGAGTACGCCTTACCGGGAAATGCGGGCGCAGCTGTACACCATCTACCTGATAGACCCTAAACGTCCGAAGGATACTATAAGAGTAGGACAAATCAACCTGCGCAATAAACGGACTTTTTCGACTTATATCGGCTTGGATTCTGCCAACAAGGGGCTCGTTGCCATGGCCGTAGAAGACGATCTCACGCCTGCACCGCCGGAACATATGAAATTCCGGATAGTGAATTTAAGCTGGGCTTTCCGGCCAAACGGGCAATCGGCCACTATGGACCTGTTTTCCAAAACTACCCCTATCTTCAGGGGCATGGGCTTTCCGCAGTTCACGAACTTTGCCATACTGCCCGGAGACAGTACCTATCCGTTTAATTTCCGGCGTAATGACGACACCACCGTTGTTCCCAACCAGTTTCCTTTTAAGGCAGAAACCGGGAAGATCTATACTGTAGTGATGACGGGTAACGCATTGACTTCATCTTTATTCAAGACCTTTACGATCACCCATAATTGACGTGTCAAGGGGTATAATGCGCGGGGCTGTAGCAAAAAGCTTCGTTAAAAATGGGAATCCGGATTTGAAAATCCGGTAAAAGCTTTATTTTAGCCCTTCAATTTTAAAACCTTAAAAGGAGTAATCTACCTATTAACATGCGCACTTGTAAACAATTCGTATCAAAAGCATTATTAGCGGCATTGGCAGCCGGTTTATTTATGGCCTGCAACGGCAACAAAGCTGGCAACAACAATGCGCCTGCTAACACTCCCGCCGCGGGTACGAACGCTCCCGCAACAGGTTTCAAAATTGCTTATGTGGACCTGGACTCCCTGGAAGCACATTTCGAATACTTCAAACAAAAGAAATCGGAACTGGAGCAGAAACAACAAGGTATGGAAAACCAGCTGAAAGCAAAGGCAAGAGCTTTACAGTCTGAATACCAGGACCTGCAGCGTAAAGCGTCCACACTGACCCAGGAACAGGGCGAGGCAGCACAACGCAGCCTGATGGCCAAACAACAGCAGTTGGAGCAGGAAGCACAGAATATGCGTGCAGACTATGCCCAGAGCGAAACCAAATTCAACGAAGAGCTGCAGAAGAGGCTGGACGATTTTCTGAAATCCTTTAATTCAGACAAACGTTATGCGTATATCTTCTCTTTCCGTACCGGTCAGAGCAACATCCTGTACGCAGATCCGGCTTATGATGTAACTGCAGATGTGATCAAAGGCATGAACGATAAAGGCGCCGAAGCACCTGCCGCCAAATAAAGAAAATAACAGGCAAACATTAAAAATTTTGTCTACCTTATAGTCCCGGTTTCCCAAAGAGCCGGGACTTTTTAATTTCTACCGTTATATGGACATCAACCAAAACAATTCATTCAAGCCCACACTGGGCTTATTAGATGCTACAATGATCGTTGCCGGTTCCATGATAGGTTCCGGTATTTTTATTGTCACCGCAGAAATTGCCCGCAGCGTGGGCGGCGCCGGATGGGTGACCGCTATGTGGGTACTGGCCGGAGTGGTGACGCTCATCGCAGCGCTCAGTTACGGCGAATTATCCGGGATGTTTCCCAAAGCAGGCGGACAATACGTATATCTGCGTGAAGCCTACAACCCTTTTATCGCTTTTTTGTTTGGCTGGACGCAGTTCGGCGTTATCCAGACCGGCACCATCGCCGCGGTGGCCGTGGCTTTCGCCAAGTTTACCGCTTATCTTATCCCGGGATTCAGCGAGAAAAACATCCTCCTGTCGTTTAACGCGGAGCTGAAACCGGTCTTCCAGGTGTCCGCAGCGCAGGTGGTGGCTATCGTCTCCATTATCCTGCTCACGTACATCAATACACGGGGCGTAAAGCACGGAAAGGTGATACAGACTGTATTCACGCTTGCCAAGCTGTTGTCCCTGTTTGGCCTGATCATTTTTGGCTTTTTGCTGGGTGCTAAAGCGGAGATCTGGAATGCCAACTGGCAGGACCCGTGGAATCATTTTTCCATGGAAGCAGTGAATGGAGACACTATTGTCAAATCCTTATCGGGACTCGCGTTCTTCGGTGCTGTCGCCGTATCCATGAAAGGGTCCCTGTTTTCCAGCGATGCGTGGAATAACGTGACTTTTATTGCCGCGGAGATTAAGAACCCGGCCCGCAACATCGGCCGGTCGCTGTTTCTCGGCACGCTGATCGTGACCATTATTTATGTAAGCTGCAACCTGATGTACCTGGCGGTATTGCCACTGCATGACATCGCTTTCGCTGCCAATGACAGGGTAGGGGTTGCCGCTGCAGAGAAGATCTTCGGAGGTATTGGTTCCGGTATTATCGCTGTGATGATCATGATTTCCACTTTCGGCTGTAATAACGGTCTGATCCTTTCTGGTGCCCGTATTTATTATACAATGGCACAGGACGGGCTGTTTTTCCGTAAGGCAGGGGAGCTGAACAAACACGCAGTGCCCGCCCGCGGACTGTGGATACAATGCTTCTGGGCATCACTGCTGTGCCTGACAGGCCGTTACAACGACCTGCTGGCGCTGGTGATCTTCGGGGTATTGATCTTTTACGTACTGACCATCCTGGGCATTTTTGTGCTGAGAAGGAAGCGTCCGGAGCTGGAAAGGCCTTACAAAGCTATCGGTTACCCGGTGCTGCCGATGATCTATGTGTTGGTAGCGCTTTCACTGGCCACACTGCTGTTGATTTTCGAATCCAACTACACTTTACCGGGCCTGGGCATCATTTTACTGGGTATTCCCCTTTATTTTCTGGCGATGCGAAGCAAGGGAAAAGCGCTCTCCTAGCTAAAAAGGACAACAAAAAAGGAAATTTAACACAAACGTTGTATAAGATTTCGGGGCCACTGCGGTTTTATTAGCAGTGGCCCCTCTTAATTTGCATAAGACAAACGGACGGACTAGTGAAGCAGAACCCTACTGGATCGCAGAAAACCCTATAGCAGAAAAGCTAAAATAAAAATCGGCATGTTGCCACATCACAACGGAGTAAACGCTGCATGCAGCATCAGTTTGTATTGAACTAAAAATGTATGCCCTGGAGTATTTGTTAGATTAGTTGTATGTTATTTTATGGACCCTCAAATGATATAAGCCATCGGAGTATTATATATATTTCTACATCTAAAGAAATTACCAGAAAAATATTTATTGCCAACAATGGTGTTCTATGGACATCATCATCATAGAGTATGAAAAAATATCAGGCGATAGAAAGGTATCTCAACCCCAAGATAACCATTAAAAGCCTACACGATTTGCATTCTCGAACATTCACATGACAATCTTTTACAACAAGCGTATGGTTTCTACCATGCGCTTCTTTTTTATTTTGATATTTAGTCGTTTGATTACTGGATTATTAGGAGGAATCAGGGCTGTTTAAAATATTCAAATGATTAAATAATCAAATAATCAAATGATGGTTATTTTTGCAGCATGTTTACAACCACCTCCAACAGTATATTTGACCGGAGCATACAGGATTACCACCGGTACAATGATGTGCACCAGGCCATCAGCAATCCCTATGAAAAAAGCAGTATTGAACACCTGCTGTATATGAAAAACTGGATCGATACGGTACAATGGCACCTGGAAGACATTATCCGTGATCCGCAGATAAACCCGGTAGAGGCGCTGGATATCAAGCGTTGGATTGACCGGTCCAACCAGGAGCGTACCGATGTGGTGGAATATATTGACAGTTATTTTCTTGAGCAGTACAAAGGCGTAAAGCCTGCTGCAGATGCGGAGATCAACACTGAAAGCCCGGCGTGGGCCATTGACCGTTTGTCTATTCTCGCCCTGAAGATATATCACATGCAGGAAGAAGCTACCCGTGCAGACGCTACACCGGAGCACCGGGAAGCCTGTCAGCGTAAGCTCGACATCCTGCTGGAGCAACGCACCGATCTGAGCACCGCCATCGAAACGCTGCTGGCAGACATCGCGGCGGGTAAAAAGTACATGAAAGTGTACAAGCAGATGAAGATGTACAATGATCCTTCACTGAACCCTGTGTTATACAAGGGGGAAAAATAACCGGTTCCTTGGCAATTACTACCACTATACTGGTCACCCGTTTTTCCGCCCTCGGGGACGTGGCGATGACCGTACCGGTTATGAAGCAGGTGCTGGACGAAAATCCGCAGGTGCAGATTGTTTTTGTGACCAACAAGAACTGGGGCGCTCTGTGCGCCGGTATTCCGCGGCTGGTGTTTTTCCCGGCCGATGTAAAAGGCGAACATAAAGGCGTGCCGGGGTTATACCGTTTATTCCGCAGCATCAGCCGTCAGCACCGGATTGACGCCGTAGCGGACCTGCACAATGTGCTGCGGTCCAGGATCGTGCGTACCTTTTTCCGGCTGGCTGGCAAGCGGGTAGCGGCTATCGATAAAGGCCGCGCCGGTAAAAAGGCACTTACCCGCCAGGAGAACAAGGTGTTGCAGCCGCAAACCAGCACTATCGAGCGATATGCGATCGTTTTCCGGCAGCTGGGCCTGCAATGTACCATGGGAACGCAACCCGTTTTTGCGCCGCGGCCGCTTCCGGAACGGGTATTGACCGTTACCGGCGCCAAAGGCGCCCGGCAGTGGATAGGGCTGGCCCCTTTTGCCACCTACCGGGAGAAAATGTATCCGCTGGCCAAAATGGAAATGACACTGGCTGCGTTGGCCGCGTCTGACAACTACCGGATATTACTTTTCGGTGGGGGACAAAAGGAAGTTGAACAGCTGAATGAGCTGGCCGCGCGTTATCCACAGGCGCTTTCCGTAGCAGGCCGCTTCTCGCTGGAAGAAGAGCTGACGCTGATCAGTCAGCTGGACGGGATGATCAGCATGGATTCGGCCAATATGCACCTGGCTTCCCTGTATGGGGTGCCGGTGGTGTCTGTATGGGGCGCTACCCATCCGTATGCCGGCTTTATGGGCTACGGGCAGTCGGAGGAAAGGGCGGTGCAAATCACCGATCTGGGCTGCCGGCCATGTTCTGTTTTTGGGAATAAGCCCTGTTTCAGAGGCGATCATGCCTGTATGGAATGGATCAAACCAGAACAGATAACAGAAAAAGTAATAAGTGTTATCCGCTAGAATGTATCACCATGGCGGGTTTTGGTGGATATTTGAAAAATATTGCAAGTTTTTTTTGCAGAAATAAAAAAAGTTATACTTTTGCCATCCCAAACAACAAGGTGATTGCCCAATAGTATAATGGTAGTACGACAGATTTTGGTTCTGTTTGTCTAGGTTCGAATCCTGGTTGGGCAACAAAAACTGTGATGGACAGGATTATTATCAGTGGAAGCGGAAACGATGACGACGCAAATCCTGCCAACAGTAAATGATTTAAAATGCTCATTTGATATTTTATCAAATGAGCATTTTTGTTTTTGGTAGGCAGATGCGTGCATACGGTAAAAGCACTTTTCATCATCTTTCCTATCTTCGTTGTCATCTCTGCTAACCAGGAGAACGAGGACAATCAGCAGTCATCATGTTATCATAGCTATATGAACTTTTACACACGCAAATGGGTAAAACCAGAAGATCTCAATGCGCACGGTACTTTATTCGGGGGCAGTCTGCTGCGGTGGATCGATGAAGAAGCGGCCATTTATTCCATTATCCAGCTGGGCACCAACCGGTGTGTGACCAAGTACATGTCGGAGATCAATTTTATCAATTCCGCCCGGCAGGGGGACATTGTGGAATTGGGCATCAAGGCGGTGCATTTTGGGCGTACATCGCTGACACTGACCTGTGAGGTACGGAATAAGATCACCCAGAAGAGTATTCTGACGATCGATAAGATTGTATTTGTGAGTGTGGATGAACGCGGGACGCCAACGCCACATGGAAAAACTGCCATTACCTATACCGATGAACGGTTAAGGGAAGAATAGGATTTTACAGGTTTCATTTAATAAAAATGCAGCAGCGGGAGGACCACTGCTGCATTATCTTTTTTAGACAGTATAAAAAAGAGGGTGGGTAAACTACAACGGATCAGGCCGGTTAAATGTTCGCTCGCGGAGTTCTGCGTGAGGCAGGCAGGTTTTTCAATCCATCTTCTTTCATGATCACTGCAAATGAACTCTGTGAAGCAAAAGTACTTACCAGTAGCGGATCTTCGGCATTTGTAGCATCTACATGCCTACTACAAACTGATTTTTTACCCATCTACAAAACCTCTACAAGTTGTATTTTTGGCGGATGAACCATAGCCTAAAGATGAGAGGAGTCATTGTGTTTGTAACCCTGTTTTCCCTACTGACAGCCAGTAGTTTTGCGCAAACCGTGCAGGATTCCCTGAAGCGGGTACTGCAACAGCCGGGGTTAACACCGGAAGAGCAGGTGATGACACGGATCAGGATGGGACGCGCGCTGGTAGACGGCAGCCGGAAAGACGCCATTGCCAGCACGCGTACAGCGCTGGAGATGAGCCGTTCCCTGAAAGACAGAAAGTATGAAGCACTGGCGCATTCCGCGCTGGTATCGCTGGAATATACCGCAGAAGACACCGCAGTGGCATCGCATCACCTGGACAGCGCCTTCCGGTTGGCCCGCGAATCGGGCGACCAGCTGACACTGTCCAGCATATGGTACCGTAAGGGGTGGCTGGAAAGCCGTACCGGCAAGCCGCATGAAGCGGTGAAGAGCTTCCAGGAATCGCTGAAGCTGGGGAAGAACTTTCCGGGCAACGTTTACGAAACCAATGTATATTATAACCTTGCTGCCATTTATGCTGACTGGAACGATACGGAAACACAGTACCGTTATGCGAAAGCCTGTCTGGCTTCCGCCATGTACCGTTCGGACCCGGACGATATCTGCAATGGTTACCAGGCCATGGCCACCAGTTTTGAATACCAGTTTAACGGGGACACCGCTAAACGGGAGCTGCTGGATTCCGCGCTGTACTACAACCGTAAAGCCATCGGCGTTTATGAAGCCAATGCGCAGCGTATCAGCTTTCGCAGCATGATCGCTTTGCTGGCGCTGAACACGGCCAACCTGTATGGTCAGTTTTTTCCTCGCGTCTACCGTGACACCGCACAGCATTACCTTAACATCGCACTGAAGATTGGTAAGGAGACCGACCAACAGGAGGTAGTGGCCAGTTGTTATGGCATGATGAGCACCTTTGCTATGAATGACGGGAACTATAACCAGGCGTCTGACCTGTTGCTGGCCGGGCTGATCGCGCTGAAAACCTATCCCGTGCCCGACAACCGGCTGATGGCCCGCCTGATGGAAGCTTTGTCCGACGTGGCGGAGAGAAAAGGCGACCTGCCCAAGGCGCTTGAATATGCCCGGGAGTACAGTCACTATTACGCCAAAGCTTTTGATGCCGACCGAATGGCGATCGCCAAAAAGCTGGAAGCCCAATACCAGGCCCGTCAACGGGAGCAGGAGCTGGTAACGCTCCAGGAGAAAGCGGCGTTTAACCGTAAACTCAATATTGTATATATCGGATTGATTGTGGCCTGCCTGGTGGCGCTGTTGTACCTGTTCCGGTCTTATCACTTCCGTTTGAAGACCACTATTCAGCAACAGCAGCTGCTGGAGAAAGAGAAGCAGGATGGCGTGCTGCAGATACGCCTGAAAGAAGAAGAGGCTATGCGCCTGCAACTGGAAAAGCAGGAAGCTGAATTGCAGGCCCGCTTACAGGCGGAAGAAGCGGCGCGTTTGCAGGCAGAACAGGAGCTGATACAAACGCAGAAAGAGCAGTTGCAGAAAGACCTGCTGGCAGGTACTTTGCAGGTGGAGCAGAAAAATGAGCTGCTCGAAACGTTGCAGGAAAAGCTCCGTGACAAAGCGGTGCAGCCTGACCTGGCGAAGCAGATTTCCCGGATGATCGAAACGCATAAACGGATGGATAAAAACTTTGAGACCACGCGGACGGAGTTTGAAAATATTCATCCGGAGTTTTTCCGGAAGCTGCAGGAGAAGGCCGGTAACAGTCTTACAAAGCTGGATTTGAAGCACTGTTCCTATATTTCCATCGGTTTGTCCACCAAAGAAATTGCGTCTCACCTGGGCGTAGCGCCGAAGAGTATCCTGATGTCACGGTACCGTATTAAACAAAAGCTGGGACTGGCCAAAGAAGAGGGTTTGGATGCGTGGCTGATGGCCTGGAGAGAAAATAACCCGCTGAGCGAAGACGCAGCGGGTTAGCGGAAATGGGGCCGGATGAAATGTTCGGGCTAAGTTTATTGCTGTAGGAAAACGAACCGGTTCTCAAAGAATTTTCCGATGACCGGTATCGGTTTCTGCACACCGCTGTTGGCATTGATAATACCAAATACCATGAATATCAGCGGCAGCAGGCTCAATACGGAGAATACCGCGGACAGCGCGGGGATAATGCTCAACAGGATGCCGGCGGCCACAGACCATATGAGTCCTGCTACCGCAAGGCCGAGTGCCTGTTCCAGATGGTAGTTAACAAAATTGTCCTTGTTCTCCTTGCTCTTCACATAGGCGATAATCCATCCGATGATCGTAATGTAAGCGATGATAGCCCATTGTTTTGTCTTCATAAGTTGCGCTGATGTTGATGTTTAAAAAATGATAAAAGGATAAAATGGAAACAGCACAAAGGTAGGCGGCCGTAAAACCGTTCCTGCTTTTGTAGATACTACAGTGGGTCTACAGGGGGTGAAAAAGCACATCTACAAAACATCTACAAGTTTTATAAATAATTAATAATCAATTCGTTAACTCTAATTAAATCTTACCCCATTCCCCGGTTATTCACCAATGGGGAATGAGTGATATTCCTGATGGTATAATAAAAGCTTCCTGGCTGGCGCCGCCAATATGATCTCTGCGGCGCCGGACGCGCTGGAATTCGCCAACAGTCCCGCGGTATCTTTTGGTAACCCCGGCGTGTCTGTGGTACAGCCGTGAGCGGCATGGTGATCGCGACACATAGTGTGGCTTATGCACCATGGGTGGGGATGGATTTGGGCGTGACAGCTATTGTGCCGGTATCGTTGCGGGCCTTTCTCCGTGCCCGTGCACCGCAGCCGGTATGCATGGCACAATGATTGTGCCCCTGCCGGTATGAAAAAATCCATTCTTTCCACATTCGTAAGGGCCATTGGCCTGGGAGTAGTATCTGGTATGCGCAGCGCCATGGGACCTGCGTTTGCGAGCCAGTATGCGAACCGTTACCCGTCGAGGCAGCTGAAAGGCAGCCCCCTGGGATTTATGCAGCGGGATACGGTGATGCGTGGCCTGCAGACCATGGCTGCCGGCGAGATGGTGGTGGACAAGGTACCGGGTGTTAAAGACCGCATTATTCCCGGCGCCCTCGCAGCAAGGGCTGCAGCAGGCGGACTGGCAGGAGCTACCGTATACCAGGCCCATGGCGACAAGGCCTGGCGTGGTGCGTTGGTAGGCGCGGTGGCCGCGGTGGCGGCATCTTACGCCTGCTTTTACCTGCGTAAATATGCCGGTAAAAAGTATAAAATGAAAGACGGTTTTGCCGGCGGTGTGGAAGATCTGCTGGCCGTGAGCATTGGCGCCGGTTCCACAGCCGGCAAGTGATTATTCGTATATTCTTTTACGTTATAGATCCCCGGTATTGCCGGGGGAATCGTACTGTATCCTGCACACGAATACAGGACCCCGGCCCTGCTACCCCGGACGGTAGCGGGGCTTTTGATTTTAATTTATATATTTGGCGTATTCCTTTCGAATGCAAACTTGAACCAACTGAACCAATCGGAAAATTACTCCTGGGAGGAACTGCAACGCGATCCGGCCGCCTTTGAACGATTTTTTAAAAGCACGGCTGCGGCTTTGTGTGTCTATGCGCTGCGTATCGTCAAAGACAGGCAGGCGGCGGAAGACATTGTACAGGACTTCTTTTCCCGCTTGTGGCAGAAACGCGGCCAGCTCCATATACAGGCGCCTCCCCAACGCTATGCTTACCGGGCCGTTCATAACGCCTGCCTTAATTATTTAAGGGACAATCCTGTTGTGTCGGATAACACCTTGCCGGAGAATATCCCGGTGGATGAAGAGGCTATTGAACGGGAGCTTCGTCTGCAGCAGCGTGTACAGCAGCTGGAGCGGGTTGTGGCCGGGCTGCCGCAGCAATGCAGGACCGTGTTTGAAAAGGTATGCCTGGAGCAGAAAAAATATAAAGCGGTAGCAGAAGAACTGGGGATATCGGTGTTCACCGTCAGAAACCAGGTGGCCAAAGCATATGAAATATTAAGGAATAATATTCTTTTAGAGCTGATTTGCTTGCTGCTGGCGGGTTTTATGGGAAGATGAAAAAATCTTCAAAAAAATCCCTCACCGGCGTAGTACATTTTAAACCTATCCGTGTCATCATAACAACGGCCCTTCATCCATGGAAGAGACAGACATCCACATATTATCCGGCATACTGAGCGGGGAACTTCAACCGGAAGATCCTGCGGTGCAGTCGTGGCTGCGGGAAGATCCTGCCAGGGCGGTGCTGCTGGAGGAACCGGAGCAACTGCGCCGGCTGATGGAGGAATGGCGTTTGCAGCAGTCTTTCGATACCCACCGTATGTGGTCGGGCATTGTACAGGAGGCGGCGCCCACCGTGATAAAGCATCGTAACCTCCGGATATTATGGCGCGCTGCGGCAGCGGTATTGTTACTGACAGCGGGTGTTTACTGGTTCATGCAACGAACAAAACAGCCGGCACCGTCCATAGATACGCTGGCTGCCGCCAAACAGAAGCCTGTTGGCAATTTTGCGATATTGCAGGCAGGAGATGAAACAGTGTCGCTGCACGGCAGAGACAGCAGTTTTATGCTGGGAGGTAACCGGGTGAATGTACATAATGGTCATATGCAGGTGGCGACGGACAAACCGGTGAACTACACGCTGCGTACGCCACGGGGCGCCAGTTACGAGGTCCAACTGCCCGACGGTTCCAAAGTGTGGCTGAACGCCGCATCCAGCATCGCCTATCCTTCCGTTTTTTCCGGTAATGAGCGCCGTGTAACAGTGACGGGAGAAGTATATTTTGAAGTGGCAGCTAAGGCGCAACAACCATTTGTGGTGCAGGCAGGCATACAGGAGATCACCGTGCTCGGAACGGCGTTTGGCATCCGCCAGTATGAAAAAGAACAACAAGGGCTTACTACGCTGGTCAACGGAAAGGTAAAAGTACAGGCCGCCGGAAAAGACCAGGTGCTGCAACCGGGAGAACAGGCCATTGTGAGTGGCACCCAGCTGCAGGTGGTACAGGTGGACACGGAAGAATTTACTTCGTGGAAAGACGGCTGGATACGTTTCCGTAACAAACCATTAACATCCATACTACAAACGATTTCAAGGTGGTATGATATCGATATACAGGCAGATGAACAACAACTAACAGGACAGTATTTTACTTGCTATATTAATAAAGAACAGGGACTGGGAGAATGCCTCCAGTCATTGAATAACAGCACCAACCAATTTTCATTTTCGTTGCAAGGATCAACCATCATAGTGACAAAAAAATAGTCTGCGGGTATTTACAGCTCAGCTGATTTTTAATTAACCAAAATTAATAGTGATGAAACTAAAGGGGATACCTATGCCTTTCCGAAAAGGCTGGTCACTACGTTTTCATGCCGTATTGCTCTGTTCCTGTATGACTGTCTTCGCGGGAACCGCAACTGTCAGCGCCCAGTCGCCAAAAGCCACCATTACCTTATCTGTTAAAGACAGAACAGTAAAAGCTGTGCTGAAAGAAATTCAACAGAAAACCTCCTATGAATTTTTTTACAGTGACACGGAAGTAGACCTGAACAGGCATATTTCTGTCAACCTGCAACAAGCCTCGCTCCAGGAAGCATTGCAGACCGTGCTGGGAAAACAATACAACTGGCGCATACAGGGGAAATATGTGTATATCACCGCCCCGCAGCCTTCCAAAAACAGCCACCAGTCCACCTCGCAGGAGCCGTCCGGAGACAACCGGCTGGTGAGCGGTACTGTTACCACTGTATCCGGAGCACCGCTGACAGGCGTGACTATCCGGGTAAAAGGCACTGGTAACGGCGCTGTTACAGACGGCAGTGGCCATTTTCAGCTGTATGCCGGCAATGGTCAGCAACTGGAATTTTCTTTTATCGGTTATGACAGCCGGAAGGTAAAAACAGATACTGTAGGCGGACCATTGACGGTAGCCCTTTCTGAAACGCCCCGTGCGCTGAACCAGGTAGTGGTAACCGGTTACAGCAACAAACGCATGGGAGAGCTGACCGGTGCGGTATCACAGGTCACCTCGGAAGAATTACAGACCACCACTACTCAGTCTGTCTTTGATAATCTGCAGGGGAAAGTGGCCGGCATGAACGTATCGCTTAGCGGTAGTAGCAGCGCTGGTAACACTTCTTCCACCATCGTCATCCGTGGTAAGGGTTCTATGGGGTATAATGCCACACAGCCGCTGGTGGTGATCGATGGTATTATCCAGGAATACATCAATGACAGAGACCCGCTCAGTAATATTTCTCCTACCGACATAGCTTCCGTTACCGTACTGAAAGACGCAGCTTCCGCTGCCTTATACGGTTCCAGGGCGGCCAACGGCGTGCTGGTGATTACCACCAAACGTGGCGGCGCCGGCGGCAGGGGCACGAAAGTGGGTGCCAATGCTACCTTTGGGCTTAACAAAGCATCGCTGGGGAAGTTCAGGATGATGGACAGCCGGGAGCGTTTCGATCTGCAGCAGCAGATTTACCGCAACCAGTATATAGATGCCAACCCTGGTGCCAGCGAAACGGCGATCAACGATTATGTACATTCCATGGTGCCGGACAGCGTATTGAAATATAATACCGACTGGCGCGATCTGTTTCTGCGGACAGGTCATACACAGAATTACAATGTATGGATATCCGGTGGTGACCAGCGGGTAAAATATTACGCCTCCGGCGATTATTTTAATGAGGTGGCTCCCGTGATAACAGACAGCTACCGGAAGTATAATTTCCGTTTTAATGTGGATTTCCAGGCTACAGAAAGACTGTCCCTTTCCACGAATGCCAGCATTTCCCATTCCAATGGTAAGTCAGGCGGCTTTTACTCGCCTCTCAGCGATGCCAATAGCATCATGCCGTGGGATACGCCTTTCTATGGAGATGGTACGCCTAAAATCGGCGGTCC
>NZ_CAMLHC010000053.1 GCF_946479755.1 uncultured Chitinophaga sp. | reverse complement strand
TTTAGCGCCGTACTGATCGGGCAGGCAGTAGCCGTTGGTATCCGGGATGTTCACGGTAGTGGCGCCTGCAGCGATCACCGCTTCGATCATCTGTGCGAGGAAGGCGTTGTCCGCACGGCCGGCGTCTTCCGCAAAGAACTCCACGTCGTCGGTGAATTTGCGGGCGTATTTCACAGCAGCTACGGCACGTTCCACGATCTGTTCGCGGGTACTGTTGAATTTATGTTTGATGTGGATATCGGAGGAACCGATACCGGTATGGATACGCTTGCGTTTAGCGAAGCGCAGGGCTTCGGCAGCGGCGTCGATATCAGTGGTATTGGCGCGGGTGAGTGCGCAGATAACAGGTTCAGTTACCGCCTTGGATATTTCCACCACGCTTTGGAAATCGCCGGGGCTGGAGATAGGGAAGCCGGCTTCGATGATATCCACCCCCAGTGCTTCCAGTTTTTTCGCTACAATAATTTTTTCGACCGTAGTCAACTGGCAACCAGGGACCTGTTCGCCGTCACGCAGGGTAGTATCAAAGACGTATACACGATTTTTATCCATGATAGTGTAATATTTTCAATGAAAAATTTAGTTCAGGTTTTCCAGCACTTTGGCGCCCATGGCGTCTGTGCCCATGATGAATTCATTCACGGTGTGCTTGTTGGCAATGTCCATTGTCCTGTAGCCCTGGCGGAGGGTAGCTTCTACCGCTTTGATCACGCGCTGTGATTCGGTTTTGAGGCCAAAGGAGATGTCCAGCATGAGGGCGGCCGACAGGATGGAAGCCAGCGGATTGGCAATGCCTTTGCCGGCAATATCATGTGCAGAACCGTGGATAGGTTCGTAGAAGCCTACTTTATCGCCTACGGATGCTGAAGCCAGCATACCCATGGAGCCTGCGATCTGGGACGCTTCGTCGGTGAGGATGTCACCGAAGAGGTTACCTGTTACCACTACGTCAAAACGTTTCGGGTCTTTGATCAGCTGCATGGCAGCGTTGTCGATGAACATATGTTCTGTTTCCACATCGGGATATTCTTTGGCCACTTCCTGCATTACTTCTCTCCACAGGCGGCTGGCTTCCAGTACGTTGGCCTTGTCTACGGAGCAAAGTTTATGACGGCGGGTGCGGGCAGCCTCATAGGCTTTACGGGCGATGCGCTCCACTTCATAACGATGATAAATCATCAGGTCGGAAGCGGTGTTGCGGTCTTCTGTTCTTTTCTTTTCGCCGAAATACACGTCGCCGGTGAGTTCGCGGAAGAAAAGGATATCTGCGCCGCGGAGGATTTCCGGTTTGATGCTGGAAGCTTCCAGCAGTTCATCGAACAGCTTGATAGGGCGTAGGTTAGCGTACAGGCCCAGTTCCTTGCGGATCTTCAGCAGGCCTTGTTCCGGTCTTACTTTCAGCGTTGGATCGTTGTCGTATTTCGCGTGACCGATGGCGCCAAACAGGATAGCGTCGCTGTTTTTAGCCTTCTGCAGCGTTTCTTCAGGCAGCGGGTCGCCGGTGGCTTCGATGGCCACGTGGCCCATGATACCTTCTTCAAACGTGAATTTGTGGTGATAGTTAGCAGCGATGGCAGTCAGTACTTTCTGGCCCCAGGTGGTTACTTCCTGGCCGATGCCGTCGCCGGGTATTACCAATATTTTCTTCTCTACGCCCATACAGGATATTGCTTTTATGTTGTTGTTTTAGTGATTGTTTAGAAATTGAACGCTCTGGTGCCTTCGTATTTTTCGATGTCCTGGCGCAGGCTCAGGAGGTAGTCGATATCATCATAACCGTTGAGCAGACAAGTTTTTTTGTATGCGTTGATATCGAAACTTTCCTGTTCACCGCTGGCTACGATACGGATAAACTGGTTTTCCAGGTCTACTTCTATCTCCGCTTTAGGGTCTGCTTCGATGGCCTGGAACACTTTATCGAGGAAAGCTTCGCTGACCTGTACCGGCAGGATGAAGTTATTGAGTGCATTGTTTTTGAAGATGTCTGCGAAGAAACTGCTCACCACTACTTTAAATCCGTAGTCGGCGAGGGCCCATGCAGCGTGTTCCCTGGAGGAGCCGCAGCCGAAGTTTTTACCGGCCACCAGCACTTTACCGCTGTAGATGGGATTATTGAGCACAAAATCAGCTTTAGGCTGGTTGTTGGCATCGAAGCGCCAGTCGCGGAACAGGTTTTCGCCGAAACCGTCCCTGGTGGTGGCTTTCAGGAAGCGGGCCGGGATGATTTGGTCGGTATCGATATTTTCAATGGGTACGGGTACCGCAGATGAAACAAGGTGTTGAAATATTTTACTCATGATAATGTCTGTTTAGATTTTTATGGCGGCCACGCGCAGTCTCACATAATCGGCATAGAGCTGTCCGTCGCGGGTAACCTGCGGGGCCAGCTCCTGCTGTACCTGTTGCAGGATAGCCTGTTGATCGGTTTCCGGAACGCCGGCAAAAAAATGTTTGCCGAACATCTCCAGCCAGTCGATGATGCCGTTGTTTACGTCGGCCAGTTGGGTGGGGCGGTCAAAGAAATGTACTCTTTCTACGCGGAAGCCGGCGTTTTCCAGCAGGGTGGCGTATTCGCCGGGGGATGGAAAATACCAGAAAGGTTCGTAGCGATAGCCTTTGGCCTGCATCACTTTGTCGAGCGTCCGCAGGATGCTGTCCACGTTTCCTTTGCCGCCCATTTCGATAACGAGTCGGCCGCCTTTTTTCAGCTGTGCATGCATACGGCTGATGGCCTTTTCTTTTTCCCGTACCCAGTGCAGGGTAGCATTGGAGAAGATGGCGTCGAACTGTTGCGGCAGCGTGAAGGTGGTGGCGTCGCCCACTTCGAAGGTCACTTCCGGGAATGACTGCCGTGCGGTAGCGATCATTTCGGGAGAGGCATCGAGACCGGTGACCCGGGCGCCGGTGGCTGCCAGTTGGGCGGTGAGTTCCCCGGTACCGCAGCCCAGGTCGAGGATGGTTTCCCCGGCCTGTGGTTGCAACCAGTCACCGATCAGGCTGTTGCCATATTGAAACACGAAGGCGTGTTTTGTTTTATATAAGTCGGCGTCCCAGATCATATTGTTAACCATTTTGATATTTAGAAATTTTCCCTGACGTCTGTTACCCGGCCGGTGAGGGCGGCGGCAGCTGCTGTGAGCGGGCTGGCGAGGAAGGTGCGGGCGTTGGGGCCCTGGCGGCCTTCGAAGTTGCGGTTAGACGTAGAGATGCAGTACATGCCGGCGGGCACTTTGTCTTCGTTCATGCCGAGGCAGGCGGAGCATCCGGGTTCGCGGAGCTGGAAACCGGCTGCTGCGAATACTTTGTCGATGCCTTCTTCTTTGGCCTGTGCTTCCACCTGTTTGGAGCCGGGCACGATCCATACCACCACATCATCGGCTTTGCGTTTGCCTTTCACGTAGTCGGCCACCAGGCGGAGGTCTTCGATACGGGAGTTGGTGCAGCTGCCGATGAACACATAGTCGATTTTTTTGCCGAGCAGCGCGCTGCCGGGTTGCAGGTCCATGTATTCCAGGGATTTTTTGAAAGAAGGTCTTTCTTTCTCTTCCACCTGGTCCAGTGCCGGGATATGCTGGGTCACGCCCATGCCCATACCGGGGTTGGTGCCGTAGGTGATCTGGGGTTCGATATCGGCGGCGTCGAAGGTGAGTACTTTATCGAACTGTGCGTCGTTATCGGAGAAGAGTGTTTTCCAGTAAGCGAGCGCTTTGTCCCAGTCGGCGCCCTGCGGGGCGAACTGGCGTCCTTTAATATAGTTGAAAGTCGTTTCATCCGGAGCGATCAGGCCGCCGCGGGCGCCCATTTCGATGCTCATGTTGCAGATGGTCATACGGGCTTCCATGCTGAGGTTGCGGATCGCCTCGCCGGCATATTCCACGAAATAGCCGGTAGCGCCGGAAGCGGATATTTTAGAGATGATATAGAGGATGATGTCTTTAGACAGTACGCCGTTTTTCAGGGCGCCGTTCACCTCTATTTTCATGCGTTTAGGCTTGTATTGCAGGATACACTGGGTGGCCAGTACCTGTTCCACTTCGGAGGTGCCGATACCGAAAGCGACAGCGCCGAAAGCGCCGTGGGTGCTGGTATGGCTGTCGCCGCATACGATGGTCATGCCCGGCAGGGTGATGCCCAGTTCGGGACCGATCACGTGTACGATGCCCTGGAAGGGATGGCCGAGGCCGTATAGCTCCACACCGAATTCCGTTGTGTTTTTGGTGAGCATCTCCACCTGGTGGCGGCTCAGGGCCTCTTTGATCGGCAGGTGTTGCTCCAGCGTAGGTACGTTGTGGTCGGCGGTAGCCCTGGTTTTCTGCGGGCGGAATACCGGGATGCCACGTTTACGGAGGCCGTCGAATGCCTGGGGACTGGTTACTTCATGGATAAAGTGCGTGTTGATATACACCGCGTCCGGATGTTCCGGCTTGCTCATCACGATATGGCTGTCCCAGATCTTATCAAATAACGTTTTTCCCATCCTTAATGCTTTCCTTTTAAATTGTTTATACCTTCAAATCTAATGGGCAATATTTAATTGCCATATCGCTAAATTTGCTATAATTACAACTTTTAAAACACATTGATATACATCAACAAATTGTATATCAACTACTTATAAGATTTTATTAACGATGCCCAACAGTCAAAGTGACGCTTTATTCATATTAATAAAAACGCTAACAAAAGCTGAAAAGCGGAATTTTCAGCTGGCATTTAATAAGAATAATACCAAAGACGACGTATTGTTCATCCAGCTATTCAATACGCTGGACAAAATGAAGGATTACGACGAGGAGCAGATATTGAAGAAAGTGCCGGACCTGAAGAAGCAGCAGTTGTCCAACGTGAAAGCGCACCTGTACAAGCATCTGCTGTCGAGCCTCCGGCAGCTGTACAAGCAGAAAGACCCGCTGATAGACCTGCGGGAGCAGCTGGACCATGCCCGGGTGCTGTATAACAAAGGGCTATACAACCAGAGCCTGAAAATACTGGCCAAAGCCAAGACCATGGCGCTGGAGCAGGAAGAAGTGATGCTGAGCTATGAAATTGTGGAGTTTGAGAAGCTGATTGAATCCCGGCATATCACCCGCAGCCTGGAGAACCGGGCGGAAGCGCTCAGTGCGGAGTCCCGGCAGATAGAACACCAGCTCACGCACATTAGTCGCCTGAGTACGCTATCGCTGCGGATGTACGGCCTCTACCTGAAACTGGGCCACGCGCGCAACGAGCGCGACGCCGACATGGTGAAATCGTTTTTCGAAGGCCAGCTGCCGCAGCGCGACGCCTCCCAGATGAGCTTCTATGAGAAGATATACCTCTACCAGGCTTCCTGCTGGTATTATTATATCCTGCAGGACTTCGTGATGTACTACCGGTATACCCAGAAGTGGGTAGACCTGTTCAAGCAGTACCCCACGTTGCAACAGACCGACATGGACCTGTACATCAAGGCGCAGCACAACCTGCTAACGGCCCATTTCTATACGTCTAATTTTGAGAAGTTCAAGTCAGCGCTGTGCGACCTGGAGACGTTCATCCGGGCCAACGAAGAGAGTTTTCATGAAAACACCCGTACCTCGGCGTTCGTATACCTGTATACCGCCAAGATCAACCGTTATTTCCTGGAAGGCACTTTCAGCCAGGGCCTGGCTATGGTACCGGAGCTGGAATCGGAGATCAGCAACCATACACTGAAGATAGACCAGCACCGGGTGCTGGTGTTTTACTACAAGATCGCCTGCCTGTACTTCGGTAGCGGAGATAACAGCAAAGCGATATTTTATCTCAACAAAATCATCAACCTGAAGATCGGCAACCTGCGCGCCGACATTCAGTGTTTTGCCCGCATACTGCATCTCATTGCCCACTACGAGCTGGAAAACTACAGCCTGGTGGAATACCTGATCAAATCCGTTTATCACTTCATCTCCAAACACAAAGACCTTGGACTGGTGATGGAAGCGATCATGAAGTTCCTGCGCCGGTATATCTACGCCAATCCCAAAGAGCTGCGCAGCGCCTTTGTGGACCTGAAAGACAGGCTGGAGCAGATCTCCGAAGATCCGTACGAACGCCGGTCGTTCCTCTACCTGGACATCATCTCCTGGCTGGAAAGCAAGATCGAGAATATCCCGGTACAGGAAGTTATCCACCGGAAGTTCGTCAATAAAGAAAGAAGAATTTAATCATCTAAAGTATCACCATGTCTGTCGAAAAAAAGTACCATTTCATTGCCTTCTGTGGCAGTCTGAGAAAAGGGTCCTACAACGAAATGGCGCTGAAAGCCATGCAACTGCTGGCGCCGTCGCACATCACTATTGAGCAGGTTTTCTATGACCACATCCCCATGTATAACGCCGATGTACATACGGAGCTGCTCGAGCAGGTCGTGCCGCTTGTTCAGAAAATTGAAGCCTCCGACGGGGTTATATTTGTTTCACCGGAATACAACTACTCTGTTCCCGGCGGCCTGAAAAACGTGATAGACGTGCTTTCCCGTCACCCCGACAAACCTTTCAATGAAAAAGCCGTGGCTATCCTGGGCGCCAGCCAGGGTAACGTAGGCACTGCGCGTATGCAGTACCACCTGCGGCAGGTGATGGTATTCCTCAACGCCCACGTGGTGAACAAACCGGAGATCATGATTGCCAATGCACAGCACAAGTTCGACGAAACCGGCAACCTGACGGACGAATTTATCCGCAAACAGCTGCCGCTGATGCTCGAATCGCTGGCCGCGCTGAGCGATCGTTTCCCACCTGCGGGAAAATAAAATGACCGCGTCCGGAAAATGGCGCGAATCGCGGAATGCGCATTTGCACCTGAACGGATAAACGAAAAAACACGCTACATTTTACATGAACAGGGCTAACCAAATTGGTTAGCCCTGTTCATTTGAACGACCATTACACGAATACAAACACGCGCTGTTGAACATGCAGCGTTGGTTATATACGCGCAACCGGAAGTACGGAGAATATGAAAACGTTTACGGCTCGATATAAGGTTCGTATGTACGGTATTTTGCAAAAAATACAATCGCCGAAAGTGCCTGCAGCAGCAGGATCGCCAGCCATTCATCATGCCCCAGCACCATAAACAGCACAACGAAGCATGTCAGCAGTACATAACGCACGTGCAGTTCGTTATTCATCTTCGGAAAATATAAGAGCGAGCGGAAGAACATCAACAGGGACAGCGCCAGGCAAAACACCATCAACAGCGAAAGCGGGGCGGTTTTCGTGTAGGCGTTCACCGATATCATCACCATTTCCGGTATCCACATCATGAAGTAGATAGCTGCCATGCGCGTGTAGTGGCGGAACGTGCTGATGGGCAGGTTTTCCATGAAATTGAGCCAGGTATCATCGAAGGCGCGGTGATGGGTGAGCAGCGGGAGATGCAGCAATACGCTTACCATTACGCCCAGCTGGAGGCCGCGCAGGTCGAAGTAATCTCCTTCGTGCATGAGAAAAAAGGTGAGCCACAGCACCAGGGCGGAGATGATCTTGGCCGAGAGGATGCGGCGGGGAAACTGGGTGAACAGTTCATACAGGAAGTAGAGCACCGGTGGTTTGGTAAAGTGGCGGTTGAGCCACCGTTGCAGGTAGCCGGTAAAAAAGAAGGTATCCGGCTGGAACAGTTTCCTGTCGTACAGTGCTACCGGCCACACCGCCATGACTATGTTAAAGAGCAGGATGCTGACCGACGCCCCGTAGTACTGATAGCGGAATCCCACTACCATGGCCGTGCCGGCATACAACCATACCGGCAGGTAGATGGCATTGTGGACCAGCAGCCATGCGCGGAGCCGCTGGTTTCTGTTCATGCTGCCCATGGTGGGGTAGAGGAATTCGTAGCCCTGGCTTTGCAGCACTTTCATAACGAAGCCTGTGCATTTGATGGCATAGAGTGTCCACAGGGCCAGGACCAGCAGCAGGAAGACCGGGTTGCCGAGGAAGCCTAGCATCAGTCCCCGGTGATAAGGGAGCAGGCTGCCGCTGTCTACCACACCGAACAGCAGGTAGAAGAGCACGAGGAAGAAGCCTGTGTTCTGGATATAAAATTGGGCGGTGAATATTTTTTGCAGGATGGCCGTGACTGAACGCATATCAATTGAGCGTAATATTTTTCTCCGTTATCCGCAGGGTGCCGGTGAGGGTTACCTCGTTGGGATCGAGCGGCTGGTGGGAGGTGATGACGAAAGTGGTGCCGTTGGCGTGCCAGGTGCGGACGAGGTCATACATGATAGCCAGGGTGCGGGTATCGATGGTGATGAGGGGCTCGTCGAGCAGGATGACGGCCGGGTTGCCGGTGAAAGCGAGGAGCAGCGACAGTTTTTTGAGCATCCCGCTGGAGTAGGTGCTGACCGGGTTATTCACAAAGATATGCACCCCCATCCGCTCCGCTATTTCGCCGATCAGCCGGCGGTCGCCTCCTTTGGTGCCGAGGTAGAGCTCCAGCAGGTCGCGGCCGGTGAGGAAGGCGGGGTAGAACGGTTCCGCTTCCGCGTAGTTGATGAGGCGGCGGAAGGCGACTGGGTGGTCTTTGCTGCTGACATCGCCGCGAAGCCGGATTTCCCCTTTGAAGGGTATGAGGCCGGCCATCACTTTCATGCAGGTGGTCTTACCCGCGCCGTTTTCGCCCTGCAGCCAGTAGATGCCGGCGGGCAGTTCGAGGCGGGGGATATCCAGTACAGGCACGTCCTGATAGTTCTTTTTGACAGCGTGAAGGGCAATTACCGGTTCTGACATATGTATAGTTGATCAGCCGTAAATATGAAAAATTAATCCTTATGATAATATATTCCGGTATTCAATTTAACAAAAATTTGCCAGCAGCTTTTTTTCCACTGATCATCATTGTTTTAGCCGATTCATAACATTTTTGTGTATTATATCCTTTCAAAATGTCATGCTTGTTTCATGAAGAAAAAATGTTATACCCAGCGTTATCCACATACCCGTGAAACATGCGCTATCACTACATTTCAACAATGTTCACATTGTTTTTCCACACCTGTTGAAAACTAAAACTTCCCTCGCTAATGTCGTTCCTTACATTTGTAATCCCGGACGTAATGTGTTTTAGGATATAGATGCTGGAAGCAGGTGGGTAGTAAATGTGAGATATGCGAATTTTTCAGTATACCAACCCCAAATAGGAAAAACCGAAAAACCGCGACCCGAATAAAAAAATATTATTATGAGTAACGAGAATGAAATTCTTTTAAAAGAGAACAAGGACCGTTTTGTCTTATTGCCGATCAAATATCCAAAGATTTGGGAGCAGTATAAGAAGCACGAAGCGAGTTTTTGGACGGCCGAAGAGATAGACCTGAGCGCAGACATGAAAGACTGGGCCAGCATGAATGACGGTGAGCGCCACTTTATATCCCATGTACTTGCATTTTTTGCTGCCAGCGACGGTATCGTGAACGAGAACCTCGCGGTGAACTTCATGAGTGAAGTACAGATCCCGGAAGCCCGTTGTTTCTACGGTTTCCAGATCATGATGGAAAATATCCACTCTGAGACATATGCTTTGCTGATTGATACCTATATCAAGGACCCGGCAGAGAAAGACCGTTTGTTCCACGCGATCGACACCGTACCTGCGGTGAAGAAAAAAGCGGAATGGGCGCTGCGCTGGATCGAGAACGGCACATTCGCAGAGCGCCTGGTGGCATTTGCAGCAGTAGAAGGCATCTTCTTCAGCGGCAGCTTCTGCTCTATCTTCTGGCTGAAGAAAAGAGGACTGATGCCAGGCCTGACCTTCTCCAACGAGCTGATCAGCCGTGACGAAGGGCTGCACTGTGAATTCGCCTGCCTGTTGTACAGCATGCTGGAAAACAAACTCAGCGAAGAACAGGTACACACCATCATCCGTGATGCGGTGAGCTATGAAAAAGAATTCATCACTGAAGCCTTACCGGTGGCCCTTATCGGCATGAACTCAGACCTGATGTCCCAATACATCGAGTTTGTGGCCGACAGATGGTTGTCTGAACTGGGCTACAGCAAAATATACAACGCGTCCAATCCTTTTGACTTCATGGAAATGATTTCATTGCAGGGCAAGACCAATTTCTTTGAGAAACGTGTGGGTGACTATCAGAAGTCAGGCGTAATGGGCGGCAACAAAGAAGCGCAGACCTTCAGCCTGGAAGAAGACTTCTAATTTATTCATTTGATCATTTGGTCATAACAGGCTAAATGAAAACTAACCAATTTTTATCTAACCTCTTAAATTCACAAACCCATGTTCGTAATCAAGAGAGATGGACGAAAAGAAGCGGTGAAATTCGACAAGATCACCGCCCGTATCGAAAAACTGTGCTACGGTTTTAATACGGAATATGTAGACGCAATAGACGTGGCCAAGAAAGTGATTCAGGGTTTATACGACGGCGTAACCACTTCGGAGCTGGACAACCTGGCGGCTGAAACGGCGGCGTCCCTCACCACCAAACATCCTGACTACGCCCTGCTGGCTTCCCGCATAGCTGTAAGCAACCTGCATAAGAATACAGAAAAATCGTTCTCCAAAACGATGTGCAAACTGTACAACTACATTGACCCTAAAACCGGCAAGAACGCAGCCCTGCTGTCTGACGAGGTTTGGGAGATCATTGAGAAAAATGCAGACATCCTGGACTCCAACATTATTTATGACCGCGACTTTGCCTTCGACTACTTCGGTTTTAAAACCCTGGAGCGCTCTTACCTGCTGAAAACAGACGGTAAAGTGGTGGAACGTCCGCAGCACATGTTCATGCGTGTGTCTGTAGGTATCCACAAAGAAGACATCGAGTCTGCGATCAAAACATACAACCTGATGAGCGAGCGCTGGTTCACACATGCCACGCCTACCCTCTTCAACGCCGGCACACCCAAACCGCAGATGTCTTCCTGCTTCCTGCTCACCATGCAGGACGACAGCATCGAAGGTATCTACGACACCCTGAAGCAGACCGCCAAGATCTCTCAGAGCGCCGGTGGTATTGGCCTTAGCATTCATAACATCCGGGCTACCGGTTCTTATATCAGCGGCACCAACGGTACCTCCAACGGTATCATCCCGATGCTGCGCGTATTCAATGACACTGCCCGTTATGTAGACCAGGGCGGCGGTAAACGCAAAGGCGCTTTCGCTATCTACCTGGAGCCATGGCATGCCGATATCTTCGAATTCCTGGACCTGCGCAAAAACCACGGTAAAGAAGAAATGCGCGCCCGCGACCTCTTCTACGCCCTCTGGATGCCTGACCTGTTCATGAAACGCGTGGAATCCAACGGCACCTGGTCCCTGTTCTGCCCACACGAAGCACCCGGACTGCACGAATGCTGGGGTGAAGAATTTGAAGCCCTGTACGAAAAATACGAGCAGGAAAACCGCGCCCGCAGAACCGTGAAAGCACAGGACCTGTGGTTCGCCATCCTGGACGCCCAGATTGAAACCGGTACGCCGTACCTGCTGTATAAAGACTCTGCCAACCGCAAGTCCAACCAGCAGAACCTGGGCACCATCAAGAGCTCCAACCTCTGCACTGAGATCATCGAATATACCGACGCCAACGAAGTGGCCGTATGTAACCTCGCCTCCCTGGCGCTGCCCCGCTTCGTGAACGAAGGACAGTTTGACCATCAGAAACTGTTTGAAGTAACCTACCAGGCTACTTTGAACCTGAACAAAATCATCGACTACAACTACTACCCGGTAGAAGAGGCAGAACGCAGCAACCTGCGTCACCGCCCGATCGGCCTGGGCGTACAGGGCCTCGCCGATGCGTTCATCCTGATGCGTTATCCTTTCGAAAGCGAAGAAGCCCGTAAACTGAACAGCGAAATATTTGAAACCATCTATTTCGCCGGTCTTACCGCTTCCAACGATCTGGCCAAAAAAGACGGTCACTACGAAACATTCCCTGGCTCTCCTGCCTCCAAAGGCATACTGCAGTTCGATATGTGGGATGTAAAACCGTCTTCCCGCTGGGACTGGGACAAGCTGAAAAAATCCATCATCAAAGATGGTATCCGCAACTCCCTCCTGCTGGCGCCGATGCCGACCGCCTCTACTTCCCAGATCCTGGGCAACAACGAGTGCTTTGAGCCATACACCTCCAACATCTACACCCGCCGTGTACTGAGCGGTGAGTTTGTGGTGGTGAACAAACACCTGCTGAAAGACCTCGTGGAGCTGGGCCTGTGGGACAATGACATGAAAACAAAAATCATTTCCGCCAACGGTTCCATCCAGAATATCAACGAGATCCCTGCTAACATCAAAGAACTGTACAAAACAGTATGGGAAATCAAACAGCGCAGCCTGATTGACATGGCAGCCGACCGCGGCGCGTTCATCTGCCAGTCACAGTCCCTGAACCTGTTCGTGGACACGCCTACCGCCGCGAAGCTGACCTCCATGCACTTCTATGCCTGGAAAAAAGGCCTCAAAACCGGTATGTACTACCTGCGTACGCAGGCAGCTACCCAGGCGGTACAGTTCACCGTTGAAAAACAAGGCGGCCAGCAGATCCAACCCGTTATCGCCAAAGGCGGAGACGTATCCATCGACGACATCCCAGAGGGAGCTGTCTGCACCATGGAAGAAGGTTGCGTTACCTGCAGCGCCTAAGAATTGCAAAAGGGTTTATAAGTATAATTATCACCTCCCCGGTCTCAACGGCCGGGGATTTTTTTGCCCACATCTGAAGGATAATCCCTATCTTGCTGTCCTATAGCAGTCCGACTATTTTTGTAACCCGTACCTATAATATGAAACTATTTCACGCTATCATATTCCTGCTTTGTTGTTGCTCGCTGCAGCCCGTGCTGGCACAGGATATCCTGGCTAAAAAAGACAGTGTGGCCGCCAAAGTGCAACAGGTACCCGAGAAATTTATTTCCACCGCCAAAAGCAAGGCCGACAAACTCAATAAACAGGTGACCACGCGCACCGACAAAGCCCTCAAACGCTTCCTGAAAGAAGAACAGGCCATGCAGAAAAAACTGTCCAAAATAGACAGCCTGGCCGCCAAAAATATATTCACCCGCAGCATCGACTCGCTGGGCAACCTGCAGGCCCGCCTCAAAGGCAAACTGGGGAAAGTAAAAGTACCGTCCGTTCTCTCCCAGCCCGGCGGCCCTTACCTCGACAGTCTGCAGAACTCACTCGCCTTCCTGAAAGGATCCGGCGACCTGCTGAAACAAACCAAAGGTCTCACCGATAAGCTCAGCAACGCCAGCAAGTCCATGGATGCCCTGAAGGACAAACTGCAGCAGGCCGAAGCCATCAAATCGTTTATACGCGAGCGTAAACAACAGTTGAAAGAACAGCTGGCCCAATACACCGGCTTCACCAAAGACCTGCAGAAAATGAACAAGGAAGCCTATTACTATGCCCAGCAGCTGAAGGAATATAAGGAAGTCTTCAAGGATAAAAAGAAAGCAGAACAGAAAGCCATGGAGATCATCAAAAAAGTACCCGCTTTTAATGACTTCATGCAGAAACACTCCCAGCTGGCAGGGCTGTTCAACCTACAAGGCGGCAGCGCTTCGCCCCAGGACCTCGCAGGACTGCAAACCCGTTCACAGGTGGAACAGCTGATACAGCAGCGGCTGGGTGGCGGCCCCAATGCCGGCGCCGCTGTCGGTCAACAGATGGCCGAAGCCCGCAGCCGTATCAACGAACTCAAAAGCAAATTCCCCGACCTGGACAACGCCGCCGATATGCCCAACTTCAAACCCAAAGAGCTGAAGACAAAAAGTTTCCTGCAAAGGCTGGAATTCGGCAGCAACATACAGTTCCAGCGCAGCACCAAATTCTTCCCCACCACCAGCGACCTTGCCGGCCAGGTGGCTTATAAGTTCCACAAAAACGGCAGCGCAGGCATCGGCGCGTCGTATAAGCTCGGCCTCGGTACCGGCTTCAATGATATCCACTTCAGCGGTCAGGGTGCCAGCATCCGCTCTTTTATCGACTGGAAACTGAAAGGTACTTTCTATCTCAACGGCGGTTATGAACAGAATTTCCAGCCGGACTATCCCGGCGCCAATGAAGGCATCGGTCAGGCCTGGACGCCCAGCGGACTTATCGGTCTTAGTAAGAAGTATAAGATCAACAGTAAGTTAAAAGGGAATATGATGGTGCTGTTCGACTTTTTGTACAACCAGCATGTGCCGAGAACGGACCCTGTTAAGGTAAGGATGGGGTATAATTTTTAAACGGGTTGGCCCCGGCGTTCCTGATATTAAGATGCGCTAAAAAACGGACAGCGGAGAAATGACAGTCATAAAGATTATCTTCCTTGCACATAAACTGTAAGCCCATCTCACTACCTCAGTTAACCACCATGAAATAAAGCCCCAACTGTCATTGTATTACCGTCACAGGTATTAGTTTTAATGAATTATTCATTCTTTATTACTTAACCTAAAAACCTGTCTAGCATGAAACACTCTAATGGTTTCTACATTAGCGCAATCGTCTGTATTGCCTCCTTAACCCTCCTTTTCTCCTCCTGTTCCAAGAAAGACCAAGCACTGAACGACCCAACGCCCGCCCCCACTACTGTAGAAGAAATGACGAACTACCTGGCTAACCAGGGATTTGATCGCGAGCACATTGTCTTTGAAAAAGACCGCGTTATTATCGAAGACGACATTATTATCACTATTAATGACCTCAAACAACGTGTTGCCGACTCAAAAGCAGGTCCCAACACAGAACAACGACGTGGCACTTATATTGTCAGCAATGCCTACAACAGCGACATCAAGTTCTACCTTGAGCCCGGTATTCCTGCAGTATGGCAAACAGCCATCAGGGGCGCCATCGCCAACTGGAACGCCGTTAACGGCACCCGTCTGGGAATGTCTATTGTAACCTCTGCCGCAAGTGCCAATACCCGGGTTTTTATGGGTTATGAAAACGCCAACTGGATCGCACGCGCCTACCTGCCAGGATCAGACAGCAGGCCCGGTGTAACCGTTGAGATTAACTCCAAATACAATAGCATGTCTGCCACCCAGCAGCTGTTTGCCATTACCCATGAATTCGGTCATACTATCGGGTTCCATCACACCAATCAAACATTTGGCAGCTTGATCCCAGGAACACCGACTTCCGACCCTAACTCAGTGATGAATTCCACCGTGCTGCCATGGAATGGATTTACCTCATGGGATGTACGTGCCACGCAGATATTGTATCCGCAGTAAGTAACGTTTTGAGGAGGTTTATGGCTGGCAGAAGCCAGACATCTTTATCATAACATGCAATACGGGGCTAGTCGATGACTAAGCCCCGTATGTATTTTTTGTTTAATTGCATTTTTAGGTTGTGAATTATTCGAATAGGAGATCACTTCTTTTGCTTCATTTTCTTTACATATTCTTTAATGTAATAGTCGACTTTATGAGCAGTTCCAGTAGCAGTAATCTCTCCATCATACCTATTAACAATTAGTGGAGAATTGCCTCCAAGCAAATCAAGAATATTTCCAGTTTCCAGGTATGTTTTATTTTGATAGAAAAAAACCCACCCATGTTCAAACTCTCTTATATTATCATGGAGAAGAACAAATGTATTAACAGAACGCAGTGACTTGTTCCTTAAATATTCCTCTATTTTTTCAATTGCAATTTCTTTGGTTGTCAATAGTCCTTTTTTTGTCATACGTCATACTATATAGGCAACGAAACCATTCGTTATCTACAAAAATTTTAACATCATTAAAGCAGTTCTCTCTGTTTTACAAACTCTATAAATTCAAGAGAATTATCAGGAGGAGGTTCTTCCAGAGTCATACAAGCTACTGTCGAGTTAGTAAATGCTTTAATATCTTCAAAGATTTTAATATTCGCTTTCATATCATCTAAGTCATCGAAAGTTCCCAATACAGAAACTCCTAAAATCATTTTAGCATCGTCTGTATAAGTAAGAATTGCAAATGCAATCAACGACCTTTCATCAATATTTTCTATATAAAAAGAATTAACACTATTGCTATGATGCTCATAGAAAGACAAAACAAAATCCATATTTTTCGAATCGATTTTCTCTTCCCCATGCTCTGTCTCGATTAAGTAATAATCACGAACCGGCGCTCTTTGCGGAACATATTTATCAAGAAATCGAGTTACAAATTTTGAATCTCTTGTATCAACTAAAAAATACTGATCTATTAACTCTGGCATTTTCTTAGGTTTATCAATTTGATTTATTTGAAGAACTTGATGCATTTGACGACTTTGGTTTATTAAGCAAGCCGGGTGATTTTGGTGCTGGCATTCGCCCAGCACTAACGAACCTGCCTTGGGGTGTTTCAAAATAGTAATACTGAATACCGTCAAGCCACACCTCCGTTCTATGTACAACAGACCATTTACCATCAACCCTTGCAGTCGTTTCAAAAAATTTACTTCTACCGGCGTTTCTTATTTGAGTTACCCGTTCATTTAGCATCTGCTGTAATTCTGTAGCATTTCTTTCCTGAAAATCTCCGAGACCAAGCTCTTTGGCATGTCTATCCCAGGTATGCTGTACCCTTTGGCCAGGTCTCTGTTTAGATAAATACGCATCCATATGTCCAGTCACTTCAACCCTTGGCTTAGTAAAGTAACGCCTAAATACTTGAGCACTTTCGAGTGCAACATCCTGAATATTGTAAGCTTGCGCTGTATATGAAGCAAAAGTAGATACCTTTTCATCAACATAATCAAATCCAAAAGCCATATAATCGCCCTTACCTTTAATATAATGTTCCTCAAAAAGATCAGCCTTTCCGGAATTGGAATAACTAGCACCATATTGAGCTCCGCCAATAAAGTATTTTCGACCTTCATAATCTACCTCATAGCGTTTGCTTAGAATTTCTGTTTTGAATTTAAACAACCCTCCAAACCAACTATGTTCATTAAAGTACTTTGGTGCCTCTACCAGATGTAAAATGGCATTACCTGTTTTTGTGTCAAGAGTCATACTATAATGAAACTTCTCTAATCCGTCCAAATCAATAGCTTGAACAGGTGTATTGCTGGCAAACTGGTAAGGTGTCAATTCAGGATACTGCGCTGTTAGCGGGTCTACACTTAAGAACTTCGCAATTCGCGGGTCGTATATCCTAAACCCATAATCCTGCTGATTTCCCGCTCCTTTGATTTCATTATCATTCTCCTTCCCATTAAATCCATATCGATACCCTTTAGCCGTACCTTTCACACTTTCTCCATTGTTCCCTGGCAGACTGGTTGCATCTACGATCTGTGCTATAAACGCATCATTCTGACCACTTTCAAATCCGGGGGTGAACTCTATCCATTCGGTAGCTTCATATTCCGGCGGCGCATTATTGGACCGGCCGTCGACTGTCAGGGTGGCCGTCACCGTTACGGCACCGGGTACTTCATTGTTCCACCCGCTTTCTGAGAGGTAACCGCCGCGGCCTGGCATCAGCGAACCGAAAGGATAATAATCCTGCGCACTGCTGATCACAGGTGCATAGGAGGCTACCTGTGTACCGTTGACAGACACCGGCTTCTTGCGGTCAGATACCGTTGCCAGTACGTTGCCCAGGTGATTGCTTAATTCAAAGAGCTTTTCTCCTCGCGTAAATGTAAACAATTTGGGCACGCCAATACCATTTTTTGCCGGCAATGACACGATTGTGGAATCTACCACCGTCTGACGGGTACTCATCCCCAGGCGGCTACTGCCGTACAGATGCGTTTCCCGCTGGATAAGACGTCCTTTTCCATTATCCTGGTCGTTGGACGCATATACGCTCATCACGTTACCCGTAGCATCGCGGACATACAACGTCTGTACACCGCCTACGTTCTTGCTGATACGGTTGCCTGCCACGTCATAGGTAAATTCAATAGGGGGATTTTTTTTCTTATAGATCCCTTTGATTTTACCGTAAATATTCCAGACAATGCTATCGATACCGGCCGCATTGTCCTTCACCAGGTTACCAATAGCGTCATAGGTATAATTGGCTACAGACTGGCTGTCAATATCCTCACCATATGCGGTACGACCGATAGCATCACGGATATAATCCAGCTTATTGGAGCCCGGCTTGTAAAAGTAGCTCAGGCTGTCCATCTGCAATGGTTTACCGGCGAAGGTGTTGTTGCCGTTACGAAGGTATTTCAGGATATTGCCATTACCGTCATAGGTAACCCGTTCCTGAAAATCGGCTATTGCCTGCGGTGTCCAGTTGTTACTGGTCAGGTCCAGGTTGCGGTTGGCATCCATACCGGCGATGCGGTTCAATACATCATATTGGTAGGTATACAACAGCGGTTCTCCCACAATGGGCAACTGTACGCCCATAGCGCCGATATTACCGTTATACAACGGCCGGAAACCGACGAAGGTGTTAATACCTGCCATTGGCTTCACACCGATACCGATAGGCCGGTAGTCACCGTTACCAAAATAATGCAGCGTAAATCCGAACGCATCTTTGGCCACAGCCGGCGTCGTTCCATCGCGGCCCATATCCGAAGCAGCCCCGGATCCGTTCACCCCTTTCAGCCAGCCCTGTAGCGTGTAGGCGTAGTCAATACCCTGTACCTGGCGTTGGCCGATCACAGAACGCGCCAACGGGCCGTGTTTGTAGTATTGATAAAACGCATCATTTTCCCAACACACGCTATCACGGCTCGTTTCCACATTAGTCAACCTGTTTTCCGCATCATAGACGTACCGATGATAGAAAGCATCTTTTGCGCCAGGCTGATAAGCGACCTGGTTCACTTTTCCGCTCAGCAGGTCATAATCGTAAATAATTTTCTTAAAACGGTTTAGGCTGTCACGCATTGTACCGCGCTTGTAGTCCTGTACCAGCGTATCTACGTTACCATGAATATCGTAGCTGTAGAAGCTGGCGGCAGTATAGGCAGCTGCGGTAGTATCCGCAATTTTATCATATACCATGCTGTACGAAACCCGGTTACGGACATTGGTACTGCTCAGCACATCCGTGATCAGGTTGTTACGCTGATCGTACACAGTACGGGTGATTTCCTTCCGAGATGCGCCCGCATTGACAATCCACTGCGCCAGCCGGCTGCGACTGCGGCTCAGGTCCGGCGTCATTGCTTCACTGTTCGTTAACTCACCGACTTCTGTTACCCTGCCAAGATCGTCATACAGCGTATAAGCGTACCGGTTGGGCGCCTGTTTGGCATTCTGAGATGCCACCAACCTGCCCAGGCGATCGTACCAAAAGCGCGTCAGTCCACCATCCGGCGATTTCTGGGCGATGACCTGGTTGAGTGAATTATATCGATAGTTTGTAGCCAGCGTATGCGACGGCGTCAGCGACTGGCCGCTGGCACGGGCAGTACGCACCCGGTTCAACCAACTAATCGTAGTGTCTACCAATACGCCCTGCGGAGGGACTGTTTTCACCAGGTTACCTGCCTGGTCATAGTAATAAAGCGTATAATGATACTCTGACACGTCATGGATAACAGTGAACTGCTCCCTGTTGAAGGCGTCTTTTAAAGAAGACAGGTATTTCTGTTCAAAATTATTGCTGACAGAATCCCGGTATTGCCGGAACAGCTCAACAGACTTACTTTTTACAAAGAAGGTGTTATCCGAACAACCATTGATGTCATTGACAGAACCCGGGCTGGTACCCCCACCGCTGCCACCGCCATTGATGGCTACCGGACACAGATAAGGGCCTTTATAAATATCTGAGCAGCCGCCTCCGGGAACACAACTCTCCGTAGTCGCGACGGGCGTTACAGCAGTAACGTTCATCGTATACAAGGAGGGATAGAAAATATCCTGGAAACTAGCGTCCACATCGACAGGATAACCTGCTGTCACCGAATAGGTAACGGAAGCGGCGTCAATGGTATAGGTACTGTCTGAACATCCGAAGCGACCCTGGTTGTCCAGCTCCATCATTCCCGGTTTTCCATCCAGATGAATAGCAGACATGAAGTAGCCACGACTTGCTGTTGACACCCGGGCAAAAGAAGAAAAGTTGTTGGTCATGGTCGCCACTGCACCCACCTTATTAGCGATCGCCGCTTTATAAACAACACGGTTGGACCAGGAAATATTATTATCGATATCCGTTTTAAGGAAAGCAAAACCGCGCGGCGTATTGTATAGTGGTGCTATCAACAGCCCCCAGTCAGTCGTTTGACTAACCAGCATACGATCAATCCCCTGCGTCCCCGACAGTATATGACTGGTACCGGCGACGGTCCCATTCCTGTTAACGTCCAGCACCACCATCCGGCTGCTGGTATTGCCCCAGGAATCGGAATCAATCAGCGCCAGCCGGTAACCTCCGCCACTGGTCCTGAAAAGGCCGCCAATATCATTTTTCCGGCTGTCACGGGCATACAGATACTGGTTAATACGGGCACCGTTAAGCCGGTTCAGTTTCATCAACGCTGCACCATACATGCTACTACTGTTATTTGTCAACCCTAATACCAGCAGGGTATCCTGGTCCTGTTCCACACAATAGGCCATATCAGCGACACTATTCCTCCCTATCTGTTTCATCCACCGGGTAGCGCTGCCGTTGCCGCTCATCACACCCACCAGGAACCTGGAAGTTCCGGAAGCCAGATTATAACAACCGGTAAAGGCGATATCACCATTACTCAGCTCTGTCACATCCCTGATATCTTCGCCGCTCGCCGTATTAAGGTCCACCACCCGCGTCCACTGCTGCACACCGGCACTGTTGAGTTTGGTGATTACGCCAACAAACGGGCTTCTAAAATTATTTCCCGTATTTTTGGTTGAACGACCTGCCAATATATAGCCACTATCCCGCGTGCACTTCACTTTCGCAAAAACATCAGTTCCCGTGCTGTTAAAGACTCTCGCCCATTGTACATTCGACTGCCTGTCTACTTTGACCACGCATCCGTCTTCATCCTGTACTGCGCCATTACTACGAACAATGGAGCCAACAATGATAAAACCATAGTCAAATGTTTGTTTCATATCCTTCACCACCATATCACGAAAGAGATTGGGCATCACTGTATAGGTCTTGATGATGCCTGAATCGGTACAACTTCTCGTGACAGTAAAATTATTGGTCCCGCAGCTATCCTTGAATGACAGATACTCTGCAGCGGTACGGTTCAGCGACAACCGGTTGTTCATGTAGTTTTCAAACAGAACATTAAAGCTGGTGTCCTGATTCGTGCCGGGTACCTTCTTCGGCAGCATAGATGCATAGTTCGCAACATAGCTGTTATAGGCTGCATTAAATTCGACACAGGTGATACATGTCCCGCCGGTATTACATTGCAGCAACGACGGCAGCTCTATGGGCTTTTCGAAAAAATGCCCTGCAAATGTTCCATTGCAGGCGCTTCGAAGCGTAGTCAAATCCGCCTCAGCGATGGTCACCTTGCGGGCACGCAGCAGATAGGCGGAGAAACTGGCATCGCCAGCCGGTACGCCAAAGGCCTGGTATTCTCTGTACAGGGAATTGATCCTGGTACATTCACAGTCAGTGGGCTTGGAGAACAACGGTTTATTTCCGGCCGGACGTTGTTTATCATAAGGAGCCGGTGTTGTCACCAACATACCGTTACAGAGCTCAGACGTAGTTATGTTATGATCTGCGTTATATTTATTGATAACGGCTTCAAAACTACGCAGTTGGGCGGTACTGGAAGGCTTCACTGAGCTGGCGCCCATAGGGTGATCAACATCTGACCCTTCCAGGCATACCTGCCGCAACGCATCCGTAAGGGCTATGAGGTCAGCATCTGTATAAACTGTACATTTTTTCAACTGCTGTTTCCAGATTTCCACATTGGCTCTACAGTTATCTCTGTACAACTGCTGGAGATATGCTTCAGATTTGGCACGGATTTCGGCCTCACTGCTGTTTGGGTTCAACAGATCGCCGAAAGTACCATTCAGCGCGCCCATATCATTCACGAAATTGGGATTCTTTTTCTCCACATCAACCAGCTGCACATCGGTCGGACAGGTGGGACAGGCAGCCCGCAACTGACTATAAATGGTCCGTTGTTTAAGACTAATATATAAGTCCCGGAACATACGCCACATCATATTCTTATCACCAGTGGTAATGGAGCCTGACATTGCGCCCGCGACAGTGCTACGGAGATTCCGGCAGGCCACATCCTTCGAGTCACAAACAGCTGAAATAGCCGCTAATGACCACAAGGAATAGTCTTCTTTAAAATTTGCCAGATTACTCTCCAGCGCTGTCTTCAAAGCGCCATTACTGTATTGGGCCAATGGATCTATACCTGCTGCCTGGACCGGGAACGGCGAAAATGCCTGGCTCCCGGTAGGGTTAAGGTATCCCTTGTCCCAGGCTTCCTGATAGGTATCTACATTCTTTACTTTGAGGTCCCACAACATACTTGTCTCAAACGTGGCATACTTTACCAGCATCCCGTATTCCGGATGGAAAGGCAGCAGGTTCTCTGCCCACGATGGCTGAAAGCTCTCCGCAAACTGCTCCGGAAGCAACGACTGCGGTTTTATATAAGTACCGGAAATACGGTCGTACACCCACGCCGGCTGGCCGTTGGCATCCAGGTAGTCAGTTGCTACCCTGGCGTAAGGCGCCACCGACGAGGTCTCGCTTGTATGAAAAACAGATCTGGGATAGATGAAATTTGCGGGATCAGCATATTGACCGGAAGGAGGCGTCACATCCAGTAACATCGCTTTTCTTACTTCGCTGTAGGCAGTTGCCAACTGGCAAAGTGCATTACAATCTTCCACCGCTTTATTATAAGCCTGCTGTATTTCTTTCCGATGAATCACCGAGTCAGTCGGCGCAGTCCATCCCATCTGCAACAACAACGCATCGCGGAAACTGTTATAGGTACCCAGTTTTGTCAAACATGTCGAACAATCCGGTTTACAGTTTTCGTTTTTGTTAATTGACCATTGTTCCTGTTCAAATTCAACGAGGCTCTTACATACCGATTGCGGGAGATGTTTTTCCTTATAGTAATCCAATCCCTCTTTGCTGATACGAAGGGATTTTGTCACTTCATAAGTCCCTTTTTCCAGGATCAGATCAAAACTCACGGTCATTGCTCCCGGCGTAATGCCGGTTTCGATAATCTGACCGGCATTATAGTTACGCAATACCTTCACGTATGGCTGTTTCCCGGGCAACAGCTGATTATTTTCATTGTCCGTAATACGGATTTCCAACTCATACAACCCTATATAATTGATAGGCGTGCCGGCGCAGGAATTGACAGTCACCACCGGAGGCGTAAAGGAATACCGAAAGGAATACTTCCCTTTTGTTTCTACCTGTTGTGTTTTATGCGATACCGCTACCAGGTCCTGCACGAGATTTTTTCCCGGTGTGGACAGGCTGTCGGTGATGACCACCGTATTTCTGTTGTCAAGGTCTTTGAGGCTCGTATTTTCCGGGCTTCCGGACAATGCTGTCGCGATGGTACGGCCATGCATGTCCAGGTAGGTTACATTGTATTGCCCGTTGGCATCCCTCACGGTGTTCCTGAAATAATGCTTCTCATCACCTGCTTCCGTACCGAAAAGAACGTCCAGCTGGTTCTGCGACGCGCCGGCATAAGAATACAATGTTTCGTGTCCGGATGCGATCTGAAATTCCGGTCCTACACCACCCTGTTTGCTGATCCTGCCGGTATTGTCCGGTGTGTAAACGGTCTCTGATAACGGGTAACCACCTGCAGCCGGAATAAAACGGTTAATGCCAGAAGCATCGTCTTTCGCAGGATTCGATGATGAATAATACTGACTGGCGCCAGACACGCTATCCAAAGGCGCAGCATGAGCAGTGCGATAATCCAGCGGGCTGGCCAGATAGTCATATTTATCTTTTCCATATTCCTGCCCACCGGCCGCCATGTTGAAGCTGCGGCTATACTGGATAATACTGCTGAGCGTTGGTGATGGCAATACCTGCACCGCCGGACGCCCCTGCTGATCGTAGTAGGTTTCGGCGACGATGGTCTTCTGGGTAATATTATCTTTGGTAACCGTCTGACGGCTGCGCAGCGATCCGTCAAAATATTGCACTACCGCCTTCCGTTTGCCCTCTTCTGCATAGGATATTTCCGACTGCCAGTTCAATTGCTGCTGATGTCCTTTAAAACTGTAAGACAACGGCGTAGCCCCGCTTACTTCGTTGCTCCATATGGTATACAGCCGTGCCCTTTTGTTTTGTTGCTGAACAGCGCGCGCACGGACAAACAAAGTACCTGCATTGTCATATAACAGCGGTATACTATAGCTGTTCCCTCTTATGCTGACCCTGGTCGCATTGTTATCAAAAATAAGCGCAGGATTGTTCTGGTATTTGGCCAACACAGAATAATCCACATATGCCCATTCAAGATCATACATGTCCGCACCGGTCACTGCATTCCAACTCACAAGAATTTCATCTGTTGCGTCCGTATTGGGCGGGTTATTATGCTGCAGATTTTTCACTGCATCTGTCACCCTGTCCAGCTTGTACACCGGCAGGATACTCATCTCATTTTCCAGCACCAGCACCTTCATAGCGGCCGGTTGAGACACCTGGATATCCACGATCTTAGCCGTTACGTCCTGCGCATTGTTAAATACAAAATACGCCAGCGGATTATGCGCGCGGCTGGTATCGCTATTCACCCGCAGTATCGTTGATACAGTGTCCTGCCGGGAAGTTCCACCCGCATCCAGGTATTTGTAGGTCAGCAGCACCGTGATCTTTGCCGAGAATGAATCCGGGAGGTAGACGGTGCTGTATTCATTTACCTTAAAAGTGATCACATTCCTGATCTTGTAAGGCAGTATCAGTTTGTTTCTGTCGGTATTAAAATAAACGCTGTCCTGCACCTGGAGGGTAGCTCCCGCTACCAGCGCATTATTGCTTCCCTCAAGCACACGTTTTACAGTAACACTGTTCTGTGCCCGGCCCACCGCACACAGCAAAAGAAAAAAGGTCAGGATAAATAAAACAGGATATCTTTTCAACATAGGTATTGCGTTACGCTATTGAAGCTGGGGTGAACCGGAAAAAACCTGGTAGCCGGCATAAGCCTCTGCCGGTTTCAGGCCTTTATCCGTTTTATGGAAATATTTTTTTTCATCAAAAACGGCAGCTACTGCCCCAGGTTTCAGCGATTGATAACCGGAGAATACCACCTTCATGAGCGCATATTCCTCGTAGCCGCTGCCGGGGTCCGTTCCAGACATCGTCATCAGAACCGTTTTAACCACCATATTGACCATATCGACCCTCATGGCGACTGTATCTGCCACCAGCTCTATGGATTTACATGGCGCGCCGGGGCTGAACAAAAAACGAAGCGATTTAGTATGACCGTTGTTGCTTATGTTGCACCCTGCCAAAAGGCTATCCCTCAGTAAGGCCTGCACACTGTTCAGTGGCTGTATGTTTTGCGCGATGGCGGTAGCGTTGCTAACGTAGATAAGAGAGTCCTCTTTAAAAACCGCCACATCATAGCGGCTGTTATGCATCACCTCATTATTTCCGACTATCCGGAGATAACGGTTGCTGTCCACTACCATCTTCCCTTCCAGCGAATCCAGCAGTAAGTAGGGCGTGGATTCGTTACTGTAACGGTACTCCATGCGATAGCTTTGCGGAGCCAGGGCCGCCCGCTGTAATTTATTGATCAGCGCTATTGCCTGTTGCAGCTGCGGATCTGACGCCGACAACTGTGCATGGGAAACACCTGTACTCAATAGTGCCACAAACAGGATTATCAGTTTTCTCATATCATTATTCTTTTGCCAGAGAGCTCCGGGTTTCTTTAATAGTCATAACACCTCTTTCCGTTTCTTTCTTCAGCCGGATGAGTGTACCATCGTCGTCATACTCGTAAAAAGAGGCATAGTTGTTTTCATCCAGTTCGGCCATCATACGCAGTGTCACCGGATCGTAGACGAATGACTTCATATTGGCATTGAATGGATGTATCCGCAGGTCGTCAAAATACACAGCTGTCTTACCCAGGGATTTAAGAATAACAGACAAAGTGGTGGCATTCGCAGGAACGTCGATCACCATTTCATACCGTTGCCATCCATCAATCAGATACCCCACCGGTGTAACGTGAAAGATCTTACCACCGGTTTGCACCTCTATGGCTGCATTCGTATAGGTGATACAGTTACAGGGAGTCTCTTCTTTTGCCCAGGCGGATATCAGCAGCCGGGTACCCTGTATCGGGGAAAACCCCGGCAGCAATGCCGGATCCCCGGCCCTGACGCTTTCCAGCACCTGAGCGTTATAAGGGCAGGTAGCCGTTTTACGGTTCACCGTCAGCGTGAAATCCTGGTTATCGGAAGGTACCACCATAGCGCTCACGCCTCTGTTCGTCCCGGTAGCCACTTTGATGGCATAACGGCCTGTATGCGCGTTCCCCTGTACGATCGCATCCTGATGTCCGGAAAAATCAAACGTGCGGGTACCAGAACAGGCAGCATCACATTGTGTCTTTCCATAACTATAATCTTCAAACCCTTCTGCAAACGACTCGCGGTAACGGCTGTTCTGCACGACTGCCACCGGCAACGCATTATCATATCCATAGATACCGGCATTGTATCTCCCCAGGGGATCATGGTTTTCCAGCTCGAACCCTTTGGCATTAAAAAGCGTACTTTCTGCGTTCCATACCCACCTGGAGGTATCTTTCGAGGGCTGCCATACGCCGGCAACATTATTCCAGAAAGCGATAAAGGAAGGAAGCGTACCGTTGGTGCGTATGTTGGTTTCTGCCGCCGGATCTTCTTCAGCGCGGCTGCCATAATAAACATAGGAACGCGCTGGCCGCCAGTTGCCGGCGATACCATACACATAAGGATTCACGCTTACCTCTGTGATACCGCTGAAACAACCGCCGGAAGTATCAGGCTTCAGGGCGCCGGCAGCTACGCTGCTGCCGGCACTGCTGGCGGCCAGTGGGAATAGCAATACCAGGCATGAAAAGAAAAGGCTTTTATATATTGATTTTAGCATAACAGGCGTATTTTACTGGTCAGGGAACGATTGTTAATCCGGGTACAGTCTTCAGTTTAAAGTAATAGTTGTCCGTATAACGTTCTGTCGGCTGTACTTCTATAGGAGGGTTCCCCTCAAATTTTCTGACATCCTGAACATGTCTGTTTATCACATTCTGGAGTATCACCTGAGAAGTACCATTGCATATTACTTTAACCGGATTGGTGTCATACTCATTTCTCGTATATCCATTAAAGTCATCCCAATGTTCTGAAACGACGGACGTATAATAATTCACCTCCTGGTTCTGAACAGCCAGCGGAAAAGTACAGGCTGCATCCTTGTAGAAAGACACCCTGATATCCGTATAATCATAGTCATGATTGTCTGTTGGCGTTGAAAACACGTCCCGTCTTGAATTCTCGTATGTCAGCCTCACATAGTAGCTACCGCAGGTACCGTTTTGGTTGGCTACCGCCTGACCGATTTTATTCAGTGAATCCAATGCTGCCTGATTCGCTTCTGCACAGGTAGGCCTTACTACCGCACCGGCATTCAGCGTTACAGTCACCGCGGAGCCTATACCTTCTGTACAGTCATTCTTATAGAACACTTTGGATACCGCCGCGCTTGCGCAACCACATTTTTTAAACTGCGCCGCATACGCCGGTCCGTTGTCGCGCATATCGTTTTCTGCCTTCAGATTGGCCTCCTGTTTCGTTTTACCGGTATACTTACCCGCGGGCACTACGTATAATACGGAGGTATCGCCGGTTGTCCCTGCCGGGCATACTGCTTTGAAGTACCTGGAAACAAGGTCGTTCTCATATATGGGCGGCACCTTTACCGGAAGCTTTTTATCCTGTACTTTCCAGAGTTGTTTGTATTCGACAGCATTGGCCGTGATGATCTTCTTATTGGCACTGATATCAAATGTGTAGGTATTTCCGGTGCCTTTTGTCAATGGGTTGACCATCATGGTTACTCCCCCTGCGGAAGTGAATATGTTTTTGCGTCCGGAACGGATGATCTTCAGCGTTACATCCTCACCGGTAAAAGGCTGTCCGTCTTTAGCCATGAAATACACGTCCGGTTGGCCTCCCGCCATAACGTTGGCATCCACCGCCCAGATCCGGTTAACACCGGGAAAGTTGGCTATCAATGGTGCACATTCGGTGCCACCTACCCCACTTTTGGCGTACACCAGTATCTCATCTCCCGGATAGAAGTAATCATTCAAAGAGACACCTGCAGGGAAACCCTTTACGATACGGCCGTTCAGGAAACTGAGACCGGTCATTGTCAGCTGAATATTTTTGTACGCGCCGCTCATGCCATCATACATCCAGCCGGAGGGATAGGTAAACTGGTACAGCGGATCATTGTATTCATTTTGAATGCTGGTCAGCAACGCGTCACCGGTTTCCTCATCAAACAGCAGATTACGGGTGGTGATCCTGCTGCCTTTGTCTACCGCTACGATACTGTCCAGTATACCGTGACGGTTGATCACTTTGGTCATAGCCACAGAACGGTACAGGTTTTCCTCCCGTTGCGCCAGATTGAGAAGACTGGGCAACAGCATAAACGGTGGCACGCCAAACGTGAACAGATCGGTATTCAGATTGGGATTGCTGGCGTTGGTAACAGAGCGTTCCTGACGCATATCCGTCATCAGTTCTACGTCTTTCCCGATGACAGCGCTGCCGTTTACAACCCCGCGTGCATTCAGTGTCAGCACGGAGTTGTCCAGTCGTGTTATGCCATCTTTACTGATTGTTTTATAATAATAAGCGGTACTGCTGACCGGGTTGTAAGGGTCCGTCTCCGCATAAACGGCCTGAGAACGAAGCCTGCCGTTCATATCGTTTAATTCCACCCGGAAGCCCTGTGACACAGCCAGGAAATGCCGCGCGTTAACCTTCAGGAAATTATCGATAGATGGTTTGAATCGTTTTTTTGTATCTCCATCGATGATAGTACGGTCCGTCAGCGTTGGGTAGTCATTGGTAGTATAAAAACTGCTTTCCACATAGCCGTTGGCCGATCTTGTATTCTTTTTGTTGATGGAAGTTACCCGCACTTTACTGTAACCTACCATTGGCGAAGGGAATAGCGATTCTCCGAAAGGCTCTTCCGCATACCCCATGGATACCGGGGCCAGTGCAGCCACTTGTTCGGTATAATACACCGGCTGCCGGAACGGGTTTTCATCACCGCCTAATACAGGCTCGTAGGCTGCCACTCCACTGCTGATCTGTACCGTATCGCCATTGATGACGGCAGAAGTAGTGTACTGATACTCCTGCCCGTATTGCGACTCAGCCTGCCGGGTCATTTTATTCCAGTTGTCATAAGTCACGATCCGTTTTACGCGCAGGCCGCCACCATACTTTTTGAAAGCGGGGCTGTTGAGTCGTACAAAAGAACTTCCAAGCACAATGTGCCTGGCCCATCCCCTTAACCGGCTGTTCTCTTCAAAGGAATGCAGGGTATTCATCACGTTGTTCGCCAGGCTACCTAGTACCTTCACTACATTCACCACGTTGAGATCGTCTCCAATATCAGAACCAGGGAATGCCTTGGATGGCAGGTTAAGACGCAGGAACTGAAGAGCGGCCTGTGCCAGCGGACTAATAGAGCCGCCTGGCTCCCCTCTTTTATTGATCGTCGCCAGCTTCAGCCAGAAAGCTTTCTTATCCGGGTAAAGCCCATAATAGGGACCGTTTACTTTATCCAGTTTCGCATAACAGGGCACCCATTCCTGGCCACTACCATATTGGTCGCCAGGCATGTTCACTCTCAACCTGAAAGCCAGGTCTTCTATTCCTTCCAGGTAACGTTTATATAACTCCTGCTCCGATTTTACGGCCACCGGCAGGATTACTGACACATAAATGTTATCGTTATTACTATTATACAAGCTATTGGAAAGCTTACTGGTATCAGCAGGAATTGATGCTGAAAGGCCGAGTATGCCCAAATACTGCATGGCCCGTCTGTTCTGCACATAAGCGTAATCATCACCCTCATAGGTAACCTTCATTTTCGCTCCGGAAGGCAACACAATTTCGTCCAGCGTCCAGGCAGCTGCATTACGGGCAGCCAGCGTACTATCCTGGATCGCATAGGGATACTCTGCATTCGTCAGTCCGGCCGGGTTACCGGCAGGGCTTTTATAGTTGCCCCAGCGATCGTATTGTTGTGTGGCATAAGATGGATTAGCCGTGTTATAGCGGAACACATACGGATTCTTCCTGCCTTTAGTGTTACCGTTATACGAAAACCACACGCTGTCCAGCGTCAGTTTGCCTATGTTCGCATCACCATCGGCGCCTTTACACAAAGAATAACTGTAGGAAAAATGTACCGTTTTCACTGGCACTGCGGTGACGCCTTTGCTAAACTCCGCCTTGGTATAGAGATCTATTTGTTTAAGCCGCTTAGCCTTGCTGGCCGAGCGTACGCCTGTCGGGCTGATCTGCTTCAGGTCCTGTCTGTCTTCCAGCGTAAAAACAGCGATCATGTTTTTAGATTCCACGGAATTCAGGTACCACAACTCTTTTTTACCTGCCACATAACTGCCTTTATCATCCCGGTAGTCCGTTTTAAGTCCTTCCTGGTAGGAGGCTTTGTCACTATTCGGACTACGCCACTGTTGCGGATTGTTGATTCCCGCCACCTTCGTATAATTGAACTTTACTGCCGTACCTGCATCGTCATCGGTAATACCATTACCAGTAAGATCTACGTAGTCCGGCGACAGGATACCCGTCAGCAAAAAGCTGTGTGCATAAGCAGGGACCGTCTCTCTACTGAAATAGTTGTCATTACCGCTGGTATTGTTAACAGAATTCTCGGTGGCGGAATAGCTTGTCAACCCGGTTGCAGGATTTCTGTCGGCCGCCCCCACGGAAAACGATGCTTCTTCCTGCTGAAGGTTATATACCGGTATCCCATATACGTACCTGCGGCCATCGTTATTCAACACATCTATTTCCGAAATATGGTGCGGCTTCCGGTACGCGTTCACACGCTGCTCCCGCACGATACCGTTAGGCAGCGTTACGCTGTCCTGCGGCGGCGATGCCACCAGGCATGATTTCGGCACGTAACTAAAGTCGGTCATGGTGCCATACTTCCATAACAGGATCATCCTGGATTCAGATTCATCGTTACGGTATTCGATCCTGAAATTATAGAGCCTGCCCGCCTGCAGGTTAACAGACGCTTCGGAATATTCGCCCTCAAAATCCCACCCATGCAGAACCACCGTGGTATCTTCAAAAATAAGACGGCAACCTTCGTCGGCGTAAGTCCTGAAATAGTATTTGCCATCCAGAGGGGCACGTATCCTGCCTCGCCAGATAGTATAGAAGTAGTCGTATAACGGTGGATATGGCGGCCAGGTGCTGGCGTGCCCCCTGATGTTCATAAAATTGATCATGGTGTCCACCCGCTGGAACGTTACTTCGTGGTCATCGTATACCTTATGATAATCCCCGTTCAGCCCGTAGACCTGCTGCGGGTATTCATCCGGGATATCATTACTGCAACCATCAACAGCAGGCTTATTATAACCGTAGCTGTCAATATATTTTGAAAGACCAGCCTCACTGGCTTCTTTCGCTGTCAGATAGCTGATGACCTGCGTACGCTTTTCTCGCGCCTGTTTTTTAACGACGCCCTGTGGCAGGGTAATATCACCTACAGCGCGCTTGTTGGCATAACGCATCAGCTTATTCGTGGTCATGATCACAGGAGAGTTCTTATCCGGCTGAAACAAACGGGGTGTTACAAGGTCATCCCCGCCAACAGCATCCATAAAAGCCTGTTCATTCAGCGCCATTTCACCGGGATTGCGGAAATAAGCTGCTTCATACTTTTTATCGGCCTGTGTAAAGTCGAGACTGGTGGCCAGCGGATTGCCGCCGTTCCACATTCCCGACTCCGTATACGACCGGGTAAAAGTAAGGTCTATGCCGGCGTGCACGAGATCGGCATAACCCACATCAAGGCTATACCGTTGTGATTTGTCTTTGGTGGAAACCAGCGGGTCCCGCATATATCCCAGGTCATTTCGGTATGCACGGAACATACCGCCACTACCTTCTCCGGAAATAGAAAAAACATCATAGGTATAGGTAGGCAAAGCGATATTAGGTACCGGCGGATATTCCCGATATGGTATATCACGTTCTCTGTTGAAGTCCAGTAAACCGCTGCTGTTGTTAACACCGTATTGATAATTGAGATAGCCATAGGCCGGCAGTATTCGCACTGAGTCCTTAAAATCAATATACTGGCGGGTCTGGTAACCACCCAACGTAAAGGCAGGGCTGACTATTTTATACTCAGCACCAAACCGTGTGTTTATCGTGTAAATTTCACTGGAAAACGGTATTGTCACAGTAGGCGTGAATCCCGGGTAAGCAAAGGAGATATCAGTGGAATAAGTACTGCCGCTTTCCGTTCTTCCGGTAGTACTTTTTGCGTTTTTAGCATATTGCCTCAGCCCGGCGCTGAACTGCAAGGCTTTCATACCGGAACGCGAGTTATAGGCTCCGCTGATACTGAAGTTACCACTGTAAGTATTTTTTTCGGTAGACTCCTGGTTGACCGGCATCGAGTAAGACAGGGAAGGAGATATTGTAAGCCCTTCCTGTGAATTATTAGGCAATGATAAGCCGGCGGCGAAACGGCCCATGGATTTACTGCCGGCATTAATGGAGGTGTTTAAGGCAAACTCTATTCCCCAACCCTTATAAGTATTATGAAAGACGCCGATCTGTGTTCCTGCGCCAACCTTCACCACGTCATTCGGGAACCCTCCTATCTCCAGGTTAAAGCCGGTGTTAACTCCAAATGTTTTGTTTGGTTTTATATTAATTGCTTTCACAATGGAATCCCTTCCGTTAAAATCATCCGGTAGCCCGCGCATGTTACGATTGACACTACCCGGGTTCAAGGTCCATCCAAGGCCCACCCAGCTGGCTTCCTGGTCCATAGAAACACCGCTGTTATAACCCATTGTCAATGGATATCCATCTACGTCCATTAATGGGATCGTATAGGAAAAATCACCGGTGAACAGGTCCACCTGCTTATCATTGCCCACCGCGTGAAACCCTTGAGTTTCCGGCTGCGTAGGTCCGCCGAAAGCCGTGGCGGATGCCTTCAATCCCATGGGGACAGGTGCAGGCATAGCCAGCGACGACGCAACAGGCATAACAGATGTTCCAGGGAAAACGGTAGTCGTCGGCCTGGCGCCTTTCTCTGTCGGGGGCATCATCCTTGGAGGTCTTGTACCTCCAAATGCATAGGCAGGCAATATCGCTTCTACATACATCAGCGTCAGCAACGCGATAGAAGTTGCTTTTTTCGTTTTACCCAACAATCGCAAAATCATGTTCCAAATTATTTATAGGTATAGGGTTGCTGTTTTATTCGGCCTCCGTATTTTCTTCGGGGTTATAGTTAAAATTCATTCTCCACCGCTCGTCGCGCGAGTTCTGCAACACAAGCGCATAGTAAGCACCGGACTTCAGCTTACCGCTTTTCCGCAGCTTCAGTTCCAGCAGATTACTGCCCGGTTGCAGCGCAACAGTACCTGACATGATCTCCCTGTTACCATTATCCAGCGATATCACGCTGTAGTGGGCATTCGTCTCCATTGTTTCATTCGTATAGGCGAAACGGAGCACGTTGCCGCAATTGGTAACGACGCCATCCACTTCTCTTTTTAATGACACATACGGGCTGTTATACTCAGGCATCAGGGCTTTGCTGTTCAACCGGAAAGTCCATATTTCTGTTTGCGCAGCAAACTGCCGTCCGTTGTAGGCCTTCACCGTCCAGGCATACGTCCGTCCTGTATCCAGGGGCACACCGCCGGAGGGATAAGCTGCAAATACCTGCCGCAGCGCAGGTGCGCGATATACAGGAATATTGGACTGTACCGCTTCTGCTGCGGACTGCCCATCTCTCATTTCTGTCACCACCAGTTCATAGTTCAGGTCGGTAAATAATTGCAGCGGCGCAGGTGGTATCCAGGTAAATTGCGGCAGCCGCTGTTCCAGCACCGCTGCATCCGCCGGCATGTTCAGTAACGGCGGGCTAAGCGGCTCCACGGCAAAAGGAATACAATCTTCCGTCGCAGGCTGACCTGCTTTATCTCCATCCAATACCACACTGTAGCAGGCCAGATAGTTACCGGGCGGCAACATTCCCTCCGGCCTTCTGTCCGTGGTCATCATCAGGTATTCATATTGCACCGGTGCAAGGTCCTTCTCCTGCAGTTGGTTAGCGCCCGGATTCAGAACAACGGTTCTGGTAACAGCTGTCAGCACCGGTTGCGTGGTACCAGCGTCTGATAAACGTAACAGCAGACGTACGGCTGTAGACCTGTTACCGGCATTCACCAGCACCACATTCCACAGCTGCGGTTTTACCAGCACGCCCACCGGTGGCAGCTGCACCGTCATGCTCACCTGGGCATGTAAGGTTTCAGTCAGTAACAGGCCCATACAGATTAACAGGGCAATAATTTTTCTGGACATAGGTTCATTTAAAAGGTCCGGGTATAGGTTACTCTACCAGTATTGTTCGTGACAAGTTTTTTATAGGCTCCTGGTATAAAGCCCTTATCTGCATATAGTCCGATCTCACCGATCCACGGTATCCGGAATTTCGAATGCCCGGAATATCCCAGCAACGACAGGCCATACACGGTTTGACGATTATATTTCATTCCTCCTCCCACCTCCAGCCAGTCGAGTACTTTCCAGCTTACGTCCCCTCCTGCACCATATAAGCCGTACTCCTGATTCACGGCGGCTGACAACTGGCCGTTCAGTGTAAAATGGCCCAGAAAAAGAGTTTGGGAGGCCATTAGATTCTTACTGTTGAAATACACAAAATTGCTGTCGGTCTGCCGGTTATAGAACTGCGAATAAGACACAACGCTATTCATTTTGATACCGCCTAAACTGTAGTAATGACTGGCGGTGCCGGTAAGTGTATAAAACAGATTC
>NZ_CAMLHC010000052.1 GCF_946479755.1 uncultured Chitinophaga sp. | reverse complement strand
GGTGAGGTGCCTGAGTGGCCGAAAGGAACGGTTTGCTAAACCGTCGTACGGGCTTAAACCTGTACCGAGGGTTCGAATCCCTCCCTCACCGCAGGCAAAGGGCGCTCTGAAAAGAGCGCCCTTTTGTATTATAGCCCGTTGTATTCCTGCGCAGCAATCAGCAACTTTGTACAAGTTATCATTCCCGGTTTATTGAGTTTTGTGCTGATCGTTTTGACATGTATATTCTTTTCTGCCACTAAATAGTTTAACATGGAACCAGTTATTATCAGAGAAGCCTCCCTCCCCGACGCCAAACAATTAAGTGATCTGATCTGCGAAAACGCACTAGCGCTGTTGAAGCCGCACTACAGCAACGAACAGTGGGACATCTTTATCAGGTACTATTCCGAACAGGTCATGACGGAAAAGCTACAACGACAAGCCGTCTTCTGCGCGGAAATCAATGGGGAAATAGTAGGTACCGTGGCACTGGAGGATAATTGGGTGTTTGGCTTTTATACAAGGCTTCAAAATGTAAACCAGGGGATCGGAAAACGATTAATGACGCACCTGGAAGATTACGCACGCGCCAGGGGACTGGATACGCTGCAACTGGCCGCATCGCCGGCAGGACTGGCATTTTACTATAAACATGGCTGGCAGAAAGTAAAGGACTTCACTGCTTACCATTACGGAATAGGCTTTGAAGAAACCCTGATGACCAAAAGCCTCCACTGATTACCTATACTGACAGCGGTTTGCTGGAGCAGCTGTTTTCGTTTATACGTGCCGGTTTACCACCACCGGATAGCTTCCCGCTATTTTTAGTATCTTTACAGGAAGTGAAAAATCTTTTTTCCATATTCATTTTCTTCTCTCCTGCCAATCTCTTCCAGCTGGCCGGCGTTACGCCATTTGCTGGTGGCAGGCTCTATTTCTTTTCAAACTATAAAGACTTCAATAATTAATCCCCGCTCCGGCTGTTAGCGCGGAACGGGGATTATTTTAAGCGGTTGACAGTGATAGTATCACTGTCAACCGGATTGTTATTGCTGCCTGCCGTTGTATGTAACGGCGGCAGGCAGTCTATTGTCTGAAAAAAATACTGCATATCATGACCACCCATAAAGCACCGTTGTTATTACTGAAGAAAGATTATGAACTGCTGATCGATCACCTGAAAAAAAGCGATCCCCCGCTGATGTATGACAAACAGATACAACAGCAACAGCTGGAGAAGATCAAAACAGCCAGCATATTACCGGTCGACGATTTTCCTAACAGCGCTTCCCGTTTATACTCCACCGTTATCATCCGGGATACGGTGAACCGGATCAACCTGGAATACAAACTGATGCCACCGGATGAAGCAGACGAGCAAGCCGGCGGCATCTCCGCGTTGTCATTGTTTGGACTGGCCCTGATGGGACTGCAACAGGGAGAGAGTTTCACCTGGCAGCTTTCCGGCCGCAAAAAATACTATGCGGTAGTGGAGGTACGGAACAGCGCTTTTATATAGTGCCATGTTCATGACAGGCCCGCTACCCTGGCTCCCAGGTGGCGGGCCTGTTTGTTTATCGTTGAAAGGGTTCCGCTGCCAGATAGGCTACAGAAAGGCCGTTGCCGTAGGCGGAAAAAGTAGCATTGATGCCTGTGCCGCTCGCAGTGTAACTGGCAGTGGCCACTGTACTGCCTGTACTTTTTTTCTGCAGGTTGGCCTGGTTGATAATCGTGACCATGCCGTTGTTGGCAACGGACACAAAAAGTATATCTTCCTGGAACGTCATGCTGGTGGCTGCGCCCAAGCCGGTGTTTTCTATCAGCACAGCGTTTACCTTGATCGTACCCACGCGGCCCGGAAAGCCGGGAAACTTTGACAGATCTATAAAGTGGCTGGCGGCGGTCAGCGGACCGGGTATGGTATAGTTCCACGTATGTTCTGTTAACCTGACAAAGCCGGGATAATACGAAGGCAGAAAATTGTTGGGGTCCAGTTGAGGCGAAACCTCTATCAGTCCTGGCTTGCTTTGCGTAGAGAGCACCTGCACTTGTCTTCCGGGCACGCCGGCAGATAATCCGCGAATACGTATGTTGTCCCAATGCTTGTCAGTAGTGGGCAGAATGTTGCCCATAGGATCAAGGTCTTTGATCACCACCGGGAAGCCTACTGTACTTCCGCTGCAATCCACGTCAATATCTACATTGTCTATCAGAAATTCGCCGGAAGTGCCTTGCTGTTCCAGCGAGATGAAAGCGTTGCCGGCAGACTTGCTGTTATCACTGCGGTAATGTAACCTGACATTTTTTAACGGAATCCCATAACATTTCAACAACACTTCCGCGCTGGCTGCCTGGTGGTTGTTGCTGTGGATGTCTGCCGTAATGAACTGGCCGCCGGTAAGAAACAGGGCCCGCTTCAGGCTGTCGGCCCGGTAAGTGCTGATACGCAGGTTCCTGGGGTCATTCAGGATAAAGCCATAATAACTTTTCTCCACCCGTACATTGCGTATGTTGATGTTTTCAAACCGGCTGGTTGAATAAGCCCGGAACATCAGCCCAAGCACGGAGCTGGCCTCCAGGTTTTCGAGAACAACGTTGGTGACGTCGCCCGAGGTAGCGGGGATATAAATACCATATGCGCCTTTGTAGGTGGCAGAGTCAGAATACCCGCTGTCCACGAACCGAAGTCCCCTGAAGGTAATACCGCGGGAATAGGATACCTGGAAGATACGGGGTGGAGAAAACTGGTTGTCACCCGTTGTAGTGCTTCTGCAAACCAGCGTGGCCTGATTACCGGCGATGGTCATGCCGCGCGCACCCTGGATGTCCATCACATGCTGCGATGCCGTAAGGTCACCCAGGTTATAAACGCCCGGCGGGAAATATAAATTTTTCCCTTCGGTGCAGGCGAGCGTGGCTGCGGCGCTGAGCGCAGCACGGTCGTTGGTGACCCCATCGCCTGTGGCGCCAGCGGTTTTAACATCAATGTAGTTGTCTGTAATGTCTGCCGGCAAAGGAAGGAGGCGCGGAAAGGAAGGAAGGGCAGCCTGGATGTTTCCCTGGAATACAAGGAAACAAACAACTAAGAATAATAGCTTTTGCATGTCTGTATATTTTTAAATATGGCGGTGCGATACCGCCATGGGGAATGAGGGTTTACAATGGGTTCCTGCCGGCCGGCAAGGGATTCGGGAATATGTACTTCAAAGTTACGGCCTGTTTACGCAGTGTATTTACGCGATGACCTGCAGAAAGATCACTTGGTATAAATGTCATCTTTTATGCCGTTATCCCGCCCTTTATTCACGAAGATGGCAACCCCAAAAAAATCTTATTATTAATAGTCTACAAATATTGTGTACTAATAAAAATAGTATTACTTTTACGCCGTTGTCCTTACCAGGTACACTGCAAAACCAATCTATTTACAGCAGAACAGGCCTTGTGTAGTTTTTAGCACCACCCGATAAAACTACCGGCAGCAGTGTCAGCGGGCAACTTTATTCTTCAATACTAAACTTTAAGTAGATGTCAACCACTGACAACTTTAACCGTACATGCGGAGCGCGGTGCTGTTTCGTATGCTGTTGTAGACGGTAACAGCTTTCCGGCACTTTCCCTTTTTATCATTTCTCTGAGAAGCCCGTTTTCTCCGGGCTGGTATTGTTATGTCCTGCTGCAGGCAACCAGCGGCAGCGGTCCAAACTTTTAAAACATGCAACGAATGTTACGCAGAAACATACTGGCATGGATAGGGCTATCCATGCTCTATCTCCTGCCGCTGGTGGCGGCAGCGCAGGTACCTACCACGCCACTGATCAATTCACACCTGACGGGGCGGGTGGTAGATGCCCGCACCCGTGAGCCGTTACCCGGCGCGGTGGTCAATATCAAAGGCACTACCCACGGCGTTTCCACGGATGCGGAAGGGCGCTTCGTTTTCGTTACCGGTCAGAAATTTCCCTATACGCTGATCATCAGTTATATCGGCTACCGCAAAATAGAAGTCACCGCCACCGGCGGCCATATTGAGATTCCGCTGGAAGCGATACAGAGCCAGCTAAACGATGTGGTGGTGGTAGGTTACGGCACACAGAAAAAAAGTGACCTCACCGGTGCGATAGCCTCCGTTTCCGGCCCTTTGCTTAAACAGCCGGTCAGCTCCTTTGACCAGACGCTGAAAGGCGCCGTGCCCGGGGTACAGGTAACGCAGACATCCGGACAGCCCGGCGGCGGCGTCAGCATCCGCATCCGCGGCGGCAGCTCCATACAGGGCGGCAACGAACCGCTGTACGTGATTGATGGCTTCCCCATCTACAACAGCACCGCCAGCCCCGGTATCCTGACAGGCGCGCCCGTCAATCCGTTGGCGGCCATCAACCCGGCGGACATTGAAAGCATCGACATCCTCAAAGACGCTTCCGCCACCGCCATCTACGGCTCCCGCGGCGCCAACGGCGTGGTGATCGTTACCACCCGCAAAGGCAAAGCAGAAAGGAACACGCTCAACTATGAAGGCTCTTATGGCGTGCAATCCCTCCGGAAGAAAATTGACCTGCTGGACGCGCATGATTTTGCCATCCTGCGCAATGAAGCCCTGTATGATGCCAACCCCGCCAAAGGGCCCAACCAATACCTGTCGCAGGAACAAATCAGTCAGCTGGGCAAAGGCACCGACTGGCAGGATGCTGTGTTCCGCACGGCGCCGGTACAGAACCACCAGTTGTCCATTAGCGGCGGCAACGCCAAAACCCGCTACCTGCTCTCCGGCAACTACTTTGATCAACAGGGCATTGTTAAACACACCGACTTCACTCGGCTGGGCATCCGGGCCAACGTAGATGCGCAACCGTTGGACCGGCTGAAAGTCAGCGCCAGCCTGTCGGTCAACAAGTCTGATGCCAACGTGGCCCCCTCCGGCTTTATCACCTCCCTGTTACTGATGCCGCCTACCGCCACCATCTATGATCCCAACGGCAGCTATACGCTGCGCAATCCTTTCGAGAACATTTTCGCCAACCCGGTGGCCACCATCAACGAACAGCTGAATAAATCCACCACCAACCGCCTGCTGGGAACAGCTTTCGCTGAATACAGCATCCTCGATGGCCTCAACGTAAAAGTGCTGCTGGGCGCCGATGTGAACAACACCTCTGAAAAAAACTATATCCCTTCCACCATCTACGAAGGCATACAAACCAAAGGCAGCGCCGCCCGTGGTACCTACAATGCCTATTCCTGGCTGAATGAAAATACGGTCACGTATACACGGAATATTTCAAAGCATACTTTTGACGTGCTCGCCGGGTTTACCCAGCAGGAGTTCAAAAGCGATATCGTCAGGGCCGGGGCGCAGAACTTTGTCACAAACGACCTTACCTACAATAGTTTACAAAGCGGCGCCACGCTGGTGCGTCCCTTCGCAGACGCCACCGCGTGGGTGCTGCATTCCTACCTGGCGCGTGTTAACTACAACTACGACAGCCGTTATTATTTCACGGCCAGCATCCGCGCTGACGGCTCTTCCCGTTTCGGCAAAGGCAATAAATGGGGCTATTTCCCTTCCGCCGCCGCTTCCTGGCGTATCAGCAACGAACCGTTTTTTAAAGCCGCCGCAAGCGTGGTTAATGACCTGAAGCTACGTGCCAGCTTCGGCACCACGGGCAACCTGGAGATAGGCGAGTACCAGTCACTGGCCACTTTGTACAGCCTGAACTATCTTTTCGGTAAAAATATCGCCACGGGCTTTGCCCCTTCCCGCCTCGCCAACGACCAGCTGGGATGGGAGAAAACATACCAGTACAACGCCGGCCTGGATGCAGCCTTCCTCAACAGCCGTTTGTTGTTTACCGTCGATGCCTACTATAAAAAGACGACCAACCTGTTGTTGAATGTAGAAATACCCTGGACCTCCGGACAAGCTTCCTCGTTGCAGAACTTTGGCTCGGTGCTCAATAAAGGCATAGAGCTGAGCGTCAGCAGCCGGAATTTTACCGGCGCTTTCACCTGGAACACGGATTTTAATATCTCCTTTAACCGCAATGAAGTGCTGAAGATCGGTAATGGTGCACAGTCCTACATCAGCGGGAATTATATCATAAAGGTAGGTAAACCGCTGGGCAGCTTCTATGGTACGGTAACAGATGGTATCCTGCAAACAGGCGAAGAAACAGCTAAAGGGAAATATACCGGTAACGCCGCTCCCAAAGCGGGCGACCGGCTGTATAAGGACATCAACGGCGACGGTATTTTTACTACCGCCAACGACCGTACGATCATCGGCAATGCACAACCGGATTTTATACTCGGACTAGGTAATAACTTCTCCTGGAAAGGGTTTTCGCTCTCCGTACTGCTGCAGGGCACCTATGGCAATAAAATCCTGAACTCCAACCGGCAGTCGCTGGAACTGTTTACCGGTCAGCAGAATGCCGCCGCTTCAGCCCTTGATCGTTGGACACCGGCCAATCCCAGTCAAACCATGCCACGCGCAAAGCTGGACCCAGCCCCGGTTTTCTCCGACCGGTTTATCGAAAACGGCTCTTTCCTGCGGGTGAAAAATATCACACTGGGATATTCCCTGCCCAAGTCGGTCATCAGGAAAATATCGGCGGTCAATGTGTTCGTATCCGCCCAAAACCTGCTGACATGGACATCCTATACCGGCTTTGACCCGGAAGTGACCTCGGGTGATAATGTCTCCCCCGGAACAGATCTGGGTATTTATCCGGTGTCCCGGACGGTCAGTGCAGGCGTACGCGTTACCCTGTAGTCGTTAATCATCTCCCAAAAAATGAACGTATGAAAAAAGCCTTTTTACGATATAGTGTGCTACTGCTTTTATCCGCAGCTTCCTGTTCCAAGCTGGATGAACATCCTGAATCAGTGCTGATCACTGATAACTTTTACCAGAACGAAGCGCAGGCCAATGCCGCCGTGACGGCGGCTTACCGCAAGCTGTACGAGACGGGACAATCGCTGTACAACAGCCTCTTTCAGATTGGTGTGGAAATGGCCACCGACGACTATGAGGCCGGGCCAAGGGCCCGTAATGCGCATGTGCGTGCTATTTCAGGCCTTACACATGATGCCTCCAACGACAGGATGGAGCAGTTGTGGAAACAGAGTTATGATGCCATTAATGTTTCCAACATCGCTATCGACCGCATCGCGCTGATTAAAAAAGAGAACATCACCGAAACCGCGCGCGCCCGGCTGATCAATGAAGCAAAGTTCCTGCGCGCCCTGCATTATTTTAACCTCGTGCGATGGTTTGGCGCGGTACCACTGATATTACATGAACCGGCCTCGCTGTCGCCCGAAGCGCTGTATGTAGAGAAGGCCCCGGAGGCGGACGTATATGCGCAGATCATCAGCGACCTTACTGCCGCGGAGAGCCTGCCCGCACCGGCTGAATACGGCGCTAGCGACATCGGCAGGGCAACCGCCGGCGCCGCCAAGAGCCTGTTGTCGAAAGTGTACCTCACCCGGAAAGACTGGGCCAAAGCGGCCGCGAAAAGCAAAGAGGTGATTGACAGCCACTGGTATGGCCTGTTTGAGAACTTTGCGGATGTGTTCAACGTAGCGAAGAAGAATGGCATTGAACATATCTTCTCCGCACAGTTTCAGGGGAACTCCGGTTATCAGGGCAACAGCCTCGGCAGCCGCTCCGCGCCCAATGAGGTGCCCGGTATCAACGGTGACTACGCTGACGCCCTGCACAAACAGGGAGGGCTATACGAAAGTTTTGCAGAAGGCGATGCCCGTAAGGCCGTCACCTTTGTAACGCAGATGGTCAGTCCTTCCGACGGAAAGCTGTACACCTTTGAACCTCACTTCAACAAATACTACGATCCCGCTGTGGTGGGCAGTCCGGGGGAATCTTCCAAAAACCTTCCCATCATCCGTTATGCGGAAGTATTGCTCATCTATGCGGAAGCGCTCAATGAGCTCAGTGGCCCTGTGGCGGAAGCTTACCAGGCGATAGACGCCGTGCGGCAGCGGTCGGGCGTGGCGCGCCTGCAGGACGTGGCCCCCGGCCTTAGTACCGGCAACTTCCGCGATTCCGTGTTCCAGGAAAGACGTAAAGAGCTGGTGTATGAATACCAGCGGTGGTTTGACCTGGTACGGCGCGGGCCGGACTATTACGTGAAAGTGCTGAAAGCCGCCGGTAAAACGCAGGCAGCACCGCGGCATATTCATTTCCCGACGCCGCAGCGGGAGTTGAACCTCAATCCCAAACTGAAACAAGACCCGCTGTGGGTCAACTATTAATACCGCTTTTAAAGTATGTATAATGAAAAAGATGCTTACCACCCTTGCTTTGCTCGCCTGCCTCAGCTGGAGCATGGCACAGCAAAAACAACCGCCTAACATCGTTCTCATCATGGTAGATGATATGGGTTACTCCGATATTGCGCCCTATGGCGGGGAAATACAAACGCCTAACCTGTCGCGGCTGGCGTCTGAAGGCCTGCGGCTGCAGGAGTTTTATAATAACTCCATCTGCGCGCCTACCCGCGCTTCCCTGCTGACGGGGCAGTCCAACCATAAAGCCGGCATTGGCTTTTTTAATGTCAACCTGGGATTGCCGGCTTACCAGGGATACCTGAACCGCGAGTCCCTCACACTGGCGGAAGTGCTGAAACAGGCGGGGTACAGTACGCTGATGTCCGGCAAATGGCATGTTGGCGACGATAGTATCTACTGGCCTAACCAGCGTGGGTTTGACCGGTTCTTTGGTTTCATCGGCGGCGCCAGCAATTATTTCGATATCGGCAGTTATGCCGATAAAGCGCCACCGGTGCCACTGGTAGAGAACAATCAACGCTTTAACCTCGAACCAGGGCATTACCTGACAGATGAAATTGCCGGTCATGCAGTCAAGTTCCTTGAGGAACAAAGTCATACCAACAAACCATTTTTTCTGTACGTCGCATACAACGCGCCACACTGGCCGTTGCAGGCGCTCCCGGAAGATATCGCCAAATACAAAGGCCGTTACGCTATCGGCTGGGATTCGTTGCGCAACGAACGGATTGCCCGCCAGAAAAAGCTGGGGCTGATCAAAGCGGATGCAACGATTGCGCCTGATCCCGAAGTACCGTTGTGGGAGGGGCTTACCTATGATGAAAAGAAACTGTGGGAGAAAAAAATGGAGGTGTATGCCGCTATGATAGACCGTATGGACCAGGGCATTGGTAAGATCCTTAATAAGCTGAAAGCGTTGAAGAAAGACGATAACACGCTCATTGTGTTTATCTCCGACAACGGCGCTCAGGGCGGCTTTATACCTACCGGCAGAAAAAGACAACGGAACTCCGGGCCTATCGGTACCGCTGGTTCTTATGATTACCAGGAACAGAGCTGGGCGCATGTGTCCAATTCTCCTTTCCGCTCGTATAAAGCCAGCGCTTACGAGGGCGGTATCAGTTCTCCGCTGATCGCCTGGTTTCCTGCTAAAATCAAAGGGGGCAGCATTGCCCGTGGTACTGCTCATCTGATAGACCTGGCGCCCACTTTTTATGAAGTGGCGGGCGCAACTTATCCTGCCACCTATCAGCAGGTTATGACCAATCCTTTACAGGGAGTGAGCCTTGCGCCTTTATTTTTCTCCCTTCGGGAGATAGACAGGGCCACGCCGCTGTTCTGGGAGCGGGCGGGCAACAGGGCCGTACGTAAGGGAAAATGGAAACTGATATCGTCTTATCCCTCCAAAGAGTGGGAGTTGTACGATATAGACCGCGACCGCGGTGAAACCACCGACCTCGCCGCGCAGCAGCCGGAGGTAGTGAAGGAGTTGTCAGCCGCTTACGATGGATGGGCTAAAGCCAACAACGTGGTCGATTATGACAAGATCAAACCCGTTGGTCCGGCAGGATTCGCTGGCCCGACAGGAGGTACGGTATCGCCGGCAGGCAGAAAAAAATAAGGTCATCATCAAAAAAAACTAGCATGAAAAAAATAGGGATCGCACTGGCGGTTGTTGCACAGCTGGCCGTTGCGCGCGATATACACGCACAAACGAAAAAGCCCAACATCATCCTCATTATGGTGGATGACATGGGCTACTCCGATCTGGGTGCTTATGGGTCGGAGATCCACACGCCCAACCTGGACCGGCTGGCCAAAGAAGGGCTGCGGTTAAAAGAGTTTTACAACAATTCTATCTGTGCGCCTACACGCGCTTCTTTGATGACAGGGCAGTATCAGCATAAAGCCGGTGTGGGCTTTTTCGATGTTAACCTCGGGTTGCCCGCCTACCAGGGTTTTCTGAATAAAGAATCCCTCACGCTGGCCGAGGTACTGAAAACGGCGGGTTACAGTACGCTGATGTCCGGTAAGTGGCATGTGGGAAATGATAGCCTCGCATGGCCCAATCAGCGTGGTTTTGAGCGGTACTACGGAGTAATTGGCGGCGGCGCCGATTACTTTGATGCCAAACCTATGCCGTTGTTCGGAACGGAATACCCGGTAGTGCTGGTGGAAAATAACCAGCGGCTGCATCCGGCAGATAACAGTTATTATTTCACCGACGAGATCGCAGCACATGCAGTGAAATACCTCGATGAGCAAAACAAAAGCAACAAGCCTTTTTTCCTGTATCTCGCCTTTAACGCGCCTCACTGGCCGCTGCAGGCACTCCCGGAAGATATTGCCAGATACAAAGGACGTTATGATATCGGCTGGGATTCGTTGCGCAGTGAACGGCTGGCGCGGCAGCGGCAGCTGGGATTGCTGGACCCGAAGCAGACGGTCGCCGTTCGGGACGCGGATGTCCCCGAATGGAACAGCCTTACCTACGATGAAAAGCAACTATGGAAAGCCAAGATGGAAGTGTATGCCGCCATGGTAGACCGTATGGACCAGGGCGTGGGCAAGGTGCTGGACAAACTGAAAGCATTGAAAAAAGAGGACAACACCCTGGTCATCTTTATTTCGGACAACGGTGCGCCGGCTGAAGACGTAGCGCACTGGGGAGGTAAGTGGGCCGCCCGCAATGCTGGGCCGGTGGGTACTGCGGGCTCTTTTGAGTCGCAGGGTAAAAACTGGTCCTACGTGTCCAACACGCCTTTCCGAGCGTTTAAAAACTTCATGTATGAAGGTGGTATCAGTTCCCCGCTGATCGCCTGGTACCCGGCTAAAATCAAAGGTGGCAGCATTGCGCGTGGTACCGCGCACCTGATAGACCTGGCGCCTACTTTCTATGAGCTGGCCGGAGCGCGGTATCCGCAGCAGTACAAAGGCGTACAACCGAACCCGTTACCCGGCAGAAGCCTGACGCGGCTTTTCTTCCAGGGGGAAGAGCTGCATCGTGACGAGCCGGTATTCTGGGAAAGGGCTGGTAACCGTGCGGTGCGGAAAGGCAAGTGGAAGCTGGTGTCCATCTACCCGCAGTATCGTTGGGAGCTGTACAATATAGAAGAAGACCGGGGAGAAACCACCGATGTGGCCGCGAAAAATCCGCAGCTGGTCAACGAATTATCGGCCGCTTATTTTGAGTGGGCCAAACGGACCGGGGTGGTAGAATATGAGCAAATCAAACCAAAGGGGCGGCTATAGCACTTTTCCGGATGGCCGACATCCCTTTGTTATAAAAGCGTTTCATCATTTTGTTGAGGTGACTGCTGTCAGTGAAGCCAAGGTCGTATGCTATTTCCTTAAATGGAATATCGGTGTACAGGGCCTTGGCTTCCGCCAGTTTCAGCTTGGACCGTAACATGAACTCCTGGTAGGTCTCCTGCGCATTGCGTTTGAAATATTCGCTGAAGTAAGTGGTTGATATGTGAAACTTTTCCGCGAGGTATTGCGGTGAGACCATCTCTTCATCCAGCAGATGATACTGGATATGCAGGAGGATGTCCGCAAATTTTTTCTCTTCGTATAATGCCTGTGGAGACATCACCGCCGCCACGTTGCGGGCAATCAGCTCCAGTACGGTGACCATGGAGCTCTGCATGATGCGGCGGGTATGGGGGTCGTTCCGTTCCGTTTCCGTCATCAGTAACTGCAACAGGTGTACGAGGTGGCGTTTGTCTGTCGGGTTGCTGACCAGTTCACCCGGCAGCCGGTTATAGTTGCCGATGATGAAATTGAGCCGACAGAACCACTTGCCGAAGTCGATCACGCAGTCTTCGTCACTGGAGAAATAAGTGGCGGTAAAGCGGATGAACAGAAAAGTCGTTTTCTCCGTGACGGTATAGGTATGGCAGTCCGAAGCCGGCAGCAGGAAGACGCTGCCTTCTCCGTAGGGTATCTGGTTGTAGTTGACACACTGTTCCCCTTTTCCTTCGATGATATATACCAGTTCGAAGAAGTTGTTCCGGCGGTTCCGTTTCTCCCAGTGGTCCAGTGTTTCTATGCTGACGCTGAAAGGCGCATGTGCTTTTTCCATACCGCTAAATTACGGATTTACGGGTTGCCCTGCCGGGGTTGTCCCATCTCGTTACCGGTGTTACCTTTTTGTTTACCGTTGCGTCGGCGGAGGCCCGGCTACCTTTGTGCGTATTAAAAAATACCGCAAAATGAAAGCAATCGTATTAGAAAAACTTGATCCTGCGTCTCCGCTGGCTGTCACCGAAGCAGCCGTTCCCGATATTGCCGCCGATGAAGTGTTGGTGAAGACCCATGCGCTGGCCATCAACCCGGTGGATATAAAAACGCTGGAAGACTTCACCATCGTGCGTGACGGCGAAACGATCCGCGGCAGCGCTGCCAGCCTGCTGGATGGCGTGTCGCCTATTATATTGGGCTGGGATATCGCCGGTGTGGTGACAGCTGTGGGCAGTGACGTCACAAAATTCAAAGCCGGTGATGCCGTCTTCGGGATGGTGCGCTTCCCCGGTCATGGTAAGGCCTATGCCGAATATGTGGCGGCGCCGGCCACCCACCTGGCGGCGAAGCCTGCGCATATTAGCTTCGAAGCAGCCGCCGGTGCCACGCTGGCAGCTATTACCGCCTGGCAGTGCCTCACACGGCATTACAGCGTAAAAGCGGGCGACCGTGTCCTGATCACCGCGCCTACCGGCGGCGTAGGACACTATGCCGTGCAGATGGCGAAGCACCTGGGCGCTTACGTCATCGCGCTGACCAGCGCGGGTAACACGGCGCTGGCTGCTGAGCTGGGTGCCGACGAGGTATTGGACTATGCCACCTTCGACGCAGCTACGGCAGCGCCGCTGCAGCTGGACTTCGTGCTGGATGCCGGCGGCCGCAACGAGGCTACCTGGTTTGCCCCTCACCTGAAGCCTGGTGCGCCTTTGTTCTACCTGCCTTCCGGTCTTACCAAAGGGCAGCAGCAACGTTATGCAGCGCAGGGACTCAACGCCGCCTTTAAAATGGTGACCAACGAAGAAAGCGCTATCGAAGACATCGCGCGGCTGTTGCACGATGGCAGCATCGCCACTAAAATCGCCGGTGTCTATCCCTTCACCGAGATGAAAGCGGCCTTCGCCGCCCAGCATAAAGGGACCGCGCAGGGGAAAATTATCATCCGGATGCCGGTGTCTGCCTAAAAATTATTCGTCGAAGATGCCCTGTAGAAGGGCATCTTCGACGAATAATCAGATTTTTATCTGAAAAATGTTTGAATATCGTTGTAATATCCCTACCTTTGCACTCCACTAATCAGGAAAACAGTACTGAAAAAGTGGAACCCGCGGGGACTTCGGGGCGTAGCGTAGCCCGGTTATCGCGCCTGCTTTGGGAGCAGGAGGTCGCAAGTTCGAATCTTGCCGCCCCGACGGAGAAGAAAACCCGCTCTTATGAGCGGGTTTTTTGTTTTTTTATTTTAAAGCGATTGGTTTAACTTCCTCTATATCAATCTGTCTTAGTTCGAATCTTGTTGCCTTTCTTTTTAGCGCCTCAGTTGAATTTGTTGAATTCGATCCACTGGATACTATTTTTTATATTGAGTAACCTCATAAGTTTTTGTTCGCTTCAAATATTGATCTTATGTCAAAGTCTTTTATAATGTCAATGTTCTATTAATGGAAAAAGTATTTGAAAAGCAGCAAAAAACATTTAATAAGCCTAAAGGAAGAAGTATCGGCAAGTAACAGTATCAGAGAAGTTGTTGCTAAGATAACTTTATTACAAACTCTCCAATAGCCTTTAAAGTCTGTATAAATGAGTTCGACAATTGTCCAGCTCTTATTGATTTGTATTGGGCTGAGAGGGATGGCTAGATGCTTTTCCCTTTTGTTCTTTTGCTGTCCTCCAAAAGGAATGTAGAGCTGTATTATCCTCCATCATTTGTCTAAGTCTTTCCCCCGGAGACTTGGAAAGCCAGATTTTAAGCTGCAATTGTTTTATGTGGTCGGGCGTATCGGTCATCTTTCAAGGAGATTAAAAGAATTCAATTTAAGTTTGTCAATCCAGGTTTTAATATAGTTCCAGTCCAGGTTTTCCAGTGAAGCCAGATTTTTAATATCCTCCATTTGTACTGCAGATTGTAAAGTCTGAATCCATATGAGTTTAGAAATAAGCAGATCTTCAACTGAAACCACATAGACTACTTGGCCATAGAAATCCATCTTTATCCTTCTGCTGAATTCCATCTGTCTGAATGGATCAGGTTTCAAAACAACAAAATCTGCTTTAAAGCCAGAGGCATGGTCGATAATATTAAACATGCTTCGACGATTTATTGCATCTTGTATGGCATCTCTATCACAATAATACCCATTCTCGAAATTTGCAATAAAGCGGTCAATGTCTTTAGATTCAAGATGTATAATAAAGTCAAAATCCCTTGTTGCCCTTGGTACGATATATAAACTCATCGCCACGCTACCCGAGAGCATATATGGGATGTTGAGTTCATGAAGTATCGCTATTATTTTTTCAAAAAAGGAAACCATATATAACTACAAATTAGCTATACTTCGTATTTGGAACAAATTTTAAATTAAAAAATTGATTATCAACAACTTATATCATGTTTTGTTTTTGAAATAAATCTATTTTGATCAAATCTTCCATAAAATAGTTCGAAATTTGTCGCGTTCCCCCGACGGAGAAAAGCCATCTGAATATTCAGATGGCTTTTTTATTTTTCCAGGCTAGATGATTAACCCTAAAATCTGGGTTATCTATTTCTTTTCATGATAAACTCCGAATTTACCTCTCTCGCGTTGCCCTAATTGTTTATCCGTAAAAATTAGTTTTTATGATTAGTGTATAGGGTGCTTCTCTTTTACAATTTTCCCATTGATCACGTGTCAAGCTTTTATTTACAAAGTTTACAATTCTATTTACATCCGAAATTCCCCGCGCTGAAGATATCAAAGTAATTTCAGTGGATCAACGTTGATATGCTACGAAAAGTAAAAAATGCCCTGGTGGTTGTCAAAAATGAAAAACTGCATTGACCACTATCGGAACCTTTCATTAATTACATATGTTAAATGGTTGAAATATGAAGTATATACACACTTGTGTTTTATTAATAATGTCCGTTTTTACCTCCTGCGCACAAAGTCAAACAGAAAGCGGAAAGAATATCATCAACGCTGCGATCAAAGGTGGACCTGCAAAGATCACCCGGAATATCATACAAGATAGGCAGGGGAACATTTGGATGGCTGCCTTTGATGGTATTTTCCGGTACGATGGTAAGTCATTCACCAACATGACCAGTGAAGTGAGTCAGGCCCGTTTTTTTTCTGTTTTGGAAGATAGTAAAGGAAACTATTGGTTCGGCTCTATCGGATCGGGTGTTTATTATTACGATGGAAAGTCCTTTCAAAATTTCACCACCAGGGATGGCCTGCTTAATAATGATGTTGGTAGTATTTATGAAGATAAAAAAGGTAACATCTGGTTAGGCGTTTTTGGAGGAGCCAGCCGTTACGATGGGAAATCCTTCCGGAATTACATCATCAGCGGCGATACGATGAATGAAGACCGGACAGGGAGAACTTTTCAGGATAGGCCCGCTTATGAAGTGAACGCTATTATTGAAGACAAAACGGGCAGGTTGTGGTTAGCTACCAGAGGCAATACCTTCACGTATGATGGAAAAACATTTACCGCTATCACCCATGAGAACAAACCTTTCAGGAATGTTCGTTCTGTAATCGAAGATAGAAAAGGCAATATCTGGCTGGGTGGAGCGGATGGTCTCTGGCGTTATGATGGCAGTACTTTTGCCAATTTCAGACAGCAATTTGTGGGTTATATCATGGAGGATAAAAAAGGTAATATCTGGACCAGTTCAGAAAGGGAGCATAGCCAGGCGCTGGCACTTCCGAAGTATGACGGAAAGTTCCTTTCTAATGAAGCCTGGGCGCTGTCCCGTTATGATGGAAAAACTTTGTCTGATAAAAAGCCAACGGTAACCGAAATAGCACATAACCCGATGTGTTTCGGGATTTTGGAAGATGATAAAGGAAATATCTGGTTTGGCGCCTTAGGTGGCGTGTATCGTTATGATGGTAATACCATTACCGGTTTTAACAGATGAAAGTCCTAAGCGCGCCACCTGAATACGCAGGTGGCGCGCTTATTTTATGCCAAAGTAGATTATCTAGCAACGATTCACGGGCCAGTCCTCCTGCATTTCCGCAATATAGCTATGGGCGCTTTTTTCGCCCAGGGTATCTTTTCCCATCAACCGTTTTCTGTGGATCAGCCCCCAGGCCAGGAGTTCGAAGACTGCTTTGTCCAGCGTTCTGCCGTAATCTGTTAAGGTATATTCCACCGTTACAGGACGCGTGTTTAATACTGTTCGCGTGACGAGTTGATTGGATTCCATTTCGCGTAATTCCTTCGTCAGTGTTTTGGCGGATATGCCATGCACGTGTCTTATAATATCCAGGAAACAAAGGCTGCCATGCTGCATCAGTGCACATAAAACCGGAATTTTCCATTTGCCCGACAGCATGGACATCGCGTCCATAATGGCCAACCGGTTGTAGGAACATTCCGCAATGGGTTCAATACTGTCTTTCTTCTTCATACAACACTGTTAATAGCATTGGTAAGTTACTCATTATTTCGATCGGTTACCGGGTGGTAATCAGTTGCCTGAAGGTAACCAATGCCCGGCATAGCGTCTGCCGAAATACTTTTGGGTAGTATTAAAACCCAATCATATGTCAGTTAAAGTAATCAGTATTAACGCATTCGGAGGACCGGAGGAGCTGCATGTTGAAACCGTTACGCTTGCCCCGGCCGGTGTGGGACAGGTGCTTGTCGCCGTAGAAGCCTGTGGTGTTGGATTAGTAGATGTACTTTTCAGAAAGGGGGTGATTCCTGGTCTCTCTCCGACGGGATTTGTGCCCGGTGTGGAAGTCGCAGGGACAGTGATAGGCGGAGAGGCAGCATGGATGGGCAAGCGGGTGTTTGCCAAAGTAGGGAACGGAGGTTATGCAGCGCAGGTAGTGGCTGATGTGACCAGCATTGCCGAAATACCGGACGGACTGTCTTCAGCGGTAGCTGCGGCATTAGGTATTAATGCATTGGTAGCGCATTTTTCTTTATTACAGGGACGCTGTGGAAAAGGGGAACAGGTATTGGTGAGAGGCGCTGGCGGCGGCATAGGCACGCTGGCGGTACAGCTGGCAACGGTTTATGGTGCGCAGGTGACGGCCTCTACTACTTCGATCGAAAAGCGCGCCCTGCTGTCAGCATTAGGGGTGCAACAATTTGACAACGGGCAGCAGGAATATGATGTGATCATGGATGCCGTTGCAGGAGATGACGTAGCCTCTTTCCTCCACAGGTTGAAACCCAATGGCCGGTATGTGCTGAATGGCGTTGCAGGAGGCTTCCCCCGGCCCGATTTTGCGACGCCGCTGGTGACATCGTTTCAGAAATCGCTGACTGTTTCATTCCTGAGTCTTAATTCCATTACGGACAGCCAGTTGATGGCTGCGCTGACAAACATTTTTACGCTGGCAGTACAAGGTAAGATCACAGCGGTAATTGACAAGGTTTACCCGCTGGAAGCCGCCGCAGAAGCGCATGAGAGACTGGAATCCGGTAAGGTATTCGGAAAACTGCTGCTGAAGGTTTGATTATTATCCCGATAATATCCCCGCGATGGGGATATTATTAACCCTTGTGCTGCAAAAATCCCTGTAATCAGGTATATACGGGCATCGTAATCTGTCTATTTTTATAGCAGGCAACATGGTGGTATAAAATTACAACATGATAATTATCGAAAAAATTCCGGAAAGAGAACTGCAGCGGATAAAGAAAAAAACGATCAATAACTTTTGGGCGGTGGGGATTCCGATGGTGCTGGGGGCACTGTGCTTTGGCTTCATCTGTAACCGGATGGATGTGGCAATAGGTGTCATTCTATTAGGCTTTTTCATATTTTTCATCGTTAGCCGGATAGCACCCATCACCTGGATTATAAAAGGCAATATGAAAATTATCAGGCGAAATACCGTAGTCGATGCCCGACTGAAACATGCAGGATACAGAACAAAGACTACTACAATTCACCTTACTTTAGCGGCAGACGACATACCTGCTCCCTATACACAAACCGATACTTTTATGGTATATAATAGCTGGGGGCACCCCGGCGGTATTACCAGCGTAACGCCGGATAACTATAAACAACTGATCGGAAAACCAGTGGAAATAACGTATATGGGCCACAGTGGTTTTGTAATCGGGCTGATGATACACGAAGGTGAAGAGTCAATCAGTAAAACAAAATCTTATGGACTTTAAATTCGGGCCATTCGGCAACTATTTAATTTTTACGGCTTACATCCTTTGGTATATCACCCTTCCGACAGGGCTTTTGCTGCTCTGGGCCTGTCTTCGCCGCAAGAACAGGCCCTGGCTGAGATGGATGGCAGGTATTGGCGCCGCGCCGTTCCTGTTCCCATTTCTCGTAATTGGATGGGTAGCAGTGAAAGAAGCCATCGATGACAGCATAGCGCTCCGGGAGTTCCGGCAGCAGGAAAAAGAACACACCGTTGTTTTAAAACAGCCGGAGATCGTTGCCGGCATCGCACTGTCGGCAGGAGATACCGTTTTTTATAATTTCGGTTTTGATATGCGCAACAGGCAGCAAGCCCAGCTAACAGACATTCAAGGGGCTAATTTATCGAAGCCTGCCCGCTTTTTTGACCTGGAGGTGAAGCGTATAGGAGAAAATGCCTATTACGGTTGGAGCATTCTGCTGGCCCATGATCAGCAGGTGCTTGGATGGCCCTGTACAGGAGATATTGTCCTTACGAAAGATGGTCGGTTTGTCTCCGGGACATTGTCCTCCGAACACATATTAGGAAGCTATGCCATCCCCAAGGGTTCAATGGTTGTAGATAACGAAGATCAGTATCTTCGCATTACCTTACCTGATGCGAAGACGGTCACAATTGATAAAAAAACAAAACAGCCGGTTGTTGAAGAAGAAGAGTAGATTTTTCGAAACCCTGCTGCCGCCTGTATAAAAACGGCTTACAAGCTGCGGCCATCACGCCTTATGCCCGTAAGCCGCTTCCGGCAAATACGAAATGTCCATCACATCGCTGTTAATCTGCTTTCTCCCACCGCTTCTTCGCTTCTGCTGTTACAGGTGTAAAAAAGTTAATAAGATTGCCATCGGGGTCCCTGAATAATAAGGAGCGGTTGCCCCAGGGCATCGTCGTTGGTTGCTGTACGACCGCGTCACCCAGGAAGGCAGCCAATGCCTCATAGTTTTTATCAACGTCTTTCACGCTGAACTCGATAATAACAGAGCGGTTGCTGGCGGCCGTAGCTACCCCGTCTCCCCCAAATAACTGCAACGTCCTGGTGCTTCCGATGGCCAGTGTAGCTATAGAGGTACGCAGTTCTGCGAAGTCATCGGTATACCAATTGGCGGATGTTCCGGTAACATGCTCATAAAACTGCACAAGACGCCTGATGTCAGCGGTGATAATCCGGGCTGAAGAAAAATTCATAATCAATGTTTTTAGTAAGGCAAAGAAAAAGACGGGTAGTGACAACGTTATGTCAGCAGGGATAAAAGAATGTCCAGATCACCCCGTAAGAATGTCTATTACGCACTGGTTGTAAATGCTGTTTAGGTGATACCTTTGGGTCAGAAATTATGTAACCGATCGGTTACATAACTGCATCATCATCAGTTTAACAAAACAAAATCATGCATTATGGCAGATCAGAATTTCACTACCACCCTGTTGGTAGACCAGTCCCCTTCCGAAGTATATAAAGCCATTACCAACCCACGTGCCTGGTGGTCAGAGGAAATAGAAGGAGGAACAAACAAAGCAGGAGACATCTTCGACTATCATTTTGAAGACATCCATCGTTTGAAAATGGAAGTGTTGGAGACTGTACCGGAGAAAAGGGTTGTCTGGCTGGTGTTGGAGAATCAATTCAGGCCCGGTCTCTTCGGGGAACATGTAGTACATGAAGGGGTCGAAAACGACAAAGCGGAATGGGTAGATACCCGTGTCATTTTCGATATCTCAAAAGAAAACGGCAAGACGAAACTACAGTTCGTACACGAAGGGTTGGTGCCCGACTATGAATGTTACGACGTTTGTATTAACGGTTGGCGCCATTACATAGATGGAAGCCTGCACAGCCTGATCACCACCGGTAAGGGCCAACCCAGCAAGACCGGAAGAGCGATGACATCGGATGAAAAAAGGTACCACGCCGCTGCTGGTAACGCATAACGGCGTTAAAACCTAAACAAGTAGTGCAGCAGCAATGTCCACAGACGTAACAGCACCACAGCAGGGCTTACCTGGCCGGCTGTGGTGCTGATTTGTGTGTACGCCGCTGCAATGACTGTTTGCTTATCCCCCGGGGCAGTGTGATGGTTTTCTTATCCGGTTGCCAGTATCACCGTTAATGGTAATGTTTCGGGCCGGTACGGCACTTGTACATGCTTCGGAGGGGCTTCGTTTAAGGTTTTGGATTCCATAGTAATGGTATTTTGAGGGTAAAAAGTAAAATTAGAATAACGTATATAGTTATTGGGGATGTTAAGGTAGTTAATTTGTTTGGATTCCTAATAATATTAAGATGAGTTAACAAAATATAATAAAGTGGACCCTGTGTCTGACGGACACTACAATAAAACAAATTCAACGTGTTATCTTTTCCAGTTCTTTCTTTAGGCTGAATATTTCATTGATCCCTCTTTGCTCTCCCATGTGATTAAAACATTTTTCAAGATCGTCTGCCACTACTGCGGGAATATCTTTCAGGAATTTTTTTCTTTCCTTCTTCATCTCAAATGAACAGAGGAACCGGCCAAGACCTCTCCTGGTTTTGTAGTTTCTGTCAGATTGTAAATAAGCATGAATAATATCCTTTATTTCAAAGGTCTTCAGGATGTCTTCCGGCACCGATTCGTAGCTGGGGTAGCCGCTCCAGTAATTGTTAGTTTTTCCGTATGTCTGAAGTAATACAATGATTTGTTGTTGCCGGTCTGGTAGTTCTGTATCCAGGTCCTGGATGAGCGCTGGTAGATAACCTGCTTCCAGCCCTTTTATTTTATCCCGGTATTTCCGGAATGTGTTGGGTGCTGCTTCCAGCCAGTTTCTCTCTGCCACCTTATCTGCCTGCCTGTTTCTTTGTTCCTGCGTATAGTCCTCCAATGGCCGGGTGAAGCCAAGCTCCGAAAGAAAGACGAGCAACGCCTCGTTGTTTGAAAGCGCGGCATCGCCGTTCCAGCCGCTGTAACGAATGGACACGCCATGATGAAACCCTATAATATGCTGCATTGTGCCACGGGAATGGAGCGCTATGGCATAGGTGCCAAGGCACATACAATAGAAGCTGGTATTGGCTTCGTCGATTTCAAGCAGTTGTCCCAGCCGGCTGATATCGGCTGTTTGTGTCAGATGAAGCAGCACCTTGTCGGACATCGCCTTGTTGTTGTAAACGCCATCCTCCGTAATGAATACTTCGTCTATGTCCGTGAACATAGTCCGGATGGCGGAATTAGTAGCCTTAGGCAGCTTATTTAGCTCCTCCAGGCGTTGTTCGTTTGTCAGGTGGTCGTTTGGCATCGCAGTACGTTACTGCTGTAAATGTAAAAATAAGCAGCGTTATACCGGTATAACGCTGCTTGTTTTTAGAAGGATGGTTATTGTAAGTATGCCTGTGTGTTGACAATGCGGGCGTAAAAGAAGCCCAGGGCACCCATCAGCGACCGCTGTACTTCTGCGGCAGGCACGGTCTGTTGGTTGACTTCCAGGTCTCTGGTGGCGCAGGCGTCGGCCACTACGGTGCAGGTGAACCCATAGTCTTTCGCTGCCCGGGTGGTGGCATCTACGCAGGCGTGGGTCATCATGCCGGTAACGATCAGGTCGGTAGTTCCGAGCTGCTGCAGGTGCGTCAGCAGCTCCGTTTCCCGGAAGCTGTTGGGATAGTGCTTCACGACGATTTTCTCCCCTGGCTGTGGTTGAACACCCGGATATATGTCGGCGCCGGGGGTATTGGTGATCAGGAAACCACCGGACGGATCTGCTTTATGCTGAATATAAATCACCGGGATGCCTTCTTTCCGGCACTTATCGGCTATCAGGCGGATATTGGCTGCGGCGGCATCGGGACCCACCAGTTCCATTTTACCACCTTTGAAATAATCATTTTGTACGTCGATGATCAGGAGCGCTTGCTTTTTCATGTCTGATTTTTTGTTTTGTGCGAACAGGTTTCCCGCGAGAAACAGTAAAACGAGTGCCAGTACGGACACCCCCAGGCGGCGTATGTTCATGAGCTGATAAAATTTAAATAACAGAAAAGGGGTAAAGCGCTTTACAGGACAAAAGTGGGGATAAACAAAAAAAAGCCACTTGATCTAGGTCAAGTGGCAGGGAAAATTTTAGGAAGACCGCTTTGACTTCAGCATACGGCTGAAGAAAGCCGGCGTTACACCGATGAAGGAGGCGATCTGCTGTTGGCTGAAAGAAGCAGCAATACGCTGGTAGCGGCGGAGGAACTGTTCATACCGCGCTGCCGCCGGCAGGCTGAGGATATCGGTGATCCGTTGCTGGCTCATGGCGAATGCCCTTTCGGTAAGTATCCGGAAGTATTGTTCAAAGCGGGGTATCCGGGCAAAAAGGGTTTCGCGGTCGGCTTTTGTCAACAGCAATGCTGTTGTGGGTTCCACCGCTTCAATAAACAACTCCGATGGCGTGTCAAATACCAGGCTTTGATAATCGGCCACCCACCAATCGGCAATAGCGATGGTTAAAATATGCTCGTTGCTTTTCTGATCGAGCAGGTAGCTTTTCACACAGCCGCTGGTGAGAAAAACCAGCTGGTTGCAGATGCTGCCTTCCCGGAGCAGATAGTCCTTTTTGTGGTACTGCCGCTCCTGCAACAGTGAACAAAAGAAAGTTGTTTCCTCTCCGGAAAGAGAAATATGTTTGGCTACATTCTGCAGGATGGGCTCATATCCAGTCATCATCTTCATAAAACTAAAATAGCAATAAAATGCTAACTTAATGCTATGACAAGAGGTTGCGTGTTCTCCCCCACACCACTATGCCCGCCAGTAAGGTGACGATCATGTTGAAACCTGTTACAGACGCTTCCCCCCGCGAAATATGGAATAAGGTGGCCAATACCATCAGTACGATGATGCCAATAGCGGCCCATACCGTCAGTATTGGCCGGATACGCAGTAACGACGGTAGTAACAGCCCCATTCCTCCGGCAAGGTCTACGATCCCCAGTAACCGTATATATACCGGCGATACCTGCCCGGTCCAGGGGTACATCGCTGCCAGCTTGGTGATAGGATAACCCAGCTTCATGATGCCTGATAGCAGGAAAAGCGCCGCCAGCAGTAATTGTACTGTCCAGATCAGGATGTTGAGTGCCGACTTTTGTTGTTGCATAAAATTGATTTTTGATGCGGTAAAATTAGGCTAGCTTTACTATAAAAGAGTAAGTGCTATACAGGAGTATAGCCCTATACTTTAGTATAGGAGCCTTCAATTGTTACATATGAAAAAGCCATACGATTCCTGGGTGGATTTCCGCTTGTCGCCGCAGGATTGTCCTAAAGAATATATGCTCGCTTTAAATGACGCGCTGAACGTGCTGACCGGCAAATGGAAGCTGCACGTCATCGGCGCGCTGACTACCGGGAAAAAACGCTTCAGCGAGATAGAACGTTTTATCCCGGACATCAACCCGCGGATGCTGTCTAAAGAGTTAAAGGAACTGGAGGTGAACGGCATCATCTCCCGCAGGGTACATGATAGCTTGCCGGTTATTGTGGAGTATGAACTGACGAAATCCGGGAAAGACATTAAACCGGTGTTTGACGCTATGATCACCTGGGGACTTGGGCATCGCCAGACCACGATGAAGAGCAGTGATCAATAACTGCAGGCAGTTATTGAGAGGGTATTACTTTTTTCGACTATTTTAGACTTACCTATACCAAAATATTCGACAGATGATACCTGAAAATACCTGTACGATCGATCTTCATCGCGGCCGCTGGAAAAAAACGGATGGATCCCAAATGGAAAGGGGACCGGAGGTTAATACGAGTTATATCATTGAATGGTTCGGTGAATCTGAACCGACAGCGCCATCCTCCTGCTGGCTTGCATGCGACCGGTCCGATAACTATTACGAGGCCGAACAAATAGAACAGGTGTCGCTTTGTTATGGAGACATTACCAGCGTTTCATGGGAACCCGGTTACAATGGAAAGAAGGATTGGATAATCACTTTTTTCGTGACCCATAGGATGCAGCTGACGGATGTTCCTTCCCTGCTGCCGCCACAGCCTTTCCCCGCCTGGCTGGAAGATAAAATTGATAACCATCTGACCGGAATGGCTTATCTGGGAGGCAGTGCCTGTGTGAAGTCGAGCGGAGATTATTTCTTTTTAACCTCGCCGGTACATGGCATAGACGAACAGATGGTTGCGGTAAAACACAACAACGACATTCGCATCATTTTGGCCATTCATCACAACGACTGGGAGCATCTGCTCCTTTGGCGCAGTATTGGCAACTATGACTGTCCTGAGGCTTTTACTCATTACTTCAGGCATGATAAGAATAACGTGGTGTAACATTATTGCCCGCAGCCCGTTCTATCTATAAATCTACGTGCATGAAAAACAACATTTACACCCTTGTTCTGTTACTCACTGCTATCATATTTATAGCATGTAAAAAAGACAAAATTGAATACAAAAATGATTTTAACAGGAGCTACCGCACCTGGCAGGAATTTAAGACCAACAGCGACAACTCCTACCGCTACAAACAGATTTGGAGCTCCTGGACAGGTACTAGCACCGAAGTGACGGTTACTGTAAAGTCCGGAAAAGTGGTACACCGTTCTTATGTTGCCAAACGGCTTAACCACGATACCCAGCCACCGAAGGTAGAGGTATACGCTCAATGGGAAGAAAATGAAAGCAATCTCAATTCCCACGCCGATTTCGATGCTTCGCTTACGCTGGATGAAATATACGAGAAAGCCCGCGAAGAGTGGCTGAAGAAAAGAAGTGATGCGAAGGTATATTTTGAAGCTAATAACAATGGCTTAATTTCCAGTTGCGGATATGTACTGGATAACTGCGCGGACGATTGTTTCAGCGGTATCAAAATAGCGCTCATTGAAAAAATATAGTAAACATGGCCCCCGGACACTATTGCGGGGGCCATGTTGTTATCTGTCATATCTCCATAAACATCTTCCTGATCTGCGCGTGATACCGGGCTTCGCTAACTGCCAGAAATGCCTGTATAAGATCCGTGGAAACAGGCTTGGGCAGAGGGTAGCGATGCTGCTGCAGAAAGTGCTTCAACGCCAGATTTACCTTGTCTTCCCCGATTAATTCACTCAGCGCTACCATCGTCAGCACGCCTTTGGAATAAGCGATATGCGCGTTTTTACCTGATACTTTATATAAAGGCTGGTTGACCGTCAACCCCTTCTCCGCCTCATAAATCTGCTGATGTACTTTCAGCCTTTCCTGCATTTTTTCACTGCCATATCTTTTCTTATATAACATCATTTCCGTGTACATGGCCAGCGTCTCGGTCAGCATGATGGCGCCTTCCCGGTTGTCGGGGTCTATCTGGCTGTTGCCCCACCACTGGTGTGACAGCTCATGGGCCGCTATTTCATGAATGACGTCCTGTTGCCCGTCTGCACCTATCTTAGCATGGAACAGCATGTCTTCGGTCATGTAGATAACGCCGGGATAAGCGGTGCCGGCAAAGCCCCTCGTAAAAGAGGATACTTCCGCAAATGTGATGCTGCTAAACGGGTAAGGCCCAAAATTTTGCCGGCAGTAGTCCAGCGTTTGCCGCGCACCGGCAACCAGGCGTTCTACATTCTCTGCGTGCAGGGGATGATAACAGACTACGATGTCAACGCCGTTGTACCGTTCCCGTTGGATGCGATAGCCGGCCGATGACACAGCGAAACGGAACGGTACCGGTACCCCGGGCTGATAACGGAAGTAATTTCTGCCGCCTTCTTTCCACCGCGAAGTCAGTGCTCCGGTACCTATGGCGGTTTGGGAGGCATCTGTAGAGATGACCATATCCAGCCGGATAAAGTCCTGCGGCGCCCTGGCAGTATCTTCCAGCTTGGCCACGGCCGTAGCCGCACCTAACGCGTATTGTTGCCGCAATAAGGTGTCGGTCAGCTCGCGGTCTGCCTGATAACCTATTTGCGGATAATAGCGGCTGATGCGCATAAAGGAACCATTCTCAATGATAGCATTGAACGACTGGTGACCGTTAACGGCCGACCAGTGATAAGAGAGCTCGAAATAAATAGCTGCGCTGTCACCCGGCGCCAGCGGGCGTGTTAAGGCCAGCTCAGATACGTGAGGCAGGATACGGATAGAATCCGCTGCGGAAATATAATCTGCCTGTATAATGTCCAGCGCTTCATCAAAATTAAGCAGCACCTTGTTAATCGGTGTGCCGGCCTTGTTTTTTATAATATAGCTTCCGCTTATCCTATAGCGCTGTTGTGCAGGATAGAGATGAATACAGGTTGTGACGGCAGTGACCACCGGTTGGGGAATGGATTGATAATGACGGTAACGTTTTTCATATCGGACGGCAGCAGCCTGTTCTGTCGTGTCATCTTTGGGATGATATCCTTTCATAAAACTAATGGCAGTGAAAGTGCCGGTCCCCAGCAATACAATGACCAGTCCCCATCGCCTGCCCTTCAGGATATCCTTCATTAACCAGAGTATGGCCACTACGCAGGCGCCGAAGAGCAGCCGTTGCGCAAAAAAGAAAGTATAACTGCCGTAGCCGTTAAAATCACTGTAGGCGCCGCTGTATCCTGTGAAAAACCGCAGTAATGGTGTAGTCAGCACATAACGTGACAAAGGGCCCGCGGTGATCAGCGCAGTCAGCATACACAACCCCAGCGCTATATAGTGATGGCGGGCCCGTTGATGGAGTAGCAGTAACATGGCGGCCAGCAGCAGCAACGGACAGGTATTGAACAATATAATGCCACCATAGGCGGCCCAGTCGATATGCGGATAACCATAAGCCAGCTGGAATGCGATGGCCTGTAGAATAAGTATTCCCGTGTAACCGCTCAGTAGTAGCAGACAACTGCACCAGTGCCCCCATAGCCTGGCGGCGCCGTGGATGGTTGTTTTTTCCAGTGGCAGCAGCCTGACCATACTGCTTTTCCAGTACAGCTCATGCACAAAGTAGACCAGCAATATTACGCCTGTAAGATGAAAGTTTTTTAAGATGGTACCCGCCAGCAGTCCGGAACTGGCGTATTGTTGCGGCAAACGGATGCCGCTTTCTATGGTGCCGAACAATTCCATGCCCATGTAAAAAAGCAGGAGGATCACACTGGCGGCAAAGGGAATGCTTTTGAGCGTCTGTTGGATATCCATGTGGGTAAACGACCATACGGCGTGTGCCCGTGTACGTAAATTATTGATAGTGGTTGCCGGAGCATAGGTAGTTGTAGTAATATGCTCTGCCGGGGACGGAGCGCTGGCTCTGGGTGGTCGTCGCAGGGTATAACTGAACCTTTTGTAGCCGATGGTGATCAACAGGACGGATAAAACCACCGTACCCAGCCTGTTGGCAAGCAGATGACCTGATAGCGGTACCAGCAGCATTTTACGCTGTGGGACCGTGAAATCCCGGCTCATATAAAAGTAAGCCGATATGCCGAAAGGGTCTGTCAGCGCTGATATCTGTTGGGCGGACAGCGACTGTGGGGAAGCCTGGGCCATGAAGGGGGCTCCCGAGAAAAGCAGCGTCACCATATACAGTACATAGAGGAGCAGGCCGCCCAGCGCCATCATCAGCTTGTTTTTCGTTTGCCATGCCAGGAGGAATAAAACACTGCATACAAACAGGCTGTTGATGCCACCAAAAAGAATATAGGCGTAACCGTAATAATGCAAAGAAACGGTGATGCCGGTCCGCAGGTATTGTCCTGCTGCAAAGCCGATGGTCATCCACAGAAAACCGGAAGCGGTAAAAGCATATAAGGCAAGGAACCGGCCACATATATAACGTCCCTTGCTCAGCGGGGTACTGAACAGTAAAGTGTCGAAGCGGTTGTCCCATTCCCGGAATAATAACGCTGACGCACACACGGTGGAGATGAAGATGACGGACAGGCTGAGTATTCCAAGCATAAAGCCTATACTGTAGGGCGTGTTGGGGCCAACGCCTTCGCCGGCATAAAGATTGAAATTATAGCCGGCGAATATTCCCGTGAGCAGCAGTAGTGTGGCGGCAGCGTAGGTGACCATGCTTTTGAAAGAGCGGCGGATGTCAAACAAAAAAACAGCATTCATGCGGGACGGCATAAGGTGTGAAAGTAAACATGTTCGAGGGTGGGAATAGCGGCTGAAAAGCCCGCCGGCTGATGGGTTGCATATACGGAAATATGCATCTCCCGGGAAATCAGTTGCTGCCCGATGATAGGGTACTGCTCCCGGTACGCCGGCAGCGCAGCGGCCGGGATGACCTTTGTCCATACTTTTCCCTGCAGGTCGGCGATCATGGTTTCCGGCACTCCGGTGGCCAGCAGCATTCCCTGCCGGATGATGGCCATCGTGGAACAGAGGTTGCGCACGTCTTCCACGAGGTGCGTGGAGAGGATAACGATCATCTCTTCGCTGATGTCGCTGAGGAGGGTATTGAAACGGTTTCTTTCTTCGGGGTCCAGCCCGGCCGTAGGTTCGTCTACGATGATCATCTGCGGATGGCCCAGCAGCGTCTGCGCCACGCCAAACCGTTGTTTCATGCCGCCGGAAAAAGTATGTACGGCCTTGCGCCGCACATCGTACAGGTTTACTTTCGCCAGCAGGTCCAGTATCTGTGTTTTCCGTTGCCGTGCATTGTTTACCCCTTTTAATACGGCAAGGTGTTGCAGCAGGTCATAGGCAGACACTTTGGGATAAACACCGAAGTCCTGGGGAAGGAAACCGGTTTGTTTTCTGAGGAAGGCAGGATTGTCCACGACATCTTCACCATTGAAACTGATTTTTCCCTGGTGAGGCCGTTGCAGGCCCACAATGGTTTTCATCAGGGTGGACTTGCCGGCGCCGTTAGGTCCCAGCAAGCCAAACATACCGTTGGTGATGTCCAGCGAAATATGCTGCAATGCTTTTACCCCGTTGGAATAGATGACGGACAACTGATCAATGTTAAGTCTGTTCATGGCATAAATGTTTGGGCAATACGATTCCGGGCAATGAAATGCATTGCCTTTTTTTAGCGTGTGGTATGAACGGATTATGCTTCCGGTCTGTATTCCAGGATGTCGCCGGGTTGGCAGTCGAGGATCTGGCAGATCGCTTCGAGGGTGTCGAAACGAATGCCTTTGGCCTTCCCGGTCTTCAGTATGGATAAATTTGCCGGCGTGATGCCCAGCCGTTCTGCCAATTCTTTGCTTTGCATTTTACGTTTGGCAAGCATTACGTCGATGTTTACGATAATTGGCATAACTATATAAATAAGTCCTGTTCTTTTTGTAATTGTAATCCCTGTGTGAAAATCGCTGCCAGAAAATAGATGAAGATGCCCAGGAAAAAATGAACGATGACCAGCAGCCAGACGCCTTTTTCTACTACCGTGAAAGGCCTTGACAGCAGGGCTGCGGCGCCGGGTATGAACACGTTAAAGAGATAAAAGCGCCGCAGGTGAATGATGTGTTGTGCAGCGAACAACCTGGGCTGATGAAATACTTTAAACACCTCCGATGCCAGCCAGAAAAACATACTGTAGAGGACGAGCGGCAGCAGGAAAGAAAAAGCGATGTAGGTAGGGGTGTTTTCAATAATCAGGAAAGGGCTGCCGGTAAAGGGAAACAGGATCTGTACATATGCACCTCCATCCGCCGGTTGTATGTTCCGGTGAGTAAGCAAACAAACAATGGCGTAAACGATCATGAGCAGGTAGCCCAGGGCCAGTATCCTGCTGATGCAGAACAATATTTTCGAGATGATTTTAGTACGACGCATTTACCGGGAATTTAAATTGATGATCTAAAAATAATAATTAATTATCGTAAAACAATAATTAATTAAAAAAATAAGTAGGTTTAAACTAAAATTATCTTCCGGGATTGTGGGCGACTTTGTACCTTTCCCGCTTTAAACGGAAATTATTATGAGCAACTTTTCAGACATCGGTTTTGATATTAATACGGAAGAGGAATTTCAGGATTTGCTGGAGAAGACGTATCATGAAAGTACGCTCATCAGGGTGAATGACGGAACATATGCGGTGTATGCGGATGAATCGGGCGCAGAACTGTGGATACAGCTTAATAATGCGAACGAATGTATTGGCGCTAACCCACACTTTAAAGGAAGCAGCCGGCGGAAGGTTTGCCTGACCGCCACGGTGGAAAGGCCGGAGAATCCGCTGGATGGCGGCTTCTATGCCTGGGCAGCACCGGCGGAGCTGCAACAGCCGGAAAGCGGGCTGTATCCTTTCGTATTCGACGTGCCTGATTTTAAAGCGCTGGAGCCGGTGTCCTTTCCGGCCGATGTCGAAATTCAGCTGACAGCCTTTGCACAGGATGTACAGCTGTATGAAAACGAAGCAGCCTTCGATGCTGCACAAACAACAGAACCTAAGTTTGCGGTACAGTCATTTATTCCCAGCGGATTGTTTTCCGGAACGGAGGAAGGAAAGCCTGCCACCCCGGAGGCGTTCGGATTTTTTACAGGCACTATCAGGCAGGCAGAAGGCAGGAAGAATGCGCTTACGGGGCAAATCTTCTATGTGCTGCTGGTAGATACCCTCGGCGGAGAGATAGATGTGGTGGCGGATGCCGGCTTTTTTGAAAAAGCACCGGTGGTCAATGAAATTATCCAGGTGGAATGCTGGCTGTCCGGTCAGTTAATTAATCAGTAATCATGCATTTACCGGAAAATAAACAACAGCTATTAACGCAGATTGCTAACGACCTGCAGCAGGTGGAAGGCGTGGCAGCCATTGTGCTGGGCGGTTCTTACGCCGCAGGTATGGCATCGGACCAGTCTGACCTGGATATCGGGATCTACTATCATGCAAACAAGCCGTTCCGCATAGAAGATATCAGGAGTGTGGTAGCGCAGTATGCTGTGAGTCCCGCTACGGTGACCGGCTTCTACGAATGGGGCCCTTGGGTGAATGGCGGGGCGTGGATGATGACGGCAGCCGGTAAGATGGATTTTTTATACCGGAACATACAGCAGGTGCAGGAAACCATTGACAAGGCACAGCAGGGCGTATGGGAAAATCATTTTGAACAGCAACCGCCTTACGGTTTTTCTTCCGTTATTTACCTGGCGGAAGTGAGCATCTGCCGGCCATTGTACGACCCTGCCGGCACATTGGCGGCATGGAAAGAAACGGTATCGGTATATCCTCCGGCATTGAAGGAAACGATCATCCGCGAATCGCTGTGGTCGGCTGATTTCACCCTCTGGCAAACTGCCGGCTTTGCGGAGAAGCAGGATGTGTATAACACGGTCGGCTGCCTGGCCCGCGCGGTGAAAAATATAATGGCGGCATTGTTTGCGATCAATGAACGTTATCCGCTGGGCGATAAAAGAGTGATGGCGCAATTGCAGCATGCCGCTAAACTGCCGGTTGACCTGCAGGAGAAAACAGAAGCGATCCTTTGCGTATCCAAAGCAACGATCGCAGAAAATGTGGAGCGCCTGAAGGCGCTGCACCGGGAAGTGGTGGCGTTGTCAGACGGACTTTACAAGCCATTATATCAGATGTAACTGAAAGGGAAGGCAGCCATAGGCTGCCTTTTTTATTTAGTTTTCGGATGAAGCAGCTTGCTGGTGGGACACCCTGTAGTTCAGTGCGGCGGTGGTGCCGGCGGTCACGTCTATGGTAACGCCGGTGATTTTACCGGCCATGCCGGACGCCAGGAATACGGCCGTTTGTGCGATGTCTTCCATCAGGGGCAGCTGTTTCAGCATGGTGTCGGCTTCCATTTTGGTGAGTGCGTCTTTCACCAGTTCAGGATACTGTTCCATGGCTGATTTGAACACGTTAGAGTCGGGAGAGCCGCCGGAGCGGATGGTCACCACACGGACGCCATAGATGCCCAGTTCGGAAGCGAGGTTCCTGGAGAGGCTTTCGATAGCGCAACAGGCGGCGGCAAATCCGCCGGTAAGCGGGTAGCCGATCCCGCCAGGTGTGGCGGTCAGGAAAAGGATGACGCCGGACCCCTGTGCTTTCATGAGCTGTCCGGCTGCTTTGGCCGTGAGGAAGCGGGTTTGCAGAAAGCGGGTTACAGGAGTAACGTAATCATCTACCGAAAGCTCGATGAGTGGCACATCCTGGATAACATCTACACCAGCGGCGTTGAAGGAGATGTCTACCGTACCGTACTGTTGTTGTACGGCAGCGAGATGTTGGGTGACGGCCTTTTCATCGAAGGCGTCTACTTCGGCCGCTTCCGCTTGCCCGCCGGCGGCTTTTATCCTGTCTGCTGTTTGTTGCACAGAAGCCAGCCGGTGGCCGGTCAAAAATACACGCGCGCCGGCCTGCGCCAGCGCTGCTGCTACAGCGCCGCCCAATGAGCCGCCAGCGCCATAAATAACAGCATTTTTGTTCCTGAGTAGCATGTGCGTTGAAGATTTACAATGTGATGAATATACTTACGCCAGCAACTTTTCAAACAACAGCAGTTCTTCGCCGTTGTACTGAATTGTTTCGCTGTAATGAAGTCCCAGCTTTTCAAGTAAGTGGATAGAGCGTTTGTTGTCCGGCAGTGTGGTTGCCAGGATATGGGTGTGCGTCTTTTCTTTTTTTAGCTCTTCCAGCAGGGCAGATGCAGCTTCAAAGGCGTAACCCTGGCTGGCATGCTCGGGCAGGAAGGCGAAGCCGATATCATGATGCGGCAGGTAGGCCCGCTTGATGACGGTAACAATGCCTAGCGGCTGCTGGTCGTGTTGCCGGCATACCACCCGGAAATCCGTGTCTGGATTATCGATCACCCGTTGTATGTAACCAATGGCATCGTCGATATGATGTACGTGCCGGTCGCCGATAAACTGTTTCCAGGCAGGGGTATTCACCAGTACAAAAATAAAGGCAGCTTCATGAGTCGTGATGGGTTGTATGAATAGCCGTTCGGTTTGCAATGTCTCCATCTTGGGAATGCTGTTTCAACGAACTTACAATTTTTACAGAAAAATCGTAAAAGGATTACACGAGAAGTTGATTTAAAATATTTTATAATGTAAAATTTCCATTATATATATTGTGTGTTCAACCTAAATGTAATCTTCGAATATGAAAAAGCTCATCCTTGGTTCTTTCGCGCTGTTAATGTTTTCAGCTTCCATGCTGATGTTCCAGATCAGTTGTAAAAAATCCGCAGAGGCGGAAACGCCTGTGAAACCGTTGAACAACAAAGTGGTGTTCTTACAATACCGTCATAACGCAGGTACTGAGATATGGACAATGAACTATGACGGCACCGGAAAAGTAAAGGTGAATGTTGTGCTGAGCGCAGGCCAGTCCATCAATGATGAAGTGCGCCTTTCACCGGATGGCAGAAAACTTTTCTTCATCGTATCATCAGGGGCTAACGAAACTTATAAGGAAGATCTGTATTCCTGTGATATTGATGGCGGAAATCTGACGAAGCTGTATGATATGCCGGCAGGTAGTGGTAATACCATATTAGGTAACGTTAACTAACGCTGCAGGATATACTGAAAGGCCGGCGCTATTTATAGTGCGCCGGCCTTTTTTATTATTCTCTGATGTCCTGAACTGCTGAAGGAATATGTCATCATAAAAAAAGGGCGCCTGTAAAAGACACCCTGCTGTATAATACTTCTAACATACCTGCGTTCGCTTTTTAACGCAATATTTTTACTCGCCTCTCAGGCTTTTGATAAGATTGATGTTGATGGTGCGGATTGCCTGAATACTCACGGTGCCAAGGGCAATCATCACGGCCAGCAGGCCCGACAGTGCAAACGTCCACCAGCTGATGCTGGTCTTATAGGCAAATTGCTGTAACCACTGATGCATGGCGTACCAGGCCAGGGGCACGGCAATCAGGAAAGCAATACCTACCAGCGACATGAAATCGGCCGACAGGACGCGGAACAGGGAAAGACTGCTGGCGCCCAGTACTTTCCGGATACTGATTTCTTTGGTTTTCTGTTCTGCGGTGAAAACAGACAACCCCAGTAATCCCAGGCAGGAAATAAAAATTGCCAGCACTGCGAAGATAACGGACAACCGTCCAATTACCTGCTCACTTTTATACAGCCGGTCATATTCAAGGTCGGAAAACTGGTAACTGAACGGATACCTTGGATTTAGCTGTTGATGCAATTGCTCCAGCGCGCTCAATGCCTGCCGCGTTTTCCCCGGTTGTATCCGCACCAGGAAGCTGCCCGCCTGGAAAGAGCCGAAGATACCGCTGGCGCGGCTGTTGTCCAGCCGTAGGATCAGCGGTTCTATCTGCTTGTGCAGCGACTGGAAATGGAAGTCTTTGACCACACCGACGATCTGTCCTTTTTTACCCCAGAAACTGAGCTGCTGTCCGACCGGCTCTTTAAACCCGATTTTTTTGGCAGCGGTTTCATTCAGCACATAACCCACGGAATCGGTGGCAAATTCCCGGGAGAAATCCCTACCAGCCGTCAATTGCAAATGCATGGTCTTCACAAAATCATACCCTACGGTGGAGTGGTTGAAATAGGATTTGACATTAGGGTCACGGCCTTCCCAGTCAACACCGTTGGTCTGAAGACTCAGATCGGTGGGGCTGCCCAGCATCTGGCTGACAGCCATTACGCCGGGTAGCTGAAGCGCCTCCTGTTTGAACACTGTTTTCTGAGCGGCCAGATCGCCTTCTACCGGAATGTACACCAGGTTCTCCCGGTCATATCCCAGGTTAGCGGCCTGTATGAAATGTATCTGACGGGACACCAGGATGGTAGAGATGATCAGGACGATAGACAGGGTAAACTGAAAGGTGACCAGTCCCTTTCTCAGCCATAGGCTGCTCCCTTTTTGCTGCAACTGGCCCTTCAGCACTTTTACAGGATTAAAGGACGACAGGAACAGGGCCGGGTAGCTGCCGGCAATAACGCCGGTGAACAGCGTCAGTCCGGTGAGAGAGGCCCAGAAAAGCGGCTGCTGCAGCGGTAATACAATGACTTTGCTGGTCAGCTGATTGAACGCCGGTAGTACGAGTATCACCAGCAGTAATGCCAGTATGCCCGCCAGAAAAGCGATCAATACCGCTTCTCCGATGAACTGGCGGACCAGTTGGCCGCGCACGGCGCCCATCGCTTTGCGTACGCCTATCTCCTTTAGCCGGTTGGCCGAGCGGGCGGTGGTCAGGTTCATAAAATTGATGCAGGCGATCAGCAGGATAAACACCGCCACCAGGCTAAACAGTTTGACATAGGTGATGCGGCCGCCGCTGATTTTTCCATTTTCAAACCGGGAGTGCAGATAACGTTCGTCATAGCGCTGGAGGCCCAGTTCAGCATGGTAGCTGGGGTTCTGGCGGTTATAGGTGCGCAGGAAACCGACGATTTTCTGCTCCAGCAGCGCGGCATTGGTGCCCGGGCGCAGCATGACGATGGTCTCCGGGCCATTGTTGCCCCAGTCGAGCAGCCAGCTGTTTTCTTTTTTCATGGCCTCCCAGTTGAGCAGGAAATCGAATCGCTGCGATGCATTCGCAGGCAGGTCTTCAAATACCGCGCTCACGGTAAAGTCTATACGGTTGTCATACCGGATCGTTTTATGCATGGCTTTCCCCGGGCTGCCGAAGAAAGCGGTGGCCATTTTCCGGGAGATGGCAATATTTTCCGGTGCGCTCAGCGCTTCGCGGGCAGTGCCTTCCAGCAAAGGGTAGCTGAATATCTCAAAGAAATCGGCGCCGGCAGCCCGTCCTTCTTCCCGCTGTATTTTATCGCCGGAGGCAAAAGCTTTGGTGCTGGACCATCCCAGGCCGGAAGCTTTTTCTATTTCCGGCATGGTGCGCTTCAGTTCTTCCGCCAGCAGGCCGGGCGTCGGGTAGCTGCCATCTATGGAGCCTTCGTGGTATAGTCTTTTGTATACGCTGTAGATCTGTGTGCTGTTGGCATGGAAAGCATCCACGCTCCTTTCGTCCTGCACCCACAGGAAAATCAACAGGCTGCAGGCGATGCCCAGTGTGAGCCCGGCGATATTGATAATGGAAAAACCCTTGTGTTTCCACAGATTCCTGGTGGCGATCCTGAAGTGACTCCGAAGCATGATGGAAAGTTTAGACCGTGCAGCCACTAGGATGGTGCCATTTTACCGTTCTGTTGATTGTCAGGTAGTTACAGAGCGATGAAAACAGCAGTACGTCCGGTTTTGATACAGTGGTATGTCCGGTTTTACATAGATACGATGTTTTACCGGCATTTACATCCTGACAACAGCAATCAGTGCTGCCAGCAGGGTGAGGCCTGTCAGCCAGTAATAGGCCGGCCGTGTAAAGGGCTTGTCGGCAAAGCGGACATTCAGCACCGTGATCACCCCGAATATCAGCAGCTTGGGGATTACTTTGTAATAGTTGATGGCCGGGTATTTCAGCGCGGCAAGCGCGATACCGGTGAGCAGGATAATGATACCCAGTATCAATCCTGTTTTATCCCGTGGCACGGTGACATCTTTCCATAAAGAGGCCAGGATGAAGAGGTAGCCGGCGAAAGCGCCGAAGTGTATTAACAGCAGGATATTGAAAAGCAGCATGGATCAGGATTTAGCGGTCGTACGGATATAGTGGAAGCCCAGTACCAGGCAGAGTACTACTGCGATGGCATGTGGGTACAGGCGGGCCGTTTCATAATCCGCGTGGCTCATCACGATGGAGAAATCCACCATGGGGATAATGCTGCCGGCGAGCAGCAGGAAGCCGGCTGCCCGGAGTTCCCGCGCCAGTAAAAGGATCACGATGATAGCGCCGGTAAAGAGGTCACGGATGCCCTTGATGTAATGGAAGGAATAATCGCCGCCGGTGGCGGTGTGAATGCCAAAGGCGGTTTCAGCCGGCATCGGCAGCAGCAGGAAACGGGCGCCGATAAAGACTAAAAGCAGGCCGGTGAGCAGGGTGAGGTAATAAAATAGCTGTTTCATATGCTTTGTTTTTGAATGATGAAACAAAGCTATGACGACGCTGAAACCTGTCCGTTCACCTGGGTTAATAAATCTGCCGGGAGGCCATTCTCTTGCGGATGCGGCTCAGTGACGGCGGTTTTACCCCTACAAAAGAGGAAACGTAGTATTGCGGGATGCGTTGCTGCAGGCCGGGATAGTCTGCCAGGAACTGCAGGTACCGTTGCTCGGGCGAATCCGCGTAGAGAGAAGCTATTTTTCTGATGGCATATACGTAGAGCTGTTCACATACAAGACGGCCGAAACGTTCGCCCTGTTTTATGCCGGCGTATAGCCGTTGCAGGTCCTCGTAAGAAATAGAGAGCACTTCGCTGTCTTCCATAAACTGGATATTGCTGGCCGAAGGGGAATGGTCCAGGAAGCTGCTGTAGTTGCACATGAAGTCATTTTCTTTACCGAAATCGTATAGCTGTTCTTCTCCGTTGGCGTCGGTGGCATAGTAACGTACGAGCCCGCTGTTGATAAAGCCTACCGCTCTGCACACCTGGCCTTCCCGCAGAAAATAATCCTGTTTGTTGTATTTTTTGAACTTAAAAAGTGAAGTGATAAAAGTCTTTTCATCCGCTTCCAGTGGTATGATGTTTTCGATAGCCTGAATAACCTGTTGATGCATGCCTTAAAGTTAAGGATGTTATCACGTTTACAGATAATTTTCCGGTGTGTTTAAGCTATCCTCCTTTTTGTGTAATTTTAGGGAGATGAAAATCGCAGATACCCATATCCGGTACGAACTCATTCCGGCGCCTGCGCACCTGCAGGCTTACATCCGTTATTTCTGGACGCTGGAAGGCGATGATCCGCAGGCGCTGGCCAAAGCATTTGGCTCGCTGGTGGATGGTTGTCCGGGCCTGATCTTTCAGCGCCCTGATGTTGGCGCTTTTATCCGGGAAAGTAAAAAACTGCCGGAGATGTTCCTGTACGGCCAGACCACAAAAAACGTGGAACTCGCGTCGTTAGGGGCTGCCAAAGCTACCGGCGTCATTTTTCAGCCTAACGGCCTGAAATCTGTATTCGGCCTCAACGCAGGTGAACTGACCAACGATTGTGTGGACGTACACTTGCTGCCCGGCCATCACCAACTGCCGGAACAACTGGCGGCTGCTGGTTCCACCACCACGCAGGTGGACATCCTCTCCGTCTGGCTGCACAACAGGATCACCGGCAATGCGGCGTCTACAGATCCGCAGGTGGACTATGCCGTGGCGCAGATAACTGCTGCCAACGGCGCCATTTCCCTCCGTGACCTGCAGGAGAAGCTGCAGCTGACAGAACGCACTTTTGAAAGACGGTTTAAAGAGCAGGTGGGCATCACCCCCAAATTATTTTCCCGTATATGCCAGTACCAGGCCTCCCTGCACCAGCTGAAAAGCAGCGACTACAATAAGCTGTCAGATATCGCCTTTGAAAACGATTATGCCGACCAATCCCATTTTATCCGCTCTTTTAAAGAATTTACCGGCTGCTCCCCCTATCAGTTCCAGAAGTTACTCGATGAAACGGGGGAGGAAATGCTGAAACTTAAATAGTCTCTTGTCGGTTTTGTTCAATTTTCACAATCCTGCCTGCCCTAGCTTTGGGGTATAAATCATTTATTCCATGAACGCAAAACAGATCGTACTCATACTCGCAGTGCTGACCACCGGCCTGCTGACCGGTATATTTTTCGGATTTGAAGTCTCCATTAACCCGGCCTTTGCCCGTTTGAAAGATGCGGAGTATATCACCGCCATGCAGGCTATCAACGATGTGATCGTTAACCCGGTGTTTATCTTCGTTTTCCTCGGGGCCGCCGTCTTCCTGCCGCTGGCCGCTTATCAGCAACAGGGCCGCAGGAGAAGCCTGTTATGGATCGCCGCTGCGCTGTACATCATCTTTGTACTGGGCGTTACTTCCGTCTGCAACGTGCCGCTGAACGACGCGCTCGCGAAAGTATCCGTGTCCGGCGCTTCCGCAGAACAGTTACATGCCGCCCGTGAACAGTTTGCAGCACCATGGAACATGTGGCATACCATTCGTACCTATGCCGGCATCATCGCTACCATTGTCGCTATCGTCGCCTGCCTGCGAAAAGACGCCTGAGGGGATTTTTTTTTGAAGAATTTGGTTTTGTGAAATTTATACCTACATTTGCATCCCGATTTGCCGGAAACGGTATCCTGTCGGAACGGGGCGTAGCGTAGCCCGGTTATCGCGCCTGCTTTGGGAGCAGGAGGTCGCAAG
>NZ_CAMLHC010000051.1 GCF_946479755.1 uncultured Chitinophaga sp. | reverse complement strand
GATGCGGGCGATCCGCTTCCAGGAGATCTTCCTGACCGGCGTATCGGCCACCGCCAGCGCGGCTTTCAGTTTGCCGAACTCGGCTTCCTTTTCTTCCGGCGTAATGCGCAGGCCCAGCCGGAACAACCATTCCCGGGCTTTGGCAGCTTCTTCCTGCTTATGCGGGTACCGTTCCAGCCAGTCTTCCCAGAACTGCACGTCTGTATCGTTGCTGCGGAGGCAGTAACGCACAAATGAGTCATTTAATATAAAGTCTTCGGCCTTATACTGCTGTAAGTCCATAGCAGGCATTTAACTATAAAGAGGGGGGTATCTTTCTTTTTTTACCAAAGAAATCAGGAAAAATTTTCCAGATCGATCAAAAGCAGCAGTAGCGCGATAAAAGTGGCATCGTTATAGACCTCCCGGATACGTACGAGGGCGTTGTGGATGGTGTTATAGATGGTCCGGGGAGTGGCGGCGGTCTTAACAGCTATTTCCTCTATGCTCAGGTCTTCGTAGAAACGCATCCTGATAAATTCTTTCTGGCGACTGGTGAGGAGTGCCAGCATTTTTTCCAGCTTTTGTTTTACCAGGCTGTCGGTTTCCTGGCGTATCAGCACTGTTTCGTAGGGCTGCTCCTCCGGCTCGGGGAACAGCTGGCTGTCGGCCAGCACAGTACCTTTCTGGCTTTTGGTCAGCAGTTTATACAGTTTTCTTTTAAAGCAGATAAACAAATACGCCTGGATATTTTCCGGCATGTCGAGCTGGTGGCGCTTGCGCCAGATGTCTACAAAAATGTCGTTGATGGCTTCTTTTACCATGCCTTTGTCCAGCACCACGGATATACCATAGTGGTAGAAATTATCGTAGAGGTCATGGTAAATTTTATACAGTCCCTGTTCATTGTCCTGCTGCATTTCATACCAGAAGCCGGCGTAATCCTTTTCACCGTACCGGCCTGCGCTGGATTCGGTTGAGCGATGTGCGTTGAGCATACAGCTGAGCATTTTGGTTGGCCCGTGGGGAGCAATTGTTGTTCTGATTTCTGGCGGCAAATTAAGGGTTTAGATTGAAACAACCGCTTCTTTTATTGTGAATGACTTGTAAATCCGCCTCCCGCTTTTCGTATTTTTAATTTCGTTATTTTTATCATGAATGGTTTTTGTTTATTATTAATTATCTTATTTTGAAAGCACCCATACTCTTTAGCATGGCCGCCTCCCTGCTGTGGCAGGGCGTTCACGCCCAGGATTCGTCCGCCATCCGGGCGATCAATGCCAACAGTTTCGCCAGGCATATACAGGTACTTGCCTCCGACGCCTTTGAAGGCCGCAAGCCTTTCACCCGCGGCGAAGACAGCGCCATCCACTACCTGGCGGCACAGTTCAAAGCGCTGGGACTGAAGCCCGGCAATGGCAACAGTTACTTCCAGGAAGTGCCTATGGTGTCCATCGGCTCCAAACCCGCCGGCAACCTGGTTGTCAAAGGCGCCAAAGGCGAAGTGTCGTTACAATACCTCGACGATTATGTGGCAGGCACCCGCCGCGTACAGGAGCAGGTCAGCATCAGTAATTCGGAACTGGTGTTTGCCGGTTACGGTATCGTGGCGCCGGAATACGGCCATAACGACTATGCCGGCCTGGATGTGAAAGGCAAGACCGTCATCGTGATGATCAACGACCCCGGCTTCGCCGACAACACGCTTTTTAAAGGCCGCACCATGACCTACTACGGCCGGTGGACCTACAAATTCGAAGAAGCCTCCCGGCAAGGCGCTGCGGGAGTGATCATCATCCATGAAACAGCCTCCGCCAGCTACCCCTGGAAGGTAGTGCGCAGCGGATGGTCCAACTCCAAACTACATCTGCAGACGGCAGACAATAATATGTCGAGGACCGCCCTCGAAGGCTGGATCACCCAGGACGCCGCCAGGAAAATTTTCCAGCTGGCCGGCATCTCCCCCGATATCATGGAAAAAGCGAAACAGAAGGATTTTAAACCGGTGGACCTCCACCTGCAAACATCGCTGGTGATCAACAATACCATCAAAAAATCCACTTCCCATAACGTGCTGGCCATACTGCCGGGCAGCAAAAGACCCGATGAATGCGTAGTATTTTCGGCCCACTGGGACCATTTCGGTATCGGTGAACCGGTGAAAGGCGACTCTATCTACAACGGCGCCGTAGACAACGCCACCGGCACCGCCGGCCTGCTGGAACTGGCCACCGCTTTCACCCGCCTTCAACAGAAACCCGCCCGCTCCGTGCTGTTCCTCTCCGTCACCGGCGAAGAACAAGGCCTGCTCGGCTCCGAATACTATGCCAGTCACCCTGTTTTCAAAGCCGAAAAAACAGTGGCAGACATCAACCTGGACGTACTCAATACTTTTGGCCGCACCAAAGACGTGACCGTGATCGGCATGGGCCAGTCGGAACTGGACGAATATGCCCATCGGGCGGCGGCCAAACAGGGCCGCGTGACCGTTCCGGAAGCCAATCCCGAAGGCGGCTGGTTTTTCCGCTCAGATCACTTTAACTTTGCTAAAAAGGGTATCCCCGGTTTATACCTGGGCCCAGGCAACGATATCTTAGGCAAAGCTCCCGGCTCCGGCAAAGAAAAAACTGCAGAGTATAACCGTTTACGTTACCACTCCCCCGCTGACGAGTTTAACCCTGATACCTGGGTGATGGACGGCATGGTAGAAGATGTACGCCTCATGTTCGACGTTGGCTATACCCTCAGCAACGAAAGCACTTTCCCGCAATGGAAACAAGGCTCTGAGTTCAAGGCGTACCGGAAATAACAATAACACCCGGTAACATGATCATGGTATTATTCGGATTAATAATGATAGGGCTCATCCTGTTCTTGTACCTCAAGAACCAGGTCAACCGCCATCAATTGAAAAAAACAGCAGTTCCCGACACCTACCGGGAACTGCTGCAAACACATGTACGCTACTACCAGCAACTCACGGAAGCGGATAAAAACCGCTTTGAGCAACAGGTACAACGTTTCCTGAAAAGGACGCATATCGAAGGCGTAGGAACGGAAGTAGAAGCACTTGACCGCGTACTGGTGGCAGCCAGCGCCATCATCCCCATCTTCGGCTTTAAAAACTGGGAGTATTTTAATCTCACCAACGTGATCCTCTACCCCGACACCTTTGACGAATCGTACCAGTATGAAGGCAACCGCCGGAATATCCTGGGCATGGTAGGCAGCGGCGCGCTCAACGGGCAGATGATCCTTTCCCGCTCCGCGCTGCGGGAAGGCTTTTCCAATACCACCGACAAAAGCAATACCGCCATCCACGAGTTCGTACACCTGCTGGACAAAGCCGATGGTTCTGTAGACGGGCTTCCTACCAAACTACTGGAGCACAGCTACAGTATTCCGTGGCTTAAACTGGTGCATCAGACCATCCAGGAAATGACCGAAGGCCGCACCGATATTAACCCGTACGGCGCCACTAACCAGGCAGAATTTTTTGCAGTTATTTCTGAGTATTTTTTTGAAAGACCCGATTTGTTGTCGGAGAAACATCCCGAGCTGTATAAAATGCTGACGCATATTTTCCAGCAGGACCCGGCTAAGAGCGTAGCCTGATTTTTTACTGCGCTTTCCGGAAATGCAACCGGTAAATAACACTCACCTGTACGCCCAGCCACATTTTCCGGTTATCCGCCGCATCAGGGCTGAAAGTATCGCTGATGGTATATAGCGGTTTGAAATAACGTACGTCTTTAAGGGCCGCTTCTTCCTCACGTCCCAGGGGTTCAGGCCTGTCCATAGCATAATATTCCGTCCGCAGTATATTCAGCGATATGCCTGCCTGCACGCCCAGATGGTCGTTGAGCCGCCGTTCTGCGATTAGCGCCAGCTTCTGCCAGCGCATACGGATTTCCTTCTTTAAAAAAGTGGCGGAGTCATAATCGAACTGCATTCTCCCTGTGGTGCCCTGCAGATGCAGCCGCCAGTTCTCTCCCAGCGGAGCGGAGATACCCGCACCGTACCGCAGCCCGGACGCATTGCGACCGGTGCCCCAGGAAGCCAGCGCATACAGGAAGGGCATGCCTGCCTGTAGCTGTCCGTTGACGATAAATGATTCTTCCAGGGAAACACCTACGCCGGCAAAAGGGATAAGGCCAGGCCGCGGACCATCACTGCTGTTGCGGATACCACCGCCGGATGACCGGCGAAACCAGTTGGACAGGAAGAAGGAACGCTCCCTGCTACCGCTGGATTGTTGTGGGCGTGCAGCCTTACCCGTACCGCCGGCCTGCTGTGAGGCAGCGGTTTCCGGGAAGTTAGTTGTTTTCTGCTGAGGATTGTTGGCAGCGGGCTGTTTCCGTATAGCCTCTGCCGTGAGTGGCGGTGCAGGATCTTGTTTTTTCACCGTTGTATCCGGCGGAGCAGATGTTCCGATACCGGGAAATTCAATACTTCCTATCCCCCACCCTTTTCTTTCTTTTTGCCCTTCGGGCGATGCATTTCGCAGCGATAAATTCAGCAGCCCCGTGTCTTTCCTGTGCGGCAGCGTATCTTTTCTTATGCCGGCAGTGGCAGGCAGGGAATCCAGCGTATCGCGCCGTATACCGGCAATGGCAGTATCTCGTATAATAATAGCCGTATCCGTAGCCGCACGATGAACCAGGGCTGCGGAATCTACGGTGGGCTTCGTTGCGGAAATCTTTTTTGTCACCGCTGCAGTTACCACCGTTTTTGCGCCGGCGGCCGGCGGTCGTACAGGCACTTTTACTTTGGCGGCAGGCAGGGCTGTGGTAGTGGTAGCTACCACCTGTTTCGCCGCTGGCGCATCTACGAAAATAACATGACCGCCCAGCAGTTTATAACTGATGCCGGTCTGCTTGCGGATATCTTCCAGTAAAGTGCCCAGCGGCTGTGTTTTCTGACGTATGCGGATCAGGCGGGACGGAGAGAATTTACGGGTATTCAGGGAGAAGCGCGTACCGGTTTGTTGTCCCACCGCCTTCAACAGCTTATCCAGCGGCATCTCCCCTGCAGGGATGGTAATATTTTTCTGAAGATTGACAGCGGCTGACTGGCTGTAACTCTGTAAGACTCCCGAAAGCAATAAGACGATCAACAGCCATTTACCCACCGCAGCCGGCGCCGCTGATGAAGACCTTGTCTTTTTCAAATCTGCATGTGACATTCAATGTAACGGATATAACCTCGAAAACGTATTCTATAGGTTTGTTTTCAAATGAGCTGCTCATCGTACAGTCTTCCAGTGCTTTATTTTCAAATACTACCCGGATACCGTAGGCTTTTTCCAGTTGCGCGGTGATCTGTTTCAGGGTGATGTTCTCGAAATTAAACACCCGGGTGGCATACCCGAGCTGATTGCTGTTAAACGCGCCGGCAGTGAGCCCCAGCTCTTTACGGGCTATGTGATATACGCCTTCCTGCCCGGCTTTTACCTGTATGCTGCTGTCGCCCCTCGACATACGCACGGCGCCGGTTTTCACCATCACCGCAATCGTCGTGTCTGACTGCCGTACATTAAAGGAAGTGCCCAGTACCTCGATGCGGATATCACCCACTGCAACAATAAACGGTTTACGCGGCTGCGAAGTTACATCAAACCACGCTTCCCCGGATAATTTAACCCAACGGACCGTATCTTGAAAACCTGACGCGTATTGCAAAGCAGCATGACTGTTGAGCACCACTGTGGACTGGTCCGGCAGCGTGTCCCGCAGGACAGCCTCGCCGGCTTGTCTGGCTACCACCGCCAGCGCCTTCGGTCCGCTTTGGGAACGGAGCAGGAAAAACAGGATAGCCGCCACACCCGCCAGCAATACGAGTGCCGCAGCGATACGGCCCGGCGGCAGCATCTGCCGGACAACCGGCCGGGTAGTCATCTTTGCCTTCAGTTCCTGCAGGGCCATGGCCTTATCGGGCAACTGGTAACGCTGTTTCAGCGCCGCATCGTCCCATACTGCCGCCACCTGGTCGTACAGCTTCCGGTGGTCGCGGTGTTCCCTGATCCAGTCGTCTACAGCCATTGCCTCTTCCGGGGTGGCTTCCCCGGAAAAATATCTTCCTAATAGTTCATATGGCAGGTTTTCAGCAGTGCTCATGATCTTTTAAATTGAAACTCATAAAAACAAACAGGCAAACAATATCATCATCATGATGTCGAACAACTTCGCTCTTAATATCTTCAGGGCCTTCCCCATCTGCACTTCCACCGTTTTAACGGATAAGCCCAGATCCGCCGCTATTTCCGCATATTTCCGGCCTTCAAACCGGCTTTTGCTGAAGATCAGCCTGCATTGCGGAGAAAGACTGTCGATATGCTCCATGATCCGCCGGTGTGTCTCCTTGCTCACCAGCTCATTGTGGTGTTCAAAGGCCGGCGGACGTTGTGCCAGGTAGTTGTCCTTCACCTTCTCATGCCGTTTGACATTGAGACAGTAATGATATACCGCCGTGTACAGGTAGGATTTAACGGATTGTTGTTCGTCAATATCCGCCCTTTTCTCCCACAGTTTCAGGAAAACCGCCTGTACAGCGTCTTTTGCCTCGTCATTGTCTTTCAGGATCGTGAAGGCATAACGGTGCAGCCCATCAAAGTAGGTATGAAAACACTCTTCTACCAGCTTCTCCTGGTCTTTAGCCTTACCAAAATGTATATCCACCGGTTATTGTTTCAAAGCTCCCCATAACTACACCTTTCACATAAAATACCCTTATCTCCCCGTAAAATTAATTTATTTTCTTCCCCATAAGGGGAATTTCAGGGAAGCGTGTATTAGGAAAAACCCAGACATACCATGCGTTATTTATCATTATCATCCCTGTTTTTGCTGTTCCTGTTATGCTCCTGTAAGAAAGACGGCCACCCGGGCCAGGGCCCTGATCACGGGGGCAACGGCCAGGAACAGGGATCGCCCGTTAACACCCCCGGCGCGCCCAACCTGCCCACTACCCTGTACGACTATGTGAACACCGTTCATAACATGCCGCCCTATATGAAAGCCTTTCTTGCGGGGCGGACCGACCTCGACAACACGCCTTCCGGCAATCCCATTACCAACGCCGGCGCCACCCTGGGCCGGGTACTGTTTTATGACAAAAACATGTCGGTGAACAACACCCGTTCCTGTGGCTCCTGCCACCACCAGGACAAGGCCTTCACAGACGGCGTAGCGCATTCTCCCGGGTTTGACAACCAGTTGACCCGCCGCAATGCCATGATGGTGGTCAACCAGCGTTTCTTCGGCGCTAAAACCATGTTCTGGGATATGAGGGCCGCCAACCTGGAAACACAAACCACGATGCCGATCCTCGATCACATCGAAATGGGCATGCCCTCCCTCACCGCGCTGGAAACGAAACTCAGCGGCATCACCTATTACAAACCTTTATTCAAAGCGGCCTTCGGCGACGAAAACGTAACTGCTCCCCGTATCTCCCAGGCATTGTCGCAGTTTATCCGGAGCATCGTCTCTTTTCAATCCAAATACGACCAGGGACTGGCCAGCAACCTCAGTAACCTCAACGCCGATGAGAAAAACGGTCTGCGCCTGTTGCAGGTCAACTTCTGCACCGAATGCCACAGCGACCTCGCCACCTCGCAATACGGTCAGCTACCGTCGTTCCTGATTGCCGACAACACCGGCCTGAACACCGGGATTGGTTCCAACAACGGGCTGGAAACAGATTACACCGACAAGGGCATCGGCGAGATCACTCACAAGCCCGCCGACCAGGGCACGTTTAAAATCCCCAGCCTCCGCAACGTGGCGCTCACCGCACCTTACATGCATGACGGGCGTTTTGCCACACTGGAAGCGGTAATGGAACATTACAATCACGGTATTAAGGGCAATCCCAACCTGGGCATACAACTAAGCGCCGTAGCCGGCTCCGGGGTACCCCTTACCACCAAAGACAAAAGCGATATCATCGCGTTCCTGAAAACGCTGACAGACGAACAACTGATCAGTGATCCGAAATATGCAGACCCGTTTAAATAAAAGAGAGTTTGGTTTTTTGTGAGCGATAGCAAGAAGAGGGCCTGCCAGGTTGGCCCTCTTCTGTTTTTATTGGATACCTGTAAACCACGCCGGCCTTTCCTGCGCATGGGTCCAGAAAAGCGCGGCCTGCCCGAAAGGTGTTCCGTCCGGCTCACTTAACCGCCATACCACCCCATCATAAATCGTAAAAGTATGGCCGTATTTATCCACCCGCGGACCGCTATAATCATAAGCGATGCCATGAAGCGTTACGCCCTGCAGCAAGCGTTCCCGCTCACTCCTGTCCTGCGGCGCGGCACTCAGCCGGGAAGGCAGCTGTAACAACTCTTCCCCGTCGTACTTAAAACAGGATAAAGCAAACTGGTTCGCGTAAATAAAATGCGGATCATCGCCCGCTCCATGGGCCAGGATGCTGTAAGGGGCCTCGCTGTGCAGCCACTGCGCCCTTGCAGAAATATCCGGTGGTGCAGGCAGCGCCTTGCCGTTGCGGTGGAAGAAATTATCATCTATCTGTGTAATGAGAGAAAACAATGCAGATGTCATAACGATCGTTTATAAATTTTTAAGACGGGGATTCTGACCCAGCTCCTGCTGGTGATCTACCGGCACTTCAATGAGCAGGGAACGTTGTCCCTCCATTTCCATCCGGTGTAACAACGCTTCCAGGTTGCCCAGGTCCGGCTGTAGCTGCGCTGCTTCCCAGCCACAAGCCCTTGCGATGGCGCAGTAGTCGATAGCAGCCACACGGGCATGATAGTGCGGCGCCGCCACCGCTGGCAGTACTTTCTCCAGTCCCTGTTCTACAATGGATAAAGATTCGTTGTTCAACAGGAAAATCACCATGCCTAAATGGCTCACTTCCCCCAGGGATCCGGCAAACAGGCGGAAACAGCCGTCACCGGTAAACAAAAAAACAGGGCGGTCCGGCGCGGATAATTTTGCGCCGACAGCCGCCCCAAAAGCACCACCCATGGCAGATCCGCGATAAAGCGAATAGAAGTCAATATGATCATTGGGCCGCTGCGTTACATACTGGCGGTCCTTATAGGCCAGGCACACATCGTCGATGCCCAGCGAATGCTCCGGCCACCATTGATTAAGCCGCTGGTATAAGGTGGCCATATTTACATACCCTTCGCGCGGAACAGCCAACGGCCGGTCATTCAGATTTGCCGGCGCTTTTGCAACGGGGCTGTTGGTGAAAGGATAACGCTGCCCGGCACTGATCAAAGCATCTAGTAAAACATCCAATGGTCCGTTGATATGATGGTATTCCCCTTTGGCCACATGACGCAGACTGTTCTCCACGAGACCATACGCCTGAAAAATGTTTCCCAGGAAAAAAGTATGTGCTGCTTTAAACCCGCTGAAATTAATGGTGTATTCGTCCGGGCAGGCGCCCAGTACCACCAGTACGTCCTGCTCGCCGAGCGAATTAAACAGCGCCATCGCGTGGTCGTTGCCCCCAAAAGAAATATAGCCATAACCGTAAGGGTTATACTGGCTCACTGCGTTAGCGCCATTGATACTCCAGATGGCGGCGGCCTGCAGCTGCCTGCAGAAGAGTGTGGTCAGCTGTTTCGCGTTGGAATAACGCGCCATTTCTTCTCCTACCAGTACCACAACACGTTTGTCATTCGTCACTTTACGGAAGGTGGCTACAAAAGCATCCAGGTCATATTCCACCGGTGGTTCTTCGTCCGGCAAAGGCGTTGTATACTCCGGCACCTTGCTGCCTACCGCATCATTGTCCAGCACTAACACCACCGGCTTTGAGCGGTCCAGCAATGCTTTGGCAGCAGCCAGTTGTGCGGTCAGTGAAAACGGATCATTCAATACAAAAACGGCCTCCCCCAGTTCTGCCTGTAACTGGGCAACGATATTGCTGCCATACACAGACGTATCCTGTAATGGGGAGAAGCCTTCGGTGTGGCTACCGGAAACAGGCACAATAAAAACAGCCGGTATGTCGTGCAGCTTAGCATCGCTCAACCCGCAGGAGATCAGTTTTGTTGCAGCGCCGGTAGTAGCTACAGCGGCAGCAATCCTGCCGCTTGCCAGGTAATATCCCAGCGGAACAAAACCGGCGCTGTATTCTCCCAGGGTGAGGAATGCAGGATCATCTGCAGGCAGTTCTTCGAGCGGGCGCAGATGTTTAAGCAGGTGGATAACACCGCCGCCGGTAACGCCGGTGTATAAGGTGATACCCCATTCGGTAAGGGTGTCGATGATCAGCTGATAATTATCAGCCACGCATGGAGGGTTTCCATAAAGGTTACTGAAGGTCATAGAATAGTGGTTAAATTGATACAGGAAATAATAATCGCGGTTTTCTGTACGGCCTATATGAGGGCGCTGTATGAGGGCTTTAAGAAAATGATAGATACGGTTTTCAAAACAGGTCTCGCGGTTGCATTGCTCACTCACTGACAAATCCAAGATAGATAGTATTTTTTAGAAAGCAAATTTTTCTCCGCTGGCTATATCAATGGAAAACGCATATATGACTGATTATCTGCGCGGGTTGTGAAAATTATTTTTTTGTTAGGATCGCGTATTAACAAAAAAGCGCCGGCCGCAGGCCGACGCTTTTATTTTTTTGTAGCACAACTACTACAGGCATTAAAATTACTACTACAGTTCTTTCACCCTGATATTCCGGAAACGCACCACAGAACCATGACCCAGGAAACCGATATGGCCGGTTTCGTTTTTCAGGCCGGGATGTTGTTTATGGTCCAGTGTACCTTTTTCGCGTGCTTCAGCGATATCACCATCGAGGATAACGGTACCGTTGAGGATCACTTTGATGTGTGTACCATCTACGATCGCTTCTTCGTAGTTCCATTCACCCACTGGCTTGAGGTAACCTCTTTTAGCGGGAATAACACCATATACGGAGCCGTGATACTGGTAAACGTTCAGGTCTTTGTAGATATCCGCTTCGTTGTCCAGGATCTGTAATTCCATTCCTCCGTAGGCGGCGTCGCCATTGAGCGGGGCGCGTACACCCAGGCCGTTGTTAGCGCCGGGAGTAAGCTGGAATTCAAAACGGAAAGAGAAGTTTTTGTATTCTTTCTTCGTATAGAGGTTACCGTGGCCACCGTTGGTAGGGTAGATCACCAGGTTACCTTCATCGATCACATAGTCTTTGGTATTGCCGGTCCATTCGTGCATGTTAGTACCATCGAACAGCACTTTATAACCTGCTTTTTTCTCCTCGTCGCTCAGCGTGAAAGGTTTTACGCGGGGCAGTTCTTTGATGTACAGGTTACGGTAAGCCACGTAGGTACCGTGTGCCTGCAGTTCGATCTGCTCTTCTGCGAAAATGGGCAGATTGCGGTCCCAGTAGTTTTCCAGGATGGTATTGTCTGTCACCAGTTGACCGTTGAGGTAAACGGTCACGCGGTCACCTTTCATGATGATGCGGAAGTGGTTCCATTCGCCGATGGCGTTATCTGCCAGTTTCAGTGGCTTCGCTTCGTTTTGCTGGTTGTTGTACAGTCCACCGGAGCCTACCTGGGCGCCCACGTCGGTGCGGGAGGTGTCCCATATCTGCACCTGCGGTGTGCCGCGGAGGTAGATGCCTGCGTCACCGTTAGGAGTGATCTTCCAGTCAACCAGCATCTCGAAGTCACCGTATTTTTTATCGGTGCAGAGGTTATCGCCCTGACCGTTAAACACCAGCAGGCCGTCTTTTACGGACCAGCCTTTGCGCATAGCTTCGTTGGCTTTTTCCTGTGCTTTGTTGAGCGTTTTAGCGTCCATTTTACCACGGGCGATGGGGTTTTCCACCAGGCCTTTCCAGCCGCTAAGGTCCTTACCGTTGAACATAGGCACGAAACCTTCGCCGGCAGGCATTTCGCTGAGGTATTTGCGGATGGACTGACGCTGGTAGTCGGCATCGCCGCCTTTCAGAGCAGCGCCGGCTTTGTCCAGCAGCTGACGTACGATATTGCCGTTATAGGTTTTGTTGGCCAGCGCGATGTTCATCACCGCCATGGCGGCTTCCTGTTGCACCGCAGCTTTATCGAGGTATTCGCCGGCCAGCAGTAAGGCGGGGAATGTTTTGCATTGTTCCAGCACGGTCAGTGCCTGTTTCTGTACTGCATCGGAGGGATTCAGTTCGAGTGCGTTGCGCAGCAGCAGTACTTTCTGATCGGCGCGGTAGCCTGATTTTTTCACCAGGTCGATGTAGCCGTTCAGCGCTTTTTCACGATAGGCGCTGTTGGCGGCGTCGCGGGCGATTTTCAGCAGAGCTGGTGCAGCAGAGGCGTCTTTCCAGTCGGACAGGGCAGCCACCGCCGCATTTTTCGTAGCGTCGTTACCGTTAGCAAACGCCGTCATTACCGGTTCCAGTGCGGAAGGCTGACCGATACCGGCCAGTACGCCAAGGTAGCGGGACTGGTTAGCAGCGGGGGCTTGTTTCATCTGGGCCAGCACATCGGCGCTGGTGGCGCCTGCGTTGATGAGGGCTGTCTGGATGTTGCCGATTTCCTGCGGAGCGGAGGCGTTGCCGAGCAGGGAGAACAGGGCGGGCAGGTTGTTTTTGCCTGCTACATCTTTCAGGGCGGCGAAAGCGGCGGCTTTCACGTCCGCATTGCTGCTGGCAGCCAGCGGCAGCACGTCGTTCACGCGGCTGTCGGCTTTGCGGGCGGCGAGCACTTCGAGCAGGGCTGTCTGTGCGGGGGCCGGCATGGCAGCCAGTGCGGCGCCGGCCTGTTGTGTTACTTCCTCACCGGGGATCAGGCGCAGGGCTTTTTTTACAGCGTTGATATCCGCTGCGGAGCCGGTTTTCATGATGCTCAGCAGTGCAGGCAGTGTAGAAGCGCCACCGATGCGGGCAGCAGCAGCGATAGCGGCCAGGCGCACCACATCATTGCTGTTTTTGGTGAAGGCGGTAATGGCCGGCAGTGCGGCGCTTACCTTATTTTCTCCCAGCATGGTGATAATCGCCGCTTTGGTATCGTCAGATCCTTTTTTCAGTTGCGTTTGCCAGTTGAGTGCGGCGGCATTGGCGAAGGGCGCAGCGAATTTCAGGGCCGCATCGCGGTATTCGCTGTTTTTATCAGCGACCGCCTGGTTGATCCAGGGTTGGCTTTTTTCACCGAGGATGTCCACCAGCAGTTTGAGGCCGGCGGTGCGGGTATGTACCTGTGCATCGGCGGTACATTGTTTCACCAGGGACTCTCCTATTTTTTGCGCAGCGGCTTTGTTGCCGTTGGCCGCCAGTTGACCGGCATAATAGAGATAAGACGAAGCAGCGTCCGTTACGTCGTAGGTGTAACCTGCTTTGGCCGCAGCGTTGCCGAGCGCTTTGGCAGAAGCCGGGTCAGCGATCTGGGCGAGGGCGTACTGAGACACCTTGACCAGTTTTTTATCGCTGCTATTCAGCTGGGCGGTGATGGCGGGTACGGCAGCAGCATAACGGGCATCCCCCAACGCTTCCGTGAGGGTGATGCGGTTAGCGGCGTTAGCGCCGGCGAGGGCGTCGAGCAATGTTTTTTGTGCAGCCGGCGTGTTGATTTTAATCAGCACGCGGGCGGCGGGATCGCAGAAGCGGTCGGCTGCCAGCAGCGGTTGCAGGGTACTGATAGCGTCGTTGTCGCCGGTCGTCTGCAGCTGGGTGAGCAGGAAGACTTTATTTTCCGGGTCGGTGGCTTTGGCGATGGCTTTGCAGAAAGCGGCAGCCGCTTCTTTGCGTTTGGCTTCCTTACCGGGTTGTGTTACATAGTAAGCGTAACCGGCGAGGGCGTATTGCAGCTGAGTGTTATCACCTTTTCCTTCAGGCACCAGCATACCGGCGATGGTTACCACGCCTTCTTCGCCGAGGGCGCTGATGGCTTCCATGTTGGTATTGAACTGCCCTTTGTTGGGAGCGGGCATGAGGGCCAGCACATCGGCGATTTTGGTATTGAACGCGCGCTGGTCTGACGGGCCCTGAGCGATGGCCAGGCTATTCCAGCCAACCAGCAGTGCAGTAAGTATGTATGCGATCTTTTTCATGTAATCATTTTCTTATGGGAGCTCATTAACAGTCCCAATATTTAAATACCTGAATATCTAAATTCTAAAATATCAAATGGTCCAGGGTCCGCGCATGGGCTGGAATATCTGGGCATTGGCGCCTGCGTCGTCGATAAACGTTTGTGTCACCGGGTCAAATTTGAGGGAGCGGTTCAGGCGAAGCGCTATTTTGCCCATGTTCACGAGGGTACAGGAGCGGTGACCGTTTTCTTCGTTGAGCGCAAATTTTTTCCTGTTTTTCACCGCATCCACGAAATCGGTTTGTTGCGGCAGCGGGTCAGGGAAGGCAGCGAGTTTCTTCTCCAGGTCCGGTATGTCGGATTTAAAGCCGGGATACAGTTTGCCTTTGGGTCCTTCGATATAGGCCGCTTTTTCATCTTTGCCTTCGCCGTCGAGGATGATCTGGCATCCGTCGGCGTAGGTGTAGGTGATCCTTCTCCAGGTACCTACTGCGTCGGGGTGTTGCTGAGGGGCGTCTATCTCCACGCTTACGGGGCTGGTATCATCTTTACCGAGGAAATATTGTACGGGGTCGAGGTAGTGCTGGCCCATGTCGCCGAGGCCACCGCCATCATAGTCCCAGTAACCGCGGAAGGTTTGGTGTACGCGGTGGGCGTTATAGGGGCGGAACGGAGCGGGACCGAGCCACATGTCGTAGTCCAGTTCTTTGGGAACGGTCATGGTTTCGAGGTTGGTTTTACCCACCCAGAAGAATTTCCAGTCGAACCCGGTATGTTTGCTAACGGTGACTTTCAGGGGCCAGCCGAGCAGGCCGCTTTCCACCAGTTTTTTGATTGGTTTGACCGTGGTGCCCATGCCGTAGAAGCGGTCTTCAAAGCGGAACCAGGTATTGAGACGGAAGATACGGCCATGTTGCTGTACCGCTTCCACGAGGCGTTTGCCTTCGCCGATGGTGGCCGTCATGGGTTTTTCGCACCAGATATCTTTACCGGCGCGTGCGGCGTCGGCAGCGATAATACCGTGCCAATGCGGCGGGGTGGCGACGTGCACGATGTCTACTTCGGGGAGGGTGATGACTTCGCGGTAGTCGGAGAAGGTTTTAACGCCTTTGTCGCCGAGCTGGTCCATGGCCAGTTTGAGGTGATTGCGGTCCACGTCGCAGATCGCTACCACGCGGGTGCCGGCGTAGCCGAAGTGGCCGCGGCCCATGCCGCCGGTGCCGATCACCGCTTTGGTCAGCTGATCGCTGGGCGCCAGGTAGCCGCGTCCCAGCACGTGCCTTGGAACAATCGTGAATGCAGCAAGCGCTCCCAGGGAATTTTTAAGGAACGCCCGCCTTGAATCGCTGTTTTGTTTTGCCATATATATGTTTGATTGAATACGTGTATTGATCTCCGTTAGTTCACTGTATATTATTCACTGTAAAAACAAGTTCCTGGTTGATGTGAGTAAGATAGAAAGTCAGGGGGGCAATTGCAAGCGGAGCGGCTGAAAATAGTGATAAGCGGCAACAGGGAGCTGTTGGCCATTGGGGATGGCCGGTGTGAAGGAGTGTAAAGCAAAATGAAGCCCGGCGCGGAGATGGCTGTCTCCGCGCCGGCTTTTTTTATCCAATCCCGGGAGATGAAAAAACCTGCATTATTTTTTATAGCCTTTCGGGCGAAAATTACGCAGATGCCCTGCCACTAAGCGTATCAGATACACTTATTACTTAGGGAAGGGCGTTTTCCTCTACCGGGGTATAACGGCACCCGGATGATGAGTGGCAGGCCGTGAAGTACGCTCCGCTCCTGCTTTCCGTGTGGGTGATGATTATTCGTACCAGATACTGGCGGCGCCGAGGATAGCGGCTTGTTCACCGAGGGAGGCGACCAGCAGTGGTATATGGTAATTGTGCTGTGCCAGTTCCCGTACAGCGGCCGGGAAAAACAGTTCAGAAGCCTGGGCGATGTTACCGCCGATGACGATGGCTTCCGGTGATTCCTCCCGGATGAAGCCGGTCAGGAAGTTCGCCAGGTTGTGGGCGAACTCGTCGAACACCTGTTGCACGACAGGGTCGGTATCGATATAAGTGGTCAGTTCCTTGACATCTTTTACGGTCTTGCCGGTCAGTTCCTGGTATCGTTTCACGAACCAGCGGGTGGACAGGTAATCTTCTGCCATGCCATCGCGGTAGGGTGTGCACCAGCGGTCGGCATCCTGTGCCAGGCCGCCGTGAAAGGTGGCAGAGCCGAGGCCGGTACCGAGGGTAAGACCAATAACATGCTGGTAATTGCGGCCTGCGCCGCTAAACACTTCTCCCTGCAGGAAACAGCCGGCATCGTTGATAAAGCGGATCCTGGACGGGTCCAGCTCCAGTTTGGCAGCCAGCATATTTTTAACGTTCAGGTCGTAGAGCGCGTCATATTTATGCTGGTCTTTCATCCTGCTGATCCCCAGCTCATAGTCGAAGGGACCGGGCATGCCGATACCGATATACCTGCTGTCGGCAGGCATATCCCTGAAAGCGTCATTGATCACTACCGCCCATGCGTCAATTATTTCCGCGGCGCTGCCCTGTGAGTTCACGCGCGTACGGTGCCAGGAATGGGTATCAATTGTTCTTGCCTCCAGGTTCACCAATGCAGCTGTGATATGGGAACCGCCGATATCAATTCCTAATGCCATGGAACTTTTCATAAACAGTTTTAAATATACAAATAGGCTAAATCGTTTTAGCTTCGACAAATATAAGATTGTTTGGTTGACAATGTCAAATAATAAATCGTTTTAGCAAAGAGAAAATACGATGCTCAATATAGCTTCTTTTTTGATAATGCAAAAAGAAAAATCTGACCGGAGCGGACAAAATGAAGCCACCCCGCAGCGGGATCATATTGCTTTTAAAGGCTGGCCAGTTTAAATGAAAATAGGTTGGATACCCGGAATAACAATCCCATTACGCCAAAGCCTCGCCTCACTCCTGCTTCGGCACCAGTGTTAGTTTAATGGCGATAATGATGATACGCTGTTAGCTGCCCGTGCAGCAGCGGAACACTGCCGCTTCATGTCCCCGTTCTGCCAGACGGCGATGTTCCCTATACTAAGACAATCACTTTTTTACGCAAAAGGCAGTCAGCCCCCACCCGACGTCGTTCCATAAATCGCTGTGTCTCTTCGTGCCGCCACACAGGTAACCGCAGCCGGATGGAAGATGGATACAACGGGAACCTATATACGATAAGTAACGTGTGCCAAAGTGAAATTTATTTTTTCAGGAATACATCCCCATGCTATGACGGAATGTGTACGATTTTAACGGGGAGACGAGGCTGTACAAATCAGCCATGAGCCACCATCGCAGTCAATATTTTTTTTAAAGAATCGTGCGGATCCCTCACGATAAAAAAAATTTTTGATTTGAAGATTTTGATTAACTTCATCATAGAAACGAGCTCAACAATACATTTTATTCTTTAACCCGTAAATACTATTCCCTTATTCGTTAATTCTGTACTGTTTCAACCCAATCTTAAGCCCGTTATATTTTATGATTTATTATTCCCTCAAACAGCCAACTACACTCGCTTTAAAGAGACGACATGATGCTGCCTGCTGCCTTTGCCGATGTCCGCAAAGTTCACACGCTCAACACTCCCAACGGGATTGTTTTCGCCAACAGTAGTCCGGTAAAAGTTTATGGAAACAAATGGACCTAAGCCATAAAGTGTCACACCAGGCAGCTATGCCAGCAGTGGTTTGTTTTTAAAACACCGCAGCTTCGGCTATGACCTATGATGCTGGCATAAGCAGCCATTCGTCCGCTACATTCATCCCAACACAGATGGGTGGATACAGGCATATGCCCGTCTGTTAATACAGCGGTATGTCCGTACCGCTAACAACAATGTAACATGCTATGAAAATAGCGTGATGCATCCCTCTTTTGACTAATGGTCACACCGCTAAAAAGAAAAATACCGGATCAAATCCCAAATAAGACCTTAAGAAGATAAGTTACCATACATGCGTCTGAAAGTTATCATCGGGTACGATGTAGCATCCTTTATTTAAACTATTTTAAAATGAATTTCATGAAAACTAGAACTTATTTACGAAACCTTGCCTTCATGGCGGCAATGACGCTTTCATTCTTTTCCTGCTCACGCGATATGGCCAATGACGACATGGCCACTACAAAGATTGATAAAAACGCGAACGCTTCCACTCTCAGCGGTGCCCCCATTACAGCAAACGGTGTTAATGACCTCCCCCAAACGGTAGGTCAGCAGAAAGACATCTATTACATTGTATCCAAACATTCAAACCGTGCATTGACCAAAGTGCCGGTTGGCGATCAAATTGTACAGACCGAACTGGCGGATGTAACACCGCCGTCATCCCAGGCTAATCTCACTATCTACTACAAGCAGAATGACTTTGTAGGTGGCGTGCTCAGTGCTGCCTATAAGCTGCAGTGGGGCACTTTAACCACGCTCACCAATGCTTTCTGGGACCTTGAGAATAGCACAACCGCCGATGGAGGGCGCATTATTACCTGGCCTTCAGTAGTAGGCACCAATCAAAACTTCTATTTCAGGGTAACCGGCGATGCCGACGGCAGCGTTTTCATCCAGAATGCATCTTCCGGCAAATACCTGCAGATCAGCGGATCTGCCAATACCAGCAGCGGTGCTGTTTTACAACAAAACAGCTTTACCGGCCAATCTATTCAGAAGTTTTTTATCATCAAACGTCCTTAATTAAGATCGTGTAATTAAACGCTTTCAGACAATCATTTTTGTACTTATCCTTCTTCTTAAGAAAAAATCCGTCACGTTGGTGGCGGATTTTTCCTGTTTACATTACCTGGTCCATCGTATCACTCCATCTTCAAACTCTTCACCGGATTGGCCACTGCCGCTTTTATCGCCTGGTAGCCTACCGTCAGCCACGCAATTACTTCTGCGCTCACAATGGTCAACAAAAATGTTCCCACGCCGATGTTGATCCTGTAGGCAAAATTTTGCAACCAATGATGCATGAAATAATAGGCCAACGGCGCCGCTATTAAAAACGCAACACCTATCAGCAGTGTAAATTCTTTGGAGAACAAATAAACGATGTTGACAACAGAGGCGCCCAGCACTTTCCTGATGCCTACCTCTTTGGTACGCTGCACCGCCATAAACGAAACAAAACCGTACAATCCAAGACAGGAAATAAATATAGCAATACCGGCAAATATCTTATACAGTTGTGACAGCTGGCTTTCCTGTTGATAAAAGCTGGCCATCTTATCATCCAGGAACTCGTATTCATACATCAAATCAGGATACGCCTCGTTCCAGATCCGCTCCACAGCCGCCAATGTTTGCCTGGCATGCTGCGGCTGCATTTTAATATTGATTAACCGGTAGATCATTTTGTTTGCCCCCAGCACCGTTGGCAGCATTTTGTCCTTCAGCGACTGGCCGTTAAAATCTTTTACCACACCCACCACAGGCGCTGTTATGCTCCCATCCCAAAAATCTATTTTTTTACCGATGATCTCCTCCGGACTCTTGAAACCCAGTTTTTTCACCATCATCTCATTGACCACAAATCCACTCACCGTATCCGCTTCCCGATAAGGCATTCCTGCCACGAACGGGATATTATACGTTTTAAAATAATCAGCGTCCGCCCATTTCAGATCGGCCTGGAAAGCCGATTTCTTCACCGCATTATCAAACCGGAAATCACTTTGCCAGCTCGCTCCGTCCATTGGGCTAAACGCGCTTAAGCTCACGTCTTTTACACCTGCCATCTCCTGCAGCTGTGTCTTTAGTGAATGCATTTTTGCATGACGCGCGGTATCGTTCCCGATAGGCACCATCACTATCGCTTCTTTATCAAACCCCGTCGCCGCATTCTGGAAAAAATCCATTTGATTCACCACGATGAAGGTGCCGATGATCAACGCCTGCGCAATCGCAAACTGAAATACCACCAACCCTCTCCTCATCGAAAGCCCGCCTACGATCCTGTCTGTCAGCCTGCTCTTCAGCACGGTGATAGGATTAAACCCGGACAAGATGATTGCCGGGTAGAAGCCTGACAGCAGGGTAACCGTTATAAGAATACCACCTAAAAACATCACCAAAGGCAAACTGAACTGGATGCTGAGAGGCGTCTGCAGGAGGTTATTCAGCAGCGGCAACGTGGCGAATGCGATCAGGATAGCGATCACCACGGACAGCAGCGTGATGAAAAATGTTTCACATAAAAACTGCGCGATCAACTGTCCCCTGCTTCCACCCAACACCTTTCTCACCCCCACTTCCTTCGAACGGTTCACCGCCTGTGCGGTAGAAAGGTTGATAAAGTTGATACAGGCGATCACCAGCAGGAACAAGCCTATTAAGCTTAAAGCAGTAATCAGCTCCTTGCTGAACGTGTTTCCGCTATAAGTTCCAAACCTGCTGTTATAGTGAATATCGCTGAGCGGTTGCAACGCATAACCTTGGTTGGCATACTCGGCGGGTGTATGCTTCTTTACCACATTTTTAAGGTCGTTGTCAAACTGCGCTGCCGACGTATTTTTCGGAAGGAGAACAAAAGTATTCAGGGAGCCGTCCTGGCTTATCCAATCGGCAGAAATATCCTCGTTCCGGGCGTTCTTAAATGAAAACACCACCCGCAGGGGAAAATCAGTATTGACAGGAATATTTTTCAGGATGCCGGTCACCTTAAACACCCGGTCATTATCATACTTCACCAACCGGCCGATGGCGGCATGCCAGTCGCCGAAATATTTTTCTGCCGTCTCCTGTGTGAGGACCGCTGTGTTGGGTGCCGACAAGGCGGTCTTCGCATCGCCTGCCAGAAAGGGAAAATTGAAGATATTGAACAGTTCCGGCTCTGCAAAAAAGATGGTCTCCTTAAACTTTTTCTGTGTTGCCGTTCCCTTTGCATCCGGTAAAGTGATCAGCTTGTCCTTCCGCCCGTATATGCGGCCTACCTGCTCCAGCTGCGGGCAGTCCAGCCGCAGACCTTCTGCCAGCGGAAAAGCGCTGCCGGTCGTATAGTTGATCCCTTCCGGTGTTTGGGTGACACCCGCCACCCTGTAAATACGTTCCCTGTTTTTATGGAAATTATCAAAGCTTGTCTGATATTGGATCAATATAAAAATAAGCAGGCAGGCGGCTATCCCTACCGCTAACCCGATGGTATTGATCGTCACGTAGGATTTATGGCAGCGTAAGTTCTGCCAGGCGGTTTTCAGATAATTTTTAAGCATAATCGCGGTAACATTAAACGTTGAGCATGAGCGTGCGCCAACGGCGCCAAGAAAAATGCCACTTAGTCATTCGTATAAAAATCAATCTATTGTAAATATATAAAAAACAATAAATGTACGTTTTCGATACACTTACTGTTCATTACAGGATAGTGCAGCTGTCGTTAAACGGTCACTTTCATGGGCCATGGACCGCCTTCACCGGCAGTCGAAAAAACGCTTGCGGCCCTACCCTTCACTCCTTATATATACAGAAAGATCATCCGCTGTAGCCCGCAGTAAGTAAGGGAAAAATATATTTCTCCCCTCTTTTTTGAAAATTTATTCAATAAAATCCTTCTTTTTTGCAACGGCCCAAATAACAGGGCCACTGCATCCATCATTTCGTTAATCTTTTAAATCGTTGACCGACAGGGCATTTTGACGGATGAAAAATTATATCCATTTTTACATCCTCAATCAACAAATACGATGATACGTCGTCACTCCCTGTTCAGCATTAACCTGACAGATTATATCGCTACCAACTTCAACACTTCTCCCCCGACCTGCTAATTTATTTACGGGCAAACAACCGGCTGTAAACTGGCGTTCAACATAGCCATATAAGAATTGCTGTGCAACAGAACAACCTGTTCCGCTATCGTACTGCTGTGCCTTGTCCGCACACATCCTGCACTCATACCTGAACATTTAATACCAACAACAATGGAAAACACCCCTGTCCTGACATGGGCATTGCTCATCGGCTTGCCTATTCTATGCCTGATCATGTACAAAGTCATTCTTCGTATATTCTTCGGCGTTGTCATTGTACCGGAAGACCGTATCGGCCTGGTCACTAAAAAATTCGTGCTGTTTGGCAAACAGGAACTGCCCGAAGGGCGTATCCTGGCCACACGCGGCGAAGCCGGCTTCCAGGCCCAGACACTGGCCCCCGGCGTATATTTCTGGAAATGGATGTGGCAGTATGCCGTCACCTTTCAACCCTTCACCATCATCCCCACCGGTAAAATAGGACTGGTGCTGGCGAAAGACGGGGCAGAGCTTCCCACCGGCGCCATTCTCGCCCGCAAAGTGAACTGCGACACCTTCCAGGACGCAGTGGCCTTTCTCGAAAACGGTGGCTGTAAAGGCCGGCAAACGGCGATCATCACACCCGGTTCCTATCGTATCAATACATTTCTGTTCGAACTGGAGGTCACTGATATGATCTCCATCCCGGAAAATGCGGTCGGCATCATCACCACACTGGAAGGTCAGGCCATCGAGACAGGCTCTATTGCGGGTAAAACGATCCAGGAACACAACAACTTCCAGGATGTGGATGCCTTCCTCCAAAAAGGCGGCTACAAAGGGTTACAGGAGCAGGTGATCCTCGCAGGTTCCTATTTTATCAACCCCTGGTTCGCTAAAATGGAAATCGTCCGCATGACGGAAATAGCCATCGGCCACGTCGGCGTTGTCATCTCCTTCGTCGGCAACGACGGCGTGGACATCAGCGGCGCGGAATTTAAACATGGCAACATCGTCGCCAAAGGATCGAAGGGCGTATGGGCGGAACCGTTAGGTCCGGGTAAATATCCCGTCAACCCTTATATCATGAAAGTGGAACTGGTGCCTACCACTAACCTGGTGCTCAACTGGGCCTCCGCCAGAAGCGAAGCGCACCAGCTCGACAAAAACCTGTCCACCATCACCGTGCGCAGCAAGGACGGTTTCACCTTCAATCTGGACGTATCACAGATCATCCATATACCCACAACAGAAGCGCCGAAAGTAATAGCCCGTTTCGGTAACATGAGCAATCTCGTGACACAGGTGCTGGAACCTACCATCGGCAACTACTTCCGTAACTCAGCGCAGGGCTCGGACGTAATCAGCTTCCTTACCAGCCGTAAAGAGAGACAGAACGCGGCGAAAGAACACATCGGCCAGGTACTGGACCAGTACAACGTTTTCGGAGTAGACACCCTGATCGGTGACATCGTGCCACCGGAAAGCCTGATGAAAACACTGACAGACCGTAAAATAGCGGAAGAGCAAAAAGTAACGTACGAAACACAGCGCCAGGCGCAGGAAACACGGCAGTCACTCGAAAAAGAAACAGCCGTGGCAGAAATGCAGAAAGAAATCGTGAAAGCCGACCAGGGCGTACTGATCGCGGAGAGAATTGCCGACGCCTCTGTGAAAAAAGCCACCGGTGGCGCCAACAGCGTACGCCTCCAGGCCAACGCGGAAAGTGACCGGATGAAGCTGCTGGCCAGCGGTGAAGCGGAAAAAGTAAGATTGCTCGCCAGGGCAGACGCTGACCGCACTGAATGGACAGCGAAAGCCGAAGCCGAAAAGATATCCCTTACCGGTAAAGCCGAAGCGGAGAAAATCCTGGCCATCGGCCAGTCCAGCGCTGAATCCTATAAGCTGGCCGTGGAAGCGATGGGTGGCGAAAACTTTACCCGGCTGAAAGTAATGGAAGCCATCGGCAGTCAACATATCCGCATCATGCCGGATGTGCTGATCGGTGGCGGCGAGGGCGCCAACGGCCCTATCAGCGGGCTGCTCGGGTTGAAATTACTCGAAGAAATTTCCAACAAACAAAACATATCAACTGCTTCTCCTTCCGCCGATGCTGAGAGCAAATAAAACTATCATCCCTATACCACTTTCACCATTCATGTTACCCTGATTTAAAAAGGCTGTCTCCCCAGAGAGACAGCCTTGCTCTTTATCAGGACTTATTATCTATACTGAGCGGCCCTGCACCGAAATAAGCGATGAACAATGCGCCGCCTATCAGCGCCACATTTTTCATGAACATAGCCATCTGCATCTGCGCCGCCATCTGATCAGGGATACCCCAGAACTTGTGCATGGCGAATGTGACGGGAATGAGGAAGATCACCACCAGCCATGCGCCGATTCTGGCTTTATACCCGAGCAATATGCTCAGGCCTCCCACCAAAGCGAGCAGGCCCGCCAACCGCACCATAATATTGGCCGCCGGCACACCGGAAGCCGCTGCATAATCGGCGCCTGCGCCTCCCACGTGATTGATACCTGACATGACAAAGATGAGCGCAAACAGGATACGCCCTAACAGAGGAACAATTTTCATAGTGAACAGTTTTATGATATACAAACGTATAGATATTCAAGATTGTTTGCTGATGGGTTACCGGCAGGAAAGCACTATCCTCTGGGTTAGCGTTCCGCGAAGTCGTATATTTATAGCCGGAACAAAACGGTGTCTATGCGGAAAGAAAACTCCACCAATGCGATTAATGAGCGGATACTCAACGGCTTATGCCAAACAGCCCATACGCTGTCGGTCATCGGCGGACGCTGGAAACCCAGCATCCTCTGGCGCCTGCTCGACGGTAAAATGCGCTATCACGAACTGAAAAAATCTATTTCCGGTATATCCGAAAGAGTGCTCGTATTGCAATTAAGGGAACTGGAGAACGACCAGCTGATAAAACGGATCGTGTATCCGGAAGTACCGCCCCGCGTGGAATATGAACTGACTCCACTGGGACGGTCACTCGAAAGTTTATTGGAACATATGTGCAGCTGGGGCGAAATGCACCGGCAGGAAACCCGCCAGGCGCATGAACTTGCCGGCGCCAGTAAAAACTAACCTTTCAGGCCGGCATCTTCCAGCGCTCCCATGGCCAGCGCGGTCCAGTCGGCCTCCTTCACGTCCCGTGCCACCACGGTCATCAGGCGGGACTGCACCAGTTGAGCCAGCGGCATCGGCGTATGCGACCGGGTGGCCGTTTGCAGTACCAGGTTCATATCCTTCAGTCCCAGCGCGGCGCTGAATGCCGGGTTACCCACGTACTTGCGGTCTACCACCATAGCGCCATATCCGCGGAAAATCGGCGCGGCAAACAAAGTAGTGGTCAGCATCTCATAAGCCACTTTGGAATCGACCCCGTTCTTCTCTGCCAGCGCAAAAGCTTCGGCCATCATTTCAATAGCCCCGGCAATCATAAAGTTGCCCATCAGCTTCAGCACATTGGCACTGCCCACCTCTTCTCCCAGGTCAAAAATATTTTTGGCAAAACCAGCTTCCAGCAACGGTTTTATCCTTTCTTTGGCCGCAGCCGGGCCGGAGATGACCGCATTGCCGATTTTCGCTGCGGCCGCTTCCGGGCGGGCAAACACCGGCGCCGCTACGTAGGTGACGCCCTGTTTCTGATGGTGCGCCGCCAGCGTACGTGACGTATCCGGTGAGATAGTGCTCATGGACACATGGATACCGCCATGGCCCAGCGCCTGTATTAACTCATCGCCTGCCACGCTTTCTACCGCTTTATCATCGGCCACCAGGCTCATAACAATGCCACCCTGCACGGCTGCCGCAGCGGGGCTGCTGACCAGCTCCGCCCCCAGCGCTTCCAACGGCTGCGCTTTCTCACGGGTACGATTATATATCTTTACTTTATAGCCAGCCTGTAAGAGGTTGGTCACGATCGGTGTACCGAGGTTACCGGCTCCAATAAATCCAATGGTTTCCATACTTCAATAAGATTTTGCCCGGAAGTTATAGATAATTGTTAACTTAAATGATAACCCATAAAAATACCCTTTGCCTTGAAACGGATATCGTTGTTCCTGTTATGCTGCTTTAGTGTAATTACCCACGGGTTCAGCCAACTGACCAGCAGCCCTCAACACAGTCCCCAGCACCACCTCTACAAGGTGACGAATTATGAGGCCCGCGAGATCTTCCGCAAAGGCCGGTTACGCAGCAAGGATTACCGCGATGTGCTGTTAAGTCCGCCCGTTGCCACTTTCCCGGCAACGAAAGGTCTGCCTGACAGCCTTCCTCCTGGCCACTACCTGGAAGTATATGCGCAGCAGTCACGCGTAAAATATGACTATCATACCATAGAAAATGTCCGCTGTAAATTCATTAATAACGGTACCGATCTTGCAGTCGTGGTCCACGACCTGCAGGGCCGCATCGTCACCAGTGCTATCGTAAAATTCCGCGGCCGGTATTTCCCTTTCGATACCGCCAGCCAGACCTACCGGCTCCGGCACGCCAAACGGTCAGGCCTGCTCGAAGTGCGGCATGATAACCTGAACAACCTGTTCCGGCTGAAACCGGAAACCGATTACCATCGCCCTTTTTCCTTCCGCAGGTTGTTCGCACGCCTCCGTTATCCCCACCGGCCGGCCAGGCAAACCTATTCCGGTTACCTGGCACTGAACAAACCGAAATTCAAACCCGGAGACACCGTGCGTCTGAAAGCGTTTATCCGCGACCGTAAAGGACGGCCTGTCAATACCCCGGTATGGCTGCGTCTCAGCGAAACTTATAATGAACCAGATATTGATACCATCCTTTCCCAGCTTCGGCCTTACCGGCCCGGCGCCTTTGAATACGCCTTTGTGCTGCACGACAGCCTGGAACTGGACCTGGACGATGACTACCGCCTGACCCTGGAAGGCGGCAGGAACAAACCTACCCGCGCTGATGAAGAAGAGGACGAAGACGAAGATGAGGGACGTGGCCGCCGGCATAAGCATCCCATCATGCTCCAGGAGCGATTCAGGTATGAAGAATATGAACTGGGGGCCGTGACTTTTAATGCGCGGACAGACCACTCCCGGCATACCCGGGGTACACCAATGGCGGTCTACTTGAAAGCGACGGATGAAAACAATCTGCCCGTTATGGACGGCCGCGTAAAACTCTGGGTAGAGAAGAGCCGCATACAACGTGCTTATCAGCCCATCGTATTTATCCCCGATACCCTATGGCAGTACGAAATACCATTGGAGCCCGCCGGAGAAACCAAAGTCACACTGCCTGACAGCATTTTCCCCACCGCCACTATGGACTACCGGATCCACTGCCAGTTCCTGAGCGCCAGCAATGAAAGCCAATCGCAAGTACTCTCCCTTTCCTACGACTATCCGAAAGAAGCCATCAGCTTTAAAGAACAGGGAGACAGCCTGGAGATCAACAGCATGGTTTCCGGAAAACCGGTTCCCGACACAGGTCAGCTGATCCTGCTGACGGCGGATGGAAAACGGATGCAAGAGACCCGTATCAGTCTGCCCGCCAAAATACCGCTGCATCCTTTTGCCGGCTCTTATGTAGTGAATACCTCCAGGGCCAACAACAGGCATACTCCCTCAACCTCCGGCAGCATCACCGGTACAGCCCATCGTACGCGGGATTCTGTTTTCATACAGCTGACCAACACCCGTCACCTTCCATTCTGGTATACCATCTATGCCGGTAAAAAAGTAGTGGAACGAGGGTATCACCAGGGCGGCCTGGACCGGAAAATCCACGCGAACACCCTTAACAACTATACGGTTTCCTGGCAGTATATCAGCAGTGACCAGGTAATGTACAACCAGCTTACTGCGCCCTATACCGAGAAGTTATTGCAGGTACACATCGATGCGCCGTTAACGGTGTTCCCCGGACAGACGTCCCGTTTATCCGTTTCGGTTAAAGATGCGGAAGGGAAGCCGGTACCGGATGCCGACGTCACCTCCTATGCCGCCACCAGTAAGTTTGAAGATCTCAGGCTCCCTTTTGTTCCTTACTACGGAAAGTTAAGAGCACAGCGGCTGCCTAATGTCCGCTACCGGGAGCATGAACGGGATATTGACAACGCTTCAGAAACGTATAGCCGGGAACGATGGGGGCAACTGCTCTCGCTCGATACCAGCGTTTACTACCAGTTTATCCGGCCGAAAGGCATCGCCAGCATCACAGAACCGGTAGCCGGCAATATAACGCAGCTGGCGCCGTTCATCACCATTGATGGCAAGCCACAAAAAATCATCTATCTGTGGATTGACGGGAAACCTGCCTACCTGACATATGCAGACCTGAAGCCCAATTACAGCTTTCCGGTATCACCGGGGTACCATCAGCTGCGTTTGCGCACGCCCGTTAGCCTCGTGACGGCAGACAGTGTATATGTAACAGCAGGCCGTAAAACATTCCTCAACATCAATATTGCCAATAAACAGCCGCATGTGCAGGTACGGGGTCTTTCCCTCGCATTCTCCAAGGCAGAACAGAACGAGCTGCGGCCCTATTTCGTCCGCTTCTTTCAGCCCGCCGCACTGCCGCTTTATTCCTATATACAGCAAGGCGACCGGCTGCTGCCCATGTTCCAGAAAGAGGGCCTTAGCTTCTCTGCCTGGCCCCTGGAATCCCGTCCGGCCATCTTACATGCCCGGGGCTTGTTTTCGCAGTCTTTTACACCCATCAGCGGAGGCGTATTCTCTATTGTGAAAGACACCGCCCAGTATAAAACAACCTTCCCGGAAAAATTCAATCAACTACACACCGACTACCGTCGTTATGAATTCCCACTTTTCGAGACCGCGCTCAGTACGCAAATAATAGACAGTTTATGGCAGGAGCGCCTGGAAAATATCAGGCTCAAATATCCGTTAAACAGCACATCAAACAACGGAAAGAATGGAAAGGCCCGGCTACAATTCTCTCCGGATACCAGCTTCCGGGAGGGAAATGTCAAACAGGTTTTTCTATACCGGTACCAGGACCCTTCCTTTTACCGTATTCAACCTTCCGGTTCATTTGACTTCGGAGAGCTGGACAGTGGATGGTACCGGCTACTGATTTTATTGCGCAAAAACCATTACCAGTTGATAGACAGCATTTATGTCCGCGACCGTGGCACCACCGTATATCAACTGAACAGCCGCATCCCCGTGTTACCTGCGGACAAGGTGAGCCAGGCCCTGGCAGCAGAAATATGGGAGTACGAAACGGACTCCGACAGGCGAATTTTTTATAGCGACCAAACCGCTTTCAGCAATGCTTTCAACAACCAATATCTCGATGCCGCTTCCCTGGGAAGGACCATCGAAGGCGTGGTGACAGATGAAGACGACATTCCCCTCCCGGGCGTGAGCATTCAGCTTAAAAACACCGGTTTCGGTACTGTTACGGACAACAAGGGGCGCTTCCATATGAAGGTCACCGAATACGGAACGCTGAAGGTGTATAGCGTAGGATTTAATACCACAGAAGTCAACCTGCACCAGCAGGATTTCATCCAGATAAAACTAGTCGCCAACAAAGCTTCGTTGCAGGACGTTATTGTTACTGCAATGGGGATAGGTAGAGAGACCAAACACGCAAGCGTCGCCGCAGCTATAACTATCCGCGGAGCTGGATCTATCGGAAGCACCAACCCGCTGATCATTGTAGATGGAAAGGTCTATGACGGCTTGCTTGAGTCTATCGACCCTGCTACCATTGGTACCCTTAACGTGCTGAAAGGCGATGCAGCCACCAGTCTCTACGGCGCCCGGGCTGCCAATGGCGCCATTATTATCGTGTCGGCCAGTGGTCAGGCGCAGCCACCTGCGGGCAACAACCTGCGGCAACGTTTTCGTGACGATGCCTTCTGGCAGCCACGGTTACGTACCAACGAAAAGGGCGAAGCCTCTTTTGACGTCACTTTCCCGGATGATATCACCAACTGGAAAACGTTTGCTATTGCGATGGCCGACGGCAGGCTGTCCGGCTCCGCGACCACCAGTATCAAAGCTTTCCAGCCACTGGCCACCAACCTCGCGCTGCCTGCTTTTGCAGTAGCGGGCGATACCCTGCAGGCATTGGGCAAAATACTCAACTATACGCCGGACAGTGTAACCCTGGAAAGACGGTTTTATGCGGATGACAAATTATTGCTACAGGGCACTGCCGGCGTGCGCAACAGTCACCTCGACACGGTAACGATAGCAGCACCACAGCAGGGCGACAGCCTCGCGCTGAAATTCACCATCCACCGCGACAACTTTATGGATGGTGAACGCCGCGCCATTCCCCTGTTCCCGCAAGGTGTTACCGAAACAACGGGCATCTTCCTTCCGCTGCGTACAGACACCGCTTTCGGGGTACCGGCTAAAGACACCGGCGCGGTTAAAGTATATGCTACCAGCAGCCTGTTGCCCGTGCTGCACACAGAAATCACCCGGTTGAAAGGATATGAGTATAGCTGCAATGAGCAGATGGCCAGCAAACTCATTGCCGTAATACAGGAGAAACAGTTATGCACCTACGAGCAACAGGAGTTCCGCGACGAAAAGCTGCTCAAACAGCTACTCCGTGCACTCGCCAACAATCAGTACTTCGGTGGCTGGGGCTGGTGGGGCAAAAGCGAGCCCTCACCCTGGATCACCAAACATGTGGCATCTGCCCTGCTGATGGCGGAGCGGGCGGGATATACCGCACCGATCAACAAACAGGATTTCCTGAATTACCAGCAGTTGTTGCTGAAGTCACCCGGCCGTGACAAACTCACCATCGTGGAAACATTGCAGCAGCTGGGCTTTAAAATGGATTACCGGCGTTGCCTGGATACCATACCAGCGGTTACTGCTTATGACAAGGCCCGGAAAATGTATATCCTGCAACGCGCCGGCGAGGCTGTTAACACGGCTTCATTGTTTCAGCACCGTCAACACAGCATGATGGGCAATCCCTACTGGGGCGAAGAGAGTCTGCAGCTGCACAGTAACAATGTACAGTACACCCTGCTGGTATACAAACTGCTGCGGCAGCAGTCAGGCCAGGAGGCCACGCTGGCCGGCATCCGGGACTGGTTACTCGAACGCCGCTATGGCGGCAGCTGGCGCAACACCTATGAGTCGGCCACCATTCTCGAAACCATCTTACCGGACCTGCTGCAAAAAACACAGCCGCTAACGGCGACGCTTATACTCAATGGCCGTAGCATTACGCAGTTCCCCTACGATACCATCATCCGCGGATCGCAACCGCTACAGGTGGGCAAACAAGGTAACGCTACTGTTTATTTCAGCGCCACCCGGGAACACTGGAATCCGGCGCCGGAAGCTGTTTCCCGGCAGTTCTCCGTACAAAGCAGCCTCTTGTCCAACGGGCAGCTGCTGCCACGGCTTATTGCCGGTGCGCCTGCCGAGTTACGTGTAGACGTTACCGTAGATGCCGATGCTGAGTATGTGATGATAGAAGTGCCCATTCCGGCAGGGTGCTCCTATGCCGCCAAAGCACAGTCGTATGCCCATGGAGAGGTGCACCGGGAGCACTTCAAACAGAAGGTCAGCATCTTCAGCGGTCATCTCTCCAAAGGGAAACATACCTTTTCCGTATCCCTGATGCCACGTTACAGCGGCTCCTATCATCTCAACCCTGCTAAAGCATCGCTGATGTACTTCCCGACATTTTTCGGGCGGACAGGGATGAAGCAGGTAATAATCACCGGCAAATAAATTATATTTAGTAGACAGTAAACTGCTTCCACCATGAAAACGATCCAACAATGGCTGGATGACTATGGCGCCAGTCATCGCAACGAGACCAACAAGCTCATTCACTGGATTTGCGTTCCGGCTATCTTCTTCAGTATCGTGGGCTTTTTATATGCGGTCCGTATCCCGTTGCCGGGCACCACCATTGTGATTACTGCAGCGCAGATAGCGCTGGTGTTGCTGATTATCTATTATGCGCGGCTGTCAGCCTCGCTGGCGGTGGGCATGACGATCATCGGTATTGTGTGCCTGTGGCTCTGGCGGCTGATCGCCATCACCGGCTCCCCGGTATGGCTGGTAGCGCTCATTATCTTTGTGCTGGCCTGGATCGGGCAGTTTATCGGTCATAAGATTGAAGGTGCCAAGCCCAGCTTCTTTAAAGACCTGCAATTTCTGCTGATCGGTCCCGCATGGCTGATGAGTTTTATCTACCGGAAGGCAGGCATCAAACTATAATAAAAAATGGTTATATGGGATTTTTTTCTTAAATTAAAGAAAAGCCCCTCATATGATCCTCAAAAACCTGTTTCTTCTAACCGGTATCCTGCTGTGCACCTATGCCTCCGGCCAAAATCTGCCTGTTACCGGCAAAGTAACCAATGTTGCTACCGGCCAGCCGCTGGAAGGTGTCACTGTAACGATCAGATCTGCCAACAAAGGCACTACTACCAACAAGGACGGTATCTACCGGCTGGACGCGCCCGCCGGCGGCAGTATTGAGTTCAGCACCATCGGTTTTAATACCGTCAGAACCAACGTTGACGGACGTACGGAAATTAACATCCAGTTGACACCCACCACTACCGAACTGGCACAGGTGGTATTAGTCGGTACCCGCGCCGGCGGTCGCGCCAAAACAGAGACACCCGTACCTGTAGACGTGATCAATGTAAATCAGGCGGGGCTCCCCAGCGCCAAAATGGAACTGACGTCGTTACTCAACGCCGTCGCCCCTTCTTTCAACTACAACAAACAAAGCGGCAGCGATGGCGCCGACCAGATAGACCTGGCCACCCTGCGCGGACTGGGGCCAGACCAGACGCTGGTACTGGTCAACGGCAAACGGCGGCATCAGACGGCTTTCGTGTCTGTATTCGGTACCCGCGGCCGCGGTAACTCCGGCACCGATCTTAACGCCATTCCCGCATCAGCCATTGACCGCGTGGAAATACTGCGGGACGGCGCTTCCGCCCAATATGGCTCCGATGCGATCGCCGGTGTTATTAACATCGTCCTGAAAACATCAACTGTCAAACAACTGACGGTAGATGCCGGCTATGCCGCCTATTACGATCCTGCATACAACACCTGGTTCAAACGTGACCTGCGTCAGTACTCCACCGGTCGCGCACTGGATGGCAATACCGCCACCCTGGGCATCACCTACGGTGTACCCATCGGTGAATACGGCGGATCTCTTACCGTCTCCGGTAATTTCCTGAAGCAGGGCAAAACCTTCCGCCAGGTATTGGATACCAATCTCAACAATGCCAACGGTCTGCCCATCAACACCGGTCGCCGCGCCCATGGCGACGGTTCCGTAACCTCAGGCGGGGGTATGTTCAACCTTAAACTTCCGTTTGATCAGGGCGAGAGTACTTTTTACACCTTTGGCGGCTATAATTATAAGGCATCTGACGCCTACGCCTATACGAGGACATTTCATGGATTTAATCCCCTTTCCAGCGGCCATACCGACCGGTTCCCTACCGGCCCCGGCGGCAGCCTGCTGTTTTATCCTGGCATCATGGAGAGTATTCCCACGCCCGGCGGTGCCGCCGACACTATTTTTAATCCACACATACAAACACACATACAGGACCTGTCGCTGACAACCGGCGTAAAGGGCGCTACCGACAGCGACTGGGAGTGGGACTTCAGCAACACTGTCGGCAAAAATACCTTCCGTTTCTTCGGTGATAAAACATTTAATGCCTCACTCGGCAGCAACACGCCCACCCATTTTGAAGATGGAGGCTTCTCCTTCCTGCAGAACACCGCCAACCTTACCTTCTCCAAACACCTGGACCACGACCTGAACCTCGCCATCGGCGGAGAATACCGCTACGAACAGTACCGCATATATGCCGGCGAAGAAGCTTCGTACACCAACTACGATCCAACTTTCAACAAAGCCACCGGCGCCCAGGGTTTTCCCGGCTATCGTCCTACCGATGTAGTTAAAGCAGACCGCTCCAATATCGCCGCTTTCGTGGATGCAGAATGGGACATCACAGAACGATTCCTGCTCGGCGGCGCCGTAAGACTGGAGAACTACAACGACTTCGGATTTACCAGCAACTACAAACTGGCAGCACGCTTTAATGCAGCACGCGGATTTAATATCCGTGGTTCCATCAGTACCGGTTACCGCGCCCCTTCCCTGCAACAGATCAATTACAGCTCACAATTCACCAACGTGCAGGGCGGCCGCATCACCGAAGTGAAAATCGCGCCCAACAGCAGCCCTATCACCAAAGCAGCCGGTATCCCAGAGCTGAAGCAGGAAAAATCCCTGAACGCCAGCCTGGGCTTTTCGCTGAAGCCTATGGAAACGCTCACCGTCACCCTCGACGGCTACGTCGTAAAAGTAAAGGACCGTATCGTGCTCTCCGGCCAGTTCAACGCCAGCGACGCCACGCTTGACAAGGAATTCCAGGATGCACTGAAAGCCCTGCATATTGACAATGCGCAGTTCTTTGCCAACGCCGTGAACACCACCAATTACGGCCTCGACCTGGTGGTCGACTACAATAAAAAATGGCTAAAAAAGGATCACCGTCTCAGGGTACTGTTTACCGGCAATGTGCAACACATGAACATCGACAATATCAATGTGCCTGATAAGCTGAATGACAGCTATCTCCACCGGGGTGAATTTTTCAGCGAAAGGGAACAACATTTTGTACTGGCTTCCGCTCCACCGGCGAAACTCAATTTCAACATAGAATACGGTATCAAAAAAGTCAGTGTAGGCGCCCGCGTTACCTACTTCGGTAAAATCGTATTACTCGGCTACGGCTTCGCCGGCGATCCTGCCAAAGAAGGTACCGGTCTGCCCGGCGATCCCAACTTGGCAGGCACTGGTATCAGTCCCCTCGTAGCACTGGACAAAGACGGCACACTCGTGCCCGAACAATTCAACTACAACGGCAAAGCCGTCACTGACCTTTATGCCAGCTATCGCTTTTCACCTCGGTTCACCTGGTTTCTGGGCGCAGACAATATCTTTAATGTACATCCCGATTTAGGTTATGTGCCCGGCGCTAAACTATCGGCCTATGACGGCGAAACCGGCGGCCCCTGGGATGCGGTACAGATGGGTTTTAACGGCATGCGTGTCTTTACAAAAATTGCGATGAAATTTTGACATTCCGCCATGTTTGATATAACCGTTACCGTTGTAAAAAAGATAAAGCCCCGATGAATATCGGGGCTTATTTACCTAAACCTACAACTGTTACACTGTTATTGCAACAATATTTTTATGTCGAAAAACGAGACCACTAGTGCATAGCAGAGGGGTCCAGTTTTGCAGCTTTCTTAGCTCTTACCATCAGTACAAACGGGATACAGATGAGGAACATGAGCCCGAGGTACAGGAACACGTCCATATAAGACATCACAGCAGCCTGCTTGGTAATGCTGTAGTCCAATACTTTGTATCCGCTTCTGACGGCGGTACCGGCGTCCATGCCTTTGGCGGCGAAGCCGTGTGCGAGGCTGTTGACGCGGTTGATAACATCCGGATCGTTGGTATCCAGTTTAGACACCAGGTCGTTACGGTGTACCATGTTCTGGCGGGCCATAAAGGTGGTGATCAATGCCACACCGAAGGAACCGCCGAGCTGGCGCATCATACCGGTGAAGGCCGCACCCTGACCAATCTGTTGTCCTTTCAGCGACGACAGCGCCAGTGTGGTGATCGGGATAAAGAGCAGCCCCATACCTACCCCACGGACGATCAGCATCCAGAAGAACGCATCAGAGCCGGTATCGGCAGGTGTGATGATCATATATCCCCACAGGCTATAGACAAAGAACAGTAACATGCCCAATGCCACCAGGTATTGTTGCGGCACGCCTTTCTCCAGCAGTTTACCGATGATCGGCATCATAAAGGCGGTGGTAAGGGCGGCGGGGATCATCAGCATACCGGACTGCGTGGCAGTCCATCCCAGCGTACTCTGTGTGTACAGCGGAATGATGAAGGTAGAGCCGTAGAGACCGAAGCCCAGTATAAACGAAAGTATCGTTCCCACCCGCAGGTTACCGTTTTTCAATACCCTCAGTTCCACGATGGGGTTCTTGTACGTCAGCTCGCGCCAGATGAAGAAGAACAGTCCCAGTGCGCTCATTACCGTGAACAGCGTGATGGTAGGATCGTTGAACCAGTCATCTTCCTGGCCGCGTTCCAGTACGAACTGGAGACAGCCTACGGTGATGGCGAGTAAGATGATACCCAGGAAGTCGATTTCATTAATGGCTTTCTTCTCAGCATATTTCGGGCTGCGTACGAACTGCAGTGTCAGCAGGGTAGCGATGACGCCGATAGGGATGTTGATGTAGAAGATGTAAGGCCAGGAATAGTTATCGGTGATATAACCACCCAACGGAGGGCCCAGTGTGGGGCCGATGATCACCCCGAGGCCATAGATAGCCTGGGCGACGCCTCTTTTTTCCGGGGGGTAGCTTTCCGTAATGATGGTTTGTGATGTTACCAGCAGTGCACCACCTCCGATGCCCTGTATGAAGCGGAAGAGTATCAGCTCCCACATGGCGGTAGCGTTACCGCAGAGGAAGGAGGAAATGGTGAATATGATGATAGAGGCAGCGAAATAGTTACGGCGGCCGAACTGTTGGGACAACCAGCTGGTCATCGGTACAACGATTACGTTACCGATAGCGTAAGCGGTGATCACCCAACCGATTTCACTGAGCGTGGCGCCCATGTTACCGCGCATGTCGTTCAATGCCACATTCACGATAGTGGTATCCACGATTTCCAGCAGCGCGCAGAAGATAGCGGTGATCGTGATGATCACCCTGCGTGAGCCGTATTCTACCAATGATTCTTGTTGCATGCAGCGATTTATTTTGAATGAATGCAGGGTGACCAGGAATTAATAATCAAGCCGGTGGTTTCCTGTCTTGAGGTCCTGTAATGAAGCTAATGGTTTCCGCCTAATAAATAATTTAAACCGGTTTAACTATTAACCCCTGGTCAGGATGCATTCATGTATGATTAGTTGAGATGCACGTCTACCAGCACGTTCATACCCGGGCGTAACCTTTTGATCAGTTCGTTGGACGGGTCGTCGAATTCAATCTTCACAGGGAGACGTTGTACTACTTTTACGAAGTTACCGGAAGCGTTGTCCGGGGGCAGCAGGGCAAATTTAGCGCCGGTGGCCGGTGAGAAGGAAGTCAGTTTGGCTTCCAGCGGTGTGCCGGGGAAAGCATCGATATGAACCGTTACTTTCTGGCCGAGCTTCATTTTTTCCAGCTGTGTTTCTTTGAAGTTGGCCACTACCCAGGGGGCGGTGTCCATTACTACGCTGAAGAGGGACTGGCCTGCGGTGATATATTGACCGGGCTGCACATATATTTTTGACAGCACGCCATCTTCCGGAGCGGTGATGACGGTGTAGGACTGATTCAGTTTAGCATCGTCCACATCGGTTTCGCGTTGTTTGATGGCAGCGTTGGCCAGGTTGATCTGTTTAGCGGTAGCGCTGCTCTGGGAGGTCACTACAGAAGTCTGGCGGGCAGCCGCAGCTTTCTGTCTTACCAGTACGTCGAGCTGGCGTTCGGCTGTTTGTTTGGCAGCCAGCGCCTGTTCGTATTGTTGCTGGGTGATGGAGTGATCTTTGATCAGGTTAGCGTAACGTTCATAGTCCTGGTTAGCTCTCCAGATGTTTACCTTAGCGGCTTCTATCTGGGCGTCGATGGTGCTTACGTTTGCCTGTGCGGTGCTGATGCCTGTCTCCGCAGCGCTGGTGGTAGCTTCGGCAGCCCCCAGGTTTGCTTTTGCGGTGTTCAGGGCATTTTCAGCCTGTTGTACTCTGATCGCCAGGTCACGGTCGTCGAGGATCACGAGGGTGTCTCCTTTTTTCACGTGTTGGTTATCTTTTACTCTCACTTCTTTCACGAAACCTGATACTCTTGGAATAACGGGGCTTACATTAGCGTCGATCTGCGCGTTGTCTGTTTCTTCATGGTGCAGACTATGGATGTATTTAGAGATACCGAACGCGCCGCCACCCAGTACCAGAGCGGCCAGTACGATCACGAACCCTTTGCTGCGCTTTTTAGGCGCGGATGTTTCCTGCATGGTAGATGTATTATTAGTAGCTTTTGTTTGCGTTTCCACAGCTTTGTAGTTTATTGGTTTGTTGTTATTTGTTGTTGTCGAGTATACCCGATGCCTGTAACAATTTGTTGTAGGCCACCAGTGCGTCTGCCCTTGCGAAGGTGTAGTTCAGATGGGACTGGAGGTTGGCCACGTCCGCATCCAGCAGGTCGGTGGTGGTAGCGAGATTGTTATCGTGCTTGTTCTTCGTTATGCGGTAGTTCTCTTCTGATTGTTCTATGGCTTTGATATAAGTGTCCATTTTTTTCCTGCTCAGGAGGTAGTTTTCGTAAGACTGCACCACATCGAGGTGGATGGCGTCTGTCAGCTGTGCTTCGTTGGCCTGCAGTTCTGCGAGCTGCGCCTTTGCGCTGGCTACCTTACTACCTGTCTTCCAGAGGGAGGAGAGGCTGTATTTCAGTCCCACGCCGGCTGTTATCGCGTTGGTAACGGTCACAACGTTGGGAATGTAGGCCGCCACATAACCGCCGGTGAGGGCGAGGGAGGGATAATATTCCCCTTTCACGCCTTTTACGTTGGCGAAAGCGGCTTTCTCTTTTGCGCCGAGGGAGGCAGCATCTTTACGGTTCTGGTAGGCCAGCTGTTCGAATTCCGCTACGCCTCTGCCGTCTGTTTTGTCAGTGACAAAGACGGTGGTATCCAGTTGCAACTGTGTGTTGTCCGGCAGGCCCAGCATGATGTTCATGTTGAGGGTAGCTACTTTCAGGCTGTTCTGCGCGTCCATGAGGGACAGTTCATAGTTGGATTTTTGCAGTTCTGCCTTTAAGAGGTCGTTGCGTGCCAGCAGGCCGTTCTTTTCCAGGTTGGAGAAGTCTTTTACGCGCTGGGTGGACTGTTTCAGGTTCTCCTCCATCAGTTTCACCGCCTGGGTGGCTTTGTAGAGGTTGCTGTAGGCGCCGACCGTGTTCTGTATCACATCATCGCGGTTTTTGTCGGCGTCCAGTCTGGCTGCCTGGGCGAGGTAGCGGGCTGCTTCTTTGCCGCTCTGTATCATCATGCCGGCGAATACGGGGATGGACACGTTGGCCATTCCGTAGGCGGCCTGATTTACTTTCGGAGATTCGGAGGGTGTGCCGCCGGGGTTGCTGTCCCCTTTTCCGATTTTCAGATCGAGGTTAGGCTGCGTCAGTCGCAGGTAAGAGCCGGAGATGCTTACGTCGGGCAGCTGTTTTTCATTGGCTGTTTTTACGTTGGCATTGGCTTCTTCGATGCGGGCCTGGCTGGCCTTCAGTTGTTTGCTGTTTTGTAGACTCAGCGATATGGCTTCATTTAACGAAAGCGGTTTTACGCTTTGTTGTGCGGATGCTGCCTGAAAAACCAGCGTCAGCACGATTCCGGATGCAAGCGCATATAAACGTTTGTATATGCTTCTAGAATTCATGTGTTAATATTGCTTTAAACAATTTTTTCAAATGGTTGCTCAGTCGGAGCCTGAGGTACTCCTTGAATTCCTGGTCGTTCATGTGTGCGTAGGCTGTGTTCGCCCTTAGCAGATGTTGGGCCGGGATAGTTTGGTGGATGGTCCCGAACAGTGTTGTCATCAGCATTTCCACGTCTACGTCTGTGGCGAAGATACCGGCGTCCTGGGCGTTGGTCACGATGGGGCGCATCAGTCCGAGCATCTCACCTTTCAACTGCCAGATCAGGTCTCTGATAGGGCTTTGCTCTTTGTTGAGCTGTTCCCTGCTCATAATGCATTGAAAGTTCTGTTCGTTCAGCATTTTATTGATAAACCTGTCGATCAGGGAGTATATTTTCTCGAGCGGGGCCATGGTATCGTTCTGCACCAGTTCATTGATGAACGCGCGGGATGCATTCATACGCAGTCTGAAAACTGCTTCCAGCAGTTTATCCTTGGACCCGAAGTAGTAGGATATCATGGCTATGTTCACGTCTGCTTCCTGTGCAATATCCCTTACGGATGTGCCATGAAAACCTTTTTCTGCAAACAACCGCTCCGCCACCGTAATGATTGAAAGTTGCTTATCGTTATAGTCTTCCATGTTCCCTTTGTTGATTTTTGACGAAGCAAAGTTAAACAAACGTTTAATTTAAACAATCGTTTATTTAAACGTTTATTTAAATTTTTATTTTTATAAATTTTAATTATCTGATAATTATAAGTTTATAAAATAATTTTAAGGAGATTTTAAGGTCTGGCAGGAAGAGGTTGATAAAATGAGAGAATATTGTATTAGTGACACAAAATTTTTAGGGAAAGATAGGAATGCGAGATTTTTTAGGGGAAGATAGGATGCAGAAGTCTGTGTGAGGGCTGGTGGCGGGGGCTGGTGGCGAGGGACTGGCGGCGAGGGACTGGCGGCGAGGGACTGGCGGCGAGGGACTGG
>NZ_CAMLHC010000050.1 GCF_946479755.1 uncultured Chitinophaga sp. | reverse complement strand
AATGATCGTCACTAAGTTTCATCAGCTGTGAAGAGGGCTGATACCCTACGGTGATCACCGGCCAGTATTTCTTCCTCCAGGTAGCCTGCAGGCTTTTGAAGACCGTATTACTATGATAATTCGCCGGCATCATGTACGTTACATAATCATTCTTGCGGATGGCAGCACTGATTGTAAGCTGCCGTTTAAAAAAAGGCTGATCTACCCGGAGGTTCCAGGCTGTCTGCCTGGAGCCCGTGGTATACAGGCTGAACGACTGGAAATTGCGCCCCATCTGCTTAAACATACCACTGATAGTCGTGTGCGTTTTTTCTACTATGGTACTAAACTTCAGCGCATAGGCTTCGTTATCACGGGAAGCGAAATTGAGCATGCTATTAAAAGGTGATTCATGTGAAGCAGCCCTCGCATAATACGGCATCGATGACTTTGCCATTTCAGCGGTGATATAGGTAGCACGGTTAAGCCGCCACTGCCCTTCCAGTGCGATGCCCATAATATGCTGTCCAGCGTAGGTTCCAGGGTCTGCGCCCTGGGTATTCATGTTGTACAGTTCTTTTTTTCCGGTGTAATAAGTAAGGATAACATTGTTACCTTCCTTCATGCCAAAGCCAGCGCGTACCAGGCTCAGGTACTGCCGGCTCCTGTTTTCCTTCACGATATAATTGCGGAAACGATAATCCACAGCTCCTGACGCCACAGCAAAATAAAAAGAAGGGTTATACTCCAGTTGTACTCCGGTGATGCTGATATCTTTCGCTGTCAGCTCCGAATAATTCACCATCGTCCGTCCGATACCGAAGGAACGAACAGACAACAGCGTCTTGTAGCCTTTGGGCAATATGCTGTCCGGCAGGTTCATCTGGTCCAGGGCGGCTACCAATTCCCCATTTGTTTTGCTATGTGTAATGGCATCCACCAGCGTGGCCGTCTTCTGGCCATATTTTGTATTCAGCTCCCGGTATTTTTTTTCTGCTGTAGCCAGATGTCCGGCCAGTGAATCTGCCTCCCGCTGTTTTTTACGGTAGTAAGCCTCAAAAGAATTTTCCGACACTTTGTTTTTCAGGCTGTCCTTCACCTGCGTTATTTTATTACCCAGCTTCCATTTATCCGGAATACGGTCCGGATCAAGCCGCAGCTTGTTGCGCCACTGCTCAACACTTCCCAGGCCGGCCATAACCTGTTTTACGGAATCGGCCACACCATAAAAATTTCTTTCTTTCTCTTCCACCAGTCGTTGCAGTTGTACCTGTGAAGACAGCCATCCGCGGAGCGCGGCCAGATTAGCGCCGGTGCTGGCAATAGCCGAGCGCAGCTTATCCAGCTCCTGTAACTGTTTCAGTTTCCGGCTATCCCACTCTCTTGCCCGTGCCAGCAGCATTTGTTTGAGATCACGGTTGGTGTACTGAAGGTTGATACCGGTGATATTCCTGAACAGGTTGGAGTTTCCCATCTGCGTGCTGAAAGCGAGATGCAGCGGGTACCTGTTTTTTACGGTGAGGTCCAGTACGGTTTGTACCGTATGCTGGTAAATATCATGTTCTATGTAAGGAGTGTCAACGTTCGACTGATAAAACAAATCATAGGAAATATTGCCATGGATAGTGATCCATGGTGTCCGCGACGGAGCAGGTATAACCTTTACAGGTATACGCTTCCTGACAACGGGAACAGCTACAGAGTCCCGTTTTCCATAAAGTTCCACAGGCACAAAAAAGGGCGCTTTACAACCCTGCCGGAGGATGAGATATCCTGTATCATTCACAGAGGCTCCTTTGAACACGTTTAACTGGGCATGTACGGGCATGACGAACAATAAGGCAACAAACAAACAAGCCAATAAAGTTTTCAAAATTCAGGTATATCTGGTTAGGATAAATCTAAACGACAATGCTAAAAATTCATATCTGGTATAGGTAATTCCGTTACAAATTCTACATTTCTCTTACTGCGTCCAAAGGTAGATATTTTTAGATCATAACAAAATCATTTTTAGGGAACCTGTCAGATGTTAACAATACATTGCTCAGGTATAGGTAATTATTCAGGCTACAAATTCAAGGTCAAACTAAAGATACAATAATTTTGACATCACAAAATATTTCAAAAAAAATTTCTTGTTAAATATTAGTGATAATAAATCGCCATCATGATCAGTTGTGAATTTGATCGACTTCAAGGCAAGACTGGCTCCACTAAATTATTATCATTCACAAGATATTCAGCACTTCCAAAACTTAAAACAGACTACACGCCAACTGCAGGAAAAATCATATTTAGGCAGAATAATCCGCTGAAATGATTCCCCTAATCTCATTAAGCCGGCTGGCAAACATCTCCGTTTGTATATCTTCCTCTGTAACAATCACACTCCCATTTACCCTCGTAATCTCCACCGTACTTAAGCCCAATATTCTTAACATTCCTCCAAAACAAGTTGCTCTGATATCAGTGTCTTCATCATGACTATAAAGTGAATAAAACAGTTTTAAAAGTGCCACGTCCGAAGTACCCATGTAGGCCTGTGACAAGCCGGACAAGCTAAACATTCTCAAATCAAAATCGCTGTCGGGATCGTTGATAAATCGAAGCGCTGCTGATCTGTACTTTTCATGTCGAATTTTTAATCCAAATAACAGCCCATAGATAGCGACACGTCTTATCGCAGAGCGTCTATCATCCAAATAGGAAGCCAGGACCTTCTCAATAACAGATATGTCTTTTATACGTTCCGTATAATACAAATCGTACAGATATTTACATAATTTAGTAGTATTGTTCTCTATATAACTAATCTCTTCCTGAACCAGCTTTTCCTCATTCATTTGTTACTTTGTTTAAAACTATTTTATTCCCCCTCCTCATTTATCGGATACCCCCACTGTTCCAGCAGGGTATTGTATTGATCAGGGGGTAGGCCGGGCTTATCATAATGTCCTGCCAGCGTTTTCTGACGCATGGCTTCATAGATGCTCACAGCGCAGGCCACGGAGATATTCAGCGACTTGATGATCCCCATCTGCGGGATGATGAAGTTGCCGTCGGAAACTGACCTGATCTTTTCACTGACGCCCATCTGTTCATTACCAAATACCAGCGCCACAGAGCCGGTGAAGTCGATATCATAAAGGCTGATAGCATCGGTAGACAGATGCGTGGTAAAGATCTTGTCGTATTTAGCCCGCAGCGCGGCCACACATTCCTCCACATTGTCAAACTGGTGGATGGTCAGCCACATAGCCGCACTGCTGCTGCTTCTGTGCCCCCATTTCTTCTGGCGCGGCGCCATGGTACTGATCACATACACATCCTGGATGCCTACGGCATCGCAGGTACGTAATACGGCTGAAACGTTATGCGGGTCCTGCACATCTTCCAATACAACGGTTAAATTGGCCTGCCGCCTGTTCAGGGTGCTCAGTAACCGCTCCTTCCTTTCTGGTGTCATACGTCTGATATTTTCACGAATACCGCAAAAATAGTAAAAATGGCAGGAAGCTGCCAGGTTCCCCCCGGAAGGCTTTGCTCCTTTCCCGGAAAAAACTACCTTCACATTCATAAAATTCAAAAGATAACCTATGCTCAAAAAAATCCTGAAGATTGTAGCGGTTACACTGGTAGTACTTATTCTGGCGGCTATCGCCATTCCTTATTTCTTTAAGGATAAGATCATCGCCAAAGTAAAAACAGAACTCAACAAACACCTGACAGCCAAGGTAGACTTTAAAGACGTGGATATCAGCCTGTTCCGGCACTTCCCACGGCTGGCCGTAGGGCTGGACGAGCTCCAGGTAACCGGTACCGGCGAATTTGAAGGAGATACCCTCTTGGCGGTAAAACAGATTGACGTAGCCCTCAACCTGATGAGCGTCATTAAAGGCGATAAAATGGACATCTATAACGTGGCCCTTATCAACCCACGGATATACGCCGTTGTTCATAAAAACGGCGCCGCCAACTGGAACATTACCAAACCCGATACCACACAGGCCAACCCGGCGGATACCAGCAAAACCACCTTCGCCCTGAGCCTGCAGCAATATAAAATTGAAGATGCGCTAATCAACTACGACGATCAGCAGGGCAATATGCAACTGATCATCGATGGCCTCACCCACCAGGGCAAAGGCGATTTCACGCAGGACCAGTTCACCCTGTCCACCAGCACCCGGGCAGACGGCATCACCTTCCGCTATGGCCCCATCCCCTACCTCTCCAGCGTAAAAACCAAACTGGACGCGGATATTCAGATAGACAATACCACCAGCACGTATACACTGAAAGAAGGTAAAGCAGCGCTCAACAGCCTCGAGGTGGCCCTGCAGGGCTTCTTCAAACTGGTGAACGACTCCACCTACGGTATGGACCTGAGCTTTAAAGCGCCTTCCACCAATTTCAAGGATATATTGTCCCTCGTTCCGGCTATCTACAAAGCTGATTTCGATAAAATTAAAACCAGCGGCAACGCCGCTTTCGGCGGATATGTAAAGGGCAACTACTCCCCGGTACAAATGCCGGCCTTCGGACTGGATCTGAACGTGAAAGACGGCTTCTTCCAGTATCCTGACCTGCCCAAACCAGTGAAAAACATCCAGATCGCCATGAAAGTCAGCAACCCTGACGGCGTACCTGACCATACCATCGTAGATATGCCTACCGCGCACCTGGAAATGGACAATACCCCGCTGGACCTGCGCCTGCTGGTGAAAACACCGGTATCCGACATGTACGTGGACGGCGCCGCGAAAGGTAAAATAGACCTCTCCAAAGTCACCCAGTTCGTGAAACTGGAAGCTGGTACCACGCTCAACGGCCTCCTCGACGCAGACATCTCCGCCAAAGGCAATATGAGCGCCATCGAAAAACAACAATACGACCGCTTCTACGCTGCCGGTACCCTGCAACTCAGCAATATGCTGTATAAAAGCAAGGACTATCCCGACGGCGTCAACGTAAAAAATCTCTTCCTTCAGTTCAACCCCAAAAATGTGACCGTGAAAGACCTCAGCGGACAATACCTGGGTACCAACTTCGAAGCCAACGGAGAAGTGAATAACCTGCTCGCCTATACGTTTAAAAACGCTCCCCTCGACGGTAAGCTCAACTTTAAGGCCGACCAGGTGAATGTGAATAAATTCATGGGCGCCACCAGCACCCCGGCAGACAACAAAGCAGCAACACCTGCTAAAGCTGATAGCGCTTCCATGACGCCGTTCGCCGTTCCGGGCAACCTGAACATCAGCCTTCAAACCGCCATCGGCAAAGTGCTGTATGACAAAGCAGTGCTCGAAAACGTTACCGGCGCCCTGCTCGTGAAAGATGAAACCGTGACCATGCAACAGCTGAAAGCCAACGCCCTGCAAGGCACCATGGAAATCAATGGCAGCTACAGCACCAAAAACAGCAAAACCAACCCGGACATCAACATCGCCTACGATGTACAGAACCTGGACGTACAGCAGACTTTCAATACCTTCAACACCGTACAGAAACTGATGCCTATCGGTAAGTTCCTGTCAGGCAAAATCACTTCACAGCTGAAGATGCACGGCAAACTCGGCAAAGACATGAGCCCGGAACTCAATACCCTCTCCGGCGACGGTAACCTGCTGCTGATACAAGGCTTCCTGAAACAGTTCGCACCGGTAGACCAGCTGGCCAACACACTCAATATCTCCCAGCTGAAAGACATCTCCCTGCGCGATATCAAAAACTATTTCGCCTTCGAAAACGGCCGCGTAAAAGTGAATCCGTTTAAAGTGGCGGTCAACGGCATCGCCATGAACATCGCCGGCTCCCACGGTTTCGACCAGTCGCTGGATTACACCCTGCAACTGGCCCTGCCCCGCAGCCTGATGGGCTCCGCCGGCAACAGCCTGGTGAATAACCTCGTGTCACAGGCACAGAACAAAGGCATCCCGGTCAACCTGGGCGACAGCGTGCATCTGCAGGTACTCATGGCCGGCAACATCATGAAACCGTCCCTTAAAACAGACCTGAAAGAGAGCGCCAACAACCTGAAAAACCAGGCGACCGAACTGGTGAAAAATAAAATTGACACCGTGAAAAACGTGGTGCGCGACTCTGTCAATCAGATCAAAAACAACGCTGTCAACGCGCTGAAAAACGAGCTAAAGAACCAGTTGGGCGGTAAAAAAGATTCTGCTGCGTCAACCGGTGGCAAACCACTGGAAAATGTTGGCAAACAAGCCGGCGAGTCCGTGAAAAACACGCTCAATGGCCTGTTCGGCAAGAAAAAACCGGCAGCCGATTCTACCAAACACTAATCATCTGACCCATTATCATAAAAAAGCTCCTGAGTCTATCAGGAGCTTTTTTTATGTACCCATTATTTTTTCGTAACTTATAGTAACCAAACCCCTCTCCCATGTTCATGAATTTCTTGCATTCCACGTATTGTAATGCAGCTATTTTCGCGGGGATAATCTTCGTCTTCATGGGGTATTTTATCCGGCGTTACCCACCTAAGAGCATCCGGTCATGGTACGGCTATCGTAGTGCCCTCGCGTCCCGCAGCCCGGAAATGTGGCAGGCGGCCAATCAGCACGCCGCATACATCTCCCGGCGCATCGGTATCATCCTGATCCCCACCGGCCTCGCCTGCGCCCTCTTCTTCGACAGCCAGACCGACTGGTTCTGGTACATTACTGTAGGCGCGGTAGTGACAGGCGCCATGTACATGGTAGGTTATACCGAGTGGCGGCTGCAGCAGATAGAACCCGAATCCCCCGAAGACAATGATAACCTCTGATAATACCCCATAAAAAAGCCCCCATTGATATAAAATCAATGAGGGCTGTATGATGTACTTACTACTTACAGCTTGCCTTGTATGTCATGTTCGGGCACTGCCTGATAATTCTCTTTCATCTTCCGCAGTTTCTCTTTACCATATGCCAGTCGCGTGATGACCACATACAGTACCGGTACGATGAAGATAGCCAGGAACGTGGCGGTGAACATACCACCCAGTACGGTCCAGCCCATGGTTTTACGGGCTTCGGCGCCGGCGCCGGACGATACTACCAGCGGCATGATACCCAGCAGGAACGCCAGCGATGTCATGATGATCGGGCGCAGACGCAGCTTCGCGGCTTCTACGGCGGCGGTCACCAGGTCCATGCCCCTGTCCACACGTTCTTTGGCAAACTCTACGATCAGGATGGCGTTTTTAGCCGACAGACCGATGAGCGTGATCAGACCAATCTGCGCGTAAACGTTATTACTCAGTTTAGGCAGGAACGTGAGTACCGTAATAGCCCCGAAAGCGCCGATAGGCACGGCCAGCAGTACGGAGAAAGGTACCGACCAGCTTTCGTACAGCGCTGCGAGGAACAGGAACACGAAGATGATGGATAACGCGAAGATATATACGGTCTTGGAACCGGATAATATCTCCTCACGGCTCAGGCCGGAGAACTCATACCCGTACCCTTCCGGCAGCACCTGTGCCGCCACTTCCTTCAGCGCATTGATAGCGTCGCCGCTACTATAGCCGGGAGCAGGGTTACCGTTGATTTCCGCGGAGCGGAACAGGTTATAGTGGGAGATCACCGGCGCATTCTCAATCACTTTGTAGGAAGTGAGCGCGCTCAGCGGCACCATGGTACCAGCACTGTTGCGCACATAGAACTGACCGAGGTTTTTGATATCCCCGCGATAAGAAGAATCCGCCTGCGTTACCACACGGAAGTTACGGCCATATACGGTAAAGTCGTTGATATAAGCACTACCCATATAGGTCTGTAAAGCGGTGGCGATGTCGGAAATTTTCACGCCCATCTTCTTGGCTTTTTCACGGTCGATGTCCAGCTGGTAACCGGGCGTACGTGCCGTAAAGAAGGAGAAGGCACGCGCTATCTCCGGGCGTTTATTGATAGCCCCGATAAACTGCTGCAATACGCCTTCAAAGGCTTTGATATCGCCGCTTCCACGCTGCTGCAATACAAAGGAGAAACCGGCAGTCTGGCCCAGACCGGGGATCGCCGGCGGCGGAATTACCACCACATTGGCCTCCTTGTATTTACTGAGTTTTTTCTGTACCGCTGCTACCATCCCGAAGATCTGGAGAGAATCGGCTTTACGTTCACTCCATGGTTTCAGGGAACAGAAAATAGTGGCGCTGTTGGATTTGGTGGAGAAGTTCACCGCGTTCAGACCACCCAATGCCGCATAGTGGTTGATGCCCGGCATCTCGTCGAGGTCTTTCATCATCTGGCTCATCACGGCTACCGTACGCTCTGTGGAAGAAGATTCCGGCAGGTCGAAGGTGATGATCAGACGGCCCTCGTCTTCCGTGGGGATAAAGCCGGTCGGTTTGGCTTTAAATAACATCAACGTACCTACGAAGATGCACACCAGGATAACGAGCGCGAAACGGGCATACCGGATGCTCTTTTTCACCCCCATAGAATAACGGGAAGTGGTATGACCAAACCAGCGGTTGAATTTATAGAAGAACTTATTGAGACCTTTGGAGTCTTTATCCAGGTGCATGGGTTTCAGCAGCAGCATACACAGCGCCGGTGTGAGCGATAACGCCACAAAAGCGGAGATGAGAACGGAGATCGCGATGGTGATCGCAAACTGCTGGTACAACCGCCCTACGATACCGGGGATAAAGCCTACCGGTACGAATACCGCCGCGAGGATCAGCGCGATAGCGATCACCGGTCCGGAGATCTCTTTCATCGCCTGTATGGTAGCGTCTTTCGGCGACATCTTCTCATGGTCGATATTATGCTGCACCGCTTCCACCACCACAATGGCGTCATCCACCACGATACCGATGGCCAGTACGAACCCGAACAGCGTCAGGGTATTGATGGTAAAGCCCAGCGGGATAAAGAAGATAAACGTCGCGATGATCGACACCGGGATCGCCAGGATCGGGATGAGGGTGGCCCTCCAGCTCTGCAGGAACAGGAATACCACGATCACCACGAGTATCAGGGCTTCTACGAGGGTGTGCAACACCTCTTCGATAGACACTTTCACCACAGACACTGACTCGAACGGCACTACGTAATCCACATCGTTGGGGAACTGTTTCTTCAGCTGTTCCATCGCTTCGGTCACGTTGGCCGCTGTTTCCAGGGCATTGCTGCCGGGGGCCTGGTATACCAGGAGGTAGGCGGCACGTTTACCGTCCACATAGTTGTTACCGGCGTAGTTGAACTTGCCCAGCTGAATGCGGGCCACGTCTTTCAGATATACCAGGGAACCGTCGTTCGGGCGGGTTTTGACGATGATGTTGCCAAATTCCTCCGGCGTGGTCAGACGGCCTTTGGTGAAGATATTGTACTCAAAAGTCTGTCCTGTCTGTTGCGGAGGCGCACCTACGGAGCCGGCGGTGATCTGCGCGTTCTGTTCGGCCAGCGCAGCGCGGATATCTTCGGCGGTAACGCCCATCTGTGCCAGCTTGTCCGGCTTCAGCCAGATACGCATACTGAAATCGTCCGCACGGGTGAAGATATCACCTACCCCTTTGGCACGCAGCAACGCATCTTTTACATACACGTTGGTGTAGTTGTCGAGGAAGGTAATATCGTGTGTGCCTTTGGGTGAGTACAGTGCCACCAGCATCAGGATGCTGGGGTTACGTTTTCTAACGGTGAGGCCTAAACGCTGTACTTCCTGCGGCAGGGTGGGCTGCGCAATACCTACACGGTTCTGCACGTCCAGCGCGGCGATGTTGATATCGGTGCCAACTTCAAAGTTGACCGTCATGCTCATCTGACCGCTGCTGGTGTTGTTGGTGGAGATGTAGGTCATACCGGGGGTACCGTTTACCTGCACTTCCACGGGTGTGGCCACCGTTTGTTCTACCGTTTGCGCATCCGCGCCGGTATAGTTACCGGTTACCTGTACCGTAGGGGGCGAGATCTCAGGGTACTGCCCTACGGGCAGGGTCATCATCGCCAGTATCCCTACCAGCACCAGTACAATAGAGATCACTATTGCGGTCACCGGCCTTTTTATAAAAGTATCTGCAATCATGAGTTTCTGCTGTTGATTCTACTAATAAACTATTTCTTCTGCGGCGCGCCCTGTGCGGGTGGCATTCCTATCTGTATCCGGCCGCTGTCGCGCAGACGCTGGAAACCTTCTGTGATCACTTTGTCGCCGGCCTGGATACCGTCCATGATCACGATCTTGTCGGCGATCTTCGGTCCGAGATGTACTTTTTTCTGTACGGCGATCGTGTCTTTTGCCACGAACACAAAGTATTCGCTCATTTGTTCGGTAACGGCTTTATAAGGCAGCAGCAGACGATGGCCGGACTGCTCGTTGAGTACCTGCAGTACGCAGCTCATACCGTCTTTCAGCTGATTTTCAGGATTGGAGAATTCGATCCTCACCTTTACAGTAGCGGTCTGGTTGTCTACGCCCCTGTCGATGGCCAGTATACGGCCGCCATGCTGGTACATGGTACCGTCGGGCAGCTGCAGGCGGAAAGTGGAGTCGCCGGCGCCGATGCTTTTACCCTGCAGGGTAGCGAAGCGGGAGAGGTCTGTTTCGTTGATCACAAAATCCACTGCGATCGGGTTTTCGCTGGAGATGGTATTCAGCAGCGTAGTACCGGGGCTTACCTGGGCGCCCAGCCTTACCTGGGAGATACCGATACGGCCGGTGAACGGCGCTTTCACGAGGGAATAGTCCAGATCGGTGCGAACAGCCGCCAGGTTGGCTTCTGCCGCTGCCAGCGCGCTGCGGGTAGTTTCCAGGGAAGCCTCTGCATTGTCCAGGATCTGTCGGGCTACCGCATCCTGTTCAGCGAGACGCTTGTAACGTTCGTCATCTTTTTTGGCTCTGTTGTAGTTAGCCTTCGCACTGGCTATATTGGCTTCTGCCTGAAGATAGGCAGCCTGGTATTTGCGGCGGTCTATTTCATACAGGGGTTTTCCTTGCTGCACAACTTCACCATCCTTAAAGAAGATACCGGTGATAAAACCGGCTACCTGGGAACGCAGTTCTACGTTGTTCAGTGCGGTGACGGTAGCGGGGAATTTATCATAATAAACGGCCGGCGCTTCGGATGCCTCCGTAATATTAACCGATGTAGGGGGCATGGCTGGCGCTCCTTTCTGGGCTGGCCCTTTACAGGCGGCGAAGCCCAACAGGCCGGTAGCGCTGATTAAGACAAAGTGGTTCATTTTTTTCATATCCGATCCGGTTACCATTTAATAATTAGCAGTTAAGGTTCCTAATGCTTTTTGCAGGTCTATCTTGCTGGACAGCACCTGGTACATAGCGTTGTAATAACTCAGTTGCGCCGTGCGCAGGTCTGTTTCTGAAATCAACACATCGAGGTAAGTCTTGATGCCTTCTTTGTATTGCAGTTGCAGCATGTTATAGACGTCCTGTGCCATCGCCACGTTTTCTTTCAGCGTATTGAAATCGTTCAGGTTACTTTTATACGTGGCCATCGCCTGCGCATACTGTGTATTGATCTGGTTCTTCAGCGTAGCGAAATCCCAGTCGATGCGCTGCAGCTGCAGCTCGGCCATTTTGATATTATGTATCCGCTTGCCGCCCTGGAAAATAGGGAGCGACAGTTTCAGCCCCAGCAGCGAGTTAGGATAATCGGTGCTGTACAATTTGCTGAACGTCTGGTTCTGCCAGGCGAAGTTATAGTTCACAAAAGCTGACACAGAAGGCAGGAAACTCCATTTATTGTATTGCAGGTTGGCTTTCTGCAGGCTCTGTTGTGTTTGCAGCTGTTGATACTCGATCCTGTTCTGATAGTTGGAAGTGAGCGTGGTGTCTTCTCCCGTCACCAGTTGCAGCATCTTCGTAGTGTCGTAGGCCAGCGGTACGTTACCGGCGCTTTCGGGATACCCCATCAGTTGTTTGAGGTACGCCTGTTTGGCGGTGAGCAGTTCGCGGGCCGACTTCTGCTGGGCGCGTGCGTTGTTCAGCGAGATGCTGGCGCGCTTAAAGTCGATCTTGTCCACCGTACCGCTTTCGTACTGGTTGCGGGCATCTTTGAGGCTGCGTTCCAGCCGGATGATGTCTTCATCCAATACGTCTATCTGCTGGTTGGTCAGCAGAATGTCATAATAAGCTTTACTGACATCGGCCACCACGTCTATCTGGTTGCGGACGGTGTTCTGCTTACTTTGTTTTCGTACAGCCTTTGCCGTGTTAGAGGCCAGTAACAGGTCACGGGTAAAGATGTTCTGGTTAAGCCCAAAGGCGGCGTTGGAGGTGTTGGCCACGCCTACCTTGGTAGGGTTACCGCCAAAAATGGAGGTGGGCAGTTCCAGATAGTGCTGGATGTTATAGTCCAGGTTGATCTGAGGATACCAGTCGGCCAGCTTGCTTTTGACGGTCCGGTCGGTGATGGCTTCATCCAGTTGTGATTGTTTCAGCACAGGTTGATGGGCCAGGGCATACCGGATACAGTCCTGCAGCGTGGCGCTGGTTAAAACGGAATCAGCCGGTTGCTGCGCATACAGCGGTGGCGATATCATGATCCCACAAGCGGCTGCCAAAAAATAAAATGCTCTTTTCATAAAAGGCTTTTGTCATTCAGTTCTTCATTGTACCAATCGTGAGCACGAAGCATCTGCAAGCGCACCCGCTACAGGTGTTCATGCTCATTAATGCTAAAGATTTCCTCTGCACATAGTCAACCGTATTCAGTAATGACCACGACATGTTGCAATCGCAGGAAAACAGGCAGGTTCGATAAATTGCTGCTTATTCAGGTAACACCGTGGCATAGTCCACAGGCGGGTTTGACCTTTTGAACAACATCCAATAACAGCGAAGTAGGTAGGGTAACAGGCGATCTGTTACTTAGGTAAAATTAAAATTGAGGCGCTAAGATAACCTTCTCTAAACAAAAATCCACCCATTGGGTGGATTTTAACAATTACTTGAAATTCTTTCCCGGTCATCCTTTATTACGACCGCTGAAAATATGTTTCTCTGCATGATAGGAAGATCTTACTAACGGTCCGGCTTCTACGTAGTCGAGTCCCATGTTGTAACCGATCTCGCGTAACTCGGCAAATTCATCCGGATGTACGAAGCGGACTACCGGCAGATGTTTGGGAGTGGGCTGGAGGTACTGGCCCAGTGTCACTACGTCGCAACCGTTGTCGTAGAGGTCCTGCATGGCTTGTACCACTTCTTCCTTGGTTTCTCCCAGTCCGAGCATGATACCGCTCTTGGTGCGCATCCCGCCTTCTTTCAGGCGGCGGATCACTTCGAGGCTGCGGTGGTATTTGGCTTGTATTCTTACCTGTTTGGTGAGGCGTTCTACTGTTTCCAGGTTATGGGAAACGATTTCAGGGGCCACATCGATGATACGCTGCAGGTTTTCCCACTGGCCACGGAAGTCCGGGATAAGGGTTTCCATGGTGGTCTGCGGGTTCAGCGCTCTTACAGCGTTGATGGTATTGGCCCATATGATGGAACCGCCATCTTTCAGCTCGTCCCTGTCTACGGAGGTGATCACCGCATGTTTTACTTTCATGAGGTAGATGGCCTCAGCTACGCGCTGCGGCTCATCAAAGTCCACGGCTTCCGGACGACCGGTGGCTACGGCGCAGAAGCCGCAGCTGCGGGTACAGATATTGCCCAGGATCATGAAAGTGGCAGTGCCGGCGCCCCAGCATTCGCCCATATTGGGACAGTTGCCGCTTTCGCAGATGGTATGTAATTTATGGGTATCTACCAGGTTTCTTACCTGTTTGTAGTTTTCGCCTATCGGTAACTTAACGCGCAGCCAGTCTGGCTTCTTCACTCTGGTGGTGGCTGGTTCTGCTGCTATAACGGGTAGTTCTTGCATCGTTAACTCCTTTCTTTAAAAAAACAAAGTTAACACTTATCTCCTATTCCAGCGCTTACCAAATTGCAAGCTAACATATGCATTAAAAAAGAACTGTTTATCTTTCTGTTCTGCCATAATCTGTATCTTTTTTGAATACACTTCGGCGTTTACCCCTACCTCCAGGGCGCTGACAATCTCATTAAAATGGGCCCAGTCGAAACGGAGGCCGGCCCGGGCGTGCAGCCCCGGTACGAAGTTCAGATCGCTCCATCCTTTACCAAAGCCGGCAGCACCAATGATCTTATCTTCTTTGAGGAAGTTATTGTCCGGGTTGTTAGGGTCGTATTTCACTTCCCTTTCAGGCCCGTCCTGGCTTTTGACGTTCACATAATAGGGTTTGAGCAGCCCCAGCGTGAGACCGCCATAGTAGATGGCGTCCACCTCTACCCCGTTTTTATTGGCCTTGCCCCCGATCAGGTAACGCTGACCGATACCCAGCTTGGCCTGGTAGAAGTTATTCACTTTACCATATATAAAAGGCCTTTCGGTAAAGGAAAAACCGCTGCCGCCGGTACCCTGGCGCTTGGTTTCCTTGGGGTCTTTTTTCTCCGCGAATTCAAACTGGAAATAATTCACCACCTTCCGGCTCTTACGGTAGCCCATTTCCACCAAACCGGACCAGCCATCGGTATTCAGACGGGCGCCCACGGAAAAATCGCGCTGGAACAGGTTCTCCCCCTCTTCCTGTTCACGGAAAACGGAGATCCGTTTCAGTTTACGCTGTTCTTTTTCGCTTTTTTTAGAGGAGGACGTAGATTCCCGGCCTGTTGTCTGTGCGTACAACCCGCCGCTGATGGTTGCTAAAAATAGGATGATGTATAATTTCTTCACAGTGAATGGGCTATTATTGTAATAAATAAACGCTTGAACAAAGGTATTGTTATATTAATATTACAAACGTACCTAATTTTTTTTGAGTTTGCCAGGCCATCTTCTCCGGGCTTCCTGATCTACTAAAAATACATTTATTTTACGGTTGAAATCAAACCGCTAAAACATCTCCTAAAAATAAAAATTATGGCAACAGCTGAAATAGTTTATAACGGCGATCTGAGGACCACCGCTACGCACCTGAAGTCCGGCTCTGTGATTGAAACCGACGCCCCGACAGACAACCAGGGCAAAGGCGAACGCTTTTCCCCTACCGACCTGGTAGCCACCGCACTGGGCAATTGTATGCTCACCATCATGGGCATCAAAGCCAGGGACAACAACTGGAACATCGAAGGCACCAAAGTGAGCATCACCAAGATCATGGGCACCGACCCGCGCCGCATCACGGGCATCACCGTGGTATTTGACATGCCGGCCGGCCATAACCTCGGCGATAAAGAAAGGACGATCCTCGAAAGAGCCGCCCACACCTGCCCGGTAGCCTACAGCATCCACCCGGATATCAAACAGGAAATCACATTCAACTGGTAAATAAACCTAAAAAATAGCCTGAATAACATCGTAGCCCGGGGCTGCGATGTTATTCAGGATTACTAATCCTGGTCTCCTTTTTCCTCCGCGCCTCTTTGTACAAACTCCCTTTGCGAGAGGATCCGCGTACCTACCGCACATTCGAGGCATCTTTTCTGTTCACAATAATATTGTTTCAGCTCCAGCATGGCCTGGGAGCCCAGTGCCTGCCCTGGCGCTACGCCCAGCTGTTCCCATTCCCGGATGATATGGTTGTCTTCCGGCGGCAGTTCGTGTAATAGGGTGAGTGCCAGCTCCTGGTAGTCGGGCTGTTGCCCCTGCCGGCCGTACAGGTGCATCAGTGGCAATACGCTGTTGATCAGCACGGCGTGTAGCGCCTGCCGTCCCGGCTGCCGTGCCTTCTTTACGGGGTGGTCAAACCGGTAGTGGGTGTGCCAGTACGGGGAAGGGGGTACGAAAAACAGCTGCTCCAGCTGCCGCCGGGCAGCCACTTTCAGCATGGCGGTAAACAGCCGGCGGCTGCGTTGCAGTAGCGCCGCCAAAGCCGCTATGCGCATAGAGGGGAAGGAAGACGGGCGCATCCGCAGCCAGCGCCAGCCATGGGCGGGCAGTGGCTCCAGCCGGTGTTCTTCCCGCAGCCGGCGGTATTCCTGTTGTAACTGCAAGGGATATACGTCGGAGAAGACCGTTTCCAGCATGCCGGCCTGGCCAAACAACAGCGCTTCCGTGGCCAGCGGCTGGTCGTGGTACTGCTGCAACAGCCGGTAGGGCAGCGACTGGGCCAGGGCCAGGAAAGCCGGCGCATTCACCGGCGCGCCGTAACTGCGGGCCACCGCCCAGTAGCACGTCTCCTCCCAGTCGTGGCGGTTGACCGACAGCCAGTGCTGCAGCTCCTGCTGCCGCCGTTCCCAGCGCTGCGCCAGCAGGCGGTCCTGCCAGGAAGTCCAGACCAGCGGCGGCACGCGGCCGGCATGGGCGCTGCAGGGCACAAAAGCAGCCGATAGCCGCAGCTCTTCATACCGCTGCAGCAACAGGTTGGAGATGTAGGGCTGCAGCTCCAGGCAGCGTATATGCCCGCCGATGCCGGCAGGCAGGTCGTGCACATACACCACGTGTAAGATGATATGCCCGTACTGCGCATTGCCGGCATGGCCATGCCGGTGCCAGTCGGACGAGCGCAGATGCAGCTCCACCGGGCCTGCCCATAAAACAGCGCCGATTTTTATCCGGGCGCCCGTAAAATCCGGGCCGCTATGATGATTGTGGGTTCCGGGGCTGATCACCTGCACCGTTTCGCCGGTGGTGGTCACCAGACCTTCATGCCGGTACAGCCGGCACTTCCAGATATGCTGGAAAAGCGCTTCCGAGAGCGGGGGGTTAACGTACATAAGATATGGTTGGTCAGTCAAACAATACTACTAAAGATAACGAAACACCGCCGGCCGGAAAATAAATTTGTCGCCCAAATTTGGAAAATTGATAAAACTGCTGTTACCTTTGCACCCAGTTCTTAACATCACTTATCCAGAAAGGCGGAGGGACTTGGCCCTGCGATGCCTTAGCAACCTTTCCGGACCAGCATTTGGTCGGGAAAAAGGTGCTAATTCCTGCCCCGGTATTACCGGGGAAAGATAAGTTGGCAGAGATAAATCTTCACCAGATATATAATTGATTCAAAGCTCTTCCAACTCCCGGAGGAGCTTTTTTTATGCCCTCTCCCGCCCACTTCCTGGAAAAAGGTTGTTAAAATAGATTTTTAATGATAAAGTTGCACTGCGTGACCTTCGTGACATCATTAAAATTTTATTAACATGAAAACAGCTACACAACTGATTCATAGCATTCCGGTAGACGAACTGACAGGCGCCATTTCAGTGCCTATCTATCAGACATCCACCTTTGTGCAGGAATCACCGGGCATCAATAAAGGATTTGAATTTTCGCGGGCCAACAATCCCACGCGTAAAGTGCTGGAAGAGCTCATCTGTAGCCTGGAAGAAGGATATGCCGGCTTCGCTTTCGCCAGCGGCATGTCTGCCATCGACGCCGTACTCAAACTGCTGAAGTCGGGCGACGAAATCATGGCGGTGGAAGATACCTACGGTGGCATCTTCCAGATCTTCAACCACATGTTCGAACGCTTCGGTATCAAAGTTAATTTCGTGGACACCAGCAACCTGGACAAGGTATTGGCCGCCATCACGCCCAACACCCGCATCATCTGGCTGGAATCCCCTACGAATCCGACTTTGCGCGTCTCTGACATCAAATCTGTCAGCAAGATCGCCAAACAACATAACATCCTGCTGGCGGTAGATAATACCTTCAGTACCCCGCTGCTGCAGCAACCACTGACGCTCGGCGCCGATATCGTGATCCACAGCGCTTCCAAATACCTGGCAGGCCACTGTGACGTAATCGCCGGACTGGTAGTGGTAAATTCAAAAGCACTGGCCGACCAGATACGGTACAACCAGAACATCTCCGGCAGCATCCTGAGCCCGTTCGAAGCCTGGCTCACCATCCGCGGCATTGAAACGCTCTACCTCCGGTTCGAGAAACAATGCAGCAACGCCAGCGCCATCGCCAACTGGCTCGCCACCCACCCGGCTGTGGACAAAGTGTTCTATCCCGGGCTGGCCACACATAAAAATCATCACATTGCCCGCAAACAGCAGAAGAACTACGGCGCGCTCGTCAGCTTCTCGCTCAAAGCAGACAATATCAAAAACGCGATCCGCATCGTCAACGCTACCAAGCTGTTTAAACTCGCGGAAAGCTTCGGCGGCGTGAAAAGCATGCTGGCCCACCCGGCCACTATGACACACCGCACCATACCGGAAGAATTCCGGAAAAAAACCGGACTGCAGGACTCCTGCATCCGCCTCTCTGTAGGGATCGAAGATGCAGAAGACCTCATCAACGATCTGAAACAGGCGCTGGATAAGTTAAACCATCCGGCAGGCAAACAAATTACTGTTTTACAATAGCTGTCAGCCACCAACGGCCGCCCGCCGGAACACTGACAGCACCAACCAATTATGAACTAAAGTATGGAAAACAAGATCATCAATCTGGGTATTTTCGGTTTCGGCGTCGTAGGCCAGGGCCTCTACGAGGTATTGAACAGAACCAAAGGGATTAATGCACGGATCAAAAAAATCTGTATTAAAGACCCCAATAAATCAAGACCTATCGACAGTAGCTATTTTACAACGGATAAAAATGAAATCCTTGAAGATCCTACTATCGACGTAGTGGTGGAACTGATCAACGATACAGAAGCCGCTTTCGACATCGTCAGCACAGCCCTGCGCAACGGGAAAGCCGTTGTCAGCGCCAGCAAACGCATGATCGCGGAAAACCTGCCGGCCCTGTATGAACTGCAGTCGGCCAACAAAGTGCCTTTCCTGTACGAAGCCTCCAGCTGCGCTTCTATTCCCATCATCCGTAACCTCGAAGAATACTACGATAACGACCTGCTCAACGCAGTGGAAGGTATCTGCAACGGCTCTACGAACTATATCCTCACCAAGATATTCGAAGAGAACCTCAGCTTCGAAACCGCCCTGCAACAGGCACAGGAACTGGGTTTTGCCGAAACAGACCCCACCCTCGACATCGAAGGCTACGATCCGAAATTCAAGCTCGTGATCCTGCTGCTCCACGCTTTCGGTACCTTCGTAAAACCGGAAGAAGTGTACAACTTCGGTATTCACCACCTCAACGATTTCGATATCCAGTTTGCCAAACAACGCAACTGTACCGTGAAACTGATCGCGCAATGCCGCCGCCAGAACGGAAGCGTGTTCGCCTACGTGCTGCCGCACCTCGTAAAAGAGCATAACCTGCTGTATGACGTGTACAACGAATACAATGGTATCCTCCTCGAGAGCGCATTCACCGATAAACAGTTCTTCGTGGGCAAAGGCGCCGGCGGTACCGCTACCGGCAGCGCCGTACTGTCAGACATCTCCGCGCTGCTTTACAATTACCGTTATGAATACAAAAAAATCAAACAGAACAACCAGCCCAATTTCACCAACGACGTGAAACTGAAAGTGTACCTGCGCTACAAAACGCCTGACCAGGTAGACCTGGCCGAGTTCTTCAACATCTCTGAAAAATATGAATCACCGGAGTGGAGATATGTAGTGGGTACCATCAACCTGCAGAAACTGAAAGATGCAGGCTGGCTGAAAAAGAAAGACGTTAACCTGTTGGTCCTCGAATAAGACATTGGTGCCCATAGGCACAACCAACCACATATGCGGGCCAATCCGAAAGGATTGGCTCTTTTTTTTCCCGGAGCGTGCGCCCCGGGGTCAGATCCAGGGGTAGATGATGATCAGATCCGACTGAGTTCTTCCGCTACTTTGCTGATGGGCAGTCCCATGACATTATAAAAACAGCCATGGATGCTGTCGATGCCTACCGCGCCGATCCATTCCTGGATAGCATAAGCGCCGGCTTTGTCGTATGGTTTGAAGTTATCCACATAATACGTTACCTGCTCTTGGGTGAGCGGCTTAAAATGTACGGTGGTGGTCTGGGAGAATGCTTTCTCGGTACCGTTGCGACGGATCACCACACCGGTGATCACCCGGTGTTCCCGGCCACTGAGCGCGGTGAGGATACGCACCGCATCGTCGCGGTCTTTCGGTTTACCGATGATGGTTTCATCGAGCACCACTACCGTGTCGGCAGCGATGACGGTCTCTCCGGGCTGACAAAGCGACGCCACGGCCGCAGCCTTCTGTTGCGCGATATGAACAGGGATCTGTTCTGTGGACAGTCCGGGCGGATAGGTCTCCGCGGTTTCCACCACTCTCACCTCGAAAGGAATGCCTGCCTGTTCCAGCAACTGTCTTCTGCGGGGCGACTGGGAAGCCAGTACTACGGGAGCGCCTTTGTACATCTCTATAAATAACATTTAAAAAAGATCATGGATAAAATTCCGGTCAGCATAATCCATTTTACCACGGAGCTGACACGGTGATAATGTTCCGGCAGATGGGCCTTCTTCAGTAACACATAAGCATATACGCAGGGCGCCTGTACCAGCAGCACCAGGTAGGCGATGGCGATATACCAGCCCAGCAGCCATACCCTTACTTCTACGGCGATGATGGTCACCTGCAGCGCCAGCAGCAGCATATTGCACAGCCTTTTGGCCGGCAGCACGCCCCAGATGATGGGAATGGTGCGGCAGCCGTCTTTACTGTCACCGATCATGTCTTCCAGGTCTTTCACCACTTCGCGTACCATGGAAATGACAAAGGCAAACAACGCATATACGCCGATGATCTGGATCAGTTTACGGCCGGAGGGCGACATAATGGCCTCGAAGCTTTCGTAGATCTGTTTCTCGTAGAAGCCCACCACGGATACCGACAGGGCGGTCAGCAGGGAGATGACCACGTTTCCGATCAGTACCTGCCGTTTGAAGGAGGTGGAATAAAACCAGAGCAGCAGGGAGCAGATCACCTGGGTAAAGCCCAGGTAAATCTGGCCGGTTTTCCATGCCACGATAAAACCCAGCGACACGCCGGCCATATTAAATATGGTATGCCAGGCCATGGCCCAGCGGCGGCTGATAATTTTATCCAGCACCATCTTGTCCGGTTTATTGACAATATCGATGTTGATATCAAAATAATCGTTGATGATATAACCCGCGGCCGCAATGAGTACGGTGGAAAGGCTCAGCAGCACAAACTGCACTACGGAGAGAGAGGGCTCTTCGCCGCTGCTGTGCAACACCGGCTCCACCACGCAATACTGCAATAAGAACTGGGTAAGGGCAATATAAATGAGGTTGGGATATCTCACCAGCTTAAAAAACGCAGCCCAGAGCTTCATAGTGTTCTGTTTATTATTTCGATGCAATGCCTTCGTCCATCAGCCAGTGATTATTGAGCTTCAGAACTTTTTCTATTACCTCCCGCACACAACCTTGTCCGCCTGCTACCGGGGATATATACCGGGAGATGCTTTTGATCTCGCTGGCCGCATCGGCCGGGCAGGTAGGCAGGGCTACGAGCTGCATCACCTGGTAGTCAGGGATGTCGTCGCCCATGTACAGGATTTCGTCCCAGGTGAGATCATGCTCAAACACATAATCCTGGAGTTTTTCCTTTTTATCATGGATGCCGGTGTAGATATCGGTGATACCCAGGCCCTGCAGCCTGCTGACCACGCTCTCTGATTTTCCGCCGGAGATGATGACCACCCGGTATCCTTTTTTAACGGCCAGCTGTAAGGCGTAACCGTCCTTGATGTTCATTTTGCGCGACATTTCCCCGCCGGGCAATAACTGCAGCGTTCCATCCGTCAGCACCCCGTCCACGTCCAGTACGAAAGTGGTAATAGGCTTGAATAAAGCTAGTACGTTCATCCGGCAAATGTAGTTACGAATTGCGAATTACGAATTACGAATTTGGGAGCCCCGGAAATACATTTTACTATTTCACTATAAAACAGGGCCATGTAGCAGCCCGAATCCGTAATTCGTAATTATTTTTTGTGGAACTGGTAAATGGCTTCGCTCATCACTTCGTATACCCGTTTCAGCTGCTCGTCGCCGCCCAGCAGGGTACGGTGCAGGCTCATGGTCGTTTCATCGTTGCGGAGGGCCGGCCCTGTCTGTACCGTTTCGGGGGCATAACGCTCCAGCCGGTCGAACGTCTCCTTAATAATAGGTTGCAGCAGGGAGAAGTCCAGCTGCTCCCGGTCACAATAGGCTTTCGCTTCCGCAAAGAGGTGGTTGGTGAAGTTATTGCACAGTACTGCGGTGAGGTGATATTTCAGGCGCTGGTCCGAATTGGCGATGGTGATGCGGGAGGCCAGGCTGCCGGCCACCGCCTGCAGGCGCTTCAGCACTTCGTCATTACCGGCTTCCAGCATGATGGGGATAGGCGGGTAGTTTTTGAGCTCTTTGCGGATGGACTGCAGCGGGTACAGCACCCCGGTGTTGACCGAAATCCGGGAGATGGCGCTCAGGGGTACCGCGCCTGCCGTATGGGCCACGATCCGTTTGCCCAGGCGGAGCTGATCATTCAGTTCCGGGATGGCCGCGTCGCTGACCGCCAGCAGGTATACATCTGCCTCCATATTAATATCCATCAGGTCAATAGTGAAGGAGGCGTTCAGCATCTCCGACAGCTCCCTGGTATGTTCCGCACTGCGGCCTACCACCTGCTTTATCTGGTGGCCGTGCAGTTTTAACAACTGTCCGAAACAATGGGCCACATTTCCGGTACCAATGATTACAATATCCATAAACTAAAAATACAAATTACACGTGAGCAATGACCAATTAAAGACTTTCAGATTATAAATGATGATTATTTGTTCTTTATAAATATTTATTATATGACAGGTTGTAATCGGGGTAAGATTACCTGTTTTGGGGACAACCAGTATTCCGTACATTCGTCTTCCTGATCCGTAATTCGTAATTTTACCTTTAAAGACGCCTTATTTTTTATTTTGAAGGTACTTTTATATAATTGCAAAATCCTATTAGTATTTATTTTACGATTTTTTACGTATTTAGCAGCACATTAAAGAAGCATACATGGCAAAAAATTTAGTTATAGTGGAGTCCCCGGCAAAGGCCAAGACCATTGAAAAAATTCTGGGCAAGGACTTTGAAGTCAAATCCTGCTTCGGGCACATCCGTGACCTGGAGAAGGACGACATGGGGATAGACATCGAAAATAACTTCAAGCCTAAATATGTAATACCGGAAGATAAAGAAAAGGTGGTAAAAGACCTGAAGAAGCTGGCAAAGGAAACCGATGAGGTTTGGCTCGCAACGGATGAGGACCGTGAAGGGGAAGCCATTTCATGGCATTTGTGCGAGGTATTGGGCCTCGATCCGAAAGAAACCAAACGCATTGTATTCCACGAAATCACCAAACCGGCCATCGAAAATGCGGTACAACACCCCCGTAAGCTCGATATGGACCGGGTAAACGCCCAGCAGGCCCGCCGTATCCTCGACAGGATCGTGGGCTTTGAGCTCTCCCCCGTGTTATGGAGAAAAATGAGCATGCGTAATTCCCTTTCTGCCGGCCGTGTGCAGTCTGTGGCGGTACGCCTGATCGTGGAAAGAGAACGGGAGATCAACGGTTTCACCGCCGTCAGCACCTTCAAAGTGGAAGCATGGTTTACCGGTAAAGACATCAACGGTAAAAACATCTCCTTTAAAGCCGAAGGCCCCAACAAGTTCAAAACAGCGGAAGATGCGGAGAAATTCCTTAAAGACTGTGTCAGCGCTGTCTATTCCGTAAAAGATATACAGGTAAAACCCGGCAAAAAGTCACCTGCCGCCCCTTTCACCACTTCTACCCTGCAACAGGAAGCCAGCCGCAAACTGGGATACAGCGTATCCAAAACCATGTTGCTGGCCCAGAAACTGTATGAAAGCGGTTTTATCACCTATATGCGTACTGACTCCGTCAACCTCTCCGATACAGCGGTGACGGAAATTGAAAAAGCGATCAAGACCAGCTTCGGCGACCGCTACCACCAGTTCCGCAAATTCAAAAACAAAAACGAGTCCGCCCAGGAAGCGCACGAAGCTATCCGTCCCACCTACATGGAGAACTCCACGGTAGATGACAGTGATACCCGCAAACTGTACGAGCTGATCTGGAAACGTACCATCGCCAGCCAGATGGCGGACGCAGAACTGGAAAAAACCATCGCTAAAATCAGCATCTCCACCAACAACGAAGAGCTGACCGCCAGCGGTGAAGTACTGAAATTCGACGGCTTCCTGAAAGTATACATGGAAAGCCATGACGACGAAGATATCAACGAAGACGAAGCACAGGAAGGGTCACTGCCGCCACTGGCCGTGAAACAAACGCTGGACCTGAGAGAAATGAAGGCCACCGAAAGGTTCTCCCGCCCTGCTCCCCGCTATACGGAGGCCAGCCTCGTTAAAAAACTGGAAGAACTGGGCATCGGCCGCCCGTCTACCTACGCCCCTACCATCACCACCATCCAGAAAAGAGGATATGTGGAAAAAAGGGACAAAGAAGGCATAAAAAGGGAATTCCGCATCCTGATACTGAAAGCTGACAAAATCAGCCAGCAGACAGACAGCGAAAATACCGGCGCCGAAAAATCAAAACTGTTCCCCACCGATCTCGGTATGATCGTGACCGATTTCCTCAACCAGTACTTCAATTCCGTGATGGACTACGGTTTCACCGCTAAAATTGAAGAGGAGTTCGATGAAATCGCCAACGGCAAGAAAGTGTGGAACAAAATGCTGAAAGAGTTTTACAGCCCTTTCCATAAAGATGTGGAAAACACGCTGGAAAACGCGGAACGCGTAAAAGGCGAACGCCAGCTGGGGGTGGAAGAAGCTACCGGCAAACCGATCGTGGCCCGCATGGGACGCTACGGCCCCATGATCCAGATCGGCAAGGTAGAAGACGAGGAGAAACCCCGCTTCGCCAAACTGAAAACGACTCAGAGCATCGAAACCATCTCCCTGGAAGAAGCGATGGAGCTGTTCCGTCTGCCCCGCAACCTCGGCCAGTTCGAGGATTCAGAGGTGATCGTCAACATCGGCCGCTTTGGTCCGTACGCCCAGCACGACAAAAAGTTCTATTCCCTGAAAAAGGAAATGGACCCGTACACCGTGGAACTGGACGAAGTAGCGCCGCTGATTGTGGAAAAAAGAGCCGCCAAAGACGAGCGGACCATCAAAATATTTGAAAAGGAGAAGATCCAGATCCTGAAAGGGCCTTATGGTCCTTATATCAAACAGGGCCTGAAGAACTTCAAGATACCGAAAGAGAAAATTGACACCGCTGCGGACCTGACCGTGGAAGAAGCCAAAGCTATCATCGAAGAAGCCAAAGCCAATCCGCCTAAGAAAAAAGCGCCGCCACGGAAGAAGAAAGCTGAATAACCCGTCATGCACGAAAACAAGGAAATAAATGCATTGTTCCACCTGTTGGATGATCCGGACCAGGAAGTATTCGACACTGTCGCCAGCAAAATACTGCTGTACGGCAAGGAAATCATTCCCAACCTGGAGAATTTGTGGGAGAATACCGTGGATGAGTCCATACAGGAGAGGATAGAACTGCTGATCCACCGGGTCCATTACCAGGACCTGCAGGCGGCCTTGCGTGCATGGAGCCAATCGGAGCTACAGGACCTCATGCAGGGCGCTATCCTGGTGGCCCGCTACCAGTTCCCCGACCTGGCGCCTTCCCAGATCCTGAACGAAATAGAACGCATTAAACGCAATATCTGGCTGGAGCTGAATAACTACCTGACGCCGCTGGAAAAGATCAATGTGCTCAACAGCATGATCTATAACTACTTCGGCCTGAAAGGGGAAGAAGTGTCCTACCAGCGGAAAAACCAGTTTTTCATCAACCAGGTGATAGAGTCCAAAAAAGGCAATCCTGTCACCAACGGGATCATCTATCAGAGCCTGTGCGCCATGCTGGACCTGCCGGTATATGCGGTGAACATCCCCCGGCAATTTATCCTGGCTTATTTTGATACGTTCATCGATTTCGATGAACCGGTAGACCCCGACGACCAGCGCATCCTGTTTTTCATCGATCCCATTCAGGGACAGATCTATACCCAGCAGGATGTAGACACTTACCTGAAAAGGGTTTCCGTTCCTTCGGTACCGTCTTACTTCAAACCACAGTCCAACAAACGCATCATCCAGTTCCTGCTGGAGGAGCTGGCGAAATGTTTCCGGGACGACAAAGACGCTTACCGCCAGGATGAACTCAGCAACCTCGCTTCCCTGCTCGAAGACTAATCAATGCCTTTAAGATATGCCCAACAAAAAAGCCGATTGCTAAGCAATCGGCCTTTTTATTCTTGCAAGAATTGATATTATTTAGAAATAATATTCGCTTACTTAGCAGGAGTTGCAGCAGCAGCAGAATCAGCAGCAGGAGCTTGCTGAGCAGCAGCAGAATCAGTAACCGGAGCTACAACAGCAGCAGAGTCAGTAACTGGCGCTACAGGAGCAGCGTTCATTGTGTCTACAGTAGTAGCAGTAGAATCAGTAGCAGGAGTGCTACCACCGTTACAAGCTACGAAGAACATACCAGCTGCGATTGCAAATACAAATACTTTTTTCATTTTAGTTTGTTTTATTTTTTTAAAACCGCGGCAAAGGTATAGAATAATTTCAGAATACAAAATCTATTCATTCCCTTTTTTTACGGCTTATTTTTTCCGGAAAAAGATCTTCACGGGAACACCGCTGAAATTGAAGTTGCTACGGAGCTGGTTTTCCAGGTAGTTCCGGTAGGGGGCCTTCACATCGTCGGGCAGGTTACAGAAGAACGCAAATGCTGGTGTGTGGGTAGGCAGCTGTGTCACGTATTTGATACGGATGGGCACACCTCTTACTACCGGCGGGTGATACGCTTCAATGGCTTTCAGCATCACCTCGTTGAGGCGGGCTGTCTGCACTCTGCGCAGGCGGTTTTCGTACACGTCGAGCGCAGCTTCGATCGCTTTGAAGATACGTTGCTTCTCGATCACGGAAGTGAAGATGATGGGCACGTCGGAGAAAGGCGCGAGGCGGCCTTTCAGCTCTTTCTCGTAATCGCGGGCGGTGTTGGTGCTTTTTTCCACCAGGTCCCATTTGTTGACCAGCACCACTACGCCTTTACCTTTGCGGGCGGCGAGGCTGAAGATGCTGAGGTCCTGTGCGGTGATGCCTTTTTCGGCATCCAGCAGCAGCATGACCACGTCAGCTTCATCGACCGCTTTGATGGCGCGGATCACGGAGTAGAACTCCAGGTCCTCGTTCACCTTCTGTTTACGGCGGATACCGGCCGTATCGATCAGGATGAAGTCTTTCTGGTACATATTGTACCGGGTATGGATGGTATCGCGGGTGGTGCCGGCGATATCGGAAACGATGTTACGGTCGGCGCCTACGAGGGCGTTGAGCAGGGAGGATTTACCTACGTTTGGCTGGCCGATGATGGCGATTTTCGGTACGTCGGCCTCCAGGTTGGGATCTTCCATATCGTCGGTGATATGGGACACCACGGCGTCCAGGAGTTCACCGGTGCCGCTGCCGCTCATGGAGGAGAGGAAGAAGGTGTTTTCGAAGCCAAGGCTGTAGAATTCGTTGGCTTCCAGCTGGCGCTGGGCGTTGTCCACTTTATTGACAACGAGGTATACCGGTTTGGAGGTACGGCGCAGCAGGTTGGCCACATCGGTGTCGAGGTCGGTGATACCGGTAGACACATCTACCATGAAAATGAGTACGTTAGCCTCATCCATGGCCACTTTCGCCTGTTTGCGGATTTCCCGCTCAAAAACATCATCACTGTTGGTCACAAACCCGCCGGTATCGATCACGTTGAAAGATTTGCCGTTCCAGTCGGCGATACCGTACTGACGATCGCGGGTAACACCGCTCTGATCGTCTACGATAGCGCGGCGCTGTTCCAGCAAACGGTTGAACAACGTTGATTTGCCCACGTTCGGGCGGCCCACTATAGCTACTGTAAATCCAGCCATTGTATTATTATGATTACTACTTTTTAAAATTACAACCTAGTACCCGTATTCTTTCAGGTACAGGTCATTGTCCCTCCATTTGCCGCGTACTTTCACAAACAGTTCGAGGAACACTTTGCGTTCGATGAATTTCTCGATGTCCTGTCTGGCCAGCGTTCCCAGCTCACGGATGGATTTGCCTTTCTCTCCGAGGATGATGCCTTTCTGTGTGTCTCGGGTAACGATGATCTCCGCCGTTATCTTGGTCAGTGTTTCCTTTTCCTGGAACTGAGTCACGATCACGGTGGTATGATAGGGGATCTCTTCTTCAAACAGCTGGAAGATTTTCTCCCGGATCATTTCCGCCACGAGGAAACGTGTAGACTTGTCCGTGAGGGTATCGTCCGGATAGAAGGCGTTGCCTTCAGGGATCAGCGCCACGATCTCCTGCATCAGTTCTTTGATGTTTTTCTGCTGGCGGGCAGAGATGGGTACTACCACTTTGGCTTTACCCCAGGCCCTGGCTTTCTCCAGCAGCGTGTCCATGTCTGCTTTGGAGAGGTTGTCCATTTTGTTGAGGATGAGGATGGCCGGTACTTTGAGCCGCAGGGAGTCGAACAGTTCGAGGTTCTCTTCCAGCGAGTCTTTCGCGTCCATGATGAGCAGGGCCACGTCTGCGTCTTCCAGTGCGGATTTCACCGCACCCATCATTTTCTCGTGCAGTTTGTATTTCGGGTCGATGATACCCGGGGTGTCCGAGAATACGATCTGGTAACCGGGCTCGGTGATGACACCGGTGATACGGTGCCTGGTGGTTTGCACTTTGGGGGATATAATAGCCAGCTTTTCGCCGATGATGGCGTTGAGCAAGGTACTTTTCCCCGCGTTGGGCTTACCGAATATGTTTACAAAACCTGCTTTGTGCATGACGATCTAATAATAAAGGCTGTGCTGCTTTTTCTCTACTCAAACTTACGGAAATAAAAAAAGCCGAATTTCTTCGGCTCTTTCTGGTCTCTTTACCAGCGCTGATGCGCTCTTTTGTAGCGAGGAGCGGATTCGAACCACTGACCTTCGGGTTATGAGCCCGACGAGCTACCTCTGCTCTACCTCGCAATGAGGGTGCAAAGATAGTATTAATTTAATTCACACCAAAACTTTTTTCAAAGAAATTTAAAAAGCCAACCATAACTGGTTGGCTTTCATATTGGAATGCATGTACATTTTAGAAGGGCAGATCATCAGCGGGTTGTTCTTCCACCAGTTCCTGTTCCGGAACGGCCGGGACCTCTACAGGGGCAGGGCGGCGTCTTTCGTCATCCTTGCGGCTAAGCAGCTGCATGTGGTACACCCGGAGCCTGACGGCCGCGGCGGGCTGGTCCGTCCGGGAAATATACCCTTCCACCCTGGGGCCGCCTTCTATATATACCAGCGTACCCTGATGCAGATGGGCTGCCATCATCTCCCGGTTCCATAAAGAGCAATCCACCCAGGTGGTGCGTTCTTCCAGCACCCCTTCGCGGTTACGGAAACGCTCGTTAACGGCCACCGGAAAATTGAGCACCACATTGCCGTTCACTTCTTTCCTGACAACATCCCGGCCCAGGTAGCCGATAAACTGTAGTTTAATCATCTCATAAAGATTTAATGGTTAAAAATGAATACAAGATGATTGAGAGAAGTGTAAAAGGAAATTAAGGAATTTTTTGTTTCACGCAAAGAATTATCACGCAGAGAATTATAAGAGAGCAAAGCGACAAAGGGCCTTTTGTTTATTATTTAACGCCAGGTCCGCTAAGAAAGCAAAAAGGTGAAAGATGTTTTTTTATGCTACCTTTGTGCCTTCGCAGGGACTTACTTGTTCCCCTGCCATATATGGGGTGCCTTACTTTTCAGGCTGAGATCACACCCACAGAACCTGGACCAGGTAATGCTGGTTAGGAATTTGAAAAAAGAAAACAGATATACTAGAAATGAAACAGCTGATGTTGCTGGTGCTGCTGTCTATAGCAGGCACTTTACATGCACAATCCCTTGTTACTGGTACCGTTACCAGTAAAACCAACGGTAAGCCACTGGAAGGCGTTACCATCTCTGTGAATCAAACCGGCGCCTTAACAGACAGGCAGGGGCACTACGCCATCCATCTCCCTAAAAAAGGACATTATACGCTGCAGGCCAGCTATATCGGATACAAATCACACACCATCACCCTCCAGGCCGGCAACGGCGCACAGGTGACAGACATTAGCCTCGAAGAAACCGGTCTGCTCGTAAAACCCGTAGAGATCACCAGTCTCCGCGCCGGTAAAAACGCGCCGTTCGTCAACAGCACTCTCACCGCCGCCGACATCAAAAAAGGCAACCTCGGTCAGGACCTGCCCCAGCTGCTGGATCAGCAGCCCGGCGTAGTCACCAGCTCCGACGCCGGCGCCGGCATCGGTTACACCGGCATGCGCGTGCGCGGCTCCGATATCACCCGCATTAACGTCACGGTCAACGGTATCCCCATCAACGACGCGGAATCACAAGGCACCTTCTTCGTGAACATGCCCGACTTCGCCTCCTCCGTCAGCAGCATCGAACTGCAACGCGGCGTAGGTACGTCCACCAACGGCGCCGCCGCCTTCGGCGCCACGCTCAACCTCAGCACCAACGAATACCGCGAGAAAGCCTATGGCGAAATCAGCAGCAGCTACGGCTCGTTCAACAGCTGGAAAAACACCGTCAAAGCCGGTTCCGGCCTCATCAACGACCACTTCACCATCGACGCACGCCTGTCAAAAATCAGCTCCGACGGCTATATAGACCGCGCCACCTCCGACCTGCGCTCCTTCTATACCTCCGCCGCCTACATATCGCGCAAAACGGCCATCCGCCTCAATGTTTTTTCCGGTAAAGAAAAAACCTACCAGGCATGGAACGGTGTCCCCGAAGCGATGCTTAAAACAAACCGCACCTATAACTCCGCCGGCACCAAAAAGCCCGGCACCCCCTACGATAACGAAACAGATAACTACCAGCAGGACCATTACCAGCTGTTCCTCAACCAGGAAATCAATTCCAGCCTCAATTTCAACGTAGCCCTCCACCTCACCCGCGGCCGCGGCTACTACGAAAACTACAAAGCCAATAAGGCCCTCAAAGATTATGGTCTGCCTCCATACAACCACAACGGCACGGTCATCGATACCACCGACCTTGTACAACAATTATGGCTCGACAACTACTTCTACGGCAGCGTGTTCTCCGTCAACCGTACCGGCGAAAAATTCAACTGGAGCCTCGGCGGCGGCTGGAACCGCTACACCGGTGACCACTACGGCAAAGTGATCTGGGCTAAGGCCGGCATCGACAAAGACCACGAATACTACCGATACCCCGCCGATAAAAACGATTTCAACATCTACTGGAAAGGAGAATATAAAATCACAGAAGCGCTGCGCGTCTTCGGCGAACTGCAATACCGCAACATCGCCTACAACATGGACGGCTTCGAAGCCGCCCCGACGTATATGCCGCACGTGAAGTACAACTTCTTCAATCCCAAAGCCGGCGTGACTTATTATCTCACTCCGCTCAGCCGCGTGTTCGCCTCCATCGCCATCGCCAACAAAGAGCCCAACCGCGTGGACTTCGAATCCAACTACGGTGTAGCCGAACCCAAACCGGAAATGCTCCGCGACGTGGAAGCCGGTTACTCCTGGAGCAACAACATCGCGTCCCTGCAGGCCAACGTGTACTACATGAACTACAAAAACCAGCTGGTGCAAACCGGCCAACTCACCGACGTAGGCGCCTATGTACGCACCAACATCCCAAAAAGTTACCGTATGGGCGTAGAGGTGAGCGGCAACGTGAAACTGGGCAATATCTTCTCCGTAGCAGCATCCGCCGCACTGAGCCAGAATAAAGTGCTGGACTACAACGCCATCTCCTACGACAGCAACTACGTAGAACATACCCAAACCTACAATAAAACAGATATCTCCTTCTCTCCCGCTTTCGTCGGCGGCTACACGCTGACTGCCCGTCCGCTGAAAGGACTAACCGTAGACCTGATCGGTAAATACGTCAGCCGCCAGTATATGGACAACACCTCCAGCAAAGCCGGCAGCCTCGACCCGTATTATGTGAACAACCTGCGGTTTAATTACGTAGTGCCGCAGCCGTTATTCCGTGAACTGGGCGTGCAGCTGCTGCTTAATAACATTTTCGATGCGAAGTATGAGCCGAACGGAAGTACCTACAGCAGCTATGACCTGAAGCAGAACAGGGTAGTATATGATAGTTATTATTACCCCATGGCAGGGTTTAACTTCTTTGTAGGGGTGAATGTAGGGTTTTAGGGAATTTCATTCGTATAACATCACGGGCCAGCTTGTTCAGACAAGCCGGCCCGTGTTGTTTTTATCAATATCGATGCCTATGGTGTTTCTTTTTCCCGTGTCCATTTGGGCTTCCGCGCCATCCAGTCATACAGGAATATTTGTTTTATACGTACCAAAAAACGCCCCATCATTGCGTCATCTTTCCTGCTTATATTCCATCTGGCTTTATTGTTAAACGCCAATGCATAAGACGGATTATCAAAAGGCTTGTTTGGTTCAAGTGCTGTCTTAATATTCAATATAGTATCTACCTCTTTTGTCATCAGGTTCCACTGAATAGAGTCCAGATAGCAACTAAATCCTTCAAAATACTGAGGTTCTTTGATGGTCTTTGCGAATTTAGCCTCGTTCTGATAGTAGGGTAAGGCCACTAGATATACAATACCATAAATATCATCCTTTCTTTTCTTAATATGTACAATCATCGATGTATCAAATCTATGACGATAACAAAATACCAACTCGTTACTGTCAGCAACCGTTGGTTCAAAAGGCAGTGAAAATTGCGCCGCTTCCAGCTTTATATAATGAAATGCAGAATCGACCAATACCGCTTCAGGTTCTTCTCCCTTCACTGGCACCAATGGCCGGCAGGAGGTGCTAGCAAGCATCATCAGGGACAGGAACAAATACTTCATTAGTTTTTTTGATTTAAAGCTAAATAATGCCAATAGTATCCTTATCTTTCTGAAGAGTATCAAAAATACAAGCCATCTACAAATAAAAACTCATCTATATTCGCCCTTTCAATTTTAGTTTCAAAATTGACCTCTAAAACTTTTAGCATGTTTTTCTTAATATCCCTTTTAATTCTTCTTCCCATTTTCCTCATTCTTGGTATTATCTCGGGAGTAGTTATAAACAAAACTATTAAAAGTCGTATTAATAAAATATTGAAAGCGCATAATTATACGCTGATCTCCATCGCTCACACGAATAAAAAGTTCAAATACAACAAAGAACCAAAGAAATTAAACTGGAAAGACTTCGTAAGGATGGAAGGCACTACTGCCCAAACTACCCTGTTGAAAGAAGTAGTGTTTAAGACATCCGATGATAAAACAGTTACCTCTTTGGTTGCCGTAGACAGTTTTCTTCGCGTATCCCATAAAGTAGTTTTCGAAGTGGATTTAAATAGTTTGCGAGAAACTAGCCTAAAATGAAGGTACACGTTAGTACGTTCTTATTTTGTCATCTCCGCTAACTGCTCCCCCTTCAATAATTTCACTAATCTTATCACATTCTTCAACTTCTTACCATCATCACTTTCCAATGTAACAAGATTTTTATTTATGCCTTGATATTGAAACACAGTTTTTCCCTTCCTTTGGCAATACAAACTGAATATACAATATTCATATCTCCTAGGTTGCATATACAAACATACCCACCTCGCTCAATTTTATTCAACTCTTTCGCAAGAAAACAGCTTTCATCACGACTTAATACTTCCCGCCTTATATCCCTTCCCATCCCTATTTCTGATACGCCAATATTATTATCGGTTCTATAATACAGAACGGTACCTGAGGCATCATCATATGGAACAGAAATACTTATTAGCTGGTATTCACTAGTATCATTCTTCCTAAATGCATCATAATAGTCCGTATACCAGGTAATTTCCCGGAATAGGGTATCTATCGGAATTTGATGCACTCTGCAAGTGTCCGAATTTGTTGTAGTAGTCTTTCCTATCGGATTTGCCAGACAATATAGAAATAAAAGTATTGCACTCATTTTCCGATCCTACCTTGTAAAAATCTTTTTTAAAGCAATATATTCGGGGAACCAACACATAGCCCAGAAAAATCTACTAAGTGTATAAAGAACCCTCTCCGATTACATAATACCGACCTTCACACTATCGACTCCATAAGTGCCGTTCTCAAGGAGAGAGTCTACTTCGCCGAGGTCAGCTAATTTATTATACGCCTCTAAAAAAACATCGACGTGTTCCACACTATCTAACAAACCAAAACTATTAAGCTTAACTAGACTCTCTGTAAAGGCAGCTCAGTATATCGGTTAGGCATTAGTCACCTGGCTAAATATAAATGGTTTTATGATAGCCCTGTGATCATCAGTCAAATTTCGCCTTTTCTTGACGTACCATAAAGATTTCAAAAAATCTAAATAGTATTGATGAATAACTCCTAGTTATTTTTCCAGGTGTTCTTAAAATATATCATTGGAAACAACCCAACCGATACCCAGAAAATCATTCTTGGTATTGACAAATATAGCGGATATTCAGACCAATTGCTCCATAAAAAAAATACTCCACCTAGTCCGACATAAAAGCATACTACTTTAGCGATTGTAACAACCCTGCTTTCCCTTGTATCATCATAGTAATCCTTATCTATTATCAGGCGCCTATATCGGAAAAACATGCATATAATTAAAACGTAGTACAAAACAGTTAAACTTGTATCATTAGTACTGTAAACCTCAATCAGTACTGTTGCTACTACCAGCAACATAATGAGAATCTCTAGTATTTTTTTCATAATTATATTAGCGTATGGCCCGTGTATATACTTCTTTTTTATCACCATCAATACGAATAGTGGTTCTCAGGTTTTCGGGATTCCCACTTCCAAACGATGTTAACCAACCAACTATGGCTGTTATAGGACCGCTTTTCAACCTGGACACCACAGATGAGGCGCCCCCTACTGCTCCTTGCACTTTAGCTGTATTAGCAAATGTCGCGCTAATTGCATCTGCATAATTTTGGAGGGGGCTTCTTTTGTCTTCTGTCTTAATACTAACAACACTTTGTACTGCAGACTGGAATTCTTGACTGGTAGCACCTAATTCTGATTTTGTAGTTTTTGCACCATAATCTACAATCTGTCCCTGATTATCCCCCCCTTATACAATACCTTTTGCATGGTAACAGTTTGCTGTACCTCGCCTACTTCTGCGTCTTCATTGATTGTCGTAGTTGTTTTTACCATTTGAGTGGTAACTGTCCTGTCTCCGGTCCTCTCATCAATTTTTTCAGTAATCGTCTGGCTCCTTTCAGTTATAATATCAGTACCAACAGTATTATTGCTATTAGTATATTTAAAGGTATTCTCTATAGTTCTCGATCTATATTGCTTCTCTTTGTCTTCTTCCGGTTTAGAACTCTCTAAAGCAGCTTTTCCATCCGGATCAATAAACCGAACAGGATTATCAAATGCATAATTATAAGGAGAATGACGGCGCATTTGATCTGCCAATGGATCTAATACGTGCCACCTTCCCAATTGCGCATCATACATCCTCGCGCCATAATCATACCACTCCAGTCCACTTCCATCCCCAAACTCTTTTCGCTGCAACTCTTTTCCATTATACTTCAGCCTGTTCTCCTGATACTTGCTACCGGCCAATGCGTTCGAAGATATCCCCGCCATCGTCAGCCCAAACGGATAATAATGCGTCTCTTCCACCACCGGTCCACCACTATGCGCCACCATCAGATTATCAAAGAACACCTCTTGTGTACTTTCATTGCTGGTATAAACATACAAAAATCCGCTCTTTTTAATGACCATCTTATCCTGAGAGAGGGTCTGCAGCTGGTCAGGTTCGGCTTTTACCTGTTTTACGCCACTATTGTCCTCTACCATCTTGAATTGATCGTCAAATAACACGTAATTCAGGTAGGCTTTGGGCTTATTCGGTTGCTGGTCCGGATTTTTTTCTTTCAGCTGACGATAGTCATTATTGTAGAAATTAGCGTTAAATGGCGTATTACCTACAGGCGCTGCACTACCATGCGTAGCGCCAGCAGTAGCAGCGCCTCCGAAGGCAGCGATCAGGTCCGCCAGCATGTTCTCCGCCGGTACAACCGGACTGCTTTTATCAACCGGACCATTGGATTTGTAAAACGCTTTACTGCTCAGCTGGACGGTATCACCTGCCATTACGCGTAACACCAGCGACGGTCCAATCTTTTTACCAGTTCCTGTTGCCGTTAGTTTAGCCACAGATTCGTTATTACCAGCACTTTCATCTGCCGGGTAACCCACAGGCTTATTACTGCGGGTGTTGTCGATATTACTGAACAACAGGTTCTCCGTTGCTGCGTTAGGTGCCTCCATCGTAGCGGCATACATGGAAAAATTCGTCTGGTCTGTCAGCACCAACCGGGTGTTGCCCAGGTGATCTTTCACAAAGTAATCGTAACTAAAAGCAAGCGGTTGACCGGCCTGGTAAACAGGTCTGATCCGCCCTTCTTCATGACCAACAAAACGGAGACTGTCGTTTTCATACACAAAACCACCCAGATAGTCTGTGGTAGTCACCCTGGATGTGCCGCCTGTATTATCAGTGACGGTTTTACGGACCTTAGTACCGGCAGCGTCATATAAAAAACGGATGTTTCCTTTGCCGGTAACAGTAATCAACTCCGGTAAGTTGAGGTGGTTATAAGTAATGGAGGCAATCTGCTTATTCTCATCTTTGATAAGATTACCGCCGCCGTCATAATTGTAATCAACACCGTCAGCCTGGCTGTTGGTAAAATCACCCAGACCGGTATTCACCGATACAGCATCATACACTGATTTCAGTTGATTGCTGTTGTCATTGTAACGATAAGCAAGCTTATCCACGTCAGCGGGTGCATTGTTGAGCTGGCCGCGATGGTTCATGCTCAGCAGGTTGCCATTGGCATCATAAGAAATATTACTGGCAGTAAAATCTACCTGTGTATTCTGCCTGTTGCCGGCGCTGATCTGGGAGAAAGCAGCACCCTTCAGGCGGTTTACCGGGTCATAGGTAAATCCGTAGGCCCGTTGAGTGGTATCATTCCATCCTTTCCAGCGGATACCGGCAATATTGCCATTGAATGACTGACTGGTAAATCCATAATCGTAGTTCAACTCCTGCCCGAAATGCGCACCACCGGAGCCATTTTTCAGGTAGTCTTTGCTGATGCTGCGCAACCATCCCCGGAGATTATAGTCATAAGTCTGTTTTTCGAGCGGAGCTCCACTCCCTACAATACCCAGCTCTTTTGTCACCAGCTGCCCGATCTGATCATAAGAATTACGGGCTATAGTCCGTACAGCAGAAGTGTCATTCAGTTGTTTGGTTACCTCTTTCAGACGTCCACGTGCATCGTACAGCATCGCCGTCAGCACTGTCGTCTGCGGCGTTACACCACTCCGGGCGTTTTTATGCACATGGTAAGTGCTTACTACTTTGCCGTTAAAATCATAGCGAGTGGTGACTACCTCTGTACCACCAGCGGCATTATCCGCTGTCACCTGGGTCACCCTGCCCTTGTCGTCATAGCGGGAAGTTGTAGTCAGCCAGGTATCCGTCCCAAGGATACGAACACGCGCACCGGCAGGTAATATTTATCACCTTTTTGTCTTTCCCTTCAATGAGAAGCCTACGTTTAGATAAAACTTTATGGGTTCGCGCCTGCAATTATTCAGCTCTCGCACTATTTTTCTAATAGCGACGGGATCCGAAATACGCCGCTACCGAATGCTGACATTGTCTATCCCATAGCGGTTTTCGATTAAGCGGAAGCTCTCAGAGACGTTCGCAGGAATAATAATGTCCACATTATTTTATAATATCATCCTTAAATTTTTTACAGAGTTGATACTTATTCAATAGGTAATGGGATTTATACCAGGATGCAAACACTTTAAGATCCATTTTATTAACTATATACTCTATAGCGATCGGAGTGTTTGGAATTTTTTCACCTCCACCACAGGCACTCAAAATATAAGAATATATAAGCACTTTAGCACCACCTTCCTTACTAAAACTAAATTCCCATTTTCTCACATTTGATGAATACGGGTCAGGAGAATATATCCATGTACATTTTGATGAATCTCCTAAAAACAACAGGAGTTGGCTAATGACAGAACTATCAGCTTTAAAAAAAGATGACTCAGCTGCATAATATCTTATGCTATCTGACTTAAATTCAATCGGTGACTTTTTGTAGAATTTCAGCAGACTAGTATCCGCCGAATTCTCTACATTTTTAACATACGAATACTCCAAACTATCCAATAATGCTGAAATAGCTAGCTTAGTGTCATAATTTGATGTGTCTGCAATTACATTACTATGTTTGTCACTTGTGGCTGCATGACAGCTTATTAAAACTGCACACAGCAAACAACCAAGTACGGTTCGCATATTCTATTATTTTATAGGTTTAATTGTATATGTTGGTGTTTTTATCGCCTGTGCTTGCGGAACTTTCTCTATTACGTGCCTAGTATTGTCTGACGCAGGTTTCATCGCTTTCTGAGTAATTGGATCGTTCCGAAACGCCTTCGCTGGATCGTATCTAAAATATACTCTTGCCTCATAGGTCTTTCCATTCGACTCAAAAGTAGGATTAGATCCAGAAGGGTTATACCCAGCCGGAATATCCCTTGGATGGTGCGTATAAACCCCGTCTTGTCCCCATTTACTTTGCACTTGAGTAGTATTTCCATTCTCATCCACTTTGGTCACAACTGCTGAATGAGTTGCTATTACATTTCCCTTTTCATCTACATTAAAATATATCAGCCGATCACCTGGTTGATTCGCTTCATCAAATCTTAAAGCATTGTAATCTTCCGTATTATTTAGAGGATCATTATCCCACTTTGGAGCTTCAGATATATTTTGAGGATCTCCGGGGTCTCCTTGGCTATTATCCCAAGCATAGGAATGGCAATTATAAGCATTAAATGCGTCAGGAGCGTATCCAATAGCTCGTCCTTTACTATCATATGTATATAAAGGTGTTGCTGGTGCCGTTTGTTCCTTCCCCCTATAGGTATTGTTATTAATTGCACTATCTTTTCTCCCATCAGGATCAACAAACCGGATGGGATTATTTAACACATAATGATAAGGAGAATAGCTTTCGTATTTGTCAGACAAAGGATCTTTTACATGCCACCTTCCTATCTGCGCATCATACATCCTCGCGCCATAATCATACCACTCTAACCCACTCCCGTCTCCAAATTCCTTACGCTGCAACTCTTTTCCATTATACTTCAGCCTATTCTCCTGATACTTGCTACCGGCCAATGCGTTCGAAGATATCCCCGCCATCGTCAGCCCAAACGGATAATAATGCGTCTCTTCCACCACCGGTCCACCACTATGCGCCACCATCAGATTATCAAAGAACACCTCTTGTGTACTTTCATTGCTGGTATAAACATACAAAAATCCGCTCTTTTTAATGACCATCTTATCCTGAGAGAGGGTCTGCAGCTGGTCAGGTTCGGCTTTTACCTGTTTTACGCCACTATTGTCCTCTACCATCTTGAATTGATCGTCAAATAACACGTAGTTCAAGTAGGCTTTGGGCTTATTCGGTTGCTGGTCCGGATTTTTTTCTTTCAGCTGGCGATAGTCATTATTGTAGAAATTAGCGTTAAATGGCGTATTGCCTGCGGGCGCTGTACTACCATGCGTAGCGTCAGCAGTGCCAGCGCCTCCGAAGGCAGCAATCAGATCTGCCAGCATGTTCTCTGCCGGTACAACCGGACTGTTTTTATCAACCGGACCATTGGATTTGTAAAACGCCTTGCTGCTCAGCTGGACAGTGTCACCTGCCATTACCCGTAACACCAGCGACGGTCCAATCTTCTTACCGTTGCCCGTTGCCGTTAGCTTAGCCACAGATTCGTTGTTACCAGCGCTTTCATCTGCCGGGTAACCCACAGGCTTATTACTGCGGGTGTTGTCGATATTACTGAACAACAGGTTCTCCGTTGCTGCGTTAGGCGCCTCCATCGTAGCGGCATACATCGAAAAATTCGTCTGATCGGTCAGCACCAACCGGGTGTTGCCCAGGTGGTCTTTCACAAAGTAATCGTAACTAAAAGCAAGCGGTTGACCAGCCTGGTAAACAGGTCTGATCCTTCCTTCTTCATGACCAACAAAACGGAGACTGTCGTTTTCATACACAAAACTACCCAGATAGTCTGTGGTAGTCACCCTGGAAGTGCCGCCTGTATTATCAGTGACGGCTTTACGGACTTTCGTACCGGCAGCGTCATATACAAAACGGATATTGCCTTTGCCGGCAACAGTGATCAGCTCCGGTAAGTTGAGATGGTTATAAGTAATGGAAGTAATCTGCTTGTTCTCATCTTTGATAAGGTTACCGCCGCCGTCATAGTTGTAATCAACACCATCCGCCTGGCTGTTGGTAAAATCACCCAGACCGGTATTCACCGATACAGCATCATACA
>NZ_CAMLHC010000049.1 GCF_946479755.1 uncultured Chitinophaga sp. | reverse complement strand
GGATCTTTCAACCATGGTTATGGTGCCTGGGCGTCCTTTGGAGCCTGCAGGCCACCGCGCAAACGGTCACGCCTGCACGTCCCAATATCCTGTGGATCATCACTGATCAACAGACCGCCCAGGCCATGAGTATCGCGGGCAACAAGGAACTGCATACGCCGGCGATGGACCGCCTCGCAGCCAGGGGCGTACGTTTCACCCGTGCGTATTGCGCGCAGCCACTTTGCACGCCGTCGCGCATCAGTATGTTCAGCGGCCGCATGCCGCACCAGATGCAAATTACCACCAATGCTTCGGACAAAGAAAACCGTTGGCCCGACACCGTGATGATGGCCGGCCGGCTGATGAAGGCGGCCGGTTACCGCACCGGTTATGTCGGCAAATGGCATATCCCGCTGCTGACAGCCGACAGCGCACGGCACGGGTTCCAGTACATGAAAAACATCCGGATGCGCGACTGGATGGATGCCGCTACGCCCGCTGACTGTGCCGCGTTTATCAAACAAGACGACCACCAGCCTTTCTTCCTGGTGGCCTCTTTCGTGAATCCGCATGACATCTGCGAATGGGCACGCGGCGACGACATGAAGATGGACGTTTTGCCTCCCTTGCCCGACAGCAGCCACTGGCCGGCGCTACCGGCCAACTTCGGCATCCCGGCGCAGGAGCCGCCCGTGGTGCGGGAACAACAGCATTCCAATTACCGCACCTATCCCACCCTGCAATGGCAGCCGGAACAGTGGCGGGCGTACCGCTGGGCCTACAACCGGTTGACCGAACAGGTGGACCAGTACGTAGGCATGGTGCTGGAAACGCTCCGTAAATACAAGCTGGAAGACAATACCATCGTGATCTTCACCAGTGACCACGGGGACGGCTATGCGGCACATCGCTGGAACCAGAAGCAGGTGCTATACGAAGAATCTGCCAGCGTGCCGCTGATCATCGCCGGCCCGGGTATCCGCGGCGGTTTCACCAACGATCAGCTGGTATGCAACGGTACAGATATCATTCCCACCCTCTGCGATTATGCCGGTGCGGCAAAACCCGCCTACCTGGCGGGCCGCAGCCTGCAGCCGCTGCTTAGTGGCAGGCAACAGTCACTTCGCGATACGCTGGTCATCGCCACCACCTTCGCCGATAATGAAAAGTCACTCGATATAGACGGCAGGGCCGTTATCACCGCACGGTACAAATACATCGTGTATGACAAAGGCCCTATCCGGGAACAGCTGTTCGACTTACAGCGGGACTCGGGAGAGATGCACAGTCTTTCAGCAGACAAACGTTTCCGGCAGGTACAGGAACAGTTCCGCCGTTACCTCCGCCAGTGGTGCGTAGCTACCAAGGATCCTTTCACCCCTTTAAAACCGTAAGATGCGACCTTCTTTCCCCTGGCCGGCCTGTTTTGCCGTGCTGCTCTCCCTGAGCGCCACCGCACAGCAGCTGCCCGATGCCAATCAACATATCACCGCGCCTTTCCTGCACATGCGGGAGCGCAGCTGGCCATTTCCCGCTAACGGCGCCACCGATCCGCAGGCATTATTATGGCCTGCCGTAGCCGGTAAGAATACCCGTTACGTGGTCCGTTACAGCCAGGACAGCCTTTTTCCTGCCGGCCGTACCCTGCAGAGCGACACCCTCCCGTGGGCCATGTACGCGCTGCATACGCCGCTGTCATCCGGCAAATGGTACTGGCAATATGCCTCCCGGGTGCAAAACAACGACGAATGGCGCTGGTCGCCGCGCCGTTACTTTTACGTGTCCGCTCCTACGGCAACGCCTACACTGCCGGAGATGATGGAGAAAGCCCGTAAGCCGCATCCCCGTTTGTGGGATATGCAGGCGCGGCTGACCGGCTTCCGCGATGCCAACCACAACGACGCGGAAGCCATCGCCCTGCTGCGCTCCGCGGATAAACTGCTCAACGCCCCCCTCCCGGAGGAAAAGCCCACCCGCCCACGAGACACCACCGGCATGACGGCCCAGCAACAGGAGAAAATGATTGAGTTCATGTATCACGGCTTCGGCGAAAAAGTGGCACAACCTGTCCGTCAGCTCTGCATCGCCTACTGGCTCAGCGGCGATGCCCGCTACGCCACAGAGGCTGTCCGCCGCGCTATGCACCTGGCCAGCCTGGACCCAGCCGGCTATGGTACCCGCAATGACTTCAACAACGGCAACGTGATGGAAGGCATGGCCTGGGCCTATGATATGGCATACAACCGCCTCACCGCCGCACAGCGGACGACGCTGCAACAAGCGATCCTCCGCCGGGGCAGCGGCATTTATCGTAACCTGGTCAACCGCTTTGAGTTACAGCTGTGTGATAACCACGTATGGCAGCATATCCTGCGCAACTTCACTATCTCGGCGGTAGCGCTGGCCCATGACGCGCCCCCGGCTAACCATTGGCTGCAATACGCCTACGAAGTATGGAGCGCCCGCTTTCCGGTGCTGGGTACCACCGATGGCGGCTGGCATGAAGGTAACGGCTACTTCCGGGTCAATTTCGTATCGCTCGCTTACCTCTCCCTGTTGTTCGGTGATCTGAGCGGGGTAGATTATTTCGCTGTCCCCTGGATGCAGAACCTGCCTTATTACCTGTTGTATTCCTATCCGCCGGCATCGGCTGCTGTGGCTATGGGCGACATGCATGAGAACCTGTCCACCACCGCCCGCACACCGGCGGTATTTGCGGAAGCGCTGTCCCGTAAAGTACATAACCCGTATTTTAACTGGTACGTACATACGATACAGCAGCAGTTTCCGGACTACTTCCGCAGGGACAAAGATTTTGTGCTGTTCCGCCTGCTGGTGAAAAACACCCCGCGCCCCGAAATCATCGCTCCGGCCGCATTACCGGCCTCCCGTACTTTTCCGGATATAGGGCTGACCATGATGCATTCGCATCTCGCCGATACCCCCAAAGACCTGATGGCCTCCCTCAGTGCCAATCCTTTCGGATCTTCCGGTCATGGCCATGCCAGCCAGAATGCTTTCAATATCAACTACGGTGGTAAGCTGGTCTTTGGCGGCAGCGGCTTTTACAGCAACTTCAGCGACGCCCATAACCTGCTGCACTACCGCAACACCCGCGCTTATTGCACCATCCTGGCCGACAGCCTCGGGCAACGGATCGGGGAAAACGGCTATGGCTGGATGCCGCGGCACATCGCCGGCAAACGGATACAGTACACGCTGGGCGACGCGTCCAATGCGTATGGCCCCGTGACGGCGCCCTTCTGGTTAGGGCATTTCGAACTGAACCACCTGCAACCCAGCCGGCAGAACGGATTCGGCGATGCCGGCGTAACCCTTTACCGCCGTCATATGCTGATGCTCGACAGCAACATTATCATATTGTATGATGAGCTGGCAGCCAAACAACCTGTTCAATGGACCTGGCAAGCCCATAGTCCCTACACCATCCGGCAGGGCGACGGCAATACCTTCTCCGTCAACGAACCAGGGGTAAAGGCTGGTGTGTACGTGTACGCCCATACGAAAACCAATACGGTCGTGCACCAACGTTTTAATGCACCGGCCATCAACTGGAAAGGCAAAACAGACGACGAAGGCAACATCGTTCCATTTACCGAACAATGGCATTGCGGCGTTACAACAGCGCCTGGCCGGCAAGCCCGCCTGCTGACTGTCATGCAGATAGGCGCTCCTGATGCGGCCACCCTTCCCATCACACAGCACAACGGCGAATGGCGCATCGGAGCATGGCATATCGTGGCAGAACTGGACGACAACAAAGCACCGCTGCTTTATATTTTCAACGACGATCAAACCACTGCCCTGCATTATGGCAGCGGACATTTCCCACAGGGACGGCACCGCTACCAACACAGCACCGTGCTTACCGAAAACGGGCAGTCCACCGAAGCTATCGACGAACTGCCGGCTATCATTAAAACCCGATAACATGACGATAACAACAATCCGCCGCCTGGCCGCCTGCCTGCTGTTATGTTTGCTCGCTGCTGCCTGCGCGCCAAAGAAAAAGAGGCCCAACATCCTCATGATTATGTCCGACAACCAGTCATGGAACCATGCCGGTTGTTATGGCGACAAAACCGTGAGAACACCCAACATGGACCTGATAGCCCGCCAGGGCGTGAGGTTCACCAACGCCTTCTGCAGCTCCCCCTCCTGTTCACCGGCCAGGGCAGCCATGCTCACCGGTCAGGATATCTGGCGCATCGAAGAAGGCGCTAACCTGTGGGGCGTGCTTCCCACCAAGCTGAAACTCTATACCGACCTGCTGGAAGCTTCCGGCTATGAGCTCGGCTTCCAGGGCAAAGGTTGGGGACCGGGCAGTTTTACCGCCAACCAACGCAAGCGGAATCCTGCCGGCAACGAATTCAAAAACTTCGGTGATTTTCTCTCCGCCCGTAAAGGCGCTCCCTGGTGCTATTGGGTGAGCAGCCACGAACCGCACCGGCCTTATGAAGTAGGCAGCGGCGAACGGTCAGGCATACACGCCGACAGCGTACACGTACCTGGTTATCTCCCTGACAGCAAAGACGTACGTACCGATATCGCAGACTACTATGCCGCCGTGGAAACCTTCGACCGCGAACTGGGCGGTATCCTGCAACAGCTCCGGGAAAGCGGCGACCTGGAAAACACCGTTATCATCGTATGCAGCGACAACGGCTGGCAGATGCCGCGCGGCCTGGCCAACCTGTATGACTTTGGTACGCACGTGCCCCTGATCATTTCCTGGCCCGGGAAATTCAGGGAGAACGAAACCACCGACCACCTGGTGACGCTGAACGATCTGGCCCCTACCTTCCTGGAACTGGGACAGGTAGCAGTGCCCAAAGAGATGACCGGCAAAAGCCTGTTGCCCGTAGTTACCAAAGGACAGACAGCCCCGGCACGGGACTATGTGGTGCTTGGCAGGGAACGTCACGCATTTGTGCGGCAACACGGACTGGGTTATCCCGGCAGGGCTATCCGTACAGCGGACTACCTCTACATCCGCAACTACGAACCAGACAGGTGGCCCGCCGGCGATCCGCCACTGTATGGCGACATCGATCCTTACATGCTGCATTACCCCGGCCTGGCCAAATGTTATATCATGGCCCATAAAGACAGCGCAGCTATTAAGCCATTCTTTGAAATGGGTTTCGCTAAAAGACCGGCGGAAGAATTATTCGACATCAAAAACGATCCGGATGAACTGCATAACCTCGCCGCCGATCAGCGTTATGCAAAACTCAAAGACTCTCTCGCCGCTAAAATGCAGGCACATCTTGTGGCCACCGGCGACCCGCGCGTTACCGGCGGACGACTGATCTGGGATGCCACCGACTATTTCTCGGAGATTGACAAAACACCGCGCCCAAGCCCGGAATCACAACGACAATTTAAACTGGACTCTGTTTACAACTACCTGAAATAACAACGATATGAAAATAGGAAAATGGAGCTGGTGCATGTTGATCTGTTGCACCGCCATGACATATAACAGCAACGCACAAACGAAAAAAAGACAGATGTCGCCCCAGATGAAACAGACCGTGGATTCGGCCCTGTCTTTCTCCGTGCGACAGTACAAACATATGATGGCGGCGCTGCCGGACGGCAGGCTTCCCCGCACCACCGCTAAAGACGGCACACTGATGACCGCGGAATCCCGCTGGTGGACCAGCGGCTTCTACCCCGGTACGCTGTGGTATCTCTATGAATACAGCAAAGATCCGCAGATACTGGAGGAAGCAAATAAACGCCTGCAGCTGCTGGAAAAAGAGCAATACAACCGGCAGACCCATGACCTCGGGTTTATGATGTTCAACAGCTATGGCAACGCCCTGCGCATTGCGCCGCAGGCGGTCTACCGGGACATCCTGCTGAACAGCGCCCGTTCGCTGGCATCCCGCTTTAATAACAACGTGAATTGCATCCGGTCGTGGGACCATGGCAACTGGCAGTTCCCCGTCATCATCGATAACATGATGAACCTGGAGTTACTGACGTGGGCCACCCGTCAAACGGGTGACTCCACCTATTACAACATCGCGGTAAAACACGCTAATACCACGCTGCTGCATCATTTCCGTAAGGATTTCAGCACCTGGCATGTCATAGACTACGATACCCTCACCGGAAAGCCCGTGGCCAAAAAAACTTTCCAGGGCGCAGCGGATTCATCAGCCTGGGCAAGAGGACAAACCTGGGCGCTGTATGGTTACACCATGATGTACCGCGAAACCCGCAATCCACGGTACCTGCAGCAGGCGGTAGCCGTAGCTGCTTTCCTGTTGCACCATCCGGCGCTGCCGAAAGACAAAATCCCTTACTGGGATTTTGATGCGGCGGATATCCCGCACGCCTACCGCGACGCTTCCGCGGCGGCTGTTATGGCTTCCGCCCTGCTGGAACTGAGCACGCTGGTCAAAGGCCGGCAGTCGGACACCTACTGGAAAACAGCGGAGCAGATCATCGTTGGCCTTTCATCCGATACCTACCGTGCAAAAGAAGGAGAGAACAATAATTTTATCCTGATGAAAAGCGTCGGCTCATTACCGCATGGCGTGGAGATCAATGTGCCCTTGTCGTATGCTGACTATTACTACGTAGAGGCGTTGATGAGATACCGCCAATATACCCGCAGTTGAGATACAGCGGAAAGAAAAAAGGCCCGGAACAAACGTCCCGGGCCTTTTTAGTGCGTTGTTAGTCCGTGACGGACACATAATACCCGTCAGGGTCCCTGAGGGAGAATTCATTTCTGTGAGAGTTGGTATTCACATGCGGCGGCGCTTCCACTTTGGCTTTCAGTTGCTGTGCCTTTTTCCAGGCTCCATCAAGGTCCGTCACCCGGAAAAAGAGGATCAACCCATTGCCGGCTGCCGGCGCAGGGTCCAGCATCGTAGGGTGTTCATGGGCGCCCCATTTGTGCAGGCATAACACTACCGTATCATCTTCCGGATCGGCAAGAATTTCGAAAGTACTGCCGCCGTGGCGGCTTTCACACCCCAATAGTTGTTGATACCAGGCGGAGCTTTTTTCCACGTCTCTTACCGCGATAATAATTTCAGGTCTGATCATTTGTATCTTTTTTTCCGGTCAGATTTCCCTGTTCCGTATTTTTTCCCTGTGTCCTATCCCCCACTGCGCCAGTTCGTGCATCACCTTGCGCAGCGAGTCTGCATAAGCATTTCGGACATACAGGACCGTACCGTTGTCGAGGGTTTTCCTGGAGACAAGGCCATTCAGCTCCAGGTCTTTCAGCTCATTGGACAACACCCTCGCGGAGATGCCTGTCAACGTCCGTTGTAATTCATTGAAACGTTTATCACCACTGGACAGTGCGATGATGATGCGCACTTTCCACTTACCGGCGATGATGTATAACGCGTCTTCCGCCGCCGGCATCACCGTCCGGCATTTGTCTGTGCATGTTGCTGTTTCCATATCTCTGGATTACTAACCCGCAGGTTAGTGCTAACCTATGGGTTATGTTGATAGTATAGCTTTTAAAGGCTGGTACATTTGTACCGTTAAAAACGGTGCTCTATGCAGCGCTAAACAAAAATATTCAAAAAAACGGATCATGGGAAACATCTTGCATATCATATCGAGTGCGCGCGGGGAATCATCCAACAGCATACTGCTGGGCAACCGCATTGTAGAAAGGCTGCGGCAGCGGCACCCGGACAAAGAAGTGGTTGTCAACCACATCGCCGGCCAGTCCTGGGAGTGGTTACATACCGACCTGGTAAATGCCTACAGGACCCCGCCCGATGCGCTCACCGGTGAACAGCTGGCCTTGCTGGAAGCTTCTGATACTGCCGTGGCGCAGTTACAGGCAGCGGATATTATTGTCATCGGCGTGCCGCTTTACAATTTTAACATTCCCGCCCCGCTCAAAGCCTGGATAGATCATGTGGTAAGACCTGCCAAAACCGTTACCTATAAAGACGGAAGGCCTGCCGGAATGCTGTCGGGGAAAAAAGCCTATCTCGCCATTGCCTCCAACGGTATTTACTCCGAAGGACCGATGGCCTCTTTTGATTTTGCCGAGCCTTACCTGCGCTATATGCTGGAGTTTTTAGGTATCCCCGACGTGACCACCTACCGTATAGAGGGCGCCGGTATGACGGCCACCAAAGAAACCGCCGTGGAGAAGGGACTGGCCAGTGTGGAAAGCCTTTGATTTCTTCTCCCCCGAAAAATAAAGTTGGTTCTTTTTTTGGAGAACCAACTTTATTGTTTCAACTTTGTGCTGACAAAAGACATCAGCGTTGGAAAAATACAGAGACAGGATTGAGAAACTGAGTACCGCCATGGAAAACCTTGGCCTCACACCGGTAGCTGCACGGGTGTATATATACCTGCTGTTATGTGAGGGCCATCAGGCAACATTTGAACAGATCGTAGACTACTTCAGGGTCAGCAAAAGCGCAGTGTCCAATGCCATCAAAATGTTGGAATCAGCCAAGATGATTTCCGCTAAAACTGTGGGTGGGCAACGAAAACGTTATTTCTCCGCGAACGTGACCAGTATGTTCAACGAAGAAAGCCTCACTGCGAGGATCAAAATGTTTTTCGAAATACTGGATGAAACCAGGTCCATCCGAGAAACGAACGACGAACTTAACCAGGAACTGGAAGACGTATCCTTGCTCTATAAAATGATGCTGGTGGAACTGCCGTTGATACTCGAAAGGTGGAGACGGACCATTGCGCTCAACAAGGCCCATCCCTAGCGGCCTTTTTTTTGCCGCGTTTGGTTCTCTAAGTTCAGAACTAAAAGAATCATAATCACTTAAAATGAAAACAGGTATCCTTTTACTGTTGCTGGCCACTCACATCCGGGTGGCGGACGGACAGACCATGCCTGAAAAAGACACCGGTCAACCTACGACTACCCTGAGTCTGCAACAGTGCCTCGACTATGCCGGCACCCATCATCAGGAACTACTGGCGAAAGCCCATTCCGCCGCTGCCGCCGTACAGGACCGCAAAGCCGCCACGGCTAAGCTGCTCCCGGACATTACCGTCACCGCCGCGGTGAACAACTACTGGAAGATACCCGTGCAGATATTTCCGGGTGAACTGGCAGGCCAGCCTGCCGGCACATTTGTACCGGTACGCATGGGCACCCCGTGGATGGGCAATTATGGCGCGGAAGCCACCCTCCCGCTGGTAGACGTAAAAACATGGCAACAGATCAAACTGGCCAGGCTGCAGCAGCAGTCCGGCGCCAGCGAATACCGGTCCCTGCAACGGTCGCTGCAGAAAAATGTACGCATGGCCTATTACAGCGCACAGCTGCAGCAGGACTATCTCACCGTTGCCCAACAGTTGTACAGCAACTATCAGCAGATCCATGACCTCATCAAACTACAGTTTGAAAAAGGGCTAACGGACAAGATCGCCTTTAATCAATCCGCTACCCTGCTGAAAAACAGGCAACAGGCCATGCAACAGGCCAGTGTGTCCTTGCAGGAAGCATACCTGGACCTTAAATTCTGGATGGGTTTTCCGCTGGACAGCCAACTGACCACACAAGTCGCCGACCCGTTGCCACCGGTGGAAATAAGCCACTACAACAGTTCGCAGCTGCCGGACTACGAAACGGAACAGCTGAAAGTGGCGGTCGCCGCGCAACAATACCACAACACCAAAGCGGCTTACTATCCCAGCCTGCATCTCAAAGGTTCTTACCAGCAGCTGGGTTTTGGCGATCAGCTGAATTTTATCACCCGCTCTCCGTGGTTTACCGTGGGCTACGCCGGTGTAGAACTGCGTTTTCCGCTGTCCTGGTCCAACTTCTCCGCCAAACCGCGCAGCGCAAAAGCGCAATGGCAGGCAGCTTCCAGCCGGTTCAAACAATACGAATCCGAACAGGAAAAGAAATACCGCCAGGAAAAACTGTTACTGGAAAAAGCATCCGCCGACATACAGCTGCAGCAGGAAAACATCCGGCTGGCGCAGGAGAATGAAACCCTGAGCACACAAAAGATCAATAAAGGCATCATCGATATGGTCCAGCTGAAAGAGATACAACAGGACCTTTACGACGCACAGGTCAAGCTCAACGATGCCCGTACTGACTTTTACCAACACATCACTGAACTCAACTATCTGCAACATCAATAAAGATCTGCATGAAAACATTGCTCTCCATCGCAGGAATGGCGCTGCTGCTCATTGCCTGCAAATCCAAAACCGCTACCTACACGGTACAGTCCCGCGCGCTGAACGAAGCGGTATACGCTTCGGGAGAAATCATGCCTGAAGCTTATTACTTCCTGAAAGCCAATGCCGCCGACCTGCTGTTGAACGTGCTGGTGAAAGAAGGCGACACCGTCCGTCAAAATGAAGTGCTGGCAGTACTGGGAACTCCTGGTCAACTGGCACAGGCAGACATCCTGCAACGGCAGGTAGCACTGGCCGGCAGCAACGCGCAGGAGCACTCCGCCGCGCTCACGGAACTGAAAAGCCGCATCGCCCTGGCTAAAACAAAAAAGGAACAGGACGCCCTTAACGCCGACAGATATACGGAGCTGGCACAAAGCAAAGCGGTGTCCGAAAAAGATGCGGAACAGGCCCGGGTACAGGCCGCTACCAGCGCCACGGAATACAAGACATTGCAGGACCAGTACCAGACCCTGCAAAACGATCTGTCCGGCAAACTGCTGGAGGCAAAACAAGAATTGGCTGCCAATACACAAGGCCGCGAAGGGAAAGTGCTGAAAAGCCCTGTCAACGGCCAGGTGTACAAAGTGTACCTGAAAACCGGCGAGCTGGCACAGCTCAATGATCCGGTGGTGATGGTGGGACTGCCCGGACAGTTCAAGCTCGAACTGCTGGTAGACGAACGCGATATCAGCAAGATAAAAACCGGGCAGAAGGTGTACTTCGAAACCGATGTTTACAAAGGGAAACAGTTTTCCGCTACCATCAACAAAATCATTCCCCTGCTGCAAAAGGAAAGCCGCAGCTTCCAGGTAGAAGCAGCCGTGCAGGACACCGCGCGTTTTTACCCGCAATCGTCGGTGGAAGCCAATATCCTCATACGGGAACGCATCAACGCACTGGTAGTGCCCTCTGATTACCTGATGAAAGGCGACAGCGTGTACCTGCAGCAAGGCAGTGAGCTCCGCAAAAGCGCAGTAGTCACCGGTATCCGCAGTGGTGACTGGGTGGAAATAAAATCCGGTCTGAAAGCCGGCGATGTGATCGCCATAAAAGAAGGACGATGAAAATATTCACCAATATCAAACTGGCAGCGACCATAGCCTTCACGCATATGCGTGCCCGGTTGAAACAAACGGTGATCGCCACCGCAGGCGTCACCTTTGGTATCACGGTGTTCATCTTCATGGTCAGCTTTATACAGGGCTCCAACGACTTCGTACAGGCGGTAGCGTTTGAACAGTCGCCGCACCTGCGCCTGTACAACGAGATACAGACCGCTTCATCCAATATCCTGGACAGGGCGGACCCCGGCGCGATCAATGCCGTCAGTCACGTAAAACCCAAAGATATCCTGCTCAGTCTGAAGGACGGTCCGCAGATCGTACAAGCGCTGCAAAAAGACGCGCGCGTGGCCGCCATTTCCGGCTCCGTGAGCTCCCAGGTGTTTTACCGGCTTGGCTCCAGCAGTATCAATGGCACCATCAACGGTATCCGTTTTGAGCAGGAGAATGCGCTGTTCAACTTACAGGCGAAGCTGGTGGAAGGCAGCTTTAAAGAACTTTCCACGTTGCCCAACAGCATCGTGGTGGGCGTTGGGCTGGCCAGACGGCTCAACGTTAAAACCGGCGACCGGCTGGAAGTGACCACCGAAAAAGGCAACAACTTCTCCGTGAAGGTGGTCGGTATTTTCAAGACCGGCCTTACCGACATCGATAAACAACAGAGCTACGCCAGCCTCAATACCGTACAGCGCTTCCTCGAAGTGCCGGCATCCTATATCACCGACATCAAAATAAAACTGCATGATATGGAACTGGCACCGGCCATGTCCAAAGAGCTGCAAGCCAAATACAGTTTTCACGGCTCCGACTGGAAACAGGACAACTCGGCTTTGCTGGAGGGCGACGCCCTGCGTAAAATGATCGTATATGGCGTAGCTGTGACCATCCTGCTGGTAGCGGGGTTCGGCATCTTCAACATTCTCACCATGATGATTTACGAGAAGATGAAAGACATCGCCATTCTGAAAGCGATGGGCTTTTCCGATACGGATATCCGATGGGTATTCCTGGTACAGGCGCTGATCATCGGGCTTACCGGTGCGCTGATGGGACTGGTGTTCGGTTTCCTGGCAACATATGGTATTTCTAAAATGCCTTATAAAAGCGATGTGATGATCACGCTGGACCATTTACCCGTGAGCTTCAGTGCCGTGTATTACGTGACCGGTTTCACCTTCGGTATTCTCACCACTACGCTGGCCGGTTACCTGCCATCCCGCAAAGCTGCCCGTGTAGATCCTATCACGATTTTAAGAGGATAACCATGAACCTGATAGAAGTAAGGAATATCAATAAATATTTTGACCAGCCCACCCGGATGCAGGTGCTGACGGACGTGAGCCTCGATATAGAGAAAGGTCATTTCGTTTCCATTACCGGTAAATCCGGTAGCGGCAAATCCACGCTGTTATACCTGCTGTCCACCATGGACACGGCTTTTGAGGGCAGCATCCGCATCAACGGTGAAGAGATGCACGGCAAGCGCAACCGGTGGCTGGCAGATTTCCGCAACCATCACATCGGCTTCGTGTTCCAGTTTCACTACCTGTTGCCCGAATTCAGTGTGCTCCGCAACGTGATGCTCCCGGCGCTGAAACTGGCGCGCTACGCTCCTGCCGAGATCGAACAGAAGGCCATGGACATTTTAAAATTATTAGGGGTAGATGCACAGGCCACCAAGCGGGCTTCCCTGCTCTCCGGCGGGCAGCAGCAGCGGGTGGCCATTGCCCGCGCGCTGATCAACGAGCCGCTGATCATTATGGGCGATGAGCCTACCGGTAACCTGGACAGCCAGAATGCCGCCATTGTGTTCGATCTTTTCCGCCAACTCTCTTCAGAGCGGGGACAAACCATTCTGACCGTTACGCACGATGATGATTTTGCCCGCCGTTCTGATAAAGTGATCCACCTGGTAGATGGCAGGATCGCCGGATGACAGGATCACGCAGCTTTTTGTTGGTCAGCCGGCGTGCCCAGGGCGACGCCGCTGCGGCCCAACACACGGTCCCGTATTTTCAGCGCCGGCTTTTCAATCAACAGACGGATCAGCCACGCCGCCAGGATGCAGGTCAGTGTGCAGCAAAGCATCATCCAGCCACTGTTTTTGGCCAGGCCAAGGCCGCCCAGCAAGTCCTGTGTGACGTGTATCACGCCCTTATGGCTCAGGTAAATAGCATAGGAAAGCGCCGCAATCAGCGTAGTAGCGCGGGAGTGAATACGATACAGCCAGCAACGGGAACATACTGCCGCGGCAACGATCAGGCCATAGCCGGCGGACACTAACGGAAAACCATATACGGTCGCCACCGGGGAGAAACTGTTTTCTGTCACAAACCACGCGGCAGTGAGCAATGCCAGTCCCGCGGCGAACAGACCATTGGCATTGCGGTTGACCCACTCCTTCGTCAACGGCCGGAACTGAAACAACGCTGCAATCGCTACGCCGGCGAGTAGCCCATCGAGCCGGTTATATACCGGGTAGTAGATAGCGCGGTACCAGATGACCCAAAAATTCGGGTCGTCACCGGCAGGCGCTACCTGCGAGGTATATATCCACCAACGGGAGGCGATACCTCCGGCGAAAAGCACCGGTATGAGCCAGAAAGCTTTACGACCGGCTTTTACATACAGCAGCAGGGACAACAGGCAGGGAAACAAAAGGTAAAACTGTTCCTCCACACAAAGAGACCAGGCATGAGAGAAAGTACCATGTGTTTTGAGGTTCAGCCCGAAGTTCTGTGTAAACGTGAGAAATTTCCACAGCAGTGGCAGCATTTCTTTCTCCCGGAAAACCGGTAGAAAAAAATACAACGTTAGCACCAACAGGTATGGCGGAATGATGCGAAAAAAACGTTTGATATAAAACGGTTTCAGTTTAACCGTTCCCGTATCTGCCACTTCTTTGAACAACTGACCGGCAATGAGATAACCGCTGAGAACAAAAAACAGGTCGACGCCCGTCCAGCCGAAACGTGCAGGCGTATCCAGCCATTCAGGATGCGGAAAGATGCGGTAATGGTAGTAGAAGACAAAGAAAATAGCGAATGCACGCAGGTGATCGAGTGATGCGATCTTCTGTGGCAACGCGTGAACAGCGTTCCGGAACTGGGTGGGCATAAAGTTATGTTGGGAGATTTTTTTGTATCTCTCAAATGTAACAAACGATTTATTTTTTTTATTTTTTTTCTGCGGCAACTAATCCTGTAAATTGTTATTACAAATACAGTGGTTATGCTTTCTACCCACCATCAGGTTTTTATTGAAGTGGCCCGGGAGAAAAGTTTCTCCAAGGCCAGCCAGACCCTGTTTATCTCGCAGCCGGCCATCAGCAAGCATGTGAAGTACCTGGAAGAATATTACAGAACGCGGTTGTTTGAGCGCAAAGGCATCCAGATATCGCTGACAGATGCCGGCAGTTTTTTACTGAAGCGGTTATTGCAGGTGGCTAACATACAGGCTGATACAGAGTTTGAGATGGCCGCTTTCAGTGACAAGCACCAGGCCAAGGGTTTGTTGAAGCTGGGCGCCAGCACTACCGTGGCGCTGTACATACTGCCCAAGGTGCTGTCTGCCTTTCAGCAGGAGTATCCGCAGGTGGAGATCAACCTGCTGAACCGCAATGCCGAAATTGTGCTGGAAGCATTGTTAAACCAGGAAATCAACCTCGGTATTATAGAGGGCCGGGGCAAACTGACCAACGTGGTGTACCATCCTTTTATCAACGACCAGGTGATTGCCGTTTGTGGCAGGAAAAGCGGGTTCTCCAAGACGAGGCACTATCCGTTGAAAGAGGTGCTGCGGATGCCGGTGGCACTGCGGGAACGTGGCAGCGGCACCCTGGAAGCGCTGAAAGATGCGCTGCAGAAACACAAGACCGGTATTGATGAATTACAGATCAAAGCGCGGTTAGGCGGCACTGAAGCGCTGAAGAACTTCCTGATAGAGTCCGGCTGTATCGGGTTTCTACCCAAACGCTCTGTGTTCAAGGAATTGAAGCAGGGCGACCTGACGGAGATTTCTTTTGAGGGTCTTCATATAGAAAGAAGTTTTTACTTCATCCAGCGGAAAGGCGAGACCAGTGAGCTGAATAAAAAACTGATCCGCTATGCCAGAAGCATATATAACCAATAGTTATAGGTTATAACAAAATCGACCATCTGTTTGTTATAGGTCATGCCTACATTTACAAGGAATGACACTCACAAAAAAGAACATATCGCGCCTCACCACTTTGCAGTGTCCCCGCTGCGGAAAAGTATACGACGCCAATGTATTGCAGTCGTACGCCACCTGCTGCCAGCAGCCGCTGACAGCCACCTACACCTGCGATCTGCCCGCACCTGATTTCCTGAAAGGGCGGGACCACAGCATCTGGCGGTACCGGGAGATGCTGCCGGTAGCTGATCCCCGTCACATCGTGAGCCTGGGGGAAGGCGGCACACCGCTGACCACCCTGCACACGCTCAGCGCGCGCGCCGGTGTACAGATTTTACTGAAAGATGAAAGTGTAAACCCCACCGGTTCGTTCAAAGCCCGGGGCATCAGCGTGGCGATATCCAAAGCACAGGAACTGGGCGTCAGTCACTGTATCATTCCCTCTGCCGGAAACGCAGGCGGCGCCATGAGTGCCTATTGCGCCAAAGCAGGGATGAAAGCGACGGTGATCATGCCGCGGCATACACCGGTGACACTGCAGGAAGAATGCCGCCTGTATGGGGCGGAATTGCTCCTGACCGACGGACTGATAGACAGCTGCGGCCGCAGGGCGCGGCAGCTGGTACAGGAAACCGGCGGCTTCGATATGTCCACCTTAAAAGAACCATACCGCCTGGAAGGCAAAAAAACGATGGGCTATGAAATCGCCGAACAGCTGCACTGGCAGCTGCCCGATGTGATCATCTATCCCACCGGCGGCGGCACCGGCCTGATAGGCATGTGGAAAGCCTTCCGCGAAATGCAGCAGCTGGGATGGATTACCGGCAAGCTGCCCAGGATGATTATTATTCAATCTCAAAATTGTGCTCCCATGGTACAGTACATCGAAAACGGAAACCTACCGGATGACTTCAGCGGTTATCCGTCCATAGCTTATGGACTGGCTGTTCCACAGCCTTTTGCAAAAGACATGATGCAGGAAGTAATCCGGCAAAGCGACGGCAAAGCGCTGACCGTCACCGAAGAGGAAATGGAAGCCGGCATCTCCGAAATAGCCGAAGCAGAGGGCATCCTGCTATCGCCCGAAGGCAGCGCCACCTATATGGGGCTGAAAAAGCTGATTGAAAAGGACTGGATACAGGAAGATGAACAAGCCTTGCTGTTCAACACCGGCTCCTGGTACAAATACCGTTGATCATGGAAGCCTTAGGGCTTTCCTGATCAACTCAGGCCTTGCCTTCTTCCCACCCCTGAAGAAGATCGCGCAGGAACTTTTTGGATTTGTTGACTTCGTACCCGAAGCTCAGCGTTACCATCAGATAACCGAATATCAGCATCGGGAAAGGCACCAGCAAAAAAGACTCGAATTTTTCCCCAGCACGGGATCCGTTGATCATTGCTCCTACGCACAGCACCAGGCCCACAACCACAGCCCCAAACCATAAGACCATAAATATCCGCACAAACAAAGTCAGCTGCATGTTGATCTTAACAGCAGTATGTACTACCTCATGACTCACTTCTCCCCTTATCTCCGGCAGAAAAGAATTACGGTAACCGATAATACGGCTGATGAAAAAACCATTTACACTGACGGCGCCCTGGTAAGGCTTCGCGCCTTTGGGTTGAAACCACCCGATCCGGATATGCAAGTTGTAACCTTTAGGTTCTACATTCGCCTCCAGCAGCGTCTTTATTTCCTCCGGAGACAGTTTGGTTAACAACGTATAACGTTCTATCGGTAAAAATTTCATGGATGATTATTTCGGATTCATCCGTCTAAAATAAGATTTTCACACCGATGTCGCAAATGCCCCTTCACAAAGTCGCCTCATCCCCCCGGCGGAGCGGCAGGACCGTTTTACCTTTGGGATGTCATTAGACATCTTCATTCCTTAGCTGTTAAAAACATAAACACTATGGCAAACAAAATCATCTCCCAGAGAATCTCCCCCCATCTGTGGTTTGAGAACCAGGCCGAAGAAGCGGCTAAGTTCTATACGTCTATCTTTAAGAACTCCGCCATCGGCAACATTACCCATTACACAGAAGCGGGGCATGACATACACGGGATGCCGGCAGGGTCTGTGCTGACGGTTGACTTTACGCTGGACGGGCAACACTTTATAGCGCTCAATGGCGGCCCTTATTTTAAATTCAACGAGGCTGTTTCCTTTATGGTGAACTGCGAATCACAGGAAGAGATTGACTACTACTGGGAAAAACTGCGTGCCGGCGGCGATCCCAAAGCCGATCAGTGCGGCTGGCTGAAAGATAAATTCGGCCTGTCCTGGCAGGTAGCGCCGGTACAACTGGGCGAAATGCTCATGGATAAAGATAAAGAACGCCTCAGCCGTGTGATGAACGCTATCTTCAAAATGAAAAAGCTGGACCTTAAAACGATCCAGGAGGCTTATGGTGAGCCTGTAGGTACGTGATTTTTCTGAAAACAATTTCGCGGCGGGTCACAAAGCCCATGTGCTCATAGAGCCGGATAGCCCGCTCATTGGCCACGGACACATGCAGCATGGAGGTAGTTCCTTCAGCTGCATGCTGCTGGCACAAGCGGGTGATCAGCTGTTGTGCAAACCCTCTGCCGGTGTACGCCGGATCAGTGACAATGGCGCTCAGTTCCGTAAATCCCTTCATGCGCATCCTTTCACCTGCCATGGCCACCAGGCGACCTTCGTGGCGGATACCGTAGTAAGTGCCCAGCAACGGTGTACCGGGATTGTAATAACCCGGCTGCACCCGGTTCACCAGGTCGTACATATCGTCTCCATCGGCCGCGGTCATCACAGCGATTTCCACCGGCGTTTTCACCGGTACTGCTGCCATATCCTGCAGCACCATCTGCGCGCAGGGTAGTTCGTGCACCAGCTGCCAGTTGGCTGGCAGCGGCGGTAATTCGCCTATCAGGTAAAACGATTCACCTTCGTGTATCCATGACTGTAACTCGTCCAGCGAATGGCCGGCGGTATGATCGCAGGCAATAAAAGAGAGAATATCTTTCCGGTACCTTTTACAGTGGGCGGTACCTTCCGCCAAAGGAGCCTGCACGGTTGTCAGTGCGCTCCAGGCAGGATTATCGAGTAATCGTTCATCTGTCGTTTCCAAAAGCTGCAATATTGGTCTGTTACAAATTTAGCCATTTAGCGGGAATCGGCGCTAACGATCATGCATACATTTTTACAGCCTTTGGAAGACCTATCGGTCAAGACGGATATTAGTGCCATCTTTCAACGTAACGGTCGACTTCAGCACGCCCGGTTGATGCTCATTCACCCTCAAGTCTCTCCAGGAAGCGGGGGCGCTGCGCATGAGCTCTGTGGTGGCACCCTTGGCGCGTTGTCCGGAGAGAAGGCTCAGCGCCGCTTCCAGGCCTGCTTCTCCCCTGGTACCCAAATCAAACTGCGGATCATCATAAACACTTACATCGGCCTGCACGCCATCGTAATAGTCGCCCTTCCCGCTGGCGTTCACGTTCCTGAACAGGGAGTAGTAAACGTTCATATTGCCGATCACCAGCGGAAAGAAACCTACAGGTTTCCCATAGGTTCTCACAGCCGCCTGGTTACCGGCATCTGCGCTCACTCCTATGATTTTTATTTTCAGATAGGGCTGCAGGCAGCTGACCAATAGTTCAGCCGCCGAAGCGGTATGCCCGCTCACGATGACGTACAGGTCTTTGAGCGTACCGATTCCACCTACTTTGTTAAAATAGACCGTATTTTTTTCTTCGGTATAGTCTACATCTCCGTAGGTGATTACCTTCCCGTTGTAATAGATCGGCAGACCGTCAGCGCCGAAAATCGGCTGTTTTGAAAGCAGCGTGGCTTTTCCCGACTTCACCAGGTCGTTGTATTGTTCTTTCCGCATCACCTTTCCGTCGGCTGCAAACGGCGCCAGCAGGTTCGCAAGGCGGTCCAGTTCCGTCAGGTTGCCGCCGCCGTTGTAGCGAAGGTCAACGATCACATCAGATACGCCATCAGCGGCGAAACCGCCTGTCACCCGGTCAAGATCTTTATAGACATGCCTGACATCAATAAACCGCAGATAGGCAAGATAACCAGCCCTGCGGCCATCCGGCAGCAACAGGATCGTATCTTTCAATATGGGCTCAAAATAATTATTCTTTTTATAGACAAGGTTATATTGCCGGTCCATGTGCTGGCCCCTGCACAAGAGGTCCAGTTGTGTTCCTTCATTGAAAGCTTTCTGCATCATCGCAAAGTAGGCAGCCGTTATTTCAACAGGCAGCCCGTTGATGCTGACGATACGCATCCCTCTTTTTATGCCGGCCCTTTCCGCATCGCTTCCCTTTATGACATACTTTACATACAATGCCTGCTCTTTCACCACCACGATGCTGACGCCGAACCTGTCAGACACATCGGCGGTTTCGATCGCCGGTTCGTTGTCAGATACGCCGAAAATAGCGCTGTACTTCGGTATGGAAGGTACCAGCCGGTTAAACTCGTAAGGTTTACCTGTATGGCTATTAATGGCCATCTGGCTGATATCGAACAACTCTTTCCGGTAGTTTAGCTGTCCTTCGGACGAAACATATCTGCGCGGATTAAAATCTTTCACTGCCGGCAGCTGATCATTCCACAGGTAGACCTGGCTGGCGTACAGGAAGATTGAATCCGCCCAAAGTGGCTCCCTGGCTTGCGTCTCAGGCGCCTTGGGCAGGTCGTCATTCTTTTTACAGGCGGCAAAAATGCCGCAAATAAACAATACGGGAAGAAACAATTTCTTCCCGTATTGATGGTTTATCAACATCATGATCACTTATTTATCGTCTGACAGGTGTTAACACCTTATAAAAATCACCCGGCAACAATACATGCGTGTACTCATCCGAGGTGGAGGTGGTCTCTGTAAGCGTCATCGTATCGTCCTGGTAAGTCCTGTTACGCTCCGTCCGGTCTTCCAACAATGCGGGGTCAGCCAGCGGATACTGGGTGATCCGGAACACATTGTAACAAAAGCCTTTTTCCTCCGTCGTCTTTTCTTCGTATGGGAAGCTGCCCCCCGGCGCTCCGTATACGGCAAAGACGTTTCTCTTCACTACCTTGTAGTTGAATCGCACGAACAACGGCGGATTGGTAGGCTTCGTCGCCTGTACGTCTGAGTAAAAACGGACAAATACGCGCCCCTTCGTTTTCGTCAGGTCTTCCCACTGATCACCATACCAGTTACGGGCAGTTTCAATCTTTACGCCCTCCGTTTCTATCCTGGCAAACACCGGGTCGGTGTATACGCTTACCCTGAACGTCTGTTTCACCAGGCTGTGGTCCGACAGGTTACTCAGCGAGAAGTAGATAGGCACGCCGGGCTTGTCGGCAGAAAACTGCTGCCCTTCCTGCGCCACTTTCAGAAAAGCGTCAAATCCCTGCACGGACTTCACCGTCGTTTCTCCGTCTGTACCTACCAGGAACAAACGCATGTCCGCATGATCAATGATTCTTTTCTCGTTTTCAGTAAGATAGCTCGAACCGCTCACAAACAGTGCCTTGTAAGCTTTATTGAATGCCTCATACGTAGCTTCGTAAGAAGAATCTGATTCAATGGACATAACACCCATTCTTCCGTAGGTAATGGAACTAACATAGGTCGGGTTCATCCCGGCCAGGTCAGCCGGATTTACAGAGGGGTCCAGCAGGTTGCCGCCACTCGGCAGGTCAACGTCGATAGTGAAGTTCCGTTGCACAAAGCGTACATATATACCGGATCTTTTGGAGATACGATGCTCTCCGCCGGAAGATGAACTGGAGCTTTTATAGAACAGCGCCCTGGTATTGACGTTGGAACCAAAGGCAGTTTTAATCTCATCATAGGACGTAAACCGCTCCATACTGTAGCCATAGGAAGCATACTGGTTGCCGAGCTGGTTGTTGTACATAATATCTGAGATGAACGATCGGGTGCCGGACAGACTGACGTTGCTGATTACGCCGCTCACCCGTTTTGCGGGGAACGAAACGGATACATTCAACGGCTTTACCTTGCTTTGATAAGCCGCTATCGGGAGAAGGGTCAGGTCATTGATCGAATTGCCCTGTATCAGTGATCCTGCAAAAGCGCGCTGTAAATGTGTGGTCTGGGAAATACTGATCTCATCTGAAACGCCGATCACCGTTTTGCCGAAGCCATCGGTCCAGATACTGTCGCGGAGCTCTACCGTATTGGTCTTTACTTCATTGGCAGCGTTATTTGGGTCTATTTCCCCGAACCTCACCACGCCAATGCCACCGGGAAGATAGTTATGGGCTTTGAGCTCAATCGTAGGCAGGGAAACTTTGGAAAGCCCTTCCATCCTGTTACTGCTCGCGACGTCGTTATGTTTTTTGCATCCCGACAGTATAAGTAAAAATAACGCGGCTGCGCCGGTTATCCTTTTAATATAGGTCATAGGGATTATTGATTGGGGATGTTTACATTGAAGATAGTGCTGAACACAGAATGGTCACTTACGTGGCTCAACGTGAAATACAGCGGGAAGCCAGGCGCCTGTGCAGTATAATTTCCGCCGGACTCAATGTATTTTCTGAATTCATCATAACCAACGATGGTCTTGGTCACTTCGCTGCCTTCGCCGCCAATGGTCCTTACCATAATGCTGGATTCGTCGATGATCTTCTTCGTTTGTGCGTCGACGGTAACGCCGCCACCTACGGTAGACACTTTAAACGCGAGGTTGAAAGCGACTTTCACGGCATCGTAGGAATAGTTGGATTCTACCTTGATGATACCCATTCTTCCGTAGGTGATGGAGCTCACATACACCGGGGAATAAGGTGCCAGCATCGCAGGCGTAACAGTAGAGTCGAACAGCTTGCCTTCTGACGGCAGGTCCATATCCAGCGTAAAGTTCTTCTGGATAAATTTCGCGATGAGACCGGTATTTTTTTCCACTTTCTCTTTACCGAAAGAAGCGCCTACAGAGAACATGGAGCCAATGCTAACATTGGCGCCGATGGCCAGTTTCAGCTCTTCATAATAAGTGAACTGGCTCATGTCAAACTGAAAGCCTACCAGCTCATTACCTACCTGGCTGCCAAAAACGTTGCTGATGAAGGACCTTGTCGCAGAGAGGCTGGGCTTCTGAATATCGGCTGTAATGTACTTACCCGGGGCAGACACAGAAACAGTGATCGGCTTCACCTTACCCTGGAGCTGTGCAAGCGGCACATACTGCAGGTTGGCAATACCGGAAGATTGCAGTACTGATCCGGGATACACCAGCCTCAACTGGTTTTCAGGGGCGATTTGCTCATCGGAAGAAAAGATCATGGTTTTTCCCGTTCCATTGGCCCAGGCGCTGTCTCTGAGGAAAGACAGAATGCTCTGTTTGTTATTTTTCAACACTTCCTGCAGGTTGATATTTCCTGCTTTAATGTTGACTACGGCATTGGGAACTTTTGGCACATCTTTGAAACTTGTAAGGGGCTGAGGGCTTTCAACGTCGGGTTGAACATCTTTTTTACAGGAGCTAACAATAAAAGTCAGGATAGCTGCTGCTAACAGTAATTGATTTTTTTTCATAATGTATATGTTAGGTTAATAAACGCGCGGCTCTCAGAATTTTGGTCATTTTGAAATAAAAAACAGGGCTACATCTCAGGGGGGCTACAGCACGGTATTGATCACGGGTTCAGGGCTCTCGATAGGCATAAATCAACGGGAATAAAGATAGACCATAAGTACATCCACTGCGCTCGTTCAATATTAACTTAACGTTAAGATCCTGGTCAAACAGCCAGATTGCATCCAAAAGGTGCATCAAGACAATTTAACCAGGATCTTCGAGGGATATCGGTAAGGTCTCCGAACAATTATTTAAATCAACATATTTTTATCAGGCTAGAAGCTGTATCTGCAGCCGATCTGGAACTGGAAAGGATTACCGGTAGGTTCCACAGAGCCATCGGTATTCACGCCGTAGTTAAATCGCTGGTTAACCACGTCAAAGCCTTCTCTTTTATAGAGGCCCTGGTTACCCAGATTTTTATAGGTGCCCCATTTTTTATTGAAGACGTTGGCTACGTTAAACAGGTCGGCCGACACTTCGAAGCCTTGCTTTTTCGTTTTTCCGAAAGAGAATTTCTTGCTTACCCGCAGATCGAACGTACCATAGAAACCGTTGATACCCCCGTTTCTTTCGGCCATTCTGCCGGCATACCGGCGGATATAATCCTTAATACTGGGACTGGCTTTGGGATTGTTCAACACAGCCTGCAGGCCGTCACGCACGTTCTTGGGAACAGCGCTGTTGTTAGGATCGAAGATATAGGCAAGATCATTGGTGCCGTTTACAAAATCGCCGTTGCTGTTCACGCCGGACAACAGGCTGTAACGGGTACCGCCTATACCGGAATAACGGATGCCCAGGTTAAACCCTTTCCAGGTGGGAGACACCGCGTAGAACACCACTTTGTGCCTGAACTGGTTGTCCGAATAGGTGATATTACCCAGGTTCCGCGGATCGTCCTTCACAGGCAGGGAAAGTGTTGCAGAGTTGGCCACGTTACCATTAAAGGAGGTGTTGTCTTTCGTATCATTCCAGGTGTAACTGAGGGACAGCTCCCCATCTTTATGATAGTTATAAGATACATCCACCACGACAGCCATCTGGTTTACCTTTCCGTCGCTGTTCAGTTCCAGTACGCGGCCCAGGTTTTTGCTGATACGGCCGTCTTTCCAGTTGGGGATGCCGTCTTTGGTCATGGTACTGATGGGAACGAATACCCCGCGGTTATCTTCGTCTTTCAGCGTAAAGAAAGGTGTTTGGGCCATATTACGGTCTACATAGAAATAGTTGTTCCTTGCCAGCGTGAGATATCCGGTGATGCCGGCCCTCAGCCTTTCGGTAATAAAACGGGTATAGGATATATTGGCTTTATATACCACCGGCACTTTTGCGTCAGGACCGTTGGTATTGATGGTCGGCAGCTGGAATTGCGACAATGTGGGTTTTGATGCGGGGTTATTGCGGAAGCCGATGAAGTCTGCCGCCGGAACATCGGCGCCTCTTACATCCACGGTACCAAAATGTTTGCCATCGAAAGTGAGGTTGTTGATCACCACATAGTTATTGATGTCTGAAGCAAATACGCCGGCGCCTACACGAATATAATCGCGGTGATTTTCCTGCACGTCCCACGTCAGCTGGAAGCGGGGCTGGATAATAAAGGAGCGCAGTTTATGGTCTGTACGGACGCCCAGTTCATCAAACACCTGCTGGTTAAAGGGTGAGGTAGGATAATGTGCGTAATCTCCGCGGAGGCCTGCAGTAATTTCCATGCCTGTAGCAATTTTCGTCTGCAGCTGTCCGTAAAAGCCGATATTGAAGATATTGGACACTACGCTGGGATCGTCCATCAGCGGCACTTCGCGATAGAAGTTATAAGGCTTGTTGGCCAGCAGCCCCGAAATGGTATTATAATGGAAACGGCCATTTACTTCACTGCCGTAGAGGGACCTCGCATGTGTGTACATGAAGTCCACTCCAAACGTATAGCGGATGCTGTTAGTATTGTAATAAAGGTTGTTCACCAGCTGAAAAACATTGTTTCGGAAGAACTCCTGTGCAAAGCGATGTCCTCCGAACTCCACATTCGTGGAGCGGTTGCCGGTGGCGGTAACGGACGGGATATTTTCCACGATAGCCCTGGGAATATTGGACGCAGGCAGTTGATTGCCCGGCTCGCTGCTCTGATAGGTATACAGGTGCTGTACCTTCAGCTCGTTCGTTACTTTAGAATTAATAGAGGAACGAAGCGTTACCAGGAAGCTGTTATCGAAGTTAAAATCATTTCCTGTCGACTCATAAAGATTGATGGGGGTGTTATCCACCAGACCCAGCTTATTGTTATCGTTGGTGAGGTTGTTACGGATCGTCAGCAGGTTATTTTTGTTGATCTGCCAGTCGAGGCGCAGGAATACGGCATCGGATGTACGTTTTTTATCGAAGGAGCCGTACTGTCTCTGTGTGGGTGAAATGCCATACTTTTCGCGCCCTATCTGTACTACGGAATCAAGTTTCGCCCGGGTGATTTTGAAAAAGTCTTCATCCGCCGCGGTCTGTATGTCGGCAATTACCAGGGAGCGCTTGTCCACCTGGCGGTCCCAGGTAACGAAGAAGTGCAGCTTGTCTTTGATAAGCGGCCCGCCCAGTGAGAAGCCAAACTGGTAGGTGGAGTAATCGTTAGCGCGTTTGTTGCCTTTGATATCGTATTTGCTGGTCAACCAGTTGGCCCTGCCGAAGCCGAAGACGGAGCCGGTGAGTGTATTGGTACCTGACTTGGTCACGGCGCTTACCGTACCGCCGCCACTGCGGCCATAAGTGACATCGTACTGGTTGGTCACCACTTTGAACTCACGCACCGCCTCGATGGAAATGGAATAAGGTGCGCCGCTGCGGCTCGTGGTGGCGCCGGCGGATGTGGGGTTCTTGGCGGTCATACCGTCGATAGAGAAGTTGGTGGAAGAGCCCAGCTGGCCGGAAATATTGCCGCCCCTGCTCAGCGGGGAGAGGTCCATCAGGTTGGCAAAATTCCTGCCGTTGACCGGCATCTTGTTCATCAGCTTGGGAGACACGGCTGTGGCGGCGCCGAGGTTCTCTACCTTTCCTTTGGCGTTGGCATTGCCGGTCACCGTGATACCTGTTATCTGCTTTACGCTGGAGCCGAGTGCAAAGTTGACACCGATCACGTCGCCCTGGTTGAGGTTATAACCGGTCTTTTTCTGCTCTTCATAGCCCATATAACGGGCAACAATTGAATAAGGCCCTCCGAGCGGAAGTTCCTTGAATACGAAGTCGCCTTTGGCGTTGGAGACTGTCCGGCTGGTAAACCCTGTAGATTCGTTGCGGATCATCACCGAAGCGCCGGGCACCGGCAGCTTTCGCTCATCGGTAATCGTACCCTGTATGGACGCCTGCGTGGTTTGGGCGGCCGATGGTTGCAGAAAAAGGCAACCTGTCAATAAAGACAATAGAAAAAGAAAGTGACAGATAGGTTTCATATGGTTTTAAACTTTTTCAGGTGGACGAAAATATAGCTGGTATAATGAAAATCATATGCTTACGCTGATTCATAACGTAAAGTTCACATTGCGCCCCTGTCTCCGGCTTTTCAATTTTGGTTGAATACGTTTAGAAAAATAAGAAATAAAAACCAAAAAAGAAAACAAATAAAACAAATTGAAACAATCTGATCATTTAAAACTTTTTAAAAAAATATAGGGAGATGATGACCGCCTGCTGTTTTACCTCTCTCCTGCTGTCCTAATTTTAAGTGGATTTGTATACTTCAAGCTTATGACAAGAGATTTTTAAACCAAAGCCCGACTAAACATGCTTACAGGCGCAGTAGCGCTGTTACAACGAACAAGAGACCCTCAAAAAACTATTGAAAATCTTATTTAATGCTGTCACATGTACACGTCAACCCAACCCCGCATTACTACCCTCTTAAAGGCGCCCCTGCTGGCCGGCACTGCCGGCCTCAGCAGTCCGGAAGAAAGACGCCCTGTGGTCCTTTCCAACTCACTGGCCCTTATCGTTACGCTGATGGTACTGAGCATCGGCTCTTATTTTTATGTATTGCATCCCACGCCGTTTATCCTGGTACCGGTGGTAACAGAAGCCGCCGGCTTTATGATCGTCATCCTGCTTAATCATTACCGGCAGTATTTCAGGGCCAGCCTGATCATGCTGCTGATACACGGCATTTTCGCGGTGTATTGGAGCTGCCTGCTGGAAGACGCTATCCCTACCGACCTGGTGATCGCTTTCCTGGCCGTGATCGTCTTTCATCTTTGCAGTACCTTTTTTCTGAACAAAGAGCGGAAGGTGTTGTTGTCCACGCTGGTGATTACCCTGTCGCTGATGGCACTGGTGCATGTCAACCGCCGGCACCCGGTGATTGTGCCGCTGCAGCTGAGTGACAACGCCGTGTATATGATGCACCTGCTGACATCCGCGGGCTTCGTGACCATGATGGTGCTGGTCATGTCGTTTTATATCGGTAAGATCCACGCCCTGCTGCAATCAGAAAGAAAAGCGAAAGAGGCGTCCATTGCCAAAAGCACCTTCCTGCGGGAAACTTACCACGAGCTACGTACACCCCTCAACGCTATTTATGGCATCGCGCAGCTGCTGCAACTGCGTAAAAGTGACCAGCAGCCTACGGAAGAGCGCCGCGAAATAGACGACCTGTATTCCGCCTGTTATATCGCACGCAACATCATCAACAATGTGCTGGACATGTCGCGCATCGATGCGGGCAGGTTTAATACCGTTACCCGGGAATCGGTGGACTTAAAAGCGTGTGTAGGGCATTGTGCGGCGATCAGCCGTTACATAGCGCACTCCCGGGGCATCGTTATCCGCGAAAGTTTCGACCAGCAGCTGCCGGCCATTATCCGCAGTGATAAAATTATTCTGACGAAAATCATTAACAACCTCCTCTCCAATGCCGTGAAGTTTGCTACCGGCAACAGTATCGTCTCTGTCACCTGCGAACGTCACGGGCAACAGCTCCTCTTCCGGGTCATCAATGAGGGAATCATTCATCCCGAAAAGGCCCGGCATATCTTTGAAGCTTTTGTATCAGAGCGTAACCAGATCACCGAGGCTACCGGGCTGGGACTCTCCATCACCAAGCACCTCGTCACCCTGCTGGGTGGCCGTATCTATATAGAACCGGATGAGATGAGCACTCATACCATCATGGCTTTTACGCTACCGCTGGAAGCGGCCCGGGAAAACAGCCATACGCCCATCAAACAATATTACCGCCGCGATGTATTTCCGGGAGCAACAGCGCTGGTCATAGAAGACGATCCCGTCAGCAGCGCGCTGCTCACCAAGGTCCTTGCACACATGGGCATCGTTCCCTCTCTTTGCCATGACGGCGAAGCCGCGCTGCAGCGGATACGGCTGGAGCGGCCGGACATTGTCATCACCGACCTGCACATGTCAGGCATGAGCGGCCAGGAACTGCTCCGGCAGCTGCGCCGCGATAGTTTTCTGAAAGATATACCTGTACTGATTGTATCGGGAGACGCTTTTGTTTCCGTCAAAGAAGAGCTGCTGCTGGCAGGCGCCAGTGCCTATATTTCGAAGCCGGTACATTTCAACGAACTCTATCAGGCCTTGTCTGCGCACCTGCCCCGCTTTCAGACCCCTGCCTGACGAGGCAGCAATATAAATACCCGCCTGCCTTTTACGGAGTCCGCTCCGTGCGTCATATTTTTTTCTGCATCTTCCATTAATTTCGTACTTTTTATGGCCTTCAACGGTGACGGACATAGGAAATGAAATTATTTTAGCACTAAACACAATACTATGAAAACAGGATTATGGCCCCTGCGGTCAGACAAGCGGGGTTTCAGGACGGTAGCCCTGGGCCTTTTATTACCGTCTGCCATGCTGGTGCTGCACAGCTGTAACAACAACCCTGTCAAAGAGACGCCCAAAGAGCCGGCCACCGATACCGGCAACGTAGGCCTGGAGCTGCCGCAGGGCTTTGGCGCACTTCGTTTTGCCGATAGCACCGGCAATGCCCGGCACCTGACCGTTAGCCAGAACGGTGTGGTGTATGTGAAACTGGAAAACCCGGTCAATGGCAACGCTATCGTAGTGCTGAAAGATAAAAACGGCGACGGCCGCGCAGACGAACGCTCCGCTTTTGCACCTTACGGCGGTACCGGTATCGCCATCAAAGACGGCTACCTGTACGCCTCTTCCAACACCAGCGTATTCCGCTACAAGCTGAACGAGCAGCAGGAAGTGGCAGACCCGCAGCATGCTGATACCATTGTCAGCGGCCTGATAGACCGTGGGCAACACAACTCAAAATCCATCGCACTGGACAATAACGGCAACCTCTATGTGAATATCGGGGCGCCCTCCAACGCCTGCCAGGAGAAAGACCGCACCAAGGGTTCCCCGGGCATGCAGCCCTGCCCCCTGCTGGATTCTGCCGGCGGCATCTGGATATTCAAAGCCAATGAACTGAACCAGGGATACCATAACGGTAAACGGTATGCTACCGGCCTTCGTAACGTAGTGGGCCTCGACTGGAACAACCAGGCCAACGCCCTGTTTGTAATGCAGCACGGCCGTGACAACCTGCACGACTTCTTCCCTGAACTGTACGACGCCAAACAATCCGCTGAACTGCCTGCCGAAACCATGTACAAACTGCATGAGGGCTCCAACGCAGGCTGGCCTTATATCTATTACGACCAGGTGCAGCAGAAAAAAATCGTTTGCCCGGAATATGGCGGCGATGGCAAGAAAGCAGTCACCGACAAATATGACGACCCGGTAGCCACCTTCCCCGGCCACCTGGCGCCTAATGCCCTACTGTTCTACACCGGCAGCATGTTCCCCGAACGCTATAAAAACGGTGCGTTCATTGCTTTTCACGGCTCCTGGAACAGGGCCCCGGAACCACAACAAGGTTTCTTTGTAGCTTTCGTACCGTTTAAAGATGGTGCGCCTTCCGGCAAATGGGAAGTATTCGCCAAAGGTTTTGCCGGCAAAGAAAACATTGCCGCTCCCGGTGATGCTGCACACCGCCCCTGTGGCCTCGCTCAGGGCCCCGACGGCTCACTGTACGTATCAGATGATAAGATGGGCACCATCTACCGCATCGTTTACAAACCGTAACTATCCGCCCGGTAGCTATATAAAAGAGCAGCTTCAAAAGAAGCTGCTCTTTTTATTGTCTCCGCCGCTATCCAAATCCGTATCTTGCAAGGGTTATCAAAAGGCTCTTCGTATAGCCGCCAAACGTTATACCTATGTACGGACGATCGCTGCTTTCCCTGCTGCTGCTACCCTGCCTCTCCATGGCGCAGGCCACTTTACCCGTTAAAGATTTTACCACTACAGACAGCCTCTCAAGAACCGTCTCCTACCGCGGGGACCTCCGCCAGCTTACCCATGACTTGACGGACCGCCATCAGGACCAGCTGTCAAAAACAAGGGCCCTTTTTGTGTGGGTGGCAGATAACATTGCCTATGATCATAAAAGTTACAACCGTGCAAAGGTACACCCGCACAAGCGCCGGCAGCTCACAGAAGAAGCACTGCTACAGCGGGTATTAAAACGCAGAAAAGCCGTTTGTGAAGGTTATGCGCGACTGTTCCAAAAAATGTGTACCCTGGCGGGTATCCGTTGTGAAGTAGTATCCGGTTACACTAAAACCAAACCTTACCAGGCAGGAAACCTGGGCGCCGCCGATCATGCCTGGAACGCCGTTTACCTGGACACGGCCTGGTTTGCCATGGACCCCACCTGGGCTGCGGGTGGCTGCGAAACGGATAACGAAACCGGCAAGCTGCTTCCTTTTGAAAAGCACTTTAACAACTACTACTGGCAGGCATCAGACAAACAGTTTCACAGAAACCATTACCCGGAAGAAAACAAATGGGTGTTTGAAACCAATTATACGCGGGATAAATTCAAGGTAGCGCCATTTATTGAGAACAATGCAATAGCAGACCTCCAGCTGATATCACCCGGGCCTGGTATCATCAACGTCCGCAAGGGAGATACGGTACGTTTTCAGTTCCGCTACCTGGCACAGCTGACGCATTTACAGGTGAACTCCAATATCTCCCGGAACCCGGCGGTATATAAGCTGGAAAAGATATCACGGCGGCAAAGCAAATGGGTAACGGACACGGTGGCCCTCCGCAAACAACGGTATGTTCCCTTTCGTAAAAACTTCAGTCATTACGAATTCGACTATGTCGTTACGGATGAATATATCAGTTACCTGGATGTCCTTTTTGACCACTGGCGGGCGTTCCGGTATAAGGTGGTCATCGACCGGACACCGCGCCCGTCAGCGGGTCAATAGCCCGACTTTCCGGTCTTTTGTTACTACCGCGATCATGTTCCGCTCGGGGTGACAGGCGATCTGCGGCGCCTCGATGTGGTGGATAATGGACGATACCTGTGCGCTTATAAGGAGTTCGGGCAGCTGGTCCACTACTTCGCCGGTGCGGTAGTTGATGATACGGGGAGATCCCGCCAGGTCCCAGGTATAGGTGTCGTCTATCGGGAAGATATTGCCAAAAAGACCATTGACCGTCACCGGCGCTGATAACTGGTTTGTTTCCAGGTTCCAGACGGCCAGTTGACCCGGCCGCAAGGCCGCTGCATTTTCCGCTTCATCATCCATCAGTTCTCCGTCGCCGATGGCACCTATCAGCACTTCATGATTATTGATAAAACCCGCCACACCTATTTCGGCGTTTACGTCCGGATTTTTGCGGCAGCTGTCCAGCAGCAGCGGATCATGTATACAGGCCTCGATATTGAATGCTGCAACCATATCCCAGGGGTGCCATACCCAGCCTTTGCTGATCAGCCACCGGTTGTCGGCACTGACCTCCAGGCGGGAATAAAAATAATCGTCCGGATGACGGCCCTCCACCCGCGTGATCACCTCTCCTGTTTCCACATCCTCAAAGTCCAGCTGGCAGTAAGCTTCCGGGCAATGGGCGAGGTACGTTCTGCCGTTGGGCGCAACAAAGAAGACTGCAGGATATTCGTATACCCCTGCCTGATAGTAAGAGCGGTTCACTTCACGGAGCATCTGACCGTTCTTCAGCAACAGCCCTTTCGTGCCCTGCTTCGCAAAAATCAAGGCGTATTGTCCGTCAGCGGAAGTGATAGCGGCGTCGAAGTCGTAGGCATAGTGTAGCCGCTGCTGCGGCCATTCACCGGCGCCATAAATCTTTTCTCCCGAAGCCCAGTCTACCAGGTCGTTCCGGCGCCAGGATATCGTTTCCGCATGTACGTCAATTATTTGGAGTTGCATAGCTGGCTGCTTTAGGGCAGCCAGCAAAGATATCAAAAAACCGCCAGCCGGAAATTACCGCAAGCCTTTCCGCCGCAGGTAAATGCCGGCAGATTCACTCATGGTGATCAATGCGCCTCCCATGATCACCACATCTTTCAACACCATTCTGCCACGGCCGGAGAGATACGGGAATCCCCAGTGATGGTCTGTGAGATGCGGCACCCATGTTTCCGGGGTAGTAATTAAAAATGATAATGTGCCTAACGACATGATAAATACCAGCACACTGCCCGCGATACTGGCCAGCGGCGATATGCGGTATATGGCCAGCAGAACGCCCAGTGTGATGAGGAATATCCCAAGACCCTGCGAAAACCCGTAAGTGTTGTTGTTCTCATGCCAGGTATGGTTGGCTTCAATCAGTTCCCCTTCCTTATTCATATGGGTTTTATACTCGCCGGGGGTGCTGTAAAAGAAAGACATAAAAGGGCTGTTGGCCACAAAAGGGACGATGCCGTCTGCTTCATAGGTGACGAATTTTAAGGCGCCTATCCAGACAAAGACGATAACGATGCCCCAGCGTACTACTACTTTCCCCAGTTGGTCAAGATGGACGATGGCTTGCAGGATTTTGTTCATGGTTTTCATTTGTTCGTTGAAGAATATATGACGATACAAATGTAAACCGGGCGCTGGCGGCAGACCATGGAGGGAAAAGGCTATTGCATGGACAAATCTGCCACAATGGAAATGCCGGTGCCGCGACGGAATGTCTGGGGCGATACGCCGGTATGTTTTTTAAAGAAACGGCTGAAATAGAACTCATCATCGAACCGTAGCGCATAAGCGATTTCCTTGACGCTTTTACGGGTGAGATGTAATTGTTTTTTGGCTTCCAGCACCAGCCGGTCCTGTATCAGGCGGGAAGGTGATTTTCCAAAATAGCGGTTACATTTTTTAGTGAGGTGATTGGGGGAAATAGCCAGCAATTCAGCATAATCGGCCGGTTTATGCAACGTAAGATAGTGCTGGTCCAGCAATTGCCGGAACTGTTCCATCTGTTCATCCGCCGGCGGACCATCTTCGCCGGTTGCCAGCGTCTTCAACTTGATGGCGCTGGATTTGGCCAGCAATAACTGCAGATAGGCTTTCAGCACAATACCGGAGGGTTCCGGTTGTTTAAATTCGGTCTGCAGCTGGGCTATCAGCTGGACAAAGTCAGACGCTTCTTCCGATGTAAGCTGTACAAAAGGCTGCTGGTAAATGTTGTTAAACAGCAGTCCGTTACAGGCCACTTCCGCGCGATGGTGCTCTATACAATAAAAATCGCCGTGAAACCGCAGCAACGAAAAAGGCATCCTGTCTTTTGTTTCGAGGCGTAACAGCTGAAACGGCGTGGCAAACAACAACACCGGCCCTTTGTAAGCAACCGTGGTAAAGTCCGCATGATATACCCCTTCCCCTGCAGGGACAAACAACACCACATATTCCGCCAACTGCAGCGGCTGCGAAAAAGCGGCCGGCGACGCTTCCGTTACGCTAAAAAGCAACTCCTTTGTATCTGTATGTACTGCTTTCATCCATTCTTGGTTTATTGTTTATTCCTATACAAAACATTTAATATCAATACTTTTTAAATAAAAGTAAAAAATATTTAAAATTCATGTCCTAAATGAAAATACCAGGTTGTCATCTTATCAAAACAATATTATTCAAAATTAAAACGATAAAAAATGGAAGCAAGAATTTCTTTCGAAGACGTGAATAAAGGATTTATGGACGGGCTGTTTAAAACCGGCGCTTATCTCCGCCAGGGAGTTGACGCGACGTTGCATGAACTGATCAATACCCGCATGTCCCAGATCAACGGCTGCGCTTATTGCCTGGACATGCATTATAAAGATGCAGTGCATCGCGGAGAAGACCCGCAAAGGCTGTATTCACTGCCGGCATGGCGGGAATGCCCTTATTATTCTGAAGCAGAAAGAGCGGCATTAGCTTTTGCAGAAGCGCTGAATGCCAATCATATGGATGAGAAGATTTATAACGAGCTGGCACAACATTTCAGCAAATCACAGATTGCAGATATTGCGCTGACAGTGGCCATGATTGGCACATGGAACAAACTGAACATCGCTTTCCACACGGTACCGGGAGGTTACACCGTGGGCCAGCACGGTTGATCCACAGATCGCGCTGTTCCTTGTCCAACGGGCCGGACAAGGAGCAGCGTTGATTTACATATATCCCTCACCGTTATCCTGCCGGCGTCGTTGCCGGCCAGCGCTGCCAGCCATAATAACCGGCAGCACCTGTAAAATAAGCGGCTACGTCCAGCCAGTCGCCGGTGTAACGGGGCGAAAAACAGGGCATCACCCCTTCAAATACAACAGAGACATAAGCGGCTATAAACAGCAGATATCCCGGCGGCAACCGGTAGTCATCCCGCTGTATAATCCAGTGCTGCACCACCACAAGGCACACCTGTGCGATCAGGGGCACCACGATCAAATCCGTCAGATGCCCGTTGAGATAAGGCAGCGGTTGCCCCCACCATCGCGTAATATGCACCAACAACCACAAAAAGGCGCTGATGCCGGATATGTATAACAACCGTTTCATATTACAGGGCAAATGATACCGCAATCGCCAGCAGGGCGGTTACTACGCCCGCCACGCCGAGAAAAACCCCAAAGCCAAGCTGTTTCATGACTTTCTTCAGGCCGGAATCTTCCGGTTTAATCGGTAACACACTGTCTCTCAGGCGTTGAATAAAGGACTTCTTGTCATCTTCCTCTTCGTTCATGGTAGTATACTCGCTCATCGTTTCAAAATTTAGGTCAAATGTACTATTTTTTCTGATAACTGCCATGCCAGTGAAGATTTTAACAAATGAAATCCATGAAGAAAAATGGAAACGCACGCGCTCATTTTGCAGGGATCATACGTACAGCCCGCCAGGAGATACCGGGATTTTTCCCGTAGTTTGTAATTGCCGGCTGTTTTCCATTGCCATCCCCTGAAAATACCTTTACTTTAAGCATCGTCCCTTTAACTGTCTCCAAACAACTATCTGTGAACTACAACCCAACATATGAAGGGACTACTCATTATTGCCATTACATTAACCATTTTTACCGGACGCTCCTTTGCCTACAACTACGGCGAGCACAAACTGATCGGCGACGCGGCATTCCTGCGCTTTCTGCGGTCGCTGCCCGAAAGCAGCAAAGCACAACTGTTAAGCTACCTGGACATCCGCGCAGATGACAAAGGGCGTTACTATTTTGGCGCCTTTTCCGGGCCGGGCCAGAGTAATATTTCATACGGCGTACTGAACGGCCTCAGCGGCGATCATGAGCGCAACCCGTTGTTACTGGAGGAACAGCTGCACTACCAGCACTCCGTCATGGAGCAGATCATCCGGCTGCATAATCAATACATTGAAATGGGCTACACAGCAGCGCCGGACGCAAAGCTCTCCAAACTGGATTTCAGCTACGCTCTGAAAGCAGCGGTGAACCTCTCCCATTTTTATGAATACCGTAAGGGCTTTCCCGAACAGCTACGGCATTTCAGCAAAGCGTCTGTCCGTCTCTGTGAAAAACCGGCGCTGGTAGACAGCATCTTTAAAAGACTGGGGCGCACCAACGCCATTAACATGTACGTTACCTTGCACGTACTGGCCATAGACCTGGCGGAGCAAAGCGGACTACTGTCACGCCAAAACGAAGCAGCTTCCCGGCAGCTGCTGTTTTATGCCATGCTTTTCAATGCCTTTGCCGACCATTTCCTGGAAGATGCTTTCTCTGCAGGACACCTGGTTGTAAACCGCACCGTCTTCGAATCCATCACCAACAACAAATCACTGCATGATTTTTATAGCGCCAACGGCGCCACGGTCGTGAACCGCAAAGGAGAAATCTGGCATGCCTATGGCGACGGCCAGTTCAACAATCCACACCATAGCTGGCAGCAGGACACTACGCTGAAGGATATACGTTACGCAACCTTCACCCCGGAGGCTGAACGGATCATTCACGCAGTATCCCTCTCGTTGCAAGACCTGGGCGAGGCTTTTCAGCGGGGCGCGGCAGGAACAGCCTTCACGCCTTTCCTGGACAAAATCCCCGACAACCGGGCCGATCAGCCATTGTACCTGATCCGCCACATTCCCAGTCTCACCTGGGTGCCCATTCCCTACCGCTCCGATATGAACCCGCTGTTCGACCACCCCGGTACCATTACAGCCGCCATGCGGCAGGCGAACGCACCGTTGCGCTACCGCGATTTCGTTCGCAGCAGGGTAGGCAATTCCTTTGTAATAGGCCTCACCAGCGGTCCTGCCTTCATCGGTCATTATATACAGGGCCCGGAGATAAGGATCAACACCGGCAACTTTCTCAAACATTTTGACTACAACAGCGACGGCGGCAAAAAGGGGCTGATGGACTACTGGCTCGGCTATACGGTGTCCGGCAGCTTCGCCAGCCTCAAAGACAGGAACGCAGAAAAGTCCACCACAACAGCGCAGCAGGTAAGAGCAGGTATCAAAGGCAACTTTGACTACTGGGTGAGCAACAAACGGTTCATTGGTTTATATACCTACGTGGAAGCCGGCGCACAGTTTACCTCCAGCCGCACCACTTTTGTTTTTGTGCCTTCTCTCGGCATACAATTATCATCGCTGTTGAACATTAACGTGGAAAACATGAAAAGCTGGGCCCGTATCCCGTTGCAATTCATCCTTCCACTGAAACTACGGTACGGCGTGGTGATTTCCGGGCATGAAGTTCCCCGGTATTTCACTTCTGCGGACATCGATATCCTGTTATAACTACCGCGCCAACCTGCGGGCCAGCAAACGCCTGCAGGTGGCCGCTTCCTGCGGCCATATCTTTTCGGCGTCCAGCGAATCGTCTTCAAAACGGTTATGCCCCAACGTTGCATAATCGATCATCTTTTTACCTGAAAAATAATACCGGCCTTCGAAGTTCCGCTCAAGGGAATCTGTGCGGAGCACACCTTTCTTTTCATCGTAGAAAAACAAATCCGATTGCTCATATACAAACAACAGTTCATTGTTCTTAAAATAGAACTCCACAACTTCCACGCCGCTGGAGTAACCGGTCCAGCGGACAACTTTGACCAGCATTTTGTTTTTGTAATAGCCGGTCAGACTGCCGCCACCGTCTGACATCTCCTTCATCCACTCCTCGTTGGTGAGCGTCACCTGCTTTAGCGAGGAATCACTGTTAATTTGTTGAACCACCCGCCTGATTTCCGGATGCTGCTGCGGTGTGTCTTGGGCCGTTAAAACAGTGGCGGCGAGTAATATGCCTGCCAACAGGCATTTTGTTTTGTTCATAGCCTGAGCCAATTTTCCGGAAGATAAATAATTAGGATAACTTGCAGTAATGAATTCCATCCATAACCCGACAGCGGAAACACTGATGCAACTGCATGCCGCCGTGCTGTTCTCCTACAACGTCACAGGCCGGATGCTGGAGGCCAATGAACCCTGGCCCGACCGTGGTCCTGCTCCCCGGTTCTTTTTGGGTCTTCCTATAACAGGCACGCCTGTCCGCAGATACCGGGAAGATGTGCCGGCAGCGCTGGCACAGGCGCTGGAAGCCGTGGCCGTTCCCGAAGCAGCTGCAGGAGTGCCCGATAGTGCACCGCAACAGACCACGCAATACCAGCAGTTGCTGCAAAGCGATCAATGGGAATCCGGCCCCTCATTTCTTGTCCCGGAAACATTCACGGCAGCTGCGACTGCCATTCACCTGACAACGGAGCACCTACCGATGATAGGTCCAGAATTCCCATGGCTGGCGAAAGAACTGGACATCGTGCAGCCCTGTGCCGCCGTCGTGCAAAACGGGCAGGTAGTATCCGTATGCCGCAGCGTGCGCATCACCACAGCGGCCCACGAAGCCGGTATTGATACACTGGCGCCATTCCGGGGCAAAGGTTACGCTGCCGCTGCACTGGCCCTTTGGGCGGCCATGGTACGCGATATGGGAGCGTTACCGCTCTACAGCACCTCGTGGAGCAACCATGCCTCCCGTAACCTGGCCCGCAAGGCCGGCCTTATTTGCTACGGCAGCACCCTCTCCGTCAGCTGAGTCGTAACTTTCGTATTTTCGCAACATAATATCACCGCATGGCAAAACAAGACCGGAGAGCACTCTCCCCTTTTCAGCAGCGCTGGCATAACATCATCTTTGAAGCAGACACCTCTGCCGGGCGGGCATTTGACATTGCCCTGCTGGCACTGATCCTGCTCAGCGTGGCCGTAGTGATGCTGGAAAGCGTGGTCAGTGTACAACAACGGTTCGAACGGCTGTTTACCGTGCTGGAATGGGTGTTCACCATCCTTTTTACCCTGGAATACCTGTTCAGGATATGGTGCAGCTACCGCCCCAAAGCCTATATCACCAGCTTTTACGGGCTGATAGACCTGCTCTGTATCTTACCTACCTATGTGGAGTTTCTTTTCGGGGGCGCCCATTTCCTGCTCACCATCCGGATACTGCGGCTGATGCGGATCTTCCGGATCTTTAAGCTGGTACCTTTTCTCAATGAAAGCAGGCAGCTGGCACTGGCGCTGGAACACAGCCGCCGCAAGATCGCCGTCTTTCTTTTCTTTATCCTGCTGCTGACGGTCGTACTTGGCTCCCTGATGTATGTCATAGAATCCGGGCATAACTCCGGCTTTACCAGCATCCCCGTCAGCGTTTACTGGGCGGTAGTCACCCTCACCACGGTAGGTTATGGCGATATTGCGCCTATCACTCCTATCGGACAGGCATTTTCGGCACTGATCATGATTATGGGTTATGCTATCATTGCCGTACCTACGGGGATTGTAACGGTGGAAATGAGCCGGCTGCGGGACAAAAGCGAAGTGGATCAACGTATATGTCCGCATTGCATGCGTGAAGGCCACGATGCGAATGCGGACTATTGTAAATATTGCGGTACTAAATTGTAAATCAGTTGACGGAGAAGAGCGGTTTTACATCCAGCATTGCTTTGTGATAAGCCGCTTCGAAAACTTCCCATTTACCGGTAACGGCCATACGTACCGTAGAACCGTCCAGCAGTTCAAACACCGCTACCTTTTTATTGAAGCCTTGTTTGCCCCTGCTGAAGTTGGTGATATCCGTCAAAGGGAATTCTGTAATGACTTTTTTCCGGGTCAGCAGCCAGCCGATGACGCCAAACAATAAAAATGCGGTCATCGATTTGCCTTCTACTACAATTCTTTCATTGGTCAGGCACAGGGCTCCTGGTTTTGCCTGCCATTTGTTTTTGAGGTACGAGCCGTTTACTTTGAACAAAACGGTTTCTTGCGGGTTAAGTGCAAACTTTACTTTAATCTGTTTCATTATTCTTAATTGGATATGATGATGAGCGCAAAAATATGGTATAATTGTCAATTAAACCGCAGTCTATGAAGCTGAATTCCATCCTGGACAACGATTTCTATAAATTCACCATGCAGCACTGCGTGATCAAGCTGTTTCCGAAGGCGCGTGCCCGTTATAAATTCATTAACCGCGGCCACCATTCGTATCCGCCGGGGTTCGACAAGCTGCTGCGGCAGGCGGTGGATGATATGCAGTACCTGCAACTCAGCCAGGAGGAAAAAGATTTCCTCGCCGTTACCTGCCCTTATCTTGATCCCACCTACCTGGATTTTCTGCAGGGCTACCGTTACAACCCTTCTGAAATACATATTACCCAGCACGGCGACCAGCTGGAGGTACATGCCGACGGCCACTGGTACCGTACCATCCTCTGGGAAGTGCCGCTGATGTCACTCATCTGCGAGCTTTACTACGAAGCCACAGGGCAGCAGCGGGTAGCTGATGAAGAAGTCATCGCTATCACCCGCGCCAAAATAGAACGATATAAAGAACTGAACATTACCATCGCCGATTTCGGTACCCGCCGCAGGCATTCCCTGGCCGTGCAGAAACTGGTTGTGCAAACCCTCCGCGAGTATGGCGGCCAGACCTTCATCGGTACCAGCAATGTACATCTGGCCATGCGCAACGGGGTGAAACCGGTAGGTACCCACGCCCATGAATGGTTTATGTTCCACGCCGCCAAATATGGCTTTAAAATGGCCAATATGCTGGGACTGGAACATTGGGTACAGGTATACCGCGGCGATCTGGGCATTGCCCTGTCCGACACCTATACCACCCCGGTATTCTTTGAACAGTTCGATAAAAAATTCGCCAAGCTGTTCGACGGCGTTCGCCACGATAGCGGCAACCCGCTCCGGTTTGCCGATGACACCATTCTCCACTACCAGGAAAAAGGCATCAACCCGCTCACCAAAACCATCATCTTCTCTGATGGCCTCAACTATGAAAAGGTGGCTGCCATAGCGGCCCACTGCCGGGGAAGAATCGGGATGTCGTTTGGTATTGGCACCAATTTTACCAATGATGTGGGACTCACGCCGCTGAATATTGTAGTGAAAATGTACGAAGCCCGGCCGGAAGATGCGCCCCGCTGGACGCCGGTGGTCAAGCTGTCTGATGAGAAAGGTAAATATACCGGCGATGAACATATGATCACGCTGGCCAGGGAGATGCTGGAATTATAAAACAGAT
>NZ_CAMLHC010000048.1 GCF_946479755.1 uncultured Chitinophaga sp. | reverse complement strand
AGAGAAACGCCTCACCCTCCGGAAAAACCGATCTGCTACCGTTAAAGCCTATACGAATCAGGACAGCGCCACCTTGTATGTCAATGGCAAAAGTATCGGAACCGCCCACCGCGACACACTTGGGCGGGTTGTATGGCAACAGGTCACTTTGCAATCCGGTAAAAATACTATTATGGTAAAAGCGGCGCACCAGTTGCAGGACAGTTGCGTGTGGCACCTGGAAAACACACGGCGAAAACCGGCATCACGTATTTTTTAACTTCCAAAAACAAAAACGTTATGAAAAAAGCGAAACTGTTTTGGCTTTCCGCCAGCGCCATTATCATGGCCACCGCGTGTCAGAAAAACACATCCCCGTCTGAGCTTCAGCGCATGCCCACAGATGCGGCCTCATTGGCCGGTAAAAATGGTGGTATAACAGACGTTGAGAAAATTCTGGCCAAATACAAACTGGTATGGAGTGATGAATTTAACGGAACGCAAATGGACACCAGCAAATGGAGCTACAGGGCCAACGGAACCGTCAGGCAATATGCTACGGTAGACGGAGCTAGATATATTCGAATATCACCGCAACAGCCCCGGAAAAGTGTGGCAAACCATTCATATCAACGGCTATGGCAGCGCCCACCAATCACAGGGATTCCAGGTACCCTACCCCGCTGTAGATACCGGTTATCATACCTTCGGACTGTTATGGACCGACTCAGGTTATAAATTCTATGTAGATGGTAACCAAACATGGGAAACCACTTTCGGGCTGTCTAAACGTACCGAATATATGATTCTAAGTACGGAACTCACCGGCTTTGGTGGTACACCTTCCCTGGGTACCTACCCCGACAGCGTGGTTTTCGACTACGTTCGCGTATACCAGCCTAACTAACGAGGTACGTTTCTCTGTCTGATGGCCGGCTATCCGGGCCGGTCATCATTTCTCCTGCCGCTAATACAATCCTCAAACCATCATGCCGTACATGGAGAAAATTAGTATTGTACACCGCCTTCAGCAGCTGTAGATCCGGCTCCGCACCGTTCCCCGCCGGCATCACTGTTTTGTCCAGCATAAAAAAGATATCGTCCGCAAACTGGTAAGCCAGCGTCGGATTATGCATAATAGCAATCACGGTGCGGCCTTGCTCCACAAAGGTTTTGAGCTTGTTCATCAGAAAATGCTGGTAGTACACGTCCAGGTGGTTGGTGGGTTCATCGAGAATAATGATCTCCGGGTCCTGCATCAGCAAACGGCCAATCATCACCATCTGCTGCTCTCCGCCCGACAACTGGGGGAAGCGCTTCTTCCGAAGCCCTTCCAGTCCCAGCTCGGTGAGTACCTTCTCCACCATCGCGTAGTCTTTCGCAGTCGGTGAAAAACCGGAGAAAGCCGCACGGCCGGTGAGTAAAATGTCTTCCACGGTAAAAGGAAACACGGTCTGGTAAAACTGCGGCAAAAAACCGATCAACCCCGCTTTCTGTTTATGGGTCAGCTTCGCCATAGGAAGCCCTTTGACATACACGTCTCCCCTGTAACCACGCAATACACCGGTGATGGATTTAAACAATGTCGATTTGCCACTGCCGTTAGTCCCCAGCAGCACCGAAAACTTCCGCGCACAAAAACCAACATTCACCTCCCGTAAGATGGTTTGCCTCCCATAGGAAAAACTCATTTGTTTTACTTCGATAGCTGTTTCCATTAGTGCCAGTTTAACTTATTTTTACGCATCAGGTATATAAAAAACGGTCCGCCCAGCAACATGGTGAAGATGCCCACCGGAATTTCAAAGGCGAACAGCGACCGGGAGAAATTATCTATCACCAGCAGGAAAGTACCGCCCAGGAAAATACTGGCAGGTATCGCTTTCCGGTTGTCCGCCCCCAGCATCATCCTAACAATATGCGGCAGGAAAAGTCCGTAGAAGCTCACAATCCCCACCGCCGCTACGGTAATCGCTGTCAGCAAGGTGGCGCAGCCTATCAGTATCCATTTGTCTGCACCGGGGTTCACGCCGGCCGCCCTGGCCGCATCATCGCCGAGCGACAATACGTTCAGCCTCCACCGGTAGATAAATACCACCACCAGGCCTAGTATAACTGGTACGCATACACGCTTCAGCTCCTGCCACGAGGCGGCATGCAGGTTGCCCATCGTCCACTGTACAATCGCCTGCAGCTTATAGGGATTGCTGATATACTGAACGATGGCCAGCCCCGCCGAGAACATCCCGGAAATGACCATACCGGACAACACAATGGTGATGATAGTTGCATTCGATCCCGACCGGGCAATCAGGTACGCCAGCAGCACGGCCAGCACCCCACCGGCAAAAGCCGCAAGGCTCACCGGGATGAGCGGCATCGTCATCGCCAGCGCAGCCCCGAAAGCCGCACCGGAAGAGATTCCCAACACATAGGAATCCACCAGCGGGTTACGGAAGATACCCTGCAGCACAGAACCGGAGACAGACAACGCAGCACCCACCAGGAAGGTCATCAGCACCCGCGGCAGCCGGACGTTATAGATAATATTCTTTATCATCGCCCAGCTGTCTGCCTCCGCTACCGTCAGCGAAGACGCCACCACTTTTTTGTATGCCAGCGCCAGCGCCGCCCCTGCATCCGCCTGCCCGGTAGACCCGATAAAAAGGGATAACAGGATGACCGGCACCGGCAGTGCATAACAAATGAAATAAACTACTCCTTGTTTCAATGTGTTGGCTTATACCCTTTTAATTCAAATAAATCCGATGTCCCTTCCGGCTGCCGCAGTACCTGCTCTTCTTTCGCATCCGCTGACACCATCACGAAGCCTGCCGCCTTCAGCACTGCTATATCCTTTGCAGGACGGGCATGCCGGGAGATGTCCAACCGGCCTTTGATCCGGTTGGCCTGTTCCATAATATCCGCCGGGTATTTCTCATGCCCATCCTGGCTGAACTGGCAAGCACCAAAGTCCCCGTCAAAGTTCAGCAGCAAACCGCCAGGCTTCAGTACCCGGAAACATTCGCCGTAAAAAGTGTTGATGTCCGGTATGGTCCACGTCATCAACCGGGTAAATACCAGGTCGAACTGCTGCTCCTGAAAATCAAGCTGCTGTGCGTCCATCACGTGATAGTCTACCTTCACCTCCAACGCCTCAGAAACAGCTTTTGCCTCCGCGATCATATTGGCTGAAATGTCTGCTGCTGTTACCTCATAGCCCGCCATCGCCAGTATATTGGCGAAATACCCGGAAGCAGTACCCACTTCCAGCACTTTGTTTCCCTTCAGGTGTGGCAACAGCTCCTTAAAATAAGTCAGCCATTGCTGTGTGACCGGCTGCGACCATGCTTCCTGTTTTTCTTCCCGCCAGATGGCGCTTTGCTTATCCCAATAAGCGGATATCTCCTGCATCATAATAATGTGATTAATTGGTTACCGGCTGTTTCACCGTAATATTTGATCATAATTTTTTTCACTTCCTCCTGCGACGCCTGCGGGTCCTCTCCTGCCGCCCATGCCCTGATACGCATCGATGCCGTCAGGGATTTAATCGTATGCGGATTATAAAAGAACATCGGCATCAGGTTGAAGACCGCTTTTTGTTTTACCGCGGTAATACCAGCCAGCTCTTTTTTGCTGTAAAACAGCTCCGCCGGATCGTTCCACATCACGATCATATCCGGGTTCCAGCTGATCAGCGTTTCTGCGTTGATGTTAGGCTGGTCGACCGGAGCGGTACAAACATTCTGCACACCGGCGTATTCCAGGCAATCGTTCATCATGCTGTTGCGTCCCGTGGTAGCGTAGATACGACCGTTGGCCCAGGTGAAATAAGCTTTCTTCCTGTCCTTTTCCGATACCCCGGCGGCATCCGCCTGCATGGCACCGAAACGCTCCCTGGTATAGGCTGCCAGCTCCTGCGCCCTGTCAGAAGCGCCTGTCAGTTTGCCTACATCTTCCAGTTCCTTCAGTACCTGCTCATACTTTTCAGACGATGCCAGGTAAACAGCGATCCCCATCTCCCGCAGTCCCTGGATACTGCCGGCGCTCATGTGTTTGGCAATCACCAGGTCCGGCTGCAGCGCGATGATACTTTCGATATTGGCCGTTTCGTTACCGCCGGGAATAGCCAAACGCCTTTCTTTTATACGTTCGTCAATCAGGCTGTAAGGCACAGACAATTCTCTGTCCGCATACGTCTCCGCCGGTATGCCTACCAGTTTATGCTGCACCTGCAGCATATATATAGCATCCATCACGGGATCAAACAGGCAGACGATCCTTTCGGCAGGTTTGTGCAACATCACCTTGTTGCCCTGTACATCCGTAATGGTAATGGCCGCATCATTGGCTGGCTGGTCGCCGGGGCCACAGGCCAACAGGAGCATCAGCAACCCTGATAAAATAAAAATATGCTTCATGATTTTGCTTTATAAGTTAACCGTCAGCGCACAGCGGAAATTACGCGGCGCCGTTTGTACCCAGTAATACATGTCGTTCCGCTTCCAGGCAGTGCTGTACAGGTGATCATCCAGCAGATTGTTGACGATCAGGTTAATGCTGTACTTCTTCCTGGAATAGCCGATGCCCGCATCCAGCCTGAAAAAATCTTTCAGCGCCGCGGGGTTGGCATTTGTATACCGCTCTGCTCTGCCTCCCATAAACTGGTACCCGGTAGAAACAGAGATACCCGGCAGTTTAGGTATGGGCAGTGTGTAGTTCACCCAGGTGTTCTGAATATGTTTTATCCTGTTCGGTGTCGCCATACCTACCATTTCCGGGTTCTTTTCGTCTTTGGTAATCTTAGACTCCGTAAAAGCATAGTTCACTACAATGTTAAGCCCTTTGGCTACACGGCCTCTCACATCTACCTCCACACCTTCCGACCTGTTTTCCCCGGTTTGATAAATAGCATTTGACACCGGATCTCTCAGGATGGTACGTGTTCTGTAGATCTGGTACACAGACAACGTGGTGTTCCAGGTACCGTCGTGCCAGTCCTTTTTAATCCCGGCCTCGTAACTCCTGCCAGTCAAAGGTTTCAGGGAGGAGCCGTCATAGGCCACCCCGGCTTGCGGCAGGTAAGAATGATCGTACAGCGCATACACGCTGGTGGTAGGCATCACCATATAATTAATCCCTATCCTGGGCGTCACCACCAGGTCACTGGCGTCGGTCTTTTTGCCGTACTGGTTAAAGTCGGCATTGGACTGTGTCATACGGACACCCGCATTTACTTTCAGCTTATCTGTCAAAGATATTTCGTCCATCACATAGGCGGAGACATAATGCAGCCTGCCTTTGGTACGATTATTTTCACCATATATATTATTCTCAGCATCGAAACTGCCTCCTATTCCGTTGTTGTTGATCACGTTGCTGTATTTCGGGTTGGAGATGCTCAACGGATAGATGGTGCTGGCGGTTTCCCAGGTGTCTGTTGTGTTGTTTCTTTTATCGTTGAAGTCTATGCCGCCCACCACCGCATGTTTGATGGCGCCGGTGCTGAACCGGCCGCGGATATACGCCTGCGCCGAAAAAGTATTATATCCCACGCCGTCGTACACATAATACCTGTTCAATATATCCGGGTTGTGATTGTTTTTTCCGTATACCCAGAAGATGCTGCCGTTATATTCATTGTTAATATTGCTGATGCGGGTGGTCAGGTTCCAGTTGTCGTTGAACTTATGTTCCACCGTAAAGAAAAGGTTATGGTCATTGGCCCTGTAGGGCCGGGTATTAGGATCGGAGATGGAAAAATCCCGCGGCAGGGTACCGAAGCCGTAGGGTGATATCTGCGCTTCACTCAGCAGCATATAATTCATATGCTGATAAATATATTCCAGGGTGAAGGATGTTTTTTCGCTGGCAACATATTTTATGGAAGGTGCTATCAGTACGCGGGTGTTGTTATCGAATTTCATAAAACCTTTGGTGCTCATGCCCATCAGGTTAAACCGGTACTGCCATTTTCCCTTATCGTCCAACGCGCCACCCATGTCTGACTCGGCGCGGAAGAAATCAAAACTGCCGTACATCATTCTGAAAGTATTTTTTTTGATGCCGGTCGGTTTTTTGGTCACAATATTATAGGAGCCGGCAGGATCGCTGAGGGCGGTCATAAAGCCGGAAGGACCTTTTACAAACTCGATGGTTTCGATGATCGCCGCATCGTCGCCCAGCGGGCCTTTGATCAATGGCCGCAGATCTACTCCGTTGCGCTGTGCATTGATGTATCCGCCCCGTGAGTAAATATCCGGAGACACTGCGTTGTGCAGTTCTTCACGCATAGTGCCGCTCACATTGCGGGTAACGCTTTCTATCAGATTATAGACCACCTGGTCTTTCAGCACTTCCGCGCTGATAATTTGTATGTTCTGTGGTATTTCTATCAAGGGCGACTGCAACCGCAGGTCAGAAGATATTTTACTGAGATTATATTTTTTATAGTATTTACTGGTCACAGTCAGTTCATCCAGCATCCGCACTTTCAATGAATCCGGCGTCTCCTGCTCCTGGGCGGAAACACTCAGATACGAAAGGGCCAATGCCGCCAGGGACATCGTTTTCCTAAGCATATCGAATAAAATTAACTAATTAAAATTGGCATCAGAAGAAATTCCGTGTATCAGCGGAGTGTAGCCATGTGTGCTAGTAGAAGTAGCAAGAATTTTATTTTCGTGACACGAAGGTCGTTTTTTTTTGTGTCAGCAGAAACAATATTTGAAAAAAAATTTCCAATGATTTGTTAAAAGATCGATAACAAATCAAATAAATCGTTTAACTACTTGTTGTTTACCAACTTTTTACTACTTTCGCTGCGATTCATACGCAGTCACACTTTTATGCGCACACCGAAACACACATATCATTTTTTACGACGGATTTCAGCTATCTTCTCGATGCTGTTATTTGTGTGGGTGACTGTTAGCATGCCTTATATATTAATTACGCAGGCAGAGCAAAAGCAAAAAATACATACCCTCAGCAAACAAAATGCGGATACTTACTCCGGCCTCAACGAAGAACGCTCCGGCTTCAACGAAGAGCGGGTGGAAGAAGACAGTCCCCTTTCCGAATACCTCGTTGAAAGGAAAGAGGGTATGACCCTTATCCTTGACCATGTTCAGCACATTATGGGAGAAGATACCTTCTATCTGGTCCACCACTCTCTCGAATTGATAACCCCGCCTCCGGAACGTCAGCTTACCTTAGCCTGATTTTACTTTCGTTTTAATGTTGAATAACGTGTAGAAGACGTTGTTCTGTCCATCTATTTTTCAGGATTATCATTTATTCATTCTCATTTTCATTGCGAATAACGCGCAGGTAACATTGTTCCGTGCAGTCTTTTAAGGCTGTTGCCTGCCGCATTTATTTTCATTTTCCATGAGGAATAACGTATCACAAACGTTGTTCCGTTCAGCCTTTCGGGCTGTCCCTGCTATACCTGTGTGCAGATACTATGGTACGGCGCCAAAGAATATTTCTATCATAATAAAATACAATTACTATGCATCTAACCACCCGGGAAATTGAAAAGCTGTTGTTACACCAGGCAGGAGAGTTGGCTGCCAAACGGCTAAAGCGCGGGGTGAAATTAAACTACCCGGAATGTATTGCCTACATCTCCAGTGAAATCATGGAACAAGCCAGGGATGGCAAGCTATCGGTGGCGGAACTCATGGAATGGGGCACGAAGCTGTTGACCAGAAGCCAGGTCATGGAGGGCGTTCCGGAGATGATCCACGACATCCAGATTGAAGCTTTGTTCCCTGACGGAAACAAACTGGTGACTGTCCACGACCCTATCCGATAACATCAATTGCTTAACCTGTTAAACGAAATAATTATGATACCGGGAGAACTCATCCTGAAAAAAGAAGATATCATTTGCAACGCAAAAAAGAATACGGTAAGGATAGAAGTGAAAAATACGGGGGACCGTCCTATCCAGGTTGGTTCCCACTTTCACTTCTTTGAGGTGAACAAAGCGCTTGATTTCGACAGAAACCGGGCCTTCGGCATGCGGCTCAATATCCCGGCCAGTACAGCAGTACGTTTCGAACCCGGAGAGAAAAAAGCGGTGATCCTGGTAGAATTCGGCGGCAAGAAAAACATCCATGGGTTCAACAACCTCACAGATGGCAACGCCGCCAGCAATACCGTAAAAGCCGAAGCGATCGCCAAAGCGAAGAAGAACAACTTCAAAGGCGCCAAATAAAGGGTGTTGTCTGAAACATTACACTTTTCATTAAATCAAAAAGTATGTACGAGAATAACGAGAATCGAAAAAAAGGCGGTACCTGGAACAGACGGGAATGGATTAAAATCGTGGGTGTTACCACAGCCGGTTTAACAGTGATGGGCCTCAACAAAGCGTACGCGCAGAATGGCAACGAGGTAAGATTTGAAAACGGTAACCTGTACATAAAACGTGAAAAATATGCTTCCCTGTTCGGTCCTACTACCGGCGACAAAATGCGCCTGGCCGATACGGAGCTGTTCATTGAAATAGAAAAAGACTTCCAGCTCTACGGGGAGGAAAACAAATTCGGCGGCGGTAAAACCGTGCGCGACGGCATGGGACAAGCCACTTCCGCGCTCGACAAAGACGTGCTGGACCTGTGTATCCTCGGCGCGGTGATCATCGATCACTGGGGCATCGTAAAAGCAGATATCGGCATTAAAGACGGTAAAATCAAAGCTATCGGTAAAGCCGGCAACCCTGATACGCAGGACGGCGTAACACCGGGCATGATCATCGGTCCTGGTACTGAAGTACACGGCGGCTGGGGCTATATTGTAACTCCCGGCGGTGTTGACACCCATATCCACTTCATCTGTCCCGAGATCATCGACACTGCCCTGTACAGCGGTCTTACCACGCTGATCGGCGGCGGCACCGGTCCTAACGACGGCACCAATGCCACCACCGTTACACCGGGCAAATTCTTCATGGAAAAGATGCTGCACGCTTCAGAGGAACTGCCGATCAACCTCGGCTTTTTCGGTAAGGGCAACGTGTCCAACGAAGAAGCACAGGCGGAGATGATCAGGGCCGGCGCATTGGGCATGAAAGTCCACGAAGACTGGGGCGCCACACCGTCTACCATTGACATGGCGCTGCGGGTGGCCGACAAATACGACACGCAGGTAGCGATCCACACCGATACCCTGAACGAAGCAGGCTATCTCGAAGATACGATCAAAGCCATCAACGGCAGGGTGATCCACACCTTCCACACGGAAGGCGCCGGCGGCGGGCACGCACCGGACATCATCCAGATAGCGATGTATCCCAACATCCTACCCTCTTCCACCAATCCTACCAAGCCCTATACCTATAACACCGTAGCCGAGCACGTGGACATGCTGATGGTCTGCCATCACCTGAGCCCTGCCATCAAAGAAGATGTGGCCTTCGCCGACTCCCGCATCCGCCCTTCCACCATCGCAGCGGAAGACGTGCTGCATGATCTCGGCGTGATCAGTATGATGAGCTCCGACTCCCAGGCCATGGGCCGCGTAGGTGAAGTGATCACCCGTACCTGGCAGACCGCCCACAAAATGAAGGTGCAAAGAGGCGCCCTGCCGGAAGACAACAAACGCGGCAACGACAACTTCCGCGTTAAACGTTACATGGCCAAATACACCATCAATCCGGCGAAATCACACGGCATCGACGAATACGTGGGCTCTATCGAACCAGGTAAAATCGCCGACCTCGTGATCTGGAGACCGGAATTCTTCGGCATAAAACCCGAAATGATCTACAAATCCGGAATGATCGTAGCTTCCAAAATGGGCGATCCTAACGCCTCCATCCCAACGCCGCAACCGGTGCTTTACCGCAAGATGTATGGCGCTTATGGCAACGCAGTGGCGCAGACCAGCTACAACTTCGTTTCCAAAGTATCCATAGAATCCGGCAACATCGGAAAACTGGGACTGAAGAAAAAATCACTGCCGGTAAAAGGCTGCCGTACCGTAGGCAAGAAAGACATGGTGCACAACGACGCCATGCCTAAACTGGAGGTAGATCCGGAAACATACGTAGTAAAAGTAGACGGTAAAGTGGCCACCTGCGAACCCCTGAGGGTACTGCCGCTGGCACAGCGCTACCTGCTGTTCTAAAAAATAATACAGGGATGATCATAGTTGAAGAAGTGTTGAAACATCCGTCTACCGGAAACAGGGTACGGGACGTCTTTGAAATTGAATGGTACGAAACGGCTAAAACAATTATCAGGCGCCCTACCCTGTCCGGAACGGAAATAGTGGTCCGGAAACACAACAGGATACCGCTGGCCGATGGCGACATCCTGTGGATGGATGATGAGAAATACATCGAGCTGGTGATAAGGCCCTGCGAATGCATTGTGTTCACACCGGCGACACTGAAAGAAATGGGAATCATTTGTTTTGAAATCGGCAATAAACACATCCCCATTTATATCGATGACGGGAACAGCATCAGCGTGGCCTACGAGTCACCTTTGTTCATGCAGCTGCAGCGGGCGGGCTACGCCCCCCGCATCGAAGAACGGAAGTTGTTGCAGACGCATATGCTGAGAGCGCACGGTCATAACAATTACAATGCAAATGATTAACGAATGCAGAAACTATTAACACTGCTGCAGGTAAACGACTCCATGTTCCCCATAGGAAGCTTCACGCATTCCTATGGGCTGGAGTCTTATGTGGATGCCAGGATTGTGCATGATAACAGTTCTGCCGCCGAGTATGCCAGAACGATGCTGGAACACAGCATCTACTACAACGACGCAGCCTTCCTGTACAAAACCCTCACCTTACCTGCAGGGAAAAAAGGATGGGACAAGCTCACGGAGCTGGATACCCTGGTGACGGCCTTAAAAGCATCGTATGAAATCAGGGACGCCAGTAAAAAACTGGCCATCCGCTTCCTGAAACTAACCACGGAGCTGAAGCCGTACCCCACCTGTAAGAAATATGCAGAAGCCATACAACAGGAGGAGCTACACGGCCATTACGCTATCGCTTTCGGACTATATGTCAAAGCGGCGGGCATCTCCCTGGAAGACGCGCTGAGCGCATTTTATTACAACACGCTGAATGGTATTATCACCAACTGCGCCAAAACAGTTCCCATCAGCCAGACGGCCGGTCAGAAAATACTGTACGACCTGCAGCCGGTAATCGCCAGGCTGGTCCGCAAACAACCTGATATGGACGAGCAGCAACTGGGACTATGCTGTATAGGACAGGAAATCAAATGTATGCAGCACGAGAAACTGCGTACCCGTATTTACATTTCCTGATCATCAAATTTTTAAATGCTTGTGACATGAACAAATATGTAAAGATAGGTGTGGCCGGTCCTGTAGGCTCCGGAAAAACCGCACTGATAGAAGCGCTGACAAGAAAAATGAGCAATGACTACAGCATCTGCGTAGTCACCAACGACATCTACACCAAAGAAGATGCTCAATTCATGATCAAGAACTCCAAACTTCCTGCGGACAGGATCCGCGGCGTGGAAACAGGCGGCTGTCCGCATACCGCCATCCGCGAAGACGCCTCCATGAACCTTGAGGCTGTGGAAGAACTCGTCAAACTCCATCCGGACACAGAAATTGTATTCATCGAAAGCGGCGGCGATAACCTCGCAGCCACCTTCAGCCCCGATCTGGCAGACGTCACCATCTTCGTGATAGATGTGGCGGAAGGCGAAAAAATACCCCGTAAGGGCGGTCCCGGCATCACCCGGTCCGACCTCCTGCTGATCAATAAAATTGACCTGGCGCCCTACGTAGGAGCCAGTCTGGAAGTGATGGAAAGGGACGCTAAGAAAATGCGGAACGAAAAACCTTTCCTGAAAACAAACATCCGGGAGAAGATTGGTCTGGACGACGTCATCACCTGGATCAAAAAATACGCATTACTCGAAGCATAATCCGAAGCACCATGATCAATAGGGATAATTCACTTACAAGCAGGGTTGACATTAGCTGCAAGCGGGAAGGGCCAAAAACCCTGCTGGTGAACAGTTATTTTGACATTCCCTATAAAGTAGTACACTATGGTTCCAAACTGCTGCACGACCACCTGGAGGTAATGATGATGTGTTACTCTCCGGGAGTGATGGACGGTGACACGCTGCAAATCAGCGTGCACTGCCCCGAAAAATCGGAGATGAAACTGTTCACCCAGTCGTTCAACAAACTGCATCCCATGAAAAAAGGAGCGTCCCAGTCGATGCACGTGAAAGTGGACGGCCAGGCGCTCCTGCAATATCTGCCACAGCCGACCATTCCGTTCAAAAATTCCATTTTCGATATGGAGAACCATATCGAAGTAGCCGAAAGCGGGCACCTCATATGGGGTGACATCATCAGCGGCGGGCGTATCCACTCCGGTGAAAGGTTCGAATTTTCCAAGCTGCACAACCGGACAAAAGTATACCGCGGCGGAAAACTCATCTTCTTCGACAACCAGCTGATGGAGCCCCGCAAACAGCCACTGGAGCGGATGCTGTTCTTTGAAGGACATACCCACCAGGGTACGTTGCTGATTGTTTCCGACTATGCCAAAGCATTCAAGGAAGAGTTGGATGAAGTGCTGACAGAACAGTTTGTGGACATGAGCTACGGCTTTACCCAATGCGGTAAACACGCGCTGCTGATACGCGCCCTCGGCGAAAGTGGCGACGCCATGCACGAATGGCTGTCCAACATCGGTGATATGTGCTGGAGCTTTATCCGGCACCATATAGCAGAAGTGGAGCCAGTGGAGTCTGTGGCGCCGGAGGCGCCCATCACCCGGAAAAAAACGGCGGTAGCCAAACCAGCTGTCAAAAAACCGGTTGTCAAAAAAACACCCGTACAAAAGAAAGCTGCAACAACTAAAAAACGGCCAGTACAAAAAGCTGCCATTAAAACAACGTAGCCGCGGCGTATGCCCCGGGAAACCGGAATAAAAATAATGCCATGCACGAAGTCCCGATAGTCAGAGATATTTTCAACACGCTGCAGGAAAGCCATCCGGACAAGTTCGACCGCATCACCAAGGTGCGGGTGGAAGCCGGCCTTTTGTGCAACGTACAACCCATCCTGATCCAGAACGCATTTGAGGCGATGATACTCGATGAGCCGCAGCTGGCACACATCGACCTCGAAGTAGTGCTGTTACCGATTATAGCGCATTGCGACACTTGCAACAAGCCCTTCGAAGTAGTCCGGCACCGGTTTGTGTGTGCCTGCGGCGCTCCTTCCAGGAAAATTGTGCAGGGTGAAGAACTGAGAATAAGCAAAGTTGAATTTCTAACATAAAAAATAATCACCATGATTGATACGAAACCTAAAAGCAACCGGATGCCTGCCGGATCTGTACAGTGTGATAACACCACCTTGAACCTCTTAAAGGCGAACGACTTTGTTGCTAAAGCGATCAGAGATAAAGTGCCGGATGTATTGATCATCAATATCTGCTCCTCCCCCGGAAGCGGCAAAACCACGCTGCTGCAGGAAACCGGCAGACGCCTGAAGGATAAATTAAACATCGCTGTACTGGTGGGTGATCCCGAAACAGAAAGAGATGCGGTAAGACTGCGCGACGTGGGCATTAACGCCCTGCAGATCGTTACCGGCGGCATGTGCCACATTGAAGCGCAGATGATCTACCAGGCACTGGACCATATAGACCTGAGCAAGGCCGACCTGCTGATCATTGAAAACGTGGGCAACCTCGTATGCCCGTCAGCGTTTGACCTGGGAGAAGATTTCCGGGTAACCTTACTGGCCTCTACCGAAGGAGACGACAAACCCAAAAAATATCCCCGGATGTTTTTAACCAGTGAACTGATGGTGGTATCCAAAGCCGACCTGCTCCCCTACGTTCCGTTTTCTGTAGAAGCCGCCGTGAAAGACGCCCGGGAAGTAAACCCCGACCTCTCCGCCATACAGGTGAGCACCCTGAGCGGCGAGGGTATTGACGAGTGGTGTAACTGGCTGGAGGAAAAGGTAAAAGCGAAAAAGGCCCGGAAACAATAATGTTATCCGGTCCTCCACCTTCCCACCAAAATTGAATATGAATCTGAATATGAACACGAAACTAATACTGACGACCATTACCTTTATCTGTTCATCCAGTTATCTGTTGGCACAGACTGTTCCTTCACCGGCCACTGACACCAGCGCCCGCCAGGTGAAAGAGGAGCCATCCCTTTTGTTTAAAAAGAAACCGGAAGCACTGGAAAACATCCACTTGAATTTTTTACTGCGGAGCTCTCTGGAAATACCGGATGGCGACAGGCAGTCCAGTATGCGTATGAACGAAGCCCGGTTTGAAGTATTAGGCACCATCGTGCCGGACCTCGATTTCAGGATCAGGTACCGGCTCAACAGGGCACAGACGCCCAGGGACCTTGACAACTCGCCGGGATCACTGGACCATGCTTCCGTCAATTATAAATTCGGCAAGGGCAAAAAATGGTCTGTTAATGTCGGCAAACAAGCTGCCTATGTGGGCAACTGGGAGTTTGAAACAAACCCCACCTACGAATATCAATACTCCGATTTTGTCAACTACCAGACGAATTTGTTCCTGATGGGAATAAGGTTCGGGTACCAGGTAAACAAAGACCATGGCTTTTTCCTCCAGCTGCACAACACATACAATAACTCCTTCCATACCACCTACGCCAATGCAGGATACGCTGCCGACGGCCTGAAAGGTTCCAAAACACCCATGGGCGTATATGCGAGCTGGTTAGGTAAGATGTTTGATCAGAAACTGCATACTTTCTGGAGTTACAATGTTTCCCAGTACGCATCAGGCAAAACCAATCATGCTGTTGCCCTGGGCAATAAACTGGCACTGAAGAAATTAAAAGGTTATCTCGATCTTCAGTGGGCGGCTATGCCGGTGGACTATGTGAACATTGCGTCTCCGTCCATCAATAAATACCAGCAGCAACTGAATCCTGGTTTTGTTCCCGGGTTCGCGAGGGACGTTAATTACAAAGGCGCCGTACTCAGACTGGACTATGAGTTTGTACCGGGCTGGTTCCTGACCACCAAAGGGATTTTTGAGTCTTCCAGCCAGACGAAAGACAACAGCGCCATCGGGAAGAATTTCAGGGAAAACATCGGTATTCTCGCGGGGCTCGAATACAAGCCTATCGCCAGCCAGAACATGAAACTGTTCGGATATTACTACAACAACCAGGTAAAATACAGGAACGTGGTCGCCGATGCCAACGCTCATCAGCGCTCCAGCCTGTTTGCCGTGGGTGTGCTGTATTTTGTCAATGCATTCTAAGTGGTAAGTTTTAATCGCGCATATGAAAGTTGTAAGATTTGGTGTCTCTATAGAGAAAAATGTATTGCAGTTGTTGGACAATTATATTGAAGACAACCAATTCCCCAACCGGTCGCAGGCTATCCGTCACCTGATACAACGGATAGAAGTAGAGAAACAATGGGAGGCGGACGAGGTGGTCGGCGGGTCTATCACCCTGCTGTTTGATCATCATAAGAGAGACCTGCTGGACAAGATCACCGATATCCAGCATGATTTCCATGACCTGATCCTCTGCTCCCAGCATATTCATTTAGACCACGACAACTGCCTCGAGATTATCGCTGTCAAAGGGAAAGCGTCGCTGCTGAAGCAGCTGGCCAACGCGTTGACCGCAGCAAAGGGCATTATACACGGGCAGTTATCTATGACGAAGATTAGTTAGGAACAACAGACAGGCGTAAAGAAGGATGAAAAAGGGATGTCTCACTTTCTGTGGGACATCCTTTTTTTTGGATAAAGACAAGGACCACCGGATATCAAAAAAGCATCAGCATATGTTTAAATTTGTACAGCATCAGCTAGTGGTGATGATTAAATTAGCGCAGGTATGCTATTAATGCATAGCCGTAAAACGAACGTTATCACAGTGAATATTTTAAAGGGAACGATAGCCCAACTACCATCCCACATAATTCCCCCGGCAAAAAATTAAATGAAACCAATTTTAGCGACACTAAGTCCCCATTTGATATCAGACCAGCTCTTTCTGATAAAAGAGATCAGCCTTCCTGCATTTTCCACAGAGTTTCATTTCCACAAGGAATGTCAGCTGGTGCATGTGGTGGAAAGCACCGGCCGGCGGATCATTGGAGACAATGTGGAATATTTCGAAAGCGGAGAGCTGATCTTCGTTGGTTCGAATGTGCCACATGTATGGTACAATGAGGCCAGTTACTTCGGAAACGAAAACCAATTGCAGGCACACTCGATGGTTATTAATATAGAACCATCCTTGTTAAAAGAGTGTATGGCGCTGTTCGGAAACACCTCGCAACTGGAATCATGGATGCATACGGCACAGCGGGGTATTCAGTTTTATGGCGCCTGTAAAGACAATATTGTCGCTCTAATGAAGCGTATGCTCACTGAATATGGGCTACGGCAGGTTAGTTCCTTCATGGAGCTGATCGTCTGTTTAACTGAAGCAAAAGAATACCGGTTATTAACCAGTATTAATTATGAGAACCCGTTTAAAGATAAGGAGCAGACAAGAATGGAAGCCATTTTTAAACATATATTCAGCAACTTTCGCCGGGAAATTCCCCTCACAGAAATTGCAGCGGTCTCTTCCATGAGTACTTACTCCTTTTGCCGCTTTTTTAAAAGCAGAACGCAACAGTCATTCGTTGATTTTGTTAATGACCTCCGTATCAGCTATGCCTGCCGCCTCATGCAAGAGAAAGAAATGAACATGGCAGAACTGGCATCCAGGGCAGGCTTCAATCATACAACCCATTTTAACCGGTTATTCAAACGAAAAAAGGGATTAACACCTAAAGAATACCGGAAGAGCTTGCAACTCCGTTTCTGATTGACAATATTCCAGGCAGTATACCTAACAAAATGGCAATATTGTGCTGAAATAAGTCAAATTTACCTGTAAATCAATTCTCCCTTATTGATAATTTTGATGGTAACGTATTTATACTGATAGAAATTTATACTGATAGAACGAACACCCCCATCAACAACTGAAGATGAAGACCAGAAAAGCGAAATGACTGTAATGCCGCGGCATTATCAGGAGTTATTTTTTACAGCGATAAACGAGCAATGAATAAGTGCAAACGTACTTGTAGCACAGGGTATTTTCCGGTAAACATCATATAAAAACAACAACGACCAAAATCATTCAGAAAAAAATTCAAAGCCAGTAGCGATTCTCTTAACACATTATTGAGCTTTAAATAGCATTCGCGTTGTAAACACAACGAAGGGCCCACGTATGCGCTATTATTAACCAAAATTTCGTTTGTCGTAAGACGAACAGTGATCGTCTTTTTCTTACCATAACTTCAAATTACATGAAGAAATTCCACACACCATTCCGGAGATGGTATTGGCACCCCATGCTCCTCCTTTCCCTTCTGCTATCGCAGCAAGCCTTTGCACAGGAAAAGATACCAGCCACCGGCACCGTCACGGATACCAGCGGAAGACCCCTTCCCGGTGTTACTATTATGGCGGCGAACAATAAATCACTCGGTACCGCCACAGACAACAACGGTAAATTTACCATCAGCGTAAACCCCGGCACTGCGCTGCTTTTCAAGTTTGTGGGGTTCAAGGGGGACACCATTGTAGTAACGGAGAAAACACATACTTTCTCCGTTCAACTCAAACCGCTGGAAACGGTGTTGACAGACGTGGTGGTAACAGCCTTCGGCAGAAAGCAGATAAAGGAATCTGTTGTTGGCTCGGTATCCACCATTACGCCGGACAATCTCCGGACTTCGGGAAGCAACCTCACCAACGCACTGGCAGGCCAGGTAGCCGGCGTCATAGGCTTCCAGCAGAGCGGTCAGCCAGGGCTGGACAACTCCAACTTTTTCATCCGTGGTGTTACTACGTTCGGGTACCGGCAGAACCCATTGATATTAATAGATAATGTTGAACTGACTTCCAATGATCTGGCACGCCTCCAGGTAAACGATATCGCCAGTTTCTCCATACTCAAGGACGCCAGCGCCACCGCCTTATACGGTGCAAGAGGCGCCAACGGTGTTATTCTCGTTACCACCAAAGAGGGCAAGGAAGGTAAAACCAGGCTTAATCTCATCCTCGAAAACGCGATTTCCACTCCCACGCAAAGTATCAAACTGGCTGACCCCATTACCTATATGAAGCTGTATAACGAAGCCGGCACCACCCGCGATCCGCTACAGCCCATTACATTTGACGCTGATAAAATATATAATACACAACAGACCCTTGACAAAGCGCCCGGCAGTAACCCTTATGTATACCCGGCTGTAGACTGGCTCGATCTGATGTTTAAAAAATATGCCAGCACCCAACGGGCCAACCTTAATGTGAGCGGCGGCGGAGACATCGCCCGTTTCCTGGTATCAGGCTCATTCAGCAATGATAATGGCATGCTGAAAAGAAACGCAGCCAACAATTTCAACAACAATGTAAACTACAAAAACTACCAGTTACGCTCCAACGTTAATGTGAAGCTTACTAAAAGTACGGAGATGGTGCTAAGGCTATGGGGAAACTTTAACGATTACAACGGTCCGCTTACCAACGACGCCTCATTTTCCTCTGACCTTTACAGCGCCGCTGTCCATACAAGCCCCGTTCTGTTTCCAGCCTATTACGCCCCCGATTCAGCCAACAGGCTTGTCCAGCATATTCTTTTTGGCAATTCCAGCCAGAGCGGCGGCACGTCCAGCATAGGCAACGGTGTCGGATATTCCAACCCCTACGCCCAGATGCTGAGAGGTTACAAACGTTTCTCCGAATCACGGATGTCGGCGACACTGGAGTTACACCAGGATCTTGACTTTATCACCCCCGGCCTAAAGTTTCATGGGTTCTTCAACACCAACCGTTATTCCTATTTCGACAACACCATGGCCTATAACCCGTTCTACTATACTGTACAACCACAGGATTATAACAAAGCCACCGGCGAATACCGGCTCACATGGCTTAACTCACTTCCCGGCGGCATCTTCCTGGGCAGCCTCGGTTCCGGCGATAACGGCGCCGCCACCGAATACCTTATTTACTCACCGGGACGCAAGGATGCCAATACTTTCCTTCAGTTCCAGGGACAGCTTGAATATCATAAACAGTTAGGCGATCACGATATCTCCGCGTCGTTGATCGGGGTAAGGCAACAACGGCTGGTAGCCAACGGCACAGACCCCGTTACCAAGCTGCCCAGCCTGCAATACTCCCTGCCTTACAGAAACCTCAACCTGGCCGGCCGCCTGAGCTATAACTATGCCACCCGTTATTTCCTGGAATTCAACTTTGGATATAACGGATCAGAAAGATTTTCAAAGAATAACCGCTTTGGTTTCTTTCCTACTGTTGGCGCATCGTGGATGGTATCAAGAGAAAACTTCTGGAGTGAGGGCCTGGCAAACGTGATCACCTCATTGAAACTAAGGGCCAGCTATGGTTTGAGCGGCAACGACGATATCGGCCAGCAACGTTTTTTTTACCTCTCCGATGTAAACCTCAATGCAGCTAATGGCTCCTTTTTCGGGTTACAGAACATCTATCTCCGCAGGGGGGTGAAGATCAACAATTATGAGAACACTAACGTCACCTGGGAAACCGCCAAAATTCTCAATACCGGCGTGGAGTTCACGCTGTTCAAAAATTTCGACTTCATCGCAGAATACTGGAAGCAGGACCGCAGCAACATACTGATGAAACGCAACATCCCGTCCAGCATGGGGCTGGAAGCGGATATCCTGACCAACGTAGGCACCGTTAAAGTGAGCGGCCTGGATCTTACCGCCAACTACAACCAGGTGTTCTCTAAAAACCTCCGGATACAGTACATGTCCAACTTCACTTATTCAAAAGGGACCTATGGTACGTATGAAGAACCACAGTACGCAGAGCCCTGGCGCTATGTGTCCGGAACTATGCTGAACCAGAAGTTCGGCTACATCGCCGAAAGGCTTTTTGTAGACGATAAAGAGGCAATGGCATCTCCTTCGCAGACATTCGGCGGTAACCTTCCTCGTGGCGGCGACATTAAATACCGCGACCTGAATGGAGACGGCCGCCTTACGATAGCCGATATGGTGCCGCTGGGCTTCCCCACCGTACCGCAGATCATGTATGGTTTTGGCTTTTCGATCAACTACAAAGGCTTTGAGCTGAATGCCCGTTTCCAGGGACAAGCCAGGGTAAGTTTCTTTATCGACCCCAGGTCCGTAAGTCCTTTTGTGATCCCCCCTTCACCACAGATCCAAAGCCAGTCACAAGTACTGCAAGCCTTTGCAGACAATCACTGGTCAGAGGAAAACCAAAACCTGTATGCTCTCTACCCCCGGCTGGGGACCAGCGCGCAGGCAATAGAAAACAACCTGCAGCAAAGCACCTGGTGGATGCGCGACGGCAGCTTCCTGCGGTTGAAAACAGCGGAAATAGGATATGTGCTGCCAGCATCACTGATGGAGCGAATCGGCGTGAAGTATTGCCGCATCTATGTCAACGGCCTGAATCTCTTCAATATTACAAAGTTCAAACTATGGGACCCCGAGCTGGGAAGCAATGGTTTCAACTATCCGATACAGAGAATCTACAATATCGGCCTTAACGTTAACTTATAAATACACCGCAACATGAAATATATAGTTGACCGGATATTGTTCACAGCCACTTTTTGCTTTGCCCTGGGCTTCCTTCAGGGATGCAAAAAATATCTCGACGTAACACCGGAGAACGTAGGAACAATCGATTATGCCTTCCGCAACAGGAATGAGGCGGAGAACTACCTTTTCGCCTGCTACGGTACCCTCCAGAACATGAGCGATGTAGTAACGGATCCCGGATTCACGACATCCGGCGAGATCGTTTACCCAAACGACCTCTCTGAGAGACCCATTTTCGACGCTGGCTTTCAGCTGACACGGGGCACGGTACAGAATATTTCCAACCCGATATTGAATTACTGGGACGGCACCAACGGCGCCGGCTCTATCTTCCAGGCCATCCGCCGCTGTAACATCATGCTGGAAAACATCGACAAACCCATTGATTTGAGTGCGGAGGAAAAAGCACGATGGATAGCGGAAACAAAATTTCTGAAAGCTTATTATCACTATTTCCTTGCCAGGATGTACGGCCCCATCCCCGTTTACCGGGTGAATCAGAGCATTACCGCTCCCATCGAAGAAATCCGCGTAAAACGGCAACCGGTGGATACCGTGTTCAATTATGTGGTGCAGCTGCTGGATGAAGCCATCCCCGACCTGCCGCAGCAGATCGGCAACCTGCAACAGGAACTGGGACGTATCACCAGGGTGACAGCAATGGCTGTGAAGGCGGAAGTGCTGGCCACGCAGGCCAGCCCCTTGTTCAATGGCAACGCGGACTATGCCCAGTTTAAAAACAAAGACGGGCAGGCACTTTTCCCTGCTTCCGCAGACCCCGCCAAATGGAAGCGGGCTGCTGACGCCTGCAAAGCAGCTCTCGACGAAGCCGCCACACTGAATATGCGCCTGTATACGTTTATACCGCCAGCTAATCTGCCTACCCTCAATGATTCTCTGCGCAAAGTACTGACGATACAAAATGCAGTCACAGAAAAATGGGACCTCAACGCAGAAGTGATCTGGGCACTGAACCCCAATTTTGGCTACCAGTCATTCTGCATACCAAGGCTCACCAACAAAGCTGTTGAAAATTCAACGGCGGCAGCAGGCAGCTTTACCGTACCCATGTTCACCACCGATCTTTTTTACACCAACAATGGCGTCCCCATCAATGAAGACAAGAACTGGGACTACACCCGCCGCTTTGATCTGCAAACGGGCGATGATGCCAACAAATACTATATCAAAAGCGGCTACGTAACGGTAAAAAACAACTTTGCCAGAGAATCGAGGTACTATGCCAATATCGGTTTCGACGGGGGGATCTGGTTTGGTAACGGCGTGACAGATCCCAATAACGCGCTCTATATCGAAGCCAAAGGCCCGTCCTCAAAAGCAGGTCCCAAGGACAGGGTAAGGATCAATGTGCTGGCTGCATGGCCTAAAAAGCTCGTTAGCTATCTTACGGTATTTAATGAAGGCGTACAACAAACGGCCTATCGTCTGCCCCGCATCAGGCTGGCAGATCTTTACCTGCTCTATGCGGAGTGCCTGAATGAAGTTTCAGGTCCCAATGCCGAAACCTACCGGTACATTGACATGGTACGCGCACGTGCAGGGCTCAAAGGCGTGGTAGCATCCTGGACACAATACAGTAAACTTCCCTCCAAACCATCCGGCAAAGACGGCCTGCGGGAGATCATCCAACAGGAGCGCCGGATTGAATTGTGTTTTGAAGGCAGAAGCGGATGGGACCTCCGGCGCTGGAAGAAAATGTTGACCGTATTGTCCACTCCCGTCCAGGGCTGGAGCATCTTCCAAAACAGCAACAGCAACTTCTACACCCTGCAGACACTATTCATTCCCGGAGTTACCGTAAGAGATTACTTCTGGCCGCTCTCAGACGGAGCGATGTCCAATAATCCCAATCTTGTTCAGACGCTTTACTGGTAAACTCAAAAACTAAAGACGTTATGCATCAGACATCCCGTTTTCTGAAAATCACCCTGCCGGCATTAATTGCCTTCGTATATCTCCATTTTTCATGTAGTAAAGAAGTTGATTACAACACGCCGGTCTCCACCGACAAAACAAAGCCCGACGTTGTATCCAATGTTAAAGTAACCAATTTCAAAGGAGGTGCTTTTATTACCTACCAGCTGCCTAAAACAGGAAATGTACTCTATGTAAAGGCATCGTACATCATCAACGATGAAACAGGAAAATCGAGGGAAACCAAGTCCAGCTATTACAGCGATACCATCACCGTGGATGGTTTTGCCAGAAAGAAAGAATATGAAGTGAAGCTGACCACCGTTTCCCGCGCCGATGTGTCATCAGATGTGGTTACGGTGAAGGTGAACCCCGATACGCCCATTTATCAGCTCGTGGCAAAAACCATAAAAATGCAGGCCGATTTTGGCGGTGTAAATGTGCAGACAGCCAACCCCTACAAAAAACCTGTTGGCGCCATATTACTTTATAAAGCCGCTGGCGATGCAAAATATGGGATCTACCAGCAAAACTTCAGCGATTTTCAAACTACCAATTTTTCAGCAAGAGGATTTGATACGTTGCCGAAAGCCTTTGCCACCTACATCACAGATCAATGGGGCAATAATTCAGACACCGTTTATCAAACGATCCGGCCACTATTTGAAACTGAAATGGACAAAAGCAAGTTTATTGAAAACCGGTTGCCCAGCGATACCAAAATAGGATTCGGCTGGTCATTGAGTAATCTCTGGAATGGCAATACCGGCGGGACTGGCTGGCATACCGTACAGGAAAATGTTCCGCTACCGATCGTTGCTACTTTTGGCATGGGCATTTCTGCTAAGCTGAGCCGGTTTATCCTCTATGGAAGGTCCGGATATGAATACGGTCATGGTAATCCAAAAGTTTTCTCTATCTGGGGCTCCGACAAGCCTGCGCCGGCAGATGTGGTATTACCTGTATTTGCTGAAGTGGGAACAGTCCTGGGAGACTGGGTAAACATGGGCAACTATACATGGCCCGGCCCTCCTTCCGGCGCCCCTCCTACTGCTGCCACTGCCGCAGACAAAGCTTTCTTTAACAAGGGGACCGAGTTCACCTTTCCCTTCACCGCGCCGAAGGCGCGATTCCTGAGGCTGGCCGTTTCTGAGTCCTGGTCCGGCGCCACCTTCGCCCATGCCATGGAGATCACCATTTTTGGTAATACAAAATAAACGAACATGAAAACAATTACATTTTTATTGTCAGCCTTCTGGCTTTGTACAGCCGCCTGTACAAAAGAGGCGACGAAATATAAAGATCTCCTGAATGATGCTGAAATTATCTACCCCGGCCCTGTCAGCAGTCTCAGCGCCAGGTCAGGCCATCTCCGCGCCCTGCTGCAATGGCAGCCAAGCCCCGATCCCAGCATCACAACATATATCATTTACTGGAACAATAATACCGATTCCCTGAAACTACCCGCCAAAGGCACCACCAAAGACTCCATCCGAACGCTGATCACCGGCCTGGATGAATATGTGCAGAATTTTGTTTTGTATACCACAGACAGCAAAGGAAACAAGTCTGTAGGGCAATCGCTTTCCGGCGTAAGAATATACGGTCCGTTATATATTTCCTCCCTTGTAAATCGTCAGCTCAACAGCTCAAAGCCACCGGAAGCACTACCCGGAAGCGCCTACAAACTTTTTTTCTCGGCAACGGATACTGCACTCAATATCAATACCCGTCTCACCTTCTATAATGCCGGCAACCAGCTGCAAACCGTGAACCTTCCGGCCCGCAGTGATTCGATCGTATTAAATGCAGTCAATGCCGGTACCAGGGTGGCCGTTCTCTCTTCGTACATCCCGGAACTGAAAGCACTGGATACTTTCAATGTGGCCTATAGCGATACCATAACGGTGCAATAACAAACTGTTGCGGTATCTTCCTGAAAGAAAAGGGTGTCTCATCTGTATGAGACGCCCTTTTTAATGTTTATGGCTTTAGGGCAACCTTTTCCGGAACAGGAATGCCAGGAAAACGCCAATAAGCCGTCACTACCTCGTCCGTTATTTTAGAAGGGAAGATTCCACCGCCTAAAAACCAGTATTTTTTTTTACTTTACATCTCCTCAAAAATTTTATGCTTCCATGATACCAGAATTTATTGAAATCCGCGGCGCCAGGGAGAACAATCTGAAGAATGTCGACCTCCGCCTTCCTAAACGAAAGATCATCATTTTTACAGGCGTATCAGGGTCCGGCAAGTCCTCTATCGTATTTGACACCATTGCAACCGAAGCCCAGCGCCAGTTGTATGAGAATTTCAGTATGTTCATCCGTTCGCTGCTGCCAAAATTCCCTCAGCCGGATGCGGACTCCATTGAAAAGCTGAGCATGGCCATTGTGGTAGACCAAAAACGTCTCGGCGGAGGATCTCATTCCACCATGGGCACCATCACGGATATCTCACCGGTGCTGCGGGTACTTTTTTCCCGCATCGGGAAACCCTATGTTGGTTACGCCAATGCCTTTTCCTTTAATGATCCCCAGGGCATGTGCCCGCAATGCGGCGGCCGGGGGCGCAAGCTCGGCTTCGATGCATCGAAATTCATAGACCGCAGTAAATCGCTTAAAGAAGGCGCCATACAGGCGCCCGGACTGGCTACCTGGGAGAAGGACATGTACGCGCACAGCGGCTTTTTCGACATAGATAAAAAGCTGGCGGATTACTCGGAAGAAGAAATGGAGCTGCTGCTCTACAGCCAGCCCAGGAAGTTTAAACTCCGGCTCGGCGAGGGTAATATGAACGCTACCTATATGGGCGTGATAGAGAAGTTCGAACGGGCCTATATCCGCCGCGACATCAAAACCCTTTCTGACAGAACACAGAAAATGATCCGGCCATATCTGCACGAAGGCCCCTGCCCTGCCTGTAAGGGCGCCCGCCTCAATGAAGCCGCGCTGTCCTGCCGGATCAAAGGATACAATATCGCTGAGCTGTCGGCCATGGAAGCAGGCGAACTGATTGCCTTTTTAAAGGAAATCGACGACGCTGTGGCGGTACCAATGGTGCGGACACTGACAGAGCGGTTGCAACACCTGGTAGACATGGGGCTGGAGTATCTTATGCTGAACAGGGAGACCGATACGCTCTCCGGCGGAGAATCACAAAGGGTGAAAATGGTAAAACATCTCAGCAGCAGCCTCACGGACGTGCTGTACATCTTTGATGAGCCCAGTGTGGGACTGCATCCAAGAGATGTGTACCGCCTGAACGGACTGCTTCAGAAACTCCGCGACAAGGGCAATACCGTGATTGTGGTGGAACATGATCCCGATGTGATCCGTATTGCCGATCACATTGTGGACGTAGGTCCCCATGCAGGTACGCGGGGCGGACAGATCATGTACGAAGGCGAATTGGAAGGACTACTGCAGTCAGATACGCTGACCGGGAAATACCTGAAACACAGCCTGCCGCTGAAGACCGCCTGCCGGTCGCCAAAGGGCCAGCTCCCGGTACTTAATGCCAACGCCAACAATCTTCACAACGTCAGTGTCAATATACCCGAAGGCGTATTGACGGTGGTGACCGGCGTTGCCGGTTCGGGGAAAAGCTCCCTTATTCATCACGCTTTTCTAAGTGCCTATCCGCAGGCAGTGGTGATCGACCAATCGGCCGTAGGTACCTCTACCAGGTCCAACCCCGCTACCTACACCGGCACTATGGACTTGATACGGAAAGCATTTGCCTCGGCCAACCAGGTCGATGCCTCCCTCTTCTCCTTCAATTCCAAAGGGGCCTGCGAAAACTGCCAGGGCAGCGGCGTGATCTATACAGACCTGGCCTTCCTGGAAGGTGTGAAAACACCATGCGAAGTCTGTGAAGGCAAACGTTATAAAGAAGAGGTACTGGCTTACCAGATCAATGGCAAATCTATCTCGGATGTACTGGCGATGACCGTGCGTGAAGCACGCGACTTCTTTACCGCCAAAGACATCTGCCGCAAGCTGGACAGCATGATCGAAGTAGGGCTGGAATACCTGACACTCGGCCAGCCGTTAAGCACGCTCTCCGGTGGGGAATGCCAGCGGATCAAACTGGCCAGCGAACTACATAAAAAAGGTAGTATATACGTGATGGACGAACCTACTACCGGCCTGCATCTTTCGGATGTGGGAAAACTGGTCCAGCTGATCGACGGGTTAGTGGAAAAAGGCAATACCGTGGTAGTGATTGAACACAACCTGGATGTGATCAAACAGGCCGACTGGATCATCGATATGGGCCCGGAAGGCGGGCACAAAGGCGGGAAGATCATCTTCGAAGGAACGCCGGAAGCTTTGACAGCACGGACGGATTCCTACACCGGCATTCATTTGCGCGGATCGACGCTGTCCTGAAAATAAATGGGCGTCTCAAAAGTATTTTGAGACGCCCGCTATAAGTTCATGCTACTGATCAGATGGCCAATGCATGCATTTACACAAGCATATTTACCGGCAAGCTGTAACCGGGCAGGAAAGATCTTGCGTTACACAATCAAGGCAGGTAACAAAACAGGTAATGCAGGATTGAAAACAGGACCTGCGACAGGTATTCTCCAGTACAGTTGCCCCACCCACTATTTTATCCTGGGATAAATGGCTGATGACTTCTTTGCTCAATGAAAGTTTGGGAAGGTTTAATTTTTTCTTTTTCATAACGAAAGGGTTTGGGTTAAATAATGGCCTGTCAAGGACAAATGGCGGTAGTATTGCAGCCTGTTTCACAGGAGGCCTGAAACTGGGATATTTCGGTACAAAAGCAGCTGTCCAGGCAGGTTTGCAGACAAGTACGAAGACAGGTAAGGTTACAGGTAAGTCGTGGTGAAGAGACGCCACCTGTTATCTTTTCCTGCGACAGGTTACCGATCACTTCTTTGTTCAGGGTAAGTTTGGAAAGATTCAGTTTTTTCTTTTTCATAACGAAAGGGTTTTGGTTAGCTATTATCAACATACAGTTGTAATACAGGTAAGCACACAGGTTACGCCGTTAGGGTCGCGGGAAGGGCAGTTAAACTGGGTACACTGGCAGCTTGCCTGGCAGATCGTCTGACCACAGGTTTCCCAGGGCAATGTAGCCCCTCCGGTTATCTTTTGTTGGGATAAATCACTGATGACCGCTTTGTGCAGTGAGAGTTTAGGGAGCTGTAACTTTCTCTTTTTCATAACGGAAGCATTTCAGGTGAAGTATAAATATCGTCTTTGTATCTGCAAAGGGTATGCAGTCGTACAGTGCGTCAATACTTCACCCTGCAGCTATTCCGTTTTTTTTACAGTGGGGATGTTCATCCATATCACCGCTGCAATGATCAATAAGATCCCAGCCCACTGGTATCCGTTCACCTGCTCATGGAGCACCAGCAGCGCGCAAATAGCGGCGGCAGGAATCTGAAGGCTGGTAATGATACTGCTGGGACCTACGCCAATCACCGGCATTCCCCTGATATAAAGCAGCGGTGGCAGCACCATTCCCGTCAGTGCCAGTGGAATACTCCAGCGCCACATTATCTGCGGATCAAACTGATGCAACAGGGTACGGCCCCATACTAGCATTACTGCTATCAGGCAACCTATGCTCAGGTACAGTGTCCTGCGCAGTGGTGATTTATGGATCACTACATGACTGGAGAGATAAATGGAGGTGGTGTTCGCGATGGCAGCCAGCAGCCCGAAAAGCAGGCCGGCCATACTAAAGGCGGCGCCAGCCCGTAAAATATTCGTGGCCAGCAACGTACCGGCCAAGACAATCACTACTGATATTGTTTTGCGGGCAGATGGAAAACGCCGGCTCCGGATGCTATCCAGCAGCACGCCCATCCAGACCGACTGGTTCAGCAGCACAATGCTGATGGCGGCCGACGTGTAACGGATAGACAGCATATAGAATGTACCGATCAACCCCACACAAACGCCGTGTAACATCACCAGCCATTTTTCACGGGTGGTAAATATCCGGCTGTTGTCTGTCGTATGCCTGGCAAAAAGATTCAACAGTACCAGTATCAGCACTCCCATCAGCACCTGGGCAAAATTGATGGTCGCAGTACCATAGCCATCATTCCCGGCCAGTTTAACAAATGTGCCCAGTACCCCGAAGCTGATGGCGCCCAGTATCACAAGCAGGCTTGCTTTAAAAAATGAATGATGCATGTTAACGTAGTTTGTAAGCCATTATCCGGTAAAGGTAGAGCGCGGAGAAGGCCGGAAAAATTAAGGTATCTTTAGAAATGGTTTTAAAATGTTGTTATCGCTATGATTTTTGACAACATCCTGAAGAATATTGCCAGGCATGTACAACTAAGCCCGAAGGAGGCCGACGAGTTCTGTTCACTGATTGAAGTGCAGCCGTTGAAGAAAAAAGAGCTGTTGATCAGTCCGGGTGAAGTATGCCGGCATGAAGCCTATATCAATAAAGGCTGTCTGAGAACTTATTTCCGCGACGAGGAGGAAAACGAGCATACCTTCTATTTCGGTATAGAAGACTGGTGGATATCGGATATTTACAGCCGTACCTTTCAAACAGCGTCCCTGTATGCCGTAGAGGCACTGGAGCCTTCAGAGGTGTTCCGCATTCATGATACTGACCTGGAGGCCTATTTACAACGGGTACCCAAACTGGAACATTTCTACCGGAAAATATTCCAGTATTCTTTAGCCGTTTACCAGCACCGGATATTACAGCAACATCTGCTGAAAGCAGAAGAACGTTACCGGCGTTTCAGGGAGAAATATCCGGCGTTTGATACACGTGTCCCGCAAAAATACATTGCCTCCTTCCTGGGCTTAACTCCCGAGTTTTTTAATACGGTAAGGACCAAAGTGCTGAAAAGCAGTTAACCGCCGTTCCCTGTTTTTTTACTGAAGGAAACTTGCAGCAGCCAGGCTGACCTTTGAGACTCATCAAAATCCGCGTCATGAAAAAAGTAAAAGCAGGCTCCGTAAAAAAATTACTGCTGGGAAAAATCCAGATCGCTGCCCTGAGCGAAGAGAAACAGGCGGAGATCATTGGCGGCGCTACGTTGCCAAGTGATTGTATGTGCGCCACACAGGCTATCATCTGTAATACCCGGACCACTTGTCAAACTGCGAGATGTTAAATGTGTAGTGTTGCCGGGAGAGCAGCATTATTCTTTTACAGCCGACGTAAAAAGAAAAAGGTCACTTCAATGAAGTGACCTTTTCTTAGTGACCGCGTCAGGATTCAAACCTGAAACCTTCTGATCCGTAGTCAGATGCTCTATTCAGTTGAGCTACGCAGCCATTTGTTTGTGATAGGATTGCAAAGGTAGCCCTTTTTTCGAAAATACCAAATTCTTCCTATTTTTTTTCTGCAATTTTCTGATTTACACTTACTTTTACAACTGTTGTTTAATGATTATTGCAAGTGAAAATTCAACTCTGGAGCATCGGAAAAGAGCATGATCCCTACATTAGGGAGGGCATGGCCGTTTTCCAAAAAAGGTTACAACATTACGTGGATTTTGAGGTGAAGCTGATTCCTACAGTCAAACAGGCCGCCAGTTTATCGGTACCTGAACTGAAAAAACAGGAGGCTAAAATCATCCTCGACCTGTTGCAACCCACCGATTATCTGCTGGCGCTGGATGAACGCGGGAAAATGATGACGACCGTACAGTTTTCAGAATTCCTGCAACAGCGTACCAATGCCGGCACGCGGCAACTGATCATCCTGATCGGCGGCGCTTTCGGCATTGACCAGTCCGTGCTGCAACGGTCGCAACTGCAGATGTCCCTGTCACCGCTGACATTCCCGCATCAGCTGGTGCGGCTCATCTTTACCGAACAACTGTATCGTGCCTATACGGTATTAAACAGGGAAAAATATCATCATCAATAGTTACATTTATAGTCTAACATCTGAGCTTATGTCCGTCAGTATTATTATTATCATTATTACCTGCCTGATTTCCTATACAGCATTGAACAATTATGACCAGCTGGATAAGCTGACGATGCAACCATACATGGTAAAAAATCATAACGAGTATTACCGGTTCATCACCTCGGGGTTTGTACATGCCGACTATACCCATCTTATCTTCAACATGCTGACCCTCTTTTTCTTCGGGCCATATGTGGAAGATGTTTTCAGGGCGTTGTTTGGCTTAAAGCTGATGTATCCGTTGTACTACCTGTTAGGTATCATCGTATCTGATATCCCTTCTTTTCTCAAACACCGCAATAACTCCCATTATGCGTCACTGGGCGCATCAGGGGCTATTTCCGCGGTGCTCTTTACTTTTATCATGGTAGAACCCTGGGCACAGATCGGCGTGTTCTTTTTCATTAAGATGCCGGCTGTTCTTTACGGGGTGCTGTTCCTGTTCCTTTCCGCTTACCTTTCCAGGAAAGGCGGCGGCAACATCAACCATGATGCGCATTTCTGGGGAGCTTTGTTCGGGATCGTGTTTCCGCTGATTTTCCATCCGGAGCTGGGTGCCCGTTTCGTAGACCTGCTGCTGCACCGTCCTTAATGATATTTCAGTGGCGGGGTACTTTACCCCGCGCAAATTAAAAACCCGGGCTTAGTCCCGGGTTTTTAATGTTATAGCAATGATGTTCTCTGTTCCTGTGGTGATCTTGACGCGATCGTCGATACGCATGCCCACTACCCAGATGATTCTTTTGGCAGATTCTATCACCCATACATTTTCTTTCTCCGGCAGCGACAGTTTCTGATCTATCAGGAAGCGGCTGATCTTTTTCTTTTTAGGCATCCCTAGCGGATAAAAATAGTCGCCCTGCTTCCACTTGCGTAAGATCAGCGGGAAACTTACTTTGGCGGCGTCCAGCCAGGCTGTTTCCAACGCCGTGGGAATAGCCGCCTGTCCCCGCTCCTGCTGACGCACCTGCAGCTGTCCGTTATCGTAGGTCACGTGTGCGGGCGCTGCGTCCAGCACATGAATGGCGGCATCCGGCTGTGCCGCCGGCGTAATGAGCAGCCAGCTGCGGTTGCGGATGATACGGTGCGTGGATGTTTCCACGTAGCGTCCTGATTCGCTGTGGAGCAGTTGCAGCACTTGTTGCAGCTGCGCTACCGAACAACCAAAATCTTTCAGCAGTTCCCAGGCGACCGTCTGCAGCGGTACTGTCTGCTGCAGCTTCCGCACAGGGATCATAAAGGTGTTGTCTTTCTGAAAAAGCAGGCGTTTACGGTGCCGTGCCACAGATTCCTGGTAAAGTATTTCCGCCTCGCGCATCCGCTGGATGGAATTGTCCATGTTTTTCACCGCGGCAGGATACACTTCCTGCATACGGGGAATAACCTGGTGACGGAAAAAATTACGTGTATACTTATCCGTTATATTGGAACTGTCTTCCACAAAACCGATGCCGTGCAGTGCAGCATAAGCGATCAGGACGTCCTTGTCGGCAAACAGCAGCGGACGGATAATCCGTTCCTGTTTGGGCAGGATACCATGCAGACCGGCAATACCGGTGCCTTTGCAGAAATTCATCAGTGCGGTTTCCACGCTGTCCTGCATATGATGGGCCGTAGCGATATAGCTGTAACCTTCCTGCTGGCGGACCTCTTCCAGCCACTGATAGCGCAGGTCCCGCGCGGCCACCTGTATGCTGACGTTATGTCTTTCGGTATAGGCGTTGGTATCAAAACGGGTGGTGTACAACGGCAGGCCAAGGGAGGCGGCCAGTTGCTGCACAAACTGTTCATCACGGACGGACTCTTCCCCTCTCAGCTGAAAGTTACAATGGGCGATACCCGCCGGCAGTCCGGCCTGTTTGAACAGGTGGGCCATCACCACAGAGTCTACCCCGCCGCTTACCGCCAGCAGTATACGTTGGGCAGGGTCAAACAAACGTTGCCCGGCGATGTGGGCCATAAAATTAGTCAGTAAATGTTGCGGCATGGATGTGTGTTGAATAGATTAATAGACCAGCTCTTCGTAGGCCGACTGCAGTTCATTGTACGTATGCCTTTCGTTGGCGGCTTTGGCCATCGCCATCCCTTTTTCATATACCGCAATGGCGGCTTCTTTCTGCTCCTGCCGTTCCAGCAGTTTGCCAAGGTGGTAATAAGAGCCGGTATATCCCGGTTCATACGCCAGCAGCTCTTCAAACAGCTGCCGGGCCGCAGTGTCATTGTTTAATTTAATATATTCCAGTGCCAGGGCGTGTTTGAGGAAACTGTCATTCGGACTTGTTTCCAGCATTTGTTTGATCTGTGCGATTCTGTCCATGTCTTTGCTGTGCTTTTACCGGTATCAACAAATTATAAATATCATTCATATTTCTGTTGTTTATACTGATTAAAATCATAATATAGCCTTGCGGTTGGCGTACATAAATAAGATATATTTGCCATTACCGCATTTTTAAACCAAACAGTTTAAGGCCATGAAGATTTTAGTTTGTATCAGTAAAACTCCGGACACGACTGCAAAAATAGCTTTCACGGACAATAACACGAAATTCAATGAGGCTGGTGTCCAGTTTATTATTAACCCCTATGATGAATGGTACGCACTGGTAAGAGCGCTGGAGCTGAAGGAAACGATAGGTGCCGATGTTCATCTGATCACCGTAGGCGGAGCTGACTGCGATGCTATCATCCGGAAGGCGCTGGCACTGGGAGGTGACGAGGCGTTCCGTATCAATGCCGACAGTGCGGACAGTTACTATATCGCTGCACAGATTGCCGCGCATGCAAAAGAAAAACAATATGACATTATATTCACCGGTAAAGAGACTATCGACTATAACGGTTCAGGTATAGGCGGTATGGTAGCGGAACTGCTGGACCTGCCCTATGTGTCTATCGCAGCCAAATTTGAGCTGAACGGCACGGTGGCCACGATCAACCGGGAAATCGAAGGCGGTGAAGAGATCTGCGAAGTGTCCCTGCCGGTAGTTGTTTCCTGTCAGAAAGGAATGGCAGAAGCGCGTATCCCGAATATGCGCGGCATTATGGCGGCGCGCACCAAGCCGTTGGCCGTAGTAGAGCCTGTTGCAACCGATACGCTGACCAGCGTAGTGAGTTTTGAGCTGCCGCCGGCAAAAGCAGGTGTGAAGCTGATCAACCCAGACAACGTGACGGAGCTGGTGAAATTGCTGCATGAAGAAGCCAAAGTGATCTAATCAGGGCAGCAGGTATCTATTGTTTCATTTCTAATTAACGTATTCATGTCTATATTAATATTTGCCGATCAGGCACACGGAAAGATCAAGAAAGCAGCACTGGAAGCAGTTCAATACGGATCAAAGGTAGCCGCCCAGCTGGGCACCACCGCTACGGCGCTGGTACTCGGTCCTGCGGACAACGCAGAACTGGCTGCCCTGGGCAATTACGGCGCCGCCAAAGTATTGCATGTGGCCGATGCCCGCCTGCAGGAAGTAGAGAGCACCGTATACACTAAAATCATTGTGGAAGCAGCCGATAAAGAAGGCGCAGCCGTGATCGTGTTTCCCCACAACTTCGACGGCAAAGCGGTAGCGCCACGGGTAGCTGCCCGCCTGAAAGCCGGACTGGTGGCTGGTGCCATATCCTATCCGGATACTGCCAACGGCTTTGTGGTGAAAAAAACCGTGTTCTCCGGTAAAGCTTTCGCCAACGTAAATATCACTTCCGAACGCAAAGTGATCGCACTGACGCCGAACACCTTCCCTGCCGTGGCCGGCTCCGGCACCGCTGCTGTGGAAGCTTTCGCGCCTGCTATCAACGATGCCGATTTCAAAGTGAAAGTAATCCGGACAGAAACTGTCAGCGGCGATATTCCGCTCACAGAAGCAGAGATCATCGTCAGCGGCGGCCGTGGCCTGAAAGGCCCCGAAAACTGGGGCATACTGGAAGACCTTGCCAAAGCGCTGGGTGCTGCCACTGCCAGCTCCCGCCCGGTAGCAGACGCCGGCTGGCGCCCGCATCATGAGCACGTTGGCCAGACCGGTTTAACCGTACGCCCCAACCTCTATGTGGCAATCGGTATTTCCGGAGCTATACAGCACCTGGCAGGTGTTAACGGCAGCAAGGTGATCGTTGTGATCAACAAAGATCCGGAAGCCCCTTTCTTCAAAGCCGCAGATTATGGCATAGTTGGTGATGCATTTGAGGTGGTACCGAAACTGACAGCCGCGGTCAAAGAATTCAAAGGTCAATAAACAGCTATTACGCACGATAGATTACGAATTACGAAGGAAGGGTAACCGCTGTAGCCAGGTTACGCAAACGAACGCGCTACAGCCGGGCCCTTCACTCGTAATTCGTAATTCCTAATTTGTAATTGCGTCAAAATGGCCATTAATCATGATAGATTTTTTTTAGATAAGGAATATTTTTCTAACTTCACGGTCTTACAAAACATTCAGCGACAACGCAAGACAGATATGAGAAAAATAGAACTGGAAATAGTTGCTTTATCGCACAGCATTACGCAGACTCATTCATATGCCGTGGTATTGGGAGAGGTAAATGGATTACGCCGTTTACCCATCGTGATCGGGGGCTTTGAGGCGCAAGCGATCGCAGTGGCGTTAGAAAAAATGCAACCCAGCCGCCCCCTCACACATGACCTGATGAAAAACTTCATGAACGCTTTTAACATAGAGCTCCATGAGGTGGTCATCAGCAATCTCCAGGAGGGCATCTTTTACTCCAAACTTATCTGTTCCAGCAACGACGAAACCATTGAGATAGACTCCCGCACTTCCGATGCCCTCGCATTGGCCGTTCGTTTTGGTTGTCCGATCTACACTTTCGAAAATATCCTCAACAGCGCAGGCATACTACTGGATGATCCGGCAGGTAAGAAAAGCGCAAAACCTGTCACGCCCACTATCTCCGAACATGAGAGAGGCGCTGAGGACGATCTCAAGGCTTTAAGCCTGGACGAGCTGACACAACTCCTTCAGGAAGTACTGGAACAGGAGGATTATATCCGTGCCATCGCCATCCGCGATGAAATCAACAGCAGAAAAAGTAAATAATTATTTTTCGGAAAGGACAGCTGCTGCCGGTGGGAATCTCCTGCCGCTGCGGTTTTGCTGTGTAATGCCATAACCATGATCGTTTTTCCCAACTGTAAAATAAACCTGGGCCTGCATATTACCGGCAAGCGGGCAGACGGCTTCCATGACCTGGAAACCGTTTTCTATCCCCTGCCCGTGACAGATGCGCTGGAAGTAATTACCCCCGGCAACCTGCAGTTCACCAGCAGCGGCATCCCTGTCCCCGGCGATACGGCGGATAACCTGTGCCTCCGGGCTTTTCACCTGTTACAGGAAGACTTTCCACAGTTGCAGCCGGTCAACATCCACCTGCACAAACATATCCCTATCGGCGCCGGCCTCGGTGGCGGCTCCGCTGATGCCGCTTTTATGCTGCAACTGCTCAATAAAAAATTTCAGCTGGAACTCACCCCGGCTCAACTGGTTGACTATGCCGCCCGGCTGGGCAGCGACTGCCCTTTCTTTATCCTGAACCAGCCTTGTTACGCCACCGGCCGCGGCGAGATCATGGAGCCGCTGTCACTGGACCTTTCCGGCTATTCGTTTTTACTGGTGCACCCCGGCATTCATGTCAATACCGGTTGGGCTTTCCGTCAAATCACCCCACAGGCGCCGGCACGGGCGTTAAAAGAAACGATACAGTCCCCGGTGGGCGACTGGCGGCAGGTGATCAGCAATGATTTTGAGGCACCGGTGTTTGCAGCACACCCGGAACTGGCGGAGATAAAAGCAGCGATGTATGAAGGCGGGGCGGTATATGCTACCATGAGCGGCAGCGGGTCGGCCGTGGTGGGCCTCTTTCCTAAAAATAAAATAGCTGACATCCGGTGGGATGCCAGCTACCTGGTATTTAAAGTTAATTAGCGCTTACTTTACAGAAGCAACCAGTGCTTTAAAGGTTTCTGGTTCGTTCATGGCGAGATCAGCCAGCACCTTTCTGTTCAGATCGATGTTCTTACCAGCTAATTTGTTCATGAACACAGAGTAGGTCAGACCTTCTGCTCTTACCGCAGCGTTGATACGGGCGATCCACAGCTGACGATAGTTTCTTTTCTTTAATTTACGACCTACGTAGCTATAGGTAAGTCCTTTCTCGAGGACGTTCTTCGCTACGGTGTAAACATTTTTCCTTTTACCGTAAAAGCCTTTGGCTTGCTTTAAGATCCTTTTTCTCCGGGCTCTTGAAGCTACGGCGTTAACTGAACGAGGCATTGTCTTTGTTTTTTCTCAGGTTATAAAATTCGATTGTTTGGACGGATACTAGCGGAGGCCGAGCATTCTCTTAACCAGGTTAAGATTCGCTTCGTGAACCAGTGTACTTCCTCTCAGGCTACGTTTTCTTTTGGTAGCTTTCTTAGTCAGTAAGTGGCTTTTGAAGGCTTTAAACCGCTTAATCTGTCCGTTCCCGCCAACCTTGAAGGTCTTCTTGGCCCGGGAATGTGTTCTTACTTTGGGCATCTTACATCAAATTTGGTCTGCAAAGGTAGGGAAATAACTTCATAAAACACAGTCCCAGGTAAATAAATCCCGGCAGCAGCCAAATGTGGATAACTTTTTCGATGCTTTTTTCACCCCCTTTAACCGATTGAGAATCAATTTTCGTTAACCCTCCCCCTTTACCTATCTAGTGTGCATATCATATTATAAAATTCATTACTTTTTTTATTTCTCTATATTATTTTTAATTTTAATTTTAAAATAGTCGCATATTTTAGCCATATAACGATTAAACACCTGACGCCTATGAAAACATTCTACACCTTCCCTCACCCGGACCGGAACCGGTTTTCCGGGTCCAAACACCCTTGTAAGCGGTTGGAAAACAACAGTTACTGAACAGGCAAAAGCCCTCAGAACTGATACTTTTTTCACTTAACTGTTTTACACCTATGAAACGACTTTTAACCTTTTTACTACTGTTAACGGGCTTTGTGCTACCGTCAGCAAAGACGATGGCGCAAAGGGCGTTTATCAACGCCCCGGACAGTATCTGCGCAGGTAGTTTTGCCACCCTGAACGGCCTGTTGTGGAACTCTGACTTTACGGTCGGCTCTATGGACTGGAGCGTCTCTCCTGCCCTGGCCGATGATGACTATGAGTTCCTCTTCACCGAAAACGGACTGGCATCGGCTGCCAACAAATGGGTAGGCCGGACGCCCGGTGCCTACGCAGGCGTCACGGCAATGACCATCCGGCTTAACAAGGTAGGCGAGTACACCTTTACCGTCAAGATCTACGAAAAGAATGGCAGCAGAACAGCTACCATCTCCAAAAAGATCAAAGTAAAGGACTGTACCATCACCCAATGCGCCGGGACCATCAGTACCATGGCCGGCTTTAAAGAGGACTTCGGGCTTTTTAACGCCGGAGACCGGCCCCGTAAAAACCGGATCATCGACTCCCTGTATACTAACCTGGGAGCCGCCTCTACCTATAAATTCCCTACTAATACCACCAGTTTAAACATTGCAGATAATGAATATGTAGAATATTACCATACACAGGCAAAACCAGAATGGGTAAAAGCCTATGATCACACCAACAACGGCGATAACATCAATACTTTCGGCGGTATGCTGGTGATCAACTCAGCGATCGAGAAAAAATCCTTCTATCAAAGAACAATTAAAAATCTCTGCCCCGGCTCTGTCTATAACTTCTCTGCCTGGTTCATGAACGTGAACGGCATGGAAGTATTTGACCAGACCTGTGCCCGGGCATCCGACACCAAACCGGACGGTTATCACTATGCCGGTGTAACGTTTATCCTCACAGACCCAACCACAGGCGCTGTGTTACAAAGGTTCAATACGAACGACGTATCCATGAACCTCAGAAGGCCCGAATGGCAACAGTATGGCGGTAGCTTCAAAATACCTCCCAATCAAACTTCTGTAAAACTCACCATCCTCAACAATAACTTCGGTGGTTGCGGTAATGACATCGCTATTGACGATATCCAGTTTACCTACTGCAGCCCCGATCTTTTTGCATATGTGGACGGTCTGAAAGATGAAAAAAGAACAAAAGACCAGATCTGCGGTGGCGCTCCTCTAAGCCTTACAGCTTACCTGGAGCCCATTACTTATTTCCAGGACCCGGTATACCAGTGGCAGATCAGCACCGATGGCGTTACCTACACCGATATGGTGGACGGTCCCATGAACACCGGCGTGGTGTCCGGTAGTAAAACGCCCATCCTGAACTTCACAGCCGGCGCGCTGAAAGGAGATCCATCCGTCGCCAAACTCTATTACTTCAGGGTAGGCATCACGGAAAAAGACAACGTCAAACTCGGGAACTGCGCCGCCCCTTCCCGACCAGTGGAAATCACCATCTTACCACAACCACAGATTTCGGTTACCGGTAACGAAATATGTAACGGCCAGAACGCCCACCTGGAAGTAACCGGTGGCTATACCTCCTATATATGGAAGGTAGTTCCGCCTGTTACCGGCACCACGCTGGACGTCAGCCCGAACGTTACCACCACCTATGAAGTGGTGGGTGAAAAATCCTACGGTGATAATAAAGTCTGCCGCGATAGTAACCGCGCAGAAATTGTCGTTTACCAAAAACCCATCGTTAATGTTAAACTGCTGACACCTCCGAGCATCTGCGAAGGAGAAATCGCCAAGCTGGAAATACAGCCGGAGAACAGCGTATATGATATTACCTGGGACTACAACGGCACCGTGATTGCCGGCGCCAAAGGCACCTCCATCACGCACACGCCCACCAAAGTCACCAACCCGACGGCTGTACCGCCGGCTAAAAACATCTATACCGTTACGGTGACCAACGGGAAGTGTATCATATCGGACCAGGCGGAAGTCATTGTCAACTCAATGCCCGCACCCAATGCCGGTCCTGATATTAAACTGTGTAATACCACCACCTTCACACTCGCCGGCAACCAGCCGCTGGCCGATCAAACCGGTATGTGGAGCTTCAAAGGTGGTATCAACGAAGGTGCTACGCTGAACAACCCTACCAGTTACAACGCGACTGTCACCAACCTGGCAGCCGGCAAAACAGTAACCCTGGTATGGACCATCACCAATAAAAACCTGTCCAGGTGCGCTGCCAGCGACGAAGTGGTGCTGATCAACATGCCCCTCCCCGTTTCTGCCGCCACCATTGACATTACGCAGTGTGCCGACAAAGTGTTTAACATTTCCGGAACAGCACCTGCTGCCTGGGAAACCGGTCAATGGAGCGGAACAGGCGTTACCTTCGGTGACCCGACGTCACCGGTGACCACCGCTACACTGACAGGCACCGCTACCACACAGGATGTCACTGTTACCTGGACACTGCGCAACGGCAAATGTGCGGACGGAGTGTCAAGAGTCAACCTGCACCTGCGCCCCGCACCAAGAGTAACCGTTACGGTACCTGCTGTTTGTCAGACCGCCAAACAGTTTACCATTAATTTCTCTGCGCTGAGCGGCGCCGTTACCAAATACACTGTGAAACAAGGCATTGGCACACCGCTGGCCGGCTTCACGGATGTAACCGGCACCTGGCCTGCTACCGGCAGTACTATTAATGTACCGCTGCCAGCCAACACCGCAGCCGGCACCTATGATTTTATCCTGACCATCCAGGATGGTAATAACCAGGGATGTACTTACGATGCTCCCTTTAAATTAAGGGTAGACGCCCAACCGGATGCCACCATCAGCGGACCGACAGACATCTGTCTGGGTACCAGCGTGACGCTGAGCGTTGCAGCCTCCAACAGCGCCTACACCAAATTATGGACCATCAACGGCACTGCCCAGACAGGCAGCACCCAGTCCATCACCCACACGCCAACAGCAGCCGGTACCTATAACTACGGCGTTAAAGTCACCAACCTGACCTGCTCCGATACCAAAACGCTGGCCGTCGAAGTAAGAGCAGTTCCCGTAGCCGATCCGGGTACGGTAAGCCCGCAGTGTAACGTCGGCAACTTTACCATGAACGCTCCTGCCCTGCCTGCCGACCAGGAAGGTGTGTGGACCATCAGCGGTACTGCCAACGGCGCCGTTATCACCAACCCGACCAATCCGAAAACAACCGTGACCGGATTACAGGCCGGAAAATCTGTGGTACTGACCTGGACCGTTAATAATAAATATAATAAGACCTGTAAGGCCAGCTCCAACATCACCTTAACCAATACAGAATCACTCACCGTCAGCAATGCAGGAACTGACATTATCCAATGCGGTAACAACAAGTTCCAGCTCAATGCCAACGTGCCGAAAACTACCGAAACAGGTACATGGTCCGGCACCGGCGTCACCTTCAGCAACGCCAACGATCCGAAGGCGATCGCTACACTGACTACCAGCACACCACAAACCGTGACTGTGACCTGGACCATCAGCAACGGCGTATGCGCCAACAGTACTTCCACCGTGAAGCTGACCCTCAATGCGGCGCCAACGGTGACCGTAGCAACCGTACCTGCTGTATGTAACGCTGACGCGTTCTTCAACCTGGTACTGTCCAATCCGACCGGTATCATCACCAAATATTCCATCAAACCAGCAGCCACCAATGCGCTGCCTTCCTTCGTTGCGATCGTGGACGCTGCGTGGACAGGTGCAGGCACTATTAAAGTGAACTACCCTGCCGCCACCCCGGCCGGTACTTATAATTTTGTGCTGACCATCCAGGATGGCACCAACGCCGGTTGCGCCACCAGTTATCCGTTCTCCGTCACGATCGACGCTAAACCTACGGTTGATGTGGTAGCCAGCCCGGCAGAAATCTGCGAAGGCGAAACAACTACCCTCAGCATCGACAACAGCAACGCTGGTTATACCATCCGCTGGACGCTGAACGGCACTGCCATCGCGGGTACAGATAACAAAACAACTTTCACGCACACGCCCACCGGCACCGGTAACAAAGTGTACGCAGTATCCGTGAAAAACGGCGCTTGTACCGTTACCGATAATGCCACCGTGGTGGTGAGGTCTATGCCGACTGCCGATGCAGGTAACCCTGAAATCAAGCAGTGCGATACCAAAGACTTCACCGTGACCGGCAACCAGCCGGCCTCCGATCAGAAAGGTGTGTGGAGCTTTGTAGGCGCTAACCTCGGAGCACAGATTACCAATCCGAACAACTACACCACTACCGTAACAGGCGTGCCTGCCGGTAGCTCCGTAACATTGCAATGGACCGTAACCAATACCTTCAAGGCTTCCTGCGTCGCTTCTGATCAGATCATCCTGACCAACACAGAAGCGCTCACTGTCAGCAAAGCAGGTACCGATATTACCCAGTGCGGTAATAACAAGTTCCAGCTCAATGCCAATGCACCGAAAACCACCGAAACAGGTACCTGGTCCGGCACTGGCGTGACCTTCAGCAACGCCAACGACCCGAAGGCGATCGCTACACTGACGTCCACCAGCACACCACAGACTGTCACCGTTACCTGGACTATCAGCAATGGCGGCGTATGTACCAACAGTACCTCCAGCGTGAAGCTGACACTCAATGCAGCGCCAACGGTGACCGTCGCAACCGTACCTGCTGTATGTAACGCTGACGCGTTCTTCAACCTGGTACTGTCCAATCCGACCGGTATCATCACCAAATATTCCATCAAACCAGCAGCCACCAATGCGCTGCCTTCCTTCGTTGCGATCGTGGACGCTGCGTGGACAGGTGCAGGCACTATTAAAGTGAACTACCCTGCCGCCACCCCGGCCGGTACTTATAATTTTGTGCTGACCATCCAGGATGGCACCAACGCCGGTTGCGCCACCAGTTATCCGTTCTCCGTCACGATCGACGCTAAACCTACGGTTGATGTGGTAGCCAGCCCGGCAGAAATCTGCGAAGGCGAAACAACTACCCTCAGCATCGACAACAGCAACGCTGGTTATACCATCCGCTGGACGCTGAACGGCACTGCCATCGCGGGTACAGATAACAAAACAACTTTCACGCACACGCCCACCGGCACCGGTAACAAAGTGTACGCAGTATCCGTGAAAAACGGCGCTTGTACCGTTACCGATAATGCCACCGTGGTGGTGAGGTCTATGCCGACTGCCGATGCAGGTAACCCTGAAATCAAGCAGTGCGATACCAAAGACTTCACCGTGACCGGCAACCAGCCGGCCTCCGATCAGAAAGGTGTGTGGAGCTTTGTAGGCGCTAACCTCGGAGCACAGATTACCAATCCGAACAACTACACCACTACCGTAACAGGCGTGCCTGCCGGTAAATCTGTAACACTGCTCTGGA
>NZ_CAMLHC010000047.1 GCF_946479755.1 uncultured Chitinophaga sp. | reverse complement strand
CTGTAAGGCTTTTTGTTTTTCCCGGAAATCCCTATTTTTGTAAAAGAAACAGAACGTTCCGTTTCTTAATTTGAATATAATGAGCAGAAAACGACAGTTTACCCGGGAGCAGTACACCACTGCCGCCCGACAGATTGTGCAGGAGGAAGGCGCTCATCACCTTTCATTCCAGGCTGTTGCTGTCAGGTTAGGGGCCAGTAGAGGGGCACTTACCCATAATTTTCCTACCAAACGCCACCTGGTAACGGCGATGATAGCGGATACACTGGCCCTGGCAGAGACCATCATAGAAAAGGAAATAGCGAAAGCACCCAACGGCAACAACCCGGTGCTGACGGGCTTTCTGCGTGCCATCGCCGACCCGTCCGGCGAACTCATTCAGTTATGGAAAGGAATGTTTAACGCCGGCGCCATGGAGGAGCCGCCCATCACAGACTTATATGCGGACTTTTACGAACGTTACTGGCAGCGCATCGCCGCTGAAGTAAAAGACCCCATCAGGGCGCTGCTCATATGGGCCGCACTGGAAGGATTGGAGCTATATGAGGTGTATTACAAAACACCCTTCACAAAAGAACAGCGGACCGCCGCGTTACAAAAATTGCTGGAAGACGCTGTTCATGTGTAACAACAACATACAGCATGAATCCCCTGAAAAGGAAAGACAGAAAAATTGTCAATATATCCAAACCGGAAAGAAGAGTACTGGAAGCATTATCAAGAGGAGGAAGGGTCATCTTCGAGCGGGATGAAAAAGGAAAAATTACGGAAGTAATGTGCCTAAGCGCCGAAGGCAGCTGGCTCGAAAAATGCGACCTCGACATGTTCCGCAGGCTCAAAAACAAAAGGCTTATCGCCAGCATAGATGGCGGACCTTACAACATCACCCGGGCTGGTAATGACGCCCTCTGAATCAGACTGGTTATCCCGGAAACAACACCGTTTGTTTCCGGGATTATTTTTTCTCCCGGCTGTAAGCACCGGTTTGCATATTGATTTTGATGATATCCACCCGATGCCGGTTATTTTCATCTTCTTCCCCGAAAACATAAAAGCTGCCCTCCGGCCCGATCTCTATCCGGTAGATGAGCTGCGAAACCAGCTGCTTGTTCATCCTGTTTGCCTCGAAGATCTCCTGCGCCTTCTCGTATGAAACAGGGCTTTTACCGGAAATACTGTCAAATGCCGGTGTTTGCGGCGCAATCATCTGTTTAAGGATATCTTTCTCCGGGTGCAGCCATCCATTATTTTTAAGCAACGTGCCGTAGGGCGCCGGCTCATTATTAATCACCACAGCATCCGCCAGCCGGCAGTCATGGCTGCCAACATACCCAAACATGCCATAGTGTAACGATGCGGTATGGTGATAGCCTGAAAGATAGAAATGAAGGCCGCTCCCCGTAGTCACCACAATGGTATCCGTCTTCATAAAGACCGGATAAGGCATGCGCATGGCGCAATACATGCTGTCATCCGAGATATAGGAAAAATGACTCTTTAGCAGTGTGTCCCGGATAGCCTGCCCGTTACGCAGGATGTTGAACCGTAGCTGCCGGATTTCTTTTTGCTGAAACCCCGAAAATTTAATTTCAGGTTGCTCCGTAATGGTAGCGACGGAATCGCATGCCTTGCTGTATTTTTCCCCGTCTTCGGCAGCCTGGCGTCGTCTCTGTTCTGTGCCTACCCAAAAACATCCTGCCACGAACAGCAGCAGCAGGGCGATGATGCCGAGGAAAATGAGGCTGTATTTTACAAATTTTTTTAAGGTCAACATTAATTCAAAGATATAACATGACGGTGAATGTTGAAATTTTCCTCAAAATTTCCCCGCTCACTAGTTCATACATCCCTCCTCCGTGTTTTAATGGCTAAATAACTTTAATTAAATGCTGCTTAGAAAGAATTGTTGCAGGCGGGGAGGACTATACTTGTTGTTATATGCCCTGCTGTGCAGCTGCGGATCAAGGAATACAGCGCCGGGAGGCAGGGATATGCCTGACAGAAGTATGTTGCCCGATCACCATATTTTAAATCTGGGAGAAGACCGGGACGAAAATCAGCTCCCCGGAACCTTTGGTTCTTTCCCTTTTTCTCCAGTTTATTTTGAGTGGCAGATGAACGGAAGCGCCGCTAAGTTTATAGCATTGTCGCTTCCTGATGCTGCTGCTGATCAACAGGCGAATGCGCTGATAGACCGTTACCAGCTGCTGGCCGGGACGCTGATTCAGCAGTGGGCTTCGCGTCGTACCGGTATTGTCATTGATCTGCGTAATAACGGCGGTCCTGCGCAAAAGGCTACATACCAGGTACAGGCAGCAACCCATGGATTCCCGGTGGTACTGGTGTGGGACAACGGCTCCGCCAGCCGGGCAGACCGTTATATGCAGTGGATCACCACTATGGATTGTGTACAAACAGCAAATGACCTGCCGGTAAGCGACAGCATACTGCTGCAACTACCCTCCGCCGGAATGGCAGAAAGACAATTATTACAGGACGTGCCCGTAAAAGAATGCCTTCACCAGGTGGTCCGGGTTTACTAATCGTCAATATCAATTTATCGCCTAATGAATCGCTATGCTTATCTGCCATTGCTAATGGCAATGGCTTCCTGCGCCATGTTTAAAAAAAGCGGCAGGAAGGGGCCGCTGCCCGCCGCGCAGCAGGTCACTACAGGAAAAAACGGGGTACTGCCCTACGACAGGCTGATTACCGCGGAAATGCATACACAGCGCGGCCTCTTCACCGTTCACAGTACCACTGGGCTGGACACAGTGTTGTTTGAGGTCGGGGAAAAACTGTTGGGCAAAAACATCCTCACGATCAACCGCATCCTGAAAGTGGCCGGGGGGGTGAAAATGTATGCCGGGGAACAACTAACGAATACGACTATATTTTTTGAAAGGGGCAACAACGGGACACTGTTATTAAAGCAGCGGTATCTCTCCAGCCGCGCAGACACTTCACAGGTGATCCATCAGGCGGTGACGGTCTCTAATACCCAGCCCGTGCTGGCAGTGCTGCCTATTCTGGCATATGGAAAAGACAGCGCCAGCTTCGTGGTGAACATGACCGCTCTGCTGAAAGACCCCGCCAGTTTCGTGAATGACGCAGAAGGGGCACAGATCAACAATTTTCTGACGGTAAAATTCATGAAAGACCATGCCGTCACAGCTATCCGGACATATCCTTCCAACGTGGAAATTGCCATTACCAAAAATGGTGTGGCTGATAAAACACTGTATAGCAAGGTACCTTCACCGGCCACGCTGGAAACAAATACCTCTTTTGTGCTTTTGCCTGAAACGCCTATGCAGCCGCGTTACGCGCATAAACTGGTCGGATATTTTACCGACAGCTTCCTGGAATACAGCGATACGCAGCAGGTGGTGAAAAAGCAGGAGCTGATCCACCGTTGGCGGCTGGAACCCAAGCCGGAGGACAGCGCACGCTATTTCCGCGGAGAACTGGTGGAACCTGCCCACCCTATCGTGTTGTATATCGATCCCGCCACGCCAAAGCAATGGCGGAAATACCTGATCCAGGGCGTCAATGACTGGCAGCCTGCCTTTGAACAGGCAGGTTTTAAAAACGCCATCACCGCTAAAGAGTGGCCGGAGCAGGATACCACCATGCACATGGAAGATGTACGCTATTCCTTCATCAACTACCTGCCATCGGAGATTACGAACGCCTATGGCCCTAATACCCATGATCCCCGCAGCGGTGAAATCATACAGACCAATATCGGATGGTACCACAACATAGTGGAACTGCTGCAGGGCTGGTACCAGATACAAGCCGGTCCCAGCGATCCTATGGCCCGTTTTTCCCGCCTGGACAGTGAGCTCATGGGTCAGCTGATCCGCTTTGTATCAAGTCACGAGATCGGGCACACGCTGGGACTGCGTCACAATTTTGGCAGCAGCAGCTGCACACCCGTAGACAGCCTGCGTAGTATCACCTACCTGGAAGCCCACGGCCACACCGCCAGCATTATGGATTATGCCCGTTTTAATTATGTAGCGCAGCCGGAAGACAGCATTCCGCAACGGCTTTTGTTTCCCAGGGTGAATGATTACGATAAGTGGGCGATTGAATGGGGCTACCGGTTAACCGGTGCACCAACACCCGAAGCGGATGCCGCCATCATGGCGCGGCTGATAAAAGACAGCCTGGCCGCCAATCCCCGGCTATGGTTCGGAGACGGGGAATCAGAAAGCGGCGATCCCCGCTGTCAGACGGAAGATCTGGGCGATGATAACGTCAAAGCCAGTACGCTCGGTGTGCGCAATCTGAAACGGGTAATGGCCAATCTGCCCCGCTGGACGGCAGAGGAAGGCGGCTTCCGCGAAAATCTCTACCGGATGTATGACCTGGTGCTGGGCCAGTATTATAATTATCTCAACCACATCAGTAATAATGTTGGCGGCGTATGGTATACCCCCCGCTCAGATGACGATGACCAACCTTCTTTTGTTCCGGTGGAAAAAGAAAGACAAATCGCTGCAGTCGCCTATGTCAACACGGAACTGTTTACCACGCCGGACTGGCTGTTGGATACCACGGTGCTGAACAAATGCCAGCTGCCTTATACTTCAGACTATATAGAAGACATGCAGGTTAAGGCAGTCAATTCACTGTTCTCTCCCGTGAAGCTCAACAGGCTGTTAAGCCTGACCAAACGTTTTGGCGCCGGTAAAACGCTGACGGCAGAAGAATTGCTGGCCATGGTACGGAGTACCATCTGGAAGGGACTTGACAGCAGCAGCGTGCACATCGACGCGTATCACCGCAATATGCAGAAAGCCTATGTGGGTGCACTCTTTAGTCTGCTGATGCACAAAGAAAGGGAGGTGAGTGAATCGGACGCCGTGACCGTTGCCACAACCGAAATTAAAACAATATCGGCGCTGGTCCGCAAAGCATCGCCCCACGCAGCGAATGCCGTGGTGGCCGCTCATCTGGCCGACCTGCTGGAGAGGATGGAACGGCTCTCCTCTCATCTGTATAAAAAATAATTACCTACTAAAACCATTCATATTCACCAATGAAACGTTATCTCTATATTCCATTTTTAGCTGTGATGGCTTCCTGTGCTGTGTTTAAAAATGGAGACAAAAAGAAGAAAAAGACGGTGGTCCCCCCGGCGGCGCCGGCAGTGAAACCTGTGGCCACAGCCAATAAAAACGGTGTGAAGCCTTACGCTTCGGTCATCACTCCCGGACTACAAACACAAAAAGGGCTTTTTACCGTGCACACCACCCGGGAGATGGACAGCATCTTTTTTGAAATAGGAGAGCCGCTGCTGGGCCGCGACATCCTGGTGGTGAACCGCATCCGTAAAGCGCCGGGCGGCACCGGCGCTTATGCCGGGGAAGAACTGGATAACCATACCGTGATCTTTGAAAAAGGACCCAATGAGACCATCCGTGTCCGCCTGAACCTGGTGATCAGCGATGCAGATTCCTCCAATAACATCTACCGCGCCGTTGTCAAATCCAATCTGAATCCGGTGTTGACGTCTTTCCCTATCAAGGCATATGGAAAGGATTCTGGTAGCTACGTGATCGATGTCAGTAAATTTCTGCGGGACCCTGCCGCTTTCGTTAACTCCGGCGATGGTCATGAAGGACTGAAAAAAGCGCTTGACGTAAAAACGATGAAAGACCTGGAAGTGCAGTCTATTATGGCCTTTCCGGAAAATATAGAAATAGCGGTTTCCAAAAATGGTACTACCAAACCGGTAGGCGGACTGACGCCGGCGCCTTCCCGCCCGGCCACCCTGGAAACCAATACTTCTTTTGTAGCACTACCAGAAAAGCCAATGCAGCGCAGGTTTGCAGACCAAAGGGTCGGGTATTTCGCTGACTATTTCATGGAGTACGGTGATCACCAGCAGAAGGTGACAAAACGGAACTTTATCCATCGCTGGCGGCTGGAGCCCAAACCGGAAGACATGGAGAAATACAAACGGGGAGAGCTGGTGGAGCCGGTGAAACCGATCGTATTGTACATCGATCCGGCTACACCCAAACAGTGGCGTCCTTACCTGATCGCAGGCGTCAACGACTGGCAGGTGGCCTTTGAGCAGGCCGGTTTCAAAAATGCCATTGTGGCCAGAGAGTGGCCCGAAAACGATACCACCATGCACCAGGAAGACGTTCGATATTCCTTCATCAACTATTTTGCCTCCGAAATATCGAATGCCTATGGCCCCAATACCCACGATCCCCGCAGCGGAGAGATCATACAGACCCATATTGGCTGGTACCATAACGTAATGGACCTGTTGCATAACTGGTATATGGTGCAGGCTGGTCCTAACGACCCACAGGCCCAGCTGCCTAAATTCGACGAAAAGCTGATGGGACAGCTGATCCGTTTTGTATCCAGTCATGAAGTAGGTCATACCCTGGGCCTGCGTCATAACTTCGGCAGCAGCAGCCAGACGCCGGTGGACAGCCTGCGCAGCATCACCTACCTGCAGAAACACGGCCATACAGCCAGCATTATGGACTATGCCCGGTTTAACTATGTTGCTCAACCGGAAGACAGGATACCACAGGAGTTGCTGTTTCCCCGTATTGGCGAATACGACAAATGGGCCATCGAATTCGGCTACAAAATCGTAGGTGCGCCGACTGCCGAGGAAGACAACCGGGTTATGGGGCAACTGGTGACGAAGCGCCTGGAAAGCAATAACCGCCTTTGGTTTGGAGATGGCGAAACCCGTCAGATCGACCCGCGTTGTCAGACAGAAGACCTGGGTGACGATGCTGCCAAAGCGGGCACCTATGGCATCAAAAATCTGAAACGGGTGATGACCAATCTCCGTAAGTGGACCCGCGAAGAAAACGGGCAGCGGGCAGCGCTGAAGACAATGTATGATAATGTGATGCAGCAGTTCCACCGTTATGTGGTGCATGTGGCCAAAAATATTGCAGCAGTGCATTACACCGTATACCCCGATGGTGACGACCGTCCGTCTTATGTTCCTGTGCCGAAAGCCAGACAGGTGGCAGCGGTTAAGTTCTTCAACGAGGAGGTATTTAACACCCCGTTTTGGTTACTGGACCCGGCAGTAACAGACCGTGTAGACAATCCTGCCGAACAAACGCCGGTAGACCTGATGCAGGTCAATGCCGTAAACAGCCTGCTGGATGTGAAACGGATCAATTATGTGATGATGCTGGAGCGTCGTTATGGCGCAGATAAAACCCTGGGGATCGAAGCCTATATGACCATGTTGCACCAGGGTATCTGGGCTGACCTGGGTAAGAGCAGTGTGAAGATCGACGCTTACCACCGCAATATGCAGAAGGCATATCTCGGCGCTTTGTACAAGATCACCCGGGAGAGCAAAGTAACGGTGAGTGAGTCAGAAGCCTCTTCCATCGCCAGCGCCGATATACGGGCGGTGGCCGCTATGATCAGCCGGGCCATACCGCGTGCGGCCGACGCCCTGACCAAAGCGCACCTGGTATCGCTGGATGAAAAGATTGCACTGATGGCTAAAAATATCTGACGTTTTTCTCATAAGCAAAAATCAATAGTTGATGATGTGCCCTGCGGATGTTTATCCACGGGGCTTTTTTATGAATCATGCTTTGAGAAGCGAACAACCGGCAAGCAGGAAAAAGAGCATGAGTTGTTCATCTGTGAACCGCAGCCGCAGCTGCGCCAGCGCTTTGGCTTTGTGTTCCTTTACAGTAAAAACCGATATGCCCATTTGTTCCGCAATTTCTTCCAGCCGCAGGCCTTCGAAGTATATCATGCGGAATACCTGCTGCCGTTTGGCGGGCAACAGGGCTATTTCCCGTTGAATAGACTGTAACAACTCGGCATGGATCATGCGCTGCAGTACATAACTTTCCTCCTGCTGCTCATCCAGGTAGCTCATTTCGCGGGTGTAATGGTCTTTTACTTTCCGGTGTCTCAACTGATTGAGACAGGCGTTGCGGGTAGTTGTGTACAGAAAGCCCCGGATGCTTTTGGGATGGTCGAAGTCGGCATGTTTATGCCATAATTTGACATAGCTGTCCTTCACGATGTCTTCCGCTTCGGCAGCGTCAGCAAGCAGTTGTCCGGCAAAGAATACCAGCGGTTTATAGTGTGCCTTAAAAAAAGCGTCGAAAGCTTGCGGGTTCCCTTGTTGAAACGCAGGGATGATTGCTTCCAGATGATCTTGACTCTCCATGACAATAAACGGTATTGGTTGATTGGCCGTCCCAGGCAGGCTAAACTAAGCAAATAAGCGGATACCTGCAAGCTATGCGTCGGGCGGAAAATTTCTTTTCAGGCGGACTAGTTCAAACCGGCAGTTACCGTGTTTTAGAGACAGTACCGGCAGCAGCGCGGTAAAATTGTTATCGTCATGCAAACGCGCTGAAAATGTGTGAGGGCCATCGTATTTTGCGCGCCGGTAAAATTTCAGGTATAAAAAGCAGTACAACTTGTCGATATCATTATCAGAGAAGGACCGGCAACAGCTGGACACTATGGAGCGAATAGCGGAACTGTTGCACCGCCGTTTACAGCACCGTCTCACTACCGTAGAAACGGAAGAGCTGGAGCGGTGGCTGGCTGCGCAGCCTCCGGCCGACCGGCAGTTTTATGAAAGCATACAGGAATGGCCGGCGCTGGAGAAGGCGCTGTTGTCCATGGGACGGACCGACGAAACGGCTGCCTTGCAGGACGTGTGGGCCCGCATTGCGGCTACCGCTCCGCAAAAGACCGCCATCGTCCGGAGGATGCCGTGGTGGCGCATAGCAGCAGCCGTTGTATTGTTGCTGGCAGGCATCGGCATGTTGTGGAAACGATATTCGCCCCGGCCATTGGATAGTTTGCCTATGGCAGAACGTTACCAGGGGGAGGCGCAGCCTGGCGGTAACAGGGCCACATTGCAGCTGGCCGATGGCAGTATTATTACGCTGGACAGTGCGGCGAACGGTACACTCGCCCGTCAGCAGCAGGCCGTGGTGACGAAAACGGCTGCCGGAACATTGCAATATGAGCCGGTAAGCGCCGGAGAAGATGCAACTGCCGCGTTTAATACCATCACCACTCCCCGGGGCGGACAGTTCCAGGTGGTGCTGCCTGACGGCACACGGGTATGGCTCAACGCTGCTTCTTCGCTGCGGTACCCCACCGCTTTCACCGGACATGAGCGGATAGTGGAACTGAGCGGCGAAGCTTACTTTGAAGTAGCGCCGCGGGCAGACAAACGTTTCCTCGTGAAGGCCGGCGGAGAGCGGCCCACAGACATTACTGTGCTGGGGACTGCCTTTAATGTGAACGCTTATCCAGATCAGCCAAACAATATTACCACGCTGGTAAACGGAAAAGTCAGCGTGGCCGGCCCCGGAGGACGAGTGGTCCTGCAACCTGCACAGCAGGTGCTAACGGCAGACGGCATGTCGCCGGTGGTACGCGCCGCCAACCTGGAAGCCACCCTGGCATGGAAAGAAGGCCTGTTCTCGCTGGATGGCGCCGGTATTGAAGCAATCATGCAGCAGATCTCCCGCTGGTATGACGTGGAGATCGTATACCAGGGAAAAATTGAACAACAGTTTGTGGGGAAGATCCCCCGTAATATGAAATTATCCGCAGTATTAAAAGTCCTGGAGTCTACCGGATGGGTGCATTTCAGCATATCCGGAAAAACAGTCACGGTAGCACCGTGATTAAAACAACCAATTATCTAAACCGAAGTTTAGTTACATGCAACAACCGAACAATGTCAACCGGCGGCGCTCCGACGCTGCCCGGGCGGGTAGTATGCGCCGCCGCAGCCGGATAATCGTCCTGCTGCTCAGCGTCCTGCTGCCTGCTCTCTCTCTTTCCGCCCAAACCGTTACTTTAAACGCCACCCGGATGCCGCTTGAAAAAGTGTGCCGGGAGGTGGAAAAACAAACCGGCTACTATTTTGTATATCCGGAGCATCTGCGGCAAAACAGCCCGCTGATCACTGTATCGCTGAAAAATGCGGAAATAAACACTGCCCTGCGGCGCATTTTTGAACACACGACCTATCGTTATGAAGTGACGGACAAAGTAGTGTCTGTCAATACGGCGCCACAGAAGAACAAATTGGAGAAGCCTTCATCCGCAAAGGACTCCGTGACGATTACCTTAAAGGGAAAAATATTGTCGGAGCAGACAATAGGACCGCTGGAGAATGCTTCTGTGTCCACCTCCTACAGCCAGAAAACCACGCTGACCAACGAGAAAGGGGAGTTTGAGCTGAAAGGCGCGTATCCGGGAGAGGAACTGATCGTGAGTTATGTTGGCTATGAAAAATACAAGGCTGTCGTCCTCAAGTCCACGGTCACCATTTTCATGAAACCGGCAGACAATATGCTGGACAAGGTGGTGGTGAAAGCATATGGCGTAACCAGCAAGCGCTTTAATACCAGTAGTATCGTCACTATTTCCGGCAGGGAGTTGCAGGACCTGCCTGTGCAGAATCCTTTGCTGGCGCTGGAAGGGAGAGTGCCGGGGCTGCAGATCACGCGGGCAAACAGCTCACCCGGCTCGCCATTGAAAATAGAGGTGCGTGGCCGGAACGGCATCAACGGCCTTGTTTCATCTGATCCGCTGTTTGTGATCGACGGTGTGCCGCAAACGGTACTGGACCTGTCGCAGCAGGATGCCGCGCGGCTCCGTACTTTCAACGGCAAAAACAACCTGATCTCTGATGGTCTGGACCAGTCGGGAATGGGAATAGGCCTGAGCCTGATGTTTGGCCTCAGCGTAAACGACATCGAATCCATCGAAGTGCTGAAAGACGCTGGCGCCACCGCCATCTATGGCAGCCGGGGGGCCAATGGCGTTATTCTTATCACCACAAAAAAAATTAAACAGGGAAAAAACCTTTTCTCCCTGAATATGTCGCAGGGTGTTAAAGCAGCGGTGAAATACCAGCCTTACCTGAACACACAGGATTACCTGTCGATGCGCCGGGAGGCATATGCCAACAGCGGTCTTACGCCCTCTAGGGTGCCCGGTCAGCCGGGATATGCGCCGGAACTGTTTGTGATGGACACGACCCGGTACACCGATTGGCAGCGGTATATGTATGGGGGCACCGGTCTGTATACGTCTGTCAGCCCCCGGTTGTCAGGCGGCACTGCCAGTAGTTCCTACATGCTATCGGGTACGTATACACGACAAACGGATATCACACCGGTAAATACCAAAGCGCAGTCGGCCAGCGTATTGCTGAAGCTTGATAACCGTAGCCTGAACAACCGCTTTAAGTCCTCCTTCAGTGCGCTGTACATCAATTCTGTTAATACCGGGCTCGGAGCGACGGCTGGACAGGGTGACCTTCGTCCGCATGAAGCCGACGCATTCGACAGCCTCGGGAAATTGAATTATGCCGCCTATAAAAGAGCGAATGTAAATTTTCCTTTTCAGGGTTTAAAGCAACGTTCTGTTTCCACCACCAACCGCATCAATGCAGGGTTTAATGCCGCCTATACGTTGCTGGAAGGGTTGGAGCTGGCCACGCAGATTGGTTATAATATTTCCGTGAACAACCTCGATTATTTAAGCCCGGTGGCCGCTGCAGCACCTAAGATCGTCAGCGGCAGCGAAGCAACGGGGACGCATACACTGGGCAGTACCAGTATTAACAACCTGACTGTAGAGCCACAGCTGCGCTGGAATAAGTCCGTAGGCAACGGCGTGGTGAATGTACTGGCGGGAGGTACCTACCAGGCCAATACCACGAAAACAACTTATACGTCCGGGATGAACTACCTCAGTGACGATATGATCAATGCCCTGGCGGCAGCTCCTTCGCTGCAGGTAAAAAATAACAGCGGGCAGTATAAGTACGTCGGTATTTTCGGTTCGGTGGATTACAACCTGGCAGAGCGGTATATGCTGAGCCTGAGCGGCCGGCGGGATGGCAGCAGCCGGTTTGGTCCGGGAAAACAGTTTGGGGATTTCTGGGCCGTGGCTGCCGGATGGATCGTTACAGAAGAACCCTGGGCACAAGCCTTTCTGCCGAAACTGCTGACTTTTCTCAAACTGCGGGGAAGCTACGGTCTCACCGGAAGTGACGGCGTCGGAGACTATCAGTACCTGTCGCAGTGGGCTTACCCACAGTACACCAACGGGATCAAGACCTTCCCCCTGCTATACAATGGTGTGGCGCCCCTGATGGAAACACTTGTCGCCAACGATCAGTTTCACTGGCAAACGAATAAAAAGCTGGAACTGGCACTGGAATTCAGTCTCTGGGATAAAATCAATGTGGTGGCCGACTGGTACCGTAACCGCTGCGACAACCAGCTGCTGGGGTACCCGTTACCGTTATTCACCGGTTTTAATACCATTACAGCAAACTCTGTGGCGAATGTACAGAACGCCGGATGGGACTTTATGGTTACCGCCGCGGTCCTGAAAACGAAAAATATTAACTGGAACATCAGCGCTAACGTTAACCTGCAGTCCAATAAGCTGTTGTCGTACCCCGGGCTGGAATTGTCGCCATATGCCACGCTGTACAGGATTGGCGAACCGCTGAACAACCAGGCGGTCTTTCATTTCCTCGGCAGGGACCCTGCCACGGGCGAAGGCTATTATCTCGACGCCAATCACGACGGGAGGATCAACGTCAATTATAGCGTTGCGCCGGGAACGGCAGACGACGACCGCGTCGTGTACCTGGATATGAATCCCCGCTTCAGTGGTGGCTTTCAGACAACTTTTCAGTACAAGAACTGGAGCATCAATCCCGCTTTCAGCTTTCAGCGTGTCAACAAGCCCATCGGATACAACCTGTGGGGGCCGGAGCCCAGGAATATGAGCTACTGGCAGTGGGAGCGGCAATGGGCGCCGGACAGGCCCGGCGGTTTGCTGCCTCCCCTGACGGCGGTGTCTACGCCGGAGGCAGAACGTTTTTCCAACTCAGACGCCAACTATGAAATGGTGAACATCCTGCGGATGAATGGCCTGCGGCTGGGATGGGCCATGCCTGCCGCCAGGGTGGCCAAAGCCCGCCTGTCGCAGGTGGTGTTCAACCTGAGTGCAGACAACCTGTTGCTGCTGACCAACTACAAGGCAGGTGTTGACCCTGATATCCGGGGCGGTATTCCCAGTACCCGTACCGTTACGCTGGGCTGTAATATATCCTTCTAAAGCAAAGTTATTTATGGTAAACCTGACGCATACACGCAGTACTGTCACCATGTTGTTTTTCGTCCTGTTGCTGATCGCCGGCGGATGTAAGAAGCTGATAGAAATAGATCCGCCGATAGATTCGGTGAATACCGGCGTTGTGTTCAACGACCCGGACAAGATTACCGCCGCCCTTTCAGGTATCTATTTTACATTGATGACCAACACTGGTACGCCTGCTTTCAGTAACGGGCATATGACCGTTTACGGCGGACTGATGGCCGACGAGCTGGTCCCTTATGCCGGCGCTTCCAACGCGGCAGACTACCAGTTTTTTACCAATAAGCTGTTGCTCTCTAATGAGTTGGTACAACCGCTTTTCTGGAATTGCGCCTATAGGGCTGTTTATCTGTCCAACTCCATCCTGGAGGGGTTGCAGACAACTACGTCGCCAGCCATTACAGACAGCATCCGCCGTCAGGCGGAAGGGGAGTGCCGGTTTGCACGCGCCTTTTGTTACCTCTACCTGACCGTTAATTTTGGTGATGTGCCGATGCCGCTGTCTACTAAAGTCATGGAGGAAGCCGCACAGCGGCGGCAGCCGATAGAGAAAGTGCAGGAGCAGATCACGGCAGACCTGGCGGCAGCTTCGCAGCTGCTGCCGGACAATTTCGCGGTAACGAAAGGAGAGAAGCTGAGGCCTAACAGATACGCTGCCATGGCTTTGCTGGCGAGGCATTACCTGTACCGGGAAAAGTGGGCAGAGGCCACCGCCCAGGCAGACGCTGTGATCAACAGCGGCGCTTTCAGCCTGGCCAGCCTGGAAAATACCTTCGGTCCCTCCAGCCCTGAAGCTATCTGGCAGATGAAACATTCCACGGAGGGAACCGTTTCTCCCGTAATGGAAGAACCGCGGCTGCTGATGCCACAGGCCAGCTTGTCCATGCTGGACCCTGCAACGCAGGAAATGATGCTGGACCCTGCGATGTTCGGAGAATACAGCTATATGTTTATTCCCGCTTTTACCATGACAGACCGGCTGGTACAGGCATTTGAGCCTGGCGACAAACGGCTGGACAAATGGACGGACAGCCTCACCATCCCGTTGGCCGCGCCCTGGAACGGCAAAAAATACCGGTTTGCTGCTAAATATCAGCGGGTGGTTTTGACAGGAGAGGCGCCGCCGCCGTATTATACCGTATTACGCCTAGCCGAACAATACCTGATACGGGCGGAAGCCCGGGTGCATACCGGTAATCTTGCCGGTGCTGTGGCCGATCTGAACATCATCCGTTCGCGGGCAGGACTTCCCGCTATCAACGCAACGGGCATGGCGGCTGTGCTGGATGCCGTTATGCAGGAGCGACGCATAGAACTGTTTGCAGAATGGGGACATCGGTGGTTTGATCTTAAACGCACTGGCAGGGCAGCGCAGGTACTGGGAGTTATCCCGGAAAAGCAGCCATGGTCCGATGCCAGGCTGCTGTTGTTCATTCCTCCGGCTGAAATACAGAATGCACCCGGACTTTCGCAAAATCCCGGATATACCTGGTAAGTGATCCTAACGCCAGTCTAAGACAATCGCCCTGGAAGCAGCCTTGTTTCCGGGGCGGTTTTTGTTATCTCCGGCAGATCATTGCTTATTACCCGATCTTTTAGTAAATTGATCGTATCCGACATAAACCCACTTTCATATATGAGCACCCGAATACCATCCACCTCCCGGAGGATCATAGAAACGATCATCGTGCTGCTGTTGCTGCTCGGGCTCATGTATGCCTTGTACGACGTACTGAAGGTCTTTTTCGGCGTCTTCACTTTTGCTATTATTTTTTCCGTGTCGCTGTTTGGCCTGTACGAAAAAGCCGTGGTGTGGCTGGGAGGGCGGCGCAAGTTGACCGCCGTTATCTATTCCATCCTGCTGGTGGCTGTGGTGGCGTTGCCGTTTGCCTATGCGGTTTCCACGGTGAACGACCACCTGAAAGAAATCGGTTACTGGCTGGAATCTGCAAAAGATGAAGGTATCCCGGACTTGCCGGTATGGATCACTAACCTGCCGCTGGTAGGGAAAGAGGTGTCGCAGTTCTGGCATGAGCTGCAGTTGCGGCCCAGGGAAACAGCCGGGATCTACGAACGGCAGATCATGCACAGTATTCATCGTGTGGTGACGACAGGCGTGGGCATCCTCGGGATGGCACTGCAGGTAGTGTTGGGCATTATCGTTTCCGCTATTTTCCTGGTCAGCGGTGACCGGCTGATGCGGCCCGTGCGCGCCACCATGACCCACATGTTCGGCGACAAAGACGGCTACGCCCTGCTGGCAGCTACCGCACAGGCGGTAAAAGGTGTTTCCATCGGCGTAATGGGCACAGCACTGGCCGCTGCCGTCGTTTCGTGGATAGGTTTCAAAATAGCCGGCATCCCTTTCGCATTGGCGCTGGCCGCCGTTGTCTACTTCCTGGTGCTCATACAGGTGGGTCCGCTATGGGTGTGGATACCCCTCGTCATCTGGATGGCGATACAGGGAAACACCGGCTGGGCCATCTTCCTGGCCATCTATGGCGCCGGCGTTTTAATACTGGACGGCGTTTTAAAACCGGTGCTCATTGCAAAAAGCGGAAAACTTCCGTTTCTTGTGCTTTTCCTCGGAGTTATCGGCGGCATGATCGCCTGGGGATTCACCGGCATGTTCAAAGGCGCCATTATCCTGGCGGTGTTCTATACTGTCTTTAACTCCTGGCTGGAAAAAACCAAATACTATGCACCTAAAGAATAAATGATGAAACATTTTTTCCTGCTGAGCACCGTGGCGGTGCTTATCCTATGCCGGACAGTGACGATGGCCCAAAACGCTTTCAAATTTGCGCTGATGACAGACATCCACGTGGGCAGCGATCATGCTGCTGAAGACGTGCAGCGCAGCGTTGCCGACATCAACCAGGACCCTTCCATCGCTTTTGTGATCATCTCGGGAGACATCACCGAATTCGGCGCGGATGAAGAACTGAAACTCGCTAAACGGCTGCTCGACAGCCTCAACAAACCCTGGTACATCATTCCCGGAAACCACGACACCAAATGGTCTGAAAGCGGCGGTAACAGTTTCCGCCGCGTATTCGGCAACGAAACATTTTCGTTTAAACATGAGGGTTACTGGTTTATCGGTACCAACTGCGGCCCCAACATGCGCATGGGCCCCGGACAGGTGCCCCGCGAAAATGTGGTATGGCTCGATAATTTGCTGAAAACAAAAGACACTACCACACCCATTATCTATATCAACCACTACCCGCAAAACGCAGACCTCAATAACTGGTACGAAGCGCTCGACCGCCTGAAACAACACAACATCCAACTGATCCTCTGCGGCCACGGTCATGCCAACAAAACCTTCGATTTCGAAAATATTCCCGGCGTAATGTGCCGCTCCAACCTGCGTGCAAAAGACAGTATCGGCGGTTACAACATCATCACGGTGGCCAACGGACAGGCTACTTTTGAAGAAAGGACACCGCTGATCGGTAAAAACCGGCAGTGGACGGCCCAACCGCTAAAAAGCCACCATGCCCGTTATGATGCCGCTCCGTTTGAACGCCCGTCCTACGCTATGAACGACTCGTTCCCCGCAGTGAAAGCCCTCTGGACGTTCCAGGACAACAGCGATATCGGTTCCGGTATGGCGCTGGTCAAAAACCTGGTGATCTCCACCAATACTGCCGGCGAGGTATACGCGCTGCAGGCCGCCAACGGCAAAAAGAAATGGACCTTCAAAACCGGCGGTAAAGTATATGCCACCCCGGTAGCGGATGGAGATAATATCGTAGTGGCTTCTTCCGATCACTATATCTACTGTATCCGGGCTTCCAACGGAAAACAACGCTGGCGCTTCGAAACGGGCAAACCGGTAGTGGCCAGCGCGCAGATGGCTAACGGTATCGCCTATATCGGCGGGTCTGACGGGCATTTCCGGGCTATTAACGTCGCTACCGGCAAACTGGTATGGGAATTCACAGGCGTGAAAGGCTTTGTGGAAGATAAGCCCCTGGTATACCAGGGCAACGTATACTTCGGTAGCTGGGGCAACGATTTCTACGCCCTCGATGCCACTACCGGCACGCTGAAATGGAAATGGAACAACGGCGCATCCAACCGCATGTTCTCCCCGGCAGCCTGCTACCCGGTGGGCGCGCAGAACAAAGTGTTCATCGTGGCGCCTGACCGCTACATGACGGCCTTCGACAGCCAGACCGGCAATGTGATCTGGCGCAAAACCGTTCCGGGCGTGAGAATGCGTGAATCCATCGGGCTGGCGGCAGATAGCAGCCAGACTTTCATCAAAACGATGGATGGCAACCTGTATGGCGTGTCTGCTACGGCTGATACTATGCAACTGCTATGGAAATCACCCATCGAAATGGGCTATGAACTGAACCCCGCTGCGGCGGTAGAGCGCGATGGCGTTATCTTCACGCCCACCCACTCCGGCGTAGTGTATGCGGTTAACCGGAAAGACTATACGCTGTTATGGAAACATAAACTGTCGAACTGCCTGGTAAATGCTGTGTTGCCTATCGGCGACAGGAAAGTGCTGGTGAGCACCATGGACGGGAAACTGGCTTGTATCGGTTACTAAACGTAAGGAATATATGAAAAGAGCGGGCCATCAGAAGGTCCGCTCTTTTTATTTAGATGGAAAAACTACCATTTTTACCCGGGGGCAGGGGATTATTCTGCATTTTCCAATACCACCTGGCATAACTGCCGGCGGCATGTGAGTTAAAGTCAGGATGGATCTTACTGATCTGGTTGTTGCTGAAATCCGCATTGTTGATAAAGATGTGTGCGATTTGCACGGGTAATTCAGTCAACCGGTTGTTTTGCATCCAGAAATCACCAAAGCGGGTGCCTTTGTTAATAGGCGGCAGCTCGGCGATCTGGTTGTGATGACCATAAAAATCGGTCAGCGGTGCGTTGAAAATGGACGGGTGTAACTCCGTCAGCTGGTTATGTGAGATGTCCAATACGCGCGTGGTGAACTCACAGTGGGTCATTTCAAAGGAAGACAGCTGGTTGCGCGACAGGTCCAGTTTTTCCCATGCTATTGGTTGCCCGCCTGAAACTGTGGCCAGTTGAGAGGTAGCTACTTCCTGTATTTTATTGGAGCGCAGCAGCAGTTCAGATAATTTGTATTTCCCCAGGAAATAGGGAAATGTAGTGATCAGGTTGCTGCTGAAATCCAGCTGGTCCAGCTTCGGTAGACGTGTCAACGCTTCGGGAACGGCGGTCAGCTTGTTGTTACGGGCTTCGAGCAGGATCAGTTGCTGCATGTCAAACACCGCTTCGGGAATGGCTGTCAGCTGATTGTTGCTTATCATCAGCCCCATCAGGTTTTTCAATGATTTTAACCAGTCCCAGTTTTTTAGTTTTACGCCGGTAACATCCAGTGATTTCAGGTGAACCAGCGATTGCAGTGAATCTTCCGCCGTCAGCGTGTTGTGCGCTATGTGTAACGTATGCAGTTGCGTGAGTGTACCGATGGAAGCAGGGATCTCGATATGACAGCCGTTGAGCCGCAGATGTTTTACACCAGGCATCTCCGCAAAAATGGGAATGGCTGTAGCTATATCGAAGCCTTTGCAATTTTCGAAATCCCAGTGGACGATCTGTGAGAAAAAGGCTATTTCCGGCGGGAGCGTGATGTTTTCAATACCTTTCATGCTGAAGGAATCTGCCTTTACTTTGCTGATGTTATTGTTGGTGCCGGCCACCAGCTGGTACATCAGGCGGAACATCACTTCGTCCACATCTTTGTTGGATACGACGCGTTGCAGCTTTGAACTCACGTTGCCGCCTACACGCAAGGACATTTTGTTGTTTTTTATGTGCTGCCGGAATGCCTGGGAACCGTATTTATCATACAGCTTCTCCGCTTTTTTATGGATCGTTTTATCCGGGTGAGCCAGCATCACCACGGCCAGCAGTGTCTGGATGATTTTGTTGGCGCCGCCGGTTTCGATGATCTCAAAGGCCAGCTGGTAGTTGTCCGGGTCGTTGGAGGTAAAGAGGCGCAACAGCTGGGTGTTGGCGGCTTCGTTGTCATCCTGCAGCAGCCAGTGATCATCTTTGTTGATCAGCACCTCATTGAGCTGGTCAGTGGTGATCACCTGGCAGCCGGCATCCAGTAAGGGCATCAGGTCTTCCATGGTGGTATTGGTACCGATGACCACAATCGTATTGCTGCCTGTTTGTTTGTTGTTGGCAGTAATGCCATGCCGTTCCAGCTTTTCATTGATGGCTTTCTGGCTTTCCCCTTTAGGCCTTGCCAGCAAATACAGACCGGGATGCTGTTGTGCGGCAATGGCGTTGGTCAGTGCGTTTGGCAGCAATGCATTGATTGCCGGGATTGCCTTCAGGTGGATACCAAACAACAACTGTAACTGCTGGTCGTTGTAGTTTTTGCCTTTTACTTTTAGCCGGAATTCCGGCAATGTTTCTCTGAAAGCATAATGTATCTGTACCCGGCGGGTGGTGGCCACGCACAAAGGTGTTCTGTGCGGTTCGGAGCGCCAGAGGCCATTGTAGCGAATCTCGATCTTACGGAGTTTGTCCAGCAGCGGCATATGTTGCAGGGATAACAACTGGTAATAATCATCTCCGGTAACGGTGATCTCCAGCTCCTGCAGGTCCGGCAAGGTTGCCAGCAGCGCCATGATTTGCGGGATAGCCCCGGTCATTTTATCATTGTGAATCGTCAGGTGTGTCAGGTGTTTCAGCAGCTTCAGATTGTCCGGGAAAGCGTTGCCCCGCCAGTTGCTCAGGTCAATTGAGCGCAGCATCGGAAGTTGTGCCAGCAATAGTAATGCTTTGTTGACATCCATATTGCCGTTGTTGAGCCGGATGCTTTCCAACTGTTGGAACTGGACGATTTCTGCCGGCAGCGTTTTTATTTTGGACCATGAAATATTGATGGACTTCAGCTGTTTCAGGGAATAAATGGAACCGGGCAGTTCGGTCATATTTTTGACATGGAGCGTGGCATGTTCTGCGTGGGGATATTGCAGGAAGATGTCATCCGGTAGTTCGTTGATTTCTCCGTTGGAGTCCTGGATTTCCAGTTCTTTATTCGTTGTGTAAAAGATGTATTTACGCAGGTCTTGCATTACATTACATTTTAGCGAGCAGCAACTTGGCTACTTCGGGTATGCTGTATAATTTTTTTAGGCTTTTGTTGGTGGCGTTCACCAGGTCCTGTGCCATGGCCAGCCGCAGGTCGTTGGGGATGAAGCCCAGCAGGATAAATGCTTTCAGGTTGCCGAAAGCTTTGTCGCTGAGATCTTCTTTCATATTGAGCAGGTGGTTGGTGAGCCTGGTCATCATCACGGAGAGGATGTCCATACGTTTGGTTTGCCCGTCTACCAGCGCTTTGATCTGCCCTTCCATGATCTGGAAGTTCGGCGCATTGAGGATGTCCTGTGGTGCAATAAGTTTATCGAGGTCCATGTTCACGAAGGTGATGAACGCGGAGGTGGTGGCTTCGTCCAGGCAGCCGTCGCCGAGCATTTTCACCATGTCGAGATCTGCCCGCAGGTCGGCGATGGTTTCGAGCGACTGGAAGAACTGTACCAGTGAGCGTGGCGTGGTACGTGCGCCGGTGACTACTTCCGGATAGGTGAGGATGAAGTCGATGCCACGGGGATCGATGCCGGCGCTTTCCGCCCAGCGTGCCCATGTTTTCACGTCAAATTCCATGGTGATGTGCATCATACGGGTAAGCATGGCGTCGTCCATGGTGGAAACGGAGTAGTCGCCGCCGTCGGGGTTGGCGGTGAGAACGATGATCCATCCTTCCGGGAAGCGCCAGCTGACTAATTCATAATTCTGCAGCAGTTGCATGATACCACGCAGGATGCGGTCGTCGGCGCGGTTTACGTCGTCTATCAGGAAGATGCCGGGGCCTTTCTGTTTAGGTACCCAGTCGGGCGCCACAAACTGGGTGGCGGCGTTGTCGGTGAGCTGTGATATTTTGGGCATGCCCAGCAGATCGCCCATTTCTTCAAACTGCGCGGGGGCGATGTAGGTAAAATGATAACCTTTGCGCAGGGCGAAATCACGTACCATTTCTGTTTTGCCGATACCGTGCAGGCCCCAGATACAAATGGGGGTAGGCCTGCGTTTGCCGGCATGTTCGGGGTTGTCGAAATGCTGATGGGTTACATGTTCGAGCATTCTCTCCACCTGTAGGGCGTTGACTTTTGTTCCGTAGGTGATGTAGTTGAATTGTGGTGTTTTCGTTGTTGCCATAGTTTTTTGCAGTATCTCGGAATATAAGTTCAGGATGATATCAATTTGGCTTTTCTGCCGGGCAGCGCGCGGAACTCGTCCGTATCGCTGCCGATGCCGTTGTTGCTGATGACCCACAACAGCGGGAAACGCGCCGCGACGGTGGGCGCCGGCGCCGCGCCGTCGGTGAAGTAGATCAGCCCGTCCGGACGGAAATTATCGTTGCCGTAGGCAATCGGCGGGTTAAAATCGGTGCCGCCGCGGCCCAGGATAAATTCAGGCGGTGTGCCCTTATAGGTGTACACCCGTTGTACTTTGGCATCACACTCGAGCACGTGTATTTCGGCGCCCTGCCGCCAGATATGATGCACTTCGTTGAAAAAGGTGGCCAGCTCATCGCCGCCCACGCTGCCGGAGGTGTCCACCGCTATCAGCAGTTTTTTCTGTTTCCGGATTTTGATGCCGGGATTGGTGCCAAAGCGCCGGGAAGGGCGTTTGAGCGTATTGCGCACTTTCGTTTTGCTGCTGCTTTCTGAAAAAAGGCGGATGACACGGCGCCAGTCTACCAGCGGTTTGCTTTTGAGCAGGATAGAATCGAGGTAGGCCCTGAAGGAGCCGGGCAGTTTGCCGTAGCTTTTTTCACTGGTTTTGGAACGGGCGATGTTGATAAGATTATCTATTTCCAGGTCTGTCAGGTCTTTGTCCAGCTGACTGCGTTCGAAGATCTCTCTCCACTGGCGGTGGCGTTCCATGCCGTGGGAGGCTGCTGAGATAGCACACAGCATACATGCGGCTTCGGTGTCTTTGTACAGCGTGCCCAGGTTGTTGCGCAGGTGTAGCAGCTTCTCGTAGTAATATTGCCAGGTTTGGTTTTTCTCCAGGTTTAATTCCGGAAAGCCTTCGAGGAACACCGATTCGGCCGGCAGCTGCGCCCGGTCGATGTACTGGTTGACAACGATGTCCATGGCGATATTGACCAGCAGGCGGTCGGCCGTGGGTTCCCATACCAGTGTATGTTTGAAAACGATGTGTAATACTTCATGTTTTACCACTCCATAACGGTGACGCTTATCCGTAAAAAAATGATCCCAGAAGGTAGGATTGATATAGAGCGTATGGCCTCTCTGGCGCAGGCCTACAGCCATCGTCTGTATCTCCGAGTCCGGACTGGTGACTTCTTTATTGATGGCGGCAAAAAAATGGGAATAAAAAGGCTCCTGCATCAATAGATCTATGCTGGTGCGGGTAACTTCTTCCAATATTCTTCTATGGTCCATGACGGTCGGCGGGGTGGTTTGGAACAGCAAAATATAATAAAAAGGTTAATGCACAAAGGCGGGCTGGAACAGATGGGCAGGATCTTTGTGCAAAAGGGCGCCGGTGCGATGTTTTGCAGGCATCAAATAATTCCTGCCGCGCACCGTTAATAGGAGTATATTTGCACCGTTTTTTATTTGCCAGGCTATTATGATTGCATCCATATTGACCAGACTGGAGTCATCCCGAAAAGAGCTGCTGGATCTGGGACTGAAGAATCCCCTTTTAAACTACAAGTTATCTGCCAGCAAAGGGTTACATATTGTCGACGAAGTATCCGCAGCGGTATATGAACTGCTGGTGGCGGAAAATAAGACGCTGACATTTCTTGACCGTCCGGATAAAAAAGCCGGACAGGCGGACGTGATGTACCAGGAGCCGCCCGCTGCTGCCGGTAAAGACACTGTACATGACACCCGGCTGCAGACCAACGAGTCGCAGCTGAACCTGCATACCCGTTTGCTCAACACCTACTATGCTGCCAGGATGAGCATCGAAGAACAGGGTTTTAACATCCTGTACCTGTCGCTCGGTATGCTGCAATGGTGCGAGGCGGGCAGCACAGAGCCGCGGCTGGCGCCACTGGTGCTGGTGCCGGTGCAGCTGGACCGTTCCGATATCCGCGAACGTTTCCGGCTGAAATATACGCTGGAAGAAGTGGAGGGAAATATCTCGCTGGAAGCGAAGATGAAAGCCGATTTTAACATCGGCCTGCCGGAGCTGCCGGAAACAGAAGATTTTAATATCACCGAATATTTCAAGGCCGTAGCGGCAGCCGTGGAGGGTATGCCGGGCTGGAAAGTGGAGCCTGATGCTATTGAGCTGGGCTTTTTCTCTTTTGGTAAATTCATGATCTACAATGATCTGGATGCCACCAACTGGCCGGGAGACAGCGGTCCGCTGCACCACCCGGTGATCAACAGCCTGTTTGGCGGTGGTTTTTCTGATAACCAGCCCGGTATCCCGGAAGATGCTTTTATCGATCATGAGCCGCGGGCCGATGAGCTGTTCCAGGTGGTAGACGCCGACAGCTCGCAGATACTGGCCATGCTGGCCGTACAGGAAGGAAAACACCTGGTGATACAAGGCCCTCCGGGCACCGGTAAATCGCAGACCATCACCAACATCATCGCCGATGCCGTGGGCAGGGGAAAAAAGGTGTTGTTCGTGGCGGAGAAAATGGCCGCGCTGGAGGTAGTAAAACGCCGCCTGGACAATATCCAGCTGGGTGAAGCCTGCCTGGAGCTGCACAGCCATAAAGCCAACAAAAAGGAATTACACCAGGAGCTGCGCCGCGTGCTGGAACTGGGCAGGCCTTCCGTGCAAAAGCTGCGCGAAGAAGTGCTGCTGCTCAATACGCACCGGCAGGAGCTGAACGAATACTGCCAGGCTGTCAACGAACCGATAGGTCAGAGCGGCCTTTCCGTACACCAGATCACCGGCTATCTGTTACGCATAAACGAAGAATTAGCCGGCCGGCAGTTACCGGCGATCACACCGCCGGACATGGTTTCCTGGGATGCCAGCGCCATGAACAAGGCAACGGCCATGGCTCAACGGATACAGGCCTGCCTGAGCGAAGCAGGGATGCCGTCGCAGCTGTTGTTCCTGGGCAGCGGGCTGAACGTACTGTTGCCGCATCAGCAGGAAGTGCTGCAAAGGCAGCTGCAGGATACCGCCGCAGCGGTACAGGACCTGCAACAAACCCTCGCCGCTATTGCCGGTAAGATGGGGCTGCAGGTGCCGGAAGATGTGGCAGGCATGCAGCAGCTGGTCCATGTATGCGACTTGTTGTCGCGCAAGCCGGACCTCAGCGGGCTGAATACCGGTAACAAAGCGTGGTTGCTGCAACAGCAGGACATTCTTTCCTGGCTGGAAGCAGGCCGCCGCCTGACCGCCATTCATGCCGCTTACCAGGACATCCTGATACCGGAAGCTTTTTCGCAGGACCTGATGGAAGTGCGGCAGAACCTCCTGGCGCATGGCGACAAATGGTACAAGTTCCTGATCGGGGCGTATAACCGCAGCAACAAACAGCTGGCCGCCCTGTGCAAAGGCGCGTTGCCCAAAGACAATATTGAAAAGCTGCAATATGTGGACAGCATCATGGAATACCGCCGGCACGACGCATTGTTACAGGAACATGCCGCGCTGGCGCGGGACCTGTTCGGCGCACGCTGGCAGAAACACCAGACCGATTGGGGTGCGCTGGATACTGCCACGGCATATATAACGGATATGCATAAACGCATTTCTGCCGGTACCTGCCCTGAAGCGGTATTGGATTGTCTGCATAAAAATATTGATCCCGCGGTGGCGGCGGCCGACCGCGACACCCTGCAACAGGCAGGAGATAAGACTACCGGGTTACAGGCCGGTGTGCTGCAACAGCTGGAGATGCCAGGGTATCAATGGCCGGTCAATTTTACTGCTACAGCCCAACAGCTGGGCTTGTGGAGAGACCGGCTGCCGGAGGTCCATCATACTATTGCATGGAATAACATCACCGAAACAGCGGCACAGGAAAACTTATCCTGCCTCATTACGCCGTCGACAGACTGGCCCGAGGCCGCGCGCCTGCTGAAGACCGTATTACAGAAAACATGGTACGAGTACCTGCTGGAGACAGCCGTGAAAGCGCATCCGGCGCTGCGCCGGTTCGACAGGGCGGGACATGAGGAGCTGGTACAGCAGTTCCGCCGCCTCGACGCCATGAATTTACAGTATAACCGTGCCCGTGCTGCGCTGAGCCACTGGGAGCAGATGCCCCGCATGGAAGCCGGCGGCCAGGTGAACATTATCCGCACTGAGTTCAACAAAAAAGCGCGGCATATGCCGGTGCGCAAACTCATGAAAGAAGCCGGGCTGGCCATACAGGCCATCAAGCCGGTGTTTATGATGAGTCCTTTGTCGATCGCTAATTTCCTTCCGCCGGCGACGCTGGAGTTTGACCTGGTGATCTTCGACGAAGCCAGCCAGGTGCGGCCGGTGGAAGCGCTGGGAGCCATCCTGCGTGGTAAACAGCTGGTCGTGGTAGGCGATACCAAACAGTTGCCGCCAACCAGTTTCTTCGACACCCTCACCAAAGAAGTAGAGGATGAAGAAAACATCACGGCAGACATGCAGAGCATTCTCGGTCTCTGCGACGCGCAAGGTGCGCCGCAACGCATGCTGCGCTGGCATTACCGCAGCCGGCATGAATCGCTGATCACGTTGTCGAACCACGAATTTTATGAGAACAAGTTGGTGATATTCCCCAGTCCCGGCTCCAAAGACAGCCGTGGCCTGGTGTTTCATCATCTCACAGATACCGCTTACGACCGGGGCAAAACCCGCTCCAACCCTAAAGAGGCCGAAACCGTAGCCGATGCCGTGATGGAACATGCGCGCCGTCATCCGGGGCAAAGCCTGGGGGTAGTGGCGTTCAGCACCTCGCAGCGGGAAGCCATCACGGTGGCGCTGGAAACACGCCGCCGTAACAACCCTGAGCTGGAATCCTATTTCCGCCAACATGCCAACGAGCCGTTTTTCGTGAAGAACCTGGAGAACGTACAAGGTGATGAAAGAGACGTGATTTTTATCTCTATCGGTTACGGCCGTACGGAAGAAGGATACGTGGCCATGTCCTTCGGGCCGCTGAACAACGAAGGCGGCGAACGCCGGCTCAATGTACTGATCACCCGTGCAAAATCGCGCTGCGAGGTGTTTACCAATATCACTGCAGACGATATTGACCTTAACCGTACCCAGAGCCACGGCATTGCCGCGTTGAAGAACTTCCTGTACTATGCACAGCACGGGCGGCTGAATACGACTGTGGAAACAGGTCTGCCGGCCGACAGTCCCTTTGAGGAAAATGTGGCGGCCAAACTGGAGGCAAAGGGTTACATCGTCAGAAAACAGGTAGGTTCCCGTGGTTTTTATATCGATATGGCGATCGTGGACCCGGACAACCCCGGCCGTTATATTTTGGGCATAGAGTGCGACGGCGCGGCTTATCATTCGGCCCGTTCCGCCCGTGACCGTGACCGGCTGCGTCAGCAGATGCTGGAGGCTATCGGCTGGAAGATACACCGTATCTGGAGCACCGACTGGTTCCGCAATCCCGGAAAAGAGCTGGACAGGCTGGTAGCTGCCATCGAAGCCGCTAAAGCCAGTCTCGCTGCAGATGACCGGGAGGCAGCAGCCGAGGCAGCGCCTGCCGCTGCGCCCGCGTTGAAGCGGGAAGTGGTAGAGGAAGACACCGATGAAGCGCCGATGTATGAAACCGCCACGCTGCCGGACGAGATCCGGGACCAGGAGTTTCATGCTACGCCTATCGGCAGCCTGTGTGACTGGATAGAGCAGGTGGTGAATATCGAAAGCCCGGTGCACTTTGACGAGGTGGCCCGTCGCATGGTAGAAGCAGCCGGTATCACGAGGGTGGGCCCCCGCATCCGGGAGATACTGCGCCATGCCGTCAGACATTCAGACGCCAGCAAACGCATCAAAATAAAAGGACAGTTCCTGTGGCATACCGCCCTGCCGGAGCCTGTTGTGCGTAACCGGAGCCTGCTGCCGTCCGGCGCCCGTAAGATCAACTATATTTCCGTGGAGGAAATGGGGGTGGCCCTGGAAAAGGTGGTGAAAGACGCCATCGCCATCCAGCGGGAGGACGCAGTGCCTTTCATCGCCAAGATGTTCGGCTACAGCCGTGTTACAGAAGAAATGAAAGAAGAGATCCTGAAAGCGATTGATATCAGTATCGCCAATAATGTAGTACAACAGGAAGGCGATCTGCTGAAAGCATAAACGAACAGCCTGTGTATCGGAACCGGACATGTGTGTAATTTTTATTATGCATATGTCCTTTCTTTTTATAGCCATGCCCGCATGGCATACTTTTGAGCAACTGTTCCGTGTGAGGGAAGTGAAGCGGAAGTGATTTCACCCTAAACTGCAAACACATGTTCAGGAACTATTTGCTGATTGCCTGGCGCAATCTTGTCAGGTACAAGTACTATACACTGATCAATATCGCGGGGCTGGCCATTGGGCTGGCCACCTGCTGGTTATTGCTTTTATATGTGCTGGGAGAAACCAGTTATGAAAACTTTTTCCCGGAGCGGGAGCGGGTATACCGTGCGGTAAACGATGCTACCTGGTCCGGCGGCAGTTTGAATATTGCCACTACCTCCGCGCCTTTTGCCGCGTTGCTGAAAAAAGACTATCCCGAAATAGAAGAGGTGACGCGGGTGCTGCCGGATGGCGGGAGCCTGCTGGAATACAACGGAAAAAAACTACAGGTAGATGATATCTTTTTTGCTGACAGCACTTTCCTGAAGGTGCTGCCTTTTCCGCTGGAAGAAGGCGATGCCGGCGCTTGTATGTCGCAGCCTAATTCTCTGCTGCTGACCCATTCGTTGGCACAGAAGCTGTTTGGCGATGCGTCTGCAGCCATGGGAAAGATGGTCCGCACGGAGGACAGTGCGTCGTTTTTCCAGGTGACCGGTATCCTGAAAGACGTGCCGGCCAACTCCCATTTTAAATTCAGCGCTTTGCGGGTGCTGCCTGCGGGTTACAACGCCGACGGATGGCAAAACTTCGACGTATATACCTACCTGTTATTGCGCAAAGGGGCGGACGTTAAATCGCTGGAAAGCAAGCTGCCGCTGTTTGGAGACCGGTATGTGATACCACAGATGGGGAGCGGGGTTACCTATCACATGACGCTGCAACCGCTGACCTCCATCCACCTGTATTCACACCTGGGATACGAGATGGGGCCTAATGGCAATGTGCTTTACGTATATGTGTTCCTGTTTGTGGGTTTGCTGATTTTGGTCATTGCGTGTATCAATTATATGAACCTGGCTACAGCCCGTGCGGTGGGCCGGGTGAAGGAAGTGGGCGTGCGTAAAACACTGGGATCGGGGAGAGAGGAGATTGCCCGCATGTTTATGGCAGAATCGCTGCTGCTTACTTTGATCGCCGCTGTGGTGGCCCTGGGGCTGGTGATCGTGGCACTGCCGTACTTCAATCATTTTGCGCACCGGCAGCTGGTATTATGGCAGTTTGGCGTGGCCCGCACTGTTGGCGCGGTGTTGCTGCTGGTACTTTTTACAGGGTTGATAGCAGGTATTTACCCGGCGGTGTTTATGTCCGGTTTCAGGGTGATCAGCGCGCTGAAAGGCCGGCTGAGTGGTAGCAGTCATGCTGGCTTCCGCAAAGGGTTGGTCACTTTTCAGTTTATGATTGCTATTGTGCTTACGGCCAGTACGCTGGTGGCCTACGATCAGCTGCAATATGTGATGCATACGAACCTGGGCTTTAACAAGGAACAGCTGCTGTCTTTCCATCTCAATGATGTGTCTTCCCGTAACAATATTCCCGCGATAAAGGAACAGCTGCTGAGCAACCCGCTGATACGTGATGTGGCGGCGGTGAGCAACCCTATAGGGCGGAATGATCTGAGCACCAGTGGTTTCTTTTTTGAGCAGAAGGATGGTAGCATTTCGGAATCATCTATTCTGGCACAGCGTCTGATGGTGGATGCTGATTTTATGAAAACAATGGATATCAAGTTGGCCAATGGTCGCCGTTTTTCGGATACCGGTAATGCTGACCGTTATCATGCTGTGTTGGTCAATGAAACGCTGGTGAAAAATTTTGACCTGAAAGATCCGCTGGGAAAGCGGGTGCAGTTCAAGATAGATAGCAAGGGTACCCGCGCAGAACGGGTGGTGGTAGGAGTAGTCCGTGATTTTCATACCTATTCCCTGCAACATAAAATAGCGCCGCTGGTATTGGAGATGGCGCCTTTCCCTGAAATGGAAGACAACCTGTATGTGCGGGTAAGCCCGAAGAATATTCCGGCGGCGCTGGCGCATATTGAAAAAGTATACCGGCGTTTCGATGCGGCGCATCCTTTCAGCTACCAGTTCCTGGATGACAGTTTTGCCAAACAGTATGCCGGGGAGCAGCAGCAGGAGAAGATCTTTCTGATGTTTACCGTGCTGGCGCTGGTGATAGCCTGTCTGGGCCTTTTCGGGCTGGCGGCTTTCACGGCGGTGCAGCGCACCCGGGAGATCGGTGTGCGTAAAGTGCTGGGGGCTTCGTCCGGCAGCATCGTGCGGATGTTGTCGCAGGATTTCCTGCGGCTGGTGGTGATTGCGGCCGTACTGGCGTTCCCGTTATCCTGGTGGATCATGGACCGCTGGTTGCAGAGTTTTGCTTACCGTACCGGTATCAGCATATGGGTGTTTGTGCTGACAGGCATGGGCGTGACGGTGGTGGCGCTGCTGACAGTCAGCTATCACGCGTTGCGGGCGGCGATGGCCAACCCGGTGAAGAGCCTGCGGGCCGATTGATTATGCGGTCCGGAAGCAGCGCATGCTGATGCTGCCGTTCTGAATTTCTTCGTAGGTGAATTGAATAGCTTCGTTTTTATTGACCAGCCCGAGGGTATAGAGCATCGGGAGGTAGTGGTCGTTGGTGGGGATGGACAGCTGTGCGGCTGTTCCGAGCGTGTGATAGTTGACCAGGTCGTCGAACGCTTTCTGCTCCAGTTTTTCCTTGACGAGTTGATCGAAGGAGATGGCCCAGTCGAAAGGTTTGGCGTTGTTGGCAAAGGAGATCTGGCGGAGATTATGCACGATGTTGCCGCTGCCCATGATCAGTATGCCTTTGTGGCGCAGGGCCTGCAGTTCGGCCGCCAGTTTAAAATGATACTCCGGTGGTTGGTGGTAGTCGATGCTCAGCTGGTACACTGGTATGTCTGCCAGCGGGTACATATGTTTCAGTACCGTCCATGCGCCGTGGTCGAGGCCCCATTGATGGTCTTCCACTACGTTGGCGGAGGTGATAAGGTCTTTTGTTTCGCGGGCCGCTGCCGGTGCGCCGGGAGCGGGGTATTGCACGGCATACAGCGCTTCGGGGAAGCCGCCGAAGTCATGGATGGTTTGTGGTTGCGGCGCCACCAGCACATGGGTGCCTTTGGTCAGCCAGTGTGCGGAGATGACCAGGATGGCGCGTGGTTTATCGGGGATTTGCTGCCCCATTTGCGTGAGGGCGCGGGTAAAAGCGTTGTCGCTGATACCGTTCATGGGGTTGCCGTGTCCGATGAACATGACGGGCATTGCTTGCTCAGCGGTTTTCAGGTCGCTGGTGATATGATGAAAACCTTGTAAGTCCATAATCTCAAAATTTATTGGCGAAGTCCGCCAGTGTTACCCCTTCCAGTTTCCGCAGCAGGGCGCCTTCTATATCTTTATACAGCTCATCGAGATGCTGATTGATCTGTTTGCCTACGGGGCAGTCGGGATTGGGATGATTACGGCTGTTGCCCAGCAGGGAGGTTTGCTGCACGGCGTGATAAACATCTGACAGCAGGATGGCTGCGGCGGGTTTGGCAAGGGTGGCGCCCCCGTTTTTCCCTTCTTTGCTCTCCACCATACCGTGGTTGCGCAGGTTGCTGATTTCCTTTCTGACCAATACCGGGTTGATATTGATGCTGCCGGCGATGTAGTCGGACGACAACAGGGCGCCGTCTTCCTTCGCGAGGAGCGTCAGTATATGTAAGGATATGGGAAACCGGGCGTTGTTCATTCTGTAATTCTATTTATTACAGTACAAAGGTACACCAAACGGTGGGAAACGAAAAATTTATCCTGATGGGGCGGGAGCCGGCTAGCGCTGGGTATAGAAGTAGATAACGCTGGCGATGATCAAAAGTATGATAATCAATGCGATAACACATCCATTACGGCTGGGTTTTTTCACTGCGCTGGATAGTCCGCGGGCCTGCAGCAGTGCTTCCACGGTTTCTTTGGACTGTTGCAGGGAGCTTTTGGTGTCCGGCAGTTTGTTGATTTCTGTGTGGTAGTATTTGATGCCGTGGAGTTTCCCGCTGCTGAGGCTTACCTGGATGGCTTTTTCGGCGATAGCGCGTACAGCGGAAGTGGTTTTACCGGAGGGGCCGGCAGTATCGGGGGAAATCACCCGCTGGCAGTTATGGCAGATGACCATTACGTTAAACGGGTCTTTTTCTGGAACAGTGCGTATCAGTTCTTTGCTGCCGCAATAAGGGCAGATAGTTGGTGGAATTGATGTCATTAACAGTTTTTAGGATTCCTTAAAATAGGAAAAAATTACGAATTACAGGTACAAAATGGGGCAGCCAGTCTTTCGGTGCGGTACTGTCGCAGCAGGGGCTACAGGGGAAGTGCTTCCTTCAGCGGAGGATAGCCTGTGTTAAAAACAACAGACCGGTCTTTCGAACCGGCCTGTAAATGTTTTCACAAGTCCATCCCGGGTTATTGTTTCTTCAGGCGGTCTTTAAACACCTTTTTAAATTTTTCCAGTTTGGGTTTGATCACGAAGGTGCAGTAGGGCTGCCGTCCGTTCAGGTTATAATAGTCCTGGTGGTAGTTTTCCGCCTTATAGAAGGTGGTGAGCGGAGCGATTTCCGTCACGACCGGTTTATCGTACGCGCCGGAACCCTGTAGTTTCTTCAGGTAGAACTCGGCTTTTTCCTTCTGTTCGGGCGTATGGTAGAAGATGACGGAGCGGTACTGGGTGCCTACGTCGTTACCCTGGCGGTTAAGCTGGGTGGGATCGTGGCTTTCCCAGAAGGCCTGCAACAGTTCATCGTAGCTGATCTTAGCCGTATCGTAGGTGACCTGGATAACTTCCGCGTGGCCGGTATTGCCTTCGCATACCTGTTCATAGGTAGGGTTGGGCACTGAACCGCCGGCATAACCGGATTCCACTTTGAGCACGCCATCGAGGTATTGAAACTGGGCTTCGGTGCACCAAAAGCAGCCGCCTCCGAAAGTGGCTTTTTCTACATGTGTATTATTGGGTGTTTCCATATCTCCGGGTACTTTTTCTTTTTTGTTTTGCGCACAGGCGAACAACGCCAATGTTACGAAAAAGATGAATATTGAGTATTTTCGCATAAAATATTTGTTTAAAAATACCGTCTTTCTTATATATGTAAGAACGGTCACTGTAGCGGTATTTCAGGACATTTTCTTAGTTTTGCATCCCCTGTTTCAATAATAATTTACGTAAAAAATGATGCAGGTTAGGCGACAAGTTAGTAACTTTAACATTCTTTTTTAGCCAGAAGGAACCCATTAAGGGCCTGAAAGCCCTCAAAAAAGTAGTCAGCAGCAGCAGCAATATAGATAGAAACACCGGGCGACCGGATACTATTGATAGTATAATGACAAACCGATGAGAAAGAATTAATTTTATTCCCAGCACACTTCTTCCCAGGCAGCTACAGCGCTTAATGTAGCAGCATATTTTTTTATTTATTGGCTCCGGCGGAAGCCGCAGCGCATTTCATTTCAACCGGCAGCATACTTCTGTTGTTGTAAGTTTATGCCGTTCAACTAAATATATTATCACTTGAAATATTTTCCTGAGTCTGCGTTGGTGCAGTTGGAATTCGATAAAATACAAGCATTGCTCCAGGACCACTGTAAAACGGAACTGGGCACGCAAATGGCTATTGATCTCCGTTTGCATACGCATATAGACTACGTAAAAGCCGCTTTGCAACAGGCGCACGAATATAAACAGCTGATCCTGTTGCAGGAGCATTTCCCCAATGATCACGTCCTGAACCTGCACACCGAATTACGGTTGCTGTCTATCCAGGGCGCTGTACTGACCGGCGACCAGGCGATGTCCATCCGCAAACTGGTGGAAAGCATGCATAGCATTGTCCGCTTTTTTGACCACGACCGCCGTATTCAGTACTCCGGCCTGTATGATGTGATCAAGGACACCTATTATGAGAAAAAGATCACAGCGCTCATTGATGAAGTGCTGGATGAAACCGGTCAGGTACGGGACAACGCGTCCCCGGAACTGGCCAAGATCCGTATCTCCCTGTTCCGCAAGAGGACAGAACTGCGCCGCGTATTTGATCGCATCCTGCAGAAGTTGCAGAAGCTGAACTACCTGGCCGACCAGGAGGAGGCTTTCCTCAACGGCAGAAGGGTGGTGGCCATCTACGCAGAAAACAAACGCATGATCAAGGGTATCATCCATGGTGAATCCGATACCCGTAAAACAGCTTTCCTGGAGCCGGAAGAAACGATCGAGCTGAATAACGATATCCAGTCGCTCGAAAGAGAAGAAGGCCGGGAAGTATACCGTATCCTGAAGGCGCTGACCGGTTCCCTGAGCGGTTATAATGAACTGCTCAACGGTTATCACCAGATACTGGGCACTTACGACTTTATCCGTGCAAAGGCAAAGCTGGCGCTGGACATGGACGGCAACTACCCGTCGCTCGTTCCCCACGCGCAGCTGCACCTGATACAGGCTTACCATCCGCTGTTATTGTTGTATAACCGTAAAAACAGCAAGCCCACCGTACCGGTGAGCATCAGCCTGGATAAAGACGCACATATACTGGTGATCAGCGGTCCCAATGCCGGCGGTAAAACGGTGACGCTCAAGACCATTGGCCTGATACAGCTGATGCTGCAGTCCGGCCTGCTGGTACCCGTGCACCCGTCTTCCCAGCTGGGCATCTTCAAACAGTTGATGATCCACATCGGGGACACCCAGTCACTGGAATTTGAACTGAGTACCTATAGCTCCCACCTGAAGAACATGAAATATTTCATGGAGACTGCCAACGGCAGGACGCTGTTCTTCATCGACGAGCTGGGTAGCGGTTCAGACCCTAACCTGGGCGGCGCCTTCGCAGAGGTGATCATGGAGGAACTGGCCAAGAAACATGCTTTTGGCGTGGTCACCACCCACTACCTCAACCTGAAGGTGATGGCCAACAAGGTAAAGGGCATCATCAACGGGGCGATGGGATTCAATGAAGAGACCCTGATGCCGATGTATAAACTGATGATCGGTAAACCCGGCAGCTCTTATACTTTCTCTATTGCAGAGAGGATCGGCCTGAACCCGGCACTCATTGCCCGGGCCAAAAAGCTGGTCGACGAGGGGCATTTCCAGCTGGATAAGCTGCTGAACAAAGCAGAACAGGATCTCCAGAAAGTGGAAAGCAAAGAGAAGGAATTGCAGAAGCTGGTCAAAGAAAACGAGAAGCTGAAGCGTGAATACGAAATCCTGTCCGACAAGGAGAAAAAGCATCAGCAGATCACCTTCCTGAAACTGCAGAACCAGATCAAGGAAAACGATCTCGCCTATCTGAAGGACATGGAACGTAAGCTGAAGCAGATCGTGGTAGAGTGGAAACGCGCCAGCGACAGCAATGACAGGGAGAAAGTGATGAAACAGGCAGAGATCCTGCTGTTCCGTCGCAGGGAGAAACAGATCAATGAAAAGCACAACAAAAAAGTGCAGGACAAATTTGAAGAGGTGGGCCGCGAAGTAAAGGTAGGTGACCAGGTGAAGATCCTGACCAACCGCCAGGTGGGCCGCCTGATAGAAATCCGGGAGAAGCGCGGTATCGTACAGCTGGGTAATATTCCGATCAACGTGAAGTTGAGCGACCTGGTGGTAGTACGGGAAAAGCCGGCGGAACCTGTTGACTGATCACTTCAAAAACCATTTCAAACATGGAAGTAACAAAAGCAGGAAAGATAGCAGATATACCCATGTACCGTCTCGAAGATTGCGTGAATGGTATGCCATTTTTTATCGGTCAGATAAAGGGCGACTGTGAAGAGGACGTGGAACATTGGGGGATACCTCACCGGCACAACGGATTCAGTATCGATATACTGCTGAAAGGAACTATCCGTCAGGCTATTGACTTTAAACAATATGAAGTGACTGCACCCGCCATCATGCTGATGGAACCTGACCAGGTCCATCAGCATGCGATGGGGGACGATGTGGAGATCATCAATATATCCTTTACGCCGGACTTCCTGGTGCCCGAGATGCGGGGCGTGATCAGTTGCTGGCATTGTATTTTTAACTCCGGCATGGTGCCGCTGACAGAAGAGCAGCTGGAAGAGCTGTTGTCTTACGCACGGCTGCTGGAGCGGGAATACGAAAGTGACAAGGCGCGCAAGGAAGCGATACTCCGCAACCTACTGAATGCGATGGTGATAGCCATTGGTCGCATCTCTGAGCCTTCCAATGCGTGGCTGAACGGAGAAAACTCCCAGTATAATATGGCGCGCCAGTTTAAGGTACTGGTGGACCAGCATTTCCATGAGAAAACGCAGGTGTCTGACTATGCGGAGATGTTGTTTGTAACGCCCGGACATTTAAATGACACGGTGAAAAGCCTGCTCGGCAGAAATGCCAAATATGTGATAGATGAAAAAAGAACGATGGAGGCAAAGCGGTTGTTATACTGGGGAGAACACTCCGTAAAACAGATTGCTGCCCGCCTGAATTTCGAGGATGACGCTTATTTTAACCGGTTTTTCAAGAAACATACGGGACTAACGCCGGCCTCGTTCCAGAAGACGACCCGTGAAAAGTACAATTAAACCCGTAATAATTTAAACGTCCGTTAACATTATTGTATTAATTTTGCATCGTTGTCAATAAGAAAAATGATGTTGCCCGTGCATCATTTAAAAAATTTGAAAACCATGGAGATTCATTAGCAGTTCAACTGCAATGCCCTTTCTTTTTTATTTTATTTACAGAAGTAACATTTTGTTGCGTGCTTACGTATAACCAGCTGTGAAGTTATGCGTGGCCCGAAGCCGCAACGTTGACTGCCTGTATTTTCCTCCCGAATGCTGTTTACTAAAACTGCTGCTGTGAAGCAATGTGAGTTGTATTGTCTTCGCACCGGAGAGGGAACTAATTGTCGTATGATTAAAAAAACAAGTATGAAACCAAAAAGATCCGTTTTTGCAAACTTGCCGGCAGGCTTACTCTATAGTGTCGTGATTCTTTCCTTGTTGTCTGGCTGCGGCGCTTCAGAGGCGCACCAGGGAGGACAGCAGGCGGCAGCTTTACCGGTATTGAAACTGAATGCAGTACCTGCCACTACTTACCGCGAATACAGCGCAACGCTGGAAGGCCGTACCAACGTGGAAATCCGCCCGCAGGTGGAAGGTATACTTGATAAGATTTATGTGGATGAAGGCGCTTATGTGAAAGCCGGTCAGCCGTTGTTTAAAATCAACGACCGTGTATACACGGAAGTGCAAAGCAATGCGAGCGCTTCGCTGCTGGCTGCTAAAGCGAACCTGGAAAAAGCGCAGCTGGAAGTAGACCGTCTTACCCCGCTGGTAAAAAACAATGTGGTAGGCGAAGTACAGCTGAAAACCGCGCAGGCCAACTACCAGGCTGCCAAGGCTGCGGTAGGACAGGCACAGGCTCAACTGGGCAGCGCAGGCATCAATGTAGGCTATACGCTGATCACCGCACCGGTGAGCGGATATATCGGCAGAATCCCTTATAAAGTAGGGGCGCTGGTAGGCCGTGCAGAACCGCAGCCGCTGACAGTGCTGTCTGACGTAAACCAGATGTACGCTTACTTTTCCATGAGCGAAGCTGACTTCCTGAAATTTAAAAACGAAACCGCCGGCAGCAGCATTGCTGACAAAGTAAAACAGTTGCCGCAGGTAGAACTGAAACTGGCAGACAATACCATCTACAGTGAAAAAGGAAAAATAGAAACCATGGAAGGTCAGTTTGACAAGACCATGGGCGCTATCAGCTTCCGGGCTACGTTCCCGAACGGTGCAGGACTGTTGCGTACCGGCAACACCGGTAAGATCCGCATCCCTGAGCAATTCACCGATGCCGTGGTGATCCCGGCAGAAGCTACTTATGAGCTGCAGGACAAAGTGATGGTGTTTATCGTAGCCGACAGCAACAAAGTGACAGGTGTTCCCATTACTATATCCGGTAAAAGCGGTAACTACTATTTTGTGGAGAAAGGAGTGAAATCCGGTCAACAGATCGTTTACTCCGGCCTTGACCGTCTGCATGACGGTACGGTGATAGCTCCGCAACAGATGTCACTCGACAGCTTGCTGAAAGTAAAACCGCTCTAATGTTTCGTGATGCATCCGCAAAGCGGGGCGCCAGGTACTAAATGGTACTGCGCTTTGCGGATAACCTTCATTCTTCATCATCTTTTCCGATGATGCTTAAATGCTATTGACTTTATGTTTAGAAAATTCATAGAACGGCCAGTATTGGCTACCGTTATATCCATCCTCCTGGTCTTGCTGGGAATACTGGGGCTGCTGACCCTCCCCATGAGCCAGTTCCCGGACATTGCGCCGCCCAGCGTGGCAGTAACGGCCTCTTATCCGGGCGCCAACTCCGAAGTGGTGGCCCGCTCTGTGGCCACGCCTATTGAAGAGGCGGTGAACGGTGTGGAGAACATGACTTACATGACCTCCACTTCCAACAACGATGGTTCCATGACGCTCAACGTGTATTTCCGCCTGGGCACCGATCCTGACCTCGCTGCGGTGAACGTGCAGAACCGTGTGGCCAAAGCCACCAGCCAGCTGCCGGCAGAGGTAATACAGGCGGGTATCAGCACCCAGAAAGTACAGAACAGTATGATCATGGTGGTGAACCTGCAGAGTGACAAGCCGGAGTACAATGAGACCTTCCTGCAGAACTATGCGAAGATCAACATCATCCCGGAGATACAGCGTGTGAAAGGGGTAGGCCAGGCCATGGTGTTTGGCGCCAAAGACTACTCCATGCGTATCTGGCTGCGCCCTGACCGGCTGACAGCCTATAACATGTCTCCGCAGGAAGTGCTGGGCGCTATCCGCGACCAGAACCTGGAAGCGGCCCCCGGCCGTTTCGGTGAAGGCAGCCAGGAGTCTTTTGAATATGTGATCAAATACAAGGGTAAGCTCAACAAAGACCAGCAGTATGAAGATATCATCCTGCGCGCTAACCCGGACGGTTCTGTGCTGCGCCTGAAAGACGTGGCCCGCGTGGAATTCGGTTCCTTCACTTACGGTAGTGATACCAAAGTGAACAGCAAATACGGTATCGGTATAGCGATCAACCAGACTGCCGGTTCCAACGCGAACGAAATACAGGAGACTATCAACAAGCTGATGGAGAAATCAGCGAAGAGTTTCCCTACAGGTATCGAGTACTTCAATATCTATAGCACCAAAGAATACCTGGACGAGTCTATTGACCAGGTGAAACACACACTGGTAGAGGCTTTTATCCTCGTGTTTATCGTGGTGTTCATCTTCCTGCAGGATTTCCGTTCCACGCTGATTCCTGCGATAGCCGTACCAGTGGCCATTATCGGCACCTTCTTCTTCATGAAGTTGTTCGGCTTCTCTATCAACCTGCTGACGTTGTTCGCGCTGATCCTGGCGATCGGTATCGTGGTGGATGACGCCATTGTGGTGGTGGAGGCGGTCCATGCGAAGATGGAGAAAGGGGCCAATCCGCGTATTGCCACATTGTCGTCCATGCAGGAGATCTCCGGCGCTATCATCTCCATTACGCTGGTGATGTCTGCCGTGTTTATCCCGGTAGGTTTCATGGAAGGCCCTGCGGGTGTGTTCTACCGGCAGTTTGCCTTTACGCTGGCCATCGCCATCCTGATCTCTGCATTGAACGCGTTGACGCTCAGTCCTGCGCTTTGCGCCCTGATCCTGAAGAACAACCATGCCGATCATGAACAGGAGCACGGTAAACTGAATGGTCATGCGCCGCAGCCGAAAAGCTTTGGTAAACGTTTCTTTGCCGCTTTCAATACCGGTTTTAACGCGATGACAGAGAAGTATGCGCGCAGCCTGCAGTTCCTCATCAAACGTAAATGGTTGACGATCGGGGGATTGGTGATTATTGGCGGCGTGACTTTCTGGATGATGCGTACCACACCTTCCGGCTTTATCCCTACAGAAGACCAGGGCTTTGCGGTATATGCCGTGACCATGCCTCCCGGTTCTTCCCTGGAGCGTACAAGACAGGTAGTAGATAAAGTGGAGCATATCGTGAAAGACCTGGAATCTACCAGCTCTTACCTGAGCGTATCCGGCTTTAACTTCCTCAGCAACTCCAGCAGCGCCACTTCCGGTGTAGGGTTTATTAAACTGAAGCCGCATGCCGATCGTGGTCAGATCAAAAATATGGACGCACTGATGGGTATGTTGCAGGCTAAGTTTGCCGCTATCCCCGAAGCCAGCATTTTCGTGTTCAACATGCCTACCGTACCGGGCTTTAGTAACGTAGCCGGTTTTGAGGTGGTGTTACAGGACCGTACTGGTGGATCACTGGATAAACTGGGCGGTACCGCTTACGGATTTATCGGTGAGCTGATGAAGCGTAAAGAGATTGCTTTCGCCTTCACCACTTTCAACAACGGCCACCCGCAGTATGAGATAGAAATCGACGACCGTAAAGCCAAGCAGCTGGGTATCGCCGTGAGCGAGATCTTACAGACCATGCAGGTGTATTATGGTAGTATGTTTGCTTCCGACTTCAACCGTTTTGGTAAATACTACCGCGTGATTGTACAGGCCGATGCCGAGCAGCGTAAAGACCCCGGCTCACTGGATGGGGTATACGTAAAAAACCAGTTCGGCGAGATGGTGCCTATTAACACGGTGGTAGCGCTGAAACGTGTATACGGACCGGAGACCGTGACCCGTAACAACCTGTTCAACGCCGTTACCATCAATGGTCAGGCGAAGCCGGGCTTCAGTAGTGGTGACGCTATCAAGGCTGTAGAAGAAGTGGCAGCGCAGTATCTGCCGAGGGGTTACACCTACGAATGGGTGGGTATGACCAAAGAAGAGATCAGCGCCGGTAACCAGTCCACCATTATCTTCACCCTGTGTCTGATATTCGTGTACTTCCTGCTGGCGGCGCAATACGAAAGTTATATCCTGCCGCTGGCGGTGATCCTCTCTATACCGTTGGGTATCTTCGGTGTGTTTGCGTTCATCAACATGTTTGGTATCGATAACAATATATATGTACAGGTAGGTTTAATCATGTTGATAGGGCTGTTGGCGAAAAACGCCATCCTGATCGTGGAATACGCGGTACAGCGAAGACGCAGTGGCATGGGATTGGTAGCATCCGGTATCCGTGCGGCCCGCCTGCGTCTGCGCCCTATTTTGATGACGTCCTTCGCCTTTATCGCAGGTCTGTTGCCACTGATGCGCGCCACCGGTTCATCCGCGTTGGGTAACCGTTCCATCAGTACCGGTGCTGCCGGCGGTATGCTTACCGGTGTAGTGTTGGGCGTGTTTGCCATCCCGGTATTGTACGTGATATTCCAGTTCCTGCAGGAAAAAATCAGCCGCAAGCCGATTGTGACAGTGGAAGAGAAGAAAGCGGAGATTGCCGAACTGGTGCACTAATCTTCAACAGATCTATTACCAGAAACAGAAAAAAGACAGATGAATACCAGATATAGCACTTTTATAATTTTGTTGTTGTCCTTAGTTGTAGGGTTAGCAGCTTGCCGGGTAGGCCGCAATTACGAGCGGCCCCCGGTGGCGCTGCCCAACCAGTTCGGCAACGTAGCGCCTTCCGACAGCAGTATTGCTGAAATGGAATGGAAACGATTCTTTTCTGACGCCACTCTGCAGCAGCTGATCGACAAAGCCCTTACCGGCAACTACGATTTACAGCTGGCCGTTAAAAGGGTAGAAACGTCGCAGGCTTACCTGAAGCAGGCCAAAGCCGCCTGGCTGCCGGCGTTCAACGCCACTGCCACTGCCAATACCAATTTTCCGTCCAAGAACAGTTTCACCGGTATGAACCTGAGTAATTTCAACTTCGGGGACCATATCGAAGACTACAACCTTGGCGTGGGCATGTCCTGGGAGATTGACGTATGGGGTAAAATCCGCCGTCAGCGTGAAGCAGCACAGGCTACGCTGTTACAGTCCTACGAAGGACAGCGTGCCGTTCAGACAGGCCTGGTAGCCGCTATTGCCAGCAGCTATTTTAACCTGCTGATGCTGGACAACCAGTTGGCTATCGCCAAACGTAACGTAGAGCTGAGCGACACCATCGTGCAGATGATCCGCCTGCAGAAGACTGCCGGTGAAGTGACCGAGCTGGCCGTGCAGCAGGCTATCTCCCAGAAGCAGACCGCCGCTTTGCTGGTACCCCAGCTGGAGCAGGGCATCGGCATCCAGGAGAACGCCATCCGTATCCTGACCGGCGAACTGCCGGCACCTATCAGCAGGACCAGCCAGCTGCATGATTTCAAAGTAGCGGACTCACTGCCTACCGGCATCCCTGCCGCCATGGTCAGCCGCCGTCCGGACGTAAGGTCCGCTGAAATGGGGCTGGTGGCTGCTAACGCCCGCGTAGGCGCAGCGCAGGGCAACATGTACCCATCGCTGAGCATCACCGCCAACGGCGGTGTGAACGCCTTCAAGGCCAGCAACTGGTTCACCCTCCCTGCCTCTTTGTTTGGTACCGTGGCAGGTAGCATTACCCAGCCTATTTTCCAGCGCCGTGCCCTGAAAACACAGCTGGAAGTAGCCAAGATAGAGCGCGAGCAGTCTGTGATCTCCTTCCGCCAGGCTACGCTCAACGCCGTAGGCGAAGTGAGCGATGCACTGATCAAACTGGACAAGCTGAAGACACAACAGCAGATCGCGGGTGAGCAGGTGAGCACCACCCTGCTGGCCGTACAACAGGCACAGATGCTGTTCCGCAGCGGTATGGCCACTTACCTTGAAGTGATCACCGCCCAGTCACGTGCCTTACAGGCTGAACTGGGGCAGGCTGATGTCGACCGTCAGCGCCTGAGCGCGATGGTGGACCTGTACCGTTCACTCGGTGGCGGCTGGAAATAACATCGACCTAAAAAAATAACAGACAGGCTATCATCCACAGACAGGATATCAGAGAAGATAGCATGGCCATAGCAGATAAAGACACAACAGACAGATTTTAAGAATAACAGCAGAACAAAAGCTCAACAGCAAAAACAGTAAGCCAAATAGAAAGAGGGGCCCCGTTCAGTTGTCAACTGAGCGGGGTTTTTTCTTTTCAGGCCGTTTTGCCGGAGCCCCAAAAAAACGAAAGATGAAACAGACGATTTTAGGCGCCGGCGGCGCCGTAGGCGTGGAAGTAGCCAGAGCGCTCACCGCCTACACCCACGATATCCGGCTGGTAGGCCGCAACCCCCAAAAGGTGAACGCTTCCGATGAGCTATTCAAGGCAGACCTTACGAACAGAGAAGAGGTGTTCCGCGCGGTGGCCGGCAGCGGTATCGTATACCTGACCGTGGGCTTTGAATACAGCACGCGGATATGGCGGAAGTCATGGCCCGCGCTGATCCGCAATGTTATAGATGCCTGCCTGGCGCATTCCGCCAAACTGGTGTTCTTCGACAACGCCTATGCTATCGGCGGCAACAGCGTAAACCATATCACCGAAACGACGCCTTTCCGTCCGTCCAGCCAGAAGGGCGTTATCAGGACAGAAGTGGACGATATCCTCCTGCAAAGTATTGAACAGCAGGGACTGCAGGCGCTCATCGCCCGCGCCCCAGACATCTTCGGGGACATCAAGGTGAACAGTGTGCTGATGCACCTGGTGTATGATAACCTGGTAAGAGGGGAGAAGGCCGTCTGGCTCTGCAACGCCGATGCGGTTCACAGTATCGGCTATACGCCGGAACTGGCCAAAGGCACCGTGATGCTCGGCAACACGCCTGACGCCTATGGCCAGCTGTGGAACCTGCCGGTAGATACACGGCCCATCACGGGCAGAGAATGGATACAGCTGTTTGCAAAGGCGCTGGGGAAGAATAACGCCCTGGAAGTGTTGCCCGCAGCGCTGGTGAAAGAACTGGGCACAGACAACCAGATCATGCACGAGCTCTTCGAGATGTTGTACCAATACGACCGTGATTACTATTTTGACAGTACGAAGTTTAATCAGCGCTTTCAGTATACGCCCATCACCCATGCACAGGCTGTGCAGGAGACGGTGGCGCGGCTGGCCCAGCGCGTGGATTAATACCAGCGCCAGCCGGTGGCAGCAGGCCCACATGCTGCTTCCCGGCTGGTTTGCATTTTTTTTTGTTTATTTAAATGGAGTTATATACCTTTGCGCTCCACTGGAGAGTTGGCAGAGCGGTCGATTGCGGCAGTCTTGAAAACTGTTGACTGTAAC
>NZ_CAMLHC010000046.1 GCF_946479755.1 uncultured Chitinophaga sp. | reverse complement strand
GACACCTCCGTTCAGTTCTTCATCTTCTTCAAAGTCAAACCTGAGTATATTCCGGTTATCAGACATACCCGCATCAAATAATTCTTCAAAATCCCAGATTCTGAGGGACCTTTCATCTTTCTGTATTAGTGCCTGCCGCCCATGCAGGGTTATACTTTCCCAATAGTATGTTGTGGGCATTTTTATCCCCGTTGGTCTGTCTGAACGACGAATCCCGATTTCCTTGCATGTAATTTCCATCACCGTCAACTCATCGTTCAATGCAGCCAACAAATCAATGCCATTTTCCCGTTGCCGGTACCCTACCACAGTTGCCCAGAACCTTTCAACATTCAGCACCTGATGGTCATCTACATTCAGAAGCCATATCTGGCTAGATGAATATGCTAATATGCCAAGTTGATTATTCCAGTTAAATGGATAAGCGACAGCTATATCAATTGCAGGCCTTTCCTCCCAACGCCAGACAACCTCCAGCTCATCCAGTGTTCTGATCTCTAATGGGGAGGCATCCCTGCCTTTGCGATCCCTTACAGTATCCCCTGCACAAATGAGTACGCGCCGGCCCCTATATACAGCGACCGACAAGTAATAAAAAATTAGCTTAAACGGATGAATGACGCTTTTAAGACGTCTTAAATCCGGGAGCACCCAAGATTCCAGCAGGGTATCTTCCCGATCATCTGTTTCTGCAGTCACCACGAGCAACAGCCGTACGTCATCCGTTACCAATAGCGCAATGGAGCATGCTATCCGTGGACCATATGCTTCTATAAGAACGGCTCTGCCAGCCTCCAATAAAAGTAAATAGCCTGCGCTGCTGGTACAGGTAATGAACAATACCCCCTTATAACGAACAATACTCAAATGACGAATGTAATCCCCCTCTCCTACCGGCCATGAATCTGTAAGATCGTACTCCTCCAACAAATAATTATCTTCCAACCGCCATAACTTGAGAGACTTATTAGCATAAGCACACAATGTCAGCGGCCCATGGATTTCATCTTCATAAAGCGCATAACAACGTAGCTCCATCCCACAATCAGCCACAGCATAGCTGGAGCCGCGCGCACTCCATGCCGACCATAAGGGCGTCCACTCAGACGCCCGATTTAACGCCTGTAACACTGAAATCAATTCATCTGCTTTGTATTCCTGCGCTCTCAGAAGCAGTTGGGCTACAAATAATTCCGTATTCCCGCTTGCAAAAGCAGATGCCCTTCGATAGGCCTTTGCAGACGATTCTCCGGAGGCAGTGCTGATCGCATGCAGCTGTGGCAGCACAAACACCACCGGATAATTCAATAAAAAATCCGGCTCCAGCAGCATTTTCTCCAGAATACCGGCGCTGGCAGCATGTGCTGCAAAGTACTTCCGTAAATACGGTTCCGTTGTTACAGACCAGCTTTGTATACCAACGGCATCTCTCGCTCTCAGGGACAGCAAAGCAGCTGCAAACCTGGCTTCCACGTCCTCATACCGTGTTTTACTTCGCAAAAAATCGGCGAAGGCCTGGTGAAACAACCGGTAAACAACTACCCCGTCATCATTATCTTCTACGAGATAGTAGCTGAATTTTTCCCTTAACGCTCTTATTTTGTTGTTATCATAGTCTTTACCCGCAATATGGGAGGCTACTGCTTCCCATATGTTTTTTACCGGCAACCCTAAACCTTTTGAGTAAGCTAATGGTAGCAGGAGATCTATCAACGTATGTTTTTTCTCCTCAGCGAATCGATCCAGATCTTGCTCAAAGGCCAGGTCCAATGTAGCAGGCAACTCCGTCAAAGCCACCTGGTCTGGCACCGCTCCCGTCAAACACCACTTCTGGGCTACGGTCATCACCACCACCCGTGCATAAAGGAAGGAATGGGTTGCTTTGTGTGCAATAACGGCTGACACCGCAGCCAGTTCTGCTTCTTCAAACGGGATCTCCTGTCCCGCCAAAGCTGTACGTAATCTGTTGCTGACGTAAGCAGTCACCTCTTCTTCAGAGAAATAACATCTGTCATCGATATCGATAACAACAGAGGGCAGCAGCGCAACAGCTTTTGTTCTGCGTGACGCCACAATCAGCCTGACCATAGGACTGCGCCCCAGTACAGGTAGTAACTCCGCTTCTATTTTACCTGTTTCGGCAGATTCATCAAGGCTGTCTATCAGAATGCCTGTTACGGCCGATAGAGAGGCCAATACACGGGAAAGTTCAAAAAGATTGTCCACCTCCCTCCCCATGGCGGCAGACAAAGCGCTGATCAGGGAAATACAACTCTGGCCACGGGCGTTCAGCGCCAGCGTAATAACTCCAGGCGCCACCAATGTTTCATCGCCTTCCTCAAGATGGAGGCCCTGGATTAAATCTTTTCTGACAAAGTAAAGTGAGCTCAGGTATAAGTGGGACAAGATAGCGGATTTACCTGATCCCGGGTCTCCTACGACAAACCTTACCCTGCCGTCGTGTGAGGTGGCGGTTAACCAGGCGCTTAGCTCCCTCAGTACCTTTTTCCGTCCAGTGAAGAACCAGTGTGGTTCACCAGCGATATCATTTCCGCGGGCTTTCAGGTCCCAATGGGTAAGATCCGGTGAGGGTAACCTGTTTCTGAAAAAACGGCTGCCCTCAGTCGCATTTGCCAGCGAAACAATAGCCTGCTGTCCCTTCCTTTTCGCCAGAAACAAACTATTGATATCAGCAACGACATCCAGCACAGAAATATGTGTGCCGGACCTGCGCCATACGTCATCAGTCAGTACTTCTATCAACGCTTCGGCGAAGCTCCCGTCTCTCGCTTCAAAATCAGCCCCCGCGGAGGATATAATATAGAACCCGGCCTGCCCCTCCCGTTTAGAACTCGCCTGACGCTGGTAATGCGCCATTCCTTTGGCACTGCTGCGACCGGCATAGCATACATCCAATATCATCAGTACATTATGCGGACGTTCATTGGCGCCGTCGAAAATCAGGTCTACCAGCTCGTCTATTTTAAGATAAGTGGAAGACCGTTCAGGCGTTGAGTCTACCATTACCAGTTTATGCTCCTTGAAACTACCTATTTCACATTCGCCATGGCCGGCGATATAAACAATCACTTCGTCATTGATACTTCTCTCGGTAGCCGCAAACCAGTTTTCCACTTCCGTCCTGACCTTTTTGGCGGTAGCACCTATTGAAATACCTTCCAGTACCTGTTTATACTTTTGCACATCCCCCTCCAGGCAGGCGCTTAGCCTTTCCAGATCCGGTTCAACATATTTCAAACCAGGGAATTCAGGTGCTGTTGGTGACCCAATATAGATGAAATATCTTCCCATATCAGTTTCCCCTTATTTCCAGTAAAGCCTCACCCAGCACAGGTGAGGATAAATACCTGGAGATATCATGCGATTTCCATCCGTTATAAACCATTTTGTCAGACACCGCACCAAAAAACGGCGCCAGCTTTTTCTCCAGTGCTACAATATCTCCTTCATCTGCAATATTGATCCAGTGTTTCACGCCACTCGGCCACTGGCCACGGCCTGCTTCCGGTCGGGGCGTCAATTTGTCAAAGACCAGGTTTCTGACGCCTAAAGGTGATCCGATTGTTACCAATACATCGAGCTCATGGTTTAATCTGCACGCTGCCTCATACGCAACTATGGACCCCATGGAATGACCAATAACGATGCGGGTGTCCGGTGCAATGGTTTTGAACACTCTTTCCAGCACGGCGGATTTAATATCGGTATCGTGAAGAAAGGCCCATACCTCGTGAATCTTGCGTAATAAGTCTTTTGAGCTAAGCGCACTGAAGTACTTCGTCTTGCTCAATTGAATCAATCCCCTTTGCAACAGCCGGGGAGCCCGTGCGCGCGTATCGCCATCAGGCGCCTGGATCAATGGCGACTCATTCCCGTCCCCACCATTCGATAACCGGGACAGTCTCCAGGCTTCCCTCCACCACATCTCCAGCATCGCGGTTTCCCAAGCTTCGTCAGGTACTATGGATATTTCGGTATTTCCGCGATAACCTGTCCTCCGAAAAATATCACCATAAAAAACCATTTCAAAATTATCACTACTGACAGGTGGATAGTTACTGACATGAAAACCATCCAGTAAGGCATTATACCAGGTCTGCGCCAACGTGGCGGCACCAGTGTATGTTTGAGCAATTCCGTGTATACCAACAATCTTAGCCATAGTTGTAATGATAGAGGGATATGATTTACGTTAAATATATCGAAAAAATTCAACTGAATCGATTCGTCATCACAGGTAGCTTGCTAATATACGCCTATCATTCATCAATAACCGCTAACACCCTCCCGAAACGATCACTATATTTATACGCGAATAGCATACGATAGACATATGAAGTACCGCTTAGTCCGAAGCATCCTCACGGCCTGCTGCCTTTCCGGGACCGCGCTTTCAGCGCAACAGCCTCCCCGGGCGCCATATCTGCCTGACCATACAGAAGTCATGGAACGTTACCACAAAGTACAACTACTGGACAGCCTTACCCGCCGGAAGGTATTCCGGCATAACGTGGACGCCAGCTGGCTCCCCGGCGGAGAGCAGTTCTGGTACACCGTCAACAACAGTAAGGACACTACGAAAATTTATTACCTGGTACATGCTGCTACCGGACGGAAAAAAGAAGTGAAAGATACTTCCGGACAAAATCGCCTGATCGTTGCGGGCAGCCCCTCATCCCAGGTAGTACAGCGGGGGCTATCCCGATGGCAGGATTTTGAAACAGATTCCGTATCTCCCGATAAACAATGGATTGCGCGGATCATTAACGGTAACGTATATATTCAATCCACCAGGGACAGTGCGCTGACGGCATTCACCACCAACGGCGCCGACACTGGTCAGGCAGCCCGTTATGAAGCACTGGCATGGTCTCCCGACAGCAGATACGTAGTGGGGTATCTCACCCGGCCTGTCACTGATTCGGCGATTTATTATGTGCTGACAGATGTTGCCGGCACCACCCGCGGACAGCTCCGCTCCCACCCTTATAAACAACCCGGAGATCCTTTCCCTGCCTATGAGATGTGTATCTTTTCCATCGCAGATAAAAAAGTAATCCGGACAAACGCGGAAGCTTTGGATTTCTTTGGGCCCCCTGTATTGCATTGGCGGCATAAGGAGCCCCGTTATTTTTTATATGAGAAAGTGGACCGTGGCCATCAGCGTTTCCGGGTAATCGAAGTGGATGCCTTCACCGGCGCCACCCGCACCGTTTTGGACGAACAGGCGCCCACTTTTATCTATGAGTCACGGCTCTATACCCACTACCTGCCGGAGACCAACGAAATGTTATGGACCTCTGAAAAAGATGGCTGGCGGCACCTCTACCTCGTCAATACGCTTACCGGCGCGGTAAAGAACCAGGTCACCCGCGGCGAATGGGTGGTGCGCGGCATTGACAGTGTGGATGCAGCAAAAAGGGAGATATGGTTTCGTGCCGGTGGCATGGAACCGGGAGAAGATCCTTACTTCATTCATTACTACCGCATTGGTTTCGATGGTCGGGGGCTCGTCAAACTCACGCCTGCTGCAGGTCATCACCAGCTCTATTTTTCGCCCGACAGGAAATATTATATTGATAAATACTCGCAGGTAAATGTTCCCCCGGTGAATGAGCTGCGTCGCACGGCCGACGCCAGACTCATTACAGTAGTGGAACGGGCCGATGTCAGCGCCTGGCAGGCTACCGGCGTTCCTTTCCCCGTACCATTCCATGCGAAAGGCAGGGATGGAAAAACGGACATCTGGGGCATGATGTGCCGCCCTTCAGACTATGACAGTACGCGGTTATATCCCGTTATCGAAAACATCTATGCAGGTCCGCATGATGCATTTGTGCCAAAGAGTTTTATGAGCTACTATACAGACATGCAGCGCCTGGCGGACCTTGGCTTTGTGGTGGTACAGATAGACGGTATGGGTACCGCCAACCGCTCCAAGGCTTTCCACGATGTATGCTGGAAAAACCTGTCAGACGCCGGCTTCCCTGACCGCATCCGCTGGATCAAAGCGCTGGCGGAAAAGTATCCTTTCGCAGACACCACCCGCGTAGGACTGTATGGCACTTCCGCCGGCGGACAAAATGCGCTCGGCGGCCTGCTTTTTCACCCGGAATTTTACAAGGCGGCGGTGGCTTCCTGTGGCTGTCACGACAACCGTGTGGACAAGCAGTGGTGGAATGAACAATGGATGGGCTATCCGGTGGGAAAACACTATGAAGAACAATCCAACGTCACCCATGCCGGTAAGCTGAAAGGCGACCTGCTGCTGATGGTGGGCGAAGCGGATACTAATGTGCCGCCGGAATCTACCTATCGCGTAGTCAACGCGCTGATCAAAAGCAATAAAACCTTTGAATTCCTTCCTATACCGGGGATGGGACACAGCGATGGCGGCCCGTATGGACGGACTAAGCGCAATGACTTTTTTGTGCGGCATCTGCTGAAAGTCGCGCCACCGGACAGGAATAACAATGAATAATTTTTCCGGAAGAAGTGTTGCCACCGGGTAGCAGCACTTCTTCCGGCTGCTGTAAAATCTTATTCATTATATTTATCCTGTTTTAACGTGCGCCCATGAAAAAAGAAAAATTACAGGGACCGGAGCAGCCCGTTCTTTCCAAAGCCGTGCTGGAACAGGAAAGGAAGATGTTGCTGGACCTCGGTAATGACATCACCCGGGTCAGGGATAAAAATGACCTGCTGCTGCTTTTCTCCCGGCGGCTCAAACGATATTTCTATTTCACGCACACCATCGTCACCCTCATCGATGAAAAGGACGGGACTTACACACCTTTCCTGCTGGACAATGAATACTCTCCTATCCGGACACACCCGAAATACACGCAACTGGTAAAGGCCCGTTTCGCGCTGAATGAACCTTTTATACAGGCCGTATTACAGGCCGATGGTCCTATCTCCTTCCTGCTGGAAGCGGTGATGGACCAACCGGGCAGCCCGGTCTTCCTTAAAGTCAATTATGAAGAAGGCGTGCGGGAAATACTGATGACGAAGATCATGATGGAAGACAAGCCTATGGGCTTCATCCATATGTATACCGACAAGCCCGGAAGCTTCACCAGCGAATTCCGGAGCGTGATCAATGGTATTGTTCCCCAGTTGTCGGGCGCCGTGTCCAACATCCTCAAAAACGAAGAGATCTATAAGACAGAAAGAGAAAAATCTTTTCTGCTGGACTTCAGCAATGAAATAGCGCAGGTGCGGTCCAAGCCGGAGCTGCAGGCCGCCATCTTCAAAGTGTTGGATAAAACCATGCATACGCAGCTGGCCATGATCCGGGTAATTGACGACGACGGCATTCACCTTTCCGTGTTTATGTGCGACCCCACTTTGTTCGGCGGCGCCAAAGCTTTTGAGGAGATGTCTGCCGTGCGGATTACCGTGGAAGAACCTTATACTTCGAAGGTACTGGCCAGTAAAGAAGGGCTGGTGTTCAACGTTGCAGAAGAGATAAAAAGCGGTAATGATTATGCCAGACTATGGGCCACTACCGGCCGGAAAAATATGTACAGCTTTCCCCTGCGGGTGGGCGACCGCAACATAGGCACCATCTGGATGCTGGCCAACAAACTCAGTAAATTGCTGCTGAAAGGTATCTGTGCGCAGATATCTATCGCTATTGCCAACATCCAGGCCAATGAAAAACTGTTGGCCTATAAAAAACAGCTGGAGCATGAGAATGACTATCTGAAAGAACAGATCAGGACCATCTACAATTTCTCCGAAATAGTGGGTAACGGTGCTGCCATGCAGGAGGTCTACCGGCTGGTGTCTTTGGTAGCAGCATCAGGCACTACGGTACTGGTGCTTGGGGAAACCGGCACTGGCAAAGAACTGATCGCCCGTGCCATTCACAATGCGTCTGCCCGTAGGGACAAACTGATGGTAAAAGTCAATTGTGCTGCGTTACCGGCCAATCTGATAGAGAGTGAGCTGTTCGGTCACGAACGGGGCGCCTTCACCGGTGCTACGGAGAAACATATCGGTAAATTTGAACTGGCAAACGGGAGTACGCTGTTTCTCGATGAAATAGGTGAACTGCCATTGGAAGCGCAGGCTAAACTGCTACGTGTTATCCAGGAGCGGGAACTTGAAAGGGTTGGCGGGAAACAAACCATCCGGGTAGACGTGCGGTTGATTGCCGCCACCAACCGCAAACTGGAAGAAGCCGTCAGGGCGGGCCAGTTCCGGGAGGACCTCTACTACCGGCTGAACGTGTTTCCTGTCGCCCTGCCGCCACTGCGGGAACGACCGGAAGACATCGAACCGCTGGCGCATTTCTTCGTGAAAAAATACGCGCGGAATGCCGGCAGGAAAATCACGCAGATTGCTCCCAAAGCTATGCAGCAGTTGCGCAGCTACGAGTGGCCGGGTAACGTGCGTGAACTGGAACACCTGATAGAACGCAGTGTACTACTGTCGGCAGACGGCGTGCTGAAAGACGTTTATATCCCTCAAAGAAATTCAGCTGAGAAACAAAGTCATTCCCTTCCTGCCAACCGCTCCCTCCAGGCGGTGGAACGCAGCTATATTATCGAAGTGCTCAGACGCTGCCACGGAAAAATTTCCGGTGCCGGCGGCGCAGCCGAAATATTACAGGTACCCGGCAATACCCTTCATTCTAAAATGAAAAAACTGGGTATTACCAAGGCAGACTACTTCTCCCTATAATCACTCACTTTATATCGTGTCTGTTTTCGTGCTTTCACGATATAAAGTGAAAAAGTAAATGCACCAACCTCTATACAGAACTAACTATCAGTGTTTTATATTTCCGGCATACGACTAGCCATATTGACTGCAAGCTAAAAATTCAAACTTATGAAAATCGTAGTCATCGGAGGCACAGGCCTCATAGGCAGTAAAGTAGTCGCTAAAATCCGTCAGGCTGGTCATGAAGTGATTGCCGCATCACCGGCCACAGGCATCAATACCATTACCGGAGAAGGGCTGGACGAGGCGCTGGTTAGTACTGATGTGGTAATAGACCTGGCCAACTCCCCTTCTTTTGAAGACAAAGCGGTGCTGGAATTTTTTCAGACGGCCGGCAACCACCTGCTGACAGCGGAAGTTAAAGCTGGTGTGAAACATCACCTGGCGCTGTCTATTGTAGGCGTGGATCTCATGCAGGAGAGCGGTTACATGCGTGCCAAGAAAGTGCAGGAAGACCTGATCACCCGGTCCGGCGTACCTTACACGATTATCCGCAGCACGCAGTTCTTCGAATTCATTGGCGGCATCGCCCAACAGGCGACAGACGGCAACGTGGTGCATATCTCAGACCTTCAGTTCCAGCCCATCGCGGCAGAAGACGTGACTACCTTTGTAGCCGAAGCGGCGCTGTCGGCCCCTGTCAACGGTATACAGGAAATAGCTGGTCCCGGCCGTTTTACCATGCCGGAACTGGTGACCCGCTACCTCGAAGCCACTAATGATCCCCGCCAGGTAGCGGCCAACCAAAACCTGCAATATTATGGCGCCCGCATCAGTCACGCTGCACTGGTTCCCGCCGGAAAAGCCAGACTCGGCACTGTCGATTTTGAACACTGGATGAGCAGCCAGCTGACTAAGGCCTAAAGAAGTATTTCTCAGGAGGCCGTCCCTCCTCGGGACGGCTTTTTTGTTCCAAACCATCCACTTTCGCTGCGTCCTTTTCACGCATTCCCCGTCATAGGTTAAATACATTTTTAAACCATCCAACTATGACGATGAAAATGAAACACCAGAGAAAGACCTTGTACTTCCTTTTGACTTTTGCCGCCACTTACCTGCTGTTAAGTGCATTCCGGATCAGCACCAACCGTATCCACCCTTTGGAACCGATCGGGCAACATTACAAAGCACTTGCCTCACTGAGCCCGCAGCCCAATAGTAGCCGCGCATGGATGGATACAATCAGGTATCCCTGGGCGGAGTATGGCAATGGCGCCATCAGCAATATGCTGTGGCGAACCGTTTACCTTAGCCCGGAAGAAGAATCCAAACTGGAAACGTTGATCCACGTCCCTGCCAACAGCTCGGACCAAACACGGGCGGAACTGGATTATATGTTGCAGCTGCAAAACAACAGAACGTCCAAAGAAACGGAAAGAGCCCAATACATCGCCAACATCGGTTCCTGGCCTAACATACTGAATCCGGAGGACCCCGATTATCAGCTGAACCGGCAACAGTTATTCTACATTACCTCGTCTGTCGGAGAATGGTATAACGACAGGAACTTCCCGGCAACTACCGCATTGCTGCTGAAATGTATCCAGGACGTACGGGCAACTGAATTCCGGTTAAAATGGATCTTCCAGCGTCCGCGTCCTTATCACCTGGAACCGGCACTACAGCCGCTGGCTCGGATCAGTTCACCCTCCTTTGCCAGTGGCCATTCCCTCTGGGCATTCTCGGAGGCATTCGTGTTTGCAGAGATTATCCCGGAAAAAAGGGCCGCGTTCCTTAAAATGGCAGAAGAAGTACGCTGGTCAAGGGAATTGATGGGAATACACTACCCCAGTGACAACGAGGCATCGCGGGTGATTAGCTGGCACCTGCTCAATGCCTGGTATAAAAATCCCCTGTTCATGGCAGATCTGGAGAAAGCGAGAAAAGAGTGGAAGGAAAGGAAACAGGCCTCCTGATACTACCAGGATGTTCAAAAGCGCCTTCTGAACGGAAGGCGCTTTTTATTCCTCAAGCTGTAATACTTCAGCAAAAATTACCGCGTGGGGATGAATTACCACAACAGGACAGGATGTTACCGTACTTATCAAACTCATATTCACAACATTGCAGAATGAGTTCCTTCAACCGCTCTCTCGCCCGCTGCACCCTTGATTTAGCACCGGATAAAGATATTCCGGCAATGTCTGCGTATTGCTTCTGTGTATAGCCGTTTAGCTCCGTTAATATCAGTGCCTCCCGGTATATTGCAGGCAATGTTTCCATCATCGGCCTGAGACAATCAGCCAGTTTATACTCATCTTTCGGTGGGATGATTTCATCCGCGGGCTCCGGACCGTATGCCGCGGGCTCCTGCCGGACTTTCCGATGACGCCGGTGATGATCTGTAATGACATTGTTGGCCATACGATACAGGTATGCCCTGATATTACCGGCAGCACTCACTTTAGCGAGGTTGATATAAACTTTCAGAAATACTTCCTGTAACAGGTCTTTGCAGACCGGATCGTCACCGGTCTGCCTGCAGATGAATTTTTCCAGTTCGTTGCTGAACTGTTGCCAGATGGCGGTTAACGGTTGTTGCATCACAGATGGGTTGCCACGAAAGATTGCGTGTAGTCTTTAATTATCTGCCGTACTGCCCTGAATTGCTGCATGATTTCTTCTTCCGTCCCTGTAGCTTTGGCCGGGTCGGGGAAGTTCTCATGGAATTTCTGTGCAGTAGAGGGAAAGAAAGGGCATCTTTCTTTGGCGTTATCACAGACCGTGATCACGTAGTCGAAGGGTATGTCGCGGTATTCCGTGATATTATTGGAGGTATGGCCGGAAATATCGATACCGTCTTCCGCCATAGTAGCGACAGCCCGGGGATTGACGCCATGCGTTTCAACGCCGGCACTGTAGACTTCCGCTTTTTCCCCGGCGAAATATTTTAAATAGCCTTCTGCTATCTGGCTGCGGCAACTGTTGCCGGTACAAAGGACCAGTATTTTTTTCATGAATAAGAGATATGATGACCGAAGATGTTATGCATTTACAGTGGTAGGGTACCATTTTTTGCGAAGCCAGAAGGCAACGTTCACCAGGGCAATGAGGGCGGGTACCTCTACCAGGGGCCCGATCACCCCTACGAACGCCTGACCGGAATTGATCCCGAATACACCGATCGCCACGGCAATAGCCAGTTCAAAGTTATTACCGGCCGCGGTGAACGCGATAGCAGTATTCCGGGAGTAGTCGGCCCCCATGGCTTTCCCCAGGAGGAAACTCACCAGGAACATGATGATAAAATAGATCATCAGCGGGACCGCTATCCTGATGACATCGAAAGGTATCTGCACGATCAGCTCACCTTTAAGACTGAACATCACTACGATGGTAAACAAAAGGGCTATCAAAGTGACCGGTGAAATGAACGGAACATATTTTTCCTGAAACCACTTTTCTCCTTTCCATGCGATCAGCGCATACCGGCTAATGATACCGGCAGCAAAGGGAATGCCCAGATAAATGCCAACACTTTTTGCAATTTCGCCAATGGACACAGCCACGGTCACTCCTTTCATGCCGAAAGCACCAGGCAACCAAGTGATAAAAACATAAGCGTAGACGCTATACAACAACACCTGAAAAATGCTGTTCAATGCGACCAATCCTGCAGCGTATTCCCTGTTGCCATCTGCCAGTTCATTCCACACGATCACCATTGCGATACACCTGGCGAGGCCGATCAGTATAAGGCCCGTCATGTATTCCGGGTAACCATGCAGAAACAATACGGCCAGCGCGAACATGAGGACCGGCCCTATTACCCAGTTGAGTAACAGGGAAACAGACAACACTTTCGTATTCCGGAACACCTCGCCCATATGCTCATATTTCACTTTAGCCAATGGCGGATACATCATCAGGATCAGTCCAATGGCCAGCGGAATGTTTGTGGTACCGGAGGAAAAGGAGTTGATGAATCCTGATGATGATGGAAAGAAATATCCTATGCCAACGCCGATGGCCATTGCCAGGAATATCCATAACGTAAGGTACCGGTCTAAAAAGCCCAGCTTTTTTCGCTGACCCGGATGACAGTTTTGCATGATATTACGGTATATAGGTAATTAGTGTGAAATCGATCAGCAGCAGCCCGGAGGGCAACAAGCCGCATCCGCGGGTTTTTCCGCGTATACGGTGATGCTGTATATACCGGTAGTGCCTGAACGAAATGCGGTGATTTCTTCCGCACTCAGGTAGTTGGCCAGTATATCATCCGGAATAGTGATGGTCTTTTCTTTCTGAATGGTAATGTTTTTAAAGCCATTATTTCTGATCATGTCGAGGTACTCCTGTTGTTGTACGGCGCCGGACACGCAGCCGGCGTACATTTCCGCCGCCTGTTGAATGGTGGTGGGCAAAGTGCCCTGTAATACAATATCAGAAATACTGAAATGCCCGCCGGGTTTCAGCACCCGGAATATTTCGCTGATAACACCGTTTTTATTGGGGACCAGGTTCAGCACGCAGTTGCTCACCACGACGTCTGCTGTATTAGCCGTTACCGGCATTTTTTCGATATCTCCCTGGCGGAACTCCACATTATTGAACTGCAGTTTCTCTGCATTTGCCCTGGCTTTGTCAATCATGGCGGGGGTAAAATCGATACCGATCACTTTTCCTGCTTCGCCGGTTTCCTGCCGGGCGATAAAACAGTCGTTGCCCGCGCCTGAGCCGAGATCGATCACCGTATCCCCCTTTTTTATTTTTGCAAACTGTGTGGGCAGCCCGCAGCCCAGGCCCAGATCAGCATCGGGGTTGTACCCTTCCAGCGAGGAGTAATCATCACTCATGATATTATACACTTCAGTGGAACAGCAGCCGGAACCGCAACAGGAGGCCTCGTTGGTGGCTTTGTCCTGTAAAGCGATCTCACTGTATTTCTGTTTGACGAGCTCCTTCATTTGTTCATCGGTAGTCATAACATAAATATTATCGTATTATTGCAATATTGCGATATATAGAGACAAAAAAATATTAGCAGCAGGTGTTTTGCAGGTCAACGTCTTTAAAGAAGGCGTTAAAAAGCTCCTTGTATTGTTTCCAGACTTTGGGGTTGATGCAATAGCATACGCTTACCCCTTCTATGGAACCCTGTATGATGCCGGCCGTCTTCAGCTCTTTCAGATGCTGGGAGGTAGTGGCCTGCGCCAGTCCCAGCTCATCCACCAGGTCACCACAAACGCAGGCGTTCTTTTTCACGAGGTATTGCAGGATGGCAATACGCGCCGGGTGCGCCAAAGCCTTGGCCATGGCGGCCATTTCATTCTGCTGTCTGGTGAAGAGATCTGTTTTCGTCGCTCCCATGATCGTTTTATTAACCATCGCAATATTACGATCATATACTTAATTTACCAAGAAAAAAATACGGCGTATTTTCGGGGGCGCTTAGACGAACTTTTTAAACCATTAGCACCATATGGACACTAACACCTTTGAAGCAGCGATCCAGCCATTTTTCTGGGTAGAACACGAAGGCAGCGTATCGCTCTGCCTGAACGTAGGAACATACAAAACGGAGATTTTCCAGTCCCGGGAGGAAGAGGGTTTTGAAGGGAACGGATATGACTGGGAGTCCTTAGCCCATGTTTTCTTACAAGAACAAAAACCGGCATTAGCCGGCATTGTTAAATTTGACCCCGAAGCGGATATGTTCTGCGCCTATTCGCTCAACAAAGAGGCCTTAAAAGAATTTGCGCTTTCCTTTAAACAGGCGTGTGAAAATGACGCGTTGATAAAGGACCTGTTTTCGCGGGCTGAACTGGATTAATCATCATCTACCCGCGTTTATTGTACACCTGCATCGCGAAGGCATAAGCGACAAGCATAATTCCCAGGCACCACGCCAGCGCTACCCATATTTCACCGTTGACCGGCTGACCGGAAAGCAGCGACCGTATGGCATTGACCATCGGCGTCAGCGGCTGATTTTCGGCAAAGGCCCGCACGCCCGCCGGCATTGTACTGGTAGGCACAAAGGCAGAACTGATCAACGGCAGAAAGTGTATCGGATAAGCGATGGCGCTGGCGCCATCCACTGACTTAGCAGATAATCCTGCGATAGCAGCTACCCACGTCAGCGCCAGGGTGAACATGGCGAGGATCCCGGCTACCGCCAGCCATGACAGTACGCCTGCGGAAGAACGGAAGCCCATCAGCAGCGCCACCAGCACGATCACGGACACCGAAATCACGTTGGAGACCAGCGACGTCAGCACATGCCCCCACAAGGCAGCCGAACGGGCGATCGGCATCGAATTGAAACGTTCGAATATACCCCGCTGCACATCGGTAAACAGGCGGAAAGATACGTACCCGATACTGTTGGCCACGGCAATGAGCATGATGCCCGGCAACAGGTAGTTGACATAGTTGTCAGCCCCGCTTTGAATAGCACCGCCCAGTACATACACAAACAACAGCATGAGGGCGATGGGCATGATGGTCACGGTAATGATCGTGTCCATGCTGCGGAAGATATGGCGCATGGAACGACCCAGCATAACGCCCATATCCATGAAATAGTAGTTTTTTGTTGCTTCCATTTTATACAACCTCCTTTTTACCAACGATGCTGAGGAAAATCTCTTCCAGCGTCGGCTGTTTTTCAATGTATTCTTTTTTTGCCGGCGGGAACAGCTGCTTCAGCTCTTCGAGCGTGCCATTCACGATAATCCGGCCTTTGTGAAGAATGGCGATCCTGTCGGCCAGCTGTTCTGCTTCTTCGAGATACTGGGTAGTCAGGAAGACGGTGGTGCCGCTGTTCGCCATCTCTTTGATGATCTTCCATACCTCTATGCGCGCCTCGGGGTCCAGCCCTGTGGTAGGCTCGTCCAGGAAGATGAGGCGGGACTGTCCCACGAGGCTCATAGCGATGTCCAGCCGCCGCCGCATTCCCCCTGAATACGTGGATGCCCTGCGGTTGGCGGCATCGGTGAGACCGAACCGTTGCAGCAGATCGTCGGCCACCCGGTGCGGATGCGCGAGGTGCCGCAACTGCGCGATCATCACCAGGTTCTCCCGCCCCGTCAATATCTCATCCACTGCTGCAAACTGGCCCGTCAGGCTGATGGACCGCCGCACACCTTCCGGCTGCGATGCCACATCGAAGCCGTTTACCGCGGCTATCCCTCCATCCTGCCGGAGCAAGGTGGTCAGTATCCGGACGATGGTCGTTTTGCCGGCGCCGTTAGAACCGAGCAGCGCGAAGATGGTGCCTGCCCTGACCTGGAAATCCACATCCGTCAGCACCGGCACGTGCTTGTAGGATTTCTTCAGTCCCTTTACCGAAATAGCGAATTCATTTTGTAACATGTATCGTGGTTTTTATTGTGTTATCAAGGTAATCCCGTTCATGTCCGCTTTCCCGTTTTTCAGGAATTCGTACGTCATCCGGTCGGCCTCGCAGTTCACAAACCGGAGCTGTTTTAACGTCCTGCATTTGAAGAAGGTATTTAAGAGGCGTGCATCCTGGAAGGTCACCCTGGAGAAAGAACAGTCATCAAAATAACAGTCCTCCAGCGTATTGCCATCGAACACCATATCTGCCAGGGATGTACTCACAAAGGAAGTCCGGTTCAACACGGCGCTTGTCATCGTGTTTTTCGCGCAGCTGCAGGAACGGAAGGTTGCCCCGGTGAAGTCCGCCCCGGAAAAATTGCAACTTTTAATATGGCTTCCTGAGAATTCGGCCTCCCTCAGCGAACAGTCTTTGAAGAGATTAGTGTCTATATGGGATTTTTGAAAGTGGCTGCTGTTCATATCGGAACCGGAAAAATCACAGCTGCTCACATGATTGCCTTTCAGCAATAGCCCAGCCATGTCTGAGCCGATGAACTTACACCGCTGCATGTTAGATGCGCTGAACTTCTCATGCAGGTTCTTCAGGCCGGAAAAATCAGCGTCCACCCAGTTGCCGAGCGACATATCCCAGGCACGCTTCGGCTCCTGCTCCACGGACACAGACTCCGCCAACGGCTGATCTGCCTCGTCGGCAACAGACGGAAATCCTTCCGAAAAATAGTTAAGGTCTACCCCCAGCACCTGTGCCAGCCGGTTCATGGTGATAATGTCCGGAATGGACTCTCCCCGTTCCCATTTTCCAACTGCCTGCGGACTGATAAAAAGCAATTGAGCCAACTGCGCCTGCGACATGTCTACCTGTTTTCTTGCTTTGGCAATCTTGCTGCCGATGATTTTAATGTCCATCTCTACTGTTTTTGTTTTTCGATAATGCAAAGATATCCGGGTTCATTTCAACACCATCAAAAGCACCGCTCCTGTTAGTTGTATCACCGCTACTCCTGGTTGTTTTTTGACAACCGATAGTAGTATCTCCTGAAAATCAATCACTTTCACCATGCTACTGCTGACCAATTTCCCTGCCGGTCCCCGCCGTTCAACTACCGGATGTCGCCAGCGGAGCTATACATATTATAAATAAACACACTACAACAACAGCTGGTTGTCGCCGCCTGAAGTGATACTGCAGTCAGGGAAAATAACTTAGCCATCAACCCGTCATGTTTGCACGCCTGTTTTTGTCTATTCCTGTGATCTGTACTCAGTAACCATTCATTTAAATCATCTGTCCAAATGGAAATTCCCTTATTCGTATCCCGTTTTCCAGTGATGGAACATCCGCAGAAAAACGATATCATCGCCGACATCAAACAGTTTTTTAGCACCAACGCATTTGACATCCTCAATGAAAACACCCGGCAATACGGGGACTACATGGCCGCCGGCGCCCTGTATTGCATTTATATTTATCCCTTGGGAGACCCGCAGAAGCTGAAGGCTGTCGCCCGCTATTTTGCTTACTGGGCGCTGGTAGACGACCTGTATTTTGACAATTCCACCGACCTGGACGAGATCCGCAGGATGATGGAGCAGTATATAGCGGCTACGGAGGGCTCTTTCGACGACCCGCGCTTTGCACCGGTACATGCCTTTTGTTCCCGTTCTGACTGGAACGAAGGAACGCTGGCTTTATTCAGGAGCGAGATAAAGAAGTATCTCGACGGCATGATGCAGCTCCGCATAGCGGAAGTGCAGGAACAGCACCTCACAGTGGAGGAATACCTCCGTCACCGGCATTATAACGTCGCTATGTGGGTCATCTTCTCGATCTTGTATGATACACAGAACGACCTGGAGCTTTCCACCTTCCGGCATCCCGGGTTTGCGGAAATTTTCGATTGTTCCAGCAGGAGTATCGCCATACTGCTGGACCTGTACAATTTACGAGCGAAAAAAGAAGAGAAGTCCGATTACACCAATCTTGTCCGCGTGATGCAGCGGGCCGAAGGTTTGGATGAAGACGCCGCTATCCGCAAGTGTATCCGGTTATTTTACGATTATGAGCTGAAGATGGAAGAAGCCTGCAACCGCCTGGAGGCTGCCTACCCGCGGGAAGTGCTTTATTTTAAGTATGTGGAGTCCGGCTCTGTCAGGTACTGCACGGAAAGCCGTAAAATGCGCTACCGCCAGGTATCCGATGTGGATGAGAACCTGGTCAATGGCCGGACCGTGCTGTAAGTTAGCTGAAAACCGACCAGCAGATATCGTTGCGCAGCCGCTGATCATCCAGGACGAGCGCCCGGATTTTTTCCGGCAGCTGGTCCAGCTGCCACTGATGCTCTTTCCTGCGGGCTGCCTCTTTCTGATCTTCCGGCGCCGCCGCCATGGCAGCCCTGATCGCATAGGCTGCCGCGCCAAGTTCATGCGCCGCCACATGGGCTACCGCCACCGCCTGACCGGCGGACAAAGCGGCGAACTTGGCCGCACCGGAAAGGTCCCGGGCGGCTGCATTGGCAACAAACGCCATCTTATGGGCTTCTTTCATGGTGATCTTGCCGTCCACCCAGGCGTGCGTTAGTTCAATGGCCCGCCGCGGGCGCTCATCGTCCGGTTGCTCCGCCTCAAAGAAAGGCAACACATGCTGTGCACACGCGGCTGCCCAGGTAGCCAGCAGATGATGGTCCCCGTCCGACAGGGAACCTCCCCGGCGGACGGTGATAAATCTTTCATCCCTGATTTTAGGAAGGATCATATAGTGGAAACTGTGTTTACAAAGGAGCCGGTACCAACGCCACGATAGGGTTCAGAATCGTTTCTTCAAACTCCGTTGCGCACTGCTCCTGCGCCTTTCCGCCGCCAAAAGCGGGGCTTATTTTATAATTTTTGACGAACTGCTGCTTTTTTTTGCCCATGGCGTAATGCCACTCACCGGAACCGGACCTGGTGAAGATCACCATCTCATCCAGCGCCATGAGCCGCTTTCTTCCAAAAGGCGGGTTTTCCTTGTACACGGCATTGGTCTCCCTGTCAAATTCATAACGCACGTTGAACCGGAACACATAATCGACCAAACCGTGGCCTACAAAATAAATCACCAGGGCAAAACACACGACCCTGCCAGGCTCCCCCATCCGGACATAAAAAATGGCCAGGAAAATGGCGACGGCGGCGGTGATCCCGGCGTACCAGATCAGGCTGGACGCGAGTCTGCGGTTGGGCTGCAATGACACCCTACCGGGGGTTATCTCCACCTTTAACTTATCCCTTAGACTCATCTGTTGAAATGATTTCCTCGATGTCGTTTAAAATATTTTGTATTCCTCTGGCGGTAAACCCTTGCACCAGAGATACTGATTTCTCCTTACCGTCTTTCAGGTAGTACACATTCAGGGTGGTGTTGGTGGTGATAAAGTTCTGCCGGAGGGAATACAGTTCAAAATGTTGTATGGCCGCTATCGGTATGGTAAAGCCGGACTTTATCAGCGCCATTCTTCCACTGATCTCTTTTTTGTCCATGTCGATGACCAGCGATTTGGTAAAGGCACTCAGGATAAAGATCACACCGCAGGCGGCAAATATCCATATCACACCAGGTGATTTTATGTAGATACCAAGGACGACGAAAAGCAGCGCCAGTCCTATTACAACAATATTGAACCCTAACTGGGGCTTCATTTTGTAGACGTTACCTTCTCTGGTAAAATTTTTGGGTTGTTCCATTGTGAACGATTCAGGTTTAATATAGGTATTTCAATTGGTCCGAATTTGGGCTACTTTCCCAACCTGTCTGAACGGCATAGTTTATCCATTCCCGTTGGGAGCGGCAAATTTAAGTATTTCACAGAGTAATCAGTATTTTTTTTCCGATGGGACTGCTTCTTCCCTGCCCTTTCAGAAAATTGCTTTCATTTATAACTTCCGGCAGCTATATTTGTCTACCTGACATATCCACGTATGAACAACACGCTGAAAACTGCCATCGGATACTTCCTTGCCACGTTCCTTGCCTGTCCTGCCGGAATCGCACAATCCCATGGCGCCTATAAAAACCCGCTGCCCATAAAATTCGGCGATCCTTATGTGCTGCAGCTAGAAGGCGGCCAGTACTTTATGTATGGGACGGGCGGCGGCGCCAAAAACGGCTTTGCCGCTTATTCATCTCCCGACCTGGTCCACTGGAAAGAAGAAGGACAGGTATACTATGCCGGTAACAGGAATGGCTGGAGCGATTCCACCGCCGCCTGGGACGGCGCTTATTGGGCCCCGGAGGTATACGCCTTCCAGGGTAAATACTACCTGTTCTACAGCGCGCAGTGGAAAAACAACCCCGGCAAGGAAGTGGAGAATTTTCGTATAGGGGTGGCCGTTGCCGACAACCCCGCCGGCCCGTTCACCGACCTGTCAGACAAACCCATCTTCGATCCCGGCTATCCTGTGATAGATGCCAATGTGTTATTTGATAAAAGCGGTAAGATCTATCTCTATTATTCCCGCTGCTGTTACAAACATCCGGTAGAAAGCGAAGTTGCAGACTGGGCGCGGAAAAAAGGATGGTTCGGCAGCATTGAGGAAAGCTGGGTGTATGGCGTGGAACTTAAACCGGATTTCAGTGGCGTTATCGGGGAACCGGTGCTGCTGTTGCGTCCACCGGTAAAAATGGGCGACCGGCAGACAGAATGGGAAAGCCGCTCCGTTACCTCCAAAGAAGTCAACCGCCGCTGGACGGAAGGTTCGGCCATCTTCCAAAAAGGCGATACTTATTACATGATGTATTCGGCGAACTATTTCGGCGGTAAGAACTACGCCGTGGGATATGCCACGGCCAAAAGTCCGCTGGGCCCGTTCGTCAAAGCGGCCAACAATCCGGTATTACAGAAAAACAACGATAAAGGCGGCGTGGTGACCGGCACAGGGCATAACAGCATTACCTGGTCTCCGGACGGCAAGGAAATGTTTTGCGTGTACCATGCCCGTACCCTGGCCACCGGCGATGAACGCGTGGTGTTTATTGACCGGATGAAGATCCTGAAAAACGGGAAACTGGTGGTGGAAGGACCTACTACCACGCCACAGGCAGCACCTCAAAGAAAATAGGGGTCGCGGTTGCGTCAGCAAAAACGTTCCATACATTACTCCAGATAAGCATACAGGTATTGTATCTGAAGGCTTACTTAAATCCTATTTCCAATGCATGCGAGATAATATTTATAAGCGCCGTTCGGTCGTGTTTATGCAATTCCAGTTGACCTTTGCAGCACACGACAAACCATTTCAAATATAGACTTGGTATACTTTTATGATTGTTTTGTTTGCTCCGGTTGTTTACTGAGATGGCTTGCCTTGATTTAATAATGCCCCATGGAAGCGCCCACCAGCCAAATATACGCGTTGTCATCAATGCCGAATCATTCAATTTATCCAGACAAGCAGGACAAGCAACACGGATCTTCGTTTTATACTCCGTTATGAATATAAAACTAGTTACCTCTGCTGTTAGCGTGGCGTTCAACTTAGTCCGATTGCTACCGCAAACAGGACAGTGTAAATGGCTCAGTAACGCACAATAATCATCTATTTCGTCTTCACTGAGGGACCTGTTTTGAATATCCAACACGTCCGCCAAACGGGAATTAATACCCCGTTTGGCTATTTCTTCCTTGACTACTTTAAGTGCTTCTGGCGTTAAACCGTATCCATTCCCCGTCACGAAAAAGACCAGTTCTCTGTCTGACATGCCGGCGTACCTTTCCTGTACAATTTTTATATCTATTCCTTCATTCATAGGTTATAGGATTTCTCACCGAAAATACAACTTTCAGCAAAAGGTAGTCAAACGGTCTCAATGCGACGCGACTGCCAACAGTAGATATCATTTTAAGTCCACCCATGAACCCTTCCGGCTACCCGTTTTGCCAAAAGCCTGAAATTGCTAATTTTGCGGGCGGTTCTGTCAACTTATACTTAAATGTCGCAAGCACTAAATGAAATTACTTTGTTGGAGGGGGTCCGGAACGGTGAGGAAACAGCTGTCCGGCATTTATTTGACCTGCATTACCGGCCGCTATGCTATTTTGCCGAAAAGCTTACGGGAGACAAAGCAGAGGCGCAGGATGTAGCCGTGAACGTATTCCTGAAACTACTTCAAAAGAAAGATGATTTTGATCATCTCTATGAAATAAAAGCATTCCTTTATACCGCCACACGGAACGCCTGTATCGACCTTCACCGGCAAAAGAAACGGCAGGAACGCTCCCATGAGGAAATACAGTACCTGCTTCAACCCGATGACGATGCCGATGACCTGCAACTCATCGATGCAGAAATTATGCAACGCCTTTTCCAGGAGATAGAATCCCTCCCTCCTCAATGCAGTAAAGTGTTTAAGCTGATTTTTGTGAGCAAGCTGGATACCGGGGCTATCGCCCGTCAAATGAAGATCAGCCCCAAAACAGTGCTGAATCAAAAAGCCAAAGCTGTCCGCCTGCTCCGCGCCGCCTTACTGAAAGGTATGTCCGTTATCATTATTTTCCAGGCAGAAACTGGCACTTAACAATTTGATTTACAGCGTCATCTACATACTACAATAAAAAATATCCAAAACCGCGTAGGCAAAACGCGCACCTGTTCGTGTATATACCTGAATGCACCGGGAGAATATCTCCCTGTTAATTTTTACCAACCATCGTAATGAGTGAATTTATCAACCGAATCGCGGAACTGATCTCAGGACACCTCGGCGGGACACTGACAAAGGAGGAAGAAAACGAGCTCCGGTCCTGGGTTTCCGGGTCAGAAAAGGCACGTACCTTCTTTGAACAGGTGAATGACAAAACCCATCTGTCGCACCAACTGGAACAGCTATACGCTTATGATCATGAAGCGGCCTGGGAAAAGCTGAAAGAAAGCTATCCCCTGAAAGCTGCACCAGCAGTGCCGTTGACACCCATACTAATAAGAAAGTGGTTAAAACCAGCGGCGGCAGCGGCCATCCTGCTGGGTTTGGCCGGCAGCGTGTTCTTCTGGTCATCGAGAAAGACCAGCGTCCGGCCGCCAGTCACCATCGCAAAGAACATCGAAGTAACGCCGCCCGGCAAAAGCCTGGCACGGATCATATTGCCCGGCGGAGAAACCATATACCTGGACAGCCTGTCGCAACACGCCGCCATCCGGCAATCCGGGGCGGACCTCGTAAAACTGGCCGACGATGCGGTCGCCTATTCGTCAGCCGGCGCCGGCCCAAGTTCCGCCAACGCCTATAACACGCTGCTAAACCCGCGGGGCAGTAAGGTCATCCATCTCACCCTCAGCGACGGCACCAAAGTATGGCTTAACAATGAATCATCCTTGTATTTCCCTGTACAGTTTTCAGGCAGCGAACGGATCGTGGAGGTAACCGGCGAAGCCTATTTTGAAGTAGCGCAGCTGGCAGCAAAGCCTTTCCGCGTCAAACATGCCGATTGGGAGGTACTGGTACTAGGTACTCATTTCAACATCAACAGTTACCAGGAAGCATCTACCGCGAAAGTAACACTGCTGGAAGGCATGGTAAAAGTGAGCAGGAAAGAAGATGCCCACATTATCCGTCCGGGCCAGCAGGCACGGATTTCCGGTGCCATCACCGTACAAAAAGCAGTAGATACCGAAACCGTGATGGCCTGGCGAAACGGGCAGTTTGTACTCGATGGTATGGATGTGAAAGGGCTGATGCAACAGGTGGCCCGGTGGTATGACGTGGAAGTGGTATATACAGGAACAATAGAAAAAAGAACATTTGGAGGCTCCCTCGACCGTAGCCTGGCACTTTCAAGAGTGGTGCGGGCTTTACAGGAGAACGGCGTGCCATGCCGGCTGGAAGGCCGCAGGCTGATCGTCGGAAATTAAAATAAGTATTGTTGTTATGGCTTAAAAAAAGACTGGATCCCGGTGGTGCGGGACCCAGGAATAGCTTTGAGTCATATTCTATAACAATTGTCGGAACTGCTATTTTATTAACTCAAAATCCACACAAAGGTATGCAAAAAAATCTTTGCGGCTTTCTGTTGTCTCAACCGAAGATTTCAACCAAAATCCTTCTGGCAATGAAGCTTACTGTTACACTTTTATTATTTGCACTGATGCAGGTGAGCGCTACGGGATACGCGCAGAAAATTACATTGTCGGTTAAAAATGTCCCGCTCCGGCAAGTGTTGAACGAGATTAAAAAACAATCTGGTTTTTCCTTTCTGTGGGATGAGAGCGTATTAAAAAATACGCAGACGATCAGTATCGATGTCAGGAACGTGTCCGTCAAAGAGGCTCTGGACCAATGCCTGAGCGGCTTCCCACTGACGTACAGCATCGATCAGGACCTGGTAGTAGTAAAGGCAAGGCCTCCAGCTACCATACCAACAACGAAAGATAATCCCGTTGCTGTACTTACGGTGAAGCTCACCGGCCAGGTGCTCTCCGAGGGCAACAAGCCCCTGCCGGGAGCCACGGTAGGCGTGAAAGGCACCGCCATCGGCGCCATCACCGACGGAAACGGCCGGTTCTCCCTCGAAGCACCCAACAACTCCGGCATACTCGTGATTTCGTACATGGGCTATCTGACACAGGAAATACGTTTTACAAAAGCGGAAGACCTGCGTATTCTATTAAAGCCGGCAGACAACAAGATCAACGAGGTGGTGGTGACCACCGGTATCTTCACCCGCAAAAAGGAGAGCTTTACCGGGGCTGCTACCACGGTAACGGCTGAACAGCTGGCCACCTTCGGCAACCGCAACCTGGTGACCTCCCTCCGTAACATCGACCCTTCGTTCAATATCGTGGAAAGCAATGCTTTCGGCTCCAATCCCAACCGGATGCCTGAGATACAGATCCGCGGCAATTCCAGTCTCCCTAACGTCAACGAACTGCAGGACGAAACGAGAGTAGGCATGAATACGCCCCTCGTCATCCTCGACGGGTTTGAGTCCACGCTGCAGAAACTGCTGGACATCAACCAGAATGAAGTGGAGTCTATCACCCTGCTGAAAGACGCCTCCGCTACGGCTATCTATGGCTCCCGTGGCGCCAACGGCGTTATCGTGATCAAAACCAAAGCGCCGCTGCCCGGCAAACTACGCCTCTCCTACCGCGGCGACCTGAACGTGGAAATGCCCGACCTCACCGGCTATCATGTATTGAAAGCCCGCGAGAAACTGGAGTTGGAACGTATCACCGGACTGTATGACAATGTCCGCGCCGAACACGACGTGCCACTGAAACAATACTACAACTACCTCATGAGCGAAGTGAATCGCGGCGTAGAAACCGACTGGCTTTCCAAACCGCTGCGCACCGGCGTCGGTCAACGCCACAACCTGCGCATGGAAGGCGGCGACAATACTTTCAGGTATTCCGTATCTGCACAGCTGAACGATATACAGGGCGCCATGAAAGGCTCTTTCCGCCGCGTTTTCAACGGCACCATCGGGCTGAGCTACTATTACAAAAACCTGCGTTTTACCAACAACCTGCTCATCGGTCTCGGCGAAAGCCAGGAATCTCCTTACGGCTCCTTTTCCGACTATGTGCAGATGAACCCTTACTGGGCGCCCTATGATGAAAAAGGCCGCATCAGAAAACAGCTGGGCGATCCCGGCTCCGATATCTACACCGGCCGCTGGGGCCAGTCACTCCCGGTAAACCCGCTGTACAACGCCACCCTCAACACTTTCCAGCGATACCAGACTACAGACATCACCAATAACCTCTCCATGGAATGGACACTGCATCATGATCTCGTATTCCGCGCGAGACTGGGGGTGACCAAACTCAATTCAGACTCCAACTACTTCCGGCCTGCGGACCATACCGCCTTTGCCACCATGGAAAATATCCTGCGCCGTGGATCTTACCAATATGGCGTTAATAAAGGCTACCGGTACGATGCAAGCGTGAACCTCAGCTACACCCGCCAGTTCGATAAACATGCGGTGTTTATGGGCCTGGACTACAACATCCGTGAGGCAAAAGGCTCCGGCTACAGCTTCCTCGCCGAAGGGTTCACCAACCCCAACTTTGATTTTATCTCTATGGCCCTGCAATATGCCGAAGGCGGCAAACCAGGCGGCACCGAAAGTCTCACCCGCGCGATAGGTCTTACCGGCAGCATGAACTATACCTATGACGAACGATACTATGTAGACGCCTCCCTGCGCGCCGACGGCGCTTCCCAGTTCGGACGGCTCAACCGGTTCGCTCCCTTCTGGTCAGTAGGCGTTGGCTGGAACCTGCACAAAGAACGGTTCTTCAGCGATATGCGTTTCATCAACCGTCTCAAACTGCGGGCCTCCGCGGGCGTTACCGGTTCTCAGAACTTCAACGCCTATCAGGCGCTTTCCACCTATCAGTATTATACCAACGACCGTTATCACAACTGGACCGGCGCCTTCCTGCAGGGCTTAGGTAACCCCGGACTGAAATGGCAGCAGAAAATGAATTATAACATCGGGCTCGAAACAGAACTGTTCGACCGCCGGTTGTCACTGATAGCGGACTACTACATCGAGAGCACCAACGGCATGATATCTTCCGTGAACCTGCCCGCCTCCAATGGCTTCCCCAGTTATATTGAGAATATCGGGAAACTGGAAAACCGTGGCCTGGAACTCAAAGCCACTGCTTTCCTGGTACGTATACCGAAGAAAGCTTTCTCCTGGAGCGTGAGCGGCGCGCTGGTACATAATGTGAACAGGATCGTGGAGATATCCGATGCGTTAAAAGCCGCGCAGAAAACAACGGAAAATGCTGCCGGCGCCCTACCGGGTATCCTTTATAAAGAAGGCTACTCTTCCAATACCATCTGGGTAGTACCTTCCATGGGCATCGATCCCAGCACCGGCAAAGAGATATATGTTGACCGCAACGGGCAGCCTACCTATACCTGGAACTCACTGGACCTCCGCGCCAGCGGCATCAGCGAGCCCGCCTACTTCGGCAACTTCAGCTCGATGGTCCGTTACCGTGGTTTCTCCATGAACCTGGTGTTTGGCTACCGTTTCGGCGGACAGCTATACAACCAGACACTCATCAACAAAGTGGAAAATGCGGACTACCACTATAACGTGGACGCACGTGTGTACGAAGACCGCTGGCAGCAACCCGGTGACAGGGCCGCTTTCAAAGGACTGCTGGTCACTACGCCCACCAACAGGACCTCCCGCTTTGTGCAGGACGAAAGCACGCTGACCCTGCAAAACGCTAATTTCCAGTACGACTGGCGGTCCGGGTTCGTTAAAAAGATGAAGATGTCAGTCCTCTCCCTTTCCGCGAATATGGCCGATGTGTTCTATCTGTCCACCGTCAGCCGGGAAAGAGGTACTACCTATCCTTTCTCCAGGCAGACATCCCTGACACTCACCGCATTGTTCTAACACGAAATCAAGTTAATCATGTCAATCACAAAATATATATCAGTGGGATTACTGGGGCTGACGCTCTGCTGCTCTTCCTGTAAAAAATGGCTCAACGTACAGCCACGCACACAAATGCCGGCCGACCTGCTTTTCACCACGGAAAGCGGTTTCCAGGATGCGCTGACCGGCGTATACATCCAGATGAAGGCCACCGGCGCTTATGGTCAGCAGATGACTTTCGGCACCATCGAAAACCTGGCGTCTTCCTGGGATATCACGAGCAACTCCACAGAGCAACGCCTCGGCCTGTTCAACTACGCAGACGATGGCGTACAGCGTACCCTGGCCACTATGTACGGACAGGAATATAAAATCATCGCCAGCATTAACGCTATCCTCGAACAGGTAGACGCACAGCGCAACGTGTTCACCTCCGCAGGCGCTTATGAGATGATCAAAGGCGAATGCCTTGCCTTGCGGGCGTATTGCCACCTCGATCTGTTGCGCCTCTTCGGTCCCGTGCCGGGTAATATCCAGGGCAGCACCGTATTGCCTTACGTAAAAACCCTTTCGAAAACACCTCACCCGCACCTCAGCTATGAACAATACCGTACGGAACTGCTGAAAGACCTGGAAGATGCCGCCGCCCTGCAAAAAGAAGCAGACCCTGTTACCCGCTACTCCCTTGCAGACCTGGCGAAACCTAATGGCAGTGGCTCCGGTTTCAAACCAGACAACAGCTACGCCGCTTTCCGCTTTCTGCGGATGAACTATTACGCGGTAAAAGCGCTGCAGGCCCGCGCCTATCTCTGGTTCCAGGATAAAACCAATGCTTTGGCCTGCGCCAAAGAAGTGATCAATGCTACCGATCCCGGTGGCAGCCCGAAATTCCGGCTCGGCATGTTAGGCGATATGGCCGGTGGTAATCTCAACCTCTCCATGGAACATATTTTCGGTTTGTATGATTTCCAGCTGAAAGACAAATACCAAAGCCAGTTTCTCTCCGGCAACCTGAAAAAAGGCAGCAGCGCGGCGACCGTCACCAACCAGCTGTACGGTAATACCGGCACGGACATCCGGGAGTCCAGTCTTTGGGAGCTGATCACTCTCCAGAATGGTAACCGGTGCTATATGCTGAAAAAATACAGGGGCAGCGTTAGCGGAAAAGAAGATGTTGCCGGGCCTTTCCAGATACCGATGTTGCGTATCAGTGAAATGTACCTGATCGCTGCCGAAACAGCACCGGCACAGGAAGCGCAGCAGTACTGGAACACCTTCCGCACCGCGCGCAATACTGCCGCTACGCCGCTGCCGGCCACTTCATCGCAACTACAGCTGGAACTCATCAAAGAATACCGGAAAGAATTCTTTGCAGAAGGACAGGCATTCTTTGCTTACAAACGTATCAACGCCGCCAAGGCCAGTTTCCTGTGGGCACCGTCAGCCGCTACCGTGAACTATCTCGTGCCGCTGCCGCCCACAGAATTTATTCAATAATACAAGCGTAAAAAATGAAGCACCCAATCATATTCACTTTGCTGATCGCCTTGCTGGCTGCCTGTAAAAAAGACCGGTACACGCTGTATGATGATGCCGCACTTTTACAGTTCGGTCCCGTGCCGGAACAGATTTATATCGCCTCTTATGAGATGAGGGACACCTTAAAACCTTTCACCTTTTATTACGAACCAGCTACCGTTACTCAGGATACGGTGTTCTTCGACATTTATGCCCTCGGCGGCATCAGTGACAAAGACCGGGCTTTTACGCTGGAACAGGTGACGCTGCCCAACGAAGAAAACGCCGTCCCCGGTGTGCATTTCAAGCCTTTCTCCGACCCTTCGCTGCAAGCGGCGTATGTGATCAAAGCCGGAGCCGTACATGCGCTGGTGCCTGTTGTAGTGCTGCGGGACGCCTCGTTAAAAACCCAAAGTGTAAAACTGCAGCTGCAGATAAAAAGCAATGACCAGTTCCGGCCGGGAGAAACCCGGAAGCTGTGGCGCCGTGTGGAATTGACGGACATGCTCAGCCGCCCGCCGGTATGGGATGCCGGCGCTACCCGCAGCTACTGGGGCGAGTACAGCGTGGTAAAACATGCCTTTATGATTGCGCAAACCCAACAGAAATGGGACCAGGAGTTTATGACCGCCATCGCACTGGACAACGCCTCCCTGACTTTCTGGCGGCTGAAACTCAAAACCCTGCTGCTGGAATATAACAAAGCACATCCTGGTGAACCGCTCTCCGATGAAAACGGAGAAGTTGTATTCCCTTAACGCATCAAAACTGATCATCATGAAATGGATATATACTCTTCCCGCCGCCTGCCTGTTCCTGTTGACGAACGCCTGCACCAAAGATCATGGCAACTATCACTACGACGCACGGGAAACCATCACTATTACGGGTATAGAAAATGCTTATAGTAAAGTATCACTGGTAGACAGGATCATCATCACGCCGAAAGTCACCTCTACCGACCCCGGTGCACAGTTCTCCTACTGGTGGGGCATCTATGAAACCGACGTGCTGGGCACTGCTCCGAAAGTGGATACCATCGGGCGCGAACTGAAGCTGGACTATCTTGTGAAGCAAAACGCCAAAGGATGGGTGCTGGTGTTTGGCGCTAAAAATGAGCGCACCGGCTTCTCCCGCATCGTCACTACGCCGCTCAACGTCATCACCCGCTATACCCGTGGCTGGTATGTCACTAAAGACGACGGCAGCAAAACAGATGTGGACCTCTTCCTCACACCCGCGGGCATTACGCCCGCCTCCCGCATCGACAACGTGTTTTCGCTGATGAACCATAAAAAGCTGGAGGGCAAAGCTGGCCTGTTTGGTTTCAATACCAACTACAAATCCACCGTGACCGGCACACTGGCTAATACGAGGGCTTTGTTTATCCTCTCCGGCAGCGATGCCAGCGTCGTGGATATCAATACCTTCCAGGAGATACACAATTTTGACAACCTGTTTTATGAAGCGCCGGCCGTAAAAAGTCCTGCCAGCATCAGTGCCGGTTCACCCGGTCTCTTTTTGGTAAATAATGGACACCTGCACAGCATCTACACTATATCTGCCAATACAGGGTTGTTTGGCGGCGCCCGGCTGAGAGATGACAATAACTCGCCTTATCATTTGTCGAAGTATTTCCTGGCGGCTATTTACTGGAACCCTTTCTTTTTCGACGAGACCAGTTCCTCCTTCGTATCCGCTACGGGTACCGGTCCGGTACTTTCCGCGATCACCGACGATCCAGGTTCCGCGATGTCTGCCAGTAAAAACAATAAAACCCTGTTGTACATGGGGCTGAAGACGGGTATTCCTTATGGTGGTGTTGCGTTGTTCCGCGACAAGACCAACCCGTCGCTGAAGATACTGTCCACCTTGACACCTTCCAACTACGCCATGCACATCAAAAACGATACGCTCGCTAACACGCAGCAGTTGTATAATGCGGACCAGTACGGACTGATCGTGGATGATGAAAACATCCTTTATTTCTCCGTCGGGAACAAGATCTGGTCGAGGAACCTGAGCAACGGGGCGGAACAACTGCAATACACCCTTCCGCCGGACGAGCAGCTTACGTTTATCCGTCACCGTACTTACACCGACGGCGGGGACACAGAGGCGCCTTTCCACTTTAATTACATCCTGGTCGGCACCGCCAGCGGGAACCGCTACAAGGTACGCGCCTTCCGTAAAACGTCCGGCACGCTCGCCGCCAATCCTGATTTCACCCTGGAAGGACAAGGCAACCCCGGAGATGTATTGTATATGGCGCCACCAGTCAGCAACTACACCTATCCTATCGGTTACTAGCTACTATCATTTAAATCCACTTATACACCTGCCACTGAACAGAACGGCTGCCGAAAGGTGGCCGTTTTGTGTAAAAAAGATTTAACGTATTACCTTCGTGCTTCTTTTACCACGATAAAAAAATGATCGATGACCCGATGGCGTAGCGAAACCTGTAGCACCAACAGTATTCACTTGCATTACACCAGGACAGGAGGAGACAAACCTCCGGTCATCCTGTTGCATGGATTAATGACCAATGGTTTGTGCTGGACGGATTTAGCACGTACACTGGAGAAAGACTATAACGTTATCATGCCGGACCTCAGAGGGCATGGGCAGTCAGCAGTGCCTGTCCACGGATACCGTTACGATGATCACGCCGATGATATTGCCGGTCTGATCAACGCCTTAGCGCTGCCTTCTCCTGTGCTCATAGGACATTCCATGGGAGGCATGGTCGCTGCCGTAGTGGCCAGTCGTAAGCCCAGTCTGTTGCGGGGCCTGGTCCTGGCCGATCCTACCTTCCTGAGCCCTGAAGTGCAACGGGAAGTGCGCGACAGTGACGTTGCGGACCAGCATCGTAAGGCGCTCCATATGTCATTGGATGAACTGATGGCGGCAGCACGCGCCCGGCATCCCCACCGGTCATCCGAAACCATCGGGTTATTTGCCCGGGCCCGCCTTCAGACCAGCATGGCAGCTTTTGACGTACTCACACCACCGAACCCGGATTATCAATTATTGACAGGTGAATTCGCTATTCCGTCGCTGCTGGTATTTGGAGACAAAGGAGTGGTGTCCAGGGAAGTGGCCTCTCAGTTGCAACAGTTAAATTCCGGGTTGCAGGTGGAACAAATTCCGGATGCAGGCCATAGCCTTCATATAGACCAACCCGAACGTTTTGCTGCTGTTGTCAAAACATTTCTGAACACCCTTTCTTTGTGAACCACCGAAGAAACAATAAGCGCCATCCCGCTGCAGCAGCCAACTCCAGGCGTGTCTACCGCTACTATTCCTTCGCTATTTTTCTTATCATGCCTGCCGTTCGTCAATAAAATTATTTCTTCCTATTGATTTGTAAATAGAAACATTATATTTGTTTATGTTCATACATATGAACGAATTGTTGGATAGCTAAGAAAGGCAAAAAAAGCATCAATCAGAATCAAAATAGCATAGATATTCCCGCAACCCGGGCATTCATTTCCTATGCAAAGGAACCTGCATGCCATCCAGCATCGTCAGTGAACAATTGTACACGAATATCCAGATTATGTTCCAACGTTATGTAAAAGCAGCTGCCTGCGTCCTCATTATTCTTGCTGCCTGCAACCATCAGGACACGCAGGACCAGTCGCAAGAAAAGATGCCGGACATCGTGGACTACAACTTCCACGTACGGCCTATCCTGTCTGACAAGTGTTTCGCCTGTCATGGTCCCGACGCCAACAAACGCGAGGCCGGCCTGCGCCTCGACATCGCCGACAGCGCTTACAAGGCACTGAGAGACGATCCCGGCAACCATGCGCTGGTGCCCGGCAATCCTATAGCATCTGTATTATACCAGCGCATCAGCACCGCTGACACCTCCATGCGTATGCCGCCACCCTCCAGTAATATGGTACTGAGCAGCTTTGAAGTAAAACTCATTGAGAAATGGATCAAACAGGGCGCTAAATACAAACCCCACTGGGCGTTTGTACCACCGGTCTCACCGGCCCTGCCACAGGTGAAAGAGCGTCAATGGCCACGCAACGAGATCGATCTTTTCACGCTTTCGCTGATGAACGAGAAAGGTCTCGCACCCAATCCTATGGCCGACAGGGAACGGCTGCTGAAACGCCTCAGCCTCGATCTCACGGGGCTGCCTCCCACCCTCGCCAGGATGGAACGTTTCGCCAAAGACACCAGCGACAAAGGCTATGAGCTGATGGTAGATGAACTGCTGCAGGACAGCGCCTACGGTGAGAAAATGGCCATCCACTGGATGGACGTGGCACGCTACGCAGATTCCCATGGTTACCAGGACGACAACTACCGCAGCATGTGGCCCTGGCGCGACTGGGTGATACACGCTTTTAACCAAAATCTCTCTTATAAAGATTTTGTGACCTGGCAGCTCGCCGGCGACATGATGCCCAACGCTACCCGCGAACAGCTGCTGGCATCGGGCTTTAACCGCAATCATAAGATCACGGAAGAAGGCGGCGTCATCGACGAAGAGTACCGCATTGAATATGTCACCGACCGCACCAACACCTTCGGCAAAAGTATGCTGGGCATCACGCTTGAGTGCGCCCACTGCCACGACCATAAATACGATCCGTTCTCCCAGAAAGAATATTATGAGGTCTTCGCGTTCTTCAACAATGTCAAGGAGATAGGGCTGGAATCCACCGTCGGCGGCCCGGAGACCTATGCTAAAAAACCATACATGGAGATCACCAAAGAAGATCTCAGCGGCATACTGCACTTCCTCAACAAACAGGATACCTCCAGGCTGATCGTATCGGTAATGGGGGAAAGAGACAGCACCCGGAAAACTTTTATCCTGGGCCGCGGCAACTACGACAATCCTACCACGGAAGTCACACCGGGTACTCCGCTGTCTATATTGCCTTTCAGCACCAGCAGCTACCCGGCCAACAGGCTGGGCCTCGCCAACTGGTTGTTCGATGCGAAAAATCCGCTCACTGCCCGCGTTTTTGTGAACCAGGTATGGCAGGAGTTTTTTGGCAGAGGCATCGTCAAAAGTACCGGCGATTTTGGCATGCAGGGCGATCTTCCCAGCCATCCCGCACTGCTGGACTGGCTGGCGACCGATTTCGTGCAGCACGGCTGGAACATCAAACGGCTGGTGAAACAAATGGTGATGTCAGCCACCTACCGGCAATCGGCCGTGATCTCCCCGGAGAAACTGAAGGCCGATCCGGAGAACGTCTACCTTTCGAGAGGACCGCGTTTCCGGCTGCCGGCAGAAACGGTACGTGACCTCGTCTTACAAAGCAGCGGCCTGCTCGTGCCTGAAGTCGGCGGCCCCAGTGTAAAACCATACCAGCCGAAAGGACTGTGGGAAATGGCCACCTCCGGCCGCGGACAGCTGTCCACCTACCGCCAGGACCATGGCGCCAGCCTTTACCGCCGCGGGCTCTATACCTTCATCAAAAGAACGGTGCCACCGCCATCGATGATGATCTTCGATGCCAGCAACCGGGACCAGTGCGAAGTGAAACGTGCTGCCACCAATACACCGCTGCAGGCGCTCATAATGCTCAACGACCCGACGGTGCTGGAAGCATCGAGGGTACTGGCGTCGCGCCTGTTGCAGCAAAGCAGCGGCGCCGAGCAGAACATACAGCAAGCCTTCAAACTGATCGTATGTCGCATGCCGCAGGCGCAGGAAACCGCCACCCTGCTCAAATACTATGAACAGCAGCAAGCGTATTATAAAAAACAACCGGCCAATGCCTCCAAACTGCTGCACCACGGGGAATATCCCATGGCGGCCAACCTGGACCAGGCTTCCTGGGCGGCCATGATGCAGGTGATCACCACCATTTATAACCTGGAAGAAACACTTTCCAAAACATAAACGCGGTGATTATTTTCCACCCCTGATTTTTTCTCTTTAAAAAATAACAAGATGAAAAACGAATTCTTCGAGCATCACCTGAATATGAACCGCCGGAAGTTCCTCTCCCGGCTCAGTCTGGGCATCGGCAGCGTAGCGCTTGGCTCCCTGCTGATACCTGACCTGTTCGGAAAAAGCAGTGCCAGTGAAGCGCCCTTTATTCCCGGTATGCCGCACTTTGCACCCAAAGCTAAAAGGGTTATTTATTTGTTTCAGAACGGCGCTCCCTCACAACTGGAGAGCTTCGACTATAAACCCAAACTGCGGGAGATGATGGGCCAGGAACTGCCGCCCTCCATCCGCATGGGACAAAGGCTCACGGGCATGACCGCCGGACAGTCGTCGTTCCCGCTGGTAGGCTCTCATTACGATTTCCAGCAGTACGGCGAAGCCAGGGCCTGGGTGAGCGACCTCTTTCCGCATACCGCACAAATCGTGGACGACATCTGCATCGTACGCTCCATGTTCACCGAAGCCATTAACCACGACCCGGCGCTCACCTTCTTCCAGACAGGGGCACAGCAGGGAAACCGCGCCAGCTTTGGCTCCTGGATGAGCTACGGCCTCGGCAGCGAAAACAAAAACCTTCCGGCCTTCTGCGTGCTGCTCTCCCGTGGCAAAGGCAACGGCCAGGGCGTATATTCCAAACTGTGGTCCAACGGCTTCCTCGATAGCATCCACCAGGGCGTGCAGTTCAGCAGCGGCGACAGCCCCGTGCTGTACCTCAACAATCCCGATGGCATCGATATGGCCAACCGCCGGCAGATGCTGGACCAGCTGGCAGCCCTCAATGATCAGTCCTACAAAGACTTCGGCGACCCGGAGATCAGCACCAAGATCCAGCAGTATGAAATGGCCTACCGTATGCAAACGGCCGTGCCGGAGCTGACGGACCTCTCCAAAGAACCCGATGACATCATCAAACTATATGGCCCTGAATGCCTTGTTCCCGGCACCTTCGCAGCCAACTGCCTGCTGGCGCGCAAGCTCTCCGAAAGCGGCGTGCGCTTCGTACAGCTCTATCATCAGGGATGGGACCAACATGGTAACCTGCCCAATGAAATGGCCGGACAGGCAAAAGATGTAGACCGTGCCTCCGCCGCACTCATCACCGATCTGAAACAACGCGGCCTGCTGGATGAGACGCTGGTGATATGGGGCGGTGAATTTGGCCGCACCAACTATTGCCAGGGTAAGATGACCGCAGACAACTACGGCCGCGATCACCATCCACGCGCCTTTTCCATCTGGATGGCCGGCGGTGGCGTAAAGCCAGGCATCGTTTACGGGGAGACCGACGAGTTCGGGTACAATATTGTGAAAGACCCCGTGCACGTACATGATTTCCATGCCACCGTTTTACACCTGATGGGGCTGGACCACGAAAAGCTAACATTCAAACACCAGGGCCGCCGCTACCGTCTTACCGATGTAGCCGGGAAAGTCATTCCCGGATTGATGGCCTGATAAAAATATTACACATGGAGAGAAGAAAATTCGTACAATCGTCAGCGTTACTGGCCGCCTCATTTTACATTTCCCGCGACCTGTTTGCCCGTCCCAAAGGGCCGGTATATGGCCACCAGGATATGCGTTATACCCTCGACACGCGCTGGGGCACACTCGACAGCAGCCGCCATCCGGTGAAGGACTGTCATGAAATGGTGCAGGACAAAAAAGGCCGTATTATCCTGCTCACCAACGAAACGAAAAACAACATCCTCATTTACAATAAATCGGGTAAACTGCTGACGTCGTGGGGGCATGCGTTTCCCGGCGCTCACGGGCTGACGCTGGCCAATGAAAACGGTACCGAGTACCTGTTCATCACCGACACAGACAAACACGAGGTTTATAAAACCACTATGGACGGCAGGATCGTAATGACGATCAGCTACCCGGCGGAAACAGGGCACTACAAGAAGAAAGAAGAATTCGTTCCCACCGAAACCACGGTTACCGACGAAGGAGATATCTATATCGCAGATGGTTATGGTGCACAGTATGTGATGCATTACGACCGCCAGGGTAAGCTGTTAAACACTTTCGGTGGCCGCGGCGAAGGCGACGCCCACCTGGACAATGCCCACGGTATCTGTGTCGATCGTCGTCAGGGCGCTCCTTCCCTGCTGGTCACCGACCGCACCCGCAACTGTTTTAAACGTTTCAGTATGGATGGCCGGTTACTGGAAGTGATCCCGCTGCCCGGCGCCTGCGTATGCCGCCCGGTGATCACAGGCGACCATCTCTATGCAGCTGTATTACGTTCTCCCGATATGAACCTCAGCGGCAGCGGCTTTGTGACCATCCTCGATAAAAACAACAGGGTTGTTTCCAATATCGGCGGCACTGCGCCGGTGTATAACGGTCAGCAGCTGCAACCCATGCAACAGGCGGAGAAAATCTTCGTTCACCCGCATGATGTATGTGTAGACAACGATGAAAACGTGTATGTGGCCCAGTGGGCCTCCGGCAAAGTGTACCCTTATAAACTCAGGAGGATATAATGAAGTGGAATCGTATCCGATGGCAGGACGCCGGTAATCAATTTCTATTCGCCGCTAATATTTTCGTGCTGGTTTTATTCATGGCCGGCAGCAACCTTACGGTGCCCGCCTGGTTGCAGGTGCTGGGACGCATGCATCCGCTGGTACTGCATTTCCCGATCGTGTTGGTGCTGCTGGGCAGCGGGCTGCTGTTTGTACAGCTGCGCGAGCCGGAAGCCAACCGCTGGAAAAACCGCTTTACAGAATTGCTGCTGCTGACGGCAGCACTGACGACGGCCGTCACCGTTATTATGGGACTACTGCTTGCCCGCGAAGGAGGTTATACTGACAATGGCAGCATCCAATGGCACAAATGGGGCGGTGTGGCCGTGTTGTGGGCCTCTTCCGCACTGTATTGGTTACGCGCTGCCGCAAAACCCTGGCTGCCTAAAGCAGGCGCGCTCGTGACCGTAATATTGTTGCTGGTTACCGGCCATTATGGTGCCGATATTACCCACGGCAATAACTTCGTGCTGGCGCCGGTGACTCCGCGCAACACCGTTGTGCCCATAGACCAGGCGCTGGTATATGAGCACCTGGTGAAGCCTGTGCTCGAAGAAAAATGTATGAACTGCCACAACGCCGGTAAAGCCAAAGGCGGCTTATCCATGGAGCTGCCACAGCAGCTGCTCGCCGGCGGAAAGAGCGGAAAACTGTTCATCCCCGGCAATCCGGCCGTCAGCCTGCTGATGGAAAGACTACATCTGCCGGCGGAAGACAAAAAACACATGCCGCCCGCCGGCAAACCGCAGCTGACGGAGGAAGAGGTAGCGTTGTTGTATTACTGGATCAAAGGAGGCGCCGACTTCAAAACAGCCGTAGCCACCCTGCCAGCCCGCGACAGCCTGTATCTGCTGGCGGCGCAGCGCCTGCAGCCCGCCACGTCTGAAGCGCCGGTATATGATTTTTCTGCCGCCGATGACAAACTGGTGCAGCAGCTCAGCAATAACTACCGCGTCGTGTACCCGATAGCGTTACATGCCGCGCCCCTGGTGGCTAACTGGTATAACAAAGACAAGTTCGACATCCAATCCGTCAGTGAACTGCTGCCCCTCAAAGCACAGCTCATAGAGATGCATTTGCAGAAGATGCCTGTGAAGGACGCGGACCTGGAAGTATTGTCGCAGTTTAAGCAGCTGCGGGTGCTCAACCTGAGCTTTACCAATATCACCGGTCAAACATTGGCCACGCTTGGTAAACTGCCCCATCTGCAGCGTCTTTCCTTGTCAGGCACACCGGTTACGCTACAGCAGCTAACGAGCCTTAAATCCGCGCCAGCCCTGAAAGAGCTGTATGTATGGAATACCGGTATGTCTCCGGCGGACCTGCAAGCAGCACAAAAGATTTTCCCTAAAGCAACTTTAGTAAAAGGCTTCACCAATGAGAAAGGCGAGCAACTGAAACTGAACCAGCCTATTGTGCTCAACCCGGTAGCCGTCTTTAAAAATAGCCTGCAACTGAAAATGCAGCATCCCGTGAAAGGGACTGAGATCCGTTATACCACCGACGGCAGCGCTCCCGACAGCCTGCATTCGCCGGTGTTCAAAGATAGTCTGCTGATCACCGGCAATACCGTAGTGCGCGCCATTGCCTGCAAACCAGGATGGTATGCCAGCGATCCCATACAGCTCTCTTTCAGCAAGACCACCTACACCCCCGACAGTATCCGGCTTATGAACCCACCTGAAGGCTCCTACATCGCCAATGGCAGCAAAAGCCTCACGGACGGCCAAAAGGGCGGTACCGACCATAACAATGGCAAATGGCTCGGCTATACGAAAAACGGGCTGGAAGCGATTGTACAATTCCCTCAGCCGGTACCGCTGAAAGCAGTTACTATTGCCGCACTGCGCAACACCGGCGCCTATATCTTTCTGCCACATCACATTGAAATATGGGGTGGCAGCGATCCGCGGCATCTTAAACTATTAAAGAAGGTTACTCCTCCCGCAGATAAAAAAGACGATCCCGTTACCACCCTGGATATCGACTGTGATTTTCCGCTCACACAGGTGTCCTGTCTGAAAATAATGATGACACAAGCCACGCTGCCGCCGTGGCATCCCGGCAAGGGAAATCGTGCCTGGCTCTTTGTAGACGAGCTGCTTTTCAATTAAGAAATAGAAAGCGCGTTGCTGTAGCAACGCGCTTTCTATTTACAAAATAACTTCGTGTCAAGTAGTTAAAATCGGTACATAATCCGCTAATTTCTATTGCATCGCCCCTCTCTAAACGTAGCATATTTGCCCTTAAAATATAAACCCTCAAATGACTGAAAATTTTACGGCGAGCGTAAACCGCCTGCTGATGCCCCCTTCCCTAAGGAAACATTCCTCCCCCGTCTTTTCATTAATCAAGTATATAATATCTATCACATGAAGAAGAAGACAGCAAAAAAGTTAAGTCTGAAGATGATCAGGGTAGCTCAGTTAAGCGACAGCGGAGCGCAATTCATCCTGGGTGGTAATGCCGGTTCCCTCACGCCGCCGGTCACCACCTCCGGGACCACGGGCCCGTCAGGCCCACCGACAGGCCCGATTGATCCCTGCGCCACTGCCACCTGCACGGTAGCCTGCCCACACGGATGGCCCAAGCTGTAATCGTTTGCTGATAATGGGCAGGAAGCCCTCACTTTGATCCATACCATCAGGCTTCAGGGACGGTAGAACCCTGAAGCCTGATGGTAAATTGTATCAATCAGATTGCCATTTTTCGGTCGGGCAAAACGGCAGCATCCCACAATGGCACGGTTCTGGTAGTTATACGTGAGGAAAAATTACATTATGAAAAAAATACATCTACTTTTAACCGCTGCCGCTGTGCTCCTTTTCAGTTCCTGCTATACGGTACATACAGCCGGGAACAGCGGAAAGGTGCCTCCGGGACAGGCAAAGAAAATGACCGGGTCTAAGTCAGCGAGACCCTATGCACCCGGACAGCAGAAGAAATACTAAGCAGCAAAAATGGTGGTCTTACGGCGTTTGTGCAGGTGACCGCCTACTTTGATCTTACGATCATTTTCATCGCCGCCTTTAGATCGGGATCGTTATGTGTCACCACATCTTCGGGAAGATAGTGCACTATTGTATCCGGTACGATCCCATGTCCCCTTGTAGGGTGTTGCAATACAGATACCAGCCTTAACAGCGGAAAATCGATTCGTATTCCGGTATTGGGCAGCGTTAAATGTTGGATCGTACCGCCACTGCACCCTTCTGACCCACCTCCTGTTTCGCGGCCGATAAATACGGCCTTATGGCAGTATTGTTTAATAGCTGCCACGGCATGCACTCCGGAAGAGAAGGTAGCCCCGTCAGTCAGCACAAACAGATGCCCGTTATAATGATCTTCCGGCGCCACCTGCATACTCCCCGTTAAGTCCCCGAACACCGGTTGAAAATCCACTTTATAGTGCCCATCTACCTTCACCCCGGTAGGTTTAAAACTCTCCGCAAAATTGCCGGATGCTTCCTCATCAAAATAACGTTCAAATCTGGTCTTCGTTGGATCAGGCACCCTCGCCCACACACCGGCCACCATCTGAAAAGGCGCGTCCGCAAGGTAAGTCAACAGCTGGGCAGCTATCCTTATATCCCCTCCTGTATTGTGCCTCAGATCGATGATCAGATTTCTCACGCCCTTTTGGCGTATTTCCCGGAACGCTTTCCGGTATATAACCGTATCCTCATATTGAAAGGTATGCACTTCAAAAGAAGCTACGGAAGCCTGAGGCAAATAACGCAACGGCAGATAGGCTGTGTTAGGAGATACGGACCAGCCTTTATAATTATCAACTGCTGCGGGCAGCGCTGCTGGCGGTATCGGGGAAGAAACCGTATCAATGGTCACCTCCTTTATACTACTGTCCTTTGTACGAACACGGATATGGTAAGGAGGTGCCCATCGGTAGTACTTATTACAGGCATCTTCGAAGCCGCCATACTCACTTAAAAACAACTCCTTGAAAGTACGGTTATTGCCGTCCATGGCGTATAAATCACTTCCGTGATGTACGATATCTGCCACGGGTACATCGTTTACCGCCAATAGCTCATCACCGGTAGCCAATTCTTTCGTCCGGTGTGCTGTCACCCTGACTTTGTTGTCCTCCACTAAAACTTCAAATGGCAGCTGAAAAGTATAATCGCCCTCATATGGCTTGTAACCGGCGGAACGTTTGATCTGCGTATGCCCGCATTTCAGTGCGCTGACCAAAGGATAGATAGCGGAGATAAACATTTTTTCGGACATAGGGTGGTCCAGGCCGCTGCTGATCTGACGATACAGGCTAACCATACTATCCTCCGCCGTATACACCCCGTAAGCAGGATGTATCTCTTTAAACGCATTGAACAAAACCGAAAAGTCCTCCTGCATGCTTTTTGCCGTCAACAGCTGTCCGCTGGTATCTCTTGAAGATTTTCCAGCCACTGGCCGGGTATGCTGGTCACAACCGGTCAATGCCACTATTAATATGACAACAAGAAGTGGTACTGCTACAATTGTTTTTTCTTTCGTTTTCATATCGTCAGCAAACTAAACATCTTAAGGCTTTATTTCTTTTCCGCCCAGATATAAGCTCTCCTCGTGGGATATTCCACCCCTTCATAGGGGCGCCTTTCTATGGCATCAATAATCCCAAAACCTGCCTCTTCCAGTAATGCGATGATCGCATCTGTCTTAAAAAAGAACAGATCGACATCCACCGTTTTATCGTGCGCTTTATCGAAATGAACCACTTCATCTCCTACGTGAAAAGAAATTAAGAAGCCTCCTCCTGTTTTCAGCACCCGGTGAATCTCTTTGAAACAGGCAGCCACCTGCTCCTGCGTAAAATGCACGATCGCATAAAATGCCAGTGCACTCCCCAGGTGTGCGGAAGGGTAACCGGTATTCAGCAGATCGCTGGTCTCAAATTTTATCTGTGGCGAAAGCCTGCCGGCGGTAGCTACCATGGCAGGCGACAAGTCCGTGCCCACCAGGTCCTTCATACCGTTATCATACAGGAATCGCGTTGTTTGCCCGGGGCCGCAGCCGAAGTCCGCACACAGTCCTTTTTCCTTATTGGCAAATGCAAACTCCTTCAGCAATAAACGGTCGAATTGTTTTTTGGACAGCTCGTCCCAGCGTTCTGCCGCATAGTCTTCGGCGACCTGGTTGTAACAATGCAATATTTTTTCCTGTGGATTCATATGAAGCCTGAGTTTCCGGTATTAACAAATTTTGATTACTGAAAATATGCTTTAAAAATGATATAGAGAAATGTGTCCGCTTAGATTTTTTTGAGCCCGGCACAAGCCAGTGCCGGATTTTAGCGCTTGCTTTTATTACCTTTAGAAAGACGACTGTAATCCTCCGACGCATTTTGCGACCCAATGGCTGTAAGCTCAAACCAATGCCACAATGATCGATATATGAAACCCAGTTAAACGACCCGTTTTTTCTTAACGAAAACCCAATGACAATTATGAACCAGGCATAATGACCGGACCCTCTATATTTTTCAACCAAATCTAAACCATCATGAAAAAGACGTTATGTCTTATTGCTATTCTCATGGCAATCACCCTCCTATTGCCTGCCCAGCAGCGGCAGGTAACCGGGAAAGTGACGGGCAACAATGCGCCTGTTCCTTTCGCCACCGTCCAGCTAAAAGGTGCTGCTACCGGCACCACTACAGACCAACAGGGAAATTTCAGGATATCCGTAACCGGTAAAGACGCGGTGCTCGTCGTCCGAAGTCTCGGTTACCTGTTGAAAGAGATACCTGTAGGAGATGCTGCCAGCATCAGCATCGACCTTCAACCCGATGAAAAGACCATGCAGGAAGTAGTAGTTACCGCACTCAACGTGAAGCGGGAAAAGAAGTCACTCGGTTACTCCGTCCAGGAAGTAAAAGGTGCAGAACTCACCCAGTCGAAAGACGCTAATTTCATCAATGCCCTCAGCGGAAAAGTAGCAGGCATACAGGTTACCGGTTCGTCCGGTAATATGGGCGGGTCTGCCAGGATCACCATCCGCGGCATCAACTCCATCTATGGCAACAACAACCCGCTGTTCGTTGTCGATGGCGTACCGATGGACAACAGCTTCTTTACCGGTAACAATCCCACCAGTAGCCTTGATCAGGAACGCGGCCGTGGCGGATATGACTATGGCAATGCGATACAGGATATCAACCCCGCTGATATCGAGTCTTTGTCAGTGCTCAAAGGCGCCGCTGCTTCTGCCCTGTACGGCACCCGCGGTTCCAACGGCGTTATCGCCATCACCACCAAAAAATCCAAATCCGGCGCCGCCAGCGGCATTGGCGTCACCTATAATTTTGGCGCGCAGATGGAAAAAGTATACATCATGCCGCAATACCAGGATGAATACGGCGGTGGCTACAAATTCACCAAACTGTATGTAAAGGAACACCCGGAAGGGTTTAAAGACGGCAAAGCCACCTATGACGATAACGATGGCAAAGGTCCGTACGACCTCGTTCCGGATTATGAGCCCGACGTGTCCTGGGGCCCACGGCTCGACGGCAGGCTTGTCCGCCACTTCTGGTCATGGGACAAAAACAAACAGAACCCTGACTTCGGCGTGGCAGCCCCCTGGGAACCACATCCCAACAACAACCGCAGTTTTTTCGAAACCGGCCTGACGCTCACCAACAGTGTAGCCGTTACCGGTAGCAACGAAAAAGGCGCTTTCCGCCTCTCCTACACCAACCTCGATCAGAAATTTGTTTTACCCAACTCCAAACTCAAACGCAATTCTCTTAGCTTCAACGGCAACTATGCCATCTCCAGCCGGCTGGAGGCCTTTATCGGCGTCAACTATGCCAGCACCAATACCCTCGGCAGGCCCGGCACCGGCTACCACGGCAGGAACGTCATGCAGGGCTTCACTGAATTCGGGCACCGCGACTGGGACATGGAGAAAATGAAACGCTACGCTTATGATTACGACGGATCGCAAGTTTCATGGAACCGCGGCGCATGGGATGATCAGCCACCCCGGTATACCGACAATCCTTACTGGACACGATATAAAAACTACCAGACAGACCGGCGCGACCGCGTATTCGGTAACGCAGGCATCAACTTCAAACTCACCGATTACCTCTCCGTTACCGGTAAGTTTATGACCGACTTCTATACCGACAGCCGGCAGGAACGGGTGGCCATCGGCTCGCAGGGAATACCTTCCTATGTAGAAGCCACCCGCTTTGTAAAGGAGAATAACTACGAAGGACGCATCAACTTCAACAAGTCCATCGGCACCCACTTCTCCCTGACAGCCTTTGCCGGCATCAACAGACGGGAAAACTATCTGAAATTCACCGGCGGCGAAAGCAAAGACGGGTTAAACATCGATGGCTGGTACAACCTTGCCAACTCACGGCAACCAGCACGCACCTACGACCGCGTGGAAAGACTGCGCGAGAACGCCGTTTTCGGCAGCGCCTCGCTGGGCTACCAGGGCATGCTTTACCTCGATGTCACCGGCAGAAACGAATGGTCCAGCACCTTGCCGGCTGCCCACAATTCCTACTTCTTTCCGTCTGTTTCCGGATCGTTCGTCTTCTCCGAAGCCGGAGGCCTGAAAAACACCAGCTGGCTGTCTTTCGGCAAACTCCGGCTGGGATGGGCGCAGGTAGGTAAAGGCACTATCCCGTACAGCACGGCGCTGGCTTACCTGGCGGAAGAGAACTTCGGTTCCACCGCCAATATCACCGTTCCCGACCAGCTCAACAACGCCAACATAAGACCTGAGATCACTACCGAGATCGAAGCAGGGCTTGAACTACGTTTCCTGCATAACAGACTGGGTGTGGATTTCAGCGTATACGACAAAAAATCAAAAGACCAGATCATCCCGCTGACCATTTCCGCTTCGTCCGGTTATACTACCGCCATCATCAATGCGGGGCTGATCAGGAATAAAGGCTTTGAACTGGCGCTCACCGGAACACCGCTGCAAACCCAAAGCGGGTTCACCTGGGACCTGGGCTTCAACATTGCCCGCAACAAAAACAAAATCGAAAAGCTATACGACGATCCGGAGAAAGGGATCCGCGTGACCAACCTGCTGCTGGCCAATGCGCCCTTTGCCGTATCCGTGAATGCCCGCGAAGGGGAAACCTACGGTTCTATCGTTGGTTATGCCATTAAACGGGACGCTAATGGCAACAAGCTGGTAGGCGCCGACGGCTTCTATATCAGGGATGCCAGCCAGTCGGTGCTCGGCAACGCATTGCCGGACTACACCGGCGGTTTCTCCTCTATGTGGAGTTACAAAGGTGTTTCGCTGGGCGTCAATTTCGATTTCCAGGTTGGCGGCCAGTATTTCTCCACCACTACCATGTTCGGCAGGCAGTCCGGTATCCTGGCGGAAACAGCCGAAAACGGCATCCGCGAAAATGGCACGGTAGCAGACGGATACACGGAAGATGGCAAGAAAAATACGAAAGTCATATCCGCCTATGACCACTTCAATAACAACAACGGATACGTGGTACAGGAACTCGATATGTGGGATGCCGGTTATCTCTATCTGAAAGAGATCAACCTGGGGTATACCTTTGAGAAATCATTTGTCTCCGCCCTGCGGCTGCAGCACCTCCGCCTCTCCTTCTCCGCGAGGAACGTATGGCTGATCAGTACCGCCAACCCGCATCTCGACCCCACCAGCCTGGCCATATCCGCAGGCAACGTACAAGGTATTGAAGCTGCCGCGCTCCCCTCTGTCCGTTCCTTCGGTGTTAACTTATCCGTTTCCTTCTAAAAAGCTAAGCCATGAAAAAAACAATATTCAAAGAACTGTGCTTCGCGTCGGTACTGGTGTTCCTGCTGGCAGGCTGCACCAAAAAGTTCGATGAGATCAACCAGGACCCGAACAACCCGAAGACCACCGATCCGGGCTACCTGCTGGTCTCTGCCGAGAAAAAAGCCGTAGACAATATCTGGAACGAGTGGAACAACGGCCGTACCGGCATGCATTACGCCCAGTACTGGTCCGCCACCACTTACTCCAACGAAAGCCGCTACCAGATCCGGGAAAACCAGAACAACACTTTCTGGAACATCCTGTATGCCGGCACTATCAAAGATCTCAACGAGATCATCAGGATCAATACCGAAAAGCCATTCGACTATTCCCCCAACCAGATAGCCATCGCCGAGATCTTAAAAGTATGGACCTACCATATGCTGGTGGATGTATATGAAGACATTCCCTACAAATCCTCCCAGGGCGGCCTCGACCGGCCCAACAGTCCGTACGACAAGGCTATCACCATCTACACCGATCTGCTGAAAATCCTCGGTGAACAGGCTACCAAACTCGATCCTTCCAAAGGGTCCTTCCCCGCCAAAACAGATATCATCTATAACGGAGACGTCAACAAGTGGAAACGTTTTGCCAACTCGCTGCGACTGCGTATAGCGATCCGCGTGAGTGACGTTCCCTCTTTACAGCCGCTCGTGAAACAGGCC
>NZ_CAMLHC010000045.1 GCF_946479755.1 uncultured Chitinophaga sp. | reverse complement strand
TGTTGTTCCATTAAATTGACATGTTACGGTGATGTAACAGATAAGACAGTATTTTGGAGAAATACTATGAAGCGGGGGAAAAAAATTTTAAACTTTTTTTATTCCATCCAGCCGAAATGCTGACGGACATCGATCACCTCGCCGAGTTTTTTCAGGGCGATCGCCATTTGGGTGTTCACAGTGTTGATGGATACTTCGAGGATTTCAGCCACTTCCCGGTATTTGAGTCCATCTTCTTTCACCAGGCGGAATATGAGCTTACAGCGGGCAGGCAACAGGTTGATGGCTGATTCTATCTTCCGCAGGTTTTCCTTGCTGATCAGCATATCTTCCGGGGAGGCAGTCATGGTGTTGACAGCTACCTGTATATACTCGCCTGTCAGTACCTCCGGCATCCTGCCGGCGCTGATGCGGTAATTACAGGCAGTGTTACGGACAGCCGTGTAGAGATAGGTATTGAGGTTACGCACCGCAGCAAGGCCCGCGCGGTTCTGCCATATCTTCACAAAAACATCGGACACCGCCTCCTCTGCTTCTTCCCGGGAAGGCAACAGCGAAGCCGCAAACACAATCAGCCGGTCGCTATACTGTAAAAACAGCTGGCGAAAGGCAAGTTGGTCATTGTCCCTGTATATTTTCTCTAACAGATCCTGCATCTGTAAATAATTGTAAACAGCATTCCCGTGAATAACGATGGCTTTGGTAAGGTAGGTCAGTCCACTTATCCACAATACCTGAAATTTAGCGGATACTGATACTGGATTAACAGGACAACTTTCCGCAAGATGACCCGCCACCGCGGCTTAAGGGAAGCAATCGATGGAAACACAAGGGAGGAGAGGGAAATTTCAGGGAGGGGAGAAGTTTCAGGGAGGGAGAAATTTAAGAAGGGGTGCTGTGCCGGGATAGGTTTTAAAAAATCAAAAGGGCCGGCCCAACGGCCAGCCCTCCAAACAGGAACTATCTTAGGACAAAATCGTCTGTCTATTTATAGATATAAATTTCAATCTTGCCATCTTTGGTGACAGCGCCGCGGTACATCCCTTCTGTGTTAAAAGGCATGGCCATATTGCCGTTTTTATCCAGCGCAATGAGGCCGCCGTCGCCGCCCATATCACCTACTTTGTTGATCACCGTTTTACCCGCATCCTGGACAGACAGCCCTTTATACTCCATCAGCGCAGAGAGATCGTAAGCTACCACGTTGCGGATATAATACTCGCCCCAGCCGGTGCAGGACACCGCTACGGTATTGTTATTGGCATAGGTGCCGGCGCCGATAACCGGGGAATCGCCCACACGGCCGTACTTTTTGTTGGTCATGCCGCCGGTAGACGTGGCAGCCGCCAGGTTGCCCTGCTTGTCCAGCGCCACCGCTCCTACGGTACCGAATTTATTGTCTTTGTTGATAATGCCGAGCTTCGCAGGATTCGTATAGGCGTTGGACCGGGCAGCCGCCAGCGAGTCTTCCTGTATCGCTTTCTGCAGGCCTCTCCAGCGGGACTCCGTCCGGAAATAAGAAGGGTCCACAATTTCCAGCCCTGCTTCTTTGGCGAATTTCTCCGCCCCCGGGCCTATCATCATCACGTGTTCGGATTTTTCCATCACGGCGCGGGCAGCGCTAATGGGGTTCCTCACCACCGTTACGCCCGCTACGGCGCCTGCCGCTCTCGTTTTACCATTCATAATGGCAGCATCCAGCTCGTTGCGGCCCTCATGGGTAAACACCGCGCCTTTACCGGCGTTAAAAAGGGAGTCGTCTTCCAGCACCCGCACGGTGGCTTCCACCGCATCGAGACTGCTGCCACCGGATTGCAGTACGCCATACCCCTTTTCCAGCGCCCGTTTCAGGGATGCCTTATACGCTTCTTCCATGGCAGGCGACATATTCTTTTTCAGGATAGTGCCCGCACCTCCATGTATCACCAGTACATACTGACCGGCTTTTTTCTGCGCTGATACGGTACTCCAGGCCATCATCAGGCAGCAGGACAGTAACAAATAGCAAAAACTTCTTTTCATCTGGCTTCTTATTTTATAAAATCATCCAATCGCTTCCATCTCCGTTAACCGGGAACATTTGTAATAATCATGACTATCACGGGAGCTGCTTCTTCTTCAGTACGCCATTATCTACCCACCACCAGTACCAGGTACCGCCGCTGGCCACCGACGTATCGAAGTCTGATACCCGGAAGCTGCCATTGCCGGTAGCGGAAGCGGGTATCTCGTATACTTTGAGCGCTTCGCCGTTACAGTTCCATTGCAGCGGCTGCCCTTTCACACAAAGTTCTGGTTTTTTAAGACTATCCGTTAAGATAAAATAAGCTTTGCTAACACCAAAAACTTTGGCGATGCCATTTTCATCGATACACACGGCAGTCTTCTCGTCGGGGGCTATACCCACGGGAAAAACGCCATAGTCGGTGATGATACGGCTCATAAAAGTCACATGCCGGCCCTGCCGGCCACGTTTTACATAATGCTGATCGCTGATCACCTTCGACAGGTACGGCGCCTGCAGGAAATCGTTGTTATAAACTTTTACCAGCGTATCGTAAGGATTGGCCAGCACACTGTCGGACACGGCGCTGCCACCCTCCCCGCTGTAGTACAGCCCGCTGAGGACCGCACAGCCGGCACTGGTGCCGCCCACCGGCGCTTTCTTCTCCCTCAGCAGGTAATTGATCGCGGCGGCTGTTTTAGTGCCTCGCCAGTTGTTCATATACCGGGACTGGTCCCCACCGGCAATAAATAACATCTCAGCATTGCGGATAGTCTGCGCTACGGTGTCATTGTCCGCCAGCTCACGGCTGGTGATGTTCAGCGTTTCCACGGAGTTCACTTCTCCCAGCGAATCGATATCCACATTGTAACCACCGTTATTCGAAGCGGTGAGCACCACCACATCGCCACCACCACTGCGGGCTATCATCCATTTAAAAGCCCCGTCTACATTACCACCGCCACCGATCAGCGCTACGCCTCCTGTTACGGGCTTCACTACATCCGCCGTATCACCGACGATACCGATAGAAGCCGGGCGGCCCGGAATTTTTTCCGAAGCACCCGCTGTATCGCCGCAACTGCTGAAACACGGCACCATCATAGTTATTAAGCTTAATATCTTTATTCCATTCATTTACTGATCGTTTTTACATTAATGGATAACCGCTAATTCGTAATTAATAAGGTTTGTTCTGCTCCATGTTTTTATTGGCCTTCGTTTCTGCGTCCGGGATGGGGAACACATATCCGCGCTGGCCGGGCTTCAGCAGCACGGCGCCCAATGCGTTGACAGCATCTTCCGGTTCACGGGTCACCGGCAGGGAACGCCGGCGCAGGTCAAACAAACGATGCCCTTCAAAAGCCAGCTCCTTAAAACGTTCGGTGTATATGGAGGTGATCAGCGCGTCTTTATCGGCGAACGGTTGCGGCGTATAGCCCTCAATACGGGCAGCACGCAGGTTGTTCAGATCGGCAGCGGCATTGGCCAACTGTCCCAGTTCAGCGGCAGCCTCCGCACGGATCAGGTACATCTCACCGGTACGGAACAGCTTCAGGTCTGCCAGACCGGGGTTACCACCGCTACCGGCATACTTGTTCACCAGGTAGGCAGATTTACCGGCGCCGCGGCTGTCATCAAACTCAATGTACGCCGGGTAACGTATATCGTTCACTTTATCGAACAGTTTAATCAGTTCAAAAGAAGGAACGTATAAGGCTACACGTTTTTTGAAATAAACACCGCCAATCAGATCGTCATTGGTACCAGCCATCTGCTTCAGTTTCCAGATCACTTCAGACTCGTCTGTATCTTTCCAGATAGCGGAAAACTTGTTACGCGCCGCCAGCGGCATTGCCTGAATAGCCTCGGTGGCATAAGTCACGGCATCCGTCCATTTCTTTCCGTACAGGGCTACCCGTGCCTGGATGGCAGCAACAGCGGCAAGGGTGATATGGGTATTATCGTCAAACGAAGCAGGGATCAGCTTCTTCGCCGCCTTGAGATCATCTTCGATACGCGCGGTCACTTCTGCAAAAGTATTACGGGCAGGTGAACTGATCTTTGACACGTCCATATAAGGCACGCCCAGCGCATTTGGCGTATAGTCCTGTGCGTAACTCTGCAACAGCTGAAAATGGCAATACGCCCTCAGCGCCAGCAGTTCGCCCTGGTACTGGTCGCGCTGCGCTATCTCATCGCCTTTGGCCGGCACCTGCGGCAGGGCCGCCAGCACGCGGTTGGCACGGTCGATAGTGATATAATATTCATTGAAAGAAGACGTGATCGTACCATTGCTGGGGTCTATCTGCCAGCGGTAAGACGCCACGCCGCCACCGGTACCGTTTTCGCTGGGCAGCATACACTCATCGGTCACCAGCGATACGTTGTAGATGGTATTGTAGGTCAACCGGGTATAGGCGCCCAGCAGGCCGCCATTCAGGTCTGCCACATTGCGGAACGTTCTCCCGGGATCGATGATATTGTCGGTGGGCGACAGGTCCAGTTGTTTGTTGCACGACAGCAGGCATACCGGCAGCATCAGCGCCAGGTATTTAACAGTATGTTGAATATAACGGATCATGAACAGCAGGATTTAAAAGTTAACATTCAGACCAAAGGTGTAAGTCCGCGCAGCGGGGTAGTCGAAACGCCCTTCGCCGTTGTTGTTTTCCGGATCGAAGCTTTTCCATTTGGTAAAGGTGAGGAGGTTCTGCCCCTGTGCGAACACCTGTACGCCCTGGATGAACTTCAGATGCGATAACAGCGCTTTCGGGAAGTTATACCCGATGCTCACATTCCGCAAACGGAGATAGGAGGCGTCCTGTATGTCGCGGGAGGAGTAACCGCGTTTGGCGCCAAATCGTGGCAGGATGGCGTTGTCGCCGGGTTTCTTCCAGCGGTTGTACAACATGCGTACAGACTGGTTGCTGCTGGCAAATGCCGGGTTCTCGTTGTAATAATCTTCGTTGAGATAACGCATGGTTTTATCTGCAAAGGTGAACAGCGCATTCAGATAAATTCCTTTATAAGTAATGCCGGTATTAAAACCACCGGTGAAAGGCGGAATGTAAGTACCGAATTCCGCTACGCTCAGCGCGGATTCATTATAATCGCTGGTAGTCTTGCCGGTCCGGTCATAATACAGCGGGTCGCCGGTCTGCGGATCTACACCAGCCCATTTAGGTGCATAGTGGGAGCCATAAGGCAGGCCTACCCGTACAATTTTTGAATCGCCCTGTGTGAACTCGCTGGCGCCGCCCAAATCGGTGATCACGTTTTTGTTGTACGCGAAGTTGAAGCCTACGTTCCAGGTAAAGTCTTTCCCACGGATGATGTCTGCCTGCACGTCCATCTCGATGCCGCGGTTGCGCATAGCGCCTGAGTTGAGGAACATGCTGCTGAAGCCGGAGGTAATGGACAGCGGTTGTTCGATGAACAGGTTGTTGGTGACTTTATTATACACGTCTGTCACCACCCGGATACGGTTGTTCCAGATACCCAGGTCGAAACCGATGTTCAGTTCTTTGGCATATTCCCAGTCGTAGCCGGGGTTGCCGGGCTGAGAGGGCGTAATAGCCGGGCGGCCTGCATACTGGTCAGTACCATAGGTACGGAAATAGGCGAAGGGCCCGAGCGTAGAAAACGGGTTGGCGGAAGTGCCGTAGCTGGCACGGAAGCGCAGGTTATCCACAAAGCTCACGTCTTTGAGGAAGTTCTCTTTTTTCACTTCCCACCCGATACCAAGGGAATAGAAACCGTGCCACCGGTTGGAGGGCGGCACGGTAGACGCACCATCATAGCGGAAGGAGGCGTTAAGGGTATATTTTTCGTCGAAAGTATAACGGCCTACGGCGATATAGGAAGCCAGCGCACTGCGGGCGCGGCTGCCGCCTACCACCGGCGCAAAGGGCGATCCGGGCGTAATGGCTGCCGGTGTGGCCGGCAGTCGGCCGTCCAGGTCAAAGCCGGTATAGTTGAAAGCGCGGTAGTTGTTTTTGGTGAACTCAAAATAACCGGACACTTCGAAGTCGTGGCGGTCAGCGATATTTTTGGTGTAAGTCAGACCGGAAGTAGTCACCAGTGTAAAGTTGCGGGTGGAGCCTTCTCCGAAGCTGCCTTTCTCTCCGTTATCCACTTTGTAGCCTGAATAGGAATCGGGGTTCACCCATTTTTCTGTGGTCGTCTCCCTGAAATCGAGCCCCAGTCTTGTTTTGGCCACCAGCCCTTTGGCGATGGTAAAGTTCAGCGAGGTGCCGATAATACTTTTCAGCTGGTTGTCTTTGCTGCTGGTGTTGAGCAGCGCCTCCAGGGCGTTGCTGCCTTCGCGCAGGTCGTAAACAGGGTATACGTCGCTGTTCCAGTTGGTGACCAGCGTACCATCGGGCAGGTACGGATATTCATAAGGCAGTGCGTAGTATACGGCTGCCAGCGGGTTAGTGCCGCTACTGGAAGCTTCTACCGGAAGGTAGGAAGATTCGGAATAGGCGAGGCCAACGTTCACGTTACCGGTCAACCGGCCGGCGTTGAAGTCCACATTGTTCTTCAGGCTGTAGCGTTTCAGGCCGGTCCCTAATGCGATCCCCTGCTGATCGAAATAGTTCAGGGAGCTGTAGAAGCGGATATTATCATTACCACCGCTGGCGCTCAGCTGATGTTCCTGGAACTTACCGGTACGCAGGAATATCTTACGCCAGTCGGTGTTGGTATTACGGAGGCTGTCGAGGATATGATCGGCCAGTCTTTTCTCTTCGGGGGTTTTAGTGGCGTAGTTTGGATTTTTAGGGGAGAACTCCCAGCCCGGACCTACGTTGGAACCGGTTTCCAGCCCTATCTCTTCTTCATACTGCAGGTGTTCCACGGAGTTCATCATTTTGAACTTCGGAGTGGTCATATTAGAGAAGCCGTATTGTGATTTATAAGAGAATGACAGTTTGCCGGCCTGTCCTTTTTTGGTGGTGATCACGATCACGCCATTGGAGCCGCGGGAGCCGTACAGTGCTTTTGCGGAGGCGTCTTTGAGCACGGTCACCGAAGCAATGTCTTCCGGGTTGATGCCCTGAAACTGTCCGGCTTCAATGGGGATACCGTCCATGACGTAGAGCACGGAGGAGCTGCCGTTGATGGTACCAACGCCGCGGACGGTAACGGTGGCAGCCGCTCCCGGCTGTCCGGAGCCGGCAGATATCACCATGCCTGGTACGCGGCCCTGTAATATCTGTTCAAAGCTGGCCATGGGCACCTGAGTTATTTTGTCGCTGCCTACGATGCCTGCGGAGGCGGTGGACTTATCACGGGCATAGTTCGTATAACCGGTAACCGTTACGGCATTAAGTGTTTTCACATCTTCTTCCAGGGTGATATTGATTTCGCGGCGGCCGTTGATATCCACCTGGCGGGTAGTATATCCTACGAGGGAGAATTGCAGCACGCGCACCTGGTCGGGGGCGGTCAGCATGTAACTGCCGTCGGCGGCGGTGAGCGCGCCAGCGTTGGAGCCTACGGCCCTTACAGTAACACCCGGCAGGGGAAGGTTGTCGATCCCTCTCACCTTGCCGCGGATGGTGATGTCTGCGGCCGGCCTTTGATTGGCATCTGCGGCGTACAGTACTACCAGCCCGTCTTCCCGTTGGGACCAGGCCAGGTGGGTGCCTGCCAGCGCCTGCGTGAGCACGGCATCGAGCGTGGCGCCTTTGGCGGAAACAGACACTTTGCTGTTTTCAGGCAGTGTTTTGTCATGAAAAACGAACCGGTAGGAAGTCTGATGTTCCAGTGTTTTCAGGAACTGTTTGATACTGGTTTCCCTCACCTGCAGGGTGATCGTTTCCTGTGCCAGGCATACCGCCTGCACCTGCAGACAGGTTAAAAAAAGTAAGATGGTCAATTTCATAGTGAGCAGCAGTTTGCCGGCGGGAACAGCCTTCCCTTTCCATTTCAGGAATACAAGTTTTACCATACCTTTGATGTTGGTTTAGTTAATGATCGTTCAGGACATTATCTGGCCTAATTCCGGGGAGGTGGTGCGAACACCTCCCCTTCTTATTTTGGTTGTTACTGGTTGATATTTATTTACTGATAATAATTGTGTCGTTTACCATTTTAAAATTGAAGGGATAGGACAACTGCAGCGCGTCCAGTGCTTTCAGTACAGTTTCGCTTTCAAACGTGCCGGAGTAACGGTACTGTTTCACTTCATCGTCGGCAAAGGCGATCCGGATACCGTACCACTTCTCCAGTTTCACCGCAATATCCTCCAGCGGTTCATTCTCTATCTCCAGGCGGTTGCGCACCCAGGCTATTTCCCGGGCTTTGTGGTTGACAGGGTCGGCATCCAGCGGCACCACCTTCAGCACCGGCGCAACAGCCGTTTTACCTGTTTCAGGCGTCGCTACGGTCAGCTTCTGATTAGGCTGCAGCACTATCTTCTTCGCCGGTTCCTGCGTACAGGTGATCTCTACTTTTCCGCGGAACAGGGCAGCTTCCATCGTGGGGTGTCCCGTATAGGCGCTGACGTTAAACACGGTACCCAGCACTTTGATATCGAACGCGCTGGTATGCACCATAAAAGGTTTACGGGCATCCTGTGCCACATCGAAAAAAGCTTCGCCTGTCAGCGTCAGTTCCCGGTTTTCGCGGTTAAATCCTTCTGCCAGTTCCACGCGGCTGTTTTTCCGCAGCACAAGGGAGGAGCCGTCGGGCAGTACCACCGATTTACGGGGTTCGTTACCGGCGGAAATGATAGTGGCGGCCGCCATCTCAGTATCAACAGGCGCGGTACGTGGCTGCCGGACCAGGAAATACCCCCCGGCGGCGAGGAGCATGGCACCGGCCACTACGGCGGCATAACGTACATACAAGTGGCGGGGGCGGGAAGACGGCGTCTCGTCGGCCGTAGCCGGCAAAGCTCCTTCCAGCGCCTGTTGCAGCCGCTCGTATTGCGTCAGCCCATCCTGCAGCTGTTTCAGCTGTTCGGTACGCCCCCCCTGACGGGCAGACAGCAACGATACCAGCTGGCGCGCCTCGGCCAATACAGCCGTTTTTTCGGGATGCTGCCGGGCCCATTCTGCCCAGAAAGCCATGTCCGCTTCATGTTCCTCCCGGCAATAACGCTGGAAAGATGCATCACAGGCAAAATCAATTGCCCCGTAATCCTGGAAGTTCATGCAGTTAACCCTTTTTTTATACAGACGGCAGGAGCTGCCGTTTTTCCTAGACGAAAAGCAAATTTTTTCAGGAAAGTTTTTTCCGGAGGGTCTTGATGGCGTCGTAGATGGTATTATAGGCCGTTTTCACCGTTTGGGAGGTCTGTGCGGCGATCTCTTCGTAGCTGAGGCCTTCAAAGAATTTAAGGCGTACCAGCTCCGTCTGCCGGGGCGTCAGTGATTTCATGGCCTCACGCAGGCGTTGTTTTATCTCGTCGTCCTGCTGCACCCGGATGATGATCTCTTCATAAGATAATTCGTTTTCAGCCTCTTTGCCTGTCATCCGGCTGATGGCATCGTGCATGCGTGACTGGTACGCCAGCTGGTCGAGCAGCTGCCGTTTCAGGGCGGTAAACAGGTAGGCCGGCACGTTGGTCACCGGCTTCAGCTGCGCCTGTTTGCTCCACAGCTGCAGAAACAGCTGAGTGATACAGTCTTTTACCAGTTCGTCGTTTCCGCATAATTTCAGCCCGAAGCGCAGCAGGTGGGGATAATGACTGTTATACAGCGCAAACAGTGCCTGTTTGTCGCCGCTTCGCAGTCGCTCCCATTGCAGGTCATGATGATCTTCTTCCGTTGACATGGGCTGGTTTTAAGAATATAATGCCGGGTATGCGGCCAAATTATATTTTTTTATCGGCATTTGCCAGCCCGCCGGGCATAACAGGATAAACAGGCCGCCCTGGAAAAAGCGCCCCTTTCTGCTTGGCACAGTGTACAACGTATCAGATAGCTGTGCCCTCTTTCATAGGTAAGTCATCCAAAAATATTTTTAGTCGCCGGCATGTTGCCAACACCTTCCCCTGCTTATAAGGGACATGAAACAACCTTATCCCCCAAAAACAGCGGGCAAATTATCCAGTTCCGCACCAGCTTTGAGTGAAAACAAAAAATCCGGCTGATATGAACAGCCGGATTTTTTTGTTGGGAGATGATCATTTTTATCCTAACACGTGATGCGCCAGCACCTTCTGTACTTCGTATACGTTCACGGATTTGTTGAATGTTTTTACGATACTGGGCGTAGCTTCGCTGCTCACCCAGATCTTCAGCTCGGCATCAAGGTCAAAGGTACCGGCCGTTTCCACGCTGAACCTGCTGATGCTCTTATAGGATACGCTCTTATATTCTGTTTTGCTGCCGGTAATGCCCTGTTTATCTACCAGGATCAACCGCTTATTCGTAAAAATAAAAGTGTCCCTGAACAGCTTAAAACCCAGTTCAATCACCTCCGTGTCCGTCAGTAGTTTGCCGTAGTCCTTTACCAGTTCCTGTTGGCTGACGGTCCCTGCATTGCCCAGCAGTGCTGAAAAAAATCCCATAGGTAATAATTTTCAGGCAAGATATAAAAAAACGGGCTATCAGCTGTTCACCACTGCTTTCAGCATCTCTTCCGCAAAGGCGTCAAACTTTCTCCTGCCGGCGATCATCTTGTTTTTCTCATACGCCGCAAACAGCCGGCCTTCCCGGATACTGGCGCCCACCTGCATCAGCAGCGAAGCCATATGGGCCGAAAAACCGTTCTGTATGGCGCCCTGCTGCAAGGCTTCGTCGGGGAAAGGTACCCATGCAACCGGCTGGCCTGTCAACCGGCTGAAGACAGCCGCTATTTCAGCGCCGGTTTTCTCATCGCTGGTGATATACCGGAATGATTTACCTGTAAACGCCGGTGCTGCCAGCAGCGCCGCAGCGGTATCTGCAATATCATGCGGATGCACCAGTCCCAGCGGAATATCTCCCGGAAAGTTATTGCCAACGATCTGCTGCTGTAAGATCATCTCCAGGTTACCGTAAAAATTGGTGTAGAACATACCGGCGCGCAGATGCACGATATGCGTACCAGGTAATTGGTCCAGGATCTCTTCCACCCGGTAAAAAGCGCTCGACAAGCCGTTGCCGGTAGGTTGTTCTGCACCGATACTGCTGAGATTCACCACATATTTCACGCCCGCGGTGGTTAGTGCCTCCCGGTAACCGGTGGCGATGGCAGCTACTTCCCCGTAATAGTCCGTGGCAGCGGCCAGCGGGGGAATCATCGTATAAACGGCGTCCGCACCTGTAAAGGCCGTTGTTAAAAATGCGCTGTCTGTTACGGAGCCGACCGCCGCTATGCCGCCCATGGCCGCTATCTGCGCTGCTTTATTGGCATCCTGCGTGATAATGGTCACCTGGTGGCCTTTGTTTATCAAAGTAGTGGCTAACTGCCTGCTTACATTTCCCAATGATCCGGTGATGGTAATTTTCATAGTCGTTATTTTTTTGTTTGTGATAACAAAGGTAAATTTGTACATACTTTTTTACCAGTACTTACCCTAAAGTATGTACCATGACAGCTATTAAAGAAAGCTCTGTAATACAGGCCAACAAACAGCTGGCATACCAGCAGTGCCCTGTTACCTATGTAATGGAAAAAATCGGCGGTTACTGGAAGCCCATTATCCTGTTTCAGTTGTTATCCGGGCCTAAACGCTATGGAGAATTGAAAAGAGCCGTGCCCACCATCACAGAAAAAGTGTTGATCCAGCAACTGAAGCAGCTGGAAACAGACGGATTGGTGAACCGCAAGGCAGAACCGGTAGTGCCGCCACATGTCACCTACAGCCTTACCAAATCCGGCAGGGCCCTGCGGGACGTACTCTGGGCCATGGCCAACTGGGCGGCGACTGACAGCAAAGAGTCGGGGAAAATTTTCAGAAAAAACATGAAAGATTTTCCGGGGTGATTATTAACGGTTACTTTTGGGATTCAATTCCCACAACCCATCCCATTTATGCAACATAAGTTTGTCCGGAACCTGTTTTTATTGATGACAGGTCTTTGCACGCTCAGCACTGCCTATGCGCAGCAGGTAAAAGAACCTACACGGGTAAATCCCGAATGGAGCAAGCCACAGCAGCCTTTCCGCATTGCGGGGAACCTCTACTATGTAGGCACCTACGACCTGAGTAGTTACCTGATCACCACTACCGCCGGGAATATCCTGATCAATACCGGCCTGGCAGCCTCGGAGAAAACAATCAAAAACAATATTGAAGCACTGGGATTCCGGTTCCGGGACATCAAAATACTGCTGACCATGCAGGCCCACTACGATCACATTGGCGCTATAGCCGCCATACAGGAAAAAACGGGTGCCCGCTTCATGGTGGATGCCGGCGACGCGAGCGTTTGCAGATCAGGTGGGAAAACAGACTATGAAATGGGGAAATATGGCAGCACCTTCCGGCCGGTGAAAGTGGACCGTGTGTTACGGGACAAAGACACCATCCGCCTGGGAGACATGCAACTGGTGATGCTGCATCATCCGGGGCATACCATGGGTTCCTGCAGCTTTATTTTCGACGTAAAAGATGATAACCGCGCTTATAAAGTACTCCTGGCCAATATGCCCACCATCATCATCGACGGAAAGTTTGCCGCCGTAAAAGCCTATCCGGCCATCGCGAAAGACTATGCCTACACGCTGGACACCATGCCTAAAGTTAACTTCGACCTGTGGCTGGCTGCACATGCCAGCCAGTTCGATCTGCATAAAAAACATAAGGACGGCGACCCTTACAACCCGTCGGCCTTTGCCGGCAGAGAAGATTACGATAAACAACTGGCAGAGCTCAATGCCATCTATCAAAAGAAGCTCGCAGCTGATAAAAAATAAAAAAAGGACGTCTCCAATGAGACGTCCTTTCCATTTTTGTCATAACGCGTTATTTGTCCCACCATACTTTTTTCAGCCAGTCGTTTTCTCCTCCCAGCCTGTCTATAGCTTCCTGGTAATTTTTGGTGTTGTTGAATATCTCAGAGGCCGGATAGAACAACCTGCGGGGCATCACCCTGCCGGTCACGGATTCTCCCTGGGGGTCTTTCACCGGCTGCGTCACCGGGAAACCGGTACGGCGCATATTCGCATAGGCTTCATAGCCATTCGGGAACAGCGCTACCCATTTCTGCATATTGATCTGCTCCAGCTCCTTACCGGCTGTCAGCGTGTGTGCGTTGACGAAGTCGGTCACCTGTTGCGTACCCACCGGTGTCATGCCGGGATACAGCTCCAGCTGCTTCATGGCCGCACGGATACCTTGCTGGTAATGCTGATTGGCATCGGCGCCGGACCAGCCCCTGGCAGCAGCTTCTGCCTTCAGAAACTCCACTTCTGCATATCCGAGATGCAGGAAAGGCGACTGCTGCTGAAAAAACGGCGTATTGATTTTACAGTATTTGTTGCCATGCGGAATATTGGTGCCATCGGCCGCTTTAAAGTCGGCCCAGTCATCATACCAGTACAAACCGGGCACGATAGGCAGGTAGTTGGTCAGATGGGTAATATCCTTACCGCCGCCATCGCGGTTGATGAAGAAAGATGCCAGCCGAGGGTCTTTTTCTGCTTTCAGGTAACTGACGAAAGTCGTTGTGCCATGTACGTAGTTAAAACTCGATTCTTCTCTCAGCGCCTGTGCATAACCATTTGCACGGAGGTCCGGGAAAGCGAAGTCTTCATGGATCATCTTAAAGTTATCATCTGCGCTGGTAAAAGTGCCGGCCGTAAGGGCTGCCAGCACTTCCTGCCTGGCTTTTGTTTCGTTGATCTTCGTAAGGCGCATGCCCAGTCTCAGGCGGAGGGAATTGGCCAGCTTCTTCCATTTCTCAGGGTTGCCCTGGTAAACGATATCGTTCTGTATTTTCGTTTTACTGTCGTCGAACTGCTTCACTGCTTCATCGAGTTCTTTAAACAGGTCGTTGTAAATATTTTCCTGCTTATCGTACCTGGGCGTATAGATCTTATTATAGAAAGCCATCCCGGCTTCGAAATAAGGCACGTCGCCATAGGTGTCGGTCAGGATGGAAAAAATATACACCTTCAGGATACGGCCGGCAGCAACGTAATTGACATGCTCCGGATTTTTCGCCGCATGATACAGCATATCCTGCAACTGTTTGAGGCTGCGGTTATAGAATATCTCCCATACCCGCTCCGTAACGAAATCCGCCCGTACGAACTTGCCGCCTGCACGCTGACTGTAGGCGCCGCCCACATATTGCACCATTGGTTGAAAAAGGTGTAGGTTAGGATAGCCGGCTTCCCGGCCGCCGGTGAGGAAATAAGCGGCGCCTGCCAGCTGCTGTCCCGGAGCGATCGTCGTGCCCCTGGTAGGATCTTCGTTGATGGTGTCAAAGTCTTTCGTACAACTGCCCAGCAGCAATACGGTGATTATCGGCAGAAAAAATCTTTTCATCTTCATGGATTTAGAATTTTGCATACAGGTTAATACCATAGGAGCGGCGGGTAGGCAGCGATCCGTATTCAAACCCTTGTCCGTTGCTGTTGTTGTAGCTCGACTGCGGGTCGATATTGGGCACATGTTTGCGCAGGATAAAAGGGTTGCGTGCAACCAGCGACACGGTCACGTCACGGATCATTGTTTTACGCAACACGCTTTGCGGAAGACGGTAATCCAATGTGATCTGGCGTATTTTCACAAAGGAGGCATCGTAGATAAACGCTTCCGGTATGTTGCTGGTGATGCGGTCCCAGTACACCTGCGGATTGGCATAGCCGGACACCTGTTTGTATTTTACATTGCCACTGCCGTCTACACCATCTTCTTGTACGCCAGACACGGCAATACCGCCGGTAGGCTTCCAGTTGGCGGGTTCCACACCGGCTGCCACTCTTTCTTTTTCAGACTGGGCCCAGCCTTCACGGCCATCGAGCGTTCCTTTATGGCGACCGGTAGCATATGCACGCAGATTGGTCATAGAGAAAATGTTGCCACCCTGTTTCACATCCAGCAACACTGACAGCGTGAAATTCTTATAGGCGAAACGGTTGTTAAGGCCGCCGATCCATTTGTACTGGCCGCCGCCAATACGGGAATCAGTGGCGTCGTAGCGCGGAAGCAGCTTATCGTCGAGTATCATATTACCCTGGCCATCCCGCAGGAACCTGCGGCCCACGATAATACCATACTCCTCTCCTTCCTGTGCCACAATGGAAGCATTGGCCCAGCGGGCAGACGCCTGTGTATAGAAGCCGGACACCATCGGGCTCAGCTCCAGGATCTTATTGACGTTACGCGCCCAGGTAAGATGCATGTCCCAGCTGAAATTTTTGGTGGTGATAGGCTTCAGGCCCAACGCCACTTCCACGCCCCTGTTCTGCACATTGCCGGAGTTAATAACGGCGGAGGTGTAACCGCTGGAGGAGGAAATAGGCGCGTTCAACACCTGGTTGCGGGTGTTGGACTGGTAGAAGGTCACGTCCAGGTTGACCCTGTTTTTCAGCATCACCAGGTTAAGGCCCGCCTCGTATGACTTGCTGATACTGGGTTTCAGGGCTTCAAAAGGCACCCTGTCCACCGCCACGCCACCGATAGAATAACCACCGACGGTAGGGATGTCCGGATTAGCGGCGTATGACAGTCTTAACTGGTAAGGATCAATGGCGTCTGCGCCGGTCTGCGCCATAGAGAAGCGTACCTTCCCGAAGTTCAGCAGCTCGTTCTGTGGCAGCAGCTCGGAGAAAACGAAGCTGGTGGAAACAGATGGATAAAAGAAGGAGTTATTACCTGCCGCCAGTGTGGACGACCAGTCGTTTCTGCCGGTAATATCGAGGTACAGATAGTCTTTATACGACAGGCTCACCGCCGCATACACGGAGTTGATCCGTTTGCGGTTGATGAGCTCATTGCTCAGCCTTGTCTGGAAGTTATTGATGCTTTTTATGCCTCTGGCGCTGATATCCCGGCCGGTGGTATTGAGTACAGTTTCTTCATAATCCATGCGGTTCGTTCCGAGGTTGGCGCCAATCTGAAAGTCCTTCACCTTTTTGCTGAAGGTGAGCAGCAGCTCGGAGTTGGTTTCACGGAGCGTGCGGTCTTTCATATTGATACCACCGGAAGTATTAAAAGGTGAGGAAAATTCGATGAACTCCCGAAAGCTGAATTTCGAATAGTCGGTGCCGGTGCGGCCCTGAATGGCCAGGTACGGTGTCAGCTGGTACTTGAGCAATGCAAAGCCGGTCAGCCTGTCCTGTTTGCTGTTATTGGGTTGTTCGTTGAGCGCCCAGTAGGGATTTACCTGGTACTGGTCGTTGTTCCAGTCGATATAATTACCGGTGATAGGGTCTTTGTATTCTTTCAGCCAGTCGATGGAAATATTGGGAGCGATGCCGCTCAGCACATATCCTACGTTGTTGGGGTTATCAGACAACGCAGGGCGGTTGTTCACCTTTTCGCTGAGATAAGCCACCTTAGCGTCGATGCTCAGTTTATTCGTTAACTGGGAGTTTCCTCTCAGCGCAAAGTTGTGGCGGTCCAGTCCACTGGTGGGTACAATATCCTTGTTGTGCAGGTTCGTGTAGGTAAAGCGCAGCTGGCTTTTATCGTTGCCGGTAGCTAATGCTACGGAGTTAGACAGCGTAAGACCTTCACGGAAGAACTTATCAATGGGATTGGCTGCTTTTACATAAGGCATTTTTTTGCCGTTCCACAGCCAGGTGAGGCTGTCAGGATTGAAACGGGGGCCCCAGCTGGATTGGGAGTAAGTACGCGCGGTGGCCGCGTCGCGGGGCAGTGACCCGGTACGCCCCATGCCATATTCTTCCTGGAAGTCGTAGCTGTTATGTAACTTTTCCAGTACCGCGTTGGAGGTGACTTCCACTTCCAGCCCTTTGTTGCCCCCTTTTTTAGTGGTGATGAGGATAACACCGTTGGAGGCCCGGCTGCCGTACAAGGCAGTAGCGGCGCCGCCTTTCAGCACTGACATGGTCGCAATTTCATCCGGGTTGATGATACTGGTACCGTCGCCAAGGTCGTAGCCGCCATATTTATCGGCCTGTCCGGGTGATGAGTTGTTGATCGGCACACCATCTATCACATAGAGGGGTTGGTTATCGCCACCGACTACTTTCACGCCGCGCAGCGTTACTTTTACGGAGGCGCCTACGCCGCTGTTAGTCATACTCACATCCAGGCCAGCTACTTTGCCGCTCAGCGATGCGATGGGGTTGTTTTCCCTTGCCTTGGTGAACTCTTCGCCTTTCAGGTCCGTATAGGCGTAACCGAGAGAGCGCTGCTGCCGCCCAATGCCCAGGGCAGTAACCACGACGGTGTTCATTTCCGAGATACGGCGGGGCAGTTGTATGTCGGCGGCTTTGGCAGTGGTAGCTGTCGCAGCAGTAGTCTCGTAGCCAATGAAGGCCACGCTGTAAGTACTTCCCTGCGGAACAGGCAGTGTAAAAGAGCCGTCTTCCGCAGACACGACTGACTGGTTGGTTTCCCTTGCCGTGATGACTGCACCGGGCAATGCTTCCCCGGTCTGTTTATCGAGTACACGGCCTTTAAGCTGTATCAGTGCGCCTTGCGGCTTACTCAGTTGTTTGATCACCACATGATTGCCCATGGCTTTGATCTGGAAGCTGCTAGCAGGAAACAGCACTTTCAGCACACTTTCCAGCGGGATATTTTTTTCTTTAAAAGAGAAACTGCCCCTTCCGTTCACTATTTCGTTGGGATAAGCGAAGGAGATGGAAAGTTGTTTTTCGATGAGGCCCAGTATTTCGGGGACGGGCTTTTCCGTCACTTCCAGCGACACCCGCTTCGACAGTACGGATGCACTATTTTGTGCAGCTGCATAGGCGCAGGTGAATACGATCAGTATGACCGTGCAGCAAAACTTGAGTGTTTTCATGCAATGCATTGATTTTAGTTGATAGCGATATACATAACGGGCAACAGCAGGTCCTGCGCCTTCCCGGGATAAGGCGACATCTGTGAACTACAGGCATAACAAAGCCGCAGGCCGATGGCCCGGTGTGGTTTGTTACAGCCGATAACGGAGAATCAGGATACTGTGATGCTGGTAACTTATTTCATTTTTTTCAGAATATATTCAGCTGAAGACACCTGGTCCACTTTCAGGTCAAGCATTTCCCTGATGACTGCCAGTGCTTCGTTTAACGTGATATTTTTAAATCTGACGGTGACATTTTCCTGGAGCATGGCCGTATCCGCCGTCCGCAGCCTTACCTGGTAGATAGACGACAGCGTGTTGAGCACGGTGCCCAGCGACTGGTTACTGAAGCTCAGATCGTTGTTGGCCCAACCGCAGCGGTATTCAAAGGCGCCGGCCAGTTTTTCGACCTCGCCGGTATAGGCATCTACTTTTCCCATAGTCGCCGGCGTTAGTATCACTCCAGGCTTCCCGTTGTCAGCGCTGAGTTTTACCTTACCATCCCATACCGCCACATCAGTGTATTCCGTTGATGTTTTGATATTGAAGGAGGTGCCCAGTACTTCTACACCGGCGTGGATGGCCGTTACGGTGAAGCGCTGCTGTTCATTTTTCACGATCTCGAAAAACGCTTCGCCGCTCTGCAGTTCCACCGTGCGGCTCTGGAAGCTTTTCCGGTAGCGCAGCACGGTGCCGGGCCGCAGGAACACTTTGGAGCCGTCGGGCAGCTGCAGGCTGTCTTTCAGGCTTCCCTGCGCGATGTAGGTCACCATCCCGTCCTGTTGCCGGTGATGGTTGGCCCACCAGGCGGTTATGAGGATAATGGGTAACAGCACCGCTGCGGCTTTCCACCAGTGGCGGCGGAAGACCGTCGTCATGGCCGGCTGGCGCAATACAGTGGTTTGTTGCAGGTTTTCCCAGCCGGTGGCCATATCAAAATCACTTTCCGGCAGTTGGGCAGCAGCCTGCCACAGCCGGCGGTATTCTTCCAGTACAGCAGAATGGGTTTCATCCTCCAGCAGCCAGTCCTGCAACTGTTGCTGTTTCGCTGCATCGTCCGGTTCAGACAGGCAGGCTATGATAAATCCTGGTACTTCCTCTTTTTTCATGGCGCTATACTATTATGACAATTGGGAAATGATAAACTTTGATGTCAGCGTAACTTTTTTTTGGGGAGCAGTGCTGTCCGCAGGGTGCTGAGTGCAACGGACAGCTGGTAGTAGACGGTATTGAGCGTGATGCCTAGTTTTTCCGCTATTTCGGCGGGTTCGAGGCCGTGTACCCGGCTCAGCACAAAGATCTCCCGGCAGCGGGGCGGCAGTGGCGCCAGGTGTTTCAGCAGTTCCTGCTGGAACAGGATATAGTCCGCTATCTCATAAAAGGAGGCGGTATCGGATTCAAAGCGGAGCAGTTCTTCACTGACGGTGCGGGAGCGGCGTTTCAGTTCGTTGATGCAGCGGTTGGTGACGGCGCGGAACAGGTAATGCCGCACTTCACCTGTGATCGTCAGGCTGTGGCCTTTCTCCCACAGGTATACGAACAGGTTATGCACCATATCTTTCGCCAGTCCTTCATCCTGTACCCAGCGGAAAGCCAGCAGATAGAGTTCCCTGCTGTAGGTGTGGTACAGTTGCTGGAAAAGGTCTTTGTCGTGGTTACGCAAGCCCGCTGTCAGCTCAGCAGCGGAGATCGTCCGGTCGTGTTGCGTCATTTTATAAAAGCATAGGGTTATGACATGCTACGTATCAGTGTAGCCTACAAAGTACAAAGTATTTTTAATAGCGGGGAGCGGAATCCGTTTTATTTCCGGCAAATGAGCTGATAAGCGCCGGGGGTGATGCCTTCCGCGTTTCTGAAGAGGCGTACGAAATAGTTGGTGTCATTGAAGCCGCAGCGCATGCTTACCTGGCTGATGCTGTTGCTGTTGTCGGCCAGCAGTTGTTTGGCCAGTTTGATCCTTTCCCTGTTAATGTATTCAAGTGGGGTGATACCAAACTGCTCTTTAAACCATTTAAAGAAGATGTTGCGGCTGAGGTACGCTTTTTTGCAAAGCGTGTCTACCGCTATTTTTTCCGTGAGATGTTCCTGTATATAATGCAGTACAAAATGCAGGCGGCTGTTATTGCTGTTGACGGTATATTCATCTGAAATCCGCCGGAGATGCTGGCTTTGCAGGATACGTATCAGCAACTCCTTCATGCTGAGGTCTGCATAGATGTCTTTCCCCGGGTCAGAGCCGTGGCAGATGCGTACCAGCTTATTAATGGTATCCGCTACGGCTGCGTCGTTATCAAAATGATACTTACTGAAATGCAGGCGCCACTCGCTTTTCTCCGCGTGGTCGCTGTTATAGTGGTCGTTCAGGTACTGGAGGGTGTTCCGGATATAGGCATCGTCCACAGTGAGGGCTATGCATTGGGTAGGGTTATCAGGCGTAGCTTCCGGGAAATCGATGGTCATGGTTTCATTGGCCGGCACGATCACGGATTCGCCGGGAACGTATTCAAAGGACTGTTGCTCCGGCAGGTGCATGATCTTTTTGCCCTGCACCATGCTGGTGATCACGAAATCGCCGAAAGATAAGGGTACCTGGTACGCCTGCTGATAGCTCTCGAAGATATTCAGCTCGCAGTTTTTCAGGTTATAGATACGCCGGTTCTCTACCTGTTGCTGCAGGAATTTTGGATGGGTAAAATCGATCTGGTTTAAAAACTTCTTCGCCGGCATCACCATCATATTTTACTACCTACAATTTACTGAAATTTTCCGTCGGCCGGAAAACACAGGTACGATTGTGCTATAGATAAGTACGAAAGTTTCCCTTCATCCCCGGGAGGTTTAGCATATTAGCTTATTGTTTCACGTAAATCGTTCCGTTATGAAAAATACCACCACCGCCTCGCCGGCGTCCAACGTGGCACAAAGACCTGAGTTTAAAGCCAGATACGATCATTATATAGGAGGGAAATGGGTACAACCGGATAGCGGTGAATATTTTGACAATATATCACCTATTGACGGCAAAGCGTTTACGCAGGCCGCCCGGGGCAATGCAAAAGACGTAGAGAAAGCCATTGACGCCGCCCACGAAGCATTTGTGAGCTGGAGCAGGACATCGCCCACCTATCGCAGTAACCTGATGATAAAGATCGCGCAGGTGATTGAAGACAACCTGGAATACCTCGCCATCATCGAAACCATCGACAACGGGAAAGCCCTCCGGGAAACCCGTGCAGCCGATCTTCCCCTGGTAGTGGACCATTTCCGGTACTTTGCCGGGGTCATCCGCAGCGAAGAGGGGAGCATCAGCGAGCATGATGAAACGACCGTCTGCATCAATATCCACGAGCCTATCGGCGTGGTAGGCCAGATCATCCCCTGGAACTTCCCCCTGCTGATGGCTGCCTGGAAGATAGCGCCTGCGCTGGCCGCCGGCTGCTGCGTAGTGGTAAAACCCGCGGAACAGACGCCCACCAGCATCATGTGCCTGATGGAACTGATCGGTGAACTGCTGCCGCCCGGCGTCCTGAATATCGTCACCGGCTTTGGCCCTGAAGCAGGTAAACCGCTGGCGTCTTCTCCCCGTATACAAAAAGTGGCTTTCACCGGCGAAACCACTACCGGCCGGCTGATTATGCAATATGCCTCAGAAAACCTGATACCGGTCACCATGGAACTGGGTGGTAAAAGCCCCAATATTTTCTTCGAATCCGTGGCCGATGCCGACGATGAATTTTTTGACAAAGCCGTGGAAGGCGCAGTGATGTTCGCGCTCAACCAGGGCGAAGTGTGTACCTGTCCCAGCCGGATCCTTGTGCATGAAAACATCTACGACAAGTTCATGGACAAAGTGATCAGCCGTACGCAAGCCATCAAAATGGGTAATCCGCTGGATGGCACCGTGATGATGGGCGCGCAGGCATCGGAAGATCAGTACAATAAGATCCTCAGTTACCTCGAGATCGGTAAACAGGAAGGTGCACAAGTACTCTGCGGTGGCGAAGCCTTTCATCAGAACAGCGGGCTGGAACACGGTTATTATATTCAGCCTACGCTCTTTAAAGGCAACAACAAAATGCGCATTTTCCAGGAAGAGATATTCGGGCCGGTGAGCTGTGTAACGACGTTCCGGACCACCGAAGAGGCTGTTGCCATCGCCAACGACACGTTGTATGGCCTCGGCGCCGGCGTATGGACCCGCGATGCACATGAACTGTACCAGGTGCCTAGAGCCATCCAGGCCGGACGCGTATGGGTGAACTGTTACCATGCCTACCCAGCCCACGCTCCTTTTGGTGGTTATAAGAAATCAGGGTTTGGCCGGGAAAACCATAAGATGATGCTGGGACATTACCGGCAGACTAAAAACATGCTGATCTCGTACAGCAAGAACAAATTGGGATTCTTTTGATAACAATATACGACGATGAGTGTAGCCCGTGTTATTGCCACTGAAAAGGCTGTCGCATTGATCCATCAGTTACAGCGCAGCCACGGCCCGCTGATGTTTCATCAGAGTGGCGGTTGTTGCGACGGGAGCCAGCCTATGTGCTTTAGCGCAGGTGAATTTATTACCGGCAGCAGTGACGTATGTCTCGGAGAAGTAGAGGGCTGCCGGTTTTATATGCACCGCGACCAGTTCGAATACTGGAAACATACCCGTTTAATACTGGACGTCACACCCGGAAGAGGCAGCAGTTTCTCGCTGGAGATCCCGCTGGGTGTGCGATTTTATATCAGATCGGAAGTCTTTACAACAGAGGAACTAAATGAACTTGAGCCCGTAATATAGTATATCGCAGGCGGGCCGCTGGGCGGCCTGCTTTTTATTTTTTATCCGCGAAATAAGCGGATACCGCGGTAACAATTGCTTCAATGTCCGCCGCATAGAACCCGGCAGAATTCATGCAGCCGCATTCCACGATAAAATATTCATCGCCACAGCGGCAGATATCCATTACAAACACATCATGCGGCGTGTAGTCATCACAACGCGCCTCCGCAAAACGTACCACCTCAGCCGGACAGCCCCGTTCTTTCGTCAGCTGAAAATACTCCCGGTATTTAGAGGCCGCGACTACTTTTTTATGAACTATCCACAACCGCCATTCATAACGGATGTTATAAGGCGCTGACACCACGATCCTGCTGTCGCCGGAGATAGCTGTTTCCTTTAACTGCCCGTACCAGGCGCTGATATCTCCGAAAGACTTTACCTCTCCCGCAAAAGATTTATGATCATCGTCCGGACGGATAAAATACAGTTTATCTGATGGCAGGTCCATCTGTACCAGTTCATCGAAGGTGGTCAGCATAGCGCCGTAGTTCAGCATGTATCTTCCCCAGCGTTGCAGGTAGTTATCAATGGAAAAAGAGCTGTTATCCATGAACAGGCCGCTGTTCACAGAAGGGTCTGCCAGCGCTATCTGGCTGAAAGTGACCGAGCCATAGAAAATGCTGCGGTAGCTGCGGTCGAATGCCGGCAACGTGTCGGTAAAGGGTATGACTATTACTTCCTGATGGCGTACGCCGATTTTATCACAAGCGGCTTTTAGTTGTTCCAGATCGCTGCTGTTAGTGAGATTTTGCTGGATGATCCATTGGATGGATGGGTAACGGGACATAGGTTTGCGGTTTTGATAGTATCATTTGATAGTATCAAATGATACTATCAAATGTAAGATATTTAGTTCCAATCGCTTTCTGAACGGCATAATGCAGGTTCAAAAAACTTTTTTCAGACAGGTGTTTTTTCAGAAAAACAAGGCTGGAAGCGGGTTAGCAACGATATTGAATGATAATTATTTTATCATTATAACACATTGTATTTCATTAACATTTGGTTTACAAAAGATAGGGAAAATGTGAGGTACATTTGAGGTATGACCGACGCAAAATACCAACAAATTAAAGACGCACTGCTGGCACAACGGAAAAAAGTAACCTCCTCTAAAAGGGCGGCTGCCAGGTTTTTGAGAGAAGCGGGTGTTATGCACCTCCTGATTGACTCTCCACACGAAAAAAACAAAATATCCGCGCCTGTTACCCGAAAACCAGGCAATACCTCGAAATAGGTACGCTAGATTGCTATTCACCATTTGTATTGTTCCTTTAATGTCAAATACTGATTTTCTTTACACAGCCAATCCTGGGCTGGTTATTGGCTTTCATGGTTGTGACAAGTCAATTTGCGACACTGTTGTTTCTGGAAACGCTATGCTTAAAGCGAGTGCAAATACACACGATTGGCTGGGTTCCGGATTCTATTTTTGGCAAAACAATTATGAAAGAGCGCTGGATTTTGCAACCAATCCCCCCAACCGATCGAAGAAAATTAAAGTACCTTCTGTATTGGGCGCCATATTGGATTTGAATAACTGCCTTGACCTGACTGACAAAAGATGGATTGACCTGGTAAAAGACTCTTACAAGAGCTTTAGGGAATCCACCATACTATTTGGGAAGCAAATGCCGGTCAATTGTAATCCGTTGGGAGATCCCTTTTCTGTAGACAAAGTTATTAGAGAATTAGACTGTGCCGTTATTGAGAATATACATAAGATCACAGGTAATACAGAACCATTTGATTCTATCAGAGGAATATTTATTGAAGGTAAAGCACTTTATCATGATGCCGGGTTTTACGAAAAAACTAACATTCAGATCTGCATCAGAAACCCTAACTGTATCAAAGGATTCTTCCATCCACGGCAGAGGGTTGACTGGCCGTAATGAAACCCCACCCGAAACATCACCACATTAATGAAGCATTATGGATCCAAAAGAAATTGACGAGCTTTCCAAAGCTATCAGGAAAAAAACCGCCAAACTATCCAAAGACCCCAAAGCCGCGAAAGCTTTCCTCATCGAAGCCGGTATCCTCACAAAAAAAGGAAACTTCCGGACACCTTACAAACACCTGTATCTTTTGCTGGACCCAAATAAATAAAGGCTTCCGCCCAATACCGTCTTTCCATGCCCACAACTTTGTAATAATTCCCCGTTTCTCATAGGGGTAAGCAGATAGCTACCCGTCGTATGGTGACATGCTTATATCACCATTGAAAATCTATTATTATGAGAAACGTCATTCCTTTTCTCTTAGCCCTCCTGTTTTGCGCCTGCCACAATAATGATGACAAGCCCGTCCCTGAAACACCCGGTCAGGAAACAGGCACTTTCGAAGAAGCCAACATCGACAGGCAGAAAATCATGACACTGGAAAATGAGATCAGTAGCGGCAAATACAACATTCATAGCCTCATCATCCTTCGAAAAAACAAACTCATCTATGAACAGTACTTTGCCGGAGAAGATGCTGTTTTTCCCACGCCGGTCGGGAAGATACCGCATACACGCGACAGCCTGCACGACTGCCGGAGCGTGACCAAAAGCATCGTATCTGCTTGTGTGGGCATCGCACTGGCACAAGGGAAGATCAAAAGCATAGACGATAAAATCTTCGATTACTTCCCCGCCTATCGCCAGTATGCTACTGGTGATAAAGCTAATATCACCATCCGGCATTTACTGACGATGAACGCAGGGCTCGCATGGAACGAACGCGTATCTTATGACGATCCCACCAACAGCGAGCGGCAAATGCTGGAAGCGCAGGATCCTACGGGTTTTGTATTGCAATGCCAAAGCACAGCAAAACCCGGCACCCTCTTCAACTACAGCGGCGGCAACACCCACCTGCTCGGACAAATAGTTGAAAAAACTACGGGTATGAGCATACGCGATTTCGCCGGTCGCTATCTTTTCCAACCGCTGGGCATCACCCAATTCCTGTGGAGCGCCCGTGCCGACGGTATATACTGGATGCCTTCAGGGCTGCGTATGCGCCCGATCGATATGGCGCGCGTAGGACGCCTCTATATGCAACAGGGACAATGGCAGGGACAACAACTGATCCCCGCGGCATGGATTGCCCAATCCACCCAATGGACGGTTGATTCAGATGAAAAAAACGTGGGCTACGGCTTCCAGTTCTGGTGCACCCAACAACAAATTGCCGGGCAACAGGTAGCGATGATACAGGCGGAAGGCAACGGCGGCCAGACTATCGCCATGATACCTTCGCTGGACCTCGAAATAGTGATGACCGCAGGTTATTACAACGATGTAACGGACCAGGCCAACCAGGTGCTGGTGAGAGATGTATTAGGCGCGGTTAAAAAGTAGAGATAGCAGTTATGACAAAATATGTATTCATTGTGGAAAGGACCAACACGGGTTATTCAGCTTATTCGGAGGATATGGACCGGTTACCGGTTAGTACCACAGGTAAAAACATGTGGGAATTAAATAAAAACATACTCGAAGCGATTGACCTTTACAGGAAGTATATTGATGTTGATCTCAGACCCATTACCCGGGAAAACATTATGATCAGGCTGGACGTACAGTGATCAGATAGCAACATTGGAATTCGCACAACACCATAAAAAAAGCCGAAGCTTGTGCTTCGGCTTTTTTGTTGCCCGACCTGGATTCGAACCAAGACAAACAGAGTCAGAGTCTGTCGTACTACCATTATACTATCGGGCATTATCAATTCGGGAACGCGAAGGTATAACATTTCCATTAATTACCAAATTTTTTTTCAATTTCATGGAACTTACACCCGCCACCGGCCCCCACCGCGGATAAAGCCCTGTCGCAGCTACGCTGCTGCTTAACGGTCTCTCACCCACGACATCCTGTTTTTTTAGTAAATTGCCCTATGCGATTACCTGTTATGCTGACTGCCCTGCTGCTGACCGGCGTATGCTCCGGCGCTGTTGCACAGGCTACCAAAGACAATACCACGGTTACTCCAGTTATCTTAGGCCACGTGACTTCCGGCAAGATTACGGAAGCTTCCGGTATTGCCTCCAGCAGTACGATGCCCGGTTATTACTGGACACATAACGACAGCGGCAACAAGCCCGACGTGTACCTGCTGGACCATCAGGCCCGCCTTGCCTGCACAGTCAAACTGGACGACGTCACCAACCGCGATATGGAAGAAATTGCGGAAGGCATAGGCCCCATGAAAGGCAAACACTACGTGTATGTGGGAGATATCGGCGATAACGGCGGTAAACGTAAACATATCCGGATCTATCGCTTCGAAGAGCCCACAAAAATACCGGGCAAATCACTGCATATCCGGCCGGACGTACTCACCCTCGAATATCCCAACGGACCGAGAGATGCGGAAACACTCCTCATCGATCCCATCGGCAAAAAAATCTATATCGTCAGCAAAAGAGAAGGTAAGGTCAGTCTCTATAAAACCAATCAGCTGCTGTTTAAAGACGGCGATAACGCTACCCTGGAACAACTCATCACCCTCCCCTATACCTGGGTCACCTCCGGCGACATCTCGAAAGACGGCCGCCATATTGTGATCAAAACCCTGACAGACGTTTACTACTGGCACCGTAACGCCGGCGAAACGGTGGAACAGGCCATGGCACGCCCCGCGCAACGGCTCCCCTACACCGTGGAGAAACAAGGGGAAGGCATCACCATCACTCCCGGCAACGATGGTTACGTGACCATCAGCGAAGGCAAAGACACGCCGGTCAACTTCTACAAGTGGAAATTCTGAGAACCATTACCGTTGCTGAACCGCTATTTCAGTACTGTTTTTTATAATTGTATACGTGGCAAATTAAGCGCTGCCGCGTGACCCTGTAATAAAAACCCTCAAAAACCAGGCTGCCCGTAAACAAAGGAACAGCCTGTGATAAACCATTATATTATGCCAGCTTTAGCGTCCACTATTCTTTTGCATGTGAGGGGTGCGCCCCCGCTTTTGCCAATGCCCCAAAACACCCCGGTGTAACCAGACTCGCTACTTACTACCCCCTCAAATAACTCTTCACCATCAATCGATGTTATCTCATGCAAAAGAAAGCGATTATCATCGGTGCAGGGCCTGCCGGCCTTACTGCTGCCTATGAACTTCTTCAACGCACAGATATAATGCCCATCATCCTGGAAAAAAGCACAGATATCGGCGGCATCTCCAAAACGGTCAACTATAAAGGAAACCGTATCGATATCGGCGGCCACCGGTTCTTCTCAAAGTCCGACCGGGTGATGGACTGGTGGATGACAGTCATGCCACTGGACAAGGAAGCAGCTGAAATATTCACCATCAGCTACCAGCAAAAAACAAGGGAAATAAAAGTACCGCAACCCGGCGGCGACACAGACACCCTCGTGGCTGAAAACCCTGACCTGGTGATGCTCGTCAGAAAACGCCTGTCCCGCATCTACTTCCTGAAAAAATTCTTTACCTACCCCGTGCAGCTGTCTATCGATACGCTGCGCAAACTGGGCATCATGACCACCATCCGCATCATGATCTCCTACCTCTATGCACAACTTTTCCCTAAAAAACCGGAAAAGTCGCTGGAGGATTTTATGATCAACCGCTTTGGCAAAACACTCTACCTGCTGTTTTTTAAGCACTACACCGAAAAAGTATGGGGCGTTCCCTGTAATGAAATATCCGCCGAATGGGGCGCGCAACGCATTAAAGGCATCTCCATTGGTAAAGCGATCGCCCATGCGGCCAAAGCCGCCTGGAACGCCAGCAAACCCAAAGACATCAAACAGAAAAATGTGGAGACCAGCCTGATCGAACAGTTCCTCTATCCCAAACATGGCCCCGGCCAGCTCTGGGAAGAAGTGGCCCGGCAGGTGACAACACAGGGCGCCACCTTGCTGATGCAACACGATGTGGTGGGCATCCGCACCAACGGCAACCGCATCACCGCTATCGAAGCATTGGATAAAACAACCGGCGAAACGACCGTGCTGGAAGGCGATTATTTCTTCTCCACCATGCCGGTACAGGAACTGGTGGCCGGCCTCAAAGCCGATGTGCCGGCCCATGTCCGCGAAATAGCCGCCGGCCTTCAATACCGCGACTTTATCACCATCGGCATCCTGCTGAAAAACCTCAGCTTCGAAGACGCCAAAACACGCACGCACCAACCCATCACCCTCAAAGACACCTGGATTTACATCCAGGAAAAAGACGTGAAAGTAGGCCGCCTGCAACTGTTCAACAACTGGAGCCCCTTCATGGTAAAAGACCCCGATACCACCTGGGTAGGCATGGAATACTTCTGTAATAAAGGCGATGACTTCTGGGGACTGACGGATAATGAAATCAGGGAAACTGCCATACACGAACTCTGCAAAATAGGGCTGGCCCGCCAGGAAGATGTGCTCGACGCCACTGTGCTCCGCATGGAAAAAACATACCCGGCTTACTTCGGCACCTATACACGGTTTGATGAAGTACGCCACTACCTCGACACCTTCGGCAATCTCTTCCTCGTAGGCCGTAACGGCATGCATAAATACAATAACTCAGACCACTCTATGCTGACAGCCATGGTGGCGGTAGACAACATCGCTGCCGGCATCACCGATAAGGCCAACATATGGTCTATCAACACCGAACAGGAATATCACGAAGAGAAAAAATAACAACCCGTTAACCAAAAGCGGAGGTCAGACAGGCAATCCCTGTATGATCTTCGCTTTTTTATGTGCATTTTTTCTCATTTCGATGTTGGTAATTCGTAATTGTCTATATTTATCATGCAAGTCAACCAAAATACAGGGAGTTTACAGATTTTCACTTGGAGCATCAACGATTAAATAGTGAACACGATTTACTATTATTAGTGTCGCAAGGCGATGAGGCTGCGTTTGCGCAGTTGTTTCACGCCTATCACCAGCGACTGGGCGCTTTCGTATATCAACTGACCGGCTCCCTCTCCATGGCGGAAGAAATTGTACAGGAAGTGTTTATCCGCATCTGGGAAAAGCGCGACAAACTCGCCCACGTAGCACACTTCCATCCTTACCTCTACACCGTAGCAAAAAATTATACTTTCTCTTTCCTTAAAAAACTGGGCCGCGAACTGGAACATAAACAGCAATGGGAAATGACCATCGCCGCCGATACCGGCAACCCGTTTGAAGAGACCATGGACGCGCGCTATCGCCGTATCATCGATCAGGCTATCTCAGAACTGCCGGCACAGCGGCAACGGGTATACCTGCTCAGCCGCGATGAAGGACTGAGACAAGCTGAAATTGCAGAGCGGATGGCCATCTCCCGGGAAACCGTGAAAAAACATATGGTGCTGGCCCTCCGGGCGATCCGCAGTTACGCGCTTACCCACCCGGAAACCAACCTCCTGCTGCTTTTGCTCCTGCCTCAATAATCTTTCCCTTCGGGAGATGCCATCGCCATTTACCTACTGCTTTTTTTACCCTGCGGGAGATGCCCACCGCCTGCCCTGAAATTTTTTTTCATCCCATTACCTCTTTTTACCCCTCCCCGCTGTCTATATAAATAGATTCACTTTTGCAGATGGACAACAACAGATTAAAATACCTGTTAAGCCAGTATACCACCCGTACCGCCACTTCCGCCGAACTGGAAGAGCTGAGAACATTTCTCGGCTCAGATGACCAGGACGCACAGCTCGAATGGATGATAGAAGAGGCGTGGGTCCAATCCGCCGAAACGGAAACAAAGGTTTTCGGCGCCCGGTCGGACGCCATGCTGGCACATATCCTCTCCGCAAAAGCTCCTGAACGCCCCTTGGCGAAAACGTTTTATCGAAGCTACCGCGCAGCCGCCGCTATATTGCTGCTGGTACTGGCCGGCGCCACCGTCCTCTGGACACGCCAGCGCAAAAAACCGGCACCCGTAGCAACCGCGCAACACAAAGTGGTCCTCCCCGGATCAGATAAAGCCGTTCTCACCCTTGCCAACGGCAAAACCATTGAGCTGGACAGTAACATGAACGGACAGGTAGCACAACAAGGGCATGTAAGCCTGCAAACAAAAGCCGGTCAACTCATATATACAACACAGACTACCCCGGCTGAAACAGCCGTCAGCTGGAACACGCTGCGCACCCCGAAAGGCGGCCAGTACAGTCTTGTACTGCCGGATGGATCACGGGTATGGCTCAACGCAGCTTCTTCGCTGCAATACCCCACCACCTTCGCCGGTCCAACAAGACAGGTGTCGCTTTCCGGTGAAGCCTACTTCGAAATACAGCCCAACGCCGCCCAGCCGTTCTTTGTCAACACCGGCGAAACAGCAGTGGCCGTACTCGGCACCAGCTTTAACATCATGGCCTACAACAATGAAAATAGCATCAAAACAACACTTTTACAGGGATCCGTCAAGGTAAGCCGGCAAATGGCACATCATCTCCTTAAACCGGGCCAACAATCACTGATCAATCAAAACGGTACCATGGAAGTCATTGACCATGCAGACACCGACCTCGCGGTAGCCTGGAAAAACGGCCTGATATCTTTCAGAAGCGCCGATATCCGCACCATCATGCGGCAGGTGGAACGCTGGTACAATATTGAAGTGGTATTTAAAGGAGAAGTGCCTACCCGTACCTTCACCGGTGACATCCCAAAAACAGCAGATCTGTCGGCGCTTTTACGCCTGCTGGAAATCAGCAAAATTCATTTCAAACTGGAAGAGGAGAAATTAATCGTCATGTAGTAAAAACAACTTTAGCATCATTTAAACACACGACCAAAATCAAATTTATACGACATGCACAAAGGTCCCTAAAAGATCTGTGCCGGCATAGCATAAAAAAACCAGGAGCGCTCTCACCCGCCCCTGGTAAAATGTCTAAGCTGGCATGACACTACGCAGTATCAAAATTTTATCAACTCAAACATCCCAAATGTATGAAATATCAACGTCATGCACGGCCCTTTTGTGTGCCAGGGCTACGCCTCATCAAGCCTGACCGTACAGGCACATCCGGTGCACATCTCACCTTCAAAAAAAGACTGATCATGCGACTCAAAATAGTCACCCTGCTGCTGACAGTGGCCTGCCTGCAAATCAGTGCACGGTCTATGTCTCAACAGATTACACTATCCCGGAAACATGCCACCCTCCTGAGCGTCTTTGAAGACATCAAAAAACAGTCAGGGTACAGCTTCTGGTATGAAGACATCATGCTGAAAAAAAGCAAACCGGTAGACATACAAGTACAGAACGCCACCCTGGAACATACACTGGCTGCCGTATTCCAGGACCAACCTTTCTCCTACGAAATCATCGGGAAAGTGATCGCCCTGAAAGAAAAAGAGACCAGGAAAGAAGAAAGAGACCTCAACGTAACAGAGCTAACACAGGACAAGCGGAAAATAACCGGTGTGGTAAAGGACAGCACCGGCACCCCTATCCCCGGCGTTACCTACCTCGTAAAAGGGACTAAAACCGGAGGCGCAACGGATGCTGCCGGACGCTTCTCCATCGAAGTGCCACAGGGCAACGTGGTGCTGGTGTTCTCTTCTATCGGTTTCCAGCCCACCACCATCACCGTAGGCAGTTCCAATACTGTCAACGTAGTGCTGCACGCCGCCTCCAGCGGCCTCAATGAAATGGTGGTGACCGCCCTCGGTATCAAACGCCCCAAAGGAACGCTGGGCTATGCCATCAGTACCATACAGGGCGAAGAACTGACCAAAGCCGGTACTACTATGAACCCGTTCCTCTCCCTCTACGGTAAAGCTGCCGGCGTGGGCGTGAATATGGGCGCCTCCGGCCCCCAGGGTGGTATCAAAATCAATATCCGAGGCGCTGCCAGTATGAACCCCGACCAGAACATCCGCCCGATGTTCGTGGTGGACGGTGTTATCCTCAGTGACCGCAAAACCTCCATCGGCGGCCCTGTAGGCCAGGGCTTCGACTATGGCGCAGGTATCAACGATATCAACCCCTCCGATATCGAGTCCATGGTGATCCTGAAAGGTGCTAAAGCCACCGTACTGTACGGCAGTGACGCGGCCAACGGTGTGGTGCTCATCACCACCAAAAGCGGCCGTAACGCCACCGGCATGGGCATGACCGGCTCCATCCAGTACACCACGGAACGGCCGGTATCTTACCTGAAACTGCAGGACCAGTACGGCCTCGGTGATAACATCTACGATACGGTATATGCCACCGTCAACGGACAGAAAGTAAGGACCATCCCCAACAAACGCTTCAGCTTCGGTCCTAAATTCGATGGCGCCAACGCCATGTTCTACGACAGCTCCATGGTAAAAAATTCACCACATACCGATAACTTCCTGTCGCTCTTCAATCCCGGCCACTCCACCACCGGCAACGTGGCCATCTCCGGCAGCAACGATAAAGGCAATGTGCGCGCTTCCTATACCAACTACTACTATAAAGATATCAACGGCGACAACTCCTGGCAGAAAAGGAACACCTTCAGCTTTAATGGCAACATCAAAGCGTCCAACCTCGCCAGCTTTGAAGTGATCTCCAATATCTACAACATCACCAGCCTGAACCGCCGTGGTTCCAACGACGGCTCCGTAGCATGGGGCCTGCCGCTGGATTATGACTACGACCTCATCTATCCCTTCTACACGGATCAGACAGGATACAAACGGGACCTCTCCAACGCCGGCGTGCCTACCGCTTTCTCCAATCTCGGAGGCTTTATGTGGGACCGCTCACAGAACTCCCTGAAAGATGACAAGGTACACATGATCACCTCCGCCAAAGTAACGCTGAACTTCACCCCTCACCTCTTCCTCGTGGGACAGGCAGGTCTTGACTACGATAACACCACCTATACCACCGAAAGAAGCGTGACCAGGATCCTTCCCAGCGTAGCCGGCGGCGCCTTCGGCATCGCAAAAGAAAATTCAACAGTGCAAACCTACCAGGCATTGCTCAACTACAACCGCTCGTTCATGCAGGACAGGCTCCACCTGTTTGCCTATACCGGCGGCGCTTACAGGCTGCGTTCCTCCAACTACCTGGGTAGCAGCACCCTCGGCGGCCTCAACTTCGCCAACCTGTATTCATTCAATAACGAATCAGGCACCCCTTCTGCCGCCAATCTCGGCTACATCAGAAGCTTTAACCGCGGCGATGACGTACTGTACAGCTGGCTGGCATCGGCCTCCCTGTCCTGGAAAAGTGAACTCACCCTCGAGGTACAGGGCCGCATGGACTGGAACTCTACGCTGCCTCCTGAAAACAACAAATATTTCTACCCCGGCGTAGCCCTTAACTGGAACTACACCGAACGTTTCTCCATCCCCGGTATGAACAGCGGTACCGTCCGCCTCTCCTGGGCCGACGTGGGCAATGGCACCAACCGCTATTTCGCCAACAACCTGTATGGCTTTACCCGGCTGTCCAACACCACCGCACTCTCTATTACACCGCCCGAAGCCATCCTTCCAGGCGCACTGAAACCGGAACGCAAAAGAGAATTCGAAATCGGTATCAACAACTCCTTTTTTAAAGATAACCGCCTCACCATCGACTTCTCTGCGTATAGCAATCACCGTTATAACCAGATCTTCAATCTGCCAATATCTTCCGCTTCCAGCTCCACAGGGCTTAAAATCAACGTGGGCGACGTGAAAGCATGGGGCCTCGAACTGGGCCTCACCGGTACCCCGCTCCTCGGTAAAAACTACAGGTGGGACATCACCGTGAACGCGGCCAGCCAGGGTTCCAAAGTAGTACGTCTCTATCCCGGCGTTACCAACAACCCGATCTCTAACCTGATCAACGGCTCCGCTGCCTCTGTTCATGCCGACGAAGGACGCCCCTACGGCGAAATCATCATGTATGACTACCTCCGCGATGATGCAGGCAACAAAATCGTAGGTACCAATGGCATGTACTCCCTCAACAACCAGAAATCTGTTGTTGCCGGTAACATCATGCCTAAATTCTACGGCGGTATCCTCTCCGACTTCCGCTACAGGGACTTTAACCTCCGCATCGGCCTCGATTACAAATCCGGCGGTACCATCTTCTCCTATACCAACAACCGTCTTACCGGGGTAGGTCAACTGGAAAGCACGCTGCAATACAGGGATGAAGCACATGGCGGTCTGGCTTACTACTACGATGGCGACGGCAATATGGTGCCCTGGCAACATAACCAGCCCGCTCCTGCCGGTGCCCAGAACGGCCGCGTATACCACGACGGCCTCATTCTGCCCGGCGTAATGCAGGACGCCAACGGTAAATATGTGCCCAACACACAAATGACCAACGCCAGCAGCTACTATATGAGCTACGCTAACGACCTGGCTACCTCCTTCCCTCCGGACCGTCTGTACAAGAACAACTACATCAAAGTAAGGGAAGTGGCCCTCTCCTACGATGTGCCCCGCGATGTGGTAAGACGCATGAAACTGCAAAAGCTTACCATCACCGCTGCAGCACGTAACCTGTTCTACCTCTATAAATCTATCCCCAACATCGATCCGGAAGGCGCATTGGGTGCAGACACTTATGTGGAAAACACCATTTACCCGACACTGCGTACTTTCTCCCTGGGGCTGAACGTAGCTTTCTAACGAATTAAAAAAACAACGACATGAAAAAAACATACTTGTATATAGCCGTGATGGCGCTCGCCGCTACTTTCAGCGCCTGTAAAAAAGATGTGGAGAAAAGATTCTATGACCCGGACAAACTGAACGCCACCGTTACAGACGTAGTACCCGGGTTGTTCACACAGCTGATCACCAACAACAAAATATTTGTTCAGGACTATGGAGAATGGTATTACCTCCTCAATGGCGGTACCAGCATTACCGGCTACAGCCAGTTGGCGCAACGGTATATCTCCTATCGCTACGACTGGTTCAGCAGCTACAACGACCTGGTAAGCGGCAACGGCTTCGATGATTTCCCCATCTCCGGCCAGTCTTTCTTCCAGAACAGCTACACCCGGCTCAAAAACTACGAAGTCATTAAAGACTCCGTGGAACTGCGCACCGGTCAGCTGAAACAGGATGGCGACGTATACCTGAAACTGGCCACCTTCGTGAAGCTGTACCAATGCGGCAAACTGGTGGACCTGTTCAATTCCATCCCCTACTTCGACGCCTTCCAGGGCGTAAAAGGCGGAGCGCAATATCTCTTCCCGAAGTATGACGATCCCAAACAGATTTATCAGTCTATCATCGCCGACCTGGGCGGACTGGTAAATACCCTGCCGACCGCTTTCTCGCAGATGTCCCCCGCCGCGCAAACAGTCTTCCAGCAACAGGACTTCGCTTTCAAGGGAGATATCAGCAAATGGGTGGCTTTCATCAACTTCACCCGCCTGAAAATGCTGGTGCGCATCGCCGGCGTGGACGAAGCATATGCCAAACCACTGATCCAGGAAGCGCTCGGCAAACCCTTGCCCACCACAGATCTTACATGGACCATGTGGTATAAGATAGATGTATTGGGCGGCGGCACCTGGCAACGGGGACTGTATGAAAACGCCTATGCGTCTTTCATTCCCAACATCATCATGAAACGGTTGAATTACGGCGACTCTTCCTATCAACCCGGTATTGATGATCCACGCCTGCCGGTACTGGCCATGCCCACCAAATTCAAAGACTATCGTGGCGTGTCCGGCGATATCGAACAACAGCAAGCACTCTACAGCAGCGGCCAGCGCTACTACGCTTTTGCTGACAACATCAGTTCTTCCCTGTCTACCAACGCTAAATCCATGTACAGCCATATCACGCTCCACCGCAATGAAAATATGCCGGTGTATATGGCCACCCTGGGTGAACTGGACCTGCTGCTGGCAGAGATCGCACTGAAAAACCTGGGTAATACCGGCAAGACAGCCGGCGATCATATCAAGGACGAAGTGATGCATAGCACCAGTTTCTGGTACTATCTCAACCAGCTCAGCACCTACGCCAGAGGTACACTGGACTCTGTGCTGTACCCTTCCAAACCTACCGATGCTATCGTCAGCGCATGGGGCGAAAACATCAAAACAAAATTCACGGCAGCGGCTACACTGGAAGACAAAATGGAGATCCTGATGCAGCAGAAATACATCCACCTCAACCTGCTGCAGCCGTACGAGCTGTGGGCGGAACTGAGGAGGACCCGTCACCCGAAACTGGAGCCTTTCACCTGGCATTCTTCCGTATGGAAACCAATGCCGGAAAGGGTACACTACCCTACCGTGGAGCTGACCAACAACCCGGATAACTTTGCGAAAGTGGCTAACGAAAACAATGCTACTTCCCCGATCTTCTGGGTACCGGCCAATCAACGCGCTGTAATACCATACTGGAACAACTATAACTACCAGTAATCAATCATCACACGCATAAAAAATCCCCCATTGATAAAATATCAATGGGGGATTTTTCTATTTATACCCTTGATTTTTTTACAGACACTATGCTTCAACCGCCGCGTAAGTCTCCCTGGTCACCAGTTCCGCGATGCGGTTGGAAATACCGGCCTCGTTATCGTACCAGGCCACTACTTTAACCAGGTTACCGATGACTTTCGTCATGGTACCGTCTACAATAGAGGAATGGGTATTATCCACGATATCAGCAGATACAAGGGGTTCTTCCGTGTATTCGAGAATACCTTTCAGATCTGTTTCCGCATGGTGTTTCAGCAAAGCGTTGATTTCCGCCGCCGTCGCCGGTTGTTTCAGTACCAGTGATAATTCTGCAATGGAGCCGTCAATTACCGGTACCCGGTAAGAAACACCGTCCAGCTTACCTTTCAGCGCTGGCAGCACATCGCCGATCGCCTTGGCCGCACCGGTGGTAGTGGGGATAATGGACTGCGTGGCCGCGCGGGCTCTTCTGAAATCTTTATGTGGACCGTCCTGCAGCATCTGGTCCATGGTGAAAGCATGAACAGTGCTCATGAAGCCGGATTCAATACCAAAAGCCTTGTCCAGCAGAAACAGCGGAGGGGCGATACTGTTAGTGGTACAGGAAGCGGTAGACAGAATTTCATCTGTTGGCTCTATAATATCTTCATTAACACCGGCTACGATGGTTTTCACGCCACCGGAAGCAGGTGCGGTGATCAGTACGCGGCGGGCGCCTGCACGGATATGTGCCTGTGCCTGTTCTTTGCTGGTGAATCTTCCGGTGGATTCTATCACCATATCTACCCCCAGTTGCCCCCAGGGCAGGTTAGCAGGGTCTTTTTCGCTGGTAAGCAATATCTCTTTTCCGTTAACGATCAGGTGCTGGCTGGTATGGGAAACCGTGCCGGGGAATTTTCCGTGGGCGGTGTCATATTTGAAAAGGTGAGCGAGGATGTCTGCGCCCATCAGGTCATTGATGGCTACTACTTCCACATTCTCTTTATGCTGTAAAGCTCTGAGGGTCATTCTTCCGATACGGCCGAATCCGTTGATAGCTATTTTCATCGCTTGAATAATTTTGGTTACAGTACAAAAGTACTTCAACCGCCATCTGTCTCAAATGACGAAAAATATACAGTTTCTGCCAACTCAGGGATGCAGGGAGCTACGGAAATTCCGGCGGTAATCGCTCGGGGAAACGGAGATATGGCGGAGGAAGACGCGCCGCATGGAAACCATCCCGCCAAGGCCGCATTTTTCGGCGATCTGTTCTATACTGAGGTCACTCTCTTCCAGGTATTTTCGGGCGGTTTCTACCCTTAGTTTTTCCACAAATTTGGCGGGGGTAAGGCCCGACTCCCGGAGGAAGACGCGGGCGAAATTGCGGGGACTCATATTGGCCTGTGCGGCCAGGCGTTCCACGCTCAGGTCCTGGTGCAGCTCCTGGGTCATCCAGGGGCGTAACTTACCGGCAAGGGTATTGGCCAGCCGGTGGTGGTCCAGCAGTTCACCGAACTGCGTCTGGTACCCCGGCCTTTTCAGGTAGATGACCATCCTTTTGGCGACCTGTGCTGCCAGGTCCCGGCCATAGTCTTCCTCCAGCAAGGCAAAGGCCAGGTCGATGCCGGAAGCCAGGCCGCCGGACGTATAGACGTTCCCGTCACGGGTATAAAACGGATTGGTATCCAGCTGTACCTCGGGGTGCTGGTCCTGGAAATGCTGTGTGTATTGCCAGTGGGTGGTAGCGCGGCGCCCGCGGAGTATCCCTGCCCGCGCCAGTGCGTAGGCGCCGATACAAACGGAGCCGATACGGCGCAGACGGGGATACACTTTATTCAGCCATTCGTAAAAATGATGCAGGTTGTATTGCAGAAATTCAGTGCCCAGCCCGGCAATGAGCAGCGTATCGATGGGACGGTCCAGTTCTTCGATGGTTACCGGGCATACCAGTTCCACACCGCTCTGCGTTTTCAGGTGATGGTCTTCCACTGCCGAAGCCAGCAGTATCTCATAACCATCCCCCGGGCGCTGCGCATCGTTGCGGAGTATTTTATTGGCCTGTGAAAAAACGTCACAGGGGCCGGCAATATCCAGCAGGGCGGTACCCTCCATCGCTACGATAACGACCAGTTTTTTGGACACGGACATCTGATATTTTTTCAAAAGTACACAGAAAAAACGGGCTATGCCTGCACTACCCGTTTCAACAACTGCTGCGCTGCTTTCTTCACAGTAGTACTGCCATCCCAGGCGGTCAGCAGCTGTATAACAGCCGCGTTGCTGATAGTGCTGTTGTTGATCGCCAGCACTTCGCTATATACTTCCAGCAGCTTTTTAAGGTCTTTTACCGGTGTTTCGGTAAACACGGCAAGGCAGGCTGTCAGCAGTGTTTCCAGCGCCTCGTTCTGCTGCCGGCTGATTTGCGTTTGCGTCGTTACCAGGTCGGTAAAACGTTTCATGGGCGCCCATCCTACCCGCTGCTGCATCCCGATGGTCCGGCCCAGTTTTTCACTGCTGATACGGTCGGGAATACGGCTGCTCCAGTATTCGGCGGCATATCCTTTGACTGTTTTATCGGCATGCAGCATACTCAGCGCAACACAGAGATACATCATTTCAGAAGGCGGTATATCCAGGCTGTGCAAGGTTTTCAGGGTGTTTAAGACGATCCCCGTTTCGTTTACTTCATAATATCCCGAAGAACGCTGACAGGACTTCATCACCCGCGCCAGCAACACGTCCGGATGATTAGGCGTGAGTAGCAGCAACCTCGCAACGTCTGCAATGGAAACAGAGAAATACTCCCCCACTCCGTTCATATATTCCTGCAATAACGGCGACTTCCCCTTCAGGATTTCCCCTTCGGGGAAGGTAATATCCATCACCAGTTCCTCCGACATGTAGCGGTCATAGTCTCTCTTCTCAGGGTTGTATTTACCGTATGCCAGGTAGGGTTTCCCCCCCGTCGTCCATTCAAAACCACCGTTCAGCAACGCTGCCGGCAGGCGGCGATAAGAAAAACCGGCAAACGCGTCATAGACCGTCTGAGGCGCTTTGGTAAGTCCCGCCTGCATCCAGGCGTCTTCCATGGTGAAAGGACCCTGCGGCGCGGCTGCGGCATCCAGCAGGAAAGTCAGCAGCTGCCGGTATTCGCCGGCAGGCCATTGCGCTACCTGTGCCAGGGCTGCAGCCGTATCCTGCAACGCACAACGCGCTATCGCCACCTGCAGATCTGTGCTGTCCGGCGATACGCCGGCAGACAGATACAATGCCAATCGCTGTACCAGCACCTCCGGCGCTATCCACCCCGGTTCGTGCGTGGGTGTGGACAGCAGCGGCAACGGGTCTTTCGCGCGGATCTTTTTTAATGCCAGTATCAGTAATTTCCGGTGTGGTGCATATACGGCGCTCTCCGTACGGGACGTCTTCCAGTGCTCCAGCTCCGGCATCTCATGACGGCCACGCCACCAGTGCTGCGATTGTTTCACTTCATTCAGCCTGGCCGTATAGGCGGCATCGTTATCCGCCATCCATTTGCCGTAATTCAGGAAGAAAACGGCCAGCGTCATATCCAGCAGCCCCATGTTACCGGAAGGCCGTTTTAAAACAGTGGCCGCCCGTTGCAAAGCCGGCTCCAGCTGTAGTAGTGTTTCGGTAGTAATACTATCTTGTGCCGTCAGCAGCATGGCCGGCAACAGATCGAAATGCCAGGTGGCATTATTTTCAAACACCTGGCTGGCAAAGAATACCAGGTCTTCTGTAACGATCCGGTTATGTTCTCCGGTCAAAGGCAACCGCTCCGTAACTTCCTGCGCTGCTGCCGGCACCTCTGCCTGTTGTTCTTCCAGCAGGTCTTTTAAGGTATTGCGGGTACTGGCAAGCATACTGCCGCTGTATTGCGAAAGCTGTTCCCTTAAAACAACATCCTGCTTATCCGCCCACTGTAATATCAGTTTGGCCGCTTTGGCCTGCAAGTCCTCATCCTTTGAAAGGAAAGCGGCGCACAGCTCCAGGCAAGCCCGTTGTTTAATCTCCGGATGCGTTTTAGCTGCTTTTTCCAGTATCTGGATAGTGGTAGTGATGATATTCTTTTTGTCAGCGGCCATCACCTGCGGCAGATGGTCGAGTAAAGCCTGATGGTCAAACTGCTTGTCACCGGCAAGCGCCTTCAGGTAGCCCAGCGCGGTGCTTACCGCTTTCGATTGCGGCGAATTCAGTGCCTGCAACAGCAGGGGCTGCAGCTGCCCCAGTTCAGCCTGAGATGGTTTCAGCAACGTCAGCAAATCTACAAACCAACCCACCTGTAGTTTATTGAAATTCCGGTTCACCGCCTTCAGACATTCTTCCAGTACCCGCATACGGTTAATAGTGCCGTCGCCGGTATACTGCAGGATAAAGCCTTTCCAGTTGGGTTCCGTGTCTCCTGTTTTCTTGCTGTTTGTCCAGCGATCGCTGAAATGTATGTTAGACGGGTATTCGAACAGGTACCAGAAATGTTCCGACAGGGTGGCCGGCACTTCAAACAACCGTGCGGGTTCGTATAGCCGGTGTTTACCGTTGATCGCCATAGGGAGCCGGCTGACCACCATGACAGGCGTCAGCGTAAGCACTTCCTTCACCTGCAGTTCCAGCAGCTGCCAATAGTCCAGGTCGCCCGGTAACGCGTCTTTTTCTGCCATCTCCTGCATCCATTCATTAAACCAGCCGGGCATATACCAGGAAATGATTTTCTCCAGCAAGCGCTCCCGGAAAAGGGTGAAATGAAAATTTGCGCGCTGGAAAGCGGCTTTGTCATAACAGACAAAAGTGGCGATTGTCAACATCCTGGCCTGCAGAACGGTCATGCGTGAGGTGTAGCTGTTAGGACGCGGAGACACAAACTCTGAGTAATACGCAGCCAGTTTGGTCAGTCCCGGCCTGAGTGCTTTTTTTTCTTCGGGGGTCAATCGTTGTAAAAAGGGTACAATATCCTGTTCGCGCTCTGTGGTTAACAGTTGTTCCAGTTCTTCCAGATGTGTCATACAATCATTTTTGGGTTAAGTGTCAATTTATTTTTTTTCGTACAGCAAGAATATGTTTACAAGGACCGCGTTCCCCCTGATGTTTGGCAAACCAGGTACAGGTACAGCGGGCCATGTCATTTTCTATCACCACGGTATGCGTAACACCGCTGCCGGCTACACGCGCTTCGGTTTTATTTTCCTTTTGTAAAACGATGGCTACCTTATCTTCTTCCAGCAACTGCTCCGCATCTTTCATGCGCGGGTTCAGGCTCATGATCCTGCTGAGCTTAAACGGCAGGCGACGATAAAAATAAACATTCTCGTCTAGGTCAAATCCCAGTAATCCCATCGCTGCCAGGCGGGCCGTCAGCTGGTCTATCTGTTCAAAGCCGGCCTGTTCTTTCACCGCCAGCAACGTGGCGTTAAACTCCTGGTTCACATGACCGTATTTATCCATAGCGCTGATCAGCCTTTCAGGCACGTCTGCTATCAGTGCGTCCAGCGCGGCGCCTTCACCGGAAAAACCGCGCCAGGCCTCACGTGACAAGCTAAGGCTGAAGCGAACGTCTCCGAAATATAGTTGCCATGTAGTGCTCTGCATATCGGGATGTACAAACACCTGCAGCTCGTCTGCCAGCGGCAGCAGCGGTTCCAGTAAACGCAGGCGGTGTATGCCCCCCACGCAAACGGCATTCGCTGTTTTCACCGGCGAAAATGCGGGCTTGCTGCCCCGCACGGTCAGGTAATAGTCCGCTTTCACCGTACCCGCCGGGATGCCCTGAAACAGCTGCCGCAGCTGCACTTTATTCAACGTATACGCTTTCTCCGATGCCGCAAGGAACAGCTGCACCGTCGTCAGGCCTTTGATCCATTTCACCGGCAAAGGCACCTTCTTCTCTGTAATACGTTCTTCCGGCTGGCTTTGTACGCTGATCTCTGTAGCATTCACCGTCAGCTGCATCGTGTCACTTCTCCCGATGGCGTGCAGCGCGTTGATCATCGGTTGATTAAAATCCACGTTCACCGTGCCGCTGGCAGGAAAAATACCACGATGACCTCCCGGCAACACATCCACCCGCGCATATACGCCGGCGCATTGTGAAAAGCCTTCGAAACGGAGCTTCTCCGCTCCTGCCGTTACAATCGGGTCTTTCATCAGGCCGGCCTGCGCCGGCGACAAGGTAAACGATGACCGCACCACATTGGACAAAGCAATCAGGCAACGGGCGGTGATATAGGGCTGCGTTAAGCTTCCCCGGAAGAAAGCCGGTCCGGCTGACTTTTCTAATTCGCTGTAGCCCGCCAGCAATAAGCGGGATTCGTCCCCCGCAATAAAAGCCGATAGCGCCGGGTAACGATAACTGATGGTGTTGGTTTCGGGTGTCATGTCAATGGTAAAAAAGGAACATTCATTTATACTGGCATTCAGGATACAGGTAATGTAAGTATCTGAACAAAAATAACTATAAGGATTAGTATTCCTAAAATAGAAAAAACTAATTTCGGGATACATTATCCATGCCACCCTCGAATAATGAAAAACGACTATGAAAATTGCTGCCTATTCGGATAAACCGGTATCCTTTTTTAATACGCTCTGCCTGCTGCTGGCCGTCCTGTCACTCACCCTCGGCATGGCCGTTTTTTACCTGATTAACTTCACACCGGCCTTTTACCTCGAACTGTTTGTAGGAGTGCTGTTCTTCTGCCTGCCATTCCTGCACCGCCGTATCGGCGTGGATAACGTTATCCTGATATTTTTTGTGGTGCTGGATGCTGCACTGGTGTTTTACGGCATCGTGCTGGGACCGGTATCAGAGATACATCTGCTCGCTGCCTTCCTCATGGGTGCTTCCGACCTGCTGATCACCAGCCGGAAACTGCGCAACCTGTTCTGGACCTATGTGGGCTTAATGGTGGTGCTGCTCGAGGTCAACTATTCCTATCATCTGTTCACCCCCATCGCTTTCAGCAAAAGCAGCATGCTGGCCATCCGGCTGATCGTAGTACTTACCGGCACCGCTCTAAATGGCATCATGCTGTATTTCTATATCAAACAGGTACGTACCATGATGGCAGAACAGAAAAAAGCTTCCGAAGCCAAAACCCAATACCTGCGCGAAACCAACCATGAAATCAGAACGCCGCTGACGTCTATCATGGGTATTGCGGAAGCGCTCAACGAACATGTAGCGAAACTGGAGGAAGTGGCTGACAAAAAGCTGGTAGACGCTATCCGTAAGGAAACGGAACATCTGCAGGTGGCGTCGTTGCTCATCAGGGAAATTATCAACAATCAACTCGACCTCGCCAAGATAGAAGAAAATCAGTTCAACGAAGTAAAAAACGAGAGCTTCAACCTACGGAAATGCATAAACGAATGTATCCTGATGCTGCGTCCCATTACCTCATCACGAAGTATCAACATTCAACTCAACTATGACGCCCGGCTGCCGGAATACATTCTCTCCGACAGCACCATCCTCAGCAAAATCATCAACAACCTGGCATCCAACGCAGTGAAATACGCTGTTAAAAAATCTACTGTGCAGTTCAACGTCCTAAAGGCCGGCGATCATATCCACATTGAAACACAGAATGAAAGCTCCCTGAAGGCGGAGCAGCTGCATGATATCTTCCTGCCTTTCGTATCTCACGCCAACAAGGAGCATATGGCGGAAAGCACAGGCCTCGGACTGGCGATCACCAAACAACTGGTAGAGAAAATAAACGGTACTATCAGCGCCACCAATACAGGCGCCACTACCAGCTTCCTGCTGGTCCTCCCGCTGAAAGCAGGCTTTAGACTGCAGGAGAAAGTGCATCCTGAACCAGTGAAAGAAATGTACCAGGATTATGTTATCCTTGTTTTGGAAGATGATAAACTCAACCAGGCCGCTTTCGGCGCTGCCATTAAAAGTCTGGGCCCCACGCCCTATTTTGCAGAAAATGGTATGGAAGCATTGGAGCTCCTGAAAGAGATCACACCCGACCTGATCATCACCGATGGTAAAATGCCTGTTATGGACGGCAAAAATTTCCTGCTGGCACTGCGGGCCACCGACGATGCCACCCGCCACATTCCGGCAATCGTTTCCTCCGGGGAAACATTCCTGCAGGAACAGGAAGAATTTATGGCAGCCGGTGCCACCGACTTCCTGCTAAAACCTTTTACAAGACGGCAACTGGTGGATATGATCCGGAAACATCTGCCGGGCGTCAAGCTACAGGCAGTGAATGAGTAATGAGAAATACCAAAAAAGAAACCCGCTCACGGAGCGGGTTTCTTGCTTTCTGTTGCCCAACCAGGATTCGAACCTAGACAAACAGAACCAAAATCTGTCGTACTACCATTATACTATTGGGCAATCGCTAATGGGTCGCAAAAGTAATTTTTTTTTCATAAAAAACAACTATCACAAAAATTTTCTTGAAAAAAAGGCTGAACGGTCCTGCCGCTCAGCCTTTACCGGATGGTTGGTTTTCGCCTACTCTCCGTATATCTCTTTCAGTTTCTTGTCCAGCTCATCGCCTTCACTGCCGTAACGCCCTATAATCACGCCTTCCGGGCTGATGAGGATTTTGGTGGGCAGAGAATGAATACCATATTTCGATGAAATATCATTCGGATTATTTTTCAGTCTGGACATGTCCAACCCCCTGCGTACATGCTTCCAGGGCAGATCGTCTTTAGCGACGGCTGTCTTCCAGGCGTTCTCGTTCCTGTCGTCGTCAGCGATACCAATGATCTCCCAGCCTTTAGGCTGGTAACGGCTATACAGCGTTTTGAGATGGGGATTGCCTTTACGGCAGGGCACACACCAGCTGGCCCAGAAATCGAGCAGCACATATTTTCCTTTGTAGTCATGCAGCGACAAGTCTTTACCGGCTATGTCCTTCGCGGTAAAATCAGCGGCTTCCGATCCCGGTGAGCCCTGGCGAAGCTGTTTGATTTCGTCTGCGATGTATTGGGCGAAGCTGGTCTTTTGAGTGGCAGCGCCCAGTTTGTCGTAATAACCCTGCAATGCTTCGAGGGAAAGGTCTGCCACATGAAACCGCAGCAGGTAGGCTGTCAGCACGGAAGTAGGGTACTTTTGGAAATAATGGTAGTCTGCCTGGTCGTTGCCTTCAAAAAAAGGCGCCAACCGCTCCCTGATGGCCGCTGCTTCGTCATGATCTTTCTCGTTCCGCATGGAATCCAGCTGGGATTGGTATTGCTGCTGGATGAGCGCCTTCTCCTGTTGTAATGCCAAAACACCTTCATTGGCGTTGTTACCGGTAACGGTACCGAGGCTCAGTTTATCCCCTGCCGCAGTGAACTGCTGGGCACCAGGCATCAGCACGAATGTTGCAGGGCTATCTTCCCGGTTGGCAGACCGTACATAGGCCACCGCAGCACCCGCGATGTCTCCTTTCATGGTAAAGCTGCCGTTTTTGACCGACACCGAATCAAACTTCCTGTTGCCGGCAACGTCTTCATACGATATATAGAGCTTGCCGTCAGGCTGACCGGTAACTTTGCCGTTCAGCACAAAAGGCTTTTTCTGCTGTGCACAGGCGAATGCGGTGAGCGCAAGACAGCCGATGAGCGTAGTGGTGATCTTTTTCATATAACGGATTAAAATGGATTTTGTGTGAGGTTAGGATTGACCGTAATTTCTGTTGCAGGCAGCGGATAAACCACACTGTTGTCAGTCGCGGCAATATTGATATGGCTTCCCGGCACCGTACTGCCGGCATAATCACGGACCATCGGTAAACCGTTGCGCAATAGGGCTGCCCGGCGACGGCCATTCTCAAAGGCGAATTCTACGCGTGCTTCGTCCAGCACCACCTGTAAAACACCCGCCCTGCCGTGGAGGTCTGACAACTGATACAGGCCACTACCGGTAATGCCTGCACGCTTACGCAGCAGGTTCACATCATCCAGCGCTGCCTGTGGATTGTTTTTAGCATTGGCTTCTGCCCTGATCAGATACATGTCTGCCAGGCGGTACATCACCGGTGAACTCACCGCAGGGTTCCCATTCTGCACAAACTTGTTGGTGAAATACCGGTCTCCCCCAGGGGTGGATAACTTCGTATAAAATGCCAGCCGCACGTCGCCGGCTGTTTCATTGAGTAAACTCAACAACGGCGCAGAAACCGCAGCGTACTTTGTCTGTGTGTAGCTATAACCCAGACCGTAAAACGATTTGCTCTGGGTGTCCAGGTTTTTAATGGTGAAGATGGTTTCTTTATCTGATGCGCTGCTATGGTCTGTACTGAAATAAGTGAGATAGTCATTTCCGGTCACCAGCGTGTATTGGTTACTGTTAATAACTTTGTCCGCATAGCTGATGGCTTTCGTCGCATCGCCCGCATTCAGGTACAAATCAGCCAGGGCAGCCCAGCAGCCAGCTTTACTGGCGTAGGCGTTAGACTTCATTTCGGAAATCATACCGGCTGCTTTTTCATAGTCGGCCGCCGCCAGGGAATACACTTCTTTTACCGTGTTCCTGGAAGGGCGCAAGGCTGCATCCGTAGATACCACATACGGGATACCAGGGTTAGCGCCTGCATTTTGCACGTATGGTTTACCGAATGCCTGTACCAGCTGCATATGCAGCATGGCACGCAGGAAAAGGGCTTCCCCTTTTAACTGCAGCAGGTTGGGGGCAGCATCGTCGGCGATCGCGTTGATCACCATGTTGGCGTGATAGATCGCTTTATAACCGTTGTTCCACGCCTCCAGGTCCATCATGGAAGCAGTACGTTTAAACGAATAACATTCGATACCGGCAGTAGTAGCATTATTCCCGGCCTTCATCACCTCTACGTTATCCGTACTCAGCTCTACCAGGTTCATATAACGCGGCAGGTATTTGAAATTATTCACCAGTGAATACACACCGCTCAACGCTGCTTTCAGATTTTCATAACCGGTTAACGCCGTTCCGGCGTCCAGATCGGTTTTAGGCTTGAGGTCCAGTGCACTTTTGCAGGAACAGATCAGCATGAGTGCAGTAACACCGATGATGCTTAACCGTTTTATATTCATAGCCGTTTGTTTTTACTGTGTTTAGATTAAAATGTCACTTGTATGCCCGCAAGAAAACGCCTGGCAAAAGGTACCTTGCCGGAATTCTCTTCCCCGAAATTGTTCTCCGGGTCTATACCGGTAAACTTCGTCCAGGTAGCCAGGTTGTCTCCCGAAACAAAAACATTCATTTTAGAAACACCCAGCTTCTTCACCACGTTTTCCGTGAGTGTATAACCCAACCGCACGTTTTTCAGTCGCAGGAAACTACCGTCTTCCACATACCTCGACGTAGGGAAATAATAATCTACTTTATTACCCGCTTTCGGCAGATCGGCAATGTCTCCCGGACGCTGCCACCTTACCTGTCCCGGTGCCGGCACTGCATTGTTGGCCTGCACATCAGCACCATCAAGGTCCAGATCTACACGGGTACGGTTCAGCATTTTCAGACCACCGAAATAGCTGAGCATCACACTCAGGGTAAAGTTTTTATAACTAAGGTTGTTGGTTAAACCGGCAATGTATTTGGGATTACTGTTGCCCAGCACCTGCAGCGTGGCGGCGCCGGGATTATTGGTATAGTCCACCTTCCCGGTATAATTGCCATCAGCATCTTTTTCCAGCACCTCAAAACGGGACTCGCCGGTTTGAGGGTCTACGCCGGCATATACCGGCATATAATAACTGTTCATCGGGCTGCCCACGATCTTGGCTGAACCACTATATTGGCCGTCATATAACAATTTGGCGCCCGGCTGCAGTTCTAAAACCTTGTTGTTATTGTAGGCAAACGTAAGATCGGTAGACCATTTCACGGCGGTATTTTTAAACTGCCGGGTGTTCATCGTCACTTCAATACCCTGGTTACGGATACGGCCCATGTTCTGATAATAGGTGTTACCGCCGCTGGTAGCAGGTGGAGTAACGCTCAGCAGCAGTCCTTTATTCAGCTTGTTATACAAGTCCACGGAGACGTTCACCCTGTCCCAGAAGCCCGCATCAATACCAATATTGGTGGTATACTGCATCTCCCAATGCAGATCAGGATTGCCTTGTGACTTTTGCAGGGTACCACTCTGACGGTCATAAATATCAGTGGCATCGATATAGCGGTACAACGTGAGATACTGATAAGCGCCCAATGGCAGATCATTTCCGGAAACGCCATAGCTGAAGCGGAGTTTCAGCAGATCGAGATTTTTAGCGTTACGCAGGAAATTTTCCCTGCTCAACTGCCAGGCACCACTGAAGGCATAGAAATTACCATACTTGTTGTTTTGTCCGAACTTGGAAGAGCCATCTCTTCTGAAGCTGGCTGTGGCAAAATATTTTCCGTCATAGCTATAGTTTAGTTCGGAGAACCAGGACAGGTAAGCTGTTTCAGTAATGTCATTCCTATACACCAAAGTAGCAGGGTTTCCTGCGCTGATGGCGCGTATACCGGGCTTCAGCCCATTCACGGAAACGTTGCTGTTGGTGGCGGTCACCCGGTTAAATTCAAATGCTGCCAGCCCTGAAATGTGATGCCGGTTAAAAGATTTATCTACCTGCAGCATCTCTGTGGTGATGATGTTATTGGTATTGCCGGGAGCCAGGGAGTAGTAACCGCCACGGGTATTGAAAAAGCTGGTAGGGTCCAACGGATCTGAATACCGCTCTCTGTCCATGTTGATATAACTGTACCGGTTGCGCGAACTGAAACTCAGCCAGTCGGTCAACTTGTAACGCAGATTCAGGTCGAAAGCGCCGATCGTGGCTTTAGTGGTAGCATCGCTGCGTCCTTTGCCGTACATAGGGTTGAAGTTGGCCCCACTGTACCATCCCTTTTCATCC
>NZ_CAMLHC010000044.1 GCF_946479755.1 uncultured Chitinophaga sp. | reverse complement strand
GTGACACCGTTATCGTGACAGACCAGCTGCCAACAGGCTACAAAGCCACCAGCTTTATTCCGAGCGCCGGTAGCTATAACGCAACCACCGGCAACTGGACCGGCCTGAATGTAGCTGCTGGCCAGAGTGTAACCCTGACGGTAAAAGGCACCGTAGCAGCCGATTACAAAGGCAACAGTCTGACGAATAAAGTCACCGGTCTTACACCGAAGAAAGATCCGATCCCGGTTGATAACGGTGGCGGTGCTACGGTAACGGTTGAAGACACGACAGATACTGCTTACCATCTGAAGCTGAGTAAGAAGGCGAACAGCGCTACGGCAAAAGCCGGCGGTCCGCTGGACTTCACCATCACGTTGCTGAATGAAGGTCCGAGAGCGATCGTGCCGGGCGAAACGGTCATCGTAAAAGACCAGCTGCCTGTAGGTTACAATGCCGGCAGTTTCGTTCCGAGTGCCGGTAACTATAATCCCGCTAACGGCCAATGGACCGGCCTGACGGTAGCCGCAGGACAAAGTGTGACACTGACAGTGAAAGGTACCGTGGCCACTGATTACAGGGAGAACAGCATTACCAACAAAGTCACCGGTCTTACGCCCAACGGAAATGACATACCGGTAGAAAATGGCGGTGCGTCCACCGTGGAAATTGAACAGGATGACCTGGTGATACCGAATGTAATCACGCCTAACGGAGATGGTGTAAATGATGTGCTGCGCATAAGAGGACTGGAAAGATATAAGAATACAGAGCTGGTCATCATCAACCGCTGGAACAACCTGGTGTACAAAAAGAGCAACTATGACAACTCCTGGAATGGAGCCGGTTTATTGGAAGGGACTTACTTCTATGTATTGACAGTGACAGATGATACCGGAAAGGTGATCGTAAAGCGTGGATATGTTATGGTTTTACGTTAAAAAATGAAATTATGTTGAAATCTAAATTTATAAATGGTTTGATAATAGGAGGGATCTCTTTATGGTCCCTCACCGTAAAGGCCCAGCAGGCCCCCCAGATTAGTCAATATATGTTTCACGGATTGTTCATCAACCCTGCTTATGCAGGGTACCGTGAGCAGCTGAACCTCACCGGCATCTACAGAAATCAGTGGACAGGTGTGGAAGGAGCGCCAAAGACCGGTTCACTGGCGGTAGACGGGACCATCAATGAAGACAAGATGGGGCTGGGCCTTAATATTATCGCCGATAAACTGGGAGCTATGACTAACCTGGGCGCCTATGCCAACTTTGCGTACCGCATCAAGTTTGATAGCTACGAGGGAGTACCCAGGACGCTGGCAATTGGCGTTGCAGGTGGTATCGCCCAACAGTCGCTGGATGGTACAAAGCTGAACCCGGATGAGACGAATGACCTCCGGCTGCTGAACCAGCGCAAAACAGTATCGATGCCGGATGCCCGTGTTGGTATTCTATATAATACGGACAGATTTTATGCAGGGCTCTCTGCGGACAATATCGGGGTACACTTTATTAAACCGAAGAAAGATCCTACCCGTTTACTGCCGGAAACAAAAATCAACCTTTACCTGCTCGCCGGATATCTCTTCCCGCTGTCAGAAGAGATAGCAGTACGGCCGTCCATGATGCTGAAAAATGACCTGGCTGGTCCCAGCAGCCTGGATTTGACCACCTATGTGCTGATCAAGCAGATGGTATGGCTGGGGGCGACTTACAGAACGGGTGTTACACTGTTCAACAAGAACGTTGACCCCAGGCTGGAAAAACCATCGGCGCTTGTGCTGGGTGCGCAGTTCTTCCTGGGAGACCAGTTCAGGATCGGGTATTCCTACGACCGCTCCCTGAAAACCACGGCGACACTGGGTACCAGCAGTCATGAGATATCCATCGGGTTTCTCTTCCCAAGAAGGGATGAACAGATGCTCACTCCCAGATTCTTCTGATTATCATCTTTATAACAACAGAAATTTATCTGATGCATATTTTTACCATACGCAAATTCGGCATTGGATTGCTTTGCAGCAGCTTGTTTACGCTGAATGTGATGGCGCAATATAGCCTGAAGGAAGCGGATCGTGAATTCGAAAAATTCAACTTTTCCATTGCCGTAAAAAAATACGAAAGCGCCTATGTAAGTAAGCCCACCATCAAGGCGGTTGAAGGCATGGCCAAATCCTACCTTCGCATGAGGAACTTCCAGTTGGCGGAGGCCTGGTACGAAAAACTGGTGGCAATGACGGGCGCGCCTGTAGACAGCTATATCAGTTATGCGGCGGTGCTGAAGAACAACGGAAAGTACACAGAGGCCAGGAAACAGTACCAGTATCTCCGGGACAATAATTTCCCCGGTGTGGAGGTGGCAACGATGAACAGAATGATCCGTTCCTGCGATTCCGCCGTTTTCTGGATGAACAATCCCACAGATATCCAGGTACGGAATCTATCCTTCGTCAACACGGAATATGCTGACTGGGGCTGTCTTTCCTTCAGCGGAGGATTGCTGTTCGTGTCCGATCGGTTAGAGCGCGACTATAACAATAAAAAGTATGGATGGACCGGTAACGGGTATAACCGATTGTTCTTTGCAGATGTCACCAAGGCCGTCAGACCGCTGGACACCGATAACATCAACGGCGCTTTCCATACCGGGCTGGCTACGCTGAGCGCTGACGCTGCAGAAATGATCTTCAGCAAAACAGATAATTCAGTAAAAAAGGAATACCGAATAGGAGATAAGCAGGTGAATACGGTAGGATTCAGCCTGTATGACAGCCGCTTTAAGAATGGGAAGTGGTCCGCCGCTACGCCGCTATCTTTTGGAGCAGCTGCAAAAGGTTATTCTGTTAACGACCCTTTTCTGACAACTGACGGCAAATACCTGTACTTCTCTTCCGATATGCCCGGAGGCTATGGCGGTGCAGATATTTACCAGGTGGAGCGGATGTCTGACGGCAGTTGGAGCACCCCTAAAAACCTGGGACCTAAAGTAAATACCAATGGAGACGAAAGGTGTCCTGCATTTGATGATAAAGGGAATTTCTATTTCGCGTCCGACAACCTCATCGGGATGGGTGGACTGGATATTTTTGTGGTGCCGGGTGGCAACTACACCAAAGTAGATCCGGTGAATATGGGGTATCCTGTCAACAGTTCCGAAGATGACTTTGCCCTCCGGTTTAAGGAAAGCTCCACCGGGTACCTGTCTTCCAACCGGCAGGGGGGAAAGGGCAATGATGATATTTACAGCTTTCAGCTAAACGCATCCCTCATAGAACGGTCCTTTAAATTAGTTGGTAAAGTGGTTAACAAAACCACGTTAGCGCCTATCGCCAACGCCGTTGTCACCATCACCGATAGCAGCAGGAATGAAAGAAGACAGACATCGACGGATAGGGAAGGCCTCTTTAGCCTCCGGCTGGATACGGTTTCCACCTACCAGTTAAAAGCTGAGAAGACCGGCTATCTGCGGGATAAAGGAACTGCCGTTGATATGAGCACATTGGATAAAGGCGATTCCGTATTTGTATTGGTGAAGCTGGATAGTATCCTGCTTAATCATCCGCAGCGGCTGTTCGATCAGATTGGAAATATTTATTTCGACTTCGATAAATGGGACCTGAAACCGGAAATGAAGGCGGATGTAGATAAGCTGATCAATATCCTGGAGATGGAACCTACCCTGAAAGTAAAAATCAGTGCGTATACCGATTCCAGAGGGAAAGCCGCTTACAATATGAAACTCTCCCAGCACAGAGCGCAGAGCGTAGTAGACTACATGAAAGAAAAAGGTATCGATGCAGACAGGCTGGAAGCGAAGGGCTATGGAGAAACCAACCCGGTGAATGGCTGTATAGATGGCGTACCCTGTACAGAGGAAGAGTATCTGCGGAACAGGAGAGTTGAATTTACTTTATTTAAAAGATAATACTATGAGTTTGAAAACGAGGTGTAATGTTCTCGTGCTGGTCCTGATCATGGTAGGGATGTTGTTTTCCTGTAAGACCGGAAGCTATGCAGGTGGAGGCATGTACAAAAAACGCAGCGGAATCATACCCTGCCCCTCAGTGGGAGGGCATGCGGAAAGAAAAGTATTTAGCCGCGCTTTTTATCAATAAAACTGATTTATAAACCAACCAACCCCTTGAAACACGGGCATTTTTCCTTGAGAAATTATGTCCGCTCTGGCTATATCAATATCAGCGCAGTCTTTGACAGGGTGTACTGCTGCTGTGAGATATAGCCTTTTTTTAAGTAACAGTTATATCGCCGAATGCTTTACTTCCATTGTTAATAAAAGGTTAACATTCAGTTTGCAGAGGGTAAAAAAATGATGACGATGTATCTAACATATAACCATCGTAAATGCACACCTATCCTAGTTAAACAATCAGGATTACACAGCAAGCCTGATTAGGAGGGCAGGAAATTTCCTGTCCTCCTCTTTTTTGGGTTTCTTCCTTACTTCATCACATATGTGGCCTGCATCCCCAACAGCAGCCATCCTTCTTCCTGGAATATATACGTTTCCGTTACCCGCTCCTGCATGCTTTGTGTCTTATCTCCTTTAGTGATGGTAATATGTGCAATGGCGGTGAGTACCGCAGTCTTTCCTGCGATCACTACTTTTTCGTCAGCCGAGGTTAAGACCGTAAACCTGATGCCGGGATTCATGGCAAAACCCTCTACAAATAGTTGTTTGTCCATCAGTACGGCGTCTGCACTGGTGAAGGAGAACTGCCCGTGCAGTTGTGTTTGCAGGATATCGCGGTTTTTCTCTAACAGCGCTTTGAAAATCCCCTGATGGGTGCGGATGATTTCCTGGTTGGAAGTGTTGGAAGTTGTCATGATGCTTTGCCCTTGGTTTGTGAAACATAATGAGAGAATAAACAATGTGATGGCGATCTGTTTCATACATTATTTTCTTTCAAAATTAAAAGACAGGCAGGCATCCACTGTATAACCCGGGTTATAATCCGCTTTTCGACATCAATCTTTTTCTTATCCGGCTCAGCGAAGGCTGCCTGACACCGATATAAGATGCCAGATGGTATAATGGAATGCGCTCAATGAGTTGTGGATGGTGCGTTACAAGACTGATATACCGTTGTTCTGCTGTTTCCAGCAGCAGGGCTTCTGCCCGCTGCTGTGAGGAAATATACAGCCTTTCCGTTACCAGCCTGCCGAATCTTTCCCAGTATGCAGAATGGTCAAACAAGGTTTGCAGTGTGCCGTAGTCGATTAAAAACACTGCCGTATCCTCCAGCGCTTCCACCCATATTTTACTTTTTGATTGCGAGAGAAAATTATGATAAGCTTTCGCCCATTGTCCTTCCAGGAAAAAATCGATGCATTTTTCTTCACCGTCGATGATATAGTAAGCCCGAAAAGCCCCCTTTAATACAAAAGCTATCTCATGACTGACTTTACCTGCCTCTATAAAAAAGCTCCCTTTTTTATAGAAAGCCGGGCGCAGGTAGTCCTCAAACAGTGACCAGTCCGCCGGTGAAACCGGATGTACTGCGTTGACAGCGTCGAAAACCTGTTGCTTTTCAGGTGTTATGCTCATAAAGAACGTTTTTAAATTTAGTGGCTGATGGAGAATTTTTTCGGTTTCATCCCGATATGTGCTTCAAATACCCTTGAAAAATGACTGAGATTAGAAAATCCTAACTGATATCCCACTTCAGAGACAGAAAGCTTTCCTTCTTTTAACAGCCGTGCCGCTTCCTGCATCCTGTATTTTTGATAATGTTCGAAGATACTGTCGCCGAAAATCTGCCGGAACAACGTCCTTAACTTCGTTGGGCTCATATTGGCAGCAGTCGCCAGATCATTTAGCACCGGCGGTTCATCCAGGTGGGCGAGGAGGCGCGCTTTAACATCATAAATGGCTTGCACATCGTTCCCTTTCAGAGGATACAGTTGTTTTTCCTGTCTTTCTTCCAGTTTCATCAATAACATGCAGATCAGTTCCTCCGCTTTGATTTTTCTAAACACCCATCTGAAGTTGTCAGCTACGCTTTCGGAGATAATGTCATGCAGGATTTTTTGAATGGCGGGTGATATCATCTGCTCAAACAGCAGTGGTTGCGCATTTTCAGCTAAGCTTTGTAAGACAGGCGATTTTTGGGAAAGCGTAAACAGTTCCTCCAGGTATTGTGGGGCGACTTCAATATTCACGGAAGATGTATTCTCCTGGATGGAGATGACCGCGTCGGTATTAAACCGGCTGGTGGCGATCAGTACCGAGGGACTTTGTTTTGAGCGCGGATCAGCGTCGATATGCTGGAATTTGAAAAGGATCGTTTTCCCCGGGGTATTGATTTCAGGATTCCTTATGACCGTTTCTTCGTTCAACCGGTAGTTGAGGATCAGCATCCGGATATGCTCATTGAACACACAGCCCGCACAATATCCGGTGCCATAGGCTGCCGGAATATCAATCCTGCCGTTCTTCACGCTGACGCCCCATAGCTTCGCCAGTTGAGCGAAAACAGGCGGTGTAATGTAACCTGGTGATTTTGATTTTGTCATTTACGACTATTTTATAGTTAAAAGTAACTATTTTATTCCTGATAGATGCGCCAACTTTGCATTGTTAAACGTAGCGAATATGACTATAAAGGCAATGCAATATAAGGCGTATGGCGCCCCAGAGGCTGTTCTTGAAGTAGCCCGTATTTTGAAACCTGCGCCTTCACCCGGACAGATACGGATAAAAGTCCGTGCAGCTGGGGTGAACCCTTCGGATTGGAAACGAATGGAAGGGCAATACAAAGGCTTTGACGAGGTGGTTTTCCCGGCCGGAGTGGGAGTAGAAGCGTCCGGCATTGTTGATGCTATTGGCGATGGGGTAACGGGTGTGCGTATAGGCGATGCCGTTTTCGGTTATGGCAACGGCACCATGGCCGAATATACCCTTTTGTTGGATTGGGTGCAGAAACCGGAAGGCGTTCCCTTTGAAGTGGCGGCAGCCATCCCGGTAGTGTCAGAGACGGCCTGGCGCTGCCTGGACGATTTAAACGCCGCTCCGGGCAGCACCATTTTGGTGAGCGGCGCCGCAGGCGGGATCGGATCTGCCGTAGTGCAGCTCGCACGCAGACGGGGGCTCCAGGTTATCGGGACCGCCAGCCCACGTAATCACGATTATTTACGTGCGTTAGGGGCTATACCCACGACCTATGGCGACGGGCTCAAAGACCGGGTACAAGCGCTTGCGCCCGATGGTATTGCCGGTGCGCTGGATATCGCCGGTTCGGGCATTATCCCTGAGTTGATCGACATCGTAGGAGATGCTTCCATGGTGGTATCGGTGACCGATTTTTCCGCCATAGATTATGGCGCGCGTTTTTCCGCCGGTCCGCCGAGAAAGGTCCGCCAGGTGCTCTCCGAAGTGGCCGGGCTGTATGAGAAAGGTTTATACCAGTTGTATGTGCAGGAGGTTTTTCCGCTGGAAGAGACTGTCCGCGCGCTGGTCCTCAGTTCGCAGAAACAGGTGAGAGGAAAACTGGTGATTGTTGTTAACTAATGTTATACTGATGAAACCGAAGAGAATTCCCTTATTTATTCTATTGGCGATTGTCCTGCTAAATTCTATTGGATTTTCCATTGTCCTGCCGCTGCTACCATTCCTGGTCGGTAAATACTTACCGGGGCACCAGGTAGTAGTGGGCATGAGCACGTTGTTGTCTGTCTATGCCGCCTGTACTTTTTTTGCTGCGCCGGTCCTCGGTGCACTGAGTGACCGTTTCGGCCGGAAAATCATTTTGATCGTCAGCCTGCTGGGTTCGGCCGTGGGGTTTGTGTTGTTCGGCATTGGCGGGGCCTTATGGGTTCTTATCCTTGGACGGATGATTGACGGGCTGACCGCCGGCAACATCAGTGCCATCTTCTCTTACATTTCAGATACTACGGAGGCGAAAGAACGGACCAAATGGTTCGGCTACGTGGGATCTGTGATGGGTATCGGAAAAATCGGTGGGCCGGCACTAGGCGGACTGCTGGGCAGTATCTCGATAGCGCTGCCCTTTTATGTGACCGCCTGCCTGATATTTCTTTCCGCGGTGCTGGTGTATTTCCTGTTACCGGAATCCCTGGCATCCCATAAAAGAACGCAACGTGTAGCCGTTAACAGTTTCAACGTGTTTTCCCATTTTAATAGTGTTTTTCGCCTGGAGGGCGTTGCCCTGTTGTTAGGTGCAGGTGTTTTGTTTTATATCGGAATAGGTGTCTTTCAGTTCAATTTTACGCTTTTCCTGAAAGACGTTTACCAGTGGCCGCCTGCGTTGATTGGTAGTTTACTTACGCTGATCGGCACTTGCGAAATTCTGGTGCGTGCAGTGTTGCTGCCTCGTTTGCTGGGGCGTTTTACCTCGCGGCAGATTGGCATATCAGGCTTGCTGCTGATGGGTGCTGGTTTGCTGATGATACTCTCCGGTGTTTACGTGCATGCCAGCGTGTTGATTTCGTTGGCGGTTGTCTTTATCATTTCCGGCGAAGGTTTGTTTGAACCGACGTATACCGGGAGGCTTTCAGCGTCTGTAGACGAGACGCAGCAGGGGACGTTGCAAGGCGTGAATCAAAGCCTGCAATCGCTCACCAATATCCTGGTGCCGGTCGGTGGCGGGGCCATTTATTTTTACAGCGCCGGCTGGCTGTATGCCACTGCGGCAGCGATCATCTTCGTCGCCGTTTTCATCTATGCGAAGCAGATACGGGTTGTAAAGTAGTGCTACCATTACCCGCTACCACATGGGAAACAAGAAGTATGTGCCTTCGCTTATAAGGACAAAAAGGCACCATTTAAGGACAAATGGTACCTTTTTGCGTTTAAGTTCACGATAAACGCCTATTTTGGGTGCTATATATATTCATCCAAAATCCCGGGCAGGCCTATGCGGCATACAATTATTGCAATTACCTTTCTCCTGGTCCATCTGACGTTGGGCGCACAAACGAACGACAACACTGTCGCTATTGGGAAAAAATATACCATCTATTCCAATGTGCTGAAAGAGCAGCGTACTTATAACGTTTATCTTCCACCATCTTATCAAAGGAGCCCACAGAAAAAATACTTTGTGGCTTACGTACTGGATGGGGCGAAAGCCAAATTCCAGGAAGTCGCCGGTATTGCAGGATCGATGAACGCGGTTTACGATTTAAAAATGCAAATCCCGGAACTGATTATTGTGGCGATAGAAAATACCGACAGAACAAGGGATTTTACGCCTACCCATTCTTTAAATTACCTGGATGCGGAAAATATTGGCGCTTTTGCCAATAGTGGCAATGCGGATCTGTTCAGACACTTCCTGGAAAAAGAGCTGATGCCGCAAATAGACAGCTCCTACCGGACACAGTCTAAGAACCTGATCATCGGACATTCATTAGGAGGTTTGTTTGCGATCCATTGTCTTTTGGAGGCGCCTCAGCTATTTGCTTATTATATCCTGATAGACCCATCCTGGTTTTGGGACCATAATTACATCGGGAAAAGGACCAGGGAAGTTTTAAAAGCCAAAACGGCCCCGAATGCCCGCGTATACATTGCTTTAGCTAACAACATGTCAGAAGACAGCCGGCACTATCAATGGGGGCAGGAATTTTATACCGCGTTAAAAACAGCTACGTCGCCGGGATTAGCGGCCCAACTTCGGTATTTTGAAGATGAAAAGCACCTGACAGTGCCGCTGCCGGCTACCTACTACGGGCTTCGTTATATTTTCGAGGGCTATGAATTAGATATCAACGAGGTGTTAAAAAAGCCTTCACTGATCAATGAACATGACAGTCTGATGTCGAAACGAATGGGGCTGAACATCAAATCAGACGAAAACTACGTGAATACGCTGGGTTATGTGGCGCTGAATGACAGAAACATACCGGATACTGCTGTTACCATATTTGAAATCAATGCCAGAAACTATCCTGGTTCTGTTAATGTATGGGATAGCCTGGCTGACGCTTACCTGAAAAAAGGGCTGACAGGGAAAGCGAAGATGTGTTATGAAAAGATCCTTGCACTGCAACCGGATAATGCGGATGCCAGGAGGAAGCTGGAGAAATTGAAGCGTGCTTCCAGGTAAAGGAACAGCATCATACTTATATGGGAGCCGGGTTATGCGTTCTGCAAGAACTTTTCGTAATCGTACCGTTTATATTTTTTTCCCAGTTTGGTTTCCTTCTCGAACTTTAGCATTTCGTTTTTAAATTGAACTCTAAGCCACAAGTCAGCAGGCGTATGAAAGAAGTACCCGAATTTTAACGCTAATTCCGCGTTGAATTTCCGTTCTTCTTTATAGTATTTATTCAGGTTAGCAAGATCTATTTCGATATAATTTGCAAATTCTCCCTTCTTTAAATTTAAAGTATGTAAAAAATCATTGGCAAAATCCCGAATAGAACGCATCTTATTGATCGTAACTGTTTGGTCTAAAATGTAAGATTCCATTTGATAACGGATAGCCAACATTTCATTCCTGATTAACCTTGCGGTGCTTCGCTTTGCATTATGTTCCTTCGCAGCAGCGGCAACAATAGCTTTATGCTTTGCACTTCTTGCATGGCCATCTTTGGGGCGAAGAGTAACGTCTGATTGTTGGCGGGATTCTTTTTTCTTTTCCATTGCACAAATTTTTGAATTTACGCTGTTCCTTTCAGGTATTGCAATTAGACAACCGGCAATCCAGTCATACTTCTTGTCCTTGGTCTGATTGTGAGGAGCTACCTCGAGCATGGCCAAATATGGCTCCCTTCGATCGATTAGCTGAAATATCATACAGCCTTCAACGATAAGCGGAGCTTCGTCTGTAACCAAAATTTGTTGTCATTTGCCCCGATGACCGCTATCACTCAAAGATACGTAAAATAAGTTTCTGGTACAAATTGTACTATTTTAATGAATTTATTTAACTTAAATTATTGATAATTAAGTTTTTATGTTTTATGTTTTGCAGGAATGAAGTTGGTTTTTGTTGCTGCTGCTTCTTATGCAGAGATCCCTGTTAACTTTAGCTTTTACCTTAAAACTATCTACGCTATGAAAAAGAAACAAGTTAACCTGAAGCGGAAGCTCATCCTGGAAAAAAATGTTATTGCTTCACTGGAGCAGCCGGAAAAAATTATTGGTGGCGCGGCAGTTATCTCCCGTCCCAATACGTTATGCATCACGATCAACTACACCATTTGTATTACCGTGTGTAATGACCAGAATTGTGCATAGATAGTACATCATTAAAGGGTTGCCCATACAGCCGGGCAACCCTTCCTTTCTCAATGCCGCCTCATCGGCGGCATTTTCTTCTCCTCTTCATTGTTATGTACTTTCATAGACCCGAACTTCCAGTTGAGCGTAATATGGAAACTCCGGTTATAGAAGTTATTGACTTCCGTACTGCGGAAAGTGGGGGCTGTGGCATAGCTCCGCTGCAGCATACTCCTTTGGAAAGGGTTGGAAACGCCTATCAGCACACTGGCTTTTTTGTTGAGAAATTCCTTCTGGGCGGTGAAGCTGTAAGACCAGGAGGCTGAGTTCCTGCCCTGGAGCGTCACGTAGCCGTTGCTGTAGTCGCCGGAGGCCTGTAGGGTTACGTCTTTTGGCAACGTATACGACAGGTTCAGATTGAAGGAATAGAAGCCGGCATCGTTTTTCACCTGCAGGGCGTCGCTTTTGAACCATACCTGGTACAGCTCTACGCCACCGTTGATGGTGAGGTTGCCGATCTCCATGGCGGCATTTACGTTGGCGCCTAACCGTTTGTTGGCGGCGACGTTGCTCGGCGATGTCCTGGAGATACCCAGACTATCGACGGTCGTCAGCATTTCGATGGCGTTGCTGTTGGAGCTGAAGTAGACGCTGTTGTTGAGCGTAAAACCAGATGCGGCGTTATAGTTATAGCCCGCCTCGATCGTCCTGGTGGTCTCTGGGCGCAGCAGCGGGTTGCCCGATGTCAGGTTACGCGGATCGGCGGCGTTGACGAACGGGTTGAGGTCCCATATCCACGGCCGGCGGATGCGTTCTGTATACGACAGCTTTATGTCATGCTGCTCGTTGAGTGTTTTAGTCAGCAGTATGCTGGGTACCAGGTTGCCGAAGGTGGACCGGAACGGGGCGGAAGTGCGCCGGAACTCAGCGCCCAGCTGCGTTGCTTCGTAGCGAAGACCAGCCCGGAACATCCATTGGTTACGGGTCTCAAATTTTAAGCTGAGATAAGCGGCGTAGATGTTCTGGAAATATTTCATCTCATCTGAACGCGAGGGGACCTCCACGAGGTCGTCGCTGCCGGGCGCATGTTCATTGTTCTGCGCGCTGTAGGCGCTGGTGGCGCTGGTCCTGCTGAACTTAACTCCTGTTTCAAGGATGTTTTTGCCGGACAGGTCCAACGGATGGGTGTAGTCCGTTTGCAGGTTAAAATCCCACGATTTGCTGTTATTGGGCCCTGTTTCCCGGAAAGCCGGTACGCCTGCCAGCGTATACTGCTGCGTGATATACCTGGACCGGTCGGCGCTGTTGCTGACCATCCCCAGCACCTGCAACTCCTGGCTTTTGCGACGGAACAGTTTCTGGTAGGCGGTAGACAGCTCGTAGTAGCCGGAGTGGTTGGTCTGATCGCTTTTCTGGTTGTAGGCAGTACTGCCTTTGCCGTCCTGGTAGAGGTTGTACAGCGTATTTTTCGAAGGCCAGGTGCCATTCCAGAGGGTGAAGGTGGTGCTGATTTTCTGCAGGGAGTCGATCCGGTAGGTAACGCCAAGGTCCCCATACAACCCGCGCTCATGCTGGGTGGCATCATTCTCCTGCAGCAGTTCGCCTGCCGGTTGCCCTTTGAAAAGGGACGTTCTGTTGAGGGTGGACGTTTTCCGTTCCCGCTGGTTGCTGGCGTTGATGTTCAGGCTCAGGTCAAAATTACCCCTGACGGTGTTCAGAGAGGCGCTGGCTGATTGTTCCAGGTTGCCGGCGCTGACGCTGATATCGGCGCTGCTGCCTTTTATTTTCTTTTTGGTGATAATGTTGATAATGCCGGCGGCGCCTTCTGCCTCGTATTTGGCAGAAGGGGAGGTGATGACTTCCACGGCGGCGATAGTGCCTGCCGGGATAATCTTCAGCGCTTCCTTGAGGTTTTTCGCCAGGATGCCCGAGGGCAATCCGTTCAGGAGCACTTTTATGTTCCCGTCGCCCCGCATTTTTACTTCCCCGTCGGCGCTGACGGTCAGCATAGGGACTTTCCTCAGCACGTCAGCTGCCGAACCCGCTTTATTGCTGATATCGGCGGTGGCATTGTACACCAGCTTGTCGCCTTTCGTTTCGATCAGCTTCTTTTTGGCGTTGACGGTGATGGTTTGCAGGGTGGCAGTCGTTTTACGGAGCAGCACCTGGTAGGGCTGCTGTGCACCGGGAAAGGCCCCGGGAGCGGACAAGTAGTTGTTATAGCCTACAAACGAAACACCCAGGGAAAAGACGCCTTTCTCACGCAGGGGAATAGCAAACCTGCCCAGTGAGTCGGTGGTGGTGGAGCTGATGACCTTCCCTTCCCGCAGGAGCACGACGGTGGCGAAGCCGATCGGGGACCGGTCAGCAGAATCGCGTACGGCACCGCTGATTGTAAAACCGCCTGTATTCCCGGAAATACGCTGTTGTGCGAAGGAACAAACGGTGGTCAGCATCGCTGAAAAAAGTAACAATAAAAATCTGGATACAGTAACCGGATACATGGTTTATAGTTGAAATATCTGCAAAGGAAGCAGCTGTACGATCAACATAAAAAAATGAATGAGCAAATGCCGGAATAGGATGATCAACACGGTTCATCATCCGGTTTTGCTATTTGTATTAAAATGACTGAGCTTTGTTTGACTTAATGTTCACAGATGGAGAATAAGGCAAAATGGCTGCGAAGCCGGTTCCTGCAGGAGCTGGTGGTATTTATAGCGATGTTTATCCTGACGATGTTGCATGAGTGGATCAAACTGGACACCTTCATGGCATTCCTCCAGGGGCTGATATTTTTCATCCTGCTGTACGGGCAGGCACAGCTCCATCTTCACCTGATATTTCCGTTGCTGATGGCTAAAAAGTACGCCGCCTACGTTTCCGTTTTTGTACTGTCAACGCTGATCGGCGCCCTGGGGCTGCTTGCGCTGGATTACTACTGGATTGCGCCGGAAGTATACCAGGAGCCTGATATCTCATTCCCCATGGCCATTGCTTACGACTTCGTGCTTTGTATTATCAGTACCGTCACCATCCTTTCCCTGTTCCTGGTACGGCAGTATTCGATAGAACTGCAGAAGCGGAGCGAGGTACAGCTCAAACTCAGCGAGATGAACATGAAATACCTGCATGCGCAGCTGAACCCGCATTTCTTTTTTAACATGTTCAACAACCTGTATGGCGTAAGCCTTACGGAGCCTGCCCGGACGCCGGACCTGATCCTCCGGTTAGCAGACCTGATGCGTTACCAGTTGGAGAACGGAAGCAGGCCTACTGTTACCATCCGGGAAGAGCTGAAGTTTATCGATAACTACATCGCGATGGAGCAGGAGCGTATTGGTAAACGCTGCCGGATCCACTACGATCTTCCGGAAGAAACCGCGCTGCCGGCCGATTACCGGATAGCGCCCCTGATCCTGATCACGCTGGTGGAGAATGCCTTCAAGCACAGTGTGACCATCAGCCGCCCGTGGTTTGTCGATATCCGCATCCGCTGCGAGGAAGGCATCCTGACAGTGGAAGTGCATAATTCATTGCCGGATGAAGCACTGAAAAATACCTCCACCGGCATTGGCCTCATCAACATCAGGGAGCGGCTGGAAATGCTTTACAAACATGAGTATACTTTGATCAGCGCGACAGAAAACCAGGAATACCGGATCACTTTAACACTCAGATTAAATACGATTAAAAATGGATGATACGCTGAAATGTATTATTGTCGACGATGAAGAGGGTGCACACCTGGTGTTGAAACAATACATCGGCCAGCTGCAACACCTGGAGCTTACCGGCTCTTTTTATACAGCGGTGGAGGCGATGGGATATGTCTACAATAACCGGGTGGACCTGATTTTTTTGGACATTAATATGCCGGGACTGAGTGGCCTTGAGTTGCTGGAAACGCTGTCGGACCCACCGTTGGTGATACTGACGACGGCCTACCGCGAGTATGCGCTCGAAGGATATAAATACCGCGTAGTGGACTACCTGGTGAAACCCTTCCATTTTCAGCGGTTCATGGCCGCTATTGATACGGTATATTCCAGGCTCCGGCCGAGACCGGTCGTGAGCGGCGAACTTAATACCGCAACGGAAACACCGGCTTTTGTGATGCTGAAAGCAGAAGGGGAGATGGTGAAGGTGATGTACGACCAGCTTATTTATATCCGCAGCTGGGGAAACTACGTGAAGGTGTTCACCACGCAGGCTGTTTACCTGAGCCCTGTTACGACCACCGAAATAGAACAGAAGCTGGATAAAGCCCGGTTCAGGCGTATCCACAAATCCTACATCGTGGCGATGAACCGTATCAGTAAGATCACCGGCGGCCTGGTGGTGCTCGATGATGGTACCGAACTGCCGATCGGGACTACCTACCGGAGGGAGCTGCTGGACAACTTCCAGTGATGTATACCTCGCTTAAAGCAGCTATCTTTATCTTACAGCAAACAGATGATCATATGACCAGCAGAAGTGAATCAGTAATGATGGATTTAATCCTCGGCGTGGCAGAAAAAGATCCCCGGATACTGGCAGTATTGCAGGACGGGTCACGCTCCAACCCCAACGTAACACCGGATATCTTCCAGGACTTCGACATTATCTACGTGGTGGAAGACCTGGCCCCTTTTCTGCAGGACCACCACTGGGTGGATGTTTTCGGGGAACAGATGATACTGCAGATGCCGGAAGACATGGAGCTGTACCCGCCGTCGCCGGAACTGGAAGGCGCCTTTTCCTACCTGCTGCAATTTAAGGATGGCAACCGTATAGACCTGATGATGGTCCCTTTGGAAAAACTGGATAACTTCACGGAAGACAGTTTGTGCAAAGTGATATGGGACAAGACGGGACTGTTCAAAGACCTTCCGCTGCCGCCGGCCAGCGACGCCAGTTACATTGTGAAGAAACCCTCGGAGCGTTCGTTCACCGATTGCTGTAACGAGTTCTGGTACACCAATGCCGGTCTGGCAAAAGGCCTGTGGCGGGAGGAGGAGATACTGGTCAGGGAGCTGGGCAACCAGGTGATCCGTGGCGCGCTGCTGCAGATGATGGACTGGTACATCGGTTGCCGTTATGACTTCACCGTCAACCCCGGCAAGTTCGGGAAGTTCTACCAGCGTTACCTGGAGCCGGCGGTATATGAAAAATTACTGGCTACGTATCGGGCTGCCGGCCTGCAACAGGCATGGGAAGCGGTGTTTACCACCATCACGCTCTTTAGGGAGGTGGCAGGTGTAGTGGCCGAAACCCTGGGTTATCAGTATCCCGACCACTGGGACAGGGACGTAACAGCCTATATGTTGCACGTACGGCAGCTGCCGAAAGACGCTGCACAGATTTATTAACCGGATAAACACATCACATGGAAATAGGAATCGACAGCTTTGCTGCCACGAAATCGCAAACCGGTGGCCACAACGCCGCCGCTGATATGCAAGAGATGGACAACCTGCTGGAACGGATGGTGCTGGCAGACCAGGCGGGCCTTGCGGTTTTCGGACTGGGGGAACATCACCGCCGCGAATTCCTGGATTCAGCCTCCACGCTGATACTGGCAGCAGCTGCGGCGCGGACGAAGCAAATTAAGCTTACCAGCGCCGTCACCGTATTGAGCGCCGCCGACCCCGTACGGGTATTCCAGAGCTTCGCCACACTGGACATCATTTCCAAAGGAAGGGCCGAGATGGTGGTGGGCCGCGGTTCATTCATCGAAGCGTTTCCGCTTTTCGGCTACAACCTGGATGATTATGATGCGCTGTTCACAGAAAAGCTGGACTTGCTGCTGAAGATCAGGGACCAGGAACGGGTGGAGTGGAGCGGCAAGTTCAGGGCGCCATTGGAAAATGCGCCTATCTATCCGCGCCCGGTGCAGGAGCCGTTGCCCGTGTGGGTGGGTGTTGGTGGCACGCCGCAGTCTTTCGTACGGGCGGGCACGTTGGGACTGCCGCTGATGGTGGCCGTGATAGGCGGGGAAACACACCGGTTCAGACCATTGGTAGACCTCTACCGCGAAGCCGGCCGGAAAGCCGGACACCCGGAGGAGAAGCTGCAGGTGGGACTGCACTCGCTGGGTTATATCGCCGAAACATCGCAACAGGCGAGGGACGAGTTTTTCCCTGGCTACGCCGAAGTGTTTACCCGTATCGGGAGAGAACGGGGCTGGGGCCCCGTCACACGCCCCCAGTTCGATGCGCAGAACGGTCCCACCGGGGCCCTGCTGGTAGGCAGCCCGCAGGAAGTGGCGGACAAAATACGCCGGCACAGCGAAGCCCTGGGAGGCATCACCCGTTTTACATTCCAGATGGACAACGCCAACCTCCCACATGATAAACTGATGAACTCCATCGCACTGATCGGAAAAGAGATTGTACCATTGTTACAATAAAAGGCCGCGGTGCTTGTCGAATATTAAGTCAAACGAAGCGAATATCGATTGGGGTATCCTGTTGCGCGCAGAATCCTTACTTTTGGCAGCATGTATACCCTTAAGCATATACGTTTTTCTATTTTTACTACACTGTTGTTAAGCGCCGGAGTAATAACTCCTGGCGTTTATGGACAACAGTTGCAGGTAGACCGCCTGTTAACGGCGCCTGTGTGGCCGCAACTGGAAACGGCCGGCATCCGGGCAGATACCGTCGCTTTTGATGAAAACAAAAACTACACCGTAGGCCTCTATGGTGAAAAGGTCCCTGAGCAAATCACCAGCGTGGTCAGCCCCCGGTACAATATTGACTGGAACAAAGAAACGATCAAACCGGTCGTCTATTTCAAAACCGTTCCTTTGCGGAACCCCGGCTTACTCACCGACAAAGCTGGATGGCTCGTCATTTTTGTCGCTGAAGTGGGCAACCACGGGCCGAAAGGAAAGCTGATGGCCGGCGTATTCTCCGATGAAGACGTGGTAACGCTCAGAAAAGCGCTGAGCGCCCTGTGGGGAGCGGAGAAAAAGGTGCGCGAGAAAAGCTACGGCGGCAGCGTGTACGTTTGGAAAAAGGACGGTATCGTTGCCCGGCTGACCATCGAAAACGAAGCGCTCGATGGAACCGCCTCGGAAACAAGAAATGGCGTGAAACAAAGCGGAAGACGGGGAAGGCTTACGATCTATAACCAGGTAGTACCCGCTTTTTACAGCCAATCAGAAGACTATTTTAACGATCCTGATACCAGGAAGAATACACCCACCCACCAACCATGAGATCATTCGCCTTATCACTATTGTTTTTCCCGTTGTTCTCCTTCGCGCAAAAAAGCTACTGGCAGGTGGAACAAACCAAACCTGTTATCGTTACCTCGCTGTTTTTTGATGCCGTCATGCAGGAATTTTCGTCATTGGACTACCTGACCTACGACCCGGCAACAGGCGCCATTCTCTATTACGATGCCTATAAAAGCGGGCTGCAGCCGGCTTCTTTCGACAGCAGTAAATTATCTGAGAAAAAGGAATGGGAGGTGACGCCCAAAATAGCCGATGGAAAATTGAAAGTGTTGATTTACGGCAACAACAATAATATCGGCTTCATCATCTGCAAGCCGGCGGCCGACAATGAACAGGCCTTCCTGGAAAAGGTAAAGGCCTCCAAAATGCAGGTGCATCAACAGCTGATGGATGCTGTTAAAGAACACCCGATGGTGAATCTGCCAAAAGATAATCCGGAAAACACCGGTGTGGAAGTGAACCTCGGCGCGTATAGCGTGCGGTTACCCCGTGATAAATATTTTATTGTACGTACCGCCGACAGCTACCAGTTCCTGCCTAAAACAGGCGATAAACCCGAAAGTGATTTTAATCTTTTCGATGCCGGCTATAACCACAATGATTCGTTGCCGGAAAGGGGCTTCTGGCCTGTGGTAAAGGAAGAAAACCTGTGGTTGAGTATTCATCCATATTACGACTGGAAAACGAAGGAAAAAGGGGCCGGCGGCTACCTGTTGACCAACAGCGTGTCTGTATCCGGCGGATATGCTAACATGGCGACCGCGCAGCAGGAAAGTGCGGAGGAGCTCCTCCCTCTTGTACCAATATTCCGTTCCCTGAAAGCGGAGAAAAAAGGGATCAGCCGTGATGCCTATAACTTCCCCGGATGTAATACCGAAGGGGTGAAGCAGACAGCGGGAACCCTCGCCATCACATTACCGCCCGTTTATCAGATCCGCGAATTTTATACCGGTGGCAGCAACTTTTACCAGTTTGGCGTGATGGATAGCCTGCAGTTTTCGAGCGAAAACCCCGACAGTCGCTATTATCCGGTAGAGGAACTGGATAAGAACGGGAACAGATCGCTGTCACTGGCGAGTGGTGGGGTATACTCCCTGAAAAACGCCAGGTTCTCAGCAGATATTGGAAAAATCAGGGCTGATTTTGAACGGGAAGGTATCAGTATACTGGAACAGGATGATAATGGCATCCTTTACCGTTATCATGGGTCATATCACCTGCTCCGGTATATTCGCAAAGGTAGTACCCATTATGTGTATACTATGCAATTTAAAATGCTACAAAGCTGTTTATCAGAGTTTTGCCGTTCCAGGAAAATGTTTCTCTAAGGTCGCTGTTAAAATAAACGGGCACTTGCTGCAACTTTTTTTAAAGCGGGTCGTCTTTATAGCATAACATATGTTTTTCATAAATCGATCTTATCATGAAGTCCTTACCTGTATTTCTCCTGCTGGCGGGGTTAAGTGCCCCTGCTTTAGCACAGCAATTGCCCGTTATCCGCGCCAATACCAAAACTGTCAGCATTAAAGACGGACCCAATTTTTCCAAAAATACCTGGACCATCGAGCCGGCCACCAAACCGGATATTTACATCACCTCGGCAAAGAAGGTGGTTTTCTATACGGACGTAGACTCCATCTCGATCCAGGTAAAGCAGGACAAACCGCAGGATTTCTACATTCTCCTGAATGGGACAGATTCCGCCCTGACAAGGATTCAATATCAACTGCCCCGCCTGGAGATGCTGAAAAAAGCAAAGAAATACAACTATGCTGATAAGAGAGAGGTTTCGGCTTTCACTTATCAGTCGGCCGACGATGAAGTACTGAAAAATATCCGCCGGGAACTCAAACTGGATTCCATTGCAGGCAACGGTAACGAAATCTCCCAAATGATCAACCTGATGCACTGGGTACATGATATCATCCGGCATGACGGTAACAGTAACAACCCCGCCAAAAAAAATGCGATAGATATTATCGGTATCTGTAACAAAGAGGGTAGAGGCGTCAACTGCCGCATGATGGGGACAGTGCTGAATGAATGTTATCTCGCGATGGGCTTCAAGTCCAGGTTTTTAACCTGTATGCCCAAAGAGTTGAAGTTCGACGACTGTCATGTGATTAACATGGTATATTCTAACGACAAACAAAAATGGCTTTGGATGGACCCTACCTTTAACGCCTATGTGATGAATGAAAAAGGAGAGCTGCTGGGCCCGGGCGAAGTAAGGGAAAGGCTGATCAACGGAAAGCCGCTGATCCTGAATCCCGACGCCAACTGGAACCGGAAAAATTCCACCACCAAAGAACAATACCTGGAAACCTATATGGCCAAAAACCTCTACCGCCTGGAAACGCCTGTTGCCAGCGTATATAACGCGGAAACCGGTAAATGGCCTGCTTACGTCCAGCTGGTACCACTGGATGCGCTGAACCAGGAAAGCTCTAAGGCTGATAGTATGATGAAAAACGGTTACCGCTACCAGGTGACCAACAACCCGGACCTGTTCTGGGTGAAACCATAAATGAAAGAGGATTTTAGGCGGGTATTCAATACCCGCCTAAACTTTATTACAGCTTCACGACCTTCTTCACTACCTGTTTACCCCCACCGCTCAATACCAGCCAATACATTCCGGAACGTATATTCGACAACGATAGTTCAAACTGTTGCCGTCCGTTCAGCTTTTCCGTCCGTAGTACTTTCCCTGCTGCATCTCTTAGCTCCGCCTGTTGCCACGGTGTGGCTGTCTGCACCCTGATGTAGTCAGAGGCAGGGTTAGGCGATAATGTAATCCCGCTGGGGAGAGTTTTGTCTGCCGCCATCATGGCGGTGAAGTTGTTGTTGTTACTGCTGCAAACGAGTACCGGCCGCTGTGTGGTGTCACTGCCCTCGCGGGAAATGAAGATCGCATCGGTAGTGGCGCCTGCCAGTCCGGATACGAGCTTCAGCGTCAGGATGCCATCTGCTGCCTTTTCTGTCAGCGCGATGTCTGTTACGTCCCATTCGGCGAAGTTGCCCGCGCCCCTTCCCATGATGGTATCCACCGCTTTGACGACCGCAGGTTTGTTGCTGTCGGTGATGCCGGTTTCCGTCCAGCTGTCGTTACTGACATACTGGGCTATCCAGGGCACGGTGGCGATGCTGGTATTGGCATAGTTGACATACATGCGCAGCTTCACCTGGTTGGTGCCGGCGGGGATGGCGCTGACGTTGAACTTCAGGAATACTTCCCGGGTGTAACTGATGCTGCCGTCCTGCTTGAGTACGAGGTTGCCTGTACCATAGTTGGCGGTATTGTAGGAGCCGCCCCGCACATACGCATCTGCGATGGCGGTCACGGTAGACGCGGAATACACCGGTGTGCTGTTGTTCACCTGGTAAGTGGCGGTTGAACCGGCATAAGGCCCGGAAGGCAGACTGGCGGCCAGGTGGCGCATCTGCGGAATACCCGGCAGGGTCAGGTAAATATTCACCGGTGCGGAAGACTGCGCCGGATCCACGACGGATACTTTCACATTACCGGTGCCGGTACCGTGCAGCATCAGCGCACAGGCGCGGTCGACGGTGATGGTGACGGAGTCTTTATGGAAAGTGCCGGCCTGGTAAAATACCAGCTGCCGGATATTCAGACCGGCATGATACACGGCCTGTATGTCGGCCGTGTTTTGTTCCACCCGCACAGCGGTGGTGTCGTAGGTGTTCATGTCCTGCCCGGGCAAAACGAAGTAAGCATAGGTGCCGTTCACCGGTGCGTTGCCATGATTGAACCAGAGCTGGAACACGTTCATGTTCTGTACGGTGGTGCTGCCGCCGTTGTTGATGCTTCTCCAGGTGCCGGACTGCGACTGCATGGTCAGCTGCAGCTGGCCGCCGGCCGGAAAATAGTAGCTGATGCCGTTATGCGTGATCCATTTCAGGTTATTGTTATAATTATAGGAGCCGTTGCCGACGGTGTTGACGGCGCCGTCAATTTTGGCAGACACGGTACCGTTGAGCAGGCACTGGTTCACCGTAGTGTTCACGGGTTGCGCAGCGGTGGAACTGATGCCGGCGCCCAGGCATACCACTTCTTTATCGAAAAAGAACCAGGCTTTGCGGGCCTGTGTGTTGTAGTCGGAGAACTGAAGGGCGGACACGCCGTACAGTGAGTCGGACACGCCGCCGGCAAATGCTGTGGTGCCGAAGTTACCGCCCCAGGGAGCACGTACCGGGATGGTGGTGATATAAGGCACCGTGGTACCGGGGATACGGCTCCAGTCCCATACCGGTGGAATATTATAGTAGTCGTTGCCACTGGCAGCGATATGAGTGGAGCCATCTGACAGGTAGTAGCCTTTCAGGTTTTCACCGTTGCCGTTTTCCTGTTTGGCGGTGCGGGTGGAGGTGAGGTGCAGGCCGAACAGGTAGCCGCTGCGATGATGCTGGGTATAGTCCGAGCGCCAGAAATGGTGATGCAGTGACGGCAAATGATAACCCGGCGGCTGGCTGCCATTGAGCCGTGCAATGTTGTCGTCGTATTCGCTGACGTAGGCGGTATCCAGCACTTTGAGCTTTTGCAGGAGACTGGTAACGCCTACCTGCAGGTTGTTCTCCCGGCTGATACTGCGGCCGTTGGTGCCGAAGTCGATGTATTTGGAACGCATGGCTTTCAGGAAACTGTTGCGCACGAAACTGCTGAAGAGCGCCAGCTTGCTGCCCGACAGGGCGTAGGAAGTGCCGCGGAGATAGTAGGCGACCTTCGTTTCCCCTTCCACAAACACGGAACCGTAACCGTAGATGTACAGCTGCGGTCCATGCTGCTGATAGGATAGGTCATGCTGCACCCCTTCGGCGGTGGTGAATACCAGCGGAAAAAAAGCTTCGTTCACGCTGTACTGCATCAGCGAATCGTTGGCGGTAAGGCAGGAGCGGTACATGAAATGGATGGCTTCGTCCAGTTTGTTGGCCCCCGTCTGTTTGCTGGGGTTGCCGCGGCTCATTTGTGTGAGCAGCGCGCTGCGCAGGCTGCTGAGGGACTGCGGCGCCGTCTCCAGCAGGATGAGGATCTCACCGATGCGCTGGGGATTGGAGATATCGTTATGGTACCAGTTCCAGCTTTTGGGGTCGGCGGTGTTCCAGTACGAGAGGCTGTTGACGATAGCGGTAAACAGCGTGGTGCTGTGGTAGTAGGTGCTGGCCGGCTTCGTATAGGCCTGGGCGAAAGCCTTCACGCGGTTGATGTGCACATCGGCGGTGTAGGTGGTGGAGCTGTAGGTATAGCTCACGTCCGGCCACGAGCCGTTGGCCTGTAAGGTGGACAGCGTGGCGGTGACGTTGTTGTCCAGCGTGGTGGTGTTGGACGCCTGGGCCAGCAGTTCTTCCCGGATACGGCCCATGATGGTGGTGTATTCCGTTTGGGCCGCTGCGCCAAGGGTACAGGACAGGAGCCCGAAAAAAAGTAGAATTTTCAGCTTCATAACAGTGGGATTTGTAACAAATCTACGGATAGCCGCTGTGGTGGCGGGGTGGTTTTTCTAAGAGAATAGGGGGAATTTTCACAATCCGGGGGCTTCCGCGAACTCGGAAGGCGTTTTGCCGAACTGTTTTTTGAATTCGCGGCTGAAATATTTACGGTCGTTATACCCCACCATATAGGCAACCTGGTAGACGGTATGCTGACGGGTACGGATCAACGCCGCGGCCTTTTTGAGGCGCAGCGACTTCACAAAGTCGTTCACCGACATGTTCGTCACCGCCTTCAGCTTCTTATATAACACCGGCTGACTCATAGCCACTTTACGCGCCAGCATCTCCACACCGAATTCGGGATCGTCCATATGTTCCTCCACCAGGGCGATCACTTTCTCCAGGAAAGCGTTGTCCAGGCTGTTGGGCAGCGGGTCGGGGACGACGGTCTCTGCCTGCAGCTGCCGGCTGTAACGTTCCCGCATCTTCTCGCGGGAAGCGATGAGGTTACGTACATTCAGCGCCAGCACCCGCGTGCTGAAAGGTTTGGTGAGATAGAGGTCAGCGCCCGTTTCAAGGCCGCTCACATGGTCGGCCTGTGAACTTTTGGCGGTGAGCAGCACCACCGGGATATGACTGGTACGTTCATCCGTTTTAAGCGAGGTACAGAACTGCAGTCCGTCCATCTCCGGCATCATCACATCGCTGATCACCAGGTCCGGGATCTGGGTGGTGGCGATAGCCAAACCGGCCGCCCCGTTTTCACTTTCCAGCACCTGGTACTGCTGCTGGAAGGTCTGACGGATAAGGGCGCGCAACTCAGGATTATCTTCCACAATGAGGAGGGTAAAAGGCTGCGGGCTGTCGCTGGCAGCGGTTTCTGTTTCCCCGGCCGGCAATGGCATCTTTAGCGGTACTGCCGGCATGGCCGGCGCTCCACCCACTACGTGCTGCGTGCCTTCGAAATGCCGGACACCCAGCGGCAGGATAACGGTAAAGCAGGTACGGCCTTCTTTCTCCGTGGCGGAAGGTTCGCTTTCCACTGTCAGCGTGCCTTTGTGCTGTTCCACAATATTTTTGGACAACGCCAGCCCGATACCGTAACCGGTATTCTGCAGGCCGTGGTCCTGCACCTGGAAGAAATTGGTGAACAGCTTGTCCAGGTACTCGGGGGCGATACCGCGACCGTTATCGGTAACGGTAATAACAATATTTTGCCGTGCCTGCGACACATTCAGCTGTATGCTGCCGCCGTCGGGTGTGAATTTAAAAGCGTTGGTCAGCAGGTTGAAGAACACCTTCTCCAGCTGTTCCCGGTCGAAGTATACCTGCGCATGTTCTACGTCATGCCGGAAAGCCATGCTGATCTGGCGGTCCAGCGACAGCTCCCGGAAACTGCTGTAGATCTGGTCGAGGAACGGGATCAGGTCCTGCTCCTGTACATGCAGTTTCAGGTGGTTGGTCTCCGCCTTGCGGAAATCCATCAGCTCATTCACCAGCTTCAGCAGCCGGTCGGCATTGTTGCGCAGCTGCGCCAGCGTGGTTTGCAACGGGTCATCTTTTTTCAGCGTGTCTATCATTTTCTCTACCGGCACCAGCAACAGTGTCAGGTGCGTCCTGATCTCGTGCGACACATGCGTGAAGAAGTTCAGTTTCACCTGGTGCAGCTCTTCTTCCTTATGCAGCAGCGCCCAGAGGAAAACGAAGCGGGTAACGAAGAAAATCAACAGACCGATGCACATGGCGTAAATGGTAAAAGCCCACCACGTGAGCCAGAAAGGCGGCAGGATGGTGATCTCCATTTTAGCCGGCTCGCTCCAGATACCGTCGTTGTTGGCGCCCTTCACCCAGAAAGTATAATGACCGGAAGACAGGTTGGTGTAGGTAACGGCCGGGTTGGCGGTCTCTATCCAGTTGCCGTCGCCGCCCTCCAGCCGGTAAGCGTAGCGGTTTTTGTTGCTCTTCACATAATTGAGCAGCGCAAATTCCAGCGTAAACACATCCTGGTTATGACGGAAACGCAGCGCTTTCGTGTAACTGATATCTTCTTTCAGCAACTGATCTTTTTGGGCGATGCCTACCGGGTTGTTGAACAAACGAAGGCCCGTAAAACGGATCGGCGCAGGATAGGTATTGGTGATGATTTTTTCCGGGAAGAAGCTGGTGATACCGTTGTATCCGCCGAAAAGGAATTCCCCGCGGCTGTCGCGCAGGAAAGAGTTGTAGTTGAACACATTGCCGGCGAGGCCGTCGCTGACGGTGTAGGTCTGAAACTGGTGACGGACAGGGTCCAGCCGTGCCAGCCCGTTGTGGGTGCTGATCCACAAATAATGCTGGTCATCTTCCAAAAGCCCCAGCACATTGTCATTGGGCAGGCCGTCTTTTTCCGTGTAGCGCCGCTGCCGCTGCAGGGCCGCATTGTATTTAATAAGTCCGCCGAAATACATGCTGACCCAGATATTGTGTTGGGCATCTTCCTGGATGGAATTGATATACCCCTGTTGCAATACCCGTACGGAATCGCCTTCCAGCACATACAGACCGCTGATGGTGCCTACCAGGATACGCTGGCGGCTATCTTCGAGGATACAGCGGACGGACTGCCGTTTGACAATACCCATCAGCGCGGTATCTGCCTGCTGTTCCAGCTCCACGCCTTTGCGGTGCAGCAGGTACAGCTGCACGTTAGTGCCTACCCAGAACCTGTTCTTGCTGTCTTCCAGTACGGCAGTCACTTCCCCTGAAAAGGTAGCGGGGTCTTTGGGGTTGTAGAAATAACGCCGGAAACCGCCGTGCTGCAACAGGTTGAGGCCACCGCCATGGGTGCCGGTCCAGATGTGATGGTCTTTGTCTTCATAAACCACTTTCACCAGGTTGGAGCCGAGGCTCGCGGGATTGTTGACGTCATGTTTATAATAGGTGAAGTGGCCGGTGCTGCGGTCATAATAATTAAGGCCGCCGCCTTCCGTGCCGATCCAGTAATTATGGCGGGCATCTTCATGGATGCTGCTGATCACGTTGTTGCTGATACCGTCCAGCGGGGGATGCTGCTGCCAGGCTTTAAACGAGCTGCCGTCGGGGCGTACCATGTTCACACCGCCGAAGTAGGTACCGATCCAGCAAGTACCATTGTTATCTTCATAAATACTGTGGATGGAATTCTGGCTAAGGCTGTTATTGTTATGGGGTTCCTGCTGGAAGTGGCGTCCGCGCAGCGTGGCGGGATCGATGATACTCAGGCCTTCCTGTGTGCCGATCCACATGTTGCCCGCTTTGTCGGGGACGATCCTCCGGACGATATTATTAATAATGGCCGGTTGGGCCAGCAGCGAAAAACGGCCGGTAGCAGGATCATATATATTAATACCACCGGTTTGGGTGGCGATCCACAATTTGCCGAAACGGTCTTCCGTGATGGCAGTGATGAAGTTCATAGCCAGGCCGTTCGTTTGTCCGTCTTCATGCCGGAAGGTCTCGAACTGATCGCCGGTCATTTTGGTGAGGCCTTTGTTGGTACCGATCCAGATATTACCGTGACGGTCTTCGTACACGCATTTGACCACATAACCGGCAATTTTTCCCGGTGTCAGTTGTACCAGCCGTTTTCCGTCCTGTAGGAAAAGCCCGTTGTTAGCGCCTACCCAGCGACGGTTTTTACTGTCTACATAAATACAATTGATATTGGTACGGCGGGGGGCGGGCTCCAGTGGCACCCGTTCAAAGCGGTCATGTACCGGGTCGTATTTGGCCAGGCCGCCGGTAGTGCCTATCCAGAGCGTATGGTGGCGGTCGCGGTACAAGGTCATGACCTGGTTGTCCGGCAGTGACGTGCTGTCGTCCGCATGGTGACGGTATATCTTAAAACGGAAACCATCGTACCGGTTGAGGCCATAATGTGTACCTACCCAGAGGAAACCCTGCTGGTCCTGCGCGATAGATAGCCCCGCGTTGTGTGACAATCCGTTTTCCACGGTGAGGTGCGAGAAGGTCATATCCTGCCCGCTGCTGTAAGAAAAGGCAGCAGAGAACAACAGGCATAAGAACAGGAAACACCTCCAAATCATGCTCTAATATAAGCATTGTATTCACCCCGGTAGGTTTTTTTCTCCTGGGAGACGTTTTTAGTCTTTTGATAATCAGCAGGTTGAAGGAGGATTTATAAAATTCACCCCATTCATTTAGGATTGTCCCCCTGCAATCTGACCGCGTTACAACATATTTGTGCATCAACCAGAATTTCCGTTCAATTCCACTCTTATGAATATGAGATGCCAATCATCCTGCAAGGGAAGAACGTCCCGCTTCGCCTTCAGTTATTTGCTAACAGGGATCATGTGGGTCCTGATCGTCCCGCTTTCCCTTTTCGCCCAGCAGAAAAAGACCGTGTCCGGCATTGTAAAGGACAAAGACGGTAACCCGTTGGTAGGGGTAACGGTGATGGTCAAAAATGACAAGACAGGCACCAGCACCAACGATGCCGGCCGTTTTGTGATCAGCGCCGTTCCGGGTGCCACGCTGGTATTCACTTTTATCGGGTATGAAAAAACTGAGCTGCCGGTAGACAACCGGACGGAGTATAATGTCCGGCTGCAGGACCGCGTAGGTACGCTCAACGATGTGGTGGTGGTAGGTTATGCCACACAGCAGCGTAAAGACCTTACCGGTTCTGTGGGCAGTGTGAACATGAAGGAGTTTGAAAAAGCGCCGGTGAAATCGTTCGACGAAGCGCTGGCCGGCCGTGTGGCAGGGGTGGCCGTAGCCAGTAATGACGGGCAGCCCGGCTCTATCGCCAACATCGTGATCCGCGGCGCGGGGTCTATCACACAGGATAACTCCCCGCTGTACGTGATCGACGGTTTCCCCACGGAGAGCTCCAACGCCAACGCCATCAGTCCCGGCGACATTGAATCCATCGACGTATTAAAAGATGCATCCGCCACGGCCATCTATGGCGCCCGCGGTTCCAACGGCGTTATCCTGATCACCACCAAAAAAGGGAAGTCCGGCGCGCCGCAGGTGACCTACAACGGTTACTACGGCTGGCAGCAGATACCGAACAAGATACCTTTGATGAATGCCTATCAGTTTGTACAGTATGTCGGCGACGTTAATCCTTCCATGTACGACTCCATCTATCTCGCCGGCGGCGTAAAGCTGGAAGACTACCGCAACAAGGAGTCCATCGATATGCAGGACCATATTTATCGTGTAGGGCAAAACCAGAACCACGACATCGCCGTGCGTGGCGGCAACGATAAAACCCGGTATTCCCTTTCCGGTAACTTCAACAACCAGAAAGGCATTATCATCAACGGCGGTTTTAAACGTTACCAGGGCCGCTTTTCGCTGGACCAGACGGTGAGCAGCAAATTTAAAGTAGGCATCAACGCCAACTATGCCTATAACGAAAGTTACGGTATCCCCGTTTCCGCCACCAACTTCTACGCTTCTGCCACCACGCTGTACTCCGTATGGGGCTTCCGGCCTACTAACAGTATTTCGGGGAGAGACAGCGCGGCCAACCTGATCGATGATTTTTATGATCCGGGAAACGAGATCGCCAACAACCAGGACTACCGGGTGAACCCTTTACAGAATATCCAGAACCAGCATACGGTGACGCGGGTGACCAACCTGATCGCCAACGCCTATGCGGAATATGCCATCACCAAAGAGCTGACGCTGCGTATAGCTGGTGGTATCAACACGGTGAATACCGGTACTGATATCTTTAATAATTCCAAAACACAACTAGGCAGTAAGTGGAACTCCAACGGCGTAAACGGCAGTGTGGAGTACCGGCCCACATCGCTGTGGCGTTCGGAGAATGCGCTCACTTACCGCAAGCGATGGAATAAAGTGCATAACCTGACCGTGCTGGGCGTATTTGAAGCGCAGGGATACAAAATGGCACGCCGCCGTTTTGCCGCCAACCAGGTCCCGAACGAAGATCTCGGCATGGACGCGATAGACCTCGCCGCTCCGGCCAATACGTCGCTGATATCGCTCACCTCCCGCTGGAGCATGGCTTCCGGCGCGCTGCGGGTGAACTACGATTATAATTCCAAATACCTCTTCGCCGCTTCCATCCGCGCCGACGGTTCTTCCAAGTTCGCGCCCGGCAACCGCTGGGGTTATTTCCCGGCGGTATCCGCCGCATGGCGTTTCAGCAGCGAGGAATTCATGAAGAACGTACACTTTATTTCCGATGCCAAGATCAGGCTGGGCTATGGCGCTTCCGGCAACAACCGGGTAGACGATTTCGCCTACCTGTCACAGCTGTCGCTCACCAACATGCAGTACTGGTATTCTTCGGGCAATGGTCCGCTGGGCATCGGCGCCGTCATGACATCTTCCGGAAATCCTAACCTGCGCTGGGAGACCAACGAACAAACCAACATCGGCCTGGACCTCGCTTTCCTGAAGAACAGGCTTTCCCTCACGGTAGACGTATATCAGCGTACTACGAAAGACCTCCTGCTGTACGCTGCACTGCCTTATGCACATGGTATCGAAAGCGCGCAGGGCTTCAAAAATGTGGGCAAGCTGCAGAACAGGGGCCTCGAGATCACGCTGGCCGGCACGGTGGTCGATAAAAAAGATTTCACCTGGAACAGCAACTTTAACATCAGCTTCAATCAGAACAAAATATTATCACTGGCGGAAGGGCAGCAGTCTATCCTCTCCGGTTCCGGTACTTTCTTCAACACCACTTACTCCGGGTTGTTTCCCTATATCTCCGTGATCGGCAGACCGCTGGGAGAGATGTACGGGCTGGTGTTCGACGGGGTGTACCAGTACGGTGATTTCGATGTGATGCCCAACGGTACTTACCTGCTGAAGCAGGAAGTGCCCACCAATGGCGCCGCACGGAACACGATCCGCCCGGGTGATATCCGGTACAAAGACCTGAACGGCGACGGACAGGTGAACAACCAGGACTATACGATTATCGGCAGCGGTTTACCGAAACATACCGGCGGCTTCAGCAACGATTTCCGTTACCGTAACTTCGACCTCAACATCCTGTTGCAATGGTCTTACGGCAATGATATCATCAACGCCAACCGCTATGTGTTTGAAGGCGGCATCGTAAACAACCCCAACCTGAACCAGTTCGCCAGTTACGCCGACAGGTGGACGCCCTCTAATCCCAGCAACACCTTGTTCCGCGCCGGCGGCATGGGCAATGCGGCTTACTCTTCCCGTGTGGTGGAAGACGGCTCCTATCTGAAACTGCGCACCATATCGCTCGGGTATAATTTCCCCGGCACATGGCTGAAGCGCGCTAAAATCAAAAACGTAAGGATCTACGGTTCCGCGCAGAACGTGTATACATGGACGAAATACTCCGGCATGGACCCCGAGGTGAACGGCCGGCCCGGCAATCTCACGCCCGGCTTCGACTACGCCGTGTACCCGCACTCCCTGTCTTATGTGACCGGCTTAAACGTAACCTTCTAAAATGATGAACATGAAACGTATTTGCATAGCGGCATGTATCGCCATAGCAGGACTTACTTCCTGCAACAAATTCCTTGATACCAAACCGACGGATTTTTATACACCTGATAATTATTATAAAACCGAGGCACAGCTGCAGCAGGCGCTGAACGCGGTATACAGTGACCTGATGCGTCCGGAGCTGTATGCACAGGTAATGGGTTTCAACTTCGTGTCCACCACCGACGAGGTGATGGCTAACCGCACGGCCGACGGCGACGCACGCGGGCTGCGGTATAACTACGATGCATCGCTGGTGCATGTAGCCAATATCTGGAAGTTCTCCTACGTGGGGATCAATAACCTCAACGTATTGCTGCAAAATATCGATAAACCGGTGATGGATGAAGGCAAGCGGAACATCCTCAAAGGGCAGGCTTTGTTCCTGAGAGGTTTTTTCTACTTCATCCTGACCAGCAATTATGGCGATGTGCCGCTGGTGCTGCGTCCTCTCGCCATCAATGAAGTAAACGTGGCCGCCGCCAAACAGGCGGAAGTATATGCGCAGGTGGAAAAGGACATGAAAGAAGCGGAGACGCTGCTGAAAGACTATACGGTGATACAGGCGAAGTACAACGACGTGGTAACGCTGACCGCCGTGCAGGCCATGCTCGCGAGGGTATACCTTTACTGGGCCGGCTATCCGCAGAACAATACCGCCAAATACCGCGATGTGATCACATACACTGATAAAGTGATCACTTCCGGCCTTCATGCATTGAACCCCGATTACCGCCAGATCTTCATCAACCTGGCCAGAGACCAGTACGACGTAAAGGAAAACATCTGGGAGCTGGGGTCGCTGGGCGCCGCCGCTGGTGTGGTCAACAAGTCCGGCAACGACATTGGTAACTTCGTGGGGATACAGTCCGCCATTACCGCGCTGGACTCTACTTCCTACAACGCCGCCGCCTGGGTGTGGGTGACCAAAAAGCTGTTCGATGCCTATGAAACAGACCCCGGCAGTACTGCCACGCCTAACAAAGCTTCGCTGGATATCCGCCGTGACTGGAACTGTGCCAACTACATTTATAACGGTACCAATCCCCGCGTAAAAGCAGCGCGTCCCAATGTCTGGCAGATGTGCGCCGGTAAGTTCAGAAGGGAGTATGTGCCGCAGTCTATCCGCAATACTAACGGTACCGCCGGTACGTACAATATCAACTGGCCTATGATCCGTTATGCGGATGTGCTGCTGATGCGGGCGGAAGCGGAGAACTATGTGAGCGGCCCCGCTAACGCCTATACGTATATCAACCAGGTGCGTAAGAGGGGGTATGGTATGCAGAATGGTAATGTGGTGAAATCTGTTACCGTTACCAACGGTGGCGCGGGTTATACCGCTGCGCCGGCGGTCACCATTACCGGTGGCGGCGGTAACGGCGCTACGGCCACAGCTATTCTCACTGCCGGCAAGGTTACCGGCATCTACCTGAGCAGCCCGGGAGCGTTGACGCCCGGTTCGTATTACTCGTCTGCACCGGTAGTGGTGGTGGGTACTTTCTGGACGCCGGGCGTGAGTTATGCGGCCGGTATACAGGTTACCAACGGGGGCAACCTGTACACGGTGACAACCGCGGGTACGTCTACCAATACAGCACCGGTACATACCAGCGGTGCTTCCGACGCCGCCGTAACGGGCGCCGTATTCACCTATGCCGGTCCGGCCGCCACGGCTGCCGCTACCATCACCAACGGCACCGAGGCCGACCTGACGCCGGGCCTCAGCAAAGAAGCCTTCCAGCTGGCCATCCGTGATGAGAGAATGCGGGAACTGTGTTTTGAAGCGCTGCGTAAAGCGGACCTCATCCGCTGGGGGCATTTTGTGGCAGACATGCAGGAGTTTGCCGCATGGGCCACTTCCAATGGCGCCGGGGTGACGGCTACCGGCAATCCCAACGGGCTGCAGGGTATCCGCAATGTGAGCCAGCGCCATGTGATGCTGCCGAAACCGACGTATGAGCTTAACCTTAACCGTTTACTGGTACAGAACGAAGGCTGGTAATTCAAAAAAACAGACACATGAAAAAATCATTCCTCATATTCCTGGCATTTGCTGCCGCCGCCTGTTCCAAAAAGATGCAGGTGGATACCCCCGATTTCAACGTTTCGCCCGATCCGGCGCGGCAGGTGGCCGACACTTTTGTGTACCGGCTCGGTGATACCACCCGGTTTAAGTTGACCGGCACAGTAGGCAACATCGCTTTCTATTCCGGCGAAACCGGCAAACGTTACGACAGCCGCACCACCACGTACAAACTGGGAAAGCTGACCTTGCGTTTTTCTTCCAAATCGGAGTGGGGCAACCAGAAAAACACCCTGCAGGTGCTGGCCACCAACAGGCTGGCCGGTTATGATTCCGCATCGGTGGTGAATGCAGCCTGGAAGGATATCAGCGATCGCGGTAAGCTGGCTACCAATGCTACCGTGACGGCCTTTGGTACGGCGGACCTGACAGACCTCGTGGCCAACGCCAGCGATTCCCTGTTTATCGCTTTTAAATACAGCGGTGTAACGGGGTCGACCCAACGTACCTGGACCATCACCGAGTGGGCCGTGGATAACGTCCTTCCTGACAGAACCGTCTCCCTCAGTTCGTTTTCTGCGGATGTTGCCTACTGGACCCGTTTCGGTAATGTATGGAACCCCGCTAATGCGCGCTGGACGCCGTCTGCCACCGATCTTAAAATTAACGGCGGCAATGACGCGGCCCCTTCCAATACCAGCTGGGTGATGACGAAACCGTTGTACGTAGGTCGTATAGCCCCCGACGTGAGCACGGGTGTGAAAAGCATCAATGAGCCGGACAAGGCAGAGTATACTTATGTATACCCGGCACCCGGCGTATACAGGGCCACTTTCGTGGCTTACAACCATACGCTGGACGAAGAGAAAAGCACTATCCGTGAATTTATCATTAAAGTGACACCATAAAAATTATGAAACCATTGCTTTGTTTCGCGGTGGCCGCCGGACTGACGGCATACACCACGTTTACGGAAAAGGATTTTATCAGCAGCAACACCGGCTTTGCGCAGCAACAGTTGAAACATATGCTGAAAGAGACCGAAACGCGCGACAGCCTGGCTTTTCCCCGGACGACCGATAAGGAGGGGAAGATGACCACTACTTCCATGTATGACTGGACGCCCGGTTTTTTTGCCGGCTCGCTCTGGTACGGCTATGAGTTGACCAAAGACCCTGCGCTGCAGCAGCAGGCGTTGCGGTGGACGGAGAAGCTGGCGCCATTGCAGCATTTTACACAGCACCATGACCTGGGCTTTATGATGTATTGCAGCTATGGCAACGCTTACCGGCTTACCGGCAAAAAAGCCTACCGCGATATACTGATACAGGGCGCACGTTCGCTGAGTACCCGTTATAACCCGGTTACCAAAAGCATTAAGTCCTGGAATGCTTTTAAGTCGTGGCACGGGGAACAGTTGTACCATTATCCTGTTATCATCGATAACCTGATGAACCTGGAGCTGCTGTTCTTTGCTTCCAAAGAGACCGGTGATACCAGCTTCCGCCACATTGCTGTCAGTCACGCCGCCACCGCCATGCATAACCAGGTACGGCCAGACTATAGCTCTTATCACGTGGTGTGTTATGATACCACCACCGGTAAGGTGCTGGCGCGTGAAACGGCGCAGGGCTACGCCGATAATTCCACCTGGGCGCGTGGCCAGGCCTGGGGTATCTATGGCTTTACCATGATCTATCGTGAAACAAAAGACCCGCGTTTCCTGAAAACGGCCGCCGGTATGGCTGACTGGTATCTCAACAGTAAGAACCTGCCGAAAGACAAAGTGCCCTACTGGGATTTTAATGCAGCGGAAAGAGGCTATACGCCCGGTGTGCGGTCCAATGCGCTGAAAGTAAAAACGAAATACCGCGACGTGTCTGCTGCGGCTATTGTGAGTGCAGCGTTGTTTGAGCTGAGCGGTTATGTGGATGCTGACAAAGGCGCAAAATACCGCCAGGCAGCGATTGAAATGTTACATACGCTGGGTAGCCCGGCCTACCGGGCGCGGGAGGGAGCCAACGGCAATTTTATCCTGATGCACAGCGTAGGCAGTATCCCACATAACAACGAAATTGATGTGCCGCTGGTATATGCGGATTATTATTTTATGGAAGCGTTGCAGCGATACAAAAAACAGATTTAGGGATTTAGGAATTTACAGATTTCTTGATTTCGGGGTTGATAAAAAAAGAAGATCAAAGCGAATAATTAATTTCGTTTAGATCTTCTTTTTTTATTCGCGTTACAACTATCCGAAATCAAAAAATCCGTAAATCAAAAAATCCCAAAATGCTTATAGTTCCTGTTGTACCGGCGCTACCCTGGCCATCATAAAGTTACTGCGCCAGGGTTGCGTCAGTATATAGGCTACGCAGGCTGCAATATCATCCGTTATCAGCATTTTATTTTCCTGCAGCAGCTCTGCTCTTTTGGCGGCGTCCATATCCAGCAGGTCCGTATCTACCAGTCCTGGTTCTATCAGTGAAATTTTGATGCCCTGCGATATCGTTTCTTTGCGAAGGGCTTCTGCGAAGGCCTGCACGCCTGCTTTGGTGGCGGAATAGACGGAGCTGTCTGCCGATCTTACCTTAGCGCTCAGCGAACCGATGAAAACGATCTGGCCTTTTTGCTGCGGCTGCATCCGCCAGATGGCTTCCTGTGCGCATGCCATGTAGGACAGCAGGTTGGTGTTCACGAGGTATTGCCAGTCTTTATAGGAACCTTCCGATATGCCGCCGAAAGGGAGCCCTGCGTTGTTGATCAGTATATCGAGTCCTGACATTTGCTGGTCTACCTGCTCAAAGACCTGCTGAATACCTGCTTCTGTGGCGATATCAGCCGTAAATCCATGCACTTGTTTTTCCAGCTTTTTATCCCGGAACTGTTGCAGGGTGTCTTCCAGCTCCGGCGCGTGCCTGCCGAAGATCATGACGGTGGCGCCTTGTTCGGCCAGCAGCAGGGCGGTGGTTCTGCCGATGCCGGTAGTGCCGCCGGTGATGAGGACTCTCTTTCCGGAGAGTGTTTCCGGCTGGTAACTTTTGTTGGTAGAAGAAGTTGTGTTGTCCATGGTGCTCCGGGTTTTATTTGTCAGGATATTTTGTTTTCCATTCTTTCAGCAGCGCTTCCGCTTTTTCGGGATCGAGCTGCCGGATGATATAGTCCAGTTTTTCTTCGCGGCGGTCGTCGCCTTCTTTGGATTGCGGCGAGCCGCAGTACCAAAGGAAGGACAAGCCTACCACCTGCCAGATGAGCTGAAGAAATTCGGACTGCCAGTTTTCAAACGTGTCCCGCATCATTTGTGCCACATAGTCCGGTACCTCTATGGGCGCGGCGTGCGTCAGCTGTTCCTGTACGTAATCTTTCCAGCCGAAATACCAGTGCAGGAAAAGAGATGCGATAAATAGCAGGAGGGTTACCCAGAAATAGGCTTTGCGTTTCCAGTACGATGGTTTTGAAAGATTCGTTTTCATGGCCTGTCAGATAAAGGTGAATAATAAATTATTTTATGTCCATAAGATGGTTACCTGTTGATCTCCGGGCAGTTTGAACAGCAGATGGCCGTCATCCTGTGGAATGCCTTCTATGGCCGTTTTGCCGGCTAACACCTGCAGGGAGGGCAGCGGCTCGTTTTCTTTTTGCGGAATGAAGCGCAGATGACCTTGCATGCTTTTATGCCCGGCCATAGTGAAAGTGATGGTATTGGCGGTGTCGGCAAATCCGCTGAGCGGGTAGTCGGAAAACAGCAGCCACGAGGTACCCGGCAGGAGATGATAGTGGCGTGGCACCAGCGAAAAACAGAGGCCTGCGCCGTATACTTCCTGTCCTACGCTGCCGGATTGTTCCCAGCCATCCCGCAGGTCTTCGATTGGCACCCATAGGTTTTTGGCCAGCTCGCCGGTTTTGATATCTGTGGCGAGGCATTCCGCCGGCAATACCGGCGGATAATAATAGATCGCCCGATGCAGGTAGTAGCGGATAAATTCGGGGATCAGTATCCGGAAGGCCGGTGGAAGGTCTGTCTTTTCTGCCAGTAGCAGGTAGTAATGTAAGGCGGAAAAACATTCCGCTTCTTCGTATACTGCCGTGTAAGGCGCATCCTGCAGGGGAAAGATGGCAAAGAAGGTGCTGTAGTGTTTTGCATAACCATAATCACATTCCCATAGCCACATGTTTTTGAACAGGTTGGCGATACAGAGGTAGCTGATATCCCGAAAGACTTCTTCTTTGGTGATCAGGAATAGTTTAAGCGCTGCGCAGGCGGAGAAGGCGGTATTATTGGCCTGGTAGAGCAGGGTGAATCCCTTTTGCTGTAACGAAAGACAGGCAGCTTTTGCTTCTTCCAGGTATAGTTTTTCCCCGGTAATCTCCCAGGCGGATAACATGACTTCTGCGTATAACCCGCCTACATCTTTTTCCCCGCCTTTGCCGGGAGCTGTTTCCGCTTTTATTATTTCCAGCGTGTCCATTTTATAGAATACCGGCCACTGGTACTCAAAGTGGCGGGCCACTTTAATGGCGAAGTCCAGCGATGTGAGCAGCTGGTCCCGAACGGCTTCGTGCCCTTGTTGGAGCAGGCGCAGCAGGTTGAGCAACGGATGATGAAGGTACCAGCTGTCCATGATCAGCGGGTGTTTGTGTTCTTCCTCCAGCGACAGCCGGTGCTGTGCTGCCGGCAACCACCGGACAAATGTTTTCAGTTCTTCATCGTAAAAATCAGGGATGATGTTCAGCAGGTCTTCCACCAGTGGCATCTCTTCTTTGCGCCATTGCTGATAATCCCGCAAAGGCAGCAGTACGGCCAGCTGCACCATCAGTTCCGGCGGTGTTTTATAATCACATACATAAGCATTGAGATAGGGATTGCCGGCTACCTGGCACCAGTTGCCCGCGCCGCGTTCAAGGTGATGCCGTGTTTTTTCCAGGGTGTGCGGCCAGTGATGATACTGTGCTTCCGGTTTGGGAAGGTGGGGATAGATGGCCGCCAGCAGTTCCATCAGTTGCAGGGACTGCTCGGTTTCGTTGGCCGGCGGCTGTGCCGTCAGGCTAACGAAAGTATCGCTGATCACACAGGGTTCGCCTTCCGGCAGCGCGCCGTCTTTCGGCGCCGGCAGCGCAAAACCGATGTCCGGCCACTCGCCGCCTACCGTGTGCCCGGCGGAAGTTTTCGTTTGTTCGCAATAGTGATTCAGCGAGCTGAGATGCTGAAGATAGAGGACGGCGCCTGAACCGGGCTCGTTGACGCTGAAATAGATCATGCCCGTTTGTAATCCTTGCTGGGAGAAATAAACGGTACCTGCCGCCACGCCTTTTTCACCGCTTTTTTTCAGTGCAGTAATGTCGCGCGGCCAATGGTTGAACGACAGTGTTTTGCGTGGCGTAACGGTCGTCTGACAGCGGAAGCAGGGCACTGTGCCCGCATAGAGGTCAAGCGTAACAGTGTAGGCAGCTGCAATAGTTTGTAAATGGAACGACGCCTGGTTTTTCTTTTTAACCGTTTTGGTGACGGTGATGGCATCATGCGGTGCATATACCGCCCTGAAAGTAACCCGGGCACCGCCGGCCCATTCGGCGGCGATCCATAATGCATCGTTCTTACAGTAAACATAACAATGGCAGAAATCGAGTTGCTGATAGAATATCTCTTTTAACTCCGGATGGTTAAACAGTTCGTCTACCGCCAATGCCTGTGGAGTAACTCCTTTCATATATTATTTTGATTTAAGCAGACGTTAACCGACAAATAGTTCCTGATATCATGTGTGAGATGGTTATTCGGTTTCCAACAGCTATTATGAAAAATGTATTCCAAAAGAACGCAGCAGGCGCAAGTGCCGGTCAACAGGGCGAAATAAGCGCAGTCAGCACGTGGCAGCGGACTGCGCGTCAGCGTAGGAACGTGGATGAAACGCTACGTATTGACCTCTCCGGGAGGCGCTGGAAGGACAATAGAGAGAGTTAACAGCTTCTGCGGTTGAATGGTGCGGCATGCTCACCATCTTGTCATGGGATAAAATTTTTGCCCGCTTGATGACTTTACAAAACAACTGCTGTAAAACTACACTACTCCCTTTTACATTCGTGACACATTAAAAACAAATTCCATGAAAATGAAGTTATCCTTGCTATTGTTATGTTCCACCCTCTTTCTGGCTAATGTAAATGCCACTGACAAGAAAGCTCCTGCCCGTCCTGCCGCATTTAAACCCAAAGTGTTTGTTTCCTGCGCAGGAGTTCAACCGTTTTTCTATGGTTTCACGTATTATCCGGGACAGCGCGTGGTTTATGCAAACGCTCTCTATCAGGCTACGCAAACTAACCAAAGTGTATGGCCTGGCTTTGGACCTGCCTGGTTCTTCCTCGGTCCTTGCAACTAATTGTTAACGAAAGGGGCCGGTCGTAGTGCAGGCCCCTTTCCTCTTTCCCCCTTCCCAACATTTTCGTTTTCTTACAATTTCAGGCCGTGGCAGTGAACCATCTTTGTGTCATCAAACAAAAACAAAAAAATACGTTTTATGACACAGGCAAAAATATTGATCACCGGCGCTACCGGCAACGTGGGCACTCAACTGGTAAAAAGACTGGCGGCTGCGCACGTACCTTTTAAAGCAATTGTGCGCAACAATGATAACCACGAATACCTGGACAGCATCCCGGAAGCAACCATCATCACTGCCGACCTGGCAGATGAAAAGGCCGTTGGCAAAACATTACAGGGCATAGAGAAAGCTTTTCTGCTCACCAACTCCTCTGAACAGGCGGAAACATTACAGCTCAACTTCGCCGCGGCCGCACATGCCGCCGGCGTAAAACATATCGTTAAACTGTCGCAGTTTGCCGCAGCGGAACAGTCGCCGGTCCGCTTTTTACGCTATCATGCACGGGTGGAAAACAGGATCAGGGAGCTGGGCATGGCCTACACCTTCCTGCGGCCCAACCTGTACATGCAGGGACTGCTGGCGTTTAAAGACTATATCAAAAACGACGGACAGTTTTATGCCGCTGTAGGAAACGCTGCTATCAGCGCGGTGGATGTAAGGGATATTGCTGCAATAGCCGCACATGCTTTAACAGCGGCAGGGCATGAGAACAAAATCTACGATATCACCGGGGGAGAAGTGGTAACGCACTACGAGATGGCGGACATCTTCACCCGTGTGCTGGGCAAACCGGTAAAATTTATAGATGTTAGCCCTGAGCAGATGGAAGGGGCCGTGCGCGCTGCCGGGTTCCCGGAATGGCAGGTGGGTGGACTGATTGAAGACTACGCGCATTATGCCAGGGGAGAAGCGGCGATAGTGAGCCAGGTGGTGCCGCAAGTGACAGGGCATGCTGCCATTCGTTTTGAACAGTTTGTACAGGACCACAAAGCTTTATTCGTATAATAACAACGGCAGCAGTTGGCCTGCTGCCGTTGTTATAATTTATTTTCCTTCCAGCACAGGGATCAGATGTTCCCAGTTCAGTTGTCTGGCAAAGTCCAGCGCCGTTTTTCCACCGGCGGTCTGCCCGGCAGCGTTGGCGCCGTGTTGCAGTAATACTTCCACCGTGGTGCGGTTACCGGCGATGGTTTCTTTATGCAGCAGCGTATAGCCGGCTTCGTCTTTTGCATTCAGTTCATCCGGATTTTGTTGCAGGAAGTCTGTAAAGCTCTGTTGCATATTCCGGCTCATGGGATGTTCGACCAGGTTCTCCGGATTTTCTTCCTGTTGATTGACAACGAGGATGTTGTTGTAGTCACCGAATTCGAGTCCCCATGCTTCGTCGTGGTCCTGTCTTTCTTCATCGGTCATGCCTGCGCGCATGGCCTGGATGGTGAACCCGCCGTAGGTGCGGTCGTTGATGGCAAACAGCCAGTCGCTGATTTGTGTTAGCGGAATGCTGATTTCATCGCCGTTACTCACGTTGGTCAGTTCGTTCGGGTCGTTGATCAGGGTGCCGTAGACGGTATCGCCATCAAAATTGATATCGTTGATCCACATGTGTTCAACGGTAGGTTCGCTATCGCCGGGGAGTAGCTGGGAGAAGGCTACTTTCACGCAGGCTACGTTCAGGCCGGGAATGATGCGGCGATGTTCCCAGGAGAGCTCGCGCCAGAAGTATTTAAAGGTGGCTTGCGCTTTGGCAAAAGCGTCGATCATTTCGGGGCTGTCTCCTTTCGCGAAGAAAATTTTGTCGGACATGATTTCTGTTTTTTCAGGTTAATGTGTCAGGCCAGTTCGGCACTGTGAATGGATACAAATTCTCCCTGTTCCGTGTGGGCATCGATGGCGAAAGCATCAAAGCCGTTACGCTGCAGGTGGGCCAGATCTGTTTTTTCGCCGGTGATCAGCCGGAGTTCACCGTCTTCGTTGAGGAAGGTGTCTAGTTCATCTTCGTAGTCTATATTGAAAAAGGCGTGTAATACGATTTCGAAAACGCTGTTGCCGGCGGCATCGGTGTAAGTCTGCGTGACTGGCCGGTTGTTCAGTTGTTCGGGCGTCCATTCGTTACAGAAATAATTATCGTGTCCCTGCCGGGCGCCGTCGAACAGCAGGATTTCTTCACCGGTGTGGATGTCTACGGCATAGATCAGTTCGGGAGCTTCATCGGTACTGGCGATGAGGCCGTTGAAATTTTTGCCGTAGTGTTTCTCGTGCAGTTCGATATGGCGTGGTTCCTGTTTTACCTCCCAGCGGAACAGTTCACCGTAATATTTTATATGGAATAACCGTCCGCCGGTGGAGGATTGTAACTGTGCGCGCCACTCCACGGGATGAATATGATGGAAGTAGGCGGCTTTGTCGTACACCGCGAAGGGGGCGTACCAATCGGGGGCTTGTTTGTGGGTGGTCATCTTACTTCTGTGATTTTTTTGTTTTCACCATCCCACGCGTAGCGTTTACTTTTTTTAGCGGTCACTTTCATGATGTTCATGCCGTTTTTGTCCACTTTGTCAGTGCCTTCTGCTTCTTCCATGTTCCAGGCGATCATGTCCGGTTGTCCGTTCTTCTCGTTGGGGAATACGAACTCCTCGGAATGATAATACGCATCGGCGTCGCCGATATTGGTTTTGGTCAGGAGCTGCAGCAGCTGGCCGTCTTTGGTCCACGCGAAATAGTATTCATCTGTCGGAACGCCGCAGGCTGCGCCGGTAAAAGTGAGCACTACAATGTGCTGCACATTGGTGAGGCCCATGCCGCTCATGATTTTACCATCGCTGAAGTTGGCGGTTTCGTCGTCGCCGATGATCTGCGCCGCTTTGGTGAGCAGTACGCCGTTCTGCACTACTTTCAGGCGTACCAGGTATTTGGGGAAGGTGTCTTTTTTATTGCCGGATACGGCGATGCTGTCGGCCCTGCGTTCAATACCATATACGAATTTGAGATCGCCGCGGCGTAACGGGGCGCAGCTGATAAGGCCCTGCCAGATGTACCCGCTACGGTATTCCCCGTTTTTATGGTAGCCGATTTTCAGCCATGGGCCCTGCAGGCCGCGGATGGTGAGGCTTTTGGTGGTCATGCCGGTAACCGTGACGTTGTCGCCGGCCAGCAAGGTGTCTATGGGCGCCTGTTTGGTATCCGGGGATACCCTGATATAGGCGGTGTCAGAAAATATGTACCGGTCGGTGGAGTCGTTGCCACTCAGGTAGATCGACCAGCTGCGCATGTCGGGAAAATTAGGTTCATCCTGCGCAAACAGTTGATGGGAGATACAAACGAATAAAAACAATAAAAGCTTCTTCATAAATAAACGGATTCTTTTTCTATGGGATATGTGTGATTAAGTATGAGCCAAAGTAGGTATCATCAGCTGATGGCCGGTAAAAAGGTTCTCGCTGCCGTTCAGTACAAACAGCGTGAGGTCTTCCGTTTTCAACGGCAGCATGGTGAAGCCGGTAACATCCGCCGGGGTGAAACCAAGGACCACCTGTTGGGTTTCTTGCTCCATCAGCACAGACAGGAGGTGGGAGAGTGACTGGCTGGTTTCACCAAAAATATCATGACAGGTCATCACCCCTTCTTCGTGTTCCACTACTGCGATCATATCCGTTTCTTCCAGGTAGTACACGCATGTTTTCATGAACTGTGTGCAATAGAACATCAGCAGGCCGGAGGGGGCGGTCACCGCCAGTGCGGCGAACGGGTTGGACTGTGCGTATTTCTGCAGCAGCAGTTCCCTGTCGGCCGCGTTGTCCATGTCCAGCCGGCGCACTTTGCCTGTTTGGGGCGACAGCTGCCGGGTATGGTACTGGTATTCGCTGACCGGTACGAACCCGAATTTCGGATAGAAGTCGAGCACGGTTTCATTGGCGAACAGCACCATGGCGTCATATTTACCTGCCCATGCTTCGAATATTTTATCCATCAGCCAGCGGGAGAGGCCCTGATGGCGGTAGTCGGGATGTGTCATGACAGTGCCCAGCTGCAGCCAGGTGCTTTCTTCGCCCTGCCAGCGTACGCGGAGGATGTTGACGGTGGCGTTGGCGACAACGGTGTCGCCGTCGAGCAGTACATGGGGAACACAAGAATGGTCCCAATAACCGCCCTGGTACCACGGCTCGAAGCTGAGGTCGAAAGTATGGACAGAGAGCTGATCAAAACTGAGTCGGACGGGGTTATTGTCTTTGATGCCAGCAATATAGGTATACGTTTTCCCCTTGATGTTGTATTTCATGTCGTTAACGCACAATTTCAGGTCATTGCCGGCGAAGATAGGGAATATAAAGCAAACGGGACGGCCTGCTGGCCATCCCGTGATATTATCCGTGAATATCCATAAAGGCGCTGATTTTCTCCAGTGTGCTGATAGTTGCGGGTGATTGTATGGATGTTAGCGGCCATACATGTGTCTGACCCTCGAAGGTGATCATATCGGCGAAGGGGGCTACGGTGCGGATATATTCGTAAAAATGCCGGCTGTCGTCGTATAGTACTTCCCGTGAGCCTGTGAGTATCAGTACCGGCGGAAAGGTTGTAAAGGTGAGCTGTGCCGCGCTGGCGGCATTGAGCTGGCCTTGTGCATAGTAACCGGCGAACTGTTTCAGTTCCGCTTTGGTCATGATCGGATCGTCGGCGCTGCGTGTTTCGTAGGATTCGTTTTCGCAGCGGAGGTCCAGCCAGGGGGAGATCAGTACTACGCCGACGGGGGGCCTGACCGGTGTGCCGGACAGTTCGTGCAGGGCAGACAGGAGGATGCCTCCGCCGGCGCTGTCACCCAGCAGGAAGATCCTGACGGTGGGGAAAGCGGCGGCGATCAGGCGGTATACTTTTTCCGCATCGTTGCGTCCTGCGGGGAAGGGGTGTTCCGGGGCCAGGGCATATTCCACCAGCAGTATCTTGCGACGCAGTGCGGTAGCGAAACGGCTGGTCATGGCTTTGTGCGATTGCAGGGACCCCAGGGCATAGGAGCCGCCATGCAGCAGGATGATGAGTTCATTGTCCATCGCATGGGCGGGCGTAAACCAATGGCAAGGCACGCCTGCCAGGGTGGTGCTTTGGACCTCTACGGTTTTATCTGCCGGGTAGATATTTCCCAGCTGGTCGAAATGTTGTCTGATGTGCTGAATATCCATGTCGTTGTGCGTTTGGGCGTATGTTTGCAGCCGGAAGACGGCCAGTATTATAAAGCATAGTTTTTTCATGATAACCTCCTGTTAGTGATAGCGGTTGAACAACGCCCAGATCAGCAGCAGGAGCGAGATCAGCTGCAGCACATTGCGGGAGGTGGTCCATTGTATCCATTTTTTGCTTCTTCGCAGCAGCGCTGGTGTGCGGGCCGTGTCTGGTGTCATTTTGGAGAAGGCGATGATTTCTTTGACGAAGTAGGTCGCCGTGGGGATGGTTACCAGCAGGAACGAGGCCAGCGCCAGCAGCAGGTATGGTCTTACCTGTGGCTGCGACCAGTTGGTGATCAGCGCGGTGATGAAAGAAAGGAGGAACAGCAGTTGCAGCGGTATCCAAAAGCGTGCTGACTGTTTGGTCTGCGGTGCGATAAGGGCGAAAGAGGATGGCGGATCGGCAAACCAGTGCGGCATGCGGAAGATACGTTCCCATGAACCTGCGAGAAAGACGACGGCGGCGGTGATGGTGGCTGTCCACAGTGAAAGGAGATGCATAGTATTGATTTTAGATAATTATCCGGCGGTAACGCCACCGTCTACGGCGATGGCGGCGCCGGTGATGTATGTTGACTGTTCGGAGGCGAGGAAGAGGACCATCGGGATGATGTCTTCCTCGGTGGATATCCTGCCGGTAGGCATGGCCGCGGCTATTTTCTCTACGGTCCCCGGTTTGGCGGCGACGCTGTTGAGCCATTGTTCCGTTTGTATGGCGCTGACCACGAGCGCATTGATGCGGATGCCGTTGCGGGCCTGTTCCAGCGCTGCTGCTTTGGTGAGCCCGATGACACCGTGTTTGGCCGCCACGTATGCGGCGATGCCCTGACCCACTCCTTTTACCCCCGCCGTGCTGGCGGTGTTGATGATACTGCCGCCGGCTTTCATGGCGGGTATTTCGTATTTGAGCGCATGGAAGACACCGGTGAGGTTGGTTGCAACGGTGTCGGTGAACTGCCGGCTGGTCATGCCGTGTAGCGGACCGTTGTACAGGTTGGCGCCGGCGTTGTTAAAAGCTGCGTCCGGCGGTCCGTACAGCCGGCATGTTTCCTCCACGAAGTGCTGTACCTGTGTTTCGTCGGTGACGTCGGCGGCGATGAAAGTGGCTTCGCCGCCTGCGGCGCGGATGCTGGCTTCCAGCTGTAGTCCTTCCGTGAGGCGGCGGCCGCAAAAGGTTACCCGGGCTTTCATGGCGGCGAAGGCCCGGGCGGCGGCAGCACCCAATCCGGAGGTGCCGCCGGTGATTAATATCGTTTTTCCCTGCATGGTATTTGTTTATTAATGTAGTTTGTATTGCAAACTAAAATGGTTTAAAAAAAGCCGGTAGTAAATACCGGTCGATTGTTTTTCCTGCAGTGTACAGGGCCGGCCACCTTACCGGAAGGCGGCGGGAAGGCCTTTACAGGTGCAGGTACTTTTTGATGTCTTCTACATACTGCTCAAAGGCTTTGCGGCCTTTGGCGGTCAGTTTGCAGATGGTATGCGGATAGTTGCCTTTATAGGTTTTAATGACTTCTATATACGCTGCCTCACTCAGTTTTTTGATCTGATGGCTCAGGTTACCCTGTGTGGTACTGGTGGCTTCCATCAGGTAGGCAAAATCCGCCTGTTTTAATTTGATCAACACAGACACGATCGCCAGCCTCACGGGTGTATTTAAAACAGGATCTAAATCATTGAACATCCGCTTCTGTTTATATTGTTGACTTTTTAAGCAGGTATCCCGGCGCCAGATAGCCACCGAGTACAGCTACGCCCAGCAGCAAAGGGGCATACTGGCCGGGCACAAAGATACTGGCCACCGCCAACATAAAAAACAATATACCGCCTGTGATCAATGGCCTGAAGCGAAGTACCAGTCCTGTTACCAGTGTGCCGGCGCCTCCAATCAACATATTACCGGTAAAAGGTTGTTGGTGTTGCAGTACGTTTATCAGTACGGAAACGATGAAGCAGATGCCCAGCACCAGCCACAGGTTTTTCAGGTAAAAGCCGAGGTAAGTCTGCACCGCCCTGGGGCCGGACCGGTAATGCCGGAAGGACAGGAAAATGCCTGCGGCCACCAATACCGGGAAGGGGAGGAAAAACAGTTTAAAGGAAGTAAATGTCTGTAACAGGAAAAACAGGATGCAGCCAGCTGCGATGAGCCAGCCCCACAACAGGAACAGGTAACTGTGTTCCCGCGCGTTTTCCCGGGTCCGGGAAATAGCTTCCGTGATGATTTTCAGCCCTTGCAGCGGTTCCAGGTTGTTGTCGGTTGTTTCCATGCAATGTTCAACTTTGAATCAAATATAAATATAGTTTGTATTACAAACCAAATTATATTTACGGACGGCGGTTTATGTAAGCGTGACCGGCACTGCTGAATAAACAGCGGCTTGACTTGTATTGTACTAAGGAAGGTGTTCATAGCGGGAGGTGAAGCACTCATGCGCAGGCGTGCACAGCAAAAGGTCCAAAGGCACTCGCTTCCGCAGGAGCCGGCATTGAAGCCACTTATGGCCGGTCACAGCGGAAACCGCAGCGTGAAGGTACTTCCCCTGTCTATTTCTGTTGTTACGCTGATATCTATATGATGGTACTGTGCGATGGTATGGGCGATCGCCAGGCCCAGACCGTAGCCTTCTGTGGTGCCCCGTTGTATTTTCCGGAAGCGGTGGAAGATGGTATCTACTTCCCGCGCCGAAATACCGACGCCGGTATCGGTGATCACCAGGAGGTAGGCGTCAGGGAGGGTTTCGTCGGTGACGGTAATGCTGCCGTTTTCCCGGTTGTATTTGATGGCGTTCTGCAGCAGGTTGTACACCAGCTGGAAGATCAGGTCCTGGTTGAGGTGGCGCAGTATGGTCTTCGGCGACAACTGCACGGAGAAGCGGAGGTTTTTTTCTTCCAGGCGGTGGGACAGTTCCTCCATCACGTCGGTGACCAGCTGAAGAGGAGAGAGCTGATCATTTTTAGGAAACTGGTCGTTTTCTATGCGGGAGATCAGCAGCAGGGAATGCACGATTTTTTTCAGGCGCTTCAATGTTTTCATCATACCCTGTATTTTCTGCTGCAGCGCTTCGTCTGTTTCCCTTTCTTCGAGCAGGTTTTCCATTTTTGTTTGCAGTATGCTGACGGGCGTCATCAGTTCGTGCGATGCGTTGGAGGTGAACTCCCGTTCTTTTTCGAATGCGTCGTTGATTTTATCCATCAGTTCCACGAGCGAATCATCGAGGTACTGAAAGTCGGTGGTAGATGTTTTCACCGGAGGGGCTTGTTCCCGGAAGGGGAAGCGCCTGTGGAGCAGTCTTGTCTGGATAATGACGCCGAGTGGTTTCAGCAGCAGGCGCGTAAACACCAGGTCAATGAGGATGGTAATGACGATGAGGCCACCGAGCACATAGAGGGCCATGCGTTGCAGGGGGCGGTTGTATTGACTGATGGTGGTTGTTTTTTTACCTACTTCGAGCAGAAAGGCGCGATGGTCTGCCTGCAGGATATGCGTTAGTACGCGGTAGGTGAGGGTATCGCCTTCCACCACGCGTTGCAGGGTGGCCATCGTGTCCGGCTGCCTGGTTTTGCCGGCGGGTTCCAGCGAGATGTATTCTTCTTTCAGCATGGTATAGCTGCCGTAGGTCTCTTCTCCCTGCAGGTAGGCGTCTATACCATTCTGTTGTATCACCTGCAGTACTTTTTTCTTTTGTTCCCGGAGATAGTAGTCGTTATACTGATGCGCGATATCTTCTGTCAATACCGGCAGCAGCAGCACAAACAGCAATGCTACCGCCATTTTTGACAGGGTGATGAATAATGTCAGTTTGGTAAACAGTTTCACGCTCAGATCTTTATTTTATAGCCTACGTGGCGGATGGTCTGCAGCCAGTCCACCGCCGCATGGGCAGACAGTTTTCTCCGGATATTTTTGATATGTACGTCGATATAGTTGGAGTCGTATTCATCATCTGCCAGGTCGCCCCAGATGTGTTCACTGAGCTGCATGCGGGACAGCGGCCTGTTTTTATGCAGCAGCATATAACTCAGCAGGTCGAATTCTTTGCGCGAGAGGGCTATTTCTGTTTGTTCGAAATAGACGTTTCTCTTTTGCAGGTCCACATTAAAATCGCCCAGTGGCAGCAGCGAGTCCTGCAGCCCGAATTTTCTGCGGGAGATGGCCTGCATCCGGGATTGCAGCTCCAGCAGGGAAAACGGTTTGGGCAGATAATCGTCGGCCCCGAGGTCGAGGCCTTTGATGCGGTCTTCCAGCTGCCCGCGGGCGGTGAGGATGATGTACGCTGCTTCCGGGCACAGTTTCCTGGCCTGTTGCAACAGCTGCATCCCGTCCATGTCCGGCAGCCCGAGGTCCAGCAGTACGAAATCGTAGGTATTGTCTTCCAGGCGGTCGACCGCCTGGCGGGCAGACACTACGAGGTCGCAGCGGTAGGCCTTTTTCAGGAAGGCCTCCATTTCGGCGGCCATGGATTTTTCGTCTTCGATGATTAACACCTTCATATCAGAACTGGTAATAAAAGCTGCAATTCAAAAAAGAGTGGGTTTCGCCGGCACCGCTGAGGGCTTTATCGCTCAGCAGGGACAGCTGGTATTCCACTTCTACCATATAATGTGCACGGTTGTAGGCCAGCGGCACTTTGAGATTGTATGACAGCAGGTCGAAGCTGGAGGCTTCTTCTGTCACTGTCTGCCGGCCCGCCGGTATGCCCGGCAGAAGTGGCAGTGGCAATCCGAGTTTGCTGAGCTGCAGGTATTTTTCTTCCACATAGCTCCGGTAAAAGCGTTGGGTGCCGGCCACGATGTCCACGGCGGGCGTGAGTGTGATCAGGTCTTTGTTTTTAGCGATGCTGCCGAGGGTGATCTGTTTCCCGGTATTAAAAGTGAGAAACAGGTCCTGCGCTTTACCAAATGCGTAGTCCGCCTGTATGCCGCTGGTCAGCCAGTAGGCATATTTCAGTTCCGCTGTGGCGTTGTCCGGATTGGCGGCCTGCAGGAACTGGGAGGAAGCAGGGTAGAAGGTGTGGCTGTAGGCCAGGGTGGCGGTCAGCTTTTTCCCTATAGGGATGTTGAACCCTACGGTGGCGCTGGTGGCGGAAACGGTATTGGCCGAATCCTGCAGCAGGCGGTAGGCGGTGCCGCTGAGGTACAGGCCGAAGGGAAACTGTACCACGCCGCTGGCCGCCAGGTAAGGCAGGGCACTGGCGGCTGTTTGCCCGTAATAGCTGGCATTGCTGGCATACAGTGCCCCGAGGGTGAAGATTGTTTTTTTCGTCGCCGCCGAGTCTGCGGGCGCCGGTTGCTGTGCGGCGGTTTGTTCCGCCGTGCTGGCAGCAGGTGTGGCAGCAGGTGTGACAGTTGAGGCGCCTGCTGATGTGGCCTGTGCCGTTCCTGTCCGTGTCTGTGTTTGCGCTGTGTCTGTTTGCGCCTGCACGGAGGTATGGCACAACCCTGTCAGCAGGGCCAGTATTAGTGCATATCTCATATTATTATCTATGTTATTACCCGTCAGATCAGCTTTCGGACAATGATTTTTGGTTTAATGATCCTGATTGGTTGGACAGGCAATGGAGAAGGAATGGCCATCGGTTTGATGCCGCGCCTTGATTTAGGCACTTCCTTTATTTCCGGCAGTTTTACTTCCGGGATGACCGATGGTGTTACTGGTTTTTCAACAGGCTTGTCTGCCGGCATGCGTGCCGGCGGAACGCTGTCTGCCGGTACGCCTATATGGTTAGCTGTACTGACATACCCGTATCCGTAGCCTTTATGGGGCTGCAGCAATGCCATGACAGACATTAGCAGGGATGCCGATATGAACAGTCTTACCATATGAACGGAACGGAGGCAGAATTTTGCCGTTATGTTGCCGGCAAAATTCTGTTTTTTCTTTTACAATTACAATATGCCCAGGCCGGCGCCACCTGCGATCTTCGTATTCACACGCACCGGCGCCACTTTTACCGCCTGCCGGGTGGTCGCATTGATGCCGGATGCTGCGTTGATAACGCCTGTACCGGCTTTCAGTGTTTGTTGGGTCGCTGCCTGTACGCCTGCCTGTACTGCCGCGGCGCCTGTCTTCACTGTTTGCTGCGCCGCTGCCTGTGCCGCTGTCTGTGCATCGATCACACTTGTACCGGCTGCTGCCGCCTGTGTGCCGGTAACCTGTATGGGCGTAGCGGTTGCCGCTGTGGCAGGCTGCGCGCCCTGTTCTGCTGCGGACTGGCTGGCGCCCGCCACGGCGCTGCTGCCGGCCGGCCCGGACACGGTGACGCTGCCACTACCACCAGCAGCTGTTTGGGCCTGACCGGGTTGCACCCTGGTCTGCATACTGCCGCTGGCCTTTACGGTAGCCGATTGTGCAAAAACTGCTCCGGAAAAAGTGAATGCCGCGAGAAACAATACTGTAGATTTCATAATAAACGGTTTTTCAGGTGTTTGAATGATATGATGTCAAAAGTAGCGGGGCAAGATGAAGCGAAGATGAAAAACGGGAGATCGCGCTGAAATTTCCGGTATCATGCTGATACCGCATTTACAGGAACGGAATTCCGTACCTTGCCGCCATGAAATACCAGGAAGCCCTTATCGAAGACTTACTGACGGCCGCTTTCCAGGAGGAGACACTGCGGGACGCCTACTATGAGGCGGCGCAGGAAAAACGCTTTAAAAAAGGCGACCTGCTGCTGGAGCAGGGACAGGTCTGCCGGCATACCTACATACTACTATCCGGCGCTGTCAGGGGTTTTTACCTGAAAGACGGCCGGGAGATCACCACCTCTTTCTGTTTCACGAATGACGTGGTACTGTCACTGGAAAGCGCCACCCGCCAAACGCCCAGCCCGGAGTCGTTCGAAGTGCTGGAAGACAGTCTCATCGAAGTGGTATCGGTGGAGAAAATGGCCCGGCTGCGGGAACGCTTCCCCGTATTCGAAAAAGTATGGACGCTGAGCATGGAGGCATACGCCATCTGGCTGGAAGAAAGGCTGGCCAGCCTGCAGTTTGCCACGGCGAAAGAGCGGTACGACCAACTGGTGGACCGTTACCCGGAGATCGTACGCAACGTGCAGTTGAGCCACATCGCCTCTTACCTGGGCATCACCCTCGAAACACTGAGCCGCATCCGCGCGAAAGGATAACCAGGCGCCCGCTTAGTTACCGGAAACAACTGTTTTCTGCAGGCGGTCGCCATTTGACATATGTCAAATTTGGAACCGCCGCGCTGCAGGAATTTTTGTTCATAAAAAAAAAAAAAAAAAAATTTTATTAAAGCGGGGTCAACAAAACCGCCCCG
>NZ_CAMLHC010000043.1 GCF_946479755.1 uncultured Chitinophaga sp. | reverse complement strand
CCTGGGTCACCCTGCCCTTGTCGTCATAGCGGGAAGTTGTAGTCAGCCAGGTATCTGTCCCAAGGATACGAACACGCGCACCTGTTACGAGCCCTTTCGTCATATTGCCAACAGTCACCGGCTCTGCATTGGGATTTCCACCGGTAGTCGGTTTGCTATAATACCTGTTGTCGGCTGCGTGTGCGCCGGTAAAATTATAGTTATCATAAAAAGTAAAGGTCAACGGTGTCAGCGTACCATTGCTAAAAATATCCGGCAATGGATTACTCACCGGGATGTCCGTTCTTCCGCCGGTCAGTGATGGATTAATATTCACATCAACATCTGTGCTGCCGCCGGTGTCAAAGCCTCCTTCCAGCGTTACAGAGTTCGTTGCCTGATATAGATTACGCGCGGCCTCATGGGAAGCCACCACCAGGTCGGCGGTACCGGGAAAGGTATAGCTGCTGGTGCCACTGTTACTAACAGCCCCGTTCAGTTGCGTCTGTAGCGCTTCTCTGGATATATTTCTGCTGTACAGCGCCGTTTCTACAGGCCGGTTCAGCTGATCATAAAAAGTGGCAAGCCATTGATTTTGCGCACGCTGATTAGAATCCCTGGCAAATGCCAGCCGGTCGCGTACGTCGTAGACCATTTCCACCATACCAGCGCCGGGAACCTTTTTAGTGATCATCCGGTTCCTGCCATCATAGGTATACTGAAAACAAAGACCGTTGGCGATAGCAGCTACATTCCAGCTACTGGTGACTTTCTCCACCCCAAGCGGAGGGATCACGAAACGAAGGTTATTTAGGTCATCATAAACATAGTAGGTGCATAGCCACCCCATGTGCGCAGCATTGGCGGTGGGCAACAGCCGTACTTTTTTGAGCACCACCTGTCCTGATTTATCTTTATACTCCACTACCTGACCGCCGTCTTCATCTATGGTAACGTTTTTAAGCAATTGTCCTGCTGCATAGATACCCGGGCTCACCGGTAAGCCGGTTACTGCCATGTTCCAGATACGCACTGAGTCCTGTGCGGTATTCACCAGGTATTGCTGGCTTACCGGGCGCGTGGCCCAGCTATTACCGGGAGCATAAGTCTTCAATACCCTGTTTAAAGGGGAAGCTTCAAACGCTGTCTGGCTATAAAATATCTTCTCACCGGGATAATTACCGGAACCCTGGTAAAACTGCTGTTGAACGCTAAAAGGAGATGTTTTGAACTTACCGTCACCTGCCATATCCCTATAAGGCAGGTATTTATACTGCTCACGACCGAATGCATCATACACCACAGGACTTACAATATCTTTCCCACTATCGCTCATGCCCTTAGCAACCGTCTGCAGCAGGCGACCCAATCCATCGAAGTATTGCGTCGTCTGTTTTACATCCGCCACCTGGCCATTAGCCATCACGGCTGCCGGATCTGTCAGCGGAATAGACGGCTCCCAGGTACGGACATAGTTAATAACCGGAACAGTATAAGCAGAAGGCAAGGCTACCGGCGTTGCAGCTGGCAGGGAGGGCCCGCCTGGTTGCTGCGCCGATACCAGATTCCCACTAAACATAAGGATAACCAGCAACAAAGCTGCGCCAAAGCTATCAATGAACACACTTTTATACACGCTCATTGGTTTATTTGGAAAACGTAAATAGGACCGGTGGGAATTATCGGGTAGCTTGTTATCAGCACACAACAGGGCAATCAGGCATTTTTTAAACAAACATTTCATAGGTACCATACTTCGTAAAAATCTCTTTAAAAAAAATTATATCCGGGATTCAACACATAGGTCTGAAAAACGGGTAATTGCTGCATTTGGTTTTATCTTCACAGATTCGGGTTACACAATACAAATCTAAGGTATGTATTTATGACGTCTTTTCAAAGACAGGTTAGCTGCCATTTTTCAGCAAGAAAGCATAATAGCCAATTCATCCAAAAGAGCCTAAACTTAGTTTAACTATCAACAACAGCACCATCTAACTTCCTGGCAAAGGCTATTATCAGACTATCAGCTTCATCCCCACTGACTCTTAAACTGTCCTCTATTAAAGTATCCCAGGTACCAGAAAACCTGTCACCTCATCTCCTAGTATAAAGTTCTGATCCCTTTCCGAAACAACCACTTCCTCGTCACAAGGATCTAAACACAGATAATAACACTCTTTACTTTTAAAAAACTTATATCTCTCAACATTGTAGAAATAACTATCCCTTTGATGATAGAAAGAAAACACCTTAATTCCCTTAAAGCTAAGTTTGATGAATTTTTCAGCATCTGTATACAACAGCTCAAAATACAGGTCGATCGCTAATTCCGACCCGATATCATTGTAAACATCCACCTTATATAGCTTAGAACTTAACAGGTTAAATTTCTCTGTGAAATAATTGATTAATCCTTCGTTTTTATCGATAAATATCATTTTCTGTTATATTGAATCCCATAAAGACGCTAACTATTTTGGCGTAATATCTCTTCTATTGGCATTCTCATCGTGTAGGGATACCCACTATCACCTTTCAATGCATCTCCCCGGTAGGTAACATTTATCACCTTTTTGTTTTCCCTTACTCACCATTCAGGGCGCCTTCAAGCCCCCCCTTTAGCAACGGTTGCCCGGGTCTATCTACGCACATGTTATCTCGAAAAACATGCTATCAGGTCTAACTACCAAAAAACTTATCGCTTTTTGATAGATATCCCCTTCAAAAAATAAAGATGAAAAATCTATACTATCCGCCATACTGGGTTGAATACGATTACCATCAAGCAAAAATCCATCTATCCCCAACAACTGAATGTTTTCGCTTCTACACGTTTTTACAAACTCTAAGGCAATTCCTCTGGAATAAAGGAATATTCCTCCTCTTTCCACCGCTTTTTCTATAAAAATTTCTTCTGCTATATTCATAAGTAGTACTTACTTAACTGGTATCTGTTTTCTCAAAAAAAGCTTTCGCTGTATTACTGCTTGCCCTGTTTATTGCCATTCTCACGGCACGGATTCTCTGTAAAGGCAGCTCCCTGAATATCTAACCAAACGGACACTTACGTCTTTATATACATGATACTCATAAACAGATTCATAAGCATCATAATAAAAAATCAGATTATTCTTTTCTCCATCCACAGCTTTTGAATTATAAGGCCTGCAATAAACAATCACCGGTACTATACCAATGGTATCTTTATCTTTCTGATGATCATAAAAATTATAGCTAACAACCTTATATTCCAACTTGTCGATAATATCTGTACTGATTTCGGTCTCCACTCTAAAACCGGTTTGATGCACAGACTTTATAAAGTCCGCAGCACTATTATTCTCAGACGGAAAAAATAAAAACTCCTTTTTCCAGGAAATCAGGAAACCACGATACTTCACCACGTCGGCGGTACTTCCCGACATCGTCTCCTCCCAACATTCCTTGCTAACATACCAGTTATCCTTCGTCTCCCGATAGTGCTTTTCATCAAATCCAGGCATATCTATTTTCCCGGCCACCCTTATCAAATCCGGCTGGTCATGTGTTATCCAGACAAACACATTACCAACACTATCCACATCTAAACCATCTACATGATACCGAATGAACTTCATGGCTAACTGCTGTTTAAAAACACTGTCCGGGTTACTGGCGTCTTTCATCAGATGCGTGCTAGTCCCTACAATTTTCCCGGATGTACGGTTGACTTTAACCATATAAGGACCATCATCCCTTTCATCATAAACAAACAGTATCGACGAATGATCGCTATGATCTATACCTCGATTCAGTATGTACTTGTTTTTGAATGGGGAGAAATCCTCTTTACGATACTTTTCCAGGAATGCCTTACAAGGCGACTTACAACAATCGGCAAAAATAACCCAGGCTGAAAGTGCAGCCAGCAAACCGCCGATATTCAATGATAATTTGGTATTCATGGTAAAACGCACACACTCCGAAAATAAAAAACCCTCTCCGCATATCACGAAGAGGGTCACTATTTCCTTATCAAGATAACTTTACTTCTCCAGCAATTCCGCTATCGCTTTCTCCACCGCTTCAAACGGAAACCCTTTGAGTACCGTGTCCATCTGCGCGGCTATCTGCGCGGTGCACAGGTTACCGATGCTGCCGGCATGGGTGTGTTTCACTTCTTTAGACGGAGAGAAAGTACCACCTTCTATGTCCATACCTACCTGCTTGTAAGCTTCGCGGAAAGGCGTGCCTTGCAGCACCAGGTTGTTCACCACTTCCACGCTGAACAGGTACTGGTACTTATCATCATCGAGGATATTTTCTTTGATGCGGATATTCTCCAGCATAAGGCGGCTCATATCGATACAATCGCGCAGCGTCTGGAAAGCGGGGAACAGGTTCTCTTTCAGCAACTGCAGATCGCGGTGGTAACCGGAAGGCAGGTTGGTGATCATCATGGCGATTTCATTGGGCAGTGCCTGTAACTTATTGCCATGAGAGCGGATCAGTTCCCATACGTCCGGGTTTTTCTTATGCGGCATGATACTGGAACCGGTGGTCAGTTCATCCGGGAAACTGATAAAGCCGAAATTCTGGTTCATGAACAGGCACGCGTCCATGGCCATCCTGGCGATGGTAGCAGCGATGCCGGCCAGCGCAAAGGCGACGATCTTTTCAGTTTTACCACGGCCCATCTGTGCGTATACCACGTTATAGTTGAGCGCGTCGAAACCGAGCAAGCGGGTGGTCATCTCACGGTCCAGGGGGAACGAAGAACCGTAACCGGCAGCGGAGCCGAGCGGATTTTTGTTCACCACTTTATAAGCACCCTGCAGCATGGTGAGATCGTCCACCAGGCTCTCCGCATAAGCGCCAAACCACAACCCGAAAGAGGAAGGCATGGCGATCTGCAGGTGCGTATATCCCGGGATCAGGTGGTCTTTGTATTCTTCGCTTTTCTGTTGTAACAGGTCGAACAGCGCTTTCACGGAAGACACCATCGTCTGCAACTCGTGACGGAGGAACAGCTTCAGGTCTACCAGCACCTGGTCGTTACGGGAACGGCCGCTGTGTATCTTTTTACCTACTTCGCCTAAACGACGGGTCAGCAGCAGCTCCACCTGTGAGTGAATATCCTCTACGCCTTCTTCCAGCGCAAAATTACCATCCTGGATATCCTGGTAGATCTTCTTCAGCTCCTGCTTCAGGATAGTCAGCTCACCGGCTTCCAGCAGTCCGATGCTTTGCAGCATAGTGATGTGCGCCATAGAGCCCAGCACGTCGAACGGCGCCAGGAAGGCATCCATTTCACGGTCTTTGCCCACCGTGAATTTCTCTACGGCATCCAGCGATGCCTTATCTTTTTGCCACAGTTTCATAAAAAATATTTTATAGCAAACGCTAACTGCTTAGCGTCCTTTGCGCTCTTAAAAACTTTGTGTGCGCGGGATTACTGGATCATCTCCAATATCCGGATATAACTATCGATACCTGCTTTGATCTCTTCCAGGTAGATGAATTCATCTGCCGTATGTGAACGGGCGGAATCGCCGGGCCCCATCTTCACGGAGGTAGCCGGTATCAGCGCCTGGTCTGAAGTGGTGGGAGAACCGTACCACGTTTTACCCAGCGCGATGCCCGCTTTTACAAACGGATGGTCCATCGGTATGAAGGAAGGCCGCATCCGCATGGAACGGGGCTTCACCTCACATTGTACGTTCGCGCGGATGATCTCCAACAGTTCTTCCAGCGTGTACTGGTCGGTAGCGCGTACGTCTACCACAAAACTACAGTCTGCCGGCACCACATTGTGCGCCTTGTTGGAAGTGTTGATAACCGTCACGCTCATTTTTACCGGCCCTAATGTTTCCGATTCTTTAGGGAAACGGAAATCGCGGAACCAGGTGATGTCCGGCAGCGCTTTATACAGCGCATTCTCGCCTTCTTCCCGCGCAGCATGGCCTGCCTTGCCGTAAGCCGTGCAGTCCAGCACCATCAGTCCTTTTTCGGCGATGGCCAGCTGCGTCAGCGTAGGCTCGCCCACAATGGCGAAATCAATGGCCGGCAGCTTATCGAGAATGCTCTCGATACCGTTGGCGCCGCTGATCTCTTCTTCCGCAGTAGCCGCCAGCACAAAGTTGTAGCCGAGGTCGGTGCGGTGATAGAAATGCAGGAAAGTGGCGATCAGGCTCACGAGGCAACCGCCGGCGTCATTGCTGCCCAGCCCGAACAGCTTGCCGTCTTCCACATCCGGACTAAAAGGGTCGCGGGTATACTGCGGATTGGGCTTCACGGTATCATGATGGGAGTTCAGCAGGATATTACGTTTGGCGGGATCAAAATGTTTGTTGACCGCCCACACGTTGTTCAGATGCCGTTCATGCGGTATGTCCATGGCGGTCAGGAAGTCACTGATCACCTGGGCGGTACCATCTTCCTCCCGGCTTAAAGAAGGCGTGGCTATGAGCTGTTTTAACAGCGCCACAGCCACGTCGTATAATTTTTCGTTCCACATAGACTAGCATATTAAAGTGCCTGCTACCGTATCGGTGGTATTGCTCAGCACATCGTCGGCGTGTCCTATCAGCACTTCCTTCACGCCGTTATTAATGGCGGAGAAGGCGTTCTCCAGCTTCGGCAGGATACCGGCTGACAGCACCTTGTCTGCCAGCAGCTGCTGGTAGATGTCTTTGTTGATCAGGTTGATGACAGCGTTGTCATCGTTCGGATCATGCAGCACGCCTTTTTTCTCGAAACAGTAGATCAGCCTCACCTGGTAGCTGGCAGACAACGCGATGGCCAGCGAAGCGGCGATGGTGTCTGCATTGGTGTTCAGCATCTGACCGTTACCATCGTGGGTAAGCGGGGCAAACACCGGTGTAAGGCCAGCTTCCAGCAAAGCTTTCAGCGCGGTTGTCTGCACCATTTCCGGTTTTACATCGCCTACAAAACCGTAGTCGATTTCTTTTACCGGCCTTTTGGTGGCAGGGATGATGTTGGCGTCTGCGCCGGTAAGCCCGATGGCGTTGCATTGCGCGGCCTGCAGTTTGGCTACCAGCTGCTTATTCACCAGCCCGCCATATACCATGGTCACCACATCGATCGTGGCGGCGTCGGTAATACGACGGCCATCTACGTATTTAGACTCGATGCCCAGCTGATCGCCGATACGGGTGGCGATCTTACCGCCACCGTGTATCAGTATCTTCTTACCGGGTATGGTGGCAAACTTCTCCAGGAAAGCCTGCAGCAACACCGGGTTATCAATAACGTTTCCGCCTACTTTGATAATAAACAGATCAATCATGATTATCCTTTCAATATTTCGCTTAATACCGCCTGTGCCGCCCATACGCGGTTGCCCGCTTCAGGGATCACGATGGATTGAGGTCCGTCCAGCACTTCGTCCGCGATCACCACATTCCTTCTCACCGGCAGACAGTGCATTACTTTGGCGGTATTGGTATGTTTGAGTTTATCATTGGTCACCATCCAGCTGGGGTCTGTGCAGGTGATCTTACCGTAATCCCTGTACGAAGACCAGTTTTTCACATACACGAAGTCAGCGCCTTCCAGGGCTTTGTCCTGGTTGTACTCGATACGGGCGTTGCCGGAGAATTTTTCGTCCAGCTCATATCCTTCGGGATGGGCGATCACAAAGTCCACCTCTCCCCATGCGTTCATCCACTGGGCGAAAGAGTTGGGAACAGCCTGCGGCAGCGCTTTTACGTGCGGCGCCCAGGTCATCACCACTTTCGGTTTGCGGGGCTGCTGCCAGTTTTCTTTGATGGTGATCACATCGGTCAGACTCTGCAAAGGGTGCAGGGTAGCGCTTTCCAGGCTCACCACCGGTACGCCGGCGTATTTAATGAACTGGTTGATATATTTCTCCGTATAGTCTTCTTGTTTGTCTTTCAACCCCGGGAAGGTGCGGATAGCCAGTATATCGAAGTACTGCCCCATTACGGCGGCAGCTTCTTTTACGTGTTCGGTGGTATTACCATTCATCACTACCCCGTCATTCATCTCCAGCGCCCATCCTTCTTTGTCGATGTTGAACACCACCGCTTCCATGCCCAGGTTTTTAGCAGCTACCTGTGTACTTAAGCGTGTTCGCAAACTGGGATTCAGGAAAATCATTCCCAACGTTTTGTTTTTTCCCAATTCCTTATCGATGAAAGGATTTTTCTTGTAGTTCATGGCAATGTCCACCAACCGCGGGACACTAGGCACATCTGCTGTTGAAATAAATTGCTTCATTATTGCTATTTGACTTCTTTTCTAAACGCTTCCAAAAACTGATCTGCATGGGCTTTGGTCAGTGCCAGGGAAGGCAGCAGCCGGATTACGTTCGGCTTGGCTTCTCCGGTAAAGATCTTATGTACGCCCAGCAGGTTCTTTCTTACATGAGCCAGCTCTTCCGGCATCTCGATGCCGATCATCAGCCCGCGGCCCCTTACTTCTTTTACCTGGGAGAACTTCCGCAGCTCTTCCATCAGGTAAGCGCCTACGCTGGCGGCGTTGTCGATCAGCTTTTCGCTTTCGATCACTTCCAGTACGGCGAGGGCTGCTGCACAGGCCAGGTGGTTACCCCCAAAAGTGGTGCCCAGCATACCATGTACTGCTTTGATTTTCGGGGAAACGATAATGCCGCCTATCGGGAAACCATTACCCATGCCTTTGGCCATGGAATAAATATCGGCATCCACGCCGGCAAAATCATGGGAGAAGAATTTACCGCTTCTGCCATAACCGCATTGTACGGAGTCGGCGATGAAAACAGCGTTGTGCGCGTCGCACAGGCTCCGGATCTTGCGCAGAAACGACTCGCTGGCTACATTGATACCGCCTACACCCTGGATACCTTCTATGATAACAGAAGATACTTCGTGTTGTTTAAAAGCGGCTTCCAGCGCTGCTTCGTCTTCCCATGGCAGAAACACCACGTTGTCGGTCTCGTTCACCGGCGCCACGATCTTCGGGTTGTCGGTGGCTGCCACCGCGAGGGAGGTCCGTCCGTGGAAAGCTTTGCGGAAAGCGATCACTTTCTTTTTACCGTTGTAGAAAGAAGCCAGTTTCAGCGCGTTTTCGTTGGCTTCGGCGCCGGAGTTGCACAGGAACAGCTGATAGTCTGCTTTACCGGACACTTTGCCCAGCAAGGTGGCCAGCTCTTCCTGCAGCGGCATCTTCACAGAGTTGGAATAGAAGCCTACCTTATGCAGCTGGTCGGTCAGCCTTTTTACATAGTGCGGGTGGGTATGACCGATAGAGATAACAGCATGACCGCCGTACAGGTCCAGGTATTCGGTGCCCTTATCGTCCCATACGTTGGAACCGGCGGCTTTGTCTATAATAATATCGTTTACAGGATAAACGTCGAAAAGTTTCATGATGTCGGAAAAAATTGAAAATGATAAAAACGGTTAGAACACGATGGACTTCAGTCTGAGTCCGGCCGTTTCATCCAGTCCGCACATAAGGTTCATGTTCTGTACAGCCTGACCGGAAGCACCTTTTACCAGGTTATCTTCGATGGAGTGGATCACCAGTTTGTTATCCACTTTCTCGAGTTGCAGCAATACCTTGTTGGTATTCACTACCTGCTTCAGGTCGATCTGCTTTTCGCTGACATGCGTAAAAGGATGACCGGCATAGTAGTCTTTGTACAACTGCACCGCTGCTTCCAGCGTCAGGTCGCTCTGCAGGTAAGAGGTGACCCAGATACCTCTGGGGAAATCACCGCGTACCGGTACAAAGTTGACCGTTTCTGTGAAGCCCGGTTGCAACTGTACCAGGCTTCGTCGTATTTCTTTCAGGTGCTGATGGTTCAGCACTTTGTAAGTGGAGATATTGTTAGCCCTCCAGGTAAAGTGGGAAGTGGCCTGCAGGCTCTGGCCGGCGCCGGTGGAGCCGGTGATGCCGGTGGTATGTACTTCTTTCAGCAGACCAGCTTTGGCCAGCGGCAGGATGCCCAGCTGGATGGCCGTGGCAAAACACCCGGGATTGGCGATGTTATTCGCCTTTTTGATTTCTTCCCGCTGTAATTCCGGCAGCCCGTACACAAATTCCCGTCCTTTAACGCTTTCGCCTAAACGAAAATCCTGGCTCAGGTCTATTATTTTCACATGGGGAGCAACATCTGTTGCTTCCAGGAACTTTTTGGATTCCCCGTGCCCGAGGCAGAGGAACATCACGTCTATATCGTTGCTCAGCTCGGCGGTGAAAGACCGTTCTGTTTCGCCCAGCAAGTCGGCATGTACTGCGTACAACGGATTGCCCGCATTACTACGGCTATGCACAAACGAAATGGATACGTCCGGATGGTTCAGTAATAACCGGATCATTTCTCCGCCGGTATAACCTGCTCCACCAACAATGCCTGCCTTTATCCTTTTATCATTTGCCATGATTGCGATGCTGATTTTAGATAGAATTTTTAACCTGGTGCCAGATCATCGTCTGGTTACCGAATATTTTGCTGAAGCCCCTTACGTCTTCACCGGACCAGCCGCTGTTCATTTCGCCGTACTTGCCGAATTTGCTGCTCATCAGGTCGTAAGGTGACTGGATACCGGTTACCTGGAAGCGATAAGGCATCAGGGTCACGAACACTTCACCGGAAACATTTTCCTGTGTATGCTGCAGGAACGCTTCGATGTCGCGCATCACCGGGTCCATGATCTGACCTTCGTGCATCCAGTTGCCGTAGAACTGCGCCAGCTGGTCTTTCCAGGTCAGCTGCCATTTGGTGAGCACATGTTTCTCCAGCGCGTGGTGCGCTTTGAGGATCACCATGGGAGCGGCGGCTTCAAAGCCTACGCGGCCTTTGATACCGATGATGGTATCGCCAACGTGGATATCACGACCGATAGCGAACGGCCCCGCGATAGTTTGCAGGTATTGGATGGCTTCAGACGGGTGACCGAATTTCCGGTCGTTCACGCCAATCAGTTCGCCCTGTTCGAAAGTCAGTTTTACCTGCTCTTCTCCTTCTTTGGTCAGCTGGGTAGGCCATGCTTCTTCCGGCAGCATACCGTTGGAAGTCAGTGTTTCCTTACCGCCTACGGAAGTGCCCCACATACCTTTATTAATGGAGTACATGGCTTTGTCGAAGTTCATGTTCACTCCTTTGGAACGCAGGTAGTCAATTTCAGCTTCACGGCTCAGTTTCATATCACGGATCGGGGTGATAATCTCCACACCGGGGATCATGATATGGAACACCATGTCAAAACGCACCTGGTCGTTACCGGCGCCGGTGCTGCCATGCGCTACCGCGTCAGCGCCTACTTCTTTCACATATTCCGCGATGGCCAGCGCCTGGCTCATGCGCTCTGCACTCACGCTCAGCGGGTAGGTATTGTTTTTCAGTACGTTACCGAAAATCAGGTATTTAATAACGCCGTCGTAGTAGGAACGGACCGCGTCAACAGTCTTGTGACTTTTAACGCCCAGGTTATAAGCGCGTTTCTCAATTTCCACCAGTTCTTCTTCAGAAAAACCGCCGGTGTTAACGATTACGGAATGCACCTCATATCCTTTTTCTTCAGTCAGATATTTAACGCAATACGAAGTATCAAGTCCTCCGCTAAATCCCAGTACTACTTTTTTCATTTTTACGACATCATTTATATATTGAAAACTATATTGTCAGACAGGGTGTGGCAGCCTTCAGAACAGGAAGAATTTTTTCCTGGTGCCGGTAGCGCCGCCTTCTTTTTTGCTGTTGAGCAAAACAAATCTTTTAAATCTTAACCAGCGTTCGTACAGCTTTATGTTTCCTTTAAATCTCCGGCGCCGCTTCTCATGGTGGATCTGGCCGGCAGCGGTCACAGACAGCTGGTTGGCAGGCTGCAGGGCAGTAGCGGCCGCTTCCTGTTTGGCTTTGGCATCGGCCATGGCACGCTCTTCCGCCTCTTTCAGTTTCTCTGCGGGATCATACAGCATCGCGGTGCACAGGCAGTTCTTTCGTTCTTTGCTGGTGAGGATATCGAAGTTCACACAGCTGCGGCAGCCTTTCCAGAACTCTTCGTCGTCCGTCAGTTCGGAGTAGGTAACAGGCTCATAACCCAGTTCAGAGTTGATCTTCATGACAGCCAGCCCGGTAGTCAGACCAAATATTTTGGACTCGGGGTACGTTTCTCTTGACAGTTCGAAGATTTTCTTTTTGATGGACTTGGCCACGCCATGCCCACGGAAGGCAGGATTCACGATCAGCCCTGAGTTGGCCACAAATTTGCCATGCCCCCATGCTTCTATATAACAAAAGCCTACCCAGTCCCCTTTGTCGGTTACTGCAATAACAGCTTTGCCCTCCTGCATTTTAAGCTCCACATAGGCCGGTGAACGTTTAGCAATTCCAGTCCCACGCGCTTTTGCAGACGCCTCCATCTCATCAGTGATGGTTTTTGAATAGTGTATATCGTCAGGTGTGGCTACCCTAACGATGATATGCTGATTTTCCAACTTTTAAAATTGAAATCGTGAATCAATAAACTACATTGAAGTCTTCCATTACGGAACATTCACCGGACATGGGGATATCCGATGCGATAGCGGTTGTATGACAAGCGCTATCAAATCCTGGGTCGTCGGGAAAGGAATCTAAAGACATTGAACCCAACAGAATATACCCCTTTATTTAAAGCGGGATGATATGCAGAGATGTTGGTATGAGTTGCGGTTTTTTCCAACTTCAGTTCAGCGTTAAATTGTTATAAATATTGTCTTTAGTTTAGATTAACCGCAAAGTTATAATAATATCTTTTTAATCAATCGAATTTTTTTTGGGGAATGCCGATTTTTTTCAAACCGTTAACAAAAAGGCGGCTGAACCCAACTCGTCAGGATCCAACCGCCTTATACTTTAGTGATTTATATACTATTTAGTAATGACTCCCAGCTCGGCAATGCTCGCCCGGCTGTCTTTTTCGGTCGCCGGCGTGAGGGCCACCAACCGGATGAACCTGGCTTTCACCGGCGCAAAGGTGATGGTTTGCAGTACCGGGTTGTTTTTGATATTGGCGAAACTGCCGGTGGCGGCCGGTTGTCCCCAGCTTTTACCGTCGGCGCTGGTATAAAAAGCATACCCGTAAATTACCCCGCCAATATGCTCATTGGTGGTGGGTGTATAGGTAAAGCCTTTCAGCGTCAGCGTTTCGCCCAGGTCCACCTCCAGCTGGTGCGGGTATTGTGTCTCTTTTTTGTCAGATGCCCACACCGTAGCCGGGTTGCCATCGATCGCCCTGGCGGCTTCCGCTGCGGCCGGGGCCACTACCTGCCATTTGGCAGGCGCCACGTCGAAGCTGGCTTTCACTTCCGGGCTGGCAGCCTTCGTTTTGCGCAGGAAAGCCCTGGCTTTCACAGTGCCTCCCTTTGGTAAACTGATCTCCGTCTGCGGTGTATACAGCGGCGCATTCAGCGTAGGCGCCGTGCCGTCTGTGGTGTAGTGTATTTCCGGGTCGGCAGAAGCGGCGGTGATGGTCACCTTCCCTTCCTTGTCCCGGTGTATTTCCGGCGTAGCCAGCATACCGGGCGCTTCATACAGCTGTATCTCGCTGATCACCGGCGCCGCTTTGGCGTCTAATATATTAATATATACCTCCGTGGTGGTATAGTCCGGCAAACGCAGGATACGCTTGTGGCCGACAGTAGTCTCCCGCGCGATCTCCTTCTTCACGCCCTTGTCCAGGACCTCTACGCTGAAGGCTTTCACCCGCTGGCCCAGCGCGATGTACTCCTGCAACACCACCCGGTTGAATGTCACCGGTTTTTTAAAGGTCAGCTTTACCGTGGTGGCAGTCACGTTGTCCGGCGTAGCCCAGTAGGTAGCATTGGTGCCATCTGTCAGATGAGACACTTTCACCTCCGGGTTATTTTTACGTGTATCCGTTGCCGTTACCACCGCGTTTTTAGCGAGATTATTTTTAAAAGTGGCGTCCAGCGTACGGCGTAGCTCCATCAGGCGGGTGGAGTCGTTCGGGTGGATCACCCCGTCGCGGTCAATAGGCACATTCAGGATCAGGTTACCATTCCGGCCTACGGAGCCGTAGTAAATGTCCAGCAGCGAATGGAGCGACTTCACCTTGTCGTCTGTATCGGGGCTGTAGAACCACCCCGGGCGGATAGACACATCGCATTCAGCAGGAATCCATTGTTCACCGTCCTCATTGCCTTCGTTGAGTGATTTCGTGGGAGGCCCGCCCGCGCCGGGTGTAAACCCTTTTACGTTGAGCGTGCTCCAGTTGGTGGTGCCAGCGATGCCGTTTTCATTGCCTACCCAGCGGCAGCCGGGCCCTACGTCACTGAAAATAACAGCGTTCGGCTGATGTTTATATACAACTTTATGAAACAGGTCCCAGTCATACGGTTGTTTGACGTTACCTCCGTTGGCGCCATCGAACCACTGCTCAAACACAGGACCGTAGCTGGTGAGCACTTCTTCCAAAGTATTGGCGAACACCTGGTTGTAGGTGGCGGTGCCATATTCGGGATGGTTACGGTCCCAGGGCGACAGGTACACGCCGAATTTCAGGCCGTACTCCTTACAGGCAGCCGACAGCTCCGCCAGCACATCCCCTTTGCCGTTTTTCCATGCGCTTTCCCGGACAGTGTGCGTACTGTATTTGGAAGGCCACAAACAAAAACCGTCATGGTGTTTGGCGGTGATCACAATCCCTTTCATACCGGCCTGTTTGGCGGTACGGGCCCATTGGCGGGCGTCGAGACGGGTGGGGTTAAACACTTTCGGATCTTCATCCCCATGTCCCCACTCTTTGTTGGTGAATGTGTTCGGTCCGAAGTGGATGAACATGTAATACTCCATGTCATTCCAGGCAACCTGCGCTTTGGACGGCAGCGCGCCATACGGCTGAATCTTCTGTGCCGAGGCCATGCCACAGGCCAGCAACCCGGCTAATAATAAATTGGTCTTTTTCATTTCACTGGATAAATTACGGATTACAGGTCAGCTCTTAAAAAAATCCCTCCCTGCTTCCTGCTGAGCGAAGATAATCCGCATCCCGCACCGGAGATGATCGGGTATTCTCTATTCATAATTCAATATTAACCAACAATCGTTTGCACTTTCTGCCGTTTATCACAAAAATGTAATAAAAAGGCTATCCGGGTTGTTTTACACGCAGCATTTTTTATAAATTTAGTCCCTTCACAACGTATCCATATATACGATTAAAAACTGAACAATGAATAAACAACCACTGCATCGCAGAAGTTTCCTCAAAAACACGGCGGCCGCAGGTATAGGCCTTTCTATGCTCGGCTCCTCTGCAAAACTGTTTGCCAATGAAAAGAAACCCAAGGTAAGAATTGGTCTGATCGGCGTAGGCGCCCGCGGTCTGAGTCACCTCAGCCTCTGCCTGCATCGCGAAGACGTTGATGTGGTAGCTTTTGCGGACCCCGACACGGCTTACACTGTTCCGAAAGCGAGAAACATGATCACCAAGGTATACGGCGGCAAACGGAAAGTGGCTGAATACACCAACGGCCCGGAAGATTACCTGAACCTGCTGAAAAGAGATGATGTAGACGCGGTCATCATCGCCACCCCCTGGGAATGGCATTCCATCATGGCCATCGCTGCCATGAAAGCAGGCAAAACACCTGCAGTGGAAGTATGCGGCGCCTCCGATATCCAGGAATGCTGGGAACTGGTAAACACCAGCGAAGCTACCGGCGTGCAGGTTTTCGGTATGGAAAACGTATGCTACCGCAGAGACGTAATGGCCGTGCTCAACATGGCGCGCCAGGGCCTCTTCGGCGAAATCACCCACCTGCAGGGCGGCTACCAGCACGATCTCCGCGCTGTGAAATTCAACAACGGCAAACAATACTACGGCGGTGGCGTCGAATTCGGCGAAAACGCACTGTCTGAAGCGAAATGGAGGACCAACCACTCTGTTCACCGCAACGCTGACCTGTACCCTTCCCACGGCCTCGGCCCCATCGGTAACCTGATCAACATGAACCGCGGTAACCGCCTCATGACCATCACTTCCGTGGCCACCAAATCCCGCGGCCTCCACAAATATATTGTGGACAACAGCAGCGAAAGCCACCCGAATGCTAAAGTAAAATTCAAACTCGGCGATATCGTTTCTTCCCTGATGACCACCAGCAACGGTGAAACCATCATGCTGTCCCACGACACCAACTCACCGCGCCCCTACTCCCTCAACTTCCGCGTTCAGGGTACCAACGGCCTGTGGATGGATGATCAGGAGTCCATATATATCGAAAAGAAAAGCCCGTATGACGAGTGGGAAAAAACCGGCAAACCGGACGACGCCAACAGCTACTTCGGTAAATACGACCACCCGCTCTGGAAACGCTACGCTACCGACGCCAAAGGCGCTGGCCACGGCGGTATGGACTGGTACGTGCTCAACTCCTTCGTGGAAAGCATCAAACGCGGTACGCCTTACCAGCTCGACGTATACGATATGGCTACCTGGTACGCTATCACCCCGCTCAGCGAACAGTCTATTCTCGAAGGCGGCAGCGTACAGTACATCCCCGACTTCACCCGCGGTCGCTGGATGAATAGAAAACCCATCTTCGGACTGGATGACCAATACTAGTATTACACGATAAAAGCGCATCGCCCATTGACAGTAGTCAATGGGCGATGCGCTTTTAATACAATATGAACAATAACCTTAGGTTATCCACACTTATACCGGCGCATCAGGCGCCTGTAGCCACTTTCCGCACTGTTGTCCCGTTCTCGATCGTGGTCACATAAATCTCCGGCACTTTGCCAAACTGCTGCTGGTACCGCGCTGTCACAAATTCCCGGAAGGCATCTACTTTATCCTGTTTTACCAGGTTGATAGTACAACCACCGAAACCACCGCCCATCACACGGGCACCGGTCACCTCCGGCCGCTCTTTGGCAAGCGACACCAGGAAATCCAGTTCGGGGCAACTCACCTCGTACAGCACACTTAATCCCTCATGGGTAGCGTACATCAGCTGACCGAAAGTCTCCAGGTCTCCTTTCTTCAGCAAGGCAGTAGCATCCTGCACCCGCTGAATTTCTTCGATCACATATTTACAGCGGTCATATACTTTGGCCGGTAGTTGCGCTTTTACCGCCTCCAGCATGGGCATGGTAGCGTCGCGGAGTGACTGCACTTCCGGATGGTGCGCCTGGATGGCTTTTACGCCCTCTTCGCACTGCTGACGGCGAACATTATATTCAGAGGAGGCAAGCGAGTGATGCACCATGGAATTACACAGCACGATGCGGTATTCCGGGAAATCGAACGGGAAATATTCGTACTCCAGGCTGCGGCAGTCCAGCCGTACCACCTGGTCTTTTTTACCGTGCAGGTTGGCGAACTGGTCCATGATACCGCATTTCACGCCGGGGAACGAGTGTTCCGCCCGCTGGCCCAGCAAAGCCATGTCCATGCGGCTCATGCCGTATTGAAAGATCTCGTCCAGCGCCGCCACGAGTCCGCCTTCCACCGCTGCGGAGGAAGACATGCCCGCACCTACCGGGATATCACCGGCAATCACACAGTCAAACCCCTCTACGGGGTAGTTGCCCTGCTGCAGCTGGTACACCACGCCCATCAGGTAGTTGATCCATCCCGGCGTAGGCACCACATGGTGGAGGTCAAAAGATACCGTTTCGTTGGTAAAAACCGCGTGGGCGTTGCATTGACGGGTACCGTTCAACGCCACTGCATACACGATTTTTTTATCGATGGCGGCCGGCAGCACAAAACCGTCGTTATAGTCGGTATGTTCGCCAATGAGGTTAATTCTTCCCGGGGAAACTACGATCAGCGGCTCTTTTCCAAATAGCTGAATGAATTTCTCCCTTGTTTGCTGTATCATCAGAAAATTATTAAACGTAAATTTTACGCCTAAAAATATAAATAAAAACAAGAAAAGCGAAGAATGTTTGTGCGGAGGGGATATTTTTTAGGGGAGATGATCTCCTGTGTGCGGATACAGGTTATTATAAACACTCTCCTTCCAACAATGCGCAACCGATTGTCACAGTCCGGAAGGGCCGCCTGGTGCCGCTGCACCGGACATTCAAAAACAGCAGCGGCCTGCATTCGAAATGACAACGATTGTCAGATCTTATGCAGGCCGCTGCTGTAAACTATTTTTTATTATACCGGAATTTTAGGTAGATGTAAGACATCTTCCCGGCACAGGTGCTTATTTTCTGCCGATCTTATCCCCTACCAGTGAGTAGAACAGGATATAGAGATAACAAGGCACCATGCAGTACAGGAAGGCATGTCTGAAATCGATGCTGCTGCTGTACAGGAAGTTGAACATACTGTGTTGGTCGAACATACCGCTGTAGATCTGCGGGATAACGCCACCGCCGGCAATACCCATGACGAGGAGGGCGGAGCCGATTTTGGTGAAGCGGCCCAGACCGTCAATCGCCATCGGGAAGATAGCAGGCCACATCAGTGCGTTGGCCAGGCCCAGCAGCGCGATGAAGGTCACCGCAGAGAAGCCGGTATTCAGGTAAGCGCCGATGGTGAAGAGTACGCCCAATATAGCAGAGATCTGCAGGCCTTTTTTGCCGGTGAGGTATTTCGGGATGGTAGCGATACCGATCACATACCCTGCCAGCATGGCCACCAGCGTAAAGGTGGTAAAGTAGCGGGTATCGGCAATGCTCATGCCCAGCGCTTTACCATACTGACCGATCACGTCGCCGGCCATTACTTCCACGCCTACATACATGAAAATACAGATCACGCCCAGCACCAGCTGCGGGAACTGGAACACGTTGGTTTTGCCGGTGGTTGCAGCAGCAGTGGTTGCGTCTTCTGCGTCAGTATCGATTTCAGGCAGGGAAGAACGTTTCAGCAGGAAAGCGAGGATGGTCAGCACAACAGCGATCGCTATGTAAGGGCTGATCACACGGGAAGCCAGGCTGTCGAGCAGCGCTGCTTTCTGCGTAGGGTCTACCGCTGCGGCGATGTCAGCCTCCAGCTGCTCCGCCCCTTTCAGGATAATGGAACCGAGGATGAGCGGTGCCAGCGCGCCCGCCGTTTTGTTACAGATACCCAGGATGGAAATACGTTTGGCCGCGCTTTCCTTGGGACCAATGATACTGGCGTACGGATTGGAAGCCGTTTGCAGCAGGGCCAGTCCCGCTCCCTGGATAAACAGACCGGTAAGGAACATACCAAAGCTGCGGGCATTTGCCGCAGGAATGAATACCAGCGAACCGATCGCGATGATCAGCAGCCCTAACGCCATCCCGTTTTTGAAACCTGTCTTGTTCAGGATAAAAGAAGAAGGAATCGATAAAAAGAAATAAGCCATGAAAAAGGCCATCGTTACCAGCAGCGCCTGCGACACATTCAGTTCACACACAATCTGGAAAAACTGGATCAGCGTTCCGTTAAGCCAGGTAACAAAGCCGAACACGAAAAACAAAATACAGATGATTGCCATCGCCTGGCCGTACCCCGCCTGTTTGGAAGGTATATTCATTGTTGCTGTTTGGTGGGACATAGCTGTCTGTTTGATTTTTAGATAAACGCGAACATAGTGAAACTCCGTTATATTTTATGCTATATTTCATAAATATATTAGCTAAAACGTTTTACTATCGAAAAAAAATGCAACGGTTTATTCGGTTTTTTAGAAATTCCTTAAAAAAATATTATACATTTATCCGGCAAAATTTCACTGTAACTTAACACGTTTATGGCTCAGCAAACAAAGCAAGGCTCACAAAGCACACACCCGTCGTTCTTTGTGCTTATACTGGTGTTCTTTTTCTGGGGTTTCCTGGCTGCATCCAACAGTATATTCATACCTTTCTGCAAATCTCATTTTAACCTTACCCAACTTGAGTCTCAGCTGATTGACTTCTCCTTTTACAGCGCCTACTTCATCGGCTCCCTCATCCTGTATCTGGCATCTGCAGCAAGAAAAGTGGATATCCTCAATAAAATAGGATATAAAAAGGGTATTATTTACGGTTTATTGATTTCCGTACTGGGATCAGCGATCATGATCCCCTGCGTCAACAAAGAAAAGATCGTTCCCATTAAGGAAACCCTGAGCGACATCAGCGGTTTCCAGGTAGAACAGCAACTGCAAACGTCTGACCGCCAGGTGAAAATCCGCCGCGAAAAAGAAAAAGACACTTACGCACTGCTGATCTCCGGCAACGAAGCGGCTGATAAATACATCAACAACCCGCACCTCCTTGCTGAAATACCGCAGGGATTCACGAAAGACGAAGAACATCATCAATACGCTGGTATCTTCACCAAGTCCAGCCTGGAGAAAGTGATCAACACCCTCGATGCTGACCACCAGCAAACGGTTACCTTCGGTTACTTTGCCCTGATCCTGATGGCCCTCTTTATTGTGGCGCTCGGTTTCTCGCTGCAGCAAACAGCGGCCAACCCATTCGCCATCCTGCTGGGCGACCCCGCCAAAGGCGCTCACCGTCTCAACCTCGCCGGCGGCATCAACTCCTTCGGCACCACCATCGGTCCCATCATCGTGAGCATGCTGCTGTTCGGTAACATCAAAGGCGGCGACGTCAGCACCGACATCAGCAAAATCAACACCCTCTATATCCTGCTCATCGTACTGTTCCTCGTGGCCGCTGCCATCTTCGCCTTTGTGAAAATGCCGGAAAGCTCCGACCAGAACGAGGCATTCGAAACATCTCCGAAAGCCACCAAATCCATCATAGGCATCACCCTCATGTTCATCCTGATCCTGCTCGGACTGGTACTGAAATATGAACTGCCTTTCTTCGTGGCCGGTATCGTAGGCATTATCGGTATCCTCTTCTTTGCTAAAACCGCTTCTACCGGCAACAGCGAAGGATGGGGCGCCATGAAATATCCCCAGCTCACCCTGGGCATGCTGGCCATCTTCATTTATGTGGGCGTGGAAGTGACCATCGCCAGCAACCTCGGCGCACTGCTGAAACATCCGGGATTCCTCACCCCCAAAGGGCTGGCGGAATCTGAACTGGACCCGTACGTGTCGCTCTTCTGGGGCAGTATGATGATCGGCCGCTGGACAGGCGCCATCAGCGTATTCAACGTATCCAAAGCCACCCGTAAAATACTGTGCGTCATCGTGCCTTTCGTGGCCTATGGCGTTATCCTCGGCGCCAACGTGATCAAAGGCAACGAAGTCAGCGAACTGTATCCCTATGTCATCTGTATCGTGATCCAGATCATCGGTTTCTTCGCCGGCCAGGACAAACCAGCCAAAACACTCATGGTATTCGGACTGCTGGGTGTAGGCTCCGTACTGGTAGGCCTGTTCACCACCGGTGCCCTGGCTACCTTCGCCTTCATCAGCGGCGGCCTGTTCTGCTCCGTAATGTGGCCCAGCATCTTCGCCCTCTCTATCGGCGGTCTGGGTAAATACACCGGTCAGGGCTCCGCTTTCCTGATCATGATGATTCTCGGCGGCTCCCTCGTACCTCCGGTACAGGGCGGTCTTGCAGACATCCCAAGCATCGGCATCCACGCCTCTTATGTTATTCCGGCGCTGTGCTTTGCTTATCTTGCATTTTTTGCATTCAGAGTTAAAAACATATTAAAATCTCAAGGAATCGATTATGAGTCAGCAATTAGTGGTGGGCATTGATATCGGAGGGACTAATACCAAATTCGGCATTGTAGATCGCAGAGGTAATATTTTGTGTGATGGTCGTATGTTAACGAATAAACATGAAGACGTAAACTGCTTTCTGGACGAACTTCACCAACAGCTATCTACATTGATAGCACAGGTGGGGGGCATCGAAAATATCAAAGGTATCGGCGTTGGCGCACCCAACGGCAACTATTACAACGGTAATATTGAATATGCTCCGAATCTGCGCTGGAAAGGCGTAGTTCCCTTAGCCAGCCTGCTCGAGAAAAAATTCGGGCTACCGGCCGTATTAACCAATGATGCCAATGCTGCCGCACTGGGCGAACTGATCTACGGCGCTGCCCGCGGCATGAAAGACTTCATCGTGATAACCCTCGGCACCGGCGTAGGCAGCGGTATTGTGGCCAACGGCCAGCTGATCTACGGTCACGACGGTTTTGCCGGCGAGCTGGGACACATCATCGTGATCCCCGGCGGCCGCTATCACCCCGGCACCGGTGCCTACGGCTCCCTCGAGGCCTATGCTTCCGCTACCGGCGTTACCAACACCGCCATCGAATTCCTGGCTACCCGCCCGGACGTGCCGAGCATCATGCGCGAACATACCAAAGAGGAAATCAATTCCAAACTGATCTACGAAGCTGCCATGAAAGGCGATCCGCTGGCCATGGAAGTGTACGAGTTCACCGGCCAGATACTGGGCGCCGCCCTGGCCAACTTTGTCATGTTCTCCAGCCCGGAAGCCATCATCCTCTTCGGTGGCCTCACCCAGGCCGGCGATGTGATCATGAAACCGGTCAGAGAGCACATGGAAAAAAATCTGCTCCCCATCTTCCAGAATAAAGTTAAATTGCTGTTCTCGGAACTGAAGGAAAGCGACGCCGCCATCCTCGGTGCCAGCGCCCTGGCCTGGGAAATGAAAGACTAGCGCATTCAATTACGAATTACGAATTACGAGTTGATTGAAATATAAGACCGTACTGATTTTTAAGTCATATTAGTATTGATATGAATAACAATAAGAATAGAAGAAGTTTTCTGAAAACAGCGGCCCTCGGTGCCGCTGTTTTCTCTTTAGACAGTGTAACAGCCACGGCTGCACGTGCGCAGGCCAAAGCACCCGTAAAAGGGAAACCCATCGTCATCTCCACGTGGGACTTTGGCCGCGCCGCCAACGAAGCGGCATGGGAAATACTGAAAAAAGGCGGTCGCGCCCTCGACGCCGTAGAAGCCGGCGTACGCGTGCCCGAAGCCGATCCCAACAACCACACCGTAGGCTACTCCGGCTTCCCTGACCGTGACGGCCGTGTGACCCTCGACGCCTGCATCATGGACGAACACGGCAACGCCGGCTCCGTGGCAGCACTCGAACATGTCACCCACGCCATCTCCGTAGCCCGCCTCGTGATGGAAAAAACACCGCACGTCATGCTGGTCGGCGACGGCGCCCTCCAGTTCGCACTGGCCAACGGCTTCAAAAAAGAAAACCTGCTCACACCGGAAGCAGAGAAAGCCTGGAAAGAATGGCTCAAAACATCTGAATACAAACCCGTTATCAACATAGAAAACAAATCGTACACTCCCACCAACGGCGCTACCGCCTTCAACCCGCTCATGCTGCCAGGGAACGTGTACAACCACGATACCATCGGCATGGTGGCCATGGACGCGGAAGGTAACCTCTCCGGCGCCTGTACCACCAGCGGCATGGCCTTCAAACTCCATGGCCGCGTAGGCGACTCCCCCATCATCGGCGCAGGCCTCTATGTGGACAACGAAATAGGCGCCGCCACCAGCACCGGCGTCGGCGAAGAAGTGATCAAAATCGTCGGCAGCCACCTCGTCGTGGAACTGATGCGCCAGGGATATCCCCCTGAAAAAGCCTGCAAAGAAGCAGTAGACCGCATCGTGAAAAGAAGCCCTTCCAAAGCCAAAGAAATACAGGTGGGCTTCCTCGCCCTCAACAAAAAAGGACAATACGGCGCTTACTGCCTCCAGAAAGGATTCAGCTACGCCGTCCTCAGCAAAGACGTAAACAACGCGCTGATTGACGGGAAACACCATTTTTAATTTTGGATTTTCTGATTTGCGGATTTTTTGATTTCGGGGATGTATGGCCTATCAAATCAAAAAATCCGTAAATCAAACAATCCGTAAATCCACTGCTTATGTCTTTTGTCCTCGAAATATGCGCCGGTTCTGTCGCTTCCTGCATCGCAGCCGAAGAAGGCGGCGCCAATCGCATTGAACTGTGCGATAACCTGCTGGAAGGCGGCACCACCCCCAGCTACGCCACCATCGCCGTGGCCCGCGAAAAAGTAAAAATAGACCTCTACCCTATTATACGCCCCAGAGGCGGCGACTTCCTCTATTCCGACCTGGAATTTGAAGTCATGAAAAAAGACGTCACCCTCTGTAAACAACTGGGCTGCAACGGCGTAGTCATCGGCATACTCACCCCCGACGGACGGGTAGATAAAAAACGTTGCAAAGAGCTGGTAGACCTGGCATGGCCCATGGGCGTTACCTTCCACCGCGCGTTCGACATGACCGACAACCCGTTCGAAGCACTGGAAGACATCATTGACATCGGTTGTGAACGCATCCTTACCTCCGGCGCCCGCAATACCGCCGTGGAAGGAGCCACACTGCTGAAAGACCTGGTGGAACGCGCCAACGACCGCATCGCCGTCATGGCCGGTTCCGGCGTTAGGGCCAACAATATCGCAGACCTGGTCAAAAGCACCGGCGTCACAGAATACCACACCACCGCCAAAGCCTATGAAGAAAGCGGCATGGTGTACCGCAACCCCAACGTAAGTATGGGCGGCATCCCCGGCGTACCGGAATACGGTATCTCCCAAACCCAGCGCCAGGAAGTATTATTAATTCGTGAAAGAGGGGAAAAAGCCTTGCAGGAGATCAATCCGTAGGCTATATTAGCAGGGAACAATCGTATTTTGCTGCACGGCTCCTATACAGCCGTGCAAGCCTTTTAAAAGTGAACAACGAAATGAAAAAACTGATCATCGCAACCGGACTGTTGCTGGGCGGACTATTCGCGCAGGCACAGGTCAAAGGCGTAAAACATGTCATCCTGATCGGCATGGACGGCTTTGGCGCTTATTGTTTTCCGAAAGTGGACAATCCCAACATGAAACAGCTGATGAAAGAAGGCTCCTGGACACTGCAGGCACGCAGCGTACTGCCCTCTTCCAGCGCTGTCAACTGGGCATCCATGGTGATGGGCGCAGGCCCGGAAGTACACGGTTATACCGAATGGGACAGCCGTAAACCCGAACTGCCTTCCCGCACCCTCGATCAATACGGCATGTTTCCGTCTATCTACACGATACTGCGCGAACAGAAACCCAACGCGGAAATAGGCGTGATCTACAGCTGGGAAGGGATCGGGTACCTTTTCCCTAAAGCGGCGGTCAACAAAGACCTCGGCACCAAAGACAATGACAGTCTGGCTACTGAAGCATCTGTAGCATACATCAAAGAGAAAAAGCCGGACTTCCTTTTTATACATTTTGACCAGCCGGACGGTGTTGGGCACAATATTGGTCACAATATCCAGCCCTACTTCGACCAGGTGAAAAAAAATGACGAACTGCTGGGCAAAATACTACAGGCCGTCAAAGATGCCGGCATATGGGATAATACCATTATCCTCCTCACTGCCGACCATGGCGGTATCAAAAAAGGCCACGGCGGTAAAACCATGGAAGAAATGCAGATTCCGTGGATCATCCGTGGCCCGGGCGTAAAGGCAAACAAAGAGCTCAGCACCAGTGTTGTTACGTACGACACCGCTGCCACCATCGCCTGGATCTTTGGCCTGAAAACACCGCAGGTATGGACCGGAAGACCTGTGAAAGAGGCGTTTAAGTAATGGGGTTATTTGAAAATTTTGAAATTTGGCTATTGGGAAGTACGCAAGTTTCCTTACAGCAATGATCAAATAACCAAATTTGAAAATATCTAAATCTAAAGTGTCATGAAAAGATTGCTGCTCATCACCGTCGTTTGTCTGACAGTCCTCTCACTCCCTGCCCAGCAGGTACAGAAAGTGAAAGTGCTGACCTACAACATCCATCACGGTGAAAACATGAAAGGCCTGCTCGATATCCAGGGGATCGCCAATGTGATCCTCGCTACCAACCCGGACCTGGTAGCCTTGCAGGAAGTCGACAGCGTTACCCAACGTACGCAAAACACCGACCAGCTGAAAGAACTGGCAGCGATCACCGGCATGTACACTTATTTTGCCAAAGCCATGAACTTCGACGGCGGCGGATATGGCACCGGTATCCTCTCCCGCTTCCCCATCACGGAAGCCAGCACCCTGTCCCTCCCCTCCGTCTCCAAAAACGAAGTGGAACCCCGGGTGGCCGGTATCGTCACCGTGAAACTGCCGGGCGACAGCCTGCTGCAGTTCATCAGCGCCCACCTCGATGCGGAAAGGCCGCCGGCCAACCGTATCGCGCAAGCCAACCAGCTGGTGGCCTACTTCAGGGAAACCAAAACACCAGTGATCCTTGCCGGCGATTTCAACGCCATCCCCGCCAGCAAAGAAATACACACACTCAAAAAATTATTCGCTGACGCCACCCAGCAGATGGGCCCCACCTTCCCGGCCGACTCGCCGAAGGTGAAACTGGACTATATCATGGTCCATCCGCAAAACCGCTGGAACGTAACCGGAGCAAGGATCATCGAAGAAGCCGTAGCTTCCGACCACCGTCCGTTGCTCAGTGAACTGGAACTGAAATAATTCTCATCATCGAAATGCTAAAAGTGTCAATGAAAAAATTGTTCTACCTGTGCCTCCTGGGTGGCGCCGCCGCCCTGGGCAGCTGCTCCGGCTCACGCCATGCAGATGCGCCCAAAGGAAAAGTAAGCATCATCCCGATGCCGGCCAGCATCACGGAAAAACAGGACTCGTTCCTGCTCGACAAACACACCGTGATCGTCGCCACCGGCGAGGCAGACCGCAAAACAGCGGCCCTCTTCAACGCCTGGCTGAAAGAACTGACCGGCTACGAACTGGATATCAAAGAACAGGGCGACAGGAACGTTATCACCCTGCATACCGGTAACGATACTACCAACGCAGAAGGCTATACGCTGAATGTCGACGGCAAAGGCGTTGTCATCAACGGTAACAGCGGCGCCGGCACCTTCTACGGCATACAGTCGCTCATCCAGCTGCTGCCCGTACAAAAGGCCGAGGCCATGTACATCCCCGGCGTCAGCATCACCGACGCTCCCCGCTTTGCCTACCGTGGCCTCCACCTCGACGTAGGGCGTCACTTCTTCCCGGTAGAATTCATCAAGAAATACATCGATCTGCTGGCCATGCACAAATACAACACCTTCCACTGGCACCTCACGGAAGACCAGGGCTGGCGCATCGAAATCAAAAAATATCCGCGCCTGCAGGAAGTGGCCTCCAAACGCAAAGAAACCATGGCCGGCCGTTATGCTGACAATAAGTACGACGGGAAGCCCTATGGTGGCTTCTATACACAGGAACAGGTAAAAGAAGTGGTGCAATATGCGACCGACCATTTTGTGACCGTCATCCCTGAAATAGAGATGCCCGGCCACGCACTCGCCGCCCTCACCGCCTATCCCAACCTGGGCTGCACCGGCGGTCCCTACGAGGTAGGTACCCGCTGGGGCGTATATGATGATGTGTTCTGCGCCGGCAACGACAGCGTGTTTGCCTTCCTCCAGGACGTACTGGACGAAGTACTGCCGCTGTTCCCCAGCAAATACATCCACATCGGCGGCGACGAATGCCCTAAAGTGCGCTGGGAGAAATGCCCCAAATGCCAGGCCCGCATGAAACAGGAAGGCCTTAAAGACGCCCATGCCCTGCAGAGCTACTTCATACAGCGCATGGAAAAATACCTGAACAGCAAAGGCCGCCAGATCATCGGCTGGGACGAAATCCTCGAAGGCGGCCTCGCCCCCAACGCCACCGTAATGAGCTGGCGCGGCATCGAAGGCGGCATCGCCGCTGCCAAACAGCACCATGATGTGATCATGACGCCGGGCAGCTTCTGCTACTTCGACCACTACCAGTCACAGGGCCACAACGAACCGCTGGCCATCGGCGGATATACCCCTGTCAGCAAAGTATACAGCTATGAACCCATACCCACCGAGCTGACCAAGGAAGAAGCCAAATACATCAAAGGCGCGCAGGCCAACCTGTGGACCGAATACATCGCCAACACCGACTATCTCGAATACATGGTGTACCCCCGCGCTGCCGCACTGGCAGAAGTACTGTGGTCTCCTGCCGGTAAACGCAACTACGATAACTTCGTGGACAGGCTGAAAGTACATGTAAAACGGCTCGACCAGAAGAAAGTCAACTACGCCAAACATGTGTTTGAAGTGACCGGCGCCGTGGCCGACAATAAAAAAGGCGGCGTGGAAGTAAAGCTCGACAGCAAGCTGGATGGCGGTAAAATCGTTTACACCCTCGACAGCACCGCTCCTTCCCTGCAATCCCAGGCATATAGCGGGCCTGTACAGATACAACAGTCCGGCACCCTGCGGGCGCAGGTATTTGAAGGCGATAAACCCTTCGGCAACGAGTACAGCCAGCATTTCCTGTTCCACAAAGGACTCGGCAAAAAGGTGACCCTCGCCGCCCCTCCCAGCAAGGAATACGATCCGGGAAGCAGCTTTGCGCTGGTAAACGGTATCGAAGGCATCGCCTCCTATAACGACGGGCAGTGGTTCGGCTATAACGGCAAAAACATGGAAGCCGTTGTGGAACTGGACAGCATCCAGGATATCCGCATGGTAGGACTGAATACGCTGAACCTGCGGGGCAACTGGGTATATCCGCCCAAACAGGTGACATTCTCTGTATCAGATGACGGTAAGACGTATAAGGAAGTCTATAAACAGACCGCTTTCAACCAAACCGGTATCAACCAGGTACGGGGCAAGGTGGAAGCCCGCGGACGTTTTGTGAAACTCAGCGCCACCAACTTCGGGACCATCCCTGCCGGAGGCGAAGGCGCCGGTAATCCCGCCTGGCTCTTCGTAGATGAAATGATCATACAATAAAATAACAAAACCGCCCGGCTTACAGGCCGGGCGGTTTCATTTATGAATGACTCCTACACCAAATTAATACTAATCACATCGTAGGCCGGGGTAATAACGCCGGATAAGAATGTATTACAATATAAAAAACGTTCTTATTAAGTTAAAATAAATTTAAATTAAATAAGAGCTAAATTTTAGCAGAGATTAGCAGTATTTTTTTTAATTTTCCGGCTCGTTTTTAAACCGCATCTAATCAAAAACGTTTACAAATGACGATTAATCATCAGGAAATCGAACTGATTGACAGCTTTGAGCAAATTGCTGTGGAAATACATCCCTCTGCCAAAGAGGGTTCCAAAGCAGCAGCCCATGAAATAGCTGCATTGATTCGCGAAAAAGCAGCCGCCAATCAAAAATGTGTGCTGGGCATGGCCACAGGCTCTACCCCTAAATATCTCTACGCCGAATTGGTTCGTCTGCACAAAGAGGAAGGACTGAGCTTCAAAAATGTGATCACCTTTAACCTCGACGAATATTACCCCATAGAGCCGGATGCGCTGCAGAGCTACAACCGCTTTATGAAGGAACACCTCTTCAATCACATCGATATCCCGGAAGGACAATACCATATTCCTGATGGTACCATCCCGAAAGATCAGATCAAACAATATTGCGCTGATTACGACAGGCGTATTGAAGAAGCCGGTGGTATCGATATCCAGATCCTGGGCATCGGCAACAACGGCCACATTGGCTTCAACGAGCCCGGTTCCAACATCAACTCACATACCCGCCTGGTAACGCTGGACAACAGCACCCGCCTGGCTAACGCCTACGAGTTCCCCAACATGAGCCAGGTGCCTCGTCTGGCCATCACCATGGGCCTGAGCACCATCTTCAAAGCCAAAAAGGTGATCCTGATGGCATGGGGCTCCCACAAGGCGAAAATCGTTTGCCGTTCCGTAGAAGGCCACAGCACCGACCAGGTGCCTGCTTCCCTGCTGCAACAGCATCCTAACTGCAAATTCGTGATCGATGAACAGGCTTCTGCAGAGCTCACCCGCTTTAAAGAACCCTGGCTCACCGGCGATTGCGAATGGACACCCGGCCTGATCCGCAAAGCCGTGACCAGCCTGGCCCTGAAGCTGAACAAGCCCATCCTGATGCTCACGGATAAAGACTATAACGAAAATGGTCTCAACGACCTGATCGTACAGTACGGTTCTGCCTATGAGCTCAATATCAAAGAATTCAACGCCATCCGCGATACCATTACCGGCTGGCCTGGTGGTAAACCCGGCCCGCAGCTGCCTAACCACCCGGAACGTTCCGAGCCTGCCAAAAAAACCGTGCTGATCTTCTCTCCGCACCCTGACGATGATATCATCTCTATGGGCGGTACCTTTATCCGCCTGCACGAACAAGGCCACGACGTACACGTAGCTTACCAGACTTCCGGCAACATCGCTGTTACCGACGAGTTCCTGCTGCGTTTCATCGACTTCGCCGTAGGCTTCGAAGGCATGTTCGATATCGATAAAAGCAAAAGCTCCCAGATCCTGGAAGAAGCCAAAGCCTTTATCCGCGGTAAAAAACCAAGCCAGAAGGATACGCCGGAAAACCGCGCTATCAAAGGCCTGATCCGTCGCTGCGAAGCAAAAGCCACCTGCCGCTACGTAGGTATCCCCGAAGAAAACGCCCACTTCCAGAACCTGCCGTTCTACGAAACAGGCCTCGTGGAAAAGAAACCAATGGGTGAAGAAGATATCCAGCTCACAGTAGACCTGCTCCGTAAAATCAAACCGCAACAGATCTATTGCGCCGGTGACCTCGCCGATCCGCACGGTACCCACAAAGTATGCCTGGACATCATCTTCGCAGCCCTCGACAGGCTGAAACACGAAGAATGGATGAAAGACTGCTGGGTATGGCTCTACAAAGGCGCATGGCAGGAATGGGATATCCATGAAATCGAAATGGCGGTACCCATGAGCCCCGACCAGGTGCTCCAGAAACGCCTCGGTATCTTCATCCACCAGAGCCAGAAAGACGTGGTGCCTTTCCAGGGTACCGACCTGCGCGAATTCTGGCAACGTGCGGAAGACCGCAACGCCAACACCGCTAACCTGTACGACCAGCTCGGTCTGCAGAAATACTCCGCGATGGAAGCGTTTGTACGTTACCACTTCATGTAGTTTTCTCGCAAAGAACACAAAGGAAGCTAAGAACGCCAAGATTATATAAGCGAGCTAAAAAAACAGAGGAGCGAAGATCAAATGATCTTCGCTCCTTCTTTTTCTTATTATTTTTAATAAAAAAACTTCGCGGTCTTTGCTCTCTTAGCTCCTTTGCGTGAAAACCCTTTGCGAGAAAAAACCTACATTTACCGCATGGATCTAACCCGTGCAATCGCTATTGCCACTGAGGCCCACCAGGGCCAGGTGGATAAATATGGCCAGCCTTACATCACCCACGTCCTCCGCGTAATGCAGATGGGACGTACCACCGATGAGAAAATCGTGGGCGTACTGCATGACGTGGTGGAAGACAGCCACTGGACCTTTGAAGCCCTTGCCCGTGAAGGCCTGGCGCCGCACCTGCTGGAAGCCCTCCGCTGCGTGACCAAACAATCAGAAGAAGAGGACTACGAACATTTTGTACACCGTACCCTGCAAAACCGTTTGGCCGCTACCGTTAAGCTCAACGATCTGACGGACAATATGGACATCCGCCGTATGACCACCGTGGAAGAAAAAGATGTGGCCCGTCTGAACAAGTACCTGCACGCCTACCGCAAGATCGCTGCAGCACTTATCCAGGAGAAATAATTTAAATACCTTTCCGATTAAACCATTAAATTACAGTATAAACGAAAAGCCATCAATGGAAAACGATATCCTCATTGACTTCCGGTTTGTTGCCAAAGATAAACCCCGTTTCGGCGAATTGTTCCTGATCACGGGGGAAGAGCATCCTAAATTCCCGCCCCGGAGCCAGACCTTTATGCAACTGGCGCCACTTGGATTTGAACAACTCGATGACTTTTTTGGCATCCTGAATGACGAAGAAACCGGAGACGACGTACTGATCTGGCTTTTCCCTATGCTCAACGGCGAGGAAGTGTTCCATAACAGCGGCCCGTTCGATGCCATCCGGCTTTCGTATAGTGCACTGCGTAACGCACCCGCCAACATCAGCCTGCTGGAAGCATGCTTTAACGCCATCAAAGCACTCCCCGATGTGGAAGTCCGCTTTGACGAAGGAAAAATCGACAGCTTCGACGCCGTACAGAAAAAAAACGATGAAATAGTAGCCCACTGGCGCGCCAACAACATCGAACCCGGCTCCGATGAAAGCCTCCTGATCGAGGAAGAGGAAGACGACTGGGACGAAGATGAAGACTGGGACGAAAGCGAAGATTGGGAAGATGAAAGCGACACGAAAAAAAATTAAAGCAATCTATTGATACTGAGCAGGCTTACAGCCTGCTTTTTTTATTCATATATTTTCGTACATTCGAGCATTACCTGTACTACCACAACTGCCAACTGACGATGAAAAACAAAGCCAACAACAAAGGCCCGGCTACGCTGTTGATTGTAGCCAGTATCCTGCTGATATTGCTTATTTCAGGCATCCCCTCCGCACGCCGGATCAGTAAAACCAGTTGCAGGCCGGTCACCGGCCAGGTAACAGAAGTCACCAAAAGCTCTCCGGGCTATGTGGTCCATCTGAAAGACGATCCCAGGATTTATTATATCAAACCTGCCGCCCTCCCATCGGCCACCACCGCCAGTCTCACACAACAACTGCAAGGGCGCCCGGTGCAGCTCTTCACCGCCGCCGCATGGTCGCCCCTCGATCCCTTCTCCAGCATGAAAGAAATCCGCCGTCTTCAGATAGGCGATACCGTTATCTTCTCGGAATACTGACATGGACTGAAAGTCCGGTAGCGCAACGGGAACAATAGTGCCCGTTGGCATATCCTATGCCATCCACCCGCGCGGCACTCATCGCGGATTGGATAATTTTAGCTATCTTACATTCTGTGTACCAATCAATTATGAAGAATTTTTGTTATTTGGCCCTGGCGATGGTGTTGTTTGCCTGCCATTCAGATAAACACAGCCGGTTTGGCAACGAAACAGAAACCAGTACCAGCACTACCGCCACAGCCAAAAAGAAACCTGCCGGCAAAAAAGTCGCTACCAGCGTGGGCGCTGCCATTATCGGCGAAAGAGTATCTCCCGGTACGGTGATCCGCTCCGGCCCCAAAGGCGATGTCATCGCCACCCTCGCCGATTATATCCCCGTCCACTGCGCCCCGGCAAAAGACGGCTGGCACCCTGTCAGCGTGGATATCGACATCAGCGCCGCAGAATACGCCAAACCGCTGTTCCGTAAAGGCCGCAAACTCAAAGTCGACGGTGTGGACGCCGGCGTGCTGGAAAAAGATATACGCCTCCCCGTAGCCACCAACGGCGAAAAAATGTGGGCTAACCTAAGCGGCTATACGGAAAAGAAAAACATTCGCGGCGGTACCGTGATAGAAACAGCGCTGGTCAACTATCTTCGGGAACATAAAGAACACCGCGAAGAAGACATGCAGGCGTTCATCCGCAATTTCAAACTGGAAGAAGATAAAACCCTGCGTCCTTACACCCTCTATTTCAACTACGAAAGCGGTATCGACGATCCCAGCCCGCTGTACCGCATCGTGCTGGTATGCCAGGGTAAACAGCTGATCGGCGTAGTGCATTCCCGCCCCCTGCAACTGTCAGGCGCCACCACCCGCAGGCTGCAACGCAACTTTATCATCCACTACTTCAATGGCATCGAAAAGAGCCTGCAGGAAGACTTTGCGGGTAAATTCAATAAGTTTATCGTTTCCGTGGATTAATGAGAGTCATAACCAAAAGTTATGGAAGATCACTTTTGACCATTTGACTCCGGCAGCAAATGAACAGACCTTTGTGTCTGAATAATCAATGCTGCTATGCAATTACAAAAGACCGGACACAGAAGGGAAGCACTCCATCTACCTAAAATAATTTTTATCGCCGCGGCAGCCGCTACACTGCTGCCGGTGGTACAACCACCCGTAGCCCTGCTGCTCGGGCTGGCGCTGGCGCAAACAACCGGCAATCCTTTTGCTCACATTACACCCAAAATAACGCACTGGCTGCTGCAACTCTCCGTGATAGGACTGGGCTTCGGCATGAACGCCCACGCCGCCATACAGGCCGGCAAAGCCGGTTTCCTGTTCACCATCGTCTCTATTGCCGGCACCCTCCTGCTGGGCCTCGTCACCGGCAGGCTGCTGAAAATAGATAAACAAACGTCCCACCTGATCGCCTGCGGCACCGCCATCTGCGGCGGCAGCGCCATCGCCGCCATCTCCCCGGTGATCAAAGCAGGGGAAAAACAAATCTCCGTCGCGCTGGGCATCGTGTTCCTGCTCAACTCCCTCGCGCTGTTTATATTCCCCGCGGTAGGCCACTGGCTGGGCCTTTCCCAGCAACAGTTCGGACTGTGGAGCGCTATCGCCATCCATGATACCAGCTCTGTGGTGGGCGCTGCCAATAAATACGGCGAAACGGCTTTACAGGTAGCCACCACCGTAAAACTCTCCCGCGCCCTCTGGATCATGCCGGTGGCTTTTATCACCACCCTGCTTTTCCGCAACAGCAACGGTAAAATAAAAATCCCATGGTTTATCGGCCTCTTTCTGCTGGCCATGGTGCTCAACACATGGGTGCCTGCTGTCAGCACCGTCGGACCATTGCTCGTACACAGCGCCAAAACCGCCCTCTCCCTCACCCTCTTCCTGATCGGTACCGGTCTCACCCGGCAGGCCTTCAGGGGTATCGGCTGGCAGCCGTTGCTGCAAGGGGTCCTGCTCTGGGTATGTATCAGCATAGGTGCTTTGGTGGCCATCTTACAACTGATGGGTTAACAGGAGGGTGATTTTCCCGGACTCAGATTGATTATTTTACGATATATTTGATATCCGAGTCAAGTGAAAAATAACCAACAGACGACCGAGATCTTCCCCCGAAGAAAATATTCACCACACAACCACCAAGTTAAAGTCCTTATGAGTAAGGCGCCATCAACCAAGTCCGGGACCTATATGGCTTTGTTCCGGGCCATTGAAAGCACAAAACCAGCTGAAGAGCGGCTATTTCACGATCCGTACGCAGCAGCCTTTTTATCGGGTTACCATCAAACGCTGATCTCCGGCTGCCGGGTTCCTTTTTTCAGAAAAATGCTGGCGGCCTATATCCAGCTCCGATGGCCCGGCACACACACCGCCGCCATCGCCCGCACCAAACTGATTGACGACATGGTGGAACAGGCGGTCCGCGAAGATGGCATTAACCAGATCATTATCCTCAGCGCCACCTTCGACACCAGGGCCCATCGCCTCAATGTCGGCAAACCGGTCAGCTTTGTAGAGGTAGACCATCCGGACACCCAGCACTTCAAACAAAGCCGCCTCTGGGAGCTGATTAAATCACCTGCTGTACACCTCGATTACGTGAAACTGGATATGAACAAACAATACCTCGCCGATGTCATCTCTCCCTATTTCGTCCAGCAACGCCACTACAACAAAACGCTCTTTCTCTGGGAAAATCTCACCACACACCTGGAAGCACGCCACGCAGAAGCCATGTTCGGCTTCATCCGAAGCTTCCCGCCCGGCACACAGGTCATCGTTACCTACCCCGACAAAGCGGTGCTGGAAAATCCGCAGCAGTTCCGCGGGTTCTCCCGGATCAACAACACCCTGCGCCGTGCCGGCGAAAACTGGGACTACGGCCTCGATCCCAAAAACATCACCGCGTTTATGCATGAACGTAATATGATCGTCCGCTACGACGGCGGCGCCGACAAATACCGTCGACAGTATTTCGGGGAGAAAAGCCGCAAAATGAAAGGCTACGAATACTTCCGCGTGGTGAAAAGCGAACTGAAATAACCACGCCTCCTGCCGGTAAATTCGGGTTATCAATCTTCAGGATTGCAACGTATCTTCGGATAACCATTTACCAGGACAGACCATGCATATCCACTATTTTCAACACGTGCCTTTTGAAGGCCTTGCCAGCATTGCCGACTGGATCGCACAGGGAGAACATACCACCAGCCATACCCGCTGGTATGATGAAGCTCCCGACACCACCGGCCTGAGAGATGCGGAACTGCTCATCATCGTGGGCGGCACCATGGGCGTATATGAACAGGATATCCATCCGTGGATGCTGACCGAGATAAACCTTATCAGGGAAGCCGTCAGCCGCAGACAGAAAATACTGGGCATATGCCTCGGCTCCCAGCTGCTGGCCTATGCCCTCGGCGCCAACGTATATCCGCATACACAACCGGAAATAGGCTGGTTCCCCATAGACATCACTTTCCAGGGACAGGCCGCACCACTCGAAAATGTGCTGCCACACCGCCTCAATACCTTCCATTTCCATGGCGACACCTTCGATGTGCCTGCCGGCGCCACCCGCTTTGCGGCTTCCGCCGCCTGCAGCAACCAGGCGTTTATCTACGGCGACCGTATCATCGGGTTACAGTTTCATATGGAAATGAACAGTGCCGCCATACTGGAGATATTGCGCTGCAGCAGCGGCGCCCTCGAACACAGCGCCCCCTTCGTGCAAAGCCCTGAGAAAATAGAGCAATACCTGCACCTGACCAACGAAAACAATCAAACCATGTTCCAGCTGCTGGACTACCTGGCCGGACTATAAAACAAAAGACATTATGATCGCTGCTTACGACGTACTGATAATAGGAGGAGGACCCATCGGAATAGCCTGCGGCCTGGCCGCAAAAAGAGCAGGGCTCAGCTATGTCATCATCGAAAAAGGGTGCCTCGTCAACTCCCTCTACAACTACCCGCTCTATATGACCTTCTTCTCTACTTCTGAAAGACTGGAAATAGGCGGTATCCCTTTTGTATCCATCAATCCAAAGCCCTCCCGGCCGGAAGCGCTGGAATACTACCGCCGCGTAGCCACTTCGGAAGCCCTCAACATCAACTTATTTGAAGAAGTAAGGGAGCTGCAACCCAATGGCGGCGAGTATTTCATCACCACCACCAAAACGGCCTATCATGCCCGGCACGTGATCATCGCCACCGGTTTCTATGATATCCCCAATATGCTGGACGTACCGGGGGAAAATCTGCCGAAAGTCACCCACTACTATAAAGACCCGCACTACTATGCCACCCGCAAAGTAGTGGTGATAGGCGCCCACAATTCAGCCGTGGACGCAGCCCTGGAAACCTACCGCAAAGGCGCACAGGTGACCATGGTCATCCGCGAAGGAGAAATCGGCAAACGGGTGAAATACTGGGTAAAACCGGATATCGAAAACCGGATCAAAGAAGGGTCTATCAAAGCATATTTCCATTCTTCCGTCAAAAGTATCGACGAACAGACAGTGACCATCGCCACACCGGAAGGAGAGGTTACTTTCGCCAACGACTTCGTGATCGCTATGACCGGCTACCAGCCCGACTTCGCGTTGCTGCAGAAGGCAGGCGTCCAGCTCTCTGACGACGCCAAAAAACTACCGGTCTACAATCCCGTGACCATGGAAACCAATATGCCACATATCTATCTCGCCGGCGTAGTGTGCGGCGGCATGGACACCCACGTGTGGTTTATAGAGAACTCCCGCGATCACGCAGAAAAAATTATTCAATCCATCTCGAAATAAATTACGAATTACGAATTACGAATTGAGGGCTGTCTCACAGAAAGGTTATGAATAACCCGCTCAGTAAGGTAGCCCTCATTCGTAATTCGTAATTCGCAATTCGTAATTATTATAAAATATTTACCTCGCGCTCCAGCTCCACCCCGAATTTCTCTTTCACGCTATCTACCACCTGCTGGGACAACGCGTAGATCTCGCTGCCTTTGGCATGGCCGTAATTGACCAGCACCAGCGCCTGTTTGGCATGTACGCCGGCGTCGCCTTCGCGGTACCCTTTCCAGCCGCATTGTTCAATCAGCCAGCCTGCCGCCAGCTTAAAATGCCCGTCGGCCAACGGATAGGCCACCACCTGCGGGAAAGCGGCTTTCAGCCGTTCGTATTGCGCGGCATCTACCGACGGATTTTTGAAGAAACTGCCCGCATTCCCGATCTTGGCCGGGTCCGGCAGTTTAGACGTACGGATATTAATCACCGCCTGGCTGATCGCCTGTATAGACAACTCTTTCACGCCCATGCGCTCCAGCTCTTCGTTGATAGCGCCGTAGCTGGTATTGAAACGCGGCACTTTGTTGAGCCGGTAAGTAACGCTCAGAATAGCGAACTGGTTACGGTATTGTTTTTTGAAGACGCTTTCCCGGTACCCGAACGCACAGTCATTGTTCGTAAACGTGACTACCCTGCGGTCTTCCAGGTGCAGCGCTTCCAGCGAATGAAACGTATCTTTTATCTCCACCCCGTAGGCGCCGATGTTCTGCATGGGACTGGCGCCCACATTGCCCGGTATCAGCGACAGGTTCTCCAGCCCTGCCATATCAGCGGCGAGGCAGTACTGCACAAAGCCATGCCAGTTCTCGCCGGCGCCGGCTTTCACATATACGTGGTCGTTATCTTCGCTTACCACCTTCATCCCTTTGATGTCGTTTTTGAGCATAAGCCCGTCGAAATCTTTTGTAAACAGGATGTTGCTGCCACCGCCGAGGACCATCCGGGGCAATCCTTTTGCCCGTGGCTCGTCCAGCAATGCCAGCAGCGCCGCCTCGCTGTCAAAAGAAGCGAAGTAACGGCTCGTCGCCGGGATGCCAAATGTATTGTAGGATTGCAGCAACACGTTTTCTGATACCATAATAGCTTAACTTTATACAGAAGCAAATATATCTGAAATTGTATGAAAACTGCTATCGTCATCGGTGCAACAGGTCTTACCGGTACTCACCTTGTAGCCGCGCTGTTGCAGGACAACTATTTCAGCAAGGTAAAGGTGCTGGTACGGCAGCCCTGGGCGCATCAGCACGCGGGCCTGGAAAGTATTATCGTTGACTTCGATGACGAGCAAAGCCTGTCAGCCGCCATAGAGGGAGATGTATTTTTTTCCTGTATCGGCACCACCATCAAAAAAGCAGGCACCCAGGAAAACTTCCGGGCAGTGGACTACGGCATTACCGCCAGATGCGCCGCCATCGCCCGCCGCAAAGACATCCCGCAGTTCCTCATGATATCTTCCATCGGCGCCAATCCAAAATCTTCCAATTTCTACCTGCGTACCAAAGGGCAAACGGAAGAAGCCATACTGGCCATGGGATTCATCGGTACCTATATCTTCCGCCCCTCCTTTCTCATCGGCCAGCGCAACGAATTCCGCTTCGGTGAATGGCTGGGTAAGTATCTTATCCAGTTGTTCTACTTCCTGCTGCAGGGCCGCTGGAAAAAATACAGGGGCATCAAAGCCGCTACCGTAGCCCATGCCATGGTCAGGGTCGCCAAACAGTTCGATCCCGGCATACACATCTTTGAATCCGATGCCATACAAAATTTAGGAATTTAGATACCTTCGCTATCATGAAACGACTTATATTCTTCCTCTCCGTTATATACATTGCCGGCTTTCCAGTATTCACCTCCGCCCAGATCAACAACTACTATCCTGATACCTGGAAAGAGAATGCCAGGCCCGAAACGCCGTCCCTCAGCGGTGCGGCAGCGGAAGCACCTTATTATATCGCCAGCTATAAGATAGCGCGCGACTTCAATATCACCAATCGTGATAAAGCAGAAGTGGTTACCCATTATAAAACGGTTTACAAAAGAATACATATCAACTCCGCCGCCGCGGCCGACAGCCTCACCCAACTGGCGCTGACGCTGGAAAACGGGGAACTGCTGCGGGGCTTCCGCATCCGGTCGCTCCTGCCCGACGGCAAAATGATCAACCTTACCGATCAGACGAGGTCCCTCAAACTCAATGATGGCCGCACCGCCGTAGTAGTCAATAATATCCAGGTGCAGTCCGGCGGGGAGCTGGAATATGAGCTCAGCCTGAAAGTGATGTTCGATTATGCCGGCGCCGATTACCTCCAGTCCGGCATCGCCAGCGGCCAGATCCAGTTTATGCTGGTAGCGCCCCGCAACCTGCAATTCAATTTTCACGCGGCCAACGGTCTCCCCGGCATTACCGACAGCATCGCCGGCAATAACCACTACCACCGGGTAGCGGTACAGGATGTGCCGGCACTGAAAAACAACGACTTCTATTACTTCCTGCCCCAGTTGCAGCGCATCGACTTTGCGCTGAGCTCCGCCGTGGAAGGACGGGATACCACCCGCCTCTCCTGGCAGCAATTCGGACAGGACATTTATATCCCCTACGTTTCGGTAGATAAAAACGAACAGAAACAACTGGTAAAAGAGCTGGACCGCTGGCCCTTCCTGAAGTACCGCCTGCCCGTTCCGCAGCTGATTTACCTGGTAGAACAACATATTAAATCGAACTACAGCCTCCGGCCGTCGAGCGATTTCTTCGAAGCGCCTGATCTGGGCACTATCATCCGCAGTAAACAAACAGACCGTAACGGGATGATCAAACTGATGATGGCGGCCTATTACACGCTGAACATCCCTGTACAGCTGCTGGTGACCGCTTCGCGGGATACCATCCCCTTACAGAAAGACCTGGTCAACCGTGCAGCGGCCAATAATATACTGCTGTATTTTCCCGCACAGCAGCAGGCGCTGGCGCCTACGGAAATGAATACACGTTATCCGTGTTACCCGCCGCTGTGGGGCAATACCCTGGCACTTCGCTGCCGCGATACACTGGTAGGCACAGAAAATAAAGTACTCACCGACTTCATCGTAACGCCGCAGCCAGCCTACACTTTCAGCAACAGCACGCTGGAAGCCAGTCTCAGCTCCGTCACCCATCCTGTATGGAAAATCAGCCAGTCGTTCGGCGGCTATGGCGGCAGCAATGCTAAAAACGCTTTCATACAGGCCACCACCACAGAACTGCGTAACAATATCTTCAACGCGCTGCTGCCTTTCATGCCAGGTGTCCGCACCGTTGTGTCTGTAGATGCACAGAATGAGAAATTCACCAACGCGCCGCTCGACAAACCCGTGGTGGTCAACAGCACACTCGAAACACCCGGGCTTATTGTACAGGACGGCGACCGCTACATGCTCAGCATCGGACAGCTCCTGGCAGGATTGCAAAACTACCAATACGTGCTGCCGGAAGGCGACCGCGCTGCACAACTGGCCTTTCCCTATTACCAGGAAAAGCGGGTGCACATTGACTTACCGGCAGGGTACACCCTGGCAGACAAGTCTCTTTTTACGGCAGACATCTCCCATAATAATATACTGGGCCTCAAAATGAGATGTGAGGAAGAAAACAGCCGGCTGCACATTTTCATTATTGAATGGTACAGCCAGAGCGAGTTGAAAGGGGAAGACAAAAAGACGCTGGGAAATATTCTCGACCGGCTCAAAAAATTACAGCAGCAACAGCTGATACTGGTGAAGAAACAATAGTTATACACAGTCTACGTCCGGCACAATGACCACCGAACGGAAACGTTTCTCTGCCAGCAGATGAACGAAAAATTCGCGTAGCACATTTTTCACGTGAGCGATCACTTTACCGTCGCGCGGCAGTTTAATCAGCATCTCCTGCAGGTAATTGTTCCGGACCCTGGCCACCAGCGGCGCGGCAGGCCCTACCAGCTGCGCCCCGATATGCGGTTGCAGCCAGCCGGCCAGTATCTGCGCCGCCTGTTCCACTACCTGCTGGTTCTTGTGGCGCAACGTCAGTTTCAGCACCCGGAAAAACGGCGGATAACCAAACTGTTGCCGCTCGGCTATCTCCGATTCATACATGCTTTTATAATCGTGCTCTTTTACAAAATGCAAAATGTGATGCCGTGTATTGCTAGCCTGTATCAATACCTTGCCCATGCCATGTTTACGGCCGGCGCGGCCACTCACCTGCTCCATCAGCTGAAAAGCCCTTTCATTCACCCGGAAATCGGGATAACTCAATAAACTGTCGGCACTGAGGATGCCCACCAGGTTCACATTGTCGAAATCCAGTCCTTTCACCACCATCTGGGTACCTACCAGGATATCGATCTCCTGTTCTTCCAGCAGCCGGATCATTTTATTGTGGCTGTCCTTGTTGCGGATAGAATCCACGTCCATACGGGCGATACGCGCTTCGGGAAACAACTGTTGCAGATCGTCTTCTATTTTTTCGGTACCAAAACTTTTAGGGATGAGCGACTGGGAACCGCAGGCTTCGCAGGTATACACATAAGGATAGCGGGTGCCGCAATAGTGGCAATGCAGCTTGTCCTGGTTACGATGATACGTCAGCGATACGTCACATTGTTTGCAATGTGGTATCCAGCCGCAGGTGGTACACAGCAGGAAAGGCGCATAGCCGCGGCGGTTCTGGAACAGGATCACCTGCTTTTTCTCTGTGAGGCTCTGGGTAATCGCTGTTTTTAGCGCCTGTGTGAAATTGCCGTCCATCGTTTTTTCGGCCGTTTCCTGTTTGATGTCCACCACTTCGATGGCGGGCATCTGTATACCGCCGAAGCGTTCATTCAACTCTACCAGCCCGTATTTGCCCTGTCTGGCGTTGAAATAGGATTCCAGCGCCGGCGTGGCGGAGCCCAGCAGCACTTTGGCTTTAAAGAGGCTGGCATAGTAGATGGCCGCATCGCGCGCGTGATAACGGGGCGCGGGGTCCTGCTGTTTATAGGAAGCGTCGTGTTCTTCGTCGAGAATGATCAGCCCGAGATCGCGGAACGGCAGCAACAGGCTGGAACGCGCGCCCAGCACGATCTGTACTTCGCCGTTCTTTACCTTGTTCCATATTTCCACCCGTTCGTTGTTGCTGAAGCGTGAGTGATAGATGGCGATGCTGCTACCGAAATGTTTCTGCAGCCGGGTGATGATCTGCGCAGTGAGCGCTATTTCGGGCAGCAGGTACAGCACCTGCCGGCCGGAGGCCAGGCATTCTTCCATCATCTTCACATATATCTGCGTTTTACCGCTGGAGGTAACGCCGTGCAGCAGGGTGACCTGCTTTTCTTCAAAATGCCGGCGGATAGCCTGTAAGGCCACTTCCTGGGAGGGGCTCAGGCTGAAATCGATCTGCGCGTCTACTTTACCGGTACGGATCCGGTCGACCGTCCTTTTCTCTATCCAGAGAATATTTTTGTCTACCAGTCCTTTCAGTTGAGCCGTAGTGGCGCCGGACTTCTTCAGCAGATCGTTCTGTTTTACGTTGCCCTCCGTTTTTTGCAGGTGCAGGTAAGCCAGCAACAGTTCCATTTGTTTGGGAGCGCGGCCCATATCATTGAAAAGCGCCGCCAGCTGTTCTTCGTTATGGTAGTCGGCGTGCAGCTGCACGAAGTTTTCCTTTTTTTCGCGGTATACTTCTTTCAGCTCTTCGTAGACGAGGCATACTTTTTCCTCGATCAGTTTTTTGATCACGGAGTATACTTCCGACTTATCGAGGATGAGCTGCACTTCTTCAATGCGCAGCTCTTTGCGGATGTGCAGCGCCTCCGCGATGAGGTATTCGTCGTCATCGAGCGCGGTAAAATCATCGCCGTAGGCGTCATTATATAATAACAGTGTTTCGCTGGACAGCTTCAGGTGGGCAGGGAGGGCTGCATTGAGCACCTCTCCTTCGCTGCACATATAGTAGCTGGCTATCCATGACCAGAAGGCTAACTGTGTAGGATATACGACAGGATCTTTGTCCAGCATATCTAACAGTGGCTTGGTCTTATAGGCAGGCGCCTGTTCGTGCACCGCTTTTACGATGCCCGCATATTTTTTCTGTTTTCCCAGCTGCACTGCCACACGGCTTCCCGGCTGTAAAGCATTTTCCATGCTTTCAGGGACTGCATAAGTGTAATTTTTAGGAAGGGCCAGCGGCAGTATTACATCAGCGTACTTCATCCTACGGGTTGCAATGTTGGGTAATGGCGGTATTTCCGGAGCTCCCTGTCCATGATATCGTAGGTCTGTTGTTTCAGGGTGTTGATATCATCGAGGGTGAGCCCTGCCACCGGGATGGCGGGCAGAAACACCACGCGGCATTTGCCGGGGTTGAGATGCATAGGGCCGGTATGCGGCAGCCGGTCTCCGGCGTCTACGTATAAAACAGGTTTGATAGGTATCTGCATTTCAATAGCCATCCGGAAGGCGCCGTTATGGAACGGGCGCAGGGGCTCATTGGTTTCGTTGGTGGTCCCTTCCGGGAACACGAGCATGGAGATGCCGGCTTTAAGGGCGCTCATCATCTCCCGTACGCTGCGGGCGCGGGCGGCCGCGTTGGAGCGGTCTACAGACACCACAGAGTTTTTATAAATAAAACCGAAAGCCGGAATTTTGGCCATTTCCACTTTCCCCAGCGGCCGGAAAGGCAGCCGCATCACTTTTACCGCGATGGCTGCATCCAGGTAGGAACGGTGATTCACCACATAGATACAGGGCTCTTTATCTTTTTCTTTTCCACCGTCATATTTGCGGGTTACCCGCATGCCTACTGCCGGAAACCACACATGGGCCCAGAAGCGGAGAAAATAAAAGATGATATTTCCACCTTTCTCCTTCCCCAGTAAAGACGCCAGAAAAATCGGCGGCAGGATCAGGAACATGATGGACAAGAAAACGATAGCGGCGTACACAACATAAATTACACGCAACGGTTTCAATAGAAAATTCATAAACGCCTTGTAGAAATGTGAATGATGGCGGAAAACTACGACTTTTTTCCCGCATTGTCTCGCAAAGGAGACATAAGGCCTACGTTTGTTTTTAAGCTCGCAAAGAACCCACCTAACATTTATTTTTATTATTATATCGATAATAAAATAACAAAAATAAATAATTCGAACTGATGTCCACTTCTTTGCGTTCTTAACAGCAAAACACAGGTCTTATATTCCTTTGCGTGGCTAATCGCAACTGCAGCTCCAGTCTTTTTCCAGGTCAATACAGGTGATCACCTTAGCGTGCTGAGGGTCGCAGGGAGCAAATACAATACGCAGGTGCTGCCCCTCGTGGGAATAACCTTCCAGGGCATAGGTGGGGCACGGCTGGTCGTTGGGATTGGATTTTTCCGGGTTGATCCTGCCGGTAGAAAGGATTTCCTGTACTTCCTCGCGGGTCACATGACGGCAATCCATCCGACAAATGGCGTGTTTGGTATACTCCAGACGCGCCTGGCGGTTCAGCAGACCTTCCGATACATTGGCAGACATCCTGCCGGAAGGTGTTACCACAGGCTTGTCTGTAATGGGTGCGGAAGCTTTTTTATCACTTCCTTTCCACCATTCCTGATGCCATCCGGCAAACAATAATATTCCCAGTAATATAACGGGCAGGTACTTTTGCAATGATCTCATATTCAATAAACGGGACTCACCTTTTAAGAAAAGCGGCCCTAAATTACTTAAAATTACTTACCTAACTATGACATAAAAAGTTCCTACCTTTGCCATCCTTTATGGAACAGGTTAAAACAGTAGCATTTCATACACTCGGCTGTAAGCTGAATTTTTCAGAAACCTCCACTTTGAGCAGGTTACTGGAACAGGATGGGTTTGTTAAGACGGATTTTGAGAATACAGCAGACGTGTATGTGATCAACACCTGCTCTGTGACTGACAATGCCGATAAAGAATGCCGGCAGCTGGTACGCCGTATTCAGCGCCGCGCGCCGGAAAGCATGGTGGTGATCACCGGCTGTTACGCCCAGCTCAAACCGGAGGAAATCGCTTCCATCGAAGGGGTGGACCTGGTACTGGGCGCCGCGGAGAAATTCAATATCACCGAGCACCTGAAATCACTCACCAAAGGCAACAGCGCTAAAATCTGCTCCTGCGACATCGAAGATGTCAATACCTTCCATGCTTCCTATTCCGTAAACGACCGTACCCGCACCTTCCTGAAAGTACAGGACGGCTGCGATTACAGCTGCACCTTCTGCACCATCCCCATGGCCAGAGGTAAAAGCCGCAGCGACAGTGTTGCCAGCGTAGTAGACAACGCCATGCAGCTGGCCGCCAGCGGCGTAAAAGAGATAGTGCTCACCGGCGTGAACCTCGGCGACTTCGGCAAAGGCTTCACCGGCGGTAAAAAAAGAGAAGAAACTTTTTATGAACTGATACAGGAACTGGATAAAGTGGAAGGCATTGAGCGTTACCGCATCTCCTCCATCGAACCCAACCTGCTCACCAACGAGATCATTGAATTTGTGGCCAACAGCCGCCGGTTCATGCCTCATTTCCACATACCGCTGCAGAGCGGCAACAACGAGATACTGGGCCTCATGCGCCGCCGCTACCGCCGCGAGCTGTATGCAGAAAAAGTGGCGCTGATCAAGCAGTTCATGCCCCACTGCTCCATCGGCGTAGACGTCATCGTAGGCTTCCCCTCCGAAAGCGACGCCCATTTCCAGGACACCTACGATTTCCTCCACAGTCTCGATGTGTCTTACCTGCACGTATTCACCTACTCAGAACGCGCCAACACGCCCGCACTCGATATCAAACCCGTAGTGCCGGTCAACATACGCCACGAACGCAATAAACAACTGCGTAACCTCAGCCACAAAAAACAACAGTTCTTCCAGGAACAACACCTCAACGAAACCCGCAAAGTGCTGTTCGAAAGTCACAGCAAAGACGGCATGATGGAAGGTTATACCGATAACTACATCCGTGTAACGACCCACTTCCGCGAAGAATGGGTTAACCAGCTGGTGGACTGGGAGCTGCGGTAAACCGGCTGTCAGGAAGGCTTACGGCGTAATATATATCCCCAGAACCGGTCATGTAGCGTAATGAGATTGCCTATCAGGTAGTAATCTTTCAGGTTGCTTTTGATACTGCTGCGCATAATACGCACCACCACATTCTTTTCCACCTCACCGGTTTCGTTCACTACCATCAGCATCTCCAGCGAGATGATCGCTATTACCGCCGCTATGAGGAACAGGAAGTTCCATTCATGCAACGCCACCAGGTGCAGCAACAGGCTGCTCTTTTCTCCCTGCCACAGCGCATCCACACGCAGCGACTTATGTTCGAAGAAATCCGCCAGTATACCGCCCACTACCGGCCCAAGAGCGGAGAACACCGCCGTAATAATATTTTTGGCAGACAGGTAAACGATCGCGTCTTTGGCAGGCGCCAGTTTTAAACCGATATTGGTAATAGACAGGTTGATGCCTGCATTGGCTATACCCATCAGCATATGAACGATCACCAGCATAATGATGTTGGCATACAGCTTTGTGTAGATACCCACAAAACACCATAAAATCAGGCTGATGATATACAACGGCGCACTGATGGCGATAATGGTTTTGTTACTGTAACGGTCCGCAAACGTGCCCCAGATGCGGATCGTGAAAATACCGCACAACTGGCTGATGATCGTCAGTACGGTGATAGACGACAGCGAAAGGCCCATTCCTTTCATCATATACACCGTAAAAAAAGGCTGCGCAATATTCATGGCAAACACCCAGGCAGAGTTGAATACCAGCAGGCGGACGAAGTTCAGGTCTGTCAGCGGCCGCCGCAACAGCTTGAATACATTTTCCTTATCGAGGTAGGCCTGCGGCTCCGGTGCCCGTGAGAGGATCAATGCCCCCGCAAGTCCGGCAGCGCCGGCCAGCAGAAACAGGAAATAGTAGGTGTCCAGTTCATACTGCGGATAATGCTTACGGATGTAATCCACGCCCAGTGCAGCCGCCAGGCTCAGCACCACATTCAGTGTCTGGGTATAACTGCCTCGCCTGGAGAAATAACTACCCAGCATGGATTCAGGCACCACGTCTTTTATCCATGCGTTCCAGGCAGGACCGGCCAGAGAGCCGAAAAAATAAAAGCAAGACAGGAAAACGATCAGGAAGTGTATACTGGCGGCGCCCGGGAACAGCAGTGGTATCACGCCGATCACCACCAATGGTATCCTCGCCAGAAGGGTACATATAACGGTCACGGCCCTACGATTATTCGAACGCCTTACCAGCCAGATGGATATCAGCTGAAAAATATTGGTGAAAGTAGGCAACGCCGACAACACCCCGATTTGTAGATTACTGGCCCCTAACATCAGGGCCATAGCAACCAGGAAGGCGCCGCTGGTAAGCGTTGTCATCACTTCGGCCGCAAGGCCGTCGCCGATAACGAGCTTCATACCCCTCTCTGTATCTTGCTGCGTAAGCTTTGCAACGGGTTTCCACATAATGCTGTTGAAAAAAGATACAGAGAGGGTTCAATGATAATGCCATGTACACCGGCCTGAGGGGCGTTATTATTTGGGGAAACCCGGGTCAGCCTTCACTTCATCGATCTGTTTGATGTGCCGCATGGTATGGGCGGCATTAAACAGTAACAGCTGGTAAGCGTCCACTGTGCCCAGATTGGGATCGTCTGTGATGTGTTCCCGCAGCTGGTCGTTGGTGTTGGTGACATAGTCGATCAGCTGGTTACGCTGTGCCACAAAGGCATTGATAGCGTCTGCCGGCGCGGCATAACCGTGTTTGGGCATGCCGAAGGGCGGTGTTTTCTGTTTCTGGCTGCGGTCTTCAATCATCTGCAGCAATTTCTCGTCTGTAAATTTCAGGTCTTTTTTACGTTGAGGGTTGGCAGCTTGCGTCACCAGTTTTTTTTCTGCGTCCATCATCAGTTTTTCGATGATGGTAAGATGTTCCACACAATCGATGATGGACCACCGGTCGGGCGCCGGCCTGAATTCCAGCTGGGCGTCTGTCAGCCCTGCAACGTCTTTCAGCAGCTGATCTTTGGAGTCTTTGAGTTGTTGGATCAACAGGGTTTTGTCTTCATGTTTTGCGGGATGCAGCGGAGGGAGGATAAAGCCCGAAAACAGTACTACGGCCAAAGATAAAAGCACTTTTTTCATAGCAGTAAGTTTAGGTGGAGAAATGGGGTCGGTAAGCCACCACAAAGCTACAAAAATCAGGACATTTGTATCAGTTCCAGGAAAGTATCGCGCGGAATGAAACCTGCGCCCAGCGAGGCGAGATGTTCCGTTTCCACCTGGCAGTCGATCAGCTTCAGTTCGTGTGCGTAGGCTTGGACAAAAGTGATAAAAGCTGCTTTGGAGGCGTTGCTCACATCGGCAAACATGGACTCGCCGAAGAAGCAGTCTCCTATTTTGACACCATAGAGGCCGCCTACCAGCTCGTCGTCCATCCAGCTTTCAACGGACATGGCGTATCCTGCCTCATGCAGGCGGATATAGGCCTCCTGCATCTCGGTAGTGATCCAGGTACTGTCCTGCCCGCGGCGGGGCACACGGCTGCACCGGGCGATCACAGCGGGGAAATCAGCGTTGTAGGTAATACGGAACCGGTTACGGCGCAACACCTGTTTCATGCTGGAAGACACTTTCAGGTCGGCCGGAAACAATACGAAACGGGGATCGGGGCTCCACCAGAGAATAGGACGTTCGTCAAACCAGGGGAAAATGCCGGAGCGGTATGCCAGCAGCAGTCTTTCCACAGAGAGATCGCCACCCACGGCCAGCAGGCCATCCGGCTCAGCGAGATGTACCGGAGGGAAAAGCAGTTGTTTTTTATTGAGACGGAAAACGGGCATGGAAAATAAAATCGGTTAGCGGTCCGCCATCTCTTCGATAGTGGCGCTGATACCTCTTTCCACCAGCGCTTCCCACATCGGGCGCAGTTTGGTGTATTCCCCTTCCTTTACAGCGTATTTGCCATTATGATGAATGATCAGGGCGCATTGCTCCGCCTGTTGGTGGGTATGGCCACATACTTCAATCAGGGAAGCGATCACCCAATCGAAGGTATTAACATCATCATTCCACACGACCAGACTGAAGGGGAACTGCTCGTCTTCTGCCACGAGTACGTCCTCCAGTTCTTCCGTAAATACCTGTGTATTAGTTCTTTCGCTCATTTTTAAATAAAGCTTTACGCAAAATTACATGGATTATTCGTTAATTTATTCATATTTGACCCAGAGAAATGATTATTTAAGATTTGTTTATTTTCATATTTGCTGTTTCACCCCGCTATTTGGCGCCGGAATGGTAACCAGATAATAAACAAAATAACAATGTGTTATATGGTCCATAGCTTGGTTTTATTGATGGATACCCATCTGCCGCTGAAAGATCCGGTACCTATTTTTTCATTGGTGCTGTTCATTATTCTGCTGGCCCCGATTATTCTCCGCAAATTCCGTATCCCCAGTATTATCGGGCTGATACTCGCCGGTATGGCTATCGGCGAGCATGGGTTTGGCGTAATTGAAAAAGGCAGTATCGATCTTTTTGGCAAAGCGGGCTTACTGTATATCATGTTTCTCGCTGGCCTGGAGCTGGACATGACGGAGTTCCGCAAGAACCGTTACCGCAGTATGGTGTTTGGAGGCCTGACCTTTTTCATCCCGCTGCTGCTGGGTTTTGTGGTATGCACCTATGTGCTGCATTTTAACTTCAAGGCCACCCTGCTGGTATCCAGCATGTTTGCCACCCATACGCTGGTAGCCTACCCGCTGGCCAGCAGGCTCGGTATCACCAAAAACGAAGCCGTGACCGTTGCCGTAGGCGGTACCATCATCACCGATACCGCCGTGCTGCTGATCCTGGCCATCATCACCGGGGCGCAGGCAGGCAACCTCAATACTTACTTCTGGGTGAAACTGGGCATCTCCCTGACGATATTTGCACTCATCATCCTTTGGCTGATGCCCATGCTCGGCCGCTGGTTTTTTAAGAAGATCAAGGACGATAAAACCTCCCACTTCATCTTTGTACTGGCCCTGGTGTTCGCCTCCGCCTTCCTCGCGGAACTGGCAGGCGTAGAAGGTATTATCGGCGCATTCCTTGCCGGTCTGGCCCTCAACCAGCTCATCCCGCATACCTCGCCGCTGATGAACCGTATCGAATTTGTGGGCAACGCCCTTTTTATTCCGTTCTTCCTCATCAGCGTGGGCATGCTGGTAGACCTCCGCGTGTTGCTGAAAGGCCCCGCAGCCCTCATCATCGCCGGCGCCCTCACCATCATGGCCCTCAGCAGCAAGTGGTTAGCCGCATTCTTTACGCAGCTGATCTTTAAATACAGCTCCACCCAACGGAACGTGATCTTCGGCCTCAGCAGCGCCCACGCCGCAGCCACTATCGCCGTGATCCTCATCGGTTTTAATATGGGCATCGTAGATGAACATGTGCTCAACGGCACCGTAGTGCTCATCCTTATCACCTGCCTGGTAGGCTCTTTCGTGACCGAAAACGCCGGTCGCCGCCTGGCCCTCCAGGAAGCGGAACAGAAACCCGAACTGCCGGACCAGCCGGAACGTATACTGGTGCCCGTTTCCAACCCGGAAAGAATTGAAGCGCTGCTGGACTTCGCCGTCATGATCAAAGACGCCAAAGTGCCTACGCCCATCTATCCGCTGGCCGTAGTGCAGGACAACGAAGAGGCGCGCGACAAAATCCATCTCACCAACAAAATGATGGAAAAAGCCGTGATCCATGCCGCCGCCACGGAAAGTAACGTGCAGGTGGTCACCCGCATCGACCTCAACGTATCGGATGGTATCGCCCGCGCCGCCAAAGAACTGATGATCAGCGACGTGATCCTCGGCTGGACAGATAAAACCAGCACCACCGACCGCCTCTTCGGCAATATCTTCGGTACCACCATGGACAACGTATTGCAGAGCGTATGGGAAACCGTATATGTGTGCAACTTCCTGCACCCTCTCAGCACCACAAAAAAAATGGTGCTCGTGCTGCCGCCCAATACAGAGTATGAACTGGGCTTCCTGCACTATCTGCAGAAGATGTTCCTGCTGGCCAAACAGGCCGGCGCCAAGCTGCTGGTGTTTTCCAACGCCCGGACAAAGTCGCTCACAGAAGCTTTCATCACCCAGTCCAAACTGAGCGTGGAAGTCACTTTCAAACCCTTCGACACCATCGAAGACTTCCTCATCCTTTCCCGTGAAGTGACCCGCGACGACCTGGTAGTAGTAGTGACTGCCCGCAAAGGCACCCTCTCCTATCATGCCTACCTGGAAAATATTCCGGCGAAAGTGAGCCGTCATTTTAAAGACAATAATGTTATCCTGCTGTATCCGGAACAAACAGAAATTGATTACCTCGAAGCAGGACTGCAGCCGGACGACCTTACCCTGGCGCCCATACAGGAACAACTGGCCAATCTGAACAAACTCGGAAAAGCCTTCAAACGCATCTTCAAAGGCCCCAAAAACAAAGGATCATAATCGTACATTATGTATACAATTCATCATTCATATCAGGAACGATAAATATTTTTCACTCGCTTCAAACCCTTTATAACAAAGGGTTTGAAGCAAACACTTTCTAAATATTTGAAAAAATATTTGGTAGAATAAAAATAGTTTATACCTTTGCAATCCCATCAAACGAAAGGCTTGGTGGTAAACAAAAAAAGAAGGGAGCTTAGCTCAGCTGGTTCAGAGCATCTGCCTTACAAGCAGAGGGTCACTGGTTCGAATCCAGTAGCTCCCACTTCCGTTTTTTGAATTATTGAAAGGATCTTTTTTAGGGAGCTTAGCTCAGCTGGTTCAGAGCATCTGCCTTACAAGCAGAGGGTCACTGG
>NZ_CAMLHC010000042.1 GCF_946479755.1 uncultured Chitinophaga sp. | reverse complement strand
GGATTGTAAAATAAAATAATTGTCCAGCGAATATGGAACATTATAACATGAACCTCACCTTAAAGGTGTGGAAACAACAAAATACAAACGCTCAGGGTGGATTTGAAACATATTCTGTAAAAGATATCTCTTCTGAAATGTCTTTCCTCGAAATGTTTGACGTACTGAACGAGCAACTGATCAACGAAGGAAAAGAACCGATCGCATTCGACCACGACTGCCGCGAAGGTATCTGTGGTATGTGCTCCATGCACATCAACGGCCGTGCACACGGTCCGTGGGCCGGTACCACTACCTGCCAGCTGCATATGCGCGCTTTCAAAGACGGCGATACCATTACGGTAGAACCCTGGAGAGCAGGCGCTTTCCCTGTACTGAAAGACCTCACTGTTGACAGACGTGCATTTGACCGTATCATCGAAGCAGGTGGTTATATCTCTGTAAACACCGGCAACGCACAGGATGCCAACTGCCTCCCCGTTGATAAACACAAAGCAGACCTCGCCTTTGCGGCGGCTGCCTGTATCGGTTGCGGCGCCTGCGTGGCAGCATGTAAGAACTCTTCTGCCATGCTCTTCGTATCTGCCAAAGTATCCCAGCTGGCCCTGCTGCCACAGGGTGATCCCGAGCGCCAGACACGCGCCCTCAACATGGTGGCCCAGATGGATAAGGAAGGTTTCGGTAGCTGTACCAACACCGGCGCCTGCGAAGCAGAATGCCCGAAAGAAATCTCCCTCACCAACATCGCCCGCCTGAACAGAGAGTTCATCGGCGCCGGCTTCGGTTCTGAGAAATAGTCTTGACTATATAATGCAAAAACGGCGCAAGTATTATACCTGCGCCGTTTTTTTATACCCTGATTATCTGTTATTTAATCCTCGCGGCAATATCCCGCCAGTCATAAAGGTGGAAAGTTTTATCTGTACTCATCACCACAAAAATACCCTGCGGATATTTCGGGCCTAGGTTCGCATTCACCACATCCGATCCGTCACTGTTAATAGCAGCCACCGGTATCTTCGCCAGTAATACCGGCTGCGCGGCCTCCCGGCGGTAAATATTAAAACTGTTGGCCTCCTGGTCAGATACGAGGATATAACCCGTGCTGTCGCCCGTTTTATAAATACTGATGCCCTCATTGTCAGCCTTGAAATCACCGCTGCCAAACAACGCCAGCTCCTGGTCGCCACGCGCAGGATCTGCATAGTAACGGCGAACGCCCGTTTGCTCGTCGGAATAATACACATAACCCAGCTCATTGTCTACCGCTACGCTCTCTATTTCCTTCTTGCCGCTGTAAGTGCCAAATTTACGTACTACCGTTCCCGTTACATGCCCTTTGTCGTTGCCGGTCAACTGGTATTGCCACAGGTAACCCTGCGCGGGGCCGGATTTGCGGCTGACGATGGCGAAAATAGCCTTGTCTGCCGGACGGGTATACAGGCTGATGCCCATAGGCCCTCGCTCTTTTTCTCCGGCAAATACTTCCAGCCCGCCATTGTCAACAGGCTCCATATCGGGCAACCGGTAGATGCGCAGTTTATTGGTTTCCCGCTCCGTCGTCACGGCAATGTCCACCGGCTGGTTGTTCAGCAGCAGGCCGTAGGCGATATCCACATTGTTAGGGCGCTTCAGACCGCCTATTTTCTTCACGACCTGACCATCCAGGTTGTACACATACAACGCGCCATCGGTGTTTTTATCAGTGCCGATGATCAGGCTTTTGCTGCTGTCGGCCTTGTTGATCCAGATAGCCGGATCATCGCTGTCGTATTGGGTGACCGGCGTAACAGCCACCGGCTTTACTGCATCAGCAGCCGCAGCGGGGATGGACTTGTGTTGTTTATTGTTGCAGGCAGTGACGCTGGCAATAATGCCGGCCACCGTTACTATCCTTCTATATCTCATATAAAATCTCAAAATCAAAAAATTCCAAAATCCGTAAATCCAATAACCAAATTAGTGCTGGTTACCGCTGCCATCCTGCTGATAAGCGCCAATGTCTTTACCCGGGCGCATCACATCGGCGGCAGCTTCTGTTTTAATAGTAGTAATATTCATCGGGGCAAACTGGCTGTTGCCTTTGCCAACGGCCGGGGAAGCAGGCTTCACCCGGAAATTGGAAGCTCCCTGTTGCAGCAACGCTAACGGCTGTTGTTTCCAGCTCACCGGAGGCGCTTTAACAGTGCCTCCTAAGGTAGTGTAATCAAACTGATCTATATCGTAGGTATAGAAAACTGGGTTGTTTTGTTTCACTTCTCCATGGATGTCCGTAGGTGTGAAAACAGACACCCCGTCGGTGGCGTTGAACTGGTTGACCAGCGTAGGGGCGTTACCGTAAAACAGGTTGTTGCCGTAAGTCAGGTTGGCAAGGTCGGCCCCTGTACCGGCGCCGCCTACTACGCGCAGGCTTACGCGGCAGTTGATGAACAGGTTGTTGAAGGCTTTCCCTTTGGCGAATGCTTCGAAGTTGATGCCACCGCCGCGGCCCTCTTTGGTTTGACGGAAGCCACAGTTGATCATCGTATTGTTGTAGATGTACACGTTGGCCTGTGTGGTCTTGTCGCCGGAATTAGACACTTTGAAAGCGTTGGTAGCGGTGCCGATCGCAACGTTATAGGCTACGTCGCCGATGGTGCCGGATTTCATGTTCAGCGCTTCGCCGCCTTTTTCACCGCACATTTCAAACGTGTTGCGCAGGATGCTGATACGGCCGCCATCCGTGCGGATCGCATCGTCTTTACTGCCCCTGATCCAACAGTCCTCCAGGATGAAATTTTTGTCCACATTGGCGAAATAGATCATGTACCGCGGGTCGCCGGCTTTATACACATCGTTACCGATAGCCACCGGGCCGCCGGCAAACTCGATGTGCGTCCATTTCAGGACCAGGTCGCCGCCTTGTTTGTCTTTTGCAGGTGTACACTGGATACCGCCCCAGATGCCTTTGAATGCATTGTCGCTGGTACGCAGGTTCTCTGATACAGTGATGTAGTTGGGCGCTTCTTTGGTACCAAGACTGATCAAGCTGCCGTTGACAGTGATCTGCGGGCTTTTCAGCTGGCTGCTGCCATCGCCGAGTGCGATGAGTTTAACACCGCTTTGCAGGAAGAGGGTATCGCCATCGTTGATGGTGATATCGGTAGCGAAATAGTAAGTTTTACCGGCTAACAGCGTCCCCTGGATACTACCGGATAAAGTGTCGGAGGTAATAGGTTTGCTGGGGGTGATGACCGGTTTGGAGATCGTCACTTCCGCCTCTTTATGGCAGGAGGTGAAGAGGGTGCCGGCGGTAGCGGCGGCGAGTATATAGTGATGCAATTTCATGTTCGTAAAATTTTAGAGTTTGAAACGGAGGCCCAGCAGGTATGTCTGACCGTAGGTGTTTTTACGGACGAATAAATTTTTGCCCACCACCTGTTCAGGTACGCCGGCAGCGGATTTTTCCGTGTTGGGACTTTTGATGAACAGTTCATACGGCGTGTTCAGCAGGTTGCCCACTTTAGCGTATGCGTACAGTTTTTTCCAGATTCTTTTCTCTGTGGAGAAGTCCAGTTGCACGAAACCTTTCTGCCAGATATCGTTGTTGTAAAACTGGGATACGATATCGATACGTTCGCCGGTGTACACCATTGCCAGCTGTGCATCGAAGCCGGCATGGGCATCCTTGTACAGCAGGGAGAGGTTCCCGATATGTTTGGATTGCCCCTGTAAAGGACGTTCCTGGCTAACGGTTTTCTGGGTGATGTTACCATTGTCTTCGCGGTACCACTGCATTTTGTTGCTGGTGATGGAAGAGTTGGTGTAGGTATAGTTCAGGCGGATACCAAATTTACGGATGTACTTGGCGGCTTCCAGTTCAAAACCATAGTTGGTGGCGGTGCCGAAGTTGCCGCTCATAAGGTTGATGCTGCGGCCGTTTTGCACGAGTGCAGATTCAATCGGGTCTTTGATCCTTTTGTAGAAAACGCCTGCCAGCAGTTCGTCCAGTGCTTTCGGGAAGTACTCGTAACGCAGGTCGAAGTTGTTGGAGGTAGCTCTTTTGAGGAAAGGGTTACCGATTTCGTCATAATCCTGGTCGGGGTCTCCGCCACGGTGAGGAATGGTTTCATAGAAACCGGGACGGCTGATGGCAGAGTAGTAGGAGAGGCGGATGTTCCGTTTGTTGTCTGGCATGTATTTGAAGTGAATGCCGGGCAGCACGTCCACATACTTAATGGTACCTGTTTTACCTTCCACGGTAGACGGTACGGCGGATTCCCAGAAAGCTTTGGTATGCTCTACCCTCACGCCGGCGAGGGTTTGCAGGCGGCCGATCTGGAATTTCACCTGGCCGTAGTAGGCGCCCACGTTTTCGGTGAAGTCGTAGTTCAGCGCATCGTCGGGAGCACCCAGCCTGTTAAACAGGGAGAGTTTATGCGCGTCGATATCGCCATCGAAGTGTTGCGTAGTGGAGTCCGGGCGCAGCACGTATTTGTCGTAATAGCTATGGCGTTGTTTGTTGCGGTACATGCCGCCTACAGCAATTTCCGTTTTTATACCGCCGATTTTTGGGGTATAAACGAAATTGAGATAACCGCTTTTATCCTGGTCTGAGTTGCGGGTCCACTCGTGGGTAACGCCGCCCAGCGCATCCAGCAATACAGGTTCCTGTTTGAGGGTGTTGTCTTTCTGCGGTGTAACACCGGTGCTTACATGCAGCTCGGTGCGGTCAGGCACGTTGGCGGTCGCTTTGGAATACACGGCCGACCAGTCCATGTGCAGGTGGTCCGCCAGTTTGTGTTTGCCCTGTAAGGTAAAATTGCTGATCTGTTGCACGCTGCGTTCACTGCGGTAGTTGTTGCTTACCCTGCCGGAACCCGGTATGGTGCGGCCCAGTTCGAGACTGGTGTCTGAACTGAAGCGGAACAGGTTCTGGCCGAGGTTCATATAGGCGGCGTATAAAGACAACTGCTGGTCGTCGTTGAACTGGTAGTCCACTTTAGCGTGCATGCCTGCCCGTTGTTGCTGGATGGAATACTGCCTGTTCTTAGCGGCGGTGAAAGCAGGTTCGTTATTATTTTTGTCCACTTCTGTTTGCAGGTAGAGGGATTGATTGGAGCGGTAAGTATTTTGATAGCTGATGCCTGCGATGGCGCCCAGTTTACCGTTTTTGCTGCGACCGCCGGCGCTGATGCCGAACACGCTGGCTACCGGCGCTTTGCCGGTATTGAGGTGCAGCGGGTTATTGGTGAAGTCGTTGAGGTTGGCTTCGTAGGTATTGCCGTTACGCAGGCGCGGAGATGTTTTAGCGGAACCGCTTCTGCTAAAGCGGGTAAAGTCGTTGTCGAACAGCGTTTGTGCATAACCGATAGCTGCGTTGGCATTCAGCATAAAGTGTTTGGGTGCGTCTTTCATCACCATGTTGGTGGCCCCGCCGATGGCATCGCCTTCCATATTGGGGGTGATGGCCTTGTATACCTCGAGGCGGTCTACGAGGTCGGCCGGGAAGATATCGAGGGGTACGTACCTGTTTTTGTTGTCCGGGCTGGGGGTTTTGATCCCGTTGATCAGCGTGTACTGGTATCTTTTATCCATGCCGCGGATGATGGCGTACTGGCCGTCGCCATTGTTGCTGCGCTCCAGGGATACGCCGGAGATGCGCTGCATCACGTTGGCGATGGTGATGTCCGGTGATACCTGGATGGCAGCTGCTGATACGGCGTTCAGCACCATATCCGCTTTCTGTACTGTTTTCAGGGCGTTTTTTTCGCTGCCTTTATCGCCTTTGCCGGTAACGGTAAGGGCTTTCAGCGCCACGTCTTTGGCTTCCATTTCGATGTTCAGGGTGCTTATCTGCCCTTCACAACGGATTTTCTTTTCCACTTCATGATGCCCGAGGTCCTTCACTTTGATCTCATAGTCACCCGCAGGTACGTTGCGGAAAACGAAACTGCCGTCCAGGCCGGTGGTGCCACTGGCGGTGTAGTGTTCGTTTTTCAGCTTCACCGCTGCGCCTGTCAGCGGTTGCCCTGTTTGTTTGTCGGTTACGGTCCCTTTCACGCCGGTGGTTGTTTGCGCGAAGGCACAAATTCCCGACATGATAAAGATGAGCAGTGGTAAAAATATCTTCATACAGAGTGGTTTTGTCGGGGCGAAATAACCGCTCTTCCAGCACTGTAGCACTATAGAGGCCGTTAAGTCTTTATGAAGGAATTGTGAAGTTTGTATTAAGTTTCCGCAAACACGCTGAAGCGTTTTAGCAGGCCATCAAAATATCTTATTGACCGTTCATAATTCGGATACTTGATTGCTGATAATTTTTATTATCATAGAGCTTCTTTTGAAATCTTATTAAAATCTCATCACCATATGTCAGACAAATCCCGTAGGAAGTTTATCAAACATATTGGCAGCACTGCGGCGCTGCTGGGCATCGGCCAACTGGCGGCCCTTGGCCGGGAAAACGAACCGGTGACCATCCTGCAACCGGAACAGCCATTCTCCGCAAACGACAAGATCCGCCTGGCCTGCGTAGGCATGGGCATCATGGGCTTCGGCGACGTGGATACCGCAATTAAGGTTCCCGGCGTGGAATTCGTAGCGGCAGCCGACCTGTACACGGGGCACCTGGACCGTGTAAAAGAGGTATACGGCGCTAATATATTCACCACCCGCGATTACCGTGAACTGCTGCAACGAAAAGACATCGACGCTATCATCGTAGCTACGCCCGACCACTGGCACGATACCATTTCTATCGCAGCCATGGAAGCAGGTAAAGCCGTCTACTGCGAGAAACCAATGGTACAGCAGATAGAAGAAGGACATAAATTGATCGCCACCCAGCAGCGCACCAAAGCGGTGTTCCAGGTGGGCAGCCAGCGGGTGAGCAGCATCGCCCTCGCGGAGGCGCGTAAACGTTACCAGGCCGGCGAAATCGGTCAGCTGAACGTGGTAGAGGCCCGCATGGACCGCCACAGCGCACTTGGCGCCTGGCAGTATTCCATCCCTACGGACGCTTCTCCCGCCACCGTGGATTTCGACGCCTTCCTGAAAGACACGGCTAAAGTGCCTTTCGACGCCAAACGGTTTTTCCGCTGGCGCAATTACCAGGCGTACGGCACCGGCATCCCCGGCGACCTGTTTGTACACCTGATCTCCGGCCTGCACTTTATCACCGGTTCACTCGGCCCCACCAGCATCTACGCCAGCGGCAGCCTGTCACAGTGGAAAGACGGCCGCGACGTGCCTGATGTGGTGGTAGCTATTTTTGACTATCCTGAAACGAAAGAACATCCGGCCTTCCAGATGACGCTCCGCGTTAATTTCGCAGACGGCAGCGGCGGCGGTGAATACACCCGCCTGATCGGCACCGACGGGGTGATGGAAATAGGATGGAACGACTTCAAAATCAAAAAACACAAACTGCCTGAAGCGCCCGGCTATGGCGGTTGGGATACCTTCCGCACCTTCTCTGAAAAACAACAGGCGGAGTTTGTGAAAAACTACAACGCGCAATATGGCGGCAACAAAGGCAAAGCGGTGGAAACAACCAGTAACTACGCTGCGCCCGCCGGATATGACGACCGCCTCGACCACTTCAAAAATTTCTTTGAATCCATGCGTACAGGCAAGACCGTAGTGGAAGATGCTACCTTCGGCCTCCGCGCCGCCGGACCGGCCCTGGTAACAAACCAGAGCTACTTCAGCAAAAAAATGCTCCGCTGGGACCCGGTGAAAATGCGCGTGCTGGCGTAGCAAAAGCAGGATCAAAAACATCTTTAAAATACGGGCGTCATGGTAATCTTTCCATGGCGCTTTTTTATGCGGAAAATATCGGCCGCAATTGCTTAAATTGAGTAAAACCTGTTTTACATGAAGAAGGTAAGTATACTTGTACTCGCAGGAATTGTGTTATTGTCTTGTCAAGAAAAGAAAAAAAATATGAACAATCAGGAGAACTTCCAGCCACCAGTTGCGGAGAAGATACCGAAAGAGCTAACGATACACGGTGACACCAGGATCGACAACTACTACTGGATGAACAACCGGGAAGATCCCAAAGTACTGTCCTGGCTAACCGCCGAAAATGCCTACCTGGACTCCGTGATGGCCCCCGAAAAAGACCTGCGGACCAAACTGTTTGAAGAGATGAAAGGCCGTATCAAAGAAACAGATATGAGCGTGCCCTATCTCAAAAACGGCTATTACTATTATTCCCGTTTTGAAAAGGGAAAAGAATATCCCATTTACTGCCGTAAAAAAGGCAGCCTCGAGGCAGACGAAGAAATCATTCTCAATGTCAACGACCTGGCGGTGGGACATACCTATTGCGCCGTATCAGGCCTGAGCGTCAGCCCCGATACCAAACTGCTGGCATACGGCATTGATACGGTTAGCCGTCGCCGTTATACCATCCACATCAAGAACCTGGAAACAGGGGAGGTCTTCGCCGACGCTATCCCCGAAACAACCGGCGGTTCCTGCTGGGCCAACGATAACAAAACATTTTTCTACAGCCGCAAAGATACCGTTACCCTGCGTGCCGACCGTATCATGAAACACGTGCTGGGCAACAATGCGGACAAAGAAGTATACCACGAGAAAGACGAAACATTCAGCCTCAGTTTACAGAAAACAAAATCCGGTAAATACATCATTATCCACAGCGGCAGCACCCTTTCCTCCGAAAGCCGCGTGCTGGATGCTTCCAAACCCGACGGCGCCTTTGCCGTGTTCCAGCCCCGCACCAAAGACATGTTGTACGACATCGATCATAAAGACGATAAGTTTTACATCATCACCAACTGGAACGCGCTGAACTTCCGGCTGATGGAGACACCGCTGGACAAGACAGGACGGGATCACTGGAAAGAAGTCATCCCTCACCGCAGCGATGTGCTGTTGTCCGGCCTGGACGTGTTCAAAGAGTACATGGTGCTGGAAGAAAGGAAAAATGGCCTTACTCAGATCCGTGTGATCAACGATAAGACACACCAGGAAAAATACCTCTCTTTCGCCGAACCGGCGTACGATGCCTACCTGGGCAACAACCCGGAAATGGACAGCAAAGAGCTGCGCTACCACTACACTTCCATGATCACGCCGAACTCCGTGTACGATTACAACATGGAAACCGGCAAGCAGGAACTGAAGCGTCAGCAGGAAGTATTGGGCGGCTATGACCCGAAAAACTACACCACGGAAAGGCTGATGGCCACCGCTACAGACGGTACCAAAGTGCCCGTTTCCATTGTCTATAAAAAAGATTTCCATAAAAACGGGAAAGCGCCGCTCCTGCTCTACGGATACGGTTCTTACGGCAACAGCATCGACGCCGGCTTCAGTTCCAACAGAATCAGCCTGCTGGACCGTGGCTTCGCTTTCGCCATCGCACATGTACGCGGTGGACAGGAAATGGGACGCCAGTGGTATGAAGATGGTAAGATGTTCAAGAAGAAAAACACCTTTACCGATTTTATCGACTGCGCCGATTTTCTCGTGAAAGAAAACTATACCAATCCGGGTCAGCTGTACGCTATGGGTGGCAGCGCCGGAGGCCTGCTGATGGGTGCAGTAGTGAATATGCGGCCCGAGCTGTTCCACGGCATAGTAGCGGCCGTACCATTTGTTGATGTAGTGACAACCATGCTGGACGAAAGCATTCCGCTCACCACCGGTGAATTCGATGAATGGGGCAATCCTAAGAACAAAGATTCTTATGAGTACATGAAATCCTATTCACCGTATGATAACGTGACTGCCAAGGCTTATCCCAATATGCTGGTGACCACCGGTCTGCATGATTCCCAGGTGCAATACTGGGAGCCTGCCAAATGGGTGGCCAAGCTGCGGGAACTGAAAACAGACCACAATATGCTGTTGCTGCATACCAATATGGAAGCCGGCCACGGCGGCGCTTCCGGGCGGTTTGAAGCCCTGAAGGAAGTAGCGCTGGAGTATGCGTTTTTCCTGAAGCTGGCGAAGTAGTCACGCAAAGGCGCTAAGTTTTTGAACTTTTTTTTAAGATAAATTTAAGAACGCAAAGAGGCCCGGAGATTACGTTTTGCTGACCACACTGTATAAACTGGATCTGGTTGTTATCGACCAGTTTAAACCAATTATAAAATGTGATCAATAAAATGCGATCTCCGGGCCTCTTTGCGTTCTTAAATTTATCTTAAAAAAAAGTTCAAAAACTTAGCGCCTTTGCGAGAGAGAAAGCCTACACGGGTATCTTCTCCGATTGCACCGCCTTGCCAAAGAATATCTCCGCCATCACATCAAAGATGCCGGGGTCGTCTGTCGTGAAAAACCGGCGTTGACTGTCACGGCTCAGACGGGACTCCATTTCCGGATGACGTTTCAGATAATCTTTGAGGCTGTGTGCCACCACTTTTCCCTGCGAGAGTACGGTGATGCCACCGGGGAGGTGCTGCCGTATTTTTTTCATCAGCAGAGGGTAGTGGGTGCACCCCAGCACCAGCGTGTCTATGTTGGACGACTGGGACAGTATCCTGTCCAGGTATTCTTTCACGAAATAGTCGGCGCCGGCGCTTTCGTGTTCGTTATTTTCCACAAGCGGCACCCACATGGGGCAGGCCAGCTGATAAGTTTGTACTTCCGGGAAGAATTTTTTTATTTCTATCGGGTACGATTCAGAAGCCACGGTCCCTTTGGTGGCCAGGATGCCCACTTCCCCGGTTTGGGTGAGGGTTCCTACCATTTCGGTGGTGGGACGTATCACGCCCAGCACGCGCCTGTCGGGGGCTATCTGCGGGAGATCTTTCTGCTGTATGGTGCGCAGTGCTTTGGCGGAGGCGGTATTACAGGCCAGGATGACCAGCGGGCAGCCCATATCGAACAGCTGCTGTACGCATTGCAGCGTATAGGCGTGAATGGTGTCAAAGCCGCGGTTGCCATAGGGAGCGCGGGCGTTGTCGCCAAGGTAGATGTAGTCGTATTGCGGCAGTTCCGCGATGATTTCCTTCAGCACGGTAAGGCCGCCGTAGCCGGAGTCGAAAACGCCGATAGGGCCCATGACAATATGCTTTATTGGTTAATGTCTTTCTGCATCATGCCGGAACCGGTCAGATCGTAGATCTTCTGGATTTCGTGCAGTACGCCTTCAAAGTCGATCTGCAGGTCCTTCAGCTGACCGTTTTTGAGATCGTACACCCAGCCGTGCACCGTAGGGAAACCCTTAGCCAGATAGGATTTTTGTACTGCCGCTGTTTTGATGACATTGATGGCTTGTTCCTGTACGTTCAGTTCCACAAGGCGGTTGTAGCGGTCGTGTTCGTCAGTGATGGCATTGAGCTCATCCATATGCAGGCGGTATACATCGCGGATGTTACGCAGCCAGGGATTAAGGATGCCCAGGTCTTTAGGCTGCATGGCGGCTTTAACGCCTCCGCAGTTATAGTGCCCGCAGACAACGATATGTTTCACCTCGAGGTGTACCACGGCATAGTTGATGACCGCCATCACGTTCAGGTCGGTGTTGGGCACCACGTTGGCGATGTTACGGTGCACAAATACTTCACCGGCTCCCAGTCCCATGATTTCATTGGTAGGCACCCGGCTGTCGCTGCAACCGATATAAAGGTACTCCGGCGTCTGGGTGTCCGCCATCTTTTCAAAGAACTCCGCGTCGGTGGCCAGTTTGGATGCTATCCACTGGCGGTTGTTTTCAAATACCTGATTATAAGTTGTCATTGCCGTAATATTTTGGACTAAAGATACGTACAGAATGGATAAAGGAATACAAACCCTTAAAAATCAATCGTTAAATATTGATGCTGTTATAGATGTGTTAACTTGGAATCCAGTTATAGTATTCGTACCTTTGCAGCTTCAAAATTTACATAGCCAGCATGATCAGTGTTAAAAACGTAACGCTCTCTTTTGGAAAGAGAGTATTGTTTGACGAAGTAAACCTCAATTTCACGAAAGGGAACTGTTATGGTGTGATTGGGGCTAATGGAGCAGGTAAATCTACCTTCCTGAAGATATTGTCCGGCGAAATAGAGCCGAACAAAGGCACCGTGGAAATCACCCCCGGCGAGCGCATGAGCGTACTGAAACAGAACCACTTCGAGTTTGACGAGGTTACGGTACTGAATGCAGTATTGATGGGCAACAAGAAGCTGTGGGAAATCGCCAAGGAAAAGGACGCTATCTACTCCAAAGAAGATTTTTCTGAGGAAGACGGCATGCGTGCCGGTGAACTGGAAGCAGAATACGGCGAAATGGGCGGTTATACTGCAGAAAGCGATGCTGGCGTACTGCTGGGCGACCTCGGTGTAAAAGAAGAGTTCCACAGCGTGCTCATGAAAGACATCCCCGGTAGCCTGAAAGTAAGGGTGCTGCTGGCCCAGGCCCTGTTCGGCAACCCCGACATCCTGCTGCTGGATGAGCCCACGAACGACCTGGACGTGGAAACCATCGGATGGCTGGAAAACTTCCTGGCAGACTACGAAAACATCGTGATCGTGGTATCCCACGACCGTCACTTCCTCGATGCCGTATGTACGCATGTGGCCGACGTAGACCGCGCCAAAATCCAGATATTCTCCGGTAACTACTCCTTCTGGTATGAATCATCCCAGTTGATGGCCCGCCAGATCGCTGATAAGAACAAGAAAATGGAAGATAAGCGGAAAGACCTGATGGACTTTATCGCCCGCTTTAGCGCGAACGCTTCCAAAAGTAAACAGGCTACTTCCCGTAAGAAAGCCCTCGAAAAACTGGTTATTGAAGATATTCAGCCTTCCAACCGTAAATACCCCGGCATTATCTTCAAACAACAGCGTGAGGTAGGTAACCAGATCCTGAATGTGGAAAAACTGGAAAAAGCGGTAGATGGCCGTAAACTCTTTACAGACGTGACCTTCTCCGTGAATAAAAACGATAAGATCGCTTTCCTGTCTAAAGACCACCTGGCGCTGACCACCTTCTTCCAGATCATTGCCGGCGAAGTGGAAGCAGACAATGGCAAGATGGAATGGGGCACTACCGTTACCAACGCTTATCTGCCCAACGATAACTCCGCTTACTTCACGAAAGAATCTTCACTGAACCTGCTGGACTGGCTGCGTCAGTACGTGCCCGGGCATGTGACCGATGTGGATGAGCCTTTCCTGCGTGGCTTCCTGGGTAAAATGCTGTTTGCCGGCGACGAGATCATGAAGAAAACTTCCGTACTCAGCGGTGGTGAAAAAGTACGTTGTATGGTGAGCCGTATGATGCTGCAGGATCCGAACGTGGTGATCCTCGATGAGCCGACCAACCACCTTGACCTGGAGTCTATCCAGTCTTTCAACGAAAGCATGATCAACTATAAAGGCATTGTGCTGTTTACCACACATGACCATACGTTCATGCAGTCAGTGGCCAACCGTATCATTGAACTGACGCCCAAAGGCATCATCGACCGTATGATGACCTTCGACGAGTACCTGGCCGATGACCGTGTGAAAGCACTGCGCGAAGAGATGTATAACAATGCAGTTTTTGCATAAAATCATCAATAAAACATAAAAGAGAAGACCTGGGCATTTCGCCCAGGTCTTCTCTTTTTTAGTTGGAATAGTAGTTAGTAAGCAAGGACTAAAGGTATTCTTCTATTACCTTCATTTTATTCTTGTCCAGTGGCTTGGTAATATACGCCATCAGTTCAGGGGTATGTTGTACTTTCTGCATGTCACGTACATCCACGGAGGAGGAGCACATGATAATAGGAATATTGTTTTTGAGCGATGCTTTCAGTCCGCGGTAAGCCTCTATAAAGTCCCATCCGTTCATCCGCTGCATGTTCATGTCCAGAATGATGAGAGACGGCAGTGTGAGTTGTGGGTTGCTGGATAACTGTTCCAGCGCTTCTTCCGCACACAGGAAGGAATTAATGACAAGATTATCGTCCTGTTGCACCAACATCTTTTTGATAATGAAGTGGAAAATTTCGTCATCATCTACAACGTACACTATTTTGTTCATGTCTTCCATGCTTATGGTTTAATTGGGCTGCTGAACTGGTCCGGTCAAATAGCATTGGCACACAAAAAAGGAGGGAATGCAGTTCCTGTATCAGAGTTCCTGTCCGCATTAAATGACCACGATTCAGGGCATAACAAATACTGAAATCGCAGATCGTTTTCATGACATAAAACGGGTTAAAGCTGGTACATATACTCAGGTCACATCCTCGATTCAAAGCATTGGTCCCGGTAATTCCACCATTTTTGGGTGGCCTTAGGCTATTTTGTAATTATAGTCGCAAAGAACGTTAATTTAATTTTATTTTTATATATAACTTTTTATCAATAACTAATCGTTAACAATTAGCGGCTGTTAAAAAATTATCGGCCATCCGCGATGGTGGCTGCTTTGCGGGGGAATCTAATCTTGATCGGAGGCGTGGAAAGGGTAGTGATTCCGTTTATTTGTGTGCTTGATAACCACAGACACGAACCGGTGTATCGTTAGCAGGTATGGTTAAAACCGGTATAAAAAAAGCAGGACGCCAGCGTCCTGCTTTTTTGTTGATTATCTTTTATCAGACTAGAAGAGACCACCTTTTTTAAGGGTAACTTTACCCTGACCGATTTTAAATCCGTTGTGATAGATTTCAACGGTATAATCACCTACTTTATAGTCAGAATTCTGTTTCCAGTCCATGGATACAGATTGTTTCTGACCAGTTACGTAAGCTACTGTCTTTTTGGTGGTGTACAGTTTTTCTGTACCGTCTTCCAGGGTGAACCTGCCGGAACCAAGGGCTTCTACAGCCAGCGGGGTGTTATCAGGAGCAGTGATCGCCACGAAAATTTCTTTGTCACCGGTAGGTGCAATTCTGTTATCATCCAGGTCGAAGCTTACCCGCATCATGTCTGCGCGTTTAGCTTTGGAAGTTTCCACTTCTTTGCCGTTGTGTTTTACACGCAGCGGCAGCAACTGAATGTTGGACGCATGCAATACAGAGCCCAGGTCAACCTTTTTGTTCAGGCTGTCTTTTACCACGCTCACAGAGTCCCTTTCTTTGCGGGCTACGTCTCTTTCACCGGCCAGTACAATTTTTTCACCTTCCAGGCGCTCGATGGTCTGTGTATAACCTTCGATGTTGGTTTTCAGCTGTTCAATCAGGCGACGTGCTTCTGCCAGCTGCGCCTGTGTTGCATTTTTATTGCTCAGGATGCTGGAAATGCGGGCTTTCATATCCTGAATTTCTTTGTCCTTGGTTTTAACAAGGCTATCCATGCGGGTATTCTGGGAAATCAGGTCGTCCAGACGGGCGTTGGCAGCATTATATTCCTGTTGTAAGGCATCACGGGAAGAAGAAATGGAATCTATCTGAACAGTCTTTTGTGCGATTTGCTCACCGGATTTATTTTTGTCGTACAACATGTAAATCCAGGTACCTGCCAGTGCAGCAATTAAAATACCGTAAATTAGACCATTGCGGCTGCGTGGTTTTTCTGGTCCGGGTGAACCCGGTGCAGGTGTGTTAAAAGTGTTCTCAGTCATAGTTGTTTGTTTTATGTTTAATTGTTATATGGTTAAAAATCATTATTCAAAAATAGTATAATAATATTTATATTTTATCAAACCCATAAAAGTCTTCAAAACGTGTTACCTAATATAGGATTAGATCAATTATTGTTGTTGGACATAGAAACAACTCCGGCTACGGCGGCATTGGAACAGTTGCCGGATGACTTGCAACGGCTCTGGGGAGAAAAAATGGCAAAAACTGCGCCAGAATCCGAAAACGAAGCGGAAGTATACGCGGACAGGGCTGGGATCTACGCCGAATTTGGAAAAATTATATGTATATCTGTGGGCTTCTTCAGTTTGGAAAATAATGCCTATCATTTGCGGATGAAATCGTTTTATGATGACGATGAATCAATTGTGCTCAATGGTTTTTTAGCATTAGTAGATAAATTCCATACGAAGTACCCCCACTTCCAGTTCGCCGGTCATAACATAAAAGAATTTGATATTCCGTTTATTTGCCGCCGGTCTGTTATTCATCAGTTATCTTTGCCCAAACCTTTACAACTGCACGGGTTCAAACCATGGGAAATGCCCATGCTCGATACCCTGCATCTCTGGCGCTTCGGAGACATACGCCATTATATCTCCCTGAAACTGCTTACCGCCGTACTGGGCATCGAAACGCCCAAAGATGATATCGACGGCAGCATGGTAGGGAAAGTATACTGGAAAGACCACGACCTGGCAAGGATAGTGGCCTATTGCCAGAAAGATGTAACGGCCGTAGCTCAGCTACTGCTCCGGTTTAAAAGACTCCCCCTGTTACGGGAAGAACAGGTGACCCTGGTCAAATAAACCAGGCAATCCCACAAATACAGATCATGGAATATCAGGATATTATACGCGACTGGAAACAAAAGAAATTTAAGCCGCTGTACTGGCTGGAAGGTGAAGAAGAGTTTTTTATCGACCAGGTGACCGCCTACGCGGAACAGCACCTGCTCGATGAAGCGGAGAAAGGATTTAACCTCACGGTCCTCTATGGAAAAGATACCGACTGGACGGCCGTAGTCAACGCCTGCCGGCGCTATCCCATGTTTGCAGAGAAACAGGTGGTGGTGCTCAAAGAAGCCCAGTCCATGCGCGACCTGCTCAAACTGGAAGGCTACATCGATAACCTGATGCCGTCAACCGTATTTGTAGTGGCCCATAAACAAGGCAAAATTGACGGTCGCAGTAAAATGGCCAAACTTATTAAAGAGAAAGGCGTACTGCTGTCTACCAAAAAAATGTACGACAACCAGCTGCCTGCCTGGGTGGAAGCCTTCGTCAGCAGCCGGGAACTGGCCATCACACAAAAAGCCGCCATCCTGCTGGTAGACCATATCGGCAACGACCTTTCCCGCATCGCCAACGAGATAGATAAACTGCTGGTCAATCTGCCGGCAGGCAAAAAAATAGATGAAGGGGATATCGAGAAATATGTCGGCATCAGCAAAGAATACAATGTATTTGAACTGCAGAACGCCCTCGGGCAGAAGAACGCCGAAAAAGTATTCCGCATCATCGCCTATTTCGCGGCTAATCCCAAAGCGGCACCCATCCAGATGACGCTGCCCGCCCTGTATAACTTCTTCGCCAAAGTAAACCTGATCTTCGGGGTGAAAGGCGGTGAAAAGGAAATCGCCGCGGCACTGGGCGTACACCCGTTTTTTGTGAAGGACTATATGGCCGCCGCCCGTCAATACGGCCCGGAAGGCGCGGAAAAAGCCATCCTGCTGCTGCAGCAGTATAACCTGCGCAGCATCGGTATCAACGACGCGGGCGTGGAAGACGGGGAACTGATGAAGGAACTGATGTATAAAGTAATGAACTGATTAAATACTCCCTAATGCATCCTGTACTACGGATTATACTCGGCATTGTCTTACTCATGGCCGGACTGTATGCCCTTTTTGCTACTATCACCTTTATCAGGGTCATGGTGAATGTACATCCGGTACTCAAAAACGGAGGTTATACGCCAGGTTATGTGCTCCAGGTAGCTGGCACACTGGCCGCAGAACTGGGATTGACCTGTTATTTCTTTTACAGGGCCTATAAGCTGTTGAAACCCCGGAAAAAAGAGGCGCCGGTGGAATTGCTGGGAGAGGAGTTTTAAGCCTTTGCCTTCAATATTTCCCTGGACTTTGCAGAATCCTTGTCCATCTGCACAATCAGGTCTTTGATGTCGTCAAACTTCTGATTGGCACGGATATACTCCACGAAATAGACGGTCAGTTCCTTGCCGTACAGGTCTTCATTAAAATCAAACAGGTGTACTTCGAGGCGCAGGTCAGTGCCATTGAAGGTAGGGCGGAAACCAATGCTCATCACGGCCGGTTGGAGAGCTTCATGCCCCGGAACATCCACCCATACGGCGTAGATCCCTTCTGCGGGAATGAGTTTGCGCTCGTCTTTCAGGTGCAGGTTGGCCGTGGGGTAACCCAGCTGGCGGCCCATTTTATCGCCATGCACCACGGTGCCGCTGAGAAAATAAGGGTATTCCAGCAGTTGATTGGCCAGTAATACCTCGCCTTCCTGCAGGCTTTTGCGGATTTTGGTAGAACTCACCGTCAGGTCGTTGACTACCTGCTGAGGGATTTCCACCAGCCGGAAACCGTACTGTTGCTGCTCTGCTTCCAGCAATTCCAGTCCGCCTTCGCGGTTATGTCCAAAACGGTGGTCATAACCAATGATGATGGTATGTGGCTTGAAACGCGCTACCAGGAAGTCTTCCAGGTATTCGCGGGCGGAGAGTTCGGAGAAAGCTTTGGTAAAGGGTACCACCACCAGGTGATGGATGCCGGCCCGTTCCAGCAGGGCGATCTTTTCCGGCAGGGTGGTGAGCAGCCGGATATTATTGGGGCGCGGCGCCAGTACTTCCCGCGGATGCGGGTCAAAGGTGACGATCACGGTCTCTCCGTCACACTCCGCAGCAGCCTGCTCCAGTTGTTGTATAATGAAGCGGTGTCCTGCATGTACGCCATCAAAAGTGCCTATCGTGATAATTGCATTACGGATTTCCGGTAAATGCTTTAAGTCCCTGTGAACCTGCATATAATTCAATAACATCAAAAATGCCATGCAAATCTAACACATTCAGCGGGCATTATGCAGGGAATCTGTTACTTTTGCAGCCAGATTGTTTCTTTATTTTCATTTTTATTTGATTTCCGGTGGATAATAATATTTACGCCAAACGTGGTGTTTCAGCTGGCAAAGAAGACGTGCACAATGCCATTAAAAATATTGATAAAGGCCTGTTTCCGAAGGCGTTCTGCAAAATAGTGCCGGATATCCTGGGCGGCGACGAAGCTTATTGCAATATCATGCATGCGGACGGCGCCGGTACCAAGTCCTCCCTGGCCTATATGTACTGGAAGGAAACCGGCGATCTGAGCGTATGGAAAGGCATAGCACAGGATGCTATTATCATGAACATGGACGACCTGCTCTGCGTAGGCGCCACGGACAATATCCTGCTGTCTTCCACCATCGGCCGTAATAAACAGCTGCTGCCCGGGGAAGTGATCGCTGCCATCATCAACGGCACCGAAGATATCCTCGCGGAACTGCGCAAACACGGTATCAGCATCTATTCCACCGGCGGAGAAACCGCGGATGTGGGCGACCTGGTACGCACCATCATCGTGGATTCTACCGTGACCGCCCGCATGAAACGCAGCGATGTGATCTCCAACGACCGCATTCAGGCCGGCGATGTAGTAGTGGGACTGGCTTCCTACGGACAAGCCTCTTACGAAACCGAATATAACGGCGGTATGGGCAGCAACGGTCTTACCAGCGCCCGCCATGATGTGTTCAACAAAGCCATGGCCGCAAAATATCCTGAAAGCTACGATCCGGGCATCCCGGCTGAACTGGTGTTCAGCGGCAAAAAAGCCCTGACAGATAAAGTAGACATTCCCGGTTTCGGCGCCATCGATGCCGGTAAACTGGTGCTGTCACCTACCCGTACCTATGCGCCGGTGATCAAAAAAGTGCTGGAGCAGTTCCGTCCGCAGATACATGGGATGGTGCACTGCAGCGGTGGTGCGCAGACCAAAGTGCTGCATTTCATCGAAAACCTGCATGTCATCAAAGACAACCTGTTCCCCGTGCCGCCGCTGTTTACCCTGATCCAGGAGCAGTCCGGTACCTCCTGGAAAGAAATGTACCAGGTGTTCAACATGGGCCACCGGATGGAATTGTACGTTCCGGAAGCGATTGCGGCGGATATCATCAGCATCTCCAAAAGCTTTAATATCGACGCGCAGATCATCGGAAGGGTGGAAGCTGCGGAACAGAAGCAAGTCACCGTAAAAGCGCCGGCAGGCACTTTCATCTACCAGTAACAGCAACTCGTTTTAAGATAAAAAAATAAGCGCCGGGCCTGTCAGGTCCGGCGCTGTTGTTTTAGTCTTAGCAAAAATGGATTATTGTTATTGTTGTATTGTAAAACGTATGGGCAGGTTAAACTGAACAGCGACATTCCTGCCGTTTTGTTTGCCGGCTATCCACTCAGGCATGGCATTTACCACCCGGATAGCTTCTTCTTCAAGACCGTTACCTTTGGCAGCGCCTACTGTTCTGGCGTCTTTGATTTTTCCTTCCTTGTCTACCACAAACTGCACAAATACGGTACCGCTGGTCTTTTTCTCCACAGCTTCTTTAGGATACCGGATATTCTTTGACAGGTATAGAGCCAGCGCGTCTTCACCACCATGAAATGTCGGTGGGGTTTCCACAAAGGTAAAGATCTCTTCTTTGACGGCAGAGGGTTGGAACCGGACCGTATCAGGACGCTGCCCCGTAACCACGGGAGTTTGTTCCTGTAGGGTGAACCGGATGGGGAGTACATATTCAACGGGCACTTTTTTCCCTTTGATTTCTCCCGGTTTCCATTGCGGCATGCCCTTGATCACGCGGATACCTTCTTCTTCCAGGCCGCCGCCCAGCGGGCGGTTAACGGCTACAGGCTGAGTTACATTACCCTTTTCATCGATAATGAAGCGGATCTGAATGGTGCCCTGGATGTCATTTGTCTGAGCTTCTTTCGGATAACGGATGCTTCTGCTGAGGTAGCGGGCCAAACCAGCTTCTCCTTCAGGGAAAACGGGGCGGATCGTCAGCTTGGCGAGGCTTTGTACTTTTCCGGGGCCGGAGCTGTAGGAAGTGACATGTACTGGCGGAAGCGTATCTGTTCCGGATAATACTGGATTGCCGGAGGGGACCAGCGCCCGAATGGCGGAGGGACGCTGGTCTACCACAAAGGCCAGTGAGCAGAAAATAAGGACGCTGACAGGCAGCACCAGTATCCTGCGCAAATAACTGAACCGGGGTTGGCGGAATTGGGTAAGCATAAAAATTCTGCGTTTTATGGGTGGATGAAAAAAATCGTTGGTAATGGAAAACTGCCGGCTGTTGAAGGCGTTGCGGAGAATGTTTTCGGCATAACCCGCTACTTCGTTGCCCGCTGCTTTCTGATCGGCGATAAATTCATGTACGAGCGACAATTCACGTTTGATGAGGTGGAAGAAAGGGTTGATCCAGCAGAAGGCGGTCACCACTTCCAGCAGCATTTTGTCAATACTGTGTTTTTCCCGCAGGTGCACCAGTTCATGCTGCAGTACCTGTTTGTTCTCCGGGCTGTCGAGGTTCACGTCCGTATCCCAGAAGATATACCGGAAGAAGGAAAAGGGCGCTTTCACCCGGGGGCTGCGTGCAAAGCGGAAAGGGGGTATTTCCTGTACCTCGCTGCTGCGTATCAGCCGGCGGATGCCGAAGATGCCGGCGAATAGGCGGTACAGCAGGAATGCCACGACGAAGGCGTAAATAACGGCAAGGGTTATACGTAAATAGTCAGACGGGTCTGTTGCCGGCGTGGCGGCCACCGCTTCCCGGAGGGTAATGATTTTGCTGGTGTATACCACTACGGCGGAAGGCTGCTCTGTGCTGCCGGGCAGCGGGATCTGCAGTAGCGGGGTGACTAACGACACCAGGGTGATGAGCATCAGGTAGTATCGGTTCCAGTGATGAAACCGGTTGTTACGCAGGGCCAGATGGTAATAACCATACAATAGGGCGCTGCACAGTACGACTTTCTCCAGGTAGATAAGCGCTGTCATGTAAAATGCTTTTGATACGGGTGGATGCTTTATTGTTTGTCGTGGTCCTTGATCTTTTTTATCAGCTGCTCCAGGTCGTTGACACTGATTTCTTTTTCCTTCACAAAAAAAGATACCATGTTACTGAATGAACCGCCGAAATAACTTTTGGCCAGGCTGTTCAGTGTCTTATGGCTATAGGCTTCCTTGGTGATCAGGGCATGGTACTGGTGGGATTTACCAAACGCCTTAAAATCCACAAACCCTTTTTCGATCAGGATTTTAACAAGCGTAGATACGGTATTGTAATGCGGTTTGGGTTCAGGCAGGGCTTCGATAATATCTTTTACGAAGGCGGGCCCTGTTTGCCAGAGCGCCTGCATGATCTGCTCTTCCGCTTTGGTAAGCTGTTTCATAACGAATGCAATTGTTATCTCTAAGGTATAACTAAGTTTTTAGTTTGACAACTATTTTTTTAGTTTTTAAAAAGAAAACCGGGGCGATCTTCGCAAACCAGGTGACTCAGGGGCCATCCTATGATCAGTTGTTAAAAGAAGACGCAACGAATTATTTTTTAATTGGTTATTTTTGTCGCCATAACGCAGTTTTGCATTAAACAGAACAAGTACATGACACCCGAACAGCCGATTATCCAGTTAACGAATGCCAGTATTTACCAGGGAAATTCTTTGATTTTGTCTGATGTGAATATTTCAGTGAATAAAGGAGAGTTTGTATATCTTATTGGTAAAACGGGGACGGGCAAGTCCAGCCTGCTGAAAACATTGTACGGGGATCTGCCTTTAAAGGACGGTACCGGCCAGGTAGTGGGCTTTGATCTGAAGAAGATGGACTGGAAGAAGGTGCCTTACCTGCGTCGTAACCTGGGCGTGGTGTTCCAGGACTTTCAGCTGCTGACCGACCGTAATGTGCATGACAATCTGAAATTTGCGCTGCGGGCTACCGGCTGGCAGGATGCCAAGCAGATGGAAGATAAAATTGCGGACGTGCTGGACAAGGTGGGGCTGAGCACTAAAGGCTTCAAAATGCCCTATGAACTGTCGGGCGGCGAGCAGCAGCGTATAGACATTGCGCGGGCGATGCTCAATTCTCCCAAACTGATCCTGGCGGACGAGCCAACGGGCAACCTGGATCCTGAAACTTCCGACGGCATTATGCAGCTGTTGTTCCGTATCTGCCGGGAAGGCACCGCTATTGTGATGGCCACCCATGATTACATCGTTTTACAAAAGTTCCCGTCCAGGGTGTTGCGTACGGAAAATGGTCATGTAACAGACAACGCCGCGCTGAATTTCTCAGCTTAGTTGATTAGATGTAGGTTACAGATGTAAATAATTCAGAATTAATTATAAATTCCGGCTTTATTGGTAATTCGTATTTTTTAAATTACCTTTGCACCGGAAAAATAGCGACAAAAAACATTATTATTACTTATTATTATTAAAGATGTCTTACTTAACTGTTGAAAAGAAAGCCAATATTTTTAAGGAATTTGGTGGAAGCGAGAAAAATACAGGCTCCGTGGAAGCGCAAATTGCCCTGCTGACTGAGCGTATCAACAGCATTTCCGGTCACCTGAAACAAAACAAAAAAGATTTCTCCACTCATCGTGGTCTGATGAAAATGGTAGGTCAGAGAAAGCGTCTGCTCGCTTATCTGTCTAAAACCAACCTCACCGGCTATCGTGCCCTCATTGAGAAGTTAGGTATCAGGAAGTAACCAAGACTTAATTATAGCGCTATTCCCAACTTTTATGTTGGGAATAGTTTTTTTGTATGTATACGTTTTGTTATCCTTGTGATTGTAAATGGATAACGTTATCTAATTAATCCTCACTTTTTTATGAATCTGACACCTATCTCAGTGAAATTCGATATAGGAGACGGTCGTATCGTGACCATCGAGACCGGCAAGTTGGCCCGTCAGGCTGACGGAGCGGTAACGGTGCGTTTGGGGAATGCAATTCTGCTGGCCACTGTGGTAGCGAATAAAGAACCTAAACCCGGCCAGTCCTTCTTCCCGCTTACTGTTGACTACCAGGAAAAATTTGCTTCTGCCGGCCGCATACCCGGATCTTTTTTCAAACGCGAAGGCAGACTATCCGATTATGAAGTCCTGATCTCCCGCCTGATCGACCGTGCATTACGCCCGCTGTTCCCCGACAACTATTTATGCGAAGTACAGGTACTGGTTACACTCATCTCTTCCGATCCTGAAGTAATGCCCGATGCACTGGCCTGCCTGGCTGCATCTGCCGCACTCGCCGTTTCTGACGTGCCCATCCAGGAGATCATCTCCGAAGTACGCGTGGCCCGCATTGAAGGTAAATATGTGATCAACCCGAACCGTTCCGATCTGGCCAAAGCCGATATGGACTTCATCATTGGTGCTACTGAAAAGAACATCATGATGGTGGAAGGCGAGAGCAAGGAGTGCCAGGAAGAAGACCTGATCGCTGCTATCGAAGCTGCACACGCCGCTATCAGAGTACAGGTAAAAGCCCAGGAAGAACTGCGCGACCTGAAAGGCGTGAAAGGCAAACGTGAATACACGTTGCCTCACCAGAACGAAGAACTGAAAGCGAAAGTGATTGCTTTTGCAAAAGATAAAATTTACGCAGTGGCGAAATCCGCTTCTGCCAAGCATGACCGCAGCGATGCGTTCAAAAAAATCGCGGAAGAGCTGAAAGAAAGCCTCGGCGAACTGCCGGAAGAAGACGCACCACTCGTAGGTGAATACTTCCACGACCTGGAAAAAGAGGTGATCCGTAACATGATCCTCGACGAGTCTGTCCGCTTGGACGGCCGTGCGCTCGACCAGGTGCGCCCGCTGGCGATGGAAACAGATATCCTGCCTTCCCCGCACGGCTCCGCCCTGTTCACCCGTGGTGAAACCCAGTCCCTCACTACCGTTACCCTGGGTACACCGGAAGATGAGCTGCTGATCGAAAGCGCTGCCACCTCCAACTACTCTAAATTCATCCTGCACTACAACTTCCCGCCATTCTCCACCGGTGAGGTGAAAATGATGCGCGGCCCCGGCCGTCGTGAAGTAGGGCACGGTAACCTGGCCATGCGCTCCCTGAAGCAAATGATGCCCGGCTCCGATTACGCCTATACTGTACGTGTAGTATCCGATATCCTCGAGTCTAACGGTTCTTCCTCTATGGCGACCGTATGTGCCGGTTCACTGGCGCTGATGGACGCAGGTGTGCCGCTGCCGAAACACGTTTCCGGCGTGGCCATGGGCCTTATCTCCCGTTCGTCTGACGGCAAATGGGCGGTACTGACCGACATCCTGGGTGATGAAGACCACCTCGGTGATATGGACTTTAAAGTAACCGGTACCCGCGACGGTATCGTAGGTATCCAGATGGATATCAAAGTGGACGGCCTCAGCATGGACGTAATGCGTTCCGCGCTGGAGCAGGCTAAGAAAGGACGCCTGCACATTGTTGAAGCGATGTATGCTGTTGTTCCTGCCGCCCGTCCTGAACCAAAACCACACGCACCACGTATGGAGAAGATCATCATCGACCGCGAATTTATCGGCGCTGTGATCGGACCAGGTGGTAAAATCATACAGGAAATCCAACGCGAAACCGGTACTACCATCAATATCGAAGAGGTAGGCGAAACCGGCGAAGTGAGCATCTTCTCTTCACAGAAAGAGAGCCTGGACAAAGCCGTGGCATGGGTGAAAGGCATCGTAGCCGTTCCGGAAGTAGGAGAGGTATACGAGTCTGTTGTTAAATCCATCATGCCATACGGTGCTTTCGTAGAGTTCATGCCGGGCAAACAAGGCCTGCTGCACATCTCCGAAGTGTCCTGGAAACGCCTCGAAACCATGGAAGGCGTGCTGTCTGAAGGTGAAAAGGTAAAAGTAAAACTCACCGGTACCGATCCTAAAACCGGTAAGTTCAAACTGAGCCGTAAAGTGCTGATGCCGAAACCGGAAGGATATGTAGAACGCGAAGAAGGCGATCGCGGCGAACGCCGTGACCGTGGAGACCGCGGTGATCGTGGCGATCGCGGTGACAGACGTGACCGTGGCCCCCGCGATGACAGACGTGGTGGCGGTGACCGTGACCGTGGCGACAGACGTGGTCCCCGTGATGACCGTGGCCCCCGTGAAGACCGCGGCCCTCGCCCTGAGCGCCAGGACTTCCCGGAAAAACCACAGGAACCTACCTTCGACGAAGAATAGTTCCGGGTTTTACCCAATACAGTTTATAACTGAAATTAAATAAACGAGAAAGCAGCTACTATCTAGTGGCTGCTTTTTCGTTTACAGGCGAAAACAAAAAGGGCATCCCCGGAGGACGCCCTTTTTGTTTTTCTATCGGGATGACCTACCGGTGCGTGATCTGCTCCACACAGAAAGTACTTTCCCGGAAAATCTCTTTGCCGTTATTCATCCGGAACACCCGGTAGTTGTTATTATTGATGGGCTCAAAGATGAGCTTATACGCCGGTTGCACGATTTTACTGCCTCTTTCCACGATCTTCAGGTTGCCGGTGGCCAGCAGATCGGGTAGTATCTCTTCCACATATGGCATCAGGATGCCGCAGTCTTCCGCCCACAGCAGGTTCATCCTATCCGTCCGGAAATTGATTTCCTTGTTGAGCGTGTCTTCCAGGAAACAATAAGCTTTCAGAAAGTGGTTGGCCATATCGTTGGCGTTGAGCTTTGCAAACTGGATGTTCCGGAACACTTTGTTGCTGTTCTTATTGTTGCGCAGCGTGGTATCCATCGTGATCATATAATCGAGCAGATGCTGCCGGTCGAAGATAAGGACAACATTGTCTCCCTGGTATACGACAGAGTCCCTGAAGGGTTCGGAAGGTGGTTGTACTTTAATCACTGTTTGTGCCGTGGCGGCCCATGAGCAGGCGATGCCTGCGAGCAGGAGCAGTAATGTTTTCATAGGTAATATTGGTTAATTTTTACATGTCAAATATAATGATATTAATATAAAATGTTATAAATTAGCCCCGGGTAAATATTTTCTTACTATTTCTCCGTACCGGCGGTTGTTTCGGGCAAATCATTATATTTGCCACATATGTCACATGTTGCTATTACGCTGCAGGTCAGCGCTGAACAGGCCGACCTGCTGATTGCACAGTTATCGGATGCGGGTTACGAGGGATTTGAGGAGCAAACGGACCAACTGATCGCCTATATTCCGGAAGCTGATTTTGAAGAAACATTATTGCAGTCGATTCTTTTACCTTACGGTATTACCTATACGAAAGAGACCATTCAGCAGACAAACTGGAACGCGGTGTGGGAGAGCAATTTTGAACCTGTGCAGGTAGATGGCTTTTGTGGCATCAGGGCCGGTTTCCATCCGCCTTTTACACCGGCGCCTACCTATGAGATCGTGATCACGCCCAAGATGTCATTCGGTACCGGGCATCACGCCACCACCTCGTCTATGATACGGTTGATGCAACATCTTTCATTTGAAGGGAAGAAAGTATTCGATTTCGGCACCGGCACGGGCATCCTGGCCATTCTGGCGGACAAGATGGGGGCAGCAAAGACAGACGCAATCGACTATGATGAGTGGGCGGTAAACAATACGCTGGAAAACATTCAGACCAACCATACGCAGCATACAACGGTATGGCAGGCTGACAATCTGGACGTGGTGACGGATACCTATGACATTATATTGGCCAACATCAATCTGAACGTGTTATTGCGGTTTATGAATGATATGCGCCGCTTAATAGTGCCCGATGGCATCCTGCTGCTAAGCGGCATTATGCCCTCAGACGAACAGCAAATACTCGCATCGGCCACTCCGGCCGGCTTTGTGCTGCTGGATAAAATAGAAAAAGACAACTGGCTGGCACTGAAGCTGAAGGCGGCTGGCAAGGAATAGTTTAAAATTTTATATGAAAAGTGCTGATAATCCAACTTTTGTGTTACAAACTTTTCTAATGTTTGCTTAATTTTAACACAGAATTTGTTATCTTAGCAATCCTAACTTATAGTGATGACAGAAATTTTATTGCTTTTTTGTGCTTATCTGATCGGTTCTGTACCTACGGCTGTATGGGTAAGTAAAGGCGTCTTCGGGATGGATATCAGGGAATATGGCAGCGGCAATGCCGGTGCTACCAATACATTCCGGGTACTGGGCCCCAAAGCAGGAACTTTTGTGATGGTGGTAGACATGTTGAAAGGCGTACTGGCAGTACGGTTAGCTTATCTCGTTTCTTACTATCATGATCCCGAGCATCTGACCCAACTGGTCAACCTCCAGATCGGACTGGGCCTGACGGCCGTGGTAGGGCATATTTTCCCTATCTGGGCTAATTTCCGGGGCGGTAAAGGCATCGCTACACTGTTCGGCCTGGTACTGGCCATTCAGCCGGTGGTAGCCCTGTGCTGCGTCGGCGTATTTCTGATGATCCTGTTCCTGACACGTTACGTGTCTTTAAGTTCTATCATCGCCAGCATTGCATTTCCTGTCCTCATCCTGTATATCTTTAATGAACCTGAAATATACTACCGCATTTTTGCCATCGCTGTGGCGCTGATGGTAGTGTTAACACATCAGAAAAACATCACCCGTCTGTTGAAAGGTAACGAGAGCAAAGTTCCTTTGTTCAGGAACAGAAAGGAAAAACATTAATTCAACTATTAGGTTATAAACATCGAAGCATAAAGTAGAAAGCCGGGCCAGCTGAAGTGTGCACGCTTTTTGCTTTATGCTTTTCTGCATTATAAATTTGATTCACCCATGAAAAAGATCGCACTTATCTTTACTGCCGGCATCGGGCTGTTAGCAGCGTGTTCACGCGTACCTATTACAGGCCGCAGCCAGTTAAACCTGCTCCCCGAAAGCACCATGCAATCCATGGCCCTCCAGGAATACCAGTCATTTCTCTCGTCCAACAAGGTAGTGTCGCAAAGCACCAATAAGGACGCGGAAATGGTGAAAAGAGTAGGACAAAGGATTGCCGCCGCTGTTACTGCTTACATGAACCAGAACAACATGGGCAACCAGATAGCAGACTATAAATGGGAATTTAACCTCGTAGATAGTAAAGAAGTGAACGCCTGGTGTATGCCGGGTGGTAAAGTAGTGGTATACACCGGACTGCTGCCCGTCACCCAGAACGAAACGGCCTTAGCCTGCGTTATGGGACATGAAATTGCCCACGCCATCGCCCGCCATGGTAACGAACGTATGAGCCAGGGACTGGTAGCACAAGGCATCCAGGTGGCAGGCTCTGTAGCACTGGGTAAAAACCCTACCGCTGTCAACCTGTTCAACCAGGCCTTCGGCGTAGGCGGTAACCTCGGCATCATGGCCTTCTCCCGCCAGAACGAACTGGAAGCAGATCACCTCGGCGCTATATTCATGGCAATGGCCGGTTACAACCCGCAGGAGTCTATTCCCTTCTGGCAACGCATGGCCAACATGGGCCAGGGCCAGAAACCACCGGAATTCATGAGCACCCACCCCAGCGACGCCAGACGTGTACAACAGCTCCAGCAACTGATGCCGGAAGCCATGAAATACTACAGGCCCAGATAATATCATTTTGGGATTTTATTGATGTACGATTTTTTGATTTTGTAAACTGATAATAAAGAAGCCCGAAGCGAGTACAAATCACTTCGGGCTTCTTTATTAAAAAATTACTGGCTGCGTTGAATCGCGAAATCAAAAAATCGTAAATCCTACATATCTATCTCGATAATCTTTTTGTTCTTCTGCACCTTCGTCTTCTCCGGCACATGTGCCAGGATTTCCTTCTTAAAAGCCTCTATCAGCGCCTGTTTGATAAAATGACGATGGGTAACGAGACTGATTTCCCTTACCGGCTCCGGCGATTTAAAATAACGGACCATATTCAGCTGACGGCTGCTCAGGTCCTGTAAAGACAGCTCCGGTAAAATGGTATACCCTTCGTTGAGGTCTACCATCCGTTTGAGCGTTTCCACGCTGCCGGTATTGTATTCGAGGTTCTTGTGCTCACCCATGGTGAACTTGTCCTTGCAGATATTCAGCACCTGGTTGCGCATACAGTGCCCCTCATTGAGCAGCCAAACATCCTTCAGCTCCAGCTCTTCCGCCCGCACGACTTTCTTTTCATACAACGGGTTGCTTTTGGCGGCATATACCACAAACGATTCATAAAACAGCGGATGCTCCTCCAGGTGGGGATTATGCAACGGCGTAGCCAGCAGGCCGCAATCCAGCAGTTCCTGCTTCAGCTGTTGAATGATCTGTTCTGTCGGGTATTCCCATATCTCCAGCTTTACCTTGGGATATTTTTTCATGAAGCCGGTCAGGATACGGGGGAGAAGATAAGGCGCAAGGGTAGGGATGATGCCCACTTTCAGGTTGCCCTGTACTTCCTTTTTCTGGTCGGCGATAATTTCCCGGATCCGGGCGTTTTCTTTCAGGATAATCCTTGCCTGCGCTACTACCGCAATACCGATTTCGGTGGGGACCACCGGCAGTTTACTGCGGTCAAATAATTTAATGCCCAGCTCATCTTCCAGTTTTTGTATCTGCATGCTCAGCGTGGGCTGCGTTACGAAGCATTTTTCCGCCGCTATCACAAAGCTCCGGTAGGTGTCTACCGCAACTATGTACTCCAATTGAACCGTTGTCATGCTGCAAAGATATTGATAAAATCTATAGGAAACTTCTCCGGAATCATAATCAGAAGGGCAGCCATCCACCGATGGCTGCCCTTCTGTTATTGTAAAAATCGTGTTGAATGCGCGTATTAGAAGATCCGGTAACGATACTTGATTTTTTCTGTATTGCTGTACAGTTCCCGGATATTGATGGATGCCTGTATCTCTTGTACGGCGTCGGTTTTCAGGTTGCGGAATTCCGCCTGTTTGTTATCGATAACGCTTTTGTCCGCCAGCCCGTTGTCCTGTGCGATCTTCAGCGAGTTGTTCACCTTGGTATAATAAGAATCCAGCAGGGTGAAGTATTCGTTGTAAAGATTTTCGAAACGTTTGGTCTGCAGCACCAGGTCTTCCAGCTGGTTGTTCACCTCTTTCAGATTGGGGTTTTCCCGCAGCAGCGATTCGTAGTCGATACGTTTGTTTTTGGTGTACTTCGTTTCCAGCTGACTAAAATATTCTACCACTTTCTCCTTTTTGAACTCGTAGAAATATTCGTTCATCGTCTGGCTCAGCGGCTTGGCGCCTTTCTGTGGTGCCGGGAACTTCAGGGAAGTAGTGGTAAACGAAAGGTGGTCGAACAAATTGTCCTGCAACAGGCTGAGCTGGTCCTTGTTGAAGTTGAGGCCATACTCAAATTTCTGGTTGGCATCGTTCAGCGCCGTGTAGTACACAACATATTTGTTCAGTTCCTTTTCAAAATCCTGCAGGGACTTCTGGTTAATCTGCTTGTTATTCACGCTGACGCTGTGCAGGAAGTTCATCACGGAGTTGGCGATGGCCAGCGGTGGCGTCAGGGAGGTAAAGCTCTGGAAGATAGGGCTGTTGATAATGGATTTGGTAGACTCCACGATCTTGGAATTTTTTTCGCCCTTGTCCGATTTGTTTTTCAGGATGATTTTTTCCACCAGTTCCACGATGCGGTCGCTCAGGGAGAACCCTAAAGCCTTGCTTTCGGGGTTGTTGAGCGAGGTAATGAATACATCGAGGTTATTGGTGGTGGTACGTGATTTCAGGTCAATGATTTTTTTGTTGAGCAGGTAATACGTCTCGCTGGCATTGATAATATTGTTTTTAATGAGATCGTACTTGCTGATATTATCGATCTCTTTACCCTGCAGCAGGGCCTGGATCGCGTTGGAGTTGGTTTTATCATTGTCCGTGATACGCTGCATTTCTTCCACCAGCTTGCGGATGGTGGTGTCCTGCGTTTTGATGACCGGAGAGGTAATGGCTTTTAATTCCGGGTCCTGGGCTTGTGCGGCCTGAAAGGTTAACAAAAAGATAAAGGGTGCAGGCAGCACTTTCATCCATTTGATAGCGCGGGAAGTTTTTCCGGGCTGTACTAACGGTAACGAATTATTACAAGTGGCCTCCAAACCATTGCCATGCTTCATTTCCGTTGGTAGGTGTTTTAACATGTTCTTTTTGCTTTTTGTTAACAAAAATTTTAGAAAATATGATGCCAAAATCATCAAGCTACAAAGATAAATAATTAATAATAGTTAAAATTAAATCATGATGACTGGTACATATGGGCATTTGAGCAATATATTTTGAATTATCCGCAGGTGAGTTACCTTTGCACCCAAATTTGATCCACTTTCATGCTGAATGACAAAAAGATAGTGGTTGTATTACCGGCCTACAACGCAGCACTTACACTGGAAAAGACATTCCGGGAAATCCCTTTCGACATCGTGGACGATGTGGTACTGGTAGACGATGCCAGCAAGGACGATACCCTGGAAATAGGAAGACAATTGGGGATTAAGCACCTGATCCGCCATGACAACAACAAAGGATATGGCGGTAACCAGAAATCCTGTTATAACAAGGCGCTGGAACTGGGAGCGGATGTGGTGGTAATGCTTCACCCGGACTACCAGTACACCCCCAAGCTGATCACTGCCATGTGCAGTATCATTGCCAACGGGCTGTACCCGGTTGTTTTCGGTTCCCGCATTCTGGGCAAAGGCGCCCTCAAAGGCGGAATGCCGCTGTACAAGTACATATTTAACCGTATGCTCACGCTCACGCAGAACATCCTGATCGGCCAGAAGCTGAGCGAGTACCATACCGGTTACCGTACCTTTTCGGGAGAAGTACTGCGGAATATCAATTACATGGCCAACAGCGACGACTTTGTGTTTGATAATGAAATGATTTCGCAGATATTCATGAAAGGATACGATATTGCGGAAATAACCTGCCCCACCAAGTATTTTGAAGAGGCTTCCAGCATCAACTTCAAAAGGAGCGCCATTTACGGCCTGGGTGTTTTAAGGGTGTCTTTACAGCACCGTATGCACATGTGGGGACTTTATAAAGGAAAGATTTATTAAAAAATTCGTATAGTCAGTGAGTTTAGCGCAGCAGTATCGATTAGCTACCAAATATATCCGGTATTATTTTACCGCAGGAAACCGTCATGATGTTCATTCCCCCTTCGTTTTTTCGCTGATAGAAGACGTATTGCTGGATAAAACCCGTCATGCCGCCTTCGGCGAGATAGAACAGCTGCGCAAACAACTGCTGGCCAGCACCGAAACCCTGCAGGTCACCGACCTGGGGGCCGGTTCCCTTATTTCTTCCGGCAATGAACGGAAAGTCAGCGACATTACCCGTTATGCCGCCAAACAGCCCAAATTCGGGCAGCTGTTCTACCGGTTGGCCCAATACCTCCAGCCGAAACAACTGCTCGAATTAGGCACTTCTATGGGCCTTTCCACAGCGTACATGGCCAAGGCCGTGCCCGGTGCGCAGGTATACACCATCGAAGGCTGTCCCAATATCGCCGCCAGAGCCCGCAAAAACTTCGATGCGCTGCAGCTGCACAACATCACACAGGTGACCGGCAATTTCGATACGGTACTACCCGACGTGCTCCGCCAGATACAGCGGCCGGACTGGGTATATATCGACGGTAACCACCGCAAAGACCCCACACTGGCCTATTTTGAGCTGTGTCTGCAGCATGTGCACGAATATTCCCTCCTCATTTTTGACGACATCCACTGGACCCCGGACATGGAAGCAGCCTGGCATACCATCCAGGAGCATCCGGAGGTGACCATGACCATCGACCTGTTTTTCATAGGACTGGTGTTCTTCCGGAAAGACTTCAAAGTAAAACAGCACTTCACGCTGAAATATTAAAAAATTTTAAAAATACCGGTCGACAGGTAGTATATTAGGAACAAATTCCTCATATGAACTACTTCAGATACCTGCTGGTCTGCTGTTGCCTCGTGCTGACAGCCTTTGGAAGCCAGGCACAGGACCTTAGCGCCTTCAGCTACGAAGGTTATTACCACCAGGGCGACACCCTGCGCTATCGCCTTTTGATGCCGGCGAACTATGACGTCCACAAAAAATATCCACTCATCGTTTTTCTGCACGGCGCCGGGGAACGGGGCTACGACAACAACGCACAGCTGTTGCACGGCGGCACCATGTTCCTGCGCGACAGCCTGCGGACCAATTACCCCGCCTTCGTACTGGCGCCGCAATGCCCCACCGGCAGCTCCTGGGCGCCCATGAAACTCAAACGCGACAGCCTCGGCAGGATCGTGGCAGGTGAATTTCCGCTGGACGCACCGGCGCCACCAGCCATGGCAGCGCTCAATTCCCTGCTGGACAGCCTGCTGGCCACAGGTAAAATCGATACCAAAAGAGTGTACATCGGCGGTCTGTCTATGGGTGGCATGGGTACTTTCTACATGATCACCAAAAGACCTGAACTGTTTGCCGCCGCCTTCCCGATCTGCGGCGCCGGTAACACGGAAGAAGCCGGCCGTTTTGCCCGTAAGGTGCCGGTATGGATTTTTCATGGCGGCGCCGACAACGTAGTGCCGGTGGAAGCATCCCGCGCTTATGATACCAAACTGAAATCACTGCGCGCGGAATACAAATACACCGAATACCCCGGCGTAGGCCACAACAGCTGGGACAATGTGTTTGTGGAACCAGGCCTTTTCCGGTGGCTGTTCTCCCATAAAAAGAAATAATACGCTGAATCCCGGGACGTACCTCCCGGGCCACCATGTGAAAATAAAACAGGCAGCCCAACCGGGCTGCCTGTTTGCGTTGTAAAACCTTCCGGGTCAAACCAATCTCACTTCATCATCCCAAAAGAAAGGTTTTATTCATCACATTCATCCATACTCCTCTTGCCATTCTAATCTTCATTTTATCATCTGGCTAAAATAATCTCCTGTTATCGGGCTGCCGAACCACCCAGTGATCTGTACAGGGATACCAGACCCTGGTACATGCCTTTCCGGGTATTTACCAGCGCCAGTTCTGCTTCCAGCACGCTTTTCTGCGCGGTGATCACTTCCAGGTAATTAGCATACCCGGTGGTGAACAGGATATTGGCGGTGGATACGGCCTGTTGCAATACCAGCACCTCTTTGGATTTGAGGGAATAGGTCTGTTGCTGGTTCTCTACTTTATTCAGCGCGGTGGCCACTTCCTGGTAGCCGTTCACAATAGCCTGCTGGTATTCATAAAATGCCGTATAGGCGTTAGCGGTAGATATGTTGTACTGCGCCTTCAGCTGTTTTTTGTTGAAGATGGGGGCGGTGATGCTGCCCAGTGCGCCCCAAGCGATAGAAGCGGGGGATTTAAACAGCAAACCGGCCTTGAACGCATTGAAGCCCGCATACGGTGAAATGGTGAGGCCGGGGAAGAAAGCGGCCCTTGCAGCTTTTACGTCGGCTTTGGTGGCGCTCAGTTCCAGCTCGGCCCGCTGGATGTCCGGCCGGTTCAGCAACAGGCTGGCCGGGATGCCGGAAGGGATCACCGGTGGCTGATAGGAGCTGTCCACCACGTCCAATACGGGGCTGCGCTCAATATGTTGCGGCAGCCTGCCCATCAGGGCGTTGAGTTGGTTTTCGATCGAAGCTATTTCCTGTTTTACGCCGTATTCCAGCGCCTGGGTGCTCAGCAGTTGCGCGGTGAACTGCTGTACGGCCAGTTCGGTGGCGCGGCCGGCATCTTTCTGTATATGTACCGTGGCGACAGCTGTCTCCTGTAATTTGATGTTGCGGTGGATGATAGCCAGCTCGTTGTCCATCGCCAGCAGCTCGTAATAAAGGCTGGTAATGCCTGCCACGACCTGTGTGGTGAGCAGGCGTCGGGCCTCACTGGTGGCCAGAAAACGGGCCATAGTGGCATGCCGCTGTTGCTTCAGCTTACCCCAGAGGTCAATTTCCCAGGAACTTCTGATGCCCACGAAGTACTCAGGTGTCGGATCCGTTCCTACCCGCTGATCATCGTTGATGTTGGGTGACTTGTTGGTATCAAAGTTACCCACGCCGGTCATGGTATAATCCGCGAAGCGGTCTGCACCGGCGGTCACCGACAGGTTGACGGAAGGCAGCCAGGCATTCCGCGCCATCATCAGGTTGGCCTGTGCGGCGGAAATACGGCGGGAGGCGGCCAGCAGGTCGTAGTTGTTCAGCAGCGCGCTGTCGACCAGGTTTTTCAGGTACTGGTCCTGGAAGATACGGTCGAAGCTCGCCAGCGTTATGGTATCGGCCGCCGATGCAGTGGTAACGGGCGTTACCTTGCGGTCCGGCAGCTGCAGTTCTTTCTGGGTGGTGCAGGCGCCGGCACCTGTCAGCAGACAGGCGCCCAGCGCGTATTGATATATTCGTTTATTCATTGGTGTAAGCTTTCAGTTCAACATTCTTTTTCGGAATCATAGAGGCAAACAGCACATAGAGGCCGGGGATGACGATAACACCGAAGAGGGTGCCTATCAACATGCCGCCGGCAGCAGCGGTACCAATGGACCTGTTACCCATAGCGCCCGCACCTGAAGCGATACACAACGGGATCAGACCGGCGATGAAGGCAAAGGATGTCATCAGGATGGGCCTCAGCCTGGACACCGCGCCTTCTTTGGCGGCTTCGAGCACAGAAGCGCCATGTTTATTACGCAGGATGGCGAATTCCACGATGAGGATGGCGTTTTTACCAAGCAGCCCCACCAGCATCACCAGCGCCACCTGTGCATAAATGTTGTTTTCCAGTCCCACCAGTTTCAGGGAGATAAAAGCCCCGAAGATGCCCGCGGGGAGCGACAGCAGTACCGGCAGCGGGAGCAGGAAGCTCTCATACTGCGCGGCCAGCAGCAGGTATACGAACACCAGTACGATGGCGAAAATGTATACAGCCTGGTTACCGGAAAGGATCTGTTCACGGGTCATACCGCTCCATTCGTAGCTGAAGCCTCTGGGCAGTTCCTTCGCGGCCACTTCCTGTACGGCTTCAATGGCCTGGCTGCTACTGTAGCCGGGCGCGGCATCACCGTTGATCATAGCGGCGGTGTACATATTGTAGCGGGTGAGTTGTTCCGGTCCGTATACGCGCTCCAGTTTCACGAAGTCCGCGTAGGACACCATCTCGCCCCGGTCGTTTTTAACATGCAGTTTCAGCAGGTCTTCCGGCTTGCTCCTGTAGGCAGGATCGGCCTGTACCATCACTTTATACATCTGTCCGAAGCGGATGAAGTTGGAGGCGTAGTAGCTACCCATCAGCGTCTGCAGGTTTTTCATGGCATTTTCAATGCTGACGCCTTTTTTGGCGGCCATGCCCTGGTCCACGTGAATGAGGTATTGCGGGAACTCGGCATCGAAGCTGGTGAAGGCGGCGCCTATTTCAGGGCGTTTCTTCAGGGCATCGATGAAGTTGTTGGTGATCTGTGCCGTTTGCCGCAGGTCACCGCCGCCGCTGCGGTCCAGCAGGCGCAGCTCAAAGCCGCTGGCGTTACCGAAACCGGGCACTGTAGGTGGCGGGAAGAACTCGATGCTGGCGTCTGCGACGCCGGCGGACAGTTTCTGCAGTTTGGCGATGATATCGCTGACGGTGGCTTTACGCTGGTCCCACGGTTTAAGGTTCACCATGCCCATGCCGTAAGAGGCGCCTGCCACTTCGTTTACAAGGCTGTAACCGGCGAGGGTGGACACGGATTCCACTTCATCCAGCTGCGCGGCGATGGCCTGTATCTGGTCCAGCACTTCTTCTGTACGTTCTACCGTAGCGCCCGGAGGAGCCGTCACGTTCACGTAAATCATGCCCTGGTCTTCTGTGGGGATGAAGCCGGAAGGCAGGATAGCGCTGGCGCCCCAGGTGGCCACAAAGAAGCCCACGAGGGCTATCAGGGTAATGATTTTGCGGCCGGCGATGAAGCTCACCAGTTTGGCGTATTTATTTTCCGTGGCGGTATAGCCTTTGTTGAACCCGTTGAAGAAACGTTGCAGCAGGTTCTTTTTACGCGGTTTGCCGTGTGTGTCTTTGAGCATGATAGCACAGAGTGCAGGCGTTAACGTTACCGCGTTGATACCGGATATCACGATGGAGATGGCGAGGGTGAGGGAGAACTGCCGGTAGAACACGCCCACGGGGCCGGAGAGGAATGCTACCGGGATAAACACGGCAGACATTACCAGCGTGATGGCCACGAGTGCGCCGCTGATTTCCCGCATAGCGGCGATGGTGGCTTCCATGGGCGGGAGGTGGTCTTCACTCATTTTCACGTGCACGGCCTCCACCACCACAATGGCGTTGTCCACCACGATACCGATGGCCAGTACCAGCGCGAAGAGGGTGAGCAGGTTGATGGAGAAGCCCATCATCTGCATGAAGGCGAGCGTACCGATAAGGGCTACCGGTACCGCCAGCGCGGGGATGAGGGTAGAACGGAAGTCCTGCAGGAAGATGAACACTACCACGAATACGAGCAGGAACGCTTCAAAGAGGGTACGCACCACCTCATGGATGGAGGCGTCGAGGAAGCGGGATACGTCGTAGTTGAAGTTATAGGTCATGCCCGGAGGGAAAGAGGTGTTTTTCATCTCTTCCATCTTTTTCTTCACGTTATTGATAACGTCGCGGGCATTGGAACCGGGCCTTTGTTTGAGCATGATGGAGGCGGAGGGTTTGCCGTCCGTTTTAGACACCATGCTGTAGGTGAGGGAGCCAAATTCCACTTCTGCAACGTCTTTAAGGTGGAGCACCGATCCGTCGGCGCCGGCTCTCAGTACGATCTGCTTGTATTGTTCCGGTTCGAAGAACTTGCCGGTATAGCGGAGCACGTATTGCAGCAACAGGGGATTTTTATCGGAGCTTTCGCCGGTTTTACCGGGGGCGGCTTCGATGTTCTGTTTGCGGATGGCGTCGATGACTTCATCGGAAGATACGTTGTAGGCCAGCATGCGGTCCGGCTTGAGCCATACGCGCATGGCGTATTCCTTGGCGCCCATGATTTCGGCGCGGCCTACCCCGTCAATACGTTTCAGTTCCTGCAATACGTTGATGTCAGCGAAGTTGTAGATGAACTGCTCATCCAGTGAGGTGTCTTCACTCATCACGTTGAGGTACAGCAGCATACTGTTCACTTCTTTCTCCGTGGTAACACCGGCTTTGATCACCTCTTCGGGCAATTCGTCGATAATGGTGGCTACCCTGTTTTGTACGTTTACGGCGGCCTGGTCGGGGTCTATACCTACCTGGAAGAACACCTGGATAACGGTGATACCATCGTTACTGGATACGGACGACATGTAGGTCATGCCGGGAACCCCGTTGATAGCGCGTTCCAGCGGTGTAGACACGGCTTTGGCGGCTACTTCGGCGTTAGCGCCGGTATACTTGGCCGTCACGGTCACCGAGGGTGGTACGATATCCGGGAACTGGGTGACCGGCAGCGTGAAAAGCGCCAGCAGGCCTATCAGTGTGATAATAAGCGATATGACCAGTGATAACACCGGTCTTTTAATAAATATTTCAAACATTGATCTCTCTTTTACAGCTAATAAGCAGGGTGATTTATATTCTCAGCAGACTGTCCATCGGCACCGTGCGGGGGGCGATCTGTACGCCGTCGCGGATGTTGCGCACGCCTTCGCATACGATGCGGTCACCGGCTTTAAGGCCGGATTTTACGATGTAGAAATGAGAGAACCGGGCCTGCGGAACGAAATTCCGCATCGTTACCTTGTTGGAAGCGTCTACTACGAAGACATAGTTTTTGTCCTGCATTTCAAACACCGCTTTCTGCGGGATGATGATAGCGCTGTCGATTTCTGAGGTGAGCCGCACTTTACCGCTGGCGCCGTGTTTCAGGAGCTTGGCGGGATTGGAGAAGCGGGCCCTGAAGGCGATGGAGCCGGTGTTTTCCTCAAATTCGCTTTCCATGGTTTCGATTTTGCCGACGTTCGGATAATCACTGCCGTCAGCGAGTACGAGATGTACCTGGCTGTAGCTGTTGTCACCTTTGGCGATGGCTTTGCTGTATTGGAGATATTCAGTTTCGGATACGTTGAAGTAAGCGTATACTTCGCGGGTGTCTGACACGGTGGTCAGCAGGGCGCCTTCGCTGATCAGGCTTCCTTTTTTCAGCGGTATGCGGTCGATGACGCCATCGAAAGGCGCGCGGATGCTGGTATAGGAAAGGCGCATGGAGGCGTTGCTTTCGGCGGAACGGGCTTCGTCTATTTTAGCCTGTGCAGCAGCCAGACGGGCTTTGGCCACTTCCAGTTCGGAGGCGGCGATCACTTTTTTCTCTACCAGCATTTTCACGCGTTCCAGCTCCAGGGAAGCTGATTTTGCTTCCGCTACCATGTTACTGAGGACTGCCTTGGCTTTGGTCAGCTCGGCGCTGTATTCCGCATCGTTGATGCCGAACAGCAGCTGTCCTTTTTTCACTTCCTGTCCTTCATCCACATAAATTTTATCCAGAAAACCACTCACACGGGCACGTATTTCCACATTCTGAACGGCTTGTATATCGGTAACATATGTACGATGCAGCATGGTGTCCTTTACCACAAGACTGGTAACAGGTAATGATTTCAGGTCCTCATTTCCGGTACTTTCTCCTTTGGTGACGCAACCTGCCACGAATAACGCGAGCAGCGATGCGTAAATCCCTGTATTTTGACGCATAGATATAACAGTATTGTTCCGGTGGTTGCCGGAAGTTTAGTTCTAACACATAGGAAGGCTCATTCCGCGTCAAAGGCGGCGATGGTTGTCATCTCCCTAAAAAAAGTAAAAAAGAAAACAATAAAAAACGAAAGGGAAAGTGTACTCAGAACGGTGTAAACCGGAAGAGAAAACTGTAGTAGGCAGGTAAAAAAGCCTTCTGCCGGGCATATTCGCCGGGCAGGTTCTCTTTGATGAGGCAGTATTGGGACGGACCACCGTCGTCCATATAACCTACGCGGGTGGCAATACTGAATTGTTGGGAAGAAGCGCTGAGGTAATACCGTGTTTTACGGCGGTGTTTGGTGGTGTGAATACACTCCCGGTCGTCTGCGGCGTCATCTGCTTCGATGTGCGGCGGCAGTTTGGAGGCCAGGTGTTCCAGATAATCTTCGAGTGCCGCCTGCCGGTGGATCTGTTCAAACAACAGGTGTTTGTGCGCCGCCAGCGAGGGCAGCACGCTTGCTGTTAGCTGTGCGATTAACAACAGACAAACAAACATCCAACGTTTTCGTATATGTGACGGTATGCTCACGGAGCACAAAATTAATTTTATTTTTTGATTTGCTTATTTGGTATTTGATAATCGGTATGTTACCTTTTTCTAAACCTTGTAAAAAAGGGCTGGCCGACGCCAACCCTTCTCTATTGAATAGCATTAAATCGTCAACTATTGTTTGATGGCCTGCATCGCGGCTTTGGCGGCCCGGATGGTGGCATCGAGTTCTTCCGTGGTCAGCGCATTGCACATAAACCAGCTTTCGAAGGCCGAGGGCGGCAGATATACACCGCGTTCCAGCATGGCATGGAAAAAGCGGCGGAATAATTCGTTATTGGCAGCGGAGGCGCTGGTGAAGTCGATAATCGGATATTCGGTAAAGTGTACGCTGAGCATGGAACCCAGGTTGTTGATCTGGTACACGCTGCCGGAGGCGCCGAAGGCTTCCCGGAGGCCTTTCACCAGGTAATCGGCTTTTTCCTGCAGCTGCTGGTAGATAACGGGGTTGTCATTCAGTGTCTGCAGCAGGGTGTAGCCGGCGATCATGGCGATCGGGTTACCGCTCAGGGTGCCTGCCTGGTATACTTTTCCGGCGGGGGCCAGGTGCTCCATAATTGTTCTGGGGCCTGCCACCGCGCCTACGGGCATACCGGCGCCAATGATTTTACCGAAGGTCACCAGGTCGGCACGGATGCCGAACAGTTCCTGTGCGCCGCCGCGGGCAAGGCGGAAGCCTGTCATCACTTCGTCAAAAATGAGCAGGATGCCGTTGGCATCGCAGAGCTGGCGCAGCCCTTCCAGGAATCCCGGTTGGGGCAGGATACAGCCCATATTGCCTGCCACCGGTTCTACGATGATGGCGGCGATCTGTTCCGGATGGTCCGCGATCAGCTGTTCTACGGCCGGAAGGTTATTGTAAGGTGCTGTCAGCGTATCGTCTGCCACGGTGGCGGTCACCCCGGGAACGGACTGTATGCCCAGTGTGGCCACGCCGCTGCCGGCGCTTACCAGGAATGCGTCTGCATGGCCGTGGTAGCAGCCTTCAAACTTGATGAATTTGTTGCGGCCGGTATAGCCACGGGCCAGCCGGATGGCGGTCATACAGGCTTCGGTACCGGAGTTCACCATACGCACCATGTCGATATTGGGAACCATGCTCACGATGAGCTCCGCGATTTTTATTTCCAGTTCTGTAGGCGCGCCAAAGGAAGTGGAGAAGGCGGCATATTCCTGGATGGCTTTTACCACCGGTTCATAGGCGTGGCCGAGGATCATAGGACCCCAGGAATTGATATAATCAATATAACTGTTGCCGTCCACATCATACATGAAGGCGCCTTGCGCGCGCTGCATGAACACCGGTACACCACCTACGCTTTTGAATGCACGTACGGGGGAGTTTACGCCGCCGGGGATGACCTCTTTGGCTTTCCCGAATAACATTTCACTTTTGCTGTAGCTGTACATGAAAGGAAATTATTTTATTTAAATATTTTATATAGATAGATCTTTTGCAAGATACTGAATTAAGCATTCAGCAGTCTTACGGCATCTTTCGCGAAATAGGTGGCGATCAGGTCGGCCCCGGCGCGTTTGATGCTGGTCATGCTTTCCAGGATGGCCTTGTTCTCGTCCAGCCAGCCGTTTTGCGCGGCCGCCTTGATCATGGCATATTCGCCGCTGACATGGTAGGCGCTAACGGGAACGGTTGTACGGTCTTTAAGGATGCGCATAATATCGAGGTAGGCCATAGCCGGCTTTACCATCACGATATCGGCGCCTTCTTCGATGTCCATCAGAGTTTCCTTGATGGCTTCGCGGGAATTGGCGTAGTCCATCTGGTAGGTCTTTTTGTCACCGAAGCCGGGAGCGGAGTCCAGCGCATCGCGGAAAGGACCGTAGAAGCAGGAGGCATATTTGGCGCTGTAAGCCATGATACCTGTTTTATCGAATCCGTTTTGTTCAAGGATATTACGGATAGCGAGGATACGGCCGTCCATCATATCGCTGGGCGCCACGAAATCAGCGCCGGCCTGTGCGTGGCTGAGGCTCATACGGGCCAGTACGTCCACGGTAGGGTCGTTCACGATTTCAGTGCCTTCCACGATACCGTCGTGGCCGTAGCTGGAGTAGGGGTCCAGCGCCACGTCTGTCATCACTACCATATCCGGAACGGCATTTTTGATGCCGCGGATGGCCCGCTGCATCAACCCGTCAGGGTTCACCGCTTCGGTACCTTTGTTATCTTTCACGCTATCGGGCGCTTTCACAAAAAGCAATACACTTTTAATGCCGAGGCTCCATAATTCTTTGGCCTCCCGGATGGTGAGGTCCAGTGAATACCGGAAATAGCCGGGCATCGAGCTGATCTCTTCCTGCACATTTTCTCCTTCAGTTACAAACAGAGGGGCGATGAAATCGCTCGGCCGCAATATTGTTTCTGCTACCATTGCACGAATGGCAGGGGATACTCTTAAGATTCTGTTTCTTCTGATCATCTTACGTAAGTTTTTGTGTTCGTTATTTTGAGATGATAGTGTAGATCATCTGTTGTCCTGTATATTGATCCAGTCACGTGGCTTCAGCCATTCGGTGAGCTGTGCTTCCGGGCTTCCGGGGACGGGATGGAAATCGTATTCCCAGCGGGCTACCGGCGGAAGGCTCATCAGGATGGACTCTGTACGGCCATTGGTTTTTAATCCGAACAAAGTGCCGCGGTCGTGAATAAGATTGAATTCCACGTAACGGCCACGTCTATACGCCTGCCAGCTTCTGTGGGCTTCGGTATAAGGGAGGTCTTTTGTTTTCTCCACGAGGGGCAGGTAGGCCTTGAGGAAAGCTTTACCGTTGGCTTTGGAGAAAGCGAAAAGTTCTTCTGCGGTTTTTTCCGCATTGGGACGGAGGTAATCGTAAAAGATACCACCGATGCCGCGGGCTTCGTTATTGCGGTGTTTATTCACGAAATATTCATCGCAATGTTTTTTGTATTTCGGGTAGAGGTCTGTGCCGAAAGGGTCACAGGCTTCTTTGAAAGTGCGGTGGAAATGGCTGCCATCTTTTTCTTCGAGATAGTACGGCGTAAGATCGGCGCCGCCGCCAAACCAGCTGTCTTTCAGCTGTCCGTCCTGGTCATACAGTTCGAAATAGCGGAAATTGGCATGTACGGTGGGCACGAACGGGTTGAGCGGATGGATCACCAGGGAGATGCCGCAAGCCATGAATTTGCTGTTGCTCACGCCAAACTGCTGCGCCATCACTTCGGGGAGGTCGCCATGTACCACGGAGGTGCTGACGCCGCCTTTTTCAAACACGTTGCCATCGGCGATCACGCGGGAGCGGCCGCCGCCGCCGCCGGGACGTTCCCAGTGGTCTTCCCGGAAGGTGGCTTTGCCATCTGTTTTTTCGAAGGCGCTGCATATTTCGTCCTGCAGTTCCCGTATAAAGGTGATGAATTCGTTTTTGATGCTCATGATTGTTTTAGCCGTGTGCTTTAACAGTTTCAACAAATGCTTTGGCATGGTCTACCGGTACGTTGGGCAGGATGCCGTGGCCGAGATTGGCGATATAACGCTGACGGCCAAAGCCTTTCAGCATTTCCTTCACTGATTTCTCAATTTCAGGGATGGGTGCCAGCAGTTTGGCCGGGTCAAAGTTGCCCTGCAGGGTGATGTTGCTGCCGGCAAACTGGCGGGCCAGCTCCGGTTTAATGCACCAGTCGATGCCGAGGCCGTGGGCGCCGGTGGCTGCCATGTCTTCCAGCGCAAACCAGGCGCCTTTGGCAAAGACGATGGTCGGACAGACGTCTTTCATCGCCGCCACGATCTGGCGGATGTATTGCAGGGAGAACGTTTCAAAGTCCACCGGGCTGAGCAGGCCGCCCCAGGAATCAAATACCTGTACGGTGTCTGCACCGGCGGCTACCTGTGCTTTGAGGTAGGCGATGGTAGTATCGGTGATCATCTGCAGCAGCTGATGCGCTACGGCAGGTTGCTGGTAACAAAAAGCTTTGGCCTCATCGAAAGTTTTGGAGCCTTTGCCCTGTACCATATAGCAGAGTAATGTCCATGGCGCGCCGGCGAAACCGATCAGCGGCACACGGCCGGCGAGGGTTTGTTTGGTGAGCTTCAGGGCATCGAACACATAATGCAGTCTTTCGTGTACATCGGGAACGCATAAACGTTGAAGATCGTGTGCGCCTTTTACCGGCTGTGGCAGCAGGGGACCTATTTTTTCCACCAGCTGTACTTCCATGCCCATCGCCTGCGGTACCACAAGGATATCGGAGAAAATGATGGCGGCGTCCACACCGACCTGGTCTACCGGCATCACGGTGATTTCAGTGGCCAGTTCAGGATTTTCGCAGCGTTCAAAGAAGCTATATTTATCACGCAGTTTGATATAATCCGGTAAATAGCGGCCTGCCTGACGCATCATCCATACGGGCGTGCGGGAAACAGTTTCGCCTCTAAGGGCCTTCAGCAATAAATCATTCTTCAATGCGCTCATTCGTAGCAATTAATGTTGTTAAAGTAAAATATAGCTGTTTTCACCATGGACTCCGCATCGGTGAAGGGGGCCATGATGATCTTGTTATCAGTGTATTCCCTCAATAGGGTGGCGGTGGTGCGGCCGATGGCAAAACATACGGTCTTCAGCGGCAGCCTGTTGGCGGAAAAATAGCTTTTTACCGCACTGGGGCTGAAGAACATGATCCCGTCGTATTCATCGGCCACCACGGTGGGCGTGGGGATATTTTCGTAGATCACGTATTCGTTGACCGTAATACCTGCATCCCGTAAGCTTTGCGGCAGTTCATCGCGGCGCTGGTTGCCACAGAAAAAATGTACTTCCCGGATATTGCCCAGGGTAATGATGGCGGTTGCCAGGTCTTTGCCATAGGAGGCTTCCGCGATGATGGGATTCTGTGGCAGTTCCTGTTGTAAAAGTTGTTTGGTGCTGCCGTTAATGCAGCAGACAGGGTTGCCGATGATATAATAAGTATCAGAACTATGAAGATAATATCTCAGGAAGATATTGGCCGCATGTGCGCTGGTAAAAACGATCGGTATCGTGTTGTCGCTGAATATGCGGGTCATATTTTCTTCTCCCAGCAGCTCATTGTTGGCCAAAGGTTTTATCTGGATAAAGTCCTGTACCTCCACAGCAATATCGTGATCGCCGGCTTCGGCGATCAGGTTTCCAGGCAGGGGCCTGGTACACAGTATGCGGTATTTGGCATTATCTGGCATTTCTGATTTCAGCTACTACTTCAGCGCCGCCCTGTGCCATGATTTCTTCCGCGGCGGACTGGCCGAGGTGCTGTGCGGCTGTTGCGGGCACTTCGCGGCTGATGGAGAAGAACCGGGAGCCGTCGAGGCTGCAGAGTTCTCCGCTGAAGTGTACGGTATTATTATCAATATGGGCGTAGGCGCTGATAGGGGTGGTGCATCCGCCCATCAGGGTACGCAGGAATTCGCGTTCAATAGCAGTGGCGAGGGCTGTTTCCGCATGGTTAAAGGCGGCACAGGCTTCGCGGCAGAAGGTGTCGTCTTCGCGGCATACGGCCACCACGGCGCCCTGTGCGGGAGCGGGCAGCATCCAGTCCAGGTCTATGGAGTTGGATGGGCGTACGTTGATCCTTTCCAGCCCGGCCACGGCGAAAATGGCGCCGTCCCAGTTTTCAGCTGCCAGTTTCTGCAGGCGGGTGTTGACGTTGCCGCGCAGGTTGTGCAGCTGGTGTTGCGGATATTTCCGCAGCCACTGTGCCTTGCGGCGTACGCTGCTGGTGGCGATATTGGCCACATAGCCCGGCCGATCGAGGAAGGACGTATCGTTTTTATATACCAGCAGGTCTTTTACCGGTCCGCGTTTTAACACGGCTGCCTGAACAATCTGTTGGGGCAGCTGGGTGGGCACGTCTTTGAAAGAGTGAACGGCAATGTCGATGCGGTTGTTGAGCAGCGCCAGGTCGAGGCTTTTGGTGAAGATGCCCTGTACGCCGATTTCGTACAGTGGCGTTACGAGGTCGATGTCGCCTTCGCTTTTGATGGGCACGAGGGTTGTTTTATAGCCCTGTGCATTGAGCAGATCGTTAACCTGGTGTGCCTGCCATAAGGCCAGCTGGCTTTCTCGTGTGCCTATCCTGATAATTTTGTCCATGATGATTAGTCCTGCTTGACGCCTGCTTCGAAGATATCATTGATCATGGCGATATACAGGTCGCTTTTGTCGGTTTCCTTGCGGACCTTGCCTGCCATGAGATTGATCATTTTCTGGATGATACGGGAAGACACTTGTTCCATATCTTCCACTTTATAGCCGGAGCCGTTTTTCTGTTGTTGTATTTCGCGGGTGTGGATCTCCTGTAATTTGTCTTTTACTGCTTTGAGTACAACGGCATGTTTGCGCATTTTGTACCAGTAGAGGAATTCGGCCATATACTCCTCGATGATGGCGAGGGCTTTGGGCACTTCACCCAGCCTGTTCTGCAGGGTTTCGTCCTGTACTTTAGACAGTTCATCGACGTTGATCAGGGACACATGTTCCAGGTCGCCTACGGCCGATTCCACGTTGAACGGGATGGAGAGGTCGACGATCAGTTTAGGGGAGGACTGATGGAAGTGGGATGCCAGTACCGTAGGTTCCGGTGCATTGGAGGCTACGAGCACCACATCGGCGGCCTGCATTTCAGGGACCATGTTTTCGTAGGGTGCGTAGCGCAGTCCGTGCTGGCCGGCAAAATCGGCGGCCACCTGGAGCGTGCGGTTGATGAGGGTGATCTCTTTCACGCCCAGGTATTCTATCATGTTCTTGCAGGTGTTACGGCCTATTTTGCCGACGCCTACAAGCACGATCTTTTTATTGCGGATATCCGGGCATTGGCGTTCCAGCAGGCGCACGGTGGCGAAAGCCACTGATACGGTGCCTTTGCTAAGGCCGGTTTCTGTCTTGATCAGTTTGGAGACCTGTAATACGCTGTTGACCAGCCTTTCGAGGAAGCTGCCGAGGCATTGTTGTGCCTTCGCGAATTTGGCAGCGTTGCGTATCTGGCCGATGATCTCATAATCGCCGAGGATCTGTGAGTCGAGGCCGGTGCCTACCTGGTACAGGTGGCGGATGGCTTCTTCGCCGGATTTGACATAGGCCAGTTCTTCCAGCTGCGCACGATCACCGTGTGTCTCGCGGGACAACAGGTCCAGCAGGTCGCCGGCTGAATTGGCGAACCCGTAAACTTCTGTTCTGTTACAAGTGGAGAGTACAAAGAGATCATCTAATTGCACAGTCCTGGCATGCTCCAGGAGTTGTTGGTATTGGGCCGGATTAATGGCGTATAATCCCCTGATAGCAGCGTCGGTTTTCTTATAGTTGATGCCAACGATATGAAAATTTGCTATTTCTTTTGAGTGACTGACCTGCATGTTTTTGAATAAGCTTCCGGCTGCAAAAATACTTGCATACGCCGCAAACAAAAGGGATTAGGCTGTCATTAGTGTGTCATTTCTCCTACTGGTGTTCTGCACGACGAAAAAATGATTTTTATCAGTTTTTTGCCTGTCGGGTGTCATAGGGCGAATAGTAACACGAATATACGAAAAATACCATTGGATTCATTACAAACACATGACATTCGGGCCGGCGGCAGGGCTTTGCAGCCCCTTCCTGAAAAAGCATTTTGTGTGGATTTGTTATTTACTTTTGCAGCAATTTATTAAGCACCATGGTATCTAAATCTGAAGTTGGCATTATTCTGATGAATCTGGGTTCGCCCGACAGTACGGCTGTTCCCGATGTAAAACGTTATCTGCTGGAGTTTCTGATGGACAAGCGTGTGATTGATTATCCATGGCTGTTCCGTAAAATACTCATCGAAGGGATCATCGTTCCCCGCCGTGCGGAGAAATCTGCCGAAGCTTATTCCTCTATCTGGTGGGAAGACGGCTCTCCGCTGATCGTGCTTACCAAACAATTACAGGCCGCTGTACAGCATGATATGGATGTACCCGTGGAGATAGCCATGCGCTACGGCAATCCGCATCCGGAAGTGGCATTTGACAATCTGCTGAAAAAGAACCCGCAGCTCAAAGAAGTGATCCTGCTGCCGTTGTACCCGCATTACGCGATGTCCTCTTACGAAACAGCGGCGGAGTATGCAAAAGAAATCTACAAAAAGAAAAAGTATAAATTCAAACTCTCCGTCATACCGCCTTTCTATGATGAGCCTGCCTATATTGACGCCATCGCGGAGAGCATGCGGCCCTTTCTGCAACAGCGCCATGATTATGTGCTGTTCAGCTACCACGGGGTGCCGGAACGGCATATCCGCAAAGGAGATGTCACCGGTCATCATTGTATGAAGGTGACGGACTGCTGTCATGTGAAGTCGCCGGCCCATGAGTTCTGTTACCGCCACCAGGTGACGATCACGGCGGAGCTGGTAGCGGCTAAACTGGGGCTGCCCCGCGAGAAATGGGGAATCTCTTTCCAGTCACGCCTGGGTCGGGAAGAATGGCTGAAGCCTTACACCGCCGGTTTGCTGGAGACACTGCCCAAAGAGGGAAAGAAAAACCTGCTGGTCGTATGTCCTGCGTTTGTATCTGACTGCCTGGAAACACTGGAGGAGATTGCAGTAGAGGGGAAACACTCGTTTATGAGCAACGGCGGCGACAGTTTTACCATGATCCCTTGTCTGAACGTGCATCCGATGTGGGTAAACGCGATCGTCAAATACTGTAACCAGATCATGCAAGCGGAAACCGTATAATCTTGTCATATGCCACAGAAACCCGTTTTGATCATCGGGGCCGGTATTTCCGGCCTGAGCATCGCCTACGAGCTGCAGAAGAGAGAAGTGCCTTACCTGGTGCTGGAAGCGGCCGGCCATAGCGGCGGTGTGATACAGTCATTCAACAAAGAAGGTTTTGAGTTGGACGCAGGTCCGAATACCATCGCCGCCACGCCGGAAACGATGGCTTTTCTGCAGGAAATCGGGCTGGAACAGGAGATACTGCCTGCCGCCGCTGCCAGCAGGAATCGCTTCCTGGTGAGAAACAACCGGTTGCACGCTGTATCGCCTCATCCGTTGAAGATCATGGGATCTGATTACATCAGCCGTGGCAGCAAATGGCGTTTGTTTACCGAACGGTTCCGCAAACCCGCGCCGGTGCAGGGAGAAGAGACGGTGACACATTTCGTGGAGCGGCGGTTCAACAAAGAAATAGCTGATTATTTATTCGATCCGATATTGTCCGGCATTTATGCCGGTAATCCCGACCAGATGAGCATAGCCGAGGTATTGCCCGCATTGCCGCGCTGGGAAAGGGAATACGGCAGCGTCACCAAAGGCCTCATGAAAGAAAAGGGCGTGATGGCAGGCCGTAAGATCATCAGTCTCGCCGGCGGTAATCAAACGCTCACGCGGCGTTTGCAGGAACGCCTGCAAACACCGGTACGTTTTCAGACTACCGTGAAAAAGATAGAGATAGCGCCCGATGGCGGTTACCATGTTCTCTGCGAAGGACAGGGCGGAGCGGCTGTACTGGAAGCTGATCGTATTATTCTGACCACGCCGGCCTATACCGCTGCGCGGCAGCTGGCAGCGCTGGACGAAGGGCTGGCTGCTTTGTTGCAACAGGTGCATTACCCGCGTATGGGCGTGCTGCATCTGGGCTTCGACGCCAACGCGCTGCCGCAGCCGCTGGAAGGCTTCGGTTTCCTGGTGCCGCATGCAGAAAAACTGCATTTCCTCGGCGCCATTTGCAATTCGGCCATCTTCCCGCATAAAGCGCCCGCTGGTAAACTGCTGCTGACCGTTTTTACAGGCGGTTCCCGGCAGGAGCATTATTTCGATGAGCTGGGCGTTGCGCAGTTACAGGAAACGGTGGTCAGCGAGGTCCGTTCCCTGCTGGGACTGACAGCGGGTCCTGTGATGCAGCATTTCAGTTTCATACAACAGGCCATCCCGCAACTGAATACCGGACATGCAAAGTTGCGTGCCGCCGTTGCCGCCATGGAGCACAACTATCCCGGCATATGGCTCAAAAGTAATTTTGTGCAGGGCGTGGCTTTACCTGCGCTGATACAGCATGCCGCGTCGCTGGCAGATAAGCTGAAGAAAAATTAATCGGCGATTTTGTTTCGTAGTTGCCGTTTTTTCTTTAAATTCCATTATAAATTTCCACCAGATGATTGCAGGAATTTTAAAAGAAAAAAACGGTGAAACCCGGGTGTCCCTCACGCCTGAAATCGTGAAACAGCTGCAGCAGATGTCGGTAACCGTGTGGGTGGAGCAGGGTGCCGGCGCACAGGCTTTCTATAACGATGACGCCTATATGCAGGCGGGGGCGCAGATAAAAACTGCCGCCGAGATACTTTCCCAATCCGATATCATTTTTACGTTGCAGCCGCCTCCGCGGGAGCTGGCAGCACAGATACCCGCCGGAAAAGTGATCCTGGGCGTGTTACAGCCCCTGTTCCGTCCGGAAGAGGTGGAGTACTGGGCCGCACAGCAGATTACGGCCCTCAGCCTCGACGCTATTCCCCGCACCACCCGTGCGCAGGTGATGGACGTGCTCAGTTCCCAGGCCAATATCGCCGGCTACAAAGCGGTGCTCCTGGCAGCGTATACCTATTCCCGTTATTTCCCCATGTTCATGACAGCTGCGGGCAGCATTGCCCCTGCCAAAGTGCTCATACTGGGCGCCGGTGTGGCCGGCTTGCAGGCCATCGCCACCGCCAGAAGGTTGGGCGCTGTCGTGGAAGTATTTGACACCCGCCCTGCCGTAAAGGAAGAAGTGATGAGCCTCGGTGCCCGCTTCGTGGAAGTGGACGGCGCCGCAGACGCCTCCTCCGCCGGCGGTTATGCCGTAGAGCAGAGCGCTGACTATCAACAAAAACAACAGGCAAAAATCGCCGAAAGCATCGCCAAAGCAGATATTGTTATCACCACCGCCCAGATACCGGGCAAAAAAGCGCCGGTGCTGGTCACCCAACCTATGCTGGACCAGATGCGCAGCGGTGCTGTGATCATAGACATGGCCGCCGCCACCGGTGGTAACACCGCCCTTACCCGGAACAATGAAACCGTGCTTTACCAGGGTGTTACCATCATCGGTAATTCCAACCTCGCCGCTTCCATGCCGGCGGATGCCAGCAAACTATACGCTAAAAACGTTTTCAATTTCCTGAAACTTATATTGACCAAAGAGGGAAACCTGCAGCTGAATTTTGAGGATGACATCGTGAAGGGCGCCTGCATCACCCACAATGGCGAGATCGTTCACGAGCGCCTGAAAAGCGCGAAGCCTGCTGCCAGCATCTGATGGCTGCCGGCAGGACTGTACCGACTAATCAAATACCGCAAGCATGGAACATATTCTCTCTTTTATTCAACAACATATAGAGCTGATCTATATCGTGATCCTCTCCGTTTTCCTCGGCGTGGAAGTGATTTCACGGGTGCCGTCGGTGTTGCACACGCCGCTGATGAGCGGCGCCAACGCTATTCATGGAGTGGTAATCATCGGAGCGATCATCGTGATGGGGCAGGCGGAGCAGGACAACTACCTGGCGCTGGTCCTCGGTTTCCTGGCGGTTATCCTGGGTACGGTCAATGTGGTGGGCGGTTTTGTGGTAACCGACCGTATGCTGGAGATGTTCAAAAAGAAAAAGAAATAACGGTTTAAAGCGCAATGTTTATGGGACTCAGTGTACTATCTGTTATCTACCTGATCGGCTCTGTTACGTTTATCCTTGGCCTGAAAATGCTCAGTAAACCGGATACAGCCCGCAAAGGCAACCTGGTGGCAGCTGCCGGCATGGCGCTCGCCATTGTGGGCACCATCTTCCTGTATAAATCCGACGGAAAACACCTGCATAACTACGGCTGGATAGCGGCCGGCCTCCTGATAGGCAGCGTCATCGGCGTGATGGCTGCCAAAAAAGTAAAGATGACGGCCATGCCGGAAATGGTGAGTATGTTCAACGGCATGGGAGGCGCCTGCGCTGCGCTCATTTCCGTGGTGGAGTTTGATCACCTGGTGCATTCACGGTTTGATCCCAGGGAAATATTCTCCGGGATGGCTGAACAGGCGGTGCTGCAGCTGCATAAGCTGCTCCAGTCCGGTACAGACATGTCGGTGGACCTTAGTCCGGACCTGCGGGGGCATCTGCTGATTATCCTGCTGGGCCTGATCATCGGCGCTGTTTCCTTTGCCGGCAGCGTGGTGGCATGGGGAAAACTCAACGGCCGTATCCGTGATTTTGCTTTCAAAGGTCAGCATATCGTGAACCTCGTAGTGATGGCGATAGTGGTGATCGGTGCGGCAGTGCTGGTACTGACTGTCAACCAGCGCGTGGAAGACGCGATGAAAGCCGGTTCCGCCGGCGGATTGCTTAGTTTTCAATTGTTATTTTACCTGATATTGGTCTGCGCACTGATCTACGGAGTTCTGTTCGTGTTGCCTATTGGTGGTGCCGACATGCCGGTAGTGATATCCCTGCTTAATTCCTTTACCGGCGTAGCGGCCGCCTGTGGCGGTTTCCTGTACGACAACCCGGTGATGCTTACCGGTGGTATCCTGGTGGGATCTGCCGGTACGATCCTGACGATCCTCATGTGCCGGGCGATGAACCGTTCGCTGAAAAATGTGCTGATCGGCTCTTTTGGCGGCGGGGCCACCGCCGCAGCGGCAGGTGGCAGGGAACAGGGCAGCTACAAGGAAATCAGTTTGTCCGATGCCGCCGTGGTGATGGCTTATGCCAGCAAAGTGATGATCGTTCCCGGTTATGGCCTCGCCGTAGCGCAGGCGCAACACGCCTGCCATGAGCTGGAAAAACTGCTGGAAGACAAAGGGGTGGAGGTGAAATATGCGATCCATCCGGTAGCAGGCCGTATGCCCGGCCATATGAACGTATTGCTGGCCGAAGCGGACGTGCCCTATGAGAAGCTGCTGGAGATGGAAGACGCCAACGCCGAAATGCCTACAACCGATGCCGTATTGGTACTGGGCGCCAATGATGTGGTGAACCCGGCCGCTAAAAGCGATCCAGCCAGCCCTATCTACGGGATGCCCATCCTGGAGGTGGAAAATGCAAAGTTGGTGATCGTGAATAAACGTAGTATGAAGCCTGGTTATGCCGGCATTGAAAATGAGTTGTTTTTTCAACCAAAAACATCCATGTTGTTTGGAGATGCCAAACAGGTATTGCAGCAGCTGGTGGCAGAAATCAAGCAGGTATAGTCCCGCAAAGGCGCAGCGCAGCAAAGCACGCAAAGAATGCTGTAAACGGGCAGAGAAAGCAAAGGAGCGAAGATCAGATTTTGATCTTCGCTCCTTTGCTTTCTTCTTTGTCCTAGAAAGATCTTTGCGTGCTTTGCTGCGCTGCGCCTTTGCGAGAAACCTGAACCTTCGTATTTTTGCGGAAAAAGCGCATTGTCCAATCAATTACCCGCAGCACTGATAACCTCCCTGGAAGGCCTTCCCGGTTTTGACCGGGCGTCGTTTGAGCAGGTGCATGCAGCAGCTGAAAAAATCACTTCCCTGAGATTTAATCCACTGAAAGTACCCGGTGCGGCAGCACAGGAGGGTATCCTGTCCGCCTTGTCGGGCGACGGCGCCACGCAGGTACCGTGGAGCACAACGGGGTACTATCTGCCCCGGCGTCCTTCTTTTACGCTGGACCCTTACTTTCATGCAGGAGCGTATTATGTGCAGGAAGCTTCTTCCATGTTTCTTGAACATGCCGTGCGGACAACGACAGACCTGCGCCAGCCACTGAAAGTGCTGGACCTCTGTGCGGCGCCGGGCGGGAAATCTACTTTGCTGCAATCGTTGCTCAACGAACAGAGTCTGCTGGTGGCCAATGAAGTCATTAAGCCGAGAGCGGCGCTGCTGGCGGATAATCTCAGCAAATGGGGCGCGGCCAACGTGGTGGTGAGCAACAATGATCCGCGTGATTTCAGCCGGCTGCCTGGTTATTTCGACCTGGTGGTGATTGATGCGCCCTGCTCCGGTTCCGGCCTTTTCCGCCGTGATCCCGAGCTGATCCCGGAATGGTCGCCGGAAAATGTGCAGCTCTGCAGCCAGCGCCAGCAAAGGATTCTGGCTGATGTGCTGCCGGCGCTGAAAGAAGACGGTATCCTGATCTATTCCACCTGCTCTTTCTCAAAAGAAGAAGATGAAGTGATCCTGGACTGGCTGGCCGATCATTTTGAACTGGAAAATATCCCGCTGAATATCCCGGAAGAATGGCAGATAGTTACAACGGTAACGGATAAACGAAATTGTACCGGTTACCGTTTTTATCCCAACCGGCTGAAGGGCGAGGGCTTTTTTATCAGCTGTTTCCGCAAGCGGGATATGACCCATGCGGCGAAACGTAAAGAGACGAAATTGGCGGTCGTAAGTGCGAAAGAAAAAGAACTGTTGGCCTCCTGGATACAGTTGCCCGACGGATACGGTTATCTGCCCCACCAGGACGAAATGCTGATTTTATCCCCATTGTTAACAACAGAAATCGCATTCTTGCAACAACAGTTGTATATTCGCAAGGCGGGCATTAAAGCCGGCCAGGTGGGAAAGAAGGAACTGATACCGGACCACCAGCTGGCCATGAGCCCACTGGTGGCGGAACGAGTGCCGGTAGTGGACCTGGAACTGAAAGCGGCGTTGCAATACCTGCGCAAGGAAGATCCGGGCATCGATACGCCTGTCAGAGGCTGGGCATTGATGCGTTACGGTCAGATGGCCCTGGGATGGGCCAAAATACTCCCCAACCGCATGAACAACTATTATCCTAAAGAACTCCGTATTTTGAAAGATATCAGTGGGTTGTAAAAAACACCCGCGCTATTTGTTCCCGCTGTTACATATTTGTGAAATAGGCTGCCAACAAGTGTTTGCCGGTGAGTTGCGACCGACCGCGCCTCATCATGACAAACAACAAAAAGCATGTTTTTTCGTTTGTTTTATTAAATATTTTTGTCAATTTTATCGCATATATTCGTTGCCCGAAAAAGGACGGTCATTCAATCATAAAAAGAGTTAGTATGGTAAAATCGATTCTATCAATAGCCTTGTTTGGTTTAAGTGCAGGAGTGGTAAAAGCGCAGGACACACTGCTGGTACAGGGTACCACACCGGCTCTTTACATCTCTCACGTTGTTAAAAAAGGAGAGAACTTCTATAGTCTCAGCCGTGCTTATGGCGTGCCCCCCAAAGAAATTGCTGCCGCCAACAAGATAACGATGGATCACGGACTGCAGTTGGGACATCAGCTGCATATCCCGCTGACAAGCGCCAATTTCTCCCAGAAAGCGGATGCCAGCGGAACGCCGGTATATCACAAAGTATCTGAGAAGGAAACTTTATATCGTGTCAGTGTTAACCACAACAAAGTACCCCTGGACAATATTCGTCAATGGAACAGCTTCCAGGGCGATGGCCTGAAAAAAGACAGCTACATCATTGTCGGTTACCTGAAAGGAGGTAGCGGCGCTGCTGTTGCTGCTCCGGCCCCGGCTCCCGCTCCCCGCAAAGAGGTAGTGAAAAACGAGCCGAAAGAACAGGCCCCCCCGGTAGAACCGGTAACGCCTCCGGCAACGGAAGCTCCCCGTAAGGAAGTGAAAAAAGAAGCCGAAGCACGCCCGGTGACAGATACCCCGGAAACAGCACCTGCGCCTGCCCCCGCCCCGAAACCTACAGCACCGGTGGTAGCCAGCGGCGACTTTGAGAAACTGTACGATCAGCAGACCAGCGGCGGTAAAAAAGCCACCACGGAGAAAGGCCCCGGCACCTGGTTTAAAAGCAATGCGGTAGGTAAATACTACGCGCTGCACAACACAGCGGCACGCGGTACGATCATCAAAGTTACCAACCCGCTGAATGGTAAAGCTATCTACGCCAAAGTGCTGGACGTGATCCCGCAGATGAAATCCAACGCAGGCCTCATCGTAAAACTGAGCGACGGCGCTATGCAGGCGCTCGGCACTACGGATGCCCGTTTCTACTGCGAACTGAGCTACGATAATTAGTTCTCGCAAAGCACGCAAAGAACTTTGTAAATAAGTAAGAACGCAAAGGAGCGAAG
>NZ_CAMLHC010000041.1 GCF_946479755.1 uncultured Chitinophaga sp. | reverse complement strand
GCCGCAATACCGTTTATAAAAAACTCCGCCTGCAATCATCCTGATGTGGATGGTTTTGAGTATTTTGATACTTAATTGCCGGATTCACTGTATAAATCTGGCAGTTGACATCAAATAACCACCTGTCAACATTAGCAAATCCACAAATTTTAACTAGGTTTGTTGCCTACAAATATTTATTATGCTGAAATCAATGACTGGCTTCGGAAGGGCAGAAAGCGCGAGAGGCGAAACAAGTATCGTGGTAGAGATCAAATCGCTGAATGGAAAGCAATTTGAGGTAAACCTGAAAATATCGCCCCTGTTAAAGCCCTACGAATTTGACATCCGTTCGCTGATGCAACAAACCCTGCAACGCGGGACACTGGATGTCAGCATCAACATTCGTCAGAATGGTGCTACGAGGCCGGTTGTGATTAATACAGACCTGGCGAAATACTACTACCAGTCCATTACGATGCTGGCCAACCAGCTTGAGCTGCCCCAGGGCGATATGCTGAATGTGCTGATGAAACTGCCGGAAGTGGTTTCGCCTGCTACCGAACAGCTCACCAAAGAGGAGTGGAAAGATGTGGAAGACACCCTGAGAGAAGCCCTCACCGACCTGGACCTGCACCGTCAGGACGAAGGCCTGATGCTGAAGGCAGACCTGCAACAACGCATAGACAACATCGAACAATACTCCGGCAAAGTCCGTGAACTGGATCCGCTCCGGAAAGACCGTATCCGTCAGCGCCTCGAGGGCCTGCTGGCAGAACACGTAGGGAAAGACAATGTAGACGGCAACCGGCTGGAACAGGAGCTGATCTTCTATCTGGAAAAACTGGATATCTCAGAAGAGCTGTCCCGCCTGGAAAACCATCTCCGCTATTTCCGTGAGATCCTGAAAGACGAAGACCCGGCCAAAGGAAAAAAACTGGGCTTTGTGCTGCAGGAGATCGGCCGTGAAATCAATACCACCGGTTCCAAAGCCAACGACGCCGGTATCCAGCAGTGGGTAGTGCTGATGAAAGACGAACTGGAGAAAGCCAAAGAACAAGTATTAAACGTTTTATAGCAAGGCGTATACCGTATGAAAAGACTATTTGGGGTAACCGCAGGCTTATTTTTACTGGCTGCAGCCTGCAAGCCGATCAAGATGGATGCCTACGAGAAAAACCGGGAAATCCCGGAACACGACTGGGCTTACGGCTATAAACCCTCTTTTGATGTGACCATCCAGCCGGAAGATACGGCTACCCTCTTTGATATTTATGTGAATGTACGGCATACCGACGCCTACCCTTACAGCAATATGTGGCTGCTGATAGGTACCAAATATCCGGGCGACAGTATTCCCAAAGAACAAAGGGTAGAACTGCCACTGGCAGACATCAACGGCAAATGGCATGGCAACGGTATCGATGATATTTTTGAACACCGGGTCCTCATCCAGCAAAAAGCCCTCTTCAACAAACCAGGCACCTATCAGTTTACATTCGAACAAAACATGCGGCAAAACCCGCTCCCCCATGTAATGAATATAGGTTTGCGGATAGAGAAAGCCGGCAATCGGCCATGATGAGAAAATTCTTTAATAAAATGCAGGAAGGAAAGTCCGTTTCCTTCATTTACCTGCTAGTACTGGCTTATACGATCGTTGCCCTCATCTGGTGGGGCGTGCTGCTGTTCCGGCAAAGCGAACAGATCAGCCAGTTCGAAAAACAAAACCTTTCCCTCCGTATCGATAGCCTCGCCCAGCCGGTAGAACACCAGCTGGAATTCCAACGGATAGAAAAAGACGCTCATATGCGATCTTTTAAATATGTAGGAGAAGGCGCCATTTTTTTAGGGATCATTCTGCTCGGCGCGCTCTTTGTATATAGAGCGGTCTGGAAATACATGAAGCTCAGCCGGCAACAGCAAAACTTTATGATGGCCGTGACACATGAACTGAAATCACCCATCGCTGTCGCCAAACTGAACCTGGAAACCATCCGCAGACACAAGCTGGATGAGGAAAAGCAGGCCAAGCTGATAGATAATACCATCCGGGAAACCAACCGGCTCGACCAGCTCTGTAACAACATTTTGCTGGCAGCACAGCTGGAAACCCACAACTATAAGCTGTTTAAGGAACCGCTCGACTTCTCCGCCCTGCTGGAGGCGAATATCCGGGAACTGCGTAACCGCATCGGGACACATGTCATAAATGCAGACATTCTGCCACATGTGTGGCTGGAGGGTGACAAGCTGATGTTACAGATCATCCTCAGCAACCTCGTAGAGAATGCGGTAAAATATGCTCCCCGCAACTCCACGATCACCGTCCGCCTCTTTGAAGCCGGTCATCGCCTGAAACTACAGGTGTCCGACGAAGGCCCCGGAGTGCCCGATGAGGAAAAAGAACGCATCTTCATGAAATTCTACCGCCTTGGCAACGAGAACACCAGGAAAGCAAAGGGCTCGGGACTAGGATTGTTTCTCACCGCCAAAATCGTGGAACAACACGATGGCCTCATCTGGGTGAAAGACAATGAGCCTGCAGGCGCCTGCTTCGAGATAATCTGGCAGCAATATTCCGTGCAAAGAGCGTAAATTAGTTGACGGATTCATGCTTCGGCAAGTCCGTGATTTATAGTCACATCAAACGATAACACATGAAGGAAGCGACCAAAGCATCCATATTACTGGTGGAGGACGAAGAGAACCTCCAGGAAGCGCTTAAGCTCAACCTGGAACTGGAAGGTTATGAGGTGACCGCCGTAGACAACGGTACCGCTGCCCTGAAAGCAGTAAAAAACGAATATTTCGATCTCATCATACTGGATATCATGCTGCCGGAAATGGACGGCATTGCTGTATGCGAAAACATCCGCATCCAGAACAATGAAGTGCCCATCCTCTTCCTCAGCGCCAAAAACAGCAGCGCCGACCGGGTGCTGGGCCTCAAAAAGGGCGGTGATGATTACATGACCAAACCCTTCAACCTCGAAGAGCTGCTGCTCCGCGTAGAGAAGCTGATCGTCAAAAACAAAAAGATACAGGATAAAGACAGCGTGCCCAATGTTTACCGCTTCGGTAATAATATGATCGATTTTGCCGCACAGGAATGCGTTGGCAAAGACGGAAAACACTATGAGCTGAGCAAGAAAGAAGCCATGCTGCTGAAACTACTGATCGAAAACAAAGGCGAAGTCGTGACCCGTGAGAAAATATTGCAGGTAGTATGGGGATATAACGTATACCCTACTACGCGCACCATTGACAACTTTATCCTCAACTTCCGCAAGTATTTTGAGGAAGACAGCCGCAACTCCAAGTATTTCCACTCTGTAAGAGGCGTTGGGTACAAGTTTACCGAAGCCTGATCATCTTGAGATTTATTGATTTTGGGATTTATTGATTTTACAACAAATCAAAAAATTCCAAAATCAGGAAATTCCCGGACGGAAAACCACTTTTCCGCAATTTCTCCCCGCTTGCCTGTAAAAACCTGCCTCCGGATAATTACCGCTTCCCCAAAGGAGTGATTTGACCGATATTTATTGGACTGATCAGAAAGACGTTCAACTTTCCTGTAAACCTTAGACGTGGTACAACATTTCAATGAAATAGTTTTTGCTGCGGGATGGCCGTATTGGCTGTTTTTTTTGTTAAGTCTCCTTGCCATTGTAGTATTTTTTATCCAACGGGAAAAAAACATAAAAAGAGCCTCAGCGAAAAAAATAACCATACAACACACCTTAATTAACCTGGAACTCCATGCTTTCCAGGCACATATGGACCCGCATTTTATATTTAACAGCCTCAACGCTATCCATCATTACATCCTTACCACCAGTACGGACATGGCCTCCCTGTATCTCACCCGCTTCGCCCGCCTGATGCGCCTTATGATCGGTAATTTCAACAAGGAATGGGTAACACTGCAGGAAGACCTTGAAGCGCTGGAACTATACATACAACTGGAACAGCTCCGGTTTGACCAGCAGTTTTCTTATCAAGTGCGCATCGTACAGGATGTTAATTCCCACAGCACCCTCATCCCTCCCCTCATTATCCAGCCCTATGTGCAATACGTGATCTGGCACCGGTTGCTGATGCGCCCGGAGAAAACCGGCGGCAGGCTGGTGGTCCATATCGGGAAAGACCATAACCGGCTCTATATTCAGTTGGAAGACAACGGTATCCAGGCCAGCGAACTGCTGGACGACACCGGCGAACGGCAGGCCGCCGGTATAGACATTGCCGCTGAGCGGCTGTATATGATGAGTGAGAAATACCAGATGAAAGCAGGCATTCAGGCACAACAGCTGTTCGATGAAACGCACCAGCCCAACGGGAACCGCCTCACCATCAGCATGGAACATATGTTGTCACGGCACATGCCGGTAGCGGTGTAACCTACAGCCGCCTGATCCAGGCGCAGCTGATCCATCCGGTTTTACCATCGGCCAGCGATATTTTGCAGTAATCTTTAGTGGCGTCGGCGATGTGTACCTTCATGCCTTCCTGCACTTCAAAAGCGTCTTTGCTGTTATCGTCCGGCGCTGTTTTTACCTTGATGTTACTCTGTGTGATGATGCCTGTCTGATGGTTGTTGGCCACGGCATAGGTATCGATTGCCATCACCAGGTAAAGCACAAACAGTGTTCCCAGCGCATAATTACCCCAGCGGAGGAATTTGTTTTTCCAGCCTGGCAGAAATGTGTTGAGCATAATACCGGCGATCGCCAGCCAGAAGAGAAGAATGCATCCCACGGCCCAGCCATTGGGTTTGTGCAGCTGTTGTAACTGCCGCCACCATTGCTGGAAGAAGACTAACGGTAACTCATCAACGAAACCACTCACTTTTTGATTGGCGAGGGCCAGGTTGTGTTTGGCGGCTTCGTCGCGGGGCGCCAGTTGCAGCGCTTTTTCGTAGTTAAAAACCGCCTGCCCTGTCTTGCCGGCTTTATAGTAGGCGTTGCCGGCGTTGAAATACAACGCTTTTATGTTGTAGCCTTCGTCTATCAGTTGCTGATAAGCGGCTGCTGCTTCGGTGAATTTACTTTGCTGATAAAGGCTGTTGGCCGCATCAAAACGTTGTTGCGGGAGCGCCTGCTGCGCCCTGAGCATGCTGCCGGTAAGCAGCAGGAAAGCCAGTAACAGGGCGATTTTAATATGTTTATATCCGGGCATACTACCTTTTCTCATGGATTAGTTTTTCAAAGCATCTTCCAGGTTGGTGATGATGGTCACCGCTTTGGAGTAGGTGCCCTGCATTTTATCGTCGTTATGGCCTGGTGCATACAAAGCCACTTCGCAGTTGTCGATCAGTTCAAACAGGTCGCTGGTATTGGTGCCGTTGATATGGCGGGCGGCCAGTTTATCCTGGATCAGCTGTTTGCTCAGGTCTGCGAAAGGTATTTTCAGTTTATGGCTGAGATACCCCCATACGGCGCGGGATGTTTCTTCGTAGAAAGCTTTGTCTTTGCCTTCTTTCAGGTACCGGGCGGCCAGTTCCAGCCTTTTCAGGGCCACTTTATTGGCGTAGCGGTGCTTCAGCAGCGCGGCATTGGTGGTATTGTAATCTTTTCTGCGTTTGTAGAAAATAACAGCGCCGGCAATCAGCAACGGCAGTATCAGCAGTACATAGAACCAGGGGCTGAGGATGAACCAGCTGCTGTGTTTGGACCATCGCTGGAGGCCTCCGTCTATTTTCACCAGTTCATTTTTGCCTACGCTGAAATCGTGTTTATCTTCTTTGATGCGTTTACCCTGGGTGATGTCAATCACGAACGCTTCAGAGCGGAGCGTCTTGTAGCTGTTGGCTTCCGGATCGAAGTAAGAAAACTCGACGGCGGGAACGGTATGTTTACCGGCTTCCTGTGGCATCAGCACGTATTCAAAGGTCCGGCTGCCGGACAGCGGGTTGCTGTTTTTCTCAATATCGTCGGTCATTTTAGGGTCGTACTTCTCAAATCCAGAGGGTACGTCTACTTTGGGCGCATTGAGCAGGTTCACGTTGCCACGGCCGCTGATGGTCACTTTCAGCGTGAGGGCGTCGTCGGTGCTGAGGGTGGTTTTATCCACGGCGGCGGTCATTTTGAAGCTGCCCACAGCGCCGTTATAGCTGAGGGGGCGGCCTTCTACCGGCAATGGTTTTACGTTGATCTTTATCGGGTTGCTCTGGATTTTATACGGCACGTCCTGGTATTCTACTTCCGGACGGTTGAAGAAATCGTCGAAGAACGGGTCTTTAAAGGCCGGGTCGTTGAAGAAGTCTTCCAGCGGATCGCGGGCGCCCCGGTTGCGTTTGCCCACCAGTTTCACGAGGCGGACCTGGTTGTCCACTTCCACGGGGTCCAGCTCCAGGGTGCCGGACTGCAGCGGGAACAGCAGCGTTTTACGGATGGTAAACACCTTATACGGGATGCCGTTGATGCGTTCTTCAGTGGCCTGCGGCGGGTTGGGAAGCTCTATGTCTTTCGCTGAAAACCCTTTGAACGCCGGCACTTTGGTGACGCTGGAGTTTGTCGGCAGCCGGGTATAGAGTTTATACGTAGCCGTTAGCTGGTCGCCTTCGTACAGGTTGGTTTTATCAACATCAACTTTCAGGAAGATATTTTTCCGGAGTTTTTCGGTGACGTCCTCCCCTTTTTTGAGGATACCGTCCGACAGGTCTTCGCTGATACCGCCGCCGCTTTGGCCGCGGTGTTGCGGTATCACCTGCTGCGGTTGCTGTGGTTGCGCCTGTGCATTGCCTTTCCGCACTTCAATGAGCACGGGGTTGGACTTGATAACATTACCGTTTACCCGGGCCTGTGCACCGGGAATGGTGAAGTTGCCCACATGTTTGGGCTGCAGCACGTAATTCAGCGCAAAATATTCAGAGCGGCGGCCGTTGAAGATGGATTGACCCTGCATTTGTGAAGGGCCCTGCAGCACTTCAAAGTCTTTAAAGCTGGGCGGCGTAAAGCTGGAGATATTGGTTCCGTTTTCCAGCATGAACTGGATCTGGAAAGCTTCATCCAGCGTAACGGAGTTACTGCTCACGCTGGTGGTAAAGCGGAGATCTTGTGCGCTGGCGCAAACAACCAGCCCTAAACAACACAAAACAGAGAAAATGTACTTCCTTATACTAAATCTGTCCTTCATAGTTATGTCAACAAATTTAACCAAACCCGCTCCGGAAGCGGTGTCAACTGCCGTTAAAACTTAGTTAAAAGATCATATATGTCAATTAAACACTAACGCGGGCGAATGATGGCCCGGTGTGGGTTTTCATCGGTCCGGCGTCTTGTTTTCATGATGTTAAATATCTCCCAACATAGGTCTGAGCTGTATTTCCTCTACGACGGTTTGTTTGGCCAGGGTGAAGGCGTTCCATACTACGCTGGCGATGTCTTCGGGGGGCATCATCCTGTCCGGCGGGCCTTCGAAGCCGTCCCAGGAGGCGGTGAGCGTAGGGCCGGGGCTTACAGAGGTGACCCTCACGTTGTGGGGCATCAGCTCCCGGCGCAGGTTTTTGGAGAAACCGAGCAGGGCGTATTTGGTGATGCTGTAGGAGCCGCCGTTCGGATAGGCGTGATAGCTGGCGGTGGAGCACATATTGAAGATATGGCCGTTACGTTGGGCTATCATGAGGGGCAGCAGTTCGCGGGTGAGGTGGTAGGCGCTGTATACGTTGACGGCCATCAGCTTTTCCAGCAGGCCGTCTGCTTCATCGTGCAGGGCGCCGGGGATGAAGATACCGGCATTGTTGACCAGTATATCCACGGTGGACCAGGTGTTTTTGATTTTTTGTGCAAAAGCCATCACCTGTGCTTTATCGCCCATATCTACTGATTCGGCGATGACCGTTACTGCGGGGTTTTTCTCCTGGATAGCTGCCTTTGCAGCGGCCAACACGTCTGTATTCCGGGCACAGATGATCACGTTAAACCCTTCTGCCGCCAGTCTTTCTGCAATAGCCTTTCCGATGCCTTTGCTGGCACCTGTTATAACTGCGTTCATAAATTTCTGTCGATTAAAGCGTTAAAATAATGAATTTTAGTTGAATGACCTTAGTCCGGAAACCCCATCTGTCTGGTATTTTGTACCTTTGCAGCGTTATGAGATATAAGCATCTTTTCTTTGACCTGGACCATACGCTCTGGGACTTTGAAACCAACGAACAGGAGACCTTGCTGGAACTTTTCGACAGCCATGGGCTGGCCAACCGCGGAGTACCATCTTTTGAAGCATTTTCGGAATCTTATGTCGGGCACAACGAACGTTTATGGGAGCGATTCCGCAAGGGGTTCATCAACCGGGCCGAGTTGCGTGACAAACGCTTCCGGCTTGCGCTGCTGGACTTCAAAATAGGTGATGAGAAGCTGTGCCAGGCGATAAGCACACAGTTCCTGGAGATACTGCCGAACAAAAAGGCGCTGTTTCCCGAAACGAAAGAAACGCTGGACTACCTGGCTGCCAAAAACTACCCGATGCATATGATTACCAACGGGTTCGAAGAAACGCAGCTGCTGAAGATGAGGAATGCGGGCATTGATCATTATTTCACCCATATCGTTACTTCTGAGGTGGCCGGCAGTCTGAAGCCCTATCCCCAGATATTTGAATACGCCATCGGCAAAGCCGGCACCAGTGCGGCGGAGAGCATTATGGTGGGCGACGCCATGGAGCTGGATATTAAAGGGGCGCATGGCGTGGGCATGGACCAGGTGTATTTTAATCCGGCCAAACCGCCGGTGGACTTTACGCCGACGTTTACCATCGGGCATTTAAAGGAGCTCAGAAATATTCTGTAAAGCAGGAAGGGGATTTCGATAACCGAAATCCCCTTCCTGTTTATAAGATAGCTTTTGTATTAATGCGCCTTCTTTGCAGTGGCGGTCCGGAGACTGGCCGTGCGGGAGGGTTGCATACAGCAGCTTTTTTTAGTGTTGTTACGGGCTGTAGAATCGCGTTGATACTGCGCCAGCTTTGGCGTACCGCAGGGCAACGGTTTATGGGCCGTGGCAGCGGTTTGTTTAGCGGGTGCTTTGTGGCCGGGTTTATCCTGAGCGGAGGCAGCCCCTGTAAGGAGTAGCAGCGTCAGTGCAGTCAAAACATTTTTCATACAGTCCTGTTTGAGCCTACTAATATACTAGATTTTTGCGATCACTGTCAGGCCGCCTTTTACCACCTGCTCCAGTTGTACGGACACTTCTGTGCCTAAAGGCAGGTAGAGGTCCACGCGGGAGCCGAATTTGATAAAGCCCATTTCCTCGTTCTGGCCTACCTGCATACCGGGTTTCAGGTAGTTAACGATCCTGCGGGCGAGTGCGCCGGCGATTTGTCTTACCAGGATGTCTGTTTTCTGGTTGCCGATTACTACAGAGTGTCTTTCATTTTCCGTAGAGGATTTCGGGTGCCAGGCCACGAGGTATTTACCGGCGTGGTACTGCGACAGTTTCACGGTGCCGCTGATAGGGTTGCGGTTTACGTGTACGTTGGCCGGGCTCATAAAGATGGATACCTGCAGGCGTTTGTCCTGGAAGTATTCCGGTTCAAAAACTTCTTCTATCACTACCACTTTACCATCGCAGGGAGAGATGACCAGGTTGTCTCCGGTCGTATACTGTCTGGCTGGCACGCGGAAAAACGATACGATAAAAAGGAAGAACAGGATGGAAAAGACCAGGATAACATAGCTTACTGCGGGAACAGTGCCCAGCCAGTAAAATACGGCTCCGTTGATCAGCGCCAGTACCAGGAATACAAGGGAAATGGTAGCAAATCCTTCACGATGGATCTTCATTTGTTTTCTTGTTTGTTAGATTTTTATATATATCCCGGCTTTCGCCGGGATGGTTAAGCAAAGTGCAAAGTTACTTCAGAAATACTTTTTTCTGTCAGATGAATATAAAATATTGGTTATGTGTATGCTAGGCCATCATACAGGCGTGCACATAAATCCAGGCGAAGGGTGCGGCGAGCAGCAGGGAATCGAAGCGATCGAGGAAGCCGCCATGGCCGGGCATGATGTTACCGGAGTCTTTGACGCCGGCCATGCGTTTGAGCCTGGATTCCAGCAGGTCGCCGGTGGTGCCGAATACGGCAGCGATGCCAGCCAGTGCCAGCCAGTGCTGGAGTGCCAGGTATTGCTGTCCCCAGTAGTAGCCATATACGCCGGCGGCGGCTACGGCCAGTATCATCCCTCCTACGGAGCCTTCGATGGTTTTTTTAGGGGAGATGGACGGGAAGAAAGGTGTTCTGCCGATGAGGGAGCCTACGATATAGGCCATGGTATCGTTGATCCAGATGAAAATGATAAGCAGCAGGGGAATGAGCCAGCCGGGGGCGGTGCCTACACTTTCCGGGGTGTAGTGAATATCGATGGCGTTGAGGCGGATATTGACCAGCAGGCTGAAGGGGATGACTACGTACAGCAGGCCCATACAGGAGTAGCCGACGTTACGGGGAGAGAAATCCTTATCGAGCAGTATTTCACCGAGGGGCAGTACCAGCAGGAAAATAATAGCGATCCACCAGCCGATGAAGCCAGAGGAGATGTCGCCCAGCTGAAAGTTTTCCCCGGTAAAAGCGAGCATGATGGCGGCGCCGGCGATGGTTACCCCCCATTTGTGCCAGGAAGGGATATTGTTGTAACCGGTGTCGATCAGGCGCATCAGTTTAAAAAATTCCTGGAGTGCGAAGATGCTGATCAGGAAAAAAAGCAGAAAAAAGGTGAAGGGACTCCATAAGATACCTCCCAGCATCACTGCCACAAACACCAGCGCAGAGGCAGTGCGGGTAAAAAAAGTCTTCATTATGCGTAGTTCTGTTAAAGATTCTGAACCGCAAAAGTGTACAAAATTACCCTGCGGAGCAAATTGCTATTCCGGCAGCTCGTTGGGGTCGCCGGTGGGAAGGTTGTTGTGATTGTGTACGAGGTCCTTTGCTGTTTGTTCTTCTTTTTCGTGTACGTATAACTCTGCCTGACCGGGGAGGGTGATATTGTAGGAAGATGACTGACGATTGATCAGCACTGCGGTGATACCATTGTCTGCCAGCATCCCTTTTACAATCTCCGCCTCGAAGGGACGGTCACTTGAGAAGATTTTAACCCAACCTTTTTCCATAGTAATAACATTTGTCTCGGGGGTAAATTACTGATTTTCATCCACACCGATGTTGTCTATTTGATCATCGTCCGCCTTTCGGGCGGGTGCTGTCATCACCATGGGCGTGGATTTCTGGCGTAGCGCCCACAAAAGGCCGATGGTTACCACAAGGCTGAGGAGGGCGATATACCATTCCACCTGGGTGTCTTTGGCGGGATCTGTTTTGATGATGCCCCGCTGGAACAGGTATATCAGTATCACCAGTGAGCCGTTGTTGAGTATATGGGCGAAGATGCTTAACCAGAGGTTGCCGCTCAGCACATAGATGGCGCCCAGTATAAAGCCCAGCACCACACGCACCATAAAGCCCAGCATCTCAAAATGGATAAAGCTGAAGAAGACGGCGGTCAGGAACACGCTGAGCCAGACTTTGCGGGTGCTCTGGATGAGCAGGCGCTGGAATACGCCACGGAAGAACACTTCTTCCGCGATAGCAGGCACAATGGCCATCAGTACCAGGTTAATGAACAAGTCTTTTATGGAAGGCATGCGGAGCATGACGGTGATCAGTTTTTCGGTTTGCTCCTGCAGTTCGCGGGCCGCCTGCGGCACGTGCCAGGTCTGGTTCCAGTTGTTGAGGAAGCCGCCAAACCAGGTAATGGAGTACATGGCCATCAGCGCCAGCAGCACCTGGATAGCGGCCGGAGCGGGCTTCAGGCCCAGGTAGCGGCCGGGATAGGGCTGCCACAGGTAGGCAAAAAGGGCTGCCGGGACCAGGTAAACCACAATGGAATATAAAAACTGTGTAATTTTCAGATAGCCGACAAGGTTAGGGTCTGTTATATCCCCGCTTTGAAGGTCCATCAGCGAATGACCGGTCATGGGTTCCATCAGCAACATCAGTGCTGTATTGTATATCAGCATGAAGCCAATGAAAAAGCCGAAAAAGGTAATAAACTGTAAAGCGGGTGGGGACTGTTTCAGATAACCGGTCATAAATACTTACTGTATTAATTTTGCGTAAATTTACATCGCGAAATCCAGTTTGCAGTGATACCTGGTGATCTCCATCATCTTTTTTGTATCCTGCCTGCTTCTTTTCGGAAGTCAGGAACTGTCACTTCCCGCTGTGAAAAAGAATAATATAAAGTATAAAAATAATAACTACAGCCTGGCGCTGTGGTATTTAACTTATGGTGAAGATAGGAAATATAGAATTGGGTGAATTTCCCCTGTTGCTTGCGCCCATGGAGGATGTGAGTGATCCGCCCTTCCGTGCGGTCTGTAAGGATAACGGGGCTGACCTGATGTATACTGAGTTCATTTCTTCGGAGGGGCTTATCCGTGATGCCATCAAAAGCCGGCAGAAACTGGATATTTTCCCTTATGAGAGACCGGTAGGCATCCAGATCTTCGGCGGAGATGAAGAGCCTATGGCCATGGCCGCCCAGATCGTGGAAACCACCAATCCCGATCTGCTGGACATCAACTTTGGTTGCCCGGTGAAAAAGGTAGTCTGCAAGGGCGCCGGCGCCGGTATTCTGAAAGACATCCCTAAAATGGTGAAACTGACGGCTGCAGTGGTGAAAGCCACCAGGCTGCCGGTGACGGTAAAAACCAGGCTGGGCTGGGATGATAACACCAGGAATATTGAAGAGGTAGCAGAAAGACTGCAGGATGTGGGCATACAGGCGCTCACCATCCATGGCCGCACCCGTACACAGCTGTATAAAGGCCATGCAGACTGGACGCTCATCGGTAAAGTGAAGAATAATCCCCGTATTAAGATTCCGATTTTTGGTAACGGTGACATATGTACGCCGGAACAGACGATCGCAGCCCGGGAGAAATTTGGCGTAGACGGGGTCATGATAGGCCGCGCCGCCATCGGCTACCCCTGGATATTCCGGGAGATCAAGCATTTTATGAAGACGGGTGAACATTTGCCGCCTCCGACTGTTTTGGAAAGAGTAGAAGTCTGCAAAAAACATCTCCGCCAGTCCGTGTCCTGGAAGGGGGACATTGTGGGAATCCTTGAAATGCGCCGCCATTACGCAAATTACCTCAAAGGGCTACCCCATATTAAAGAATTCAGGCAACAATTAGTAACTTACAAAACATTAGCTGAAATAGAAGACGTATTAGACGCGATTGTTACACAATACAAGGACCACATATTCGAAAGGACTTCTCCCCCACTAGCTGAACAGAATTTTCTACCAGCGGATAATGAAACGGCTGGTTGTAACGTTTACGTCTAAACGGACTAACCCCATCAAAACAAAAATTATAAATTACTTTCACATGACCACAATTAAAAATCTGAGAAATGAAGTCTGGAAAGACTTACAGATTAAAAACAAATCTGCCCTGCGTAAGCGATACGCGGTTTCAAACATGGGGAGAGTGATCAGTTATCATGAAAGTACAGAAGATGGTAAGCTGCTCACGGGTTCTACCGTGGAAGGCTATACGGTTTTGAATGTAAAACCGGCGGACAGCTACCAGTCACTCTACCTGCACCGGGAAGTGGCCAAGCTTTTCAACAAAAGACCAGGACGTGCCCACCGGTACGTAATCCACCTGGACTATGACAAGAAAAACAACAAGGCCAGCAACCTCAAATGGGCAACCAAAGAGGAAATGGAAGAGCACCAGCAGAACAGCCCGGCAAAACTGGCCTACAAAGAAAAGCAGCGCAACCGCCTCAAAGGGCTGAAGCTGAATGTGACCAAAGTAAAGAGCATCAAGCGCTTACTGAACAAACCCGGTAAAAAAACCATGAAGCAGATCGCTGAACAGTTCGACATCAGCGAAATGCAGCTGTACCGTATTAAAAGCGGTGAGAACTGGGCGCACGTAACACTGGATTAATGCCTGGTTTTACCAGGAATGATCATATATGATGTTGTCTGACTATGGCCATACTTGCGTGTGGCCATAGTTGTTTGGTTACTTTTTCGATTTAGCTGTTTTACAGGCTGCCCCTGACCATCTCACCCAGTACCTTCCGGTAGTGCGGGCTCCGGCTCAAAGCCGGCTCATAGCCCAGCAGGACCACCTGTTTTCGTGCACGCGATAACGTTACCAGCAACTTACGGTCTACCTCTATATCTGCTTCATCCCACGTGAAACTGCCCAGGCATTGCAGGGTATCCACCTGCGCGGCATGATAAACCGCCAGGGACACGATGATAATATCGTTTTCCGATCCCTGGAAACGCTCTACCGTGTCTATGTTCACCTGCTGCAGGGCCTTGTCTCCCGCCAGCAGCTCCCTGATCAGGCTGATCTGGGTGCGCCAGGGTGTGACCACTCCTACCGTATCGCGGGTAAAGGAGCCGCCGTACTGCGCCCTGAGATAATGCAACAGGGAAACGACCCTTTCGGCTTCCGTCTGGTTCATCTTGGAAGTGGCCTCATAAGGGCTGGGAATGAATATTTTCCTGCCCAGGGTCAGTATGTGCTGCCATGGCTGCGTTTGGGGGCATGGCCCCGGGTCAAAGTCTGCCCGTTGCTGCTCCCCTCCCGACGCCAGCTGCCCGGCATAGTAGTGATTGACCAGGCTGGCAATACTTTCGTGCATCCGGAAATGGGTGTTCAGCATGCCCCATGCATGGCGCCACTGCCACTTCTTGCAGCAATGCATCAGTCTTTCGAAGATGGAAGACCGGAGGTCCCGCATGCCCAGCTCCAGCAGCAGCGGGTCTTTCACCCGGCAGAAAGTAGCCTCCTGTGTCACCACCGGTGGCAGCTGGTTCTGGTCTCCTATCAGGATAAACTTACGGAAAGGCATCAGTAAGCCCAGCAGCTGCGGCTCTGTGAGTTGCGACGCTTCGTCCACGATCAGCGTGTCTGTGGGAATGCCCATCATCACCAGCTGATCCAGCCGGGTAGCCATGGTGGCAACGGTAGCCACAAACACGCGGTGACCGGTGATATACGCGCGGGCATCGTCCAGCGAACCCTGAAGGCATAACTGCCGCAGCTCCTGCGCTGGTGCGGTATTCCGGCCGCCGAGGCGTAAGTGCCGTATCTGACGTGCTTCCAGCTTACTGCAGATCTCCTCTACTGCTTTGTTGGTAAAGGCCACAATCACCACATGACGCTGCTGTTTGATCATCTCTCCCACGATGGTGGTGAGCAGGGAAGATGTTTTACCGGTGCCCGGCGGCCCCTGCAACAGATAGTAGTCCTGCGCCTCCAGCGCCTGCTGCACAATCTTTTCCTGGTTGGCGTTAAACATGGCCGGCGCCGGAAATGGTAAGGGCTGCCAACGGGGTGTCTCCAGCCCGAGCAGGAGACGCACCCGCTGCGCATTTACCGGCGAGAGGACATGAAACAGCGCAGACGCGGCCATCCAGTAGTTGGACTCATAAATATCATGTTCGATCACCCACTCTTCAAACTGGCGGAAGAAATCCAGCGTCATCTGCCGGTTGTTCAGCGAGAAGGTGAGCGTGTCTTTGGCGAGGTCGTCGATGCGGCCTTTCAGCAGCTGTTGCTGTAACGGCTGCAGCCCGGCGCCGGTGCGGGGATAGATGATAGCGGTATCGCCCGTGCGGAAGTTGTGGCTAACGGGGCCGGCTATATCAAAAATGACCGCGCTGTTCATCGGGTCGAATTCCCGGAAGCGCAGGCCGGGGATAATATTGAACCGCGCAGCTTTCTCTTCGGCGCTTTGCAGCCACAGTGCGGAAAAACCATCGGCATCTTCCTCGCGATCCACTTCGGAATACATACCGCATTTGGCCTGCAGGTACTCCCGCAGTACGAAGGACAGGTATTGTTTATAATACGCTTTGGCTTCTTCGGCGGCGGAATACCACGCTTTTTCGAAAGCGGTGAAATGCGCTGCACTGAAGGAGGGCAGGCCTGTTGCCGCAGTGCCGGTGATGGCAGACAGTACGCCGTACTCCTCTCCTGCCAGCCGCAGCAGCATGGCCACCACCTGGTTACGCAACAGCATCAGCTCATTTTCGGTACGGTGCGTACTGCTCACATTGCGGAGCGGATTAGCCGCAGCGGCTGAATACAGGATAGCGGAACTGCCTTTGCGTTGCCGGCCAAAAGTGGACCTTAGCAGCAGGTTGTAGCCCACTACCTGCATTTCATGGTTTTTCCAGGTATTGAAATCGGGTGCTTTACCGCTTTTTAATTCGAAGATCTCTTTACGGTGCGGGTCCTCGTGGTCTTCCGTCATGAGGTCCAGCCTTCCCTGGAGGCCATAGCGTGCGGAGAAGAAAGTGGGCTCTATCTGTACCGGTTTGTCGCGCAGGTCGCGAACGGTGGTGTGGAGATTACCCCAGTGATGCTGCCGGATGTCGCGGAACATTTCATTGAGTTGTTCCCGGCCGTAGGCGGCGGCCTGCAGTGCGTTTTCGGCCACGGCTTCCACGAAGGACGTTTTTACGTCCACTTCGCCGTTACGCAGCATCTCGTCCAGCAGGGCGTTGACGAGGTTTCCCTTGAAAGCTGCCGGCGACGGGTGCTGCGGCGTTAGTTTGCGGACGAGGTACAGCAGATGGTTGGCGCCTTTGTGCGTGAAACATTCTGCCAGTTCACTGATATCGATGAGAAGGTCCGGCTCCAGGATGATCTGGCTTTCCGGTGCTGTGATATAATGCTGGGGGCTGTCTCCCTGCCGGCAGTGATGCACCAGGATGGTGTCATACGGGCGCAGCAAAGGATACAGGGCTACCACGGTGAGGTCGTCGAGTTGGTCCAGGGACAGTTCAAAGTCGCCCTGTTCATCGTTTTTGGCAGAGATGGTGAACGTGTGGAGGCCTTTATCGTTGAGGGTGAGCGGACTGGTACCGGTGACCATGCACTTCAGCAGCGGGATATCGGAAGGATGATGCTGGTAGGACAACGAAAGGCGCATGTCGCTCACAGCGCGGAACAGCAGGCGCAGGTCTTCCGGCTCCGGTTCCTGGTAGGCCCAGGCTACCGCTTCGGAGAGTGCTTTAATACAACAGAGATGTTCCTGTTCCTGTAGGGGGAACATGCCGCTGGTGGCCTTATTGGTGAGGAGGCGGAGGGCAGACAGCGGTTGCCGTACCTCGGGAGGCACCACCTGTTTATCAAAATAAAACTGCATACGCGCAAACAGGTTTCCGAATGACCGGGTCTCTTCACGGGTAAGGTCGCGGAACAAGGTTTCCAGTATCTGCCGGTACTGGCGGATTTTTTCTTCGGGGCTGGTTGAATGATGCGCTTCTTTTATCCTGGCGAAAAAAGCGGCTGCCTTGTGTGTTGCCTGCATAGCTGCAAGATAAGGAATACGCGTGGTTTGCATCAGTGGCGCAATTGTTATACCTTCCGTAGGATTTAATCTGAAAAAATAATTTTTATGTCAGCCAAAAAAATAGCCATTATTGGCGGGGGAAATCTGGGATCAGCTATCGCACAGGGGTTGGTGAAAAGCGGTTTTTCCCGGCCTTCCGATATTACTGTTACCAAGCGGAACACCAGCACGCTGGCCGATCTGAAGGCCGCCGGCGTACAGGTGGAGACAGACAATGCCAGGGCCATCCGGCAGTCGGACGTGATTGTGGTGGCACTGAAGCCATATAATGTACGGGAAGTGTTGCAGCAGCTGAAAGGTGACCTGGACCCTGCGAAACATATTTTGATCAGCGTGGTGACGGGCGTCAGCATTGCTGATTTGTCGCATATCGTACCGGACATGCCGGTGGTGCGGGCTATGCCTAATACCGCTATTGCCATACAGGAATCTATTACCTGTATCTGTGCCGCTAATGCCAGCGAAGAGCAGTTACGTTATGTGAAGACGATGTTCGATCAGCTGGGCGCTACGGTGAGCATCGACGAGAAACTGATGGATGCCGCCACGGTATTGGGCGCCTGCGGTATTGCTTTTGCGCTGCGGTTTATCCGGGCCAATATCCAGGGAGGAATTGAAATCGGGTTTGACGTGCGGACGGCCAGCCTGATCGCTGCGCAGACCGTGAAAGGGGCTGCGGAGCTGCTGATCCGGGAGAACCGTCACCCGGAGGAGGAGATTGACAAGGTGACCACGCCGAAGGGCTGTACCATTGCCGGTTTGAATGAGATGGAGCACCAGGGATTCAGTTCATCCCTGATAAAAGGTATTAGTACTTCCTACAATAAGATCGTGAAGGGTTAGTTATTGCGGGGGTAGTCGAAGAAGAGGAATTTTTTACGGGCCAGGTCGAAGTCTTTCCAGCTGTCGGTGTCGGCCTGTATGGCAAAGATGCCGGTGGTGGGCACGTTATCGATGCGGATTTCTTCGGTGAGGTAGTTGGCAAAGTCCGTGATACCGGGGTTATGAGCGAAGATGGCTACTGCGTTGAAGTCGTCGTCTATCCGGGTGATTACCTTGAGGAAAGTGGAGGCGTAACAGAGATAGAGTTCTTCTTCCAGCAGGATGGCCTGTTTGGGGTAGTGCCATTCTTCGGCCATGATTTTGGCGGTAGTGCGGGCGCGTTTGGCGGGGCTGGCGATGATCAGCTCCGGGACCATGCCCCTGGAAACGAGGCGTTGGGCCATTTCCGGCGCATTTTGTTTACCCCGCTTGTTGAGCGGTCTGTCAAAATCGTCCATGTCCGGATTGGTCCAGCTGGATTTTGCATGACGGATGAGTAGGAGTGTTTTCATGGGCTTGAAAACGGTGATTTACCGGAACGAAAATAAAGAATTTACAGGAAGTTAATGTGTTAGAAGAATAAAGCGGGATGGGGTGGCCTGATTTAAGACAAAATTAACACGGCCGGATACTACTAAAAAAGCGAAGATCAGGTACTGATCTTCGCTTTTTTTATGATGAAGGGGAGTCTTCTTTTTAGTAGCCTCTTTCATTTTTGCCTTCCATGAAGTTCATGAAAGCTTTGTTCACCACGCGGTTACCGCCGGGGGTGGGATAGTTACCGGTGAAGTACCAGTCGCCCAGGTTGTTGGGGCATGCCTCGTGGAGGCTTTCGATGGACTGGTAGATGACTTCCACCTGGGCGCCGATGCCTTCCGGGGTAAGGATTTCCGCGATTTTGGCGGAGATCTGTTCCGGAGTGAACGGTTTATAGACGTTTTTCACCACGTTTTGTGCGTGGAGGGTGTTGGTGCGTTGTAATTCTTTACAGAGACCGTAGGCTTCCTGGAGGATGTGTTCTTTGCCATGGTCTTTCAGCAGGGCGATGGCGGCCTGGAAGGCTACGAAGTCGCCCATTTTGCTCATATCGATGCCATAGCAGTCGGGGTAGCGGATCTGCGGGGCAGAAGACACTACGATGATGCGTTTGGGGCCGAGGCGGTCCAGCATTTTGATGATGCTTTCGCGGAGGGTGGTACCGCGAACGATGGAGTCGTCGATGACCACGAGGGAGTCCACGCCGGGTCTTACCGTACCGTAGGTGATATCGTATACGTGTTGTACCATTTCATTACGGCTGGAATCTTCCGTGATGAAGGTGCGCATTTTCACGTCTTTGATAGCGATTTTATCGATGCGGATGCGGCGGTTGACCATTTCGTTGAGTTTTTCCTCATCGAAGTCTTTTCCCCAGGAGAGGATTCTCTCCACTTTGATTTTGTTGAGATAGTCTTCCAGTCCTTTTAAGAGGCCGTAGAAGGCTACTTCAGCGGTGTTGGGGATGAAGGAGAAGATGGTATTTCTCAGGTCGTTGTCGATGGCTTTGAGCACGGTGGCGGACAGGTTACGGCCCAGGGAGGTACGTTCCTTGTATATTTTTTCGTCGTTACCGCGGGAGAAGTAGATCCTTTCGAAGGAGCAGGCTTTGCGTTCTTTTGCTTCGAGGATCTGTTCGATGGCGTATTCGCCGTTTTCTTTTACGATGAGGGCGTTGCCGGGCATCAGTTCGAGCACTTCATTTTCGCCTACGTTGAAGGTAGTGCGGATGGCGGCTCTTTCGGAGGCGGCCACGATTACGTCGTCGTTGATATAGTAGTAAGACGGGCGGATGCCGTGCGGATCGCGGATCACGAAGGCGTCGCCGGTGCCGATAAGGCCGCAGGCGTGGTAGCCACCGTCGAACATGGAGAAAGCCTGTTGCAGGATATTTTTAACATCGAGGCCGTTGCGGCGTTCTTCATCTTCTTTGCAGAGGAAGTGATGAACGGTTTCCAGCATGGCGGCGAGGTCGGAGTTTTTATGTACTTCACCGGGGTTTACCTGTACGAACTTAAAGAGTTCGTCGGCGTTTACCAGGTTAAAGTTACCCGCCATGGCGAGGTTACGGGCGGGGATGGTGTTGTAGCGTACGAAGGGGTGGCAGAGTTCCACGTTATTTTTGCCCTGTGTAGCGTAGCGGAGGTGACCCATCAGGTTTTCACCTAAAAACCGGATATGTCCTTTGAGGAGACCGGGATATTTGGTGATTTCGGGCTGGTATTTTTCGATTTCCTGGATTTCTTCCCGGATTTTACCGAAAACATCGCCGATAGCCTGTGGGGCGGCGCTGCGAATTCTGTGCATGAAAGGAACCCCCGGTTCTGTATTGAGTTTTACCGCGGCCACCCCAGCGCCGTCCTGGCCTCTGTTGTGTTGTTTTTCCATGAGCAGGTACAGTTTGTTCAGCCCATAGAACACAGTCCCATATTTTTGCTGGTAATAAGAGAATGGTTTTCTTAATCTTATGAATGCCAGGCCGCATTCATGTTTGATCGCATCACTCATCGCTGAAATTTGAAGACGCAAAGTTACGCCAAAAAAATGCGAATTACGAATTGTGCGTGTTGAGTGGTGGAAAGCCGGGCGGCGGGGAGTGGGAAAAAAGGCAGGCATCGACCTGTAGTAGGGGTAAACGGGGGGAGAGCGGGTGGTAAAAAGGGGGAAAAGAAGAAGAGCGAAGACAGGAGCTGTTCGCTGCCATCTTCGCTCTTCCGGAAAATCAGTTTAAATCCTGTCCGTTACTGTTTTGCCAGGGAGGACATCCATTGGCTGATGTGGGTACAGTTTTTATAATCATCATCCACGTGTACGTAGAAGGTGGGTATTTTTTCGATGAGCCATTTGTTGATAGCTTCTGCCCTTTTGATATCGAGGGTGCGTTGCTGAATGCGGGAGTAGTCGTCATTCAGGTTTTCGCGGTGTGGCTGGGTGCGTGTTTTAAGGTACACGATCCGTACGCCGGCGCGGCCTGTTTCGTCGGTAAACGCAACGGGGGCGGATATCTTTCCGGGTTTAAGGGTATCGAGCATGAGTACGATATCTCTTTCGGAGGGATCGTCCAGCTGGTCGATGGTGAGCAGGGTACCTTCTCCGGTTTTGGACTGGAGCATACCGCCGTCGAATTTGGCGCTGGGTGCGTCGCTGTATTTGGCTACCGCTTCGGAGAAGGTGAGTTTGTTGTTCACGATCAGGTTGCGGATGGAATCCAGTTTGGTGGTGGCGCCGGCGAGGTCGGATTTGGTCACTGCTGCTTTGAGCAGGATATGCTGAACGGTGACGTTATCGCCGGAGCGTTTGATCATCTGGATGAGGTGATAACCGAACTGTGATTTCACGGGGGAGGATATTTCACCTTCTTTCAGACGGAAAGCTGCCGCCATGAAGTCGGCGTCCCATTGTTTATCGCTGCGGTTCATCACGTAGATGCCTTTGTTTTCTTTCACGCCGGGGTCTTCAGAGTAGAGGATGGCGAGGGACCCGAAGTCGGATTCCTTGTTGACCACTCTTTTTTTGAAGTCCTGGAGGCGTTCGATGGCGTAGTTGTCCATTTCGCGGGTCGCTTTGGGGATGAGGACGAGTTGTCCTATTTCCAGTTCGGACTCATAGAAATGCAGGCTGTCTTTCGGGATGGCGTCGAAGTAGCGTTTTACTTCGGAGGGGGTTACTTTTACGTTTTCCACCACTTTATTGCGCATGGCTTGAGCGAGCAGGCCTTCCTTGATGGGTTGGCGGAACCGTTCGCGGAGCTGGTATACGCTATAGCCGGTAATTTCTTTCATTTTTTCTTTGGTACCGTAGAGCTGTTCGAAGTAGCGGATACGGTTTTCCATCTGTGCTTCCACGTCTCCGTCAGAAACGGGCAAGCTGTCCCTTTCTGCCTGGAGCACCATCACCTTTTGGGAGATCAGCATTTCCATGGTAGTGCAGGCAGCCTGGGGGCTGACGGTGCCATCGGGGGAGTTCCGAGCCTGGTCTGCCAGGGCGCCGTCCATATCGGATTTGAGGATAATCTTATCCCCTACTACGCCGATAATTTTGTCTGCCACGAGTTTTTGCTGAGCGGCAGCAGCTTGCCATAACAGCAAAGCTCCTGCAGATAAAGCCAAAAGTTTCTTCATATTATAGCGGTAAAATCCAAAAATAACCATTTAAAGATCAGGACTGTATTTAATATCGACGGATTTAACAAAAGTTTAGATAAGCCTTTGGTTTTACGCCGTCGGGCAGGGATATCAAAAGAAAAAGCTGTCAAAAAGCGGGGATATTGAGGGTATCTCCATTTCTGACAGCTTTTTTTATGTCTACCCGGCCTTGGGGGCCGGGTAGCGGGTATTAGAGTGTTCTTTTTACTTCCACCTCTTCGAAGCCTTCGATGATATCGTCGGGTCTGAGGTCGCTGTAGTTGCGGATACTGAGACCGCACTCCATGTTGGCGGCTACTTCCTTCACGTCGTCTTTATAACGTTTGAGGGAGCCGAGTTCGCCGGTGTGGACTACGATACCGTCGCGTACTACGTTGATGCGGGTGTTTCTGGTCAGCTTGCCATCGAGTACGAAGCAACCGGCCACGGTAACCTTGTCGAATTTGTAGGTTTCGCGTACTTGTACGTTGCACACCACTTTTTTCTCGATTTTGGGTTCCAGCATCCCTTCCATCGCGCTTTTGATCTCGTCGATCGCATCGTAGATGATGGAGTAGTTGCGGATTTCGATGTTTTCCTTTTCTGCAAGTTTGGCGGCCTGAGAAGAGGGTCGTACCTGGAAACCGAGGATGATGGCGTCGGAGGCAGTAGCGAGCAATACGTCGGATTCGGTGATCTGGCCTACTGCTTTGTGTACGATACTGATGACGATTTCTTCGGTAGACAGTTTCTGGAGGGAGTCGCTCAATGCTTCCACAGAGCCGTCGAAGTCGGCCTTGATGATGAGGTTGAGCTGTTTAAAGTTACCCAGTGCCAGCCTGCGGCCGATTTCATCGAGGGTGATATGTTTCTTGGTGCGGATACCTTGTTCGCGAACGATCTGAGCTCTGCGGTTAGCTGTTTCTTTTGCTTCAGATTCGTCTTCGTACATTTTGAATTTCTCACCGGCTTGTGGTGCGCCGTTGAGGCCGAGCACCTGTACCGGCATGGATGGGCCTGCTTCTTCCATTCGTTGGCCGCGTTCGTTGAACATGGCTTTGATTTTACCGTAGAAGGAGCCTGACACGATGGTGTCACCCTGGCGGAGGGTACCGTTTTGTACCAGCAGGGAGGCTACGTAGCCGCGGCCTTTATCGAGGGATGCTTCCACGATGCTTCCGGAGCCTTCGCGGTTCGGGTTGGCTTTCAGTTCGAGCAGTTCCGCTTCCAGCAGGATTTTTTCCAGCAGGACGTCGATATTGAGGCCGCTTTTAGCGGATATTTCCTGGCTTTGGTATTTACCGCCCCAGTCTTCCACGAGGAGGTTCAGTTGGGCCAGTTGTTCTTTAATTTTTTCCGGGTTGGCGCCTTCTTTATCAATTTTGTTGATAGCGAATACCATTGGGAGGCCGGCAGCCTGAGAGTGGGAGATGGCTTCTCTTGTCTGAGGCATGATGGCGTCGTCGGCAGCTACCACGATAACGGCGATGTCCGCTGCTTTGGCACCGCGGGCACGCATGGCCGTAAAGGCTTCGTGGCCTGGGGTATCGAGGAAGGTGATTTTTTTACCGTTCGCGGTGGTTACCTGGTAGGCACCGATGTGCTGGGTGATACCCCCTGCTTCACCGGCTACTACGTTGGCGCTGCGGATATAGTCGAGCAGCGATGTTTTACCGTGGTCAACGTGACCCATGATGGTAACGATCGGTGCGCGGGGCAGCAGATCTTCCGGAGCGTCTACATCTTCTTCTTCTTCGGAGTCTTCCACAGCGTCGAGGCCGATGAATTCCACTTCATAGCCAAATTCGCCGGCTACGAGTTCGATTACTTCCGCGTCGAGGCGTTGGTTGATGGATACCATGATACCGAGGCCCATACATTTGGAGATGACTTCGGCGAAGCTTACGTCCATGAGGTTGGCGAGTTCGCTTACGGAAACGAATTCCGTTACCTGGAGTTTGTTGTCTTCAACGCCCTCTTTGGCTTTCTGGCTAGCTCTTTCCTCACGTTTTTCCCTACGGTGTTTGGCCTTCACGTTTTTACCGCGACCGCCGCCACCGAGTTTGGCCATGGTTTCCTTGATTTTATTCTGGATTTCGTTTTTATCGATTTCCTTTTCTTCCACAGTGCGTTTATCATCAGTGCCACGACCACCCGGACGGAAGTTGCCGCCCTGGCCGGGTCTGTTGAAGCCGGGTCTGTTACCACCCTGGCCGCCTTGTCTGTTGAAGCCGCCCTGGCCTTGCTGGCCGCCGGGTCTGTTATGGCCCTGGCCGCCGCCCTGGCCTCTGTTAAAGCCACCGCCTTGCTGACCGCCGCCTCTGTTGAAGCCGCCGCCCTGGCCTTGCTGGCCGCCGGGTCTGTTACCATGACCCTGGCCGCCCTGGTTGCGGTTATCACCCTGGTTACGGTTGTCGCCGTGCGGGCGATTGCCGCCACGGTTATCGCCGCGGTTGTCGCGGTTTTCGTGGTGGGGACGGTTACCGCCGCCTTGTCCTTGCTGGCCGCCTTCTTTGAAGTCTTTCGGCTGGATGGGCTCGGGTTTTTTCTCCACGATGATACGTTTACGTTTACGTTTTTCATCGCGGTTGAAGTTGCCTTTATTGTTATCGCGTCTGTCGGACTGAACGGGCAGTTCGATTTTCCCGATTACTTTGGGGCCGGTCAGTTTTTCGGCCTGGATGTTACTGATCACGGTGGGCTCTTCCGGTTGTTGGGGAGGAGTTGGTGTGTTTTCAGCAGCAGGGGCAGGCGGAATATTGCGTTGTTCTTCCTTTACGGGCTGTTTAACAGGAATGTTAGCCGGTTCTTTGATTGCAGCCGGTTTTGCCTCTTGTAATACTTCTTCCACTTTGTTAACTACAGGTTTATCTTCAACCGGTGCGGCTTTTTCCGTTTTTTCTGTCGTATCGGTTTTAACTGTTTGCGCTACTTTCTCTGCTTGCGGAGCGGGAGCTGGTTCAGCTTTTTCCGCTTTGGGTGCTGCTTTCTCCACGTCTTCCTGTTTTGCAACGGGGGCAGTCGGAGCCGGCGTGGGTTCCGGTTTTTCTTCCGGTTTAGCTGCTACGGGAGGAGTTGCCGGTTGTGGTTTTTCCTCTTTGGGAGCAGGTGCTGCGGGTTGCGGAGCCGGTTTTTCTTCCGGTTCTTTTTTGGCAGCGGGTTTTTTATTACGGTTAAGGGCGTCGAGGTCGATCGTGGTGATGACTTTCGGACCGTTAATCTTAGGAGATTCTGTTTTCACGACTTCCGGTTCAGCGGGAGTAGCCGGTGCTTTCGGAACTTCCGCAACAGGGGGAGCTGTAACAGCCGGAGGTTCTTGTTTGGGCTTGGCTTCCTCTTTTTCTTTTACCGGAGGGGGTGTGGGTTGAGCCGGGGCAGCCGCCTGAGGTTCCTTCTTAGGCGTTTCCTTCACAGGTTCCTGTTTAGGTTCGGGGGCTTGTTCAGCTTTGGGAGCTTCCGCTACGGGTGCAGCCTCATCTTTATCTTTCAGGTTCTTTTTTGCCGCAGCCTCTGCTTCCTCTTTCTCCTTCTTCATCTTTGTTTCTAACACGCTTCCTTTGGGCAGGGCTATCTGGTCGCTTTTGCGTTTGTTAGCCTTGTCCTGCTGGAATTCCGACTGCAGAGCTGTGTACATGACAGCCGTAAGGCGGGCATTTGGAGATCCAAAGCCGCCCATATCGAAGCCTTTATTGCTAAGGAAATCGATGAGCGTTTCCTTACCAATATTAAACTCTTTGGCTGCAGCCAGCAATCGTGGTGTGTTGTTTGTTGTTTCAGGCATATCGTATTTCGGGCCTCCCCTGTTTCCCGTTTCTTCCAAACGGGATGTTTTTTTACGTTTAAACAATAACTCGAAAAAATCAATTCCCCTTCTAATAAGCCCTTTACCTGGGAAGGTTTCTGGCTGGGCTTTATTCTTTGTCAAACTCTTCCTGTAATATTCTTCTTACATCCTGCACTGTCTCTTCTTCCAGATCCGAACGGCGAACCAGTTCTTCAGTGGTCAGCTCTAATACGCTGCGGGCAGTGTCACAACCTATTCTTTTCAGTTCGTCAATGATCCATTCTTCGATTTCATCTGAGAATTCTTCCAGATCGATATCAAATTCAGCCTGTTCCTGGGCTTCGTCGCGGAAGACATCAATTTCAAAGCCTGTGAGTTCGCAGGCGAGTTTGATGTTAACGCCTTTTTTACCGATGGCCAGTGATACCTGGTCAGGGTTGAGGTAAACGGAAGCGTATTTGTTTTCGCTATCTACTTCCATGCGGCTGATCCGGGCGGGTGTGAGGGAGCGCTGAATCAACAGCTGAATGTTGGTAGTATAGTTGATGATATCGATATTTTCGTTTCTGAGCTCGCGCACGATGCCGTGGATGCGGCTACCTTTCATCCCTACACAGGCACCTACCGGGTCGATACGGTCATCGTAGGATTCAACGGCCACTTTCGCTCTTTCGCCAGGTTCGCGGACGATTTTCTTGATCACAATCAGGCCGTCAAAGATCTCGGGTACTTCAATTTCCAGCAATTTAGCCAGGAAGGATGGATGTGTGCGGGAAAGAATGATGAGTGGTGCGTTGTTCTTCATTTCCACTTTCTTTACTACCGCTCTTACATTTTCTCCTTTTTTGAAGTAATCCGTCGGAATCTGCTCAGATTTGGGCAAAATTAACTCATTCCCCTCATCATCAAGCAATAAAACTTCTTTTTTCCAAACCTGGTATACTTCCCCGGTAACAATTTCGCCTGCTTTGTCGGCGTATTTCTTTACCAGGATGTTCTTTTTAAGGTCGCCGATACGCGCGGAGAGGGTTTGTTTGGCGGCGAGGATAGCCCTGCGGCCGAAGTCGAGGATCTCTACTTCTTCATAGAGATCTTCCCCAATCTGGTAGTCCGGTTCTACTTTAATGGCGTCGGAATAGGCGATCTGCGCATTTTCGTCTTCCACTTCGCCGTCAGACACGATAGTGCGGCGGCGTAATATTTCAAGGTCACCTTTCTCTGTATTTACGATCACGTCAAAATTCTCATCAGAGCCATACTTTTTCCGCAGCAGTGTTTTGAACACATCTTCCAATACCTTCATCAACGTAGGGCGGTCAATGTTTTCCGCCTCCTTGAACTCGGTGAATGACTCAATCAGGTTAATACTAGCCATGTTTATGTATTATATTTTAAAACACGATGCACACTTTCGTGTGCTTTATTTCATTTAGTTTTAATTCCGTTTGTTTGGTTTCTTTCTTTTTGCCGATTGTTTCCTCGATGGTGATGGAGTCATCCGTTACCGTCAGCAATGTACCTTCTTTCACTGCACCGTCAAGGAGAGTGACTTCCACTTTACGGCCAATGTTTTTCAGGTATTGTCTGTGCAGTTTCAGCGGCTCGTCGAGCCCGGGGGAAGAAACTTCCAGGGAGAAATCGTTGTCCGGAAAGAGCTCGCTGGTTTCCAGCAATGCGTAGAGTTTGCGGTTGAAAGACACCAGTTTATCCACTGGTATCCCCTTATCCCCATCAATAAAGAGTTTAATGTTATTAGTGGGTTTTATCCTGATTTCTACCAAAAAATCGTCGGGATTATTTGCCAGCAGTCCTTCTGCCAATTCCCGGATAGCTTTTATCACTTGTTCGTTTGCCATACAAAAAACGAGAAGGGGACGTTCTCTCGTCCCCTTCGTTTGAATCATTTTTCCTGATGCAAATCTACAAATTATTTTGATTGAAAAACAAAATCTTTAACTTGGAGTGAATTCAGACCACAGACAGCCCCATTAACAGAACATATTTAAATTTTTTTAATGATATTTACGTTCCTGAAGAAACTTCCCCTGGAACTGCTGGCCTGGCCGGCGGGTCTGACAGGATTGTTTTTTCTGGACCCGGCTGCCGGTCAGCCCTCGCTGTGCCTGTTTAAAAAGATGGGTATCCCCTTCTGCCCCGGTTGCGGGCTGGGACACGGAATCCATTTTTTCCTGCATGGAAAGTGGCAGGAAGCCGTACACCACCACTGGCTGGCACCCGCCGTGGTCGTCATGCTGGTTTACCGGACCGTCCAGCTGGCCCGGCTTCAATTTGTTGAATTTAAATTACAATAAATCGTTATGTCTGATTTTTCATATGCCATGTTACCGGGCATCGAACAGGAAGAAATGCTGTGGCTGCAGGAACTGACCAAAGGCTACAGCTCCGAAAACAAGCAACGTTTTCTGGCATTGTACCAGTCCCGCCGGAAAGATCCCCAGATGATCCTGATCTGCTGCCTGATAGGATTGGTAGGCGCTGCGGGGATCCAGCGTTTTATGCTCAACCAGATCGCCATGGGCATCCTCTACTTCGTGACCTTCGGCTTTTGCATGATCGGCACCATCATCGATGCGGTCAACCATCGCCGGCTGGCATGGGAATTCAATAAAAAGGAAGCGCTGTCCTGCGCCGCACTGTTGGGCCTGTAACAGGCAACGTTAAAGAAACCTTAAAATCAGCGGATTATCCGGTTAACGGAAAGATAATCTGCTACCTTTGTCGCACTATGTTGAAACTTTTACTATACATGTTTTTTGCGTGGCTGCTGTATAAGCTGGTATTTGATTTTATCATACCGGTTTACAGGTCCACCAAGGCGGTTCGTAAGCAGATGAGCGACATCCAGCAACACATGCGTCAACAGTATGAGCAGCAGCAGGCCGCCCAGCAGGGATATAATTCCCAGCAGCAGTCCACCCAGCGACCGGGTTCGCAGCCGCCGAAACGAGACGATTACATCGACTTTGAAGAAGTGAAATAGAAAAAGGCCGCGATGCGGCCTTTTTTATTATCTCTTATTATCATCAGCCGTTCTGCGGCCGGAAAATGTCCACTATCGTCTTCGGCGCCTGCAGGTGAAGCGTTTGTAAGCCCACCACCTTCGCCCCTTCTATATTGGGCAACGTATCATCAATAAATAAGGTCTCTTCCGCTTTCAGCCCGTTCTCGTCCAGCACCATCTGGTATGACTCCCGGTCCGGTTTCCGGTAACCCATCAGGTGGGAATAATACGCCTTGTCGAAAAACACCGACAACGACGGGATGCCCCGCGTGTCCTGCAGGATCCTGTTAAACGTTTCCAGGTGTATCGCATTCGTATTGCTCAGCAAATACATACCGTAATGCTGCCTTAGCTGCTGCAGCAGCTGTAAACGTTGCAGGGGGAAGTCCAGCAGCATGGCATTCCAGGCCGCGATGATCTGTTCGTCCGTCACGCCTTCCGCCACATGTTTCTTCATTTCCGCCAGAAAACCCTCCGGTGTGATATGCCCTGTCTCCAGGTTGTCGAACAACCGGGAGCCTTTGAACTGGTTGTATAATTGTTCAAAATGCTGCACCCCCAGCGCCGTGAAAGCCTCACGGGTCAACTGATGGTCTATATTGAGGATCACCCCTCCCAGATCGAAGATGATGTTTTTGATGTTTTTCATGGGATACAAAGAAAGCAGATTTTTTACAGTATAGGCGTATACGTGCCTATAAGTAAAAAAAATTTAGGATAATTCGGGGAAATAATTAACTTTGCCGTCCCTTGAAAAAGGGGATTTTAGTTCTTCGGAACGGCTCCTATAGCTCAGTTGGTTAGAGCACCTGACTCATAATCAGGGGGTCCCAGGATCATGCCCTGGTGGGAGCACACTACACTAAAGGCTTTCAGCGCGGATGCGTTGGGAGCCTTTTTTAATGTACCTAACAAATGACCTGACATTTGCAAAATTAGCGGTAGATTTTTATTGCCAATCATTCCAAATTGTTTTTAAATTAGATCATTAAGCTTTGGTTTCATTGAGGCACTGCTCTATCATGTCCATAAGAAAATCAGTGCCGGTTATCGGTTTCGGAAAAAAGAAATTAGCTCCGGCTTTAAATATATTGCTTACCTCTGTTGGCTCACCATTATTATTAAGCGATAACGATAATTATATTGTGTTATAAGGTATAAGTAATATATTTATGTGGATCAAATAATACCCCGCTATATTCAATTACCCTGATAATGTTGGTTACCCAGAATGTGTTTTAATATTAAAATAATCAATAACATGTATCCCAAATTGATTCCATTTCTTTTGTTAGCATGCTTGTCAACATTTTACGCCTGCACAAAACATGAAAATTCACAGGCGCCGGTACCCTCTGACCTAATGTCCGAAGCCAAATCCTACTTTGAAAGCAAAGTAGTGACGGGCAGAGACATCGGTGATGATATTCCTAAACCAGAGAGCGCGGATAAACTCCCATTTATCAAAAATGCCGATTGGTCTAAGGCATTCACACAGGATTTGGCCTTTGGCAAAACTGTCGTGGTTCCTTTACTGATTCCGAATATTTATGTATCGAGTGATAAAGGAAAAACCAAACAACTATTGCAAAACAATGCTTTTCTGATTATTTACAAGTCCGAAAACAGGTTCAAGGCGGAGGTACTGTATAAGTACCCCACGGCTTATAGTTATGGCGGAAAATTTACGGGTGATATTGTAGTGCAACGCTGGGATGGAACCATAACAAAGAGTTTTAGATATATCAACGGAAGAGGAAAACAAATTACCACTCATCACATAGACATTAATATGCCTCAAACTGAAAACAGCGTTGAGTGCGTGACAAATGATTACTATTATTGTACTTATGTTGGTACTGAAGAGAATTGCTCTTATAATGGCTCAACGACGAAATGTTATCTCAACGAAGACGGTGTTGGGGGAGGCGGAGATGGCGGAGGATACCCTGAAACAGGCGGGGGCAGTAGCACTCCAGTCGGAGGATACAGCTATTATTCGCTAAGAGAGATTCAAAATAATTTGACAAATCCATGTTTCATTAGTGCACTCAATTCTGTATCGAGCGGTACCCTTCAAAGTCAGGTTTCCGACATTCTAAGAAACATATTCAATCAGTCTGATAGACTCAATGCCCGCTTTTATGAAGAACCCATGGCCGATACAATTGATGGAATAACTACTGCCTCCTTTACTTTGACAGATGGGAAAACAACCACGAACATGAATATTACTTTGAATAGCAAGTTGATCACAAAATTTAATTCGTCTAAAGAGTACATTGTGGCTACTATATTACATGAAGTAATTCATGCCTATTTATTAGCAAAAAAGGTTAATCCGCTTGTAGACCATAATGAAATGGGCTTATTTTACATCGACAAAATGGCCAGTGGGATAAAAACGGTGTTTCCAACAATTAGTGACGACAACGCTAAGGCATTAGCTTGGGGAGGAGTACACGAATCATATGCATGGAAACAACTGGTCAGAACCTCACCTACGGCTGCACAAAAAATAATAGAGATTAATAAAAATTATAGAACTTCCGTATCAGGAACAAAGTGCAATTAACATGAGAGATAAACTAATAAAAATAATAATTACTGGTTCGCTATTCTTACCAATTTTATTATTTGGACAAAATAGAAAAAGTAGCTACGAAATATACCGTCCATTAGTAATGCAATTCAAAGTCCCTCGTGAGTTGGAGGATTGTAAATTTTTCTTTGCTTCTGTAGTGGCATCTATAAAAGACAATAAAATTGAGAGTAACCTTGTATATTCGAAAGGTTGTCCGGAATCGCTCAAAAATGAAATAAAAAGAAGCCTTGGCTTTTTGGATGTTAAAAGCCTAACAAAGGATTATTTTGGAATAACTCCCAATACTAATTACAAGATATGGTTACCTATATTTATCTATCCGGATCAATATAGCCAAGATTCAACAAAATCTGTGAATTTTGGGACCATTATGTCTAATGGCTTTGCCGTTAGCAGGCAACAGCCAGTGTTTCTTATGGACGCATTAATAATCGAAACAAGAAAGGCAATTCAATAGCAGTAATATGCCATAGATTCATCCAGGCAATAGTTATTATTGAAGCATCAAGTAGCATTTACGAATTGTGTAAATTCAATTCTTAAGTTAACTAATTATAAAATTTTTCACCGGATGGTAAATACGTCCGCTTTTTATGCCCTATACGCTTCCATGTTACCATACTCGAGTTAACCCACTCTATCTGATGGACAATCTGTCCTGGAACAAAATGTAATTAATATGAAAAATAATTTAATAAAAAGCTCATTTCTTTGTTTTCTATTTTTGCCGATTTTTTTATTTGGGCAAAAGAAAAAATCCTATGAAGAAATACTGCGTCCCTTGTTAAAGGAAATCAGACTTCCTCGTGATTTGTCGAGTTGTAATATTGTCTTTGCTTCTGCAGTGCTATCTATCAGAGATGACAAAATTGAAAATAACTTAATTTATTCTAAAGACTGTCCGGAATCACTTAAGAAGGAAATAAAGAGAAGTTGTAGTGTTTTAGACATTGAGAGCCTAACGAGGGATTACTTTGGAATATCCTCGAACATTAATTATAGAATTTTATTGCCCATTGTTATTTTCCCAGGTGAATATTGTCATGAAGCAATTAAACCTGAAGATTTTCGATCCGGGCTGTCTGACATTTTTGATATAAATGAAAAAGGACCAGTGTATTTAATGCATACAATATTTTTGGGCTCGAATAAGCCAATTCAAAAAGACGAATATGGGAAATGACCATTTTGAAGTCATTTCAGGGAGTATGCCAGATAGACCCCCTATTACTCATGTTTTTTACCAATAAACTTTAACATCGTGGCTACAAAAACATGGACTGCCATTGAAATATCCGAAGCCCTTTTCCCTTGTACTGGTTTTCCGGTATAGGTCACACTATTTGAAAAACCTAATTTGCATGGTCAGAAAAACTACCCGGACTATGTTTGCTCCCTTCTGTAAAACTATATTCATTACTGCCGCTACGCTGCTTGCCACTCTTACTCACCATGCACTGGCGCAAGGCAAATTTGATCCTAAACTGCTGAAGAACGACCGTTTTACACTGGCTTGTTATAAAGTGAAGAATGGCAACGAAACGCCCATCGGTACAATTACCGTCGGTATCCATGCCGCTGGTGACAAGCTTTCGGTGACGGCAATCACCGCCTTCACCGGGATGGAAGCATGGAAAGATACCGCGGTATCCGACCTCAAATCTCTGAAGCCTGTCTACCGCTCGTCGCACAACAGTATGCGAGACATGGTACTGCACTTCGGTAACGACGTCACAGGTTATCATGCAGACAAGAAAACAGGCCGGACGAGCCAGATCAATGAAGCGGGAGACCGGTCTTTCGTTGACAGTTACACCTACCCTTTCATTTTGTCGCTGCTGCCGCTGAGCTCCGGCTACCAGACCGACTTCCAGGTGTATGACTACAAGCCGGCGAATACCGATAACGTGAAGACGGCTGTGGTGAAGGAAGTAAAGAATAGCACCTATGTGAGTAAACTCACCGGAAGTCATGATGTGTGGGAAGTCACCGTTCATGAGCCTTCCACCGGTGAGAAGTCGGTATCCTATATCGACAAAAAGACCCGTCATCTCTGGCAGGTGGATGTATTCAGCAAGGGACTGCAGGTAAGAATGGTGGATACGGAATCAGGAGCTGCTGCCATCAATGCCCCTTTCGATAAAGAAGCGACCCTGCAAATGGTGAATGGTGGCAAGGCCACTATCTCAGGTCAGGTATTTGCCCGTAACCACTCGCAAAGCAAACACTTTACAGCTAAGATACAACTGGTAAACTGGGATCCGAAGCAGGTAGCGCCCCGTGGAACGCAGGTCTTTCTTATTCCGTACACTGCTTACTTTAAGGAGTGGGACAAAGTAAATGAAGCACAGCAGAAAAAAGGACTGGAGGTAATTCCCCTGTCGGAAGAAGCTGCCGCGTGTATCAAAACCACTACCGTATACGATGATGCCGGTCACTTTGAATTTGTGAACCTGATGCCCGGAGATTATGTGCTATATACAGAATTTAATTTTGTCCATACCTGGCGCGAAATGGAAGTGGTGGGATATTCAGAATACTACAAGAACGGGGTGTATCAAACTACCGTGTCCAATACCCAAAGCAGGAAACACAGCGAAGACCTGGAGGCGAACGTAAAGAAAATGGTGACGGTGAGCAAACCCGGAGAGAAGGTGGAAGTGAAACTGAAGAAGACGAGGTGATAAAGAGCAGCAACATGATACATCGAAAGGCTTCCAGCGATATTCGCTGGAAGCCTTTTCTATTGTGTACGTACTGGTTTCCCGGTATAGGTCACGCTTATTGAAAGGCGTAGTTTTGCATGGTCAGATAAACTATCAGGACTATGTTTTCTCTCTCCCGTAAATCGATCGTCATCGCCGCCGCTATGTTACTGGCAGCGGTTTCAGGCAGTGCCCAGGAACAGGGTAAATTTGATCCCAAACTGCTGAAGAGCGGTAATTATAAGCTGGCCTGCTACAAGGTACAGGATGGCAACGAAACGCTGATCGGTACATTCTCTATCGGTGTCAATACCAGTGGGGACAAGTTCTCCCTGACCGCTACGACCGCTTTTCATGGGATGGACCTGTGGAACGACACCGCCGTATCCAATCTGAATACCTTCCAGCCTATCTACCGCGCCTCCCACAACGACATGAGAGAGATGGTGTTACACTTCGGCAATGATATTACCGGTTATCATATCGATAAGAAAACCGGTAAGAAACGCCAGGTGAAGGAAGCGGGCGACCAACCTTTCGTTGACAGTTACACCTACCCTTTTATCCTTTCGTTGCTGCCGCTGCGCTCAGGCTACCAGGCCGAATTTCCGGTATATGACTACAAGCCTTCGAACAAAAAAAACGTGAAAACAGCCGTTGTGCAGGAAGTGAAAAACAATGTCTATAAGACCCTCCACTCCGGCAGTCGCGATGTATGGGAGGTCGCCGTAGAGGAACCTTCCACCGGTGAAAAGTCCATCTCCTATATCGACAAAAAGACCCGTCGTCTCTGGCAGGTAGACATCTTTACCGGTGGGTTGCAGGTGAGAATGATAGATACAGAATCTGATGCTAACACCATCAAAGCGCCTTTTGATAAGGCAGCGACCCTGAAAATGATAACAGGTGGTAAAGCCATCATCTCCGGGCAGGCATTTGCCCGTGACCATGACCAGGGGCGCCAGCTATTGTCCAAAATCCAGGTGGTGAATATCCAGGCCAAGCAGGTGGCTCCCAAGGGCACGCAGGTGGTCCTCATCCCCTATAACGAATACTTTAAGGAATGGGTTAAGGTAAATGAGTCGCAGCGGAAGAAGGGCCGGGAAGGCATTGCCTTTTCGGACGATGCTGCAGAGTGTATCAAAACCACCACCGTGTATGACGATGCCGGTCACTTTGAATTTGTGAACCTGATGCCCGGAGAGTATATGTTGTACACCGAATTCAGTTTTGTACATACGTACAGCCAGACTGAAGTGGTTGGGTACACAGATCACTATATCAACGGCATGTTCCAGTATTCCAGTGCCAATACCGTCAATAATAGCTATAGCACCGGCGCAGGAGCGTCTATCCAGAAAGTGGTGACCGTGAGCAAGCCCGGTGAGAAAGTAGAGGTAAAACTGAAAAAGACCAGGCAGTAAAGGCTTTCAGTACAAAATCTACTGGTTTACCAGTAGAAATTACACCGTCGAAAAGCCTACTTTTGTGTTGTCAGATAAATTATCAGGACTATGTTTTCTCCATTACGTAACTCAATATTCATTGCCGCGACCACATTGCTTGCGGCTATTTCAGGGAACGCCAACGCCCAGAGTAAGTTCGACGCCAAGCTGCTGAAGAGCGGCAAATACACCCTGGCTTGTTTTATGACCAATGAGGGGCGTGAACAGGCGATCGGTACTTTCACCTTCAATGTTAATGCCTCCGGCGATAAATTGTCGCTGACCGTTGTCACGGCGATCGCGGGACTGGAAGCCTGGAAAGACACGGCGGTAACCGATCTGAATACCTTCAAACCGATCTACCTTGCTTCGCACAACACCATGAAAGACATGGTGGTGAACTTCGGCCCTAACATTACCGGCTATCACATCGACAAAAAAACAGGTCAGAAGAAAGTGATCAAAGAAGCAGGGGCTCCCGCTTTCGTGGACAGTTACACCTACCCTTTTCTGGTGTCAACGCTGCCGCTGACGTCCGGTTACAAGACAGACCTGTCCGTGTTTGAATACAAGCCTACCAACACCGACAATATGAAAAAGATTGTGGTGGATGAAGTGAGGAACAATACTTACGTCAGTAAGTTCACCGGTAAACATGATGTATGGGAAGTATCCGCGGTAGAACCAGCCACCGGTGATAAAATGGTTTACCTCATCGATAAAAAGACCCGTCGCCTCTGGCAGCTGGAAGAATGGGCCAACGGCCAGCATGTCCGGATGGTAGACATGGAGACAGACTTCAACTCCATCAAAGCGCCTTTCGATAAAGTCGCCACCATGAAAATGGTGAAAGGCGGCGACGCCATCATCTCCGGACAGGTATTTGCCCGTGACTTCAATGATAACGGTACTATATGGGCCAAGATGCAGGTGATGAATATCCAGGCCAAGCAGGTTGCTCCTAAAGGTACCCAGGTGATCCTCATCCCCTACAACGATTACTTTAAGGAATGGATTAAAGTCAACGAATCCCAGCGGAAGAAAGGCCGGGAAGGTATTGCACTTTCCGATGAAGCGGCCGAATGTATTAAAACTACCACCGTATACGACGATGGCGGCCACTTTGAATTTGTGAACCTGATGCCCGGAGAATACCTGTTGTACACAGAGTTCGGCTATTCACACTCCTATAGCCAGAATGAAGTGGTAGGGTACACTGACCACTATATCAACGGTATGTTCCAGGGCACCAGCGCCAACACGGTTACCCGGAACTATAGCACCGGCGCCGGCGCCACCGTGAAGAAAGTGGTAACCGTGAGCAAGCCCGGAGAGAAAGTGGATGTGAAATTGAAGAAGACGAGGGCGTAAATACGTTTAATATATTGGAAGCCTTCAGCAGATGATGCTGGAGGCTTTTTTATTCTGAATGGGCTTTGTTAGCCTCATATACGGCATCAAGCAATTTCTCAATAGCCGTGTAAGTAATATAGATCCCTTGATTATCGGCTATCTCATTGCACAGAGAGGCTGCATACCAATCTCTTAATAAACTCCTGATTTCAGGCAAGCTAAACTCCCAACAGAAGTCCCTGATGACTTCCAGCGGGTTGCTTAACTCTTCCTTTGTTAAATTAAAAGGCAGATAATGCCAGTCAGGGTAAAGGTCTTCAACGTTTTTCATAAAGTGATGTTTAGGGTTACACAAATAAAAAACGCACGGTCCCACTTACTGTCCTGGAGGTACTGGTATACCCGGCGACAACTAAGTGTGAACCCATGCGTTATAACATGGGCTGCCCACTTTGTATCCCTCGTCGCCTTGAAAATTACCAGTTTTACCAGGACGAGATCTAAAGCAAGTAGCTCGAAATATCTTTAGATCACTAAATATAACTATTCAATTGCTTTTAACCGTGACGTTTTCTTATCTAGCAAATTAATGTAAATTTTTTAAATTAGCCACTTATTAGTAGTTTTATTTTAGTGGTAACTTTTTTGTAAACCATTCTTTTATTTTATAGAATGGAAAACAAGAAACCTAAGAAAACAACACTCGACCCTGATGAGCAACTCGTGAAGCTAGGCGCCCGAATTAAAGACCTACGAATTAAAGCTGGTTATACCAGCTATGAGTATTTCGCGTATGAACATAATATCCCCAGAGCGCAGTTTGGACGGTATGAGCAGGGAAAAGATTTGAGGTTTAGTAGTTTGGTGAAGGTGGTAAGTGCGTTCGGGATGACGATGGAGGAGTTTTTTGGGGAGGGTTTTGAAGTTCTGGGTTAGATTATTATTTCTTAATATTGCATTTATAATCCATTAGACCTCATGATTTCCTTCCCCTTTGAAAATCTCAATGAAACTGAATTTGAAAATTTGGTTATTAGAATCTGTAAAAGCATTCTTGGTATAGGATGTAAGACGTTTTCTATTGGCAAGGATGGAGGGAAGGATAGCTACTTTGAAGGAGAGGCGCAATGTTATCCCTCAACTACATTGAGATGGCAGGGCAAGTTTATTATTCAAGCGAAACATGTAAACTCACCTGAGGCAAGTTGTTCGGATAATGAGTTTTCTGTCAATAAATCAAGCGTCCTATCAAAGGAAATTGGACGTCTTCAAGCAATAAAAGAGGATTTTCCATTTGATTGTTATATAATTTTCACAAATAGGAAATTAACCGGAGGTGCACATCCTATAATTATAAACAAGTTAAAATCAGAACTTGAAATAGAAAAAGCTGAAATAATTGGGAAGGAGCAGATGTCGACTTATCTTAATGATTATCCTGAAATAGCAACACAGTTAGGATCCTATAAATTTATGGCTCCTTTAAGATTTTATGAGAAAGATATAAAAGAGGTAATACTTACGTTTGATAAGCATAGCAAAAACTTTGATAAAATGTCGGATGGGTATTTAAAATCTTTCGATATGATAGACAAAGAGCAGAAAAACCGATTAAACAATTTGAGCAGAGATTATTTTGATTTTATTATTAGCCACTCTTTGCAGTATTTTGAAGAAATAGGAAATTTTTTAAAAGAGCCCAAAAATGATCAATACCTTAAAATGTATAGAAATACAGTTGGTGACTTGCAGGAAAGAATAATTTTAGAAAGAAATAGATTTAACGAATTTGAGCATATTATAAAACATTTAACCGATCATATAGTAGGTAATAACGAAGAGAATTTGAGGGATTTGAGAGGTTTGGTACGAGTTTTTACTCATTTTATGTATTTTAACTGTGATATTGGTAAAGTAAAATGATATCTGCGCATAAATATTTAGACTTAAATATTTCTATCCTAAATTTAGGAGGAATTGTTTTGCAAATTCTAAAAAAGGAGGGTGTAGTTCGGTATGATGAGCTTTTAAATAAGCTTATTATTGCACGAGGAGATAATGCTAAAGACGTGTTTATTCAAACATTAAGTTTTCTATATTTAATGGGTAAAATAGAATATCAAAAAGATATAGATTCAATTGAGTATTTAAATGAAGTTAAGTCAGATATACGCAAATAAGAGTTTTAAAAAGATTAAATTCAATGATGGTTTAAACCTAGTGTTAGCTAAGGTTACCCAAAAATTGGATTTAAACAAAGATTCTCATAATCTAGGTAAAACGACCTTGATTAGCATTATTGACTTTATGCTTCTTAAGGAAATAGACGCCTCTCATATTTTTGTACAATATAAAGAGAAGTTTTCTGGATATGTATTCTTTTTAGAAATCACTCTGAATAGTGGGAGCTATCTTACTATAAGGAGATCGGTTGATACTCCAACTAAAATATCCTTTAAAAGTAACAAAAGAACAACAAATTGTCTGACTGAGGAAAAATGGGATGCCACTAACATTGCGATAGGGAAAGCTCAGGAAATGTTAAATGAGTACTTATCCTTCGATGTTTTAAAAAATTGGGACTATAGAAAATCGGTTACTTATTTTTTAAGAACTCAGAAAGACTATAATGATGTTTTTCAATTAGATAAATTTAGGATAGGGAAGCATGTAAATTGGAAACCTTTTATTTTTGATTTACTGGGATTTGATGGTAATTTATTAGCAGAGAAATATGATTTGGATGATGAGATAACTAGTCAAAAGGCATTTGTTGCAAAAATAAAAACTCAGTTTGCTGTAGATACGGAGGAGGTTGATAAAATAAAGGGGGCTATAAGTTTAAAGAAAGCCGAACAAAAAGAAATGTTAACCCAAGTAGATAATTTTAACTTTTATCAGCAAGAACGAAGCCTTAACAAGACATTAGTTGAAGATATTGAACGTAATATATCGGACTTGAATTCTCAAGAGTACAATCTTGAATATGATCTGGAAAAAATAAATTCATCTCTTAATAACAACATTTCATTCGATATTGAACAACTAAAAACGTTGTATGAAGAGGCAAATATTTATTTCCCAGATAACCTAGTTAAATCTTACAAGGATTTGGAAGATTTCAACAAAAAAATTACGGAGGAGAGAAACAAATATTTGCAGTTAAGACTACAACAAACTATTGAGCAGCTAAAAAATATTAGACTAGCCCTTCTTAGGTACGATGATCGAAGAAACGAGATACTGTCTGTATTAAGAGGAAAGGATTCTTTTAAGAAGTTTAAGAAATATCAAATTGACCTAACCAGAATTGAAGGTGAGGTGTCTAGATTGGAAGAAAAGTTATTAAGTATAGACAGAATTTCGGCTCTTAATGAACAGACAGAGTTATTATCTCAAAAATTAGAGAAAGTAATCAAGAAAATTAATGCTGAGATAGCCTCTGAAGATAATAAAATTTACCCCGAGGTCAGAAGATTGTTTAATAATATATTCAAATATATTTTGAATACGCCTGCCCTTATTTACATTGAAGCAAATAAGAATGGAAATATAGAGTTCAGAGTGGATGTTACAAAGGATAGTGAAATTGACATTACGGCTGAAGGTAAAGGGAATACATATCAAAAAATTCTGTGTATTTCATTTGATTTAGCAATACTAATTGCTTACCATAGGCATTCCTTTTTTAGATTCGTATATCATGATGGAGCTATAGAAGGCTTGGATAACAGAAAGAAAGCAAATTATATTAAGTTGGTTAGAAGTGCTTGTGTAAAATACAATTTGCAATACATTTTTACTTCTATAGAAGACGACATACCAGTTAATTTGCTTAAAGAGTTTACAAAAAAAGAAATATGCTTAACCTTGAGCGACGCAGGGGATGAAGGTAAATTGTTCGAGTTAAGTTTTTAATTTGAAAAGGGGAGGGATTCGCAACAATAATTGAAAAAGACCTTCTATCGTGACTGGGATATGGGTAGTATTACATAAAGTGTGTCACGGTGATTAAAGATTAAGTTTCAAACGTTCACTAAATATAATTGATAATTGCGCCAAAGTCTGATTCCAGTTGTGTACTGGCTTGTTCCACTTGGCACATATATTCTCCTGGACAAGGAATAAGAGTTTCATGAGGGCGTCTTCCGACTGGAAGGCGCCTTTTGATTTAGTAACGGCACGAAGCTGCCGGTGGAAGCCTTCAATAATATTTGTAGTATACATTATTCGGCGGATGTCTTTGTTGTACTGAAAATAGCTACTGAGTCGTGGCCAGTTCTTTCGCCAGGATTCGATCACCTTGGGATATCGGGTGCCCCAGTTAGATTCCAGTTGGTCAAGGCTGCGTTCTGCCTGGTCAACAGTGGTTGCCTTGTAGACATTTTGGAGGTCTTTCATAAATGGCTTAACATCTTTGTAAGAAAGATATTTCTGAGAATTGCGTATCTGATGTACAATACAAAGCTGGACCTCGGTCTTGGGAAAGACACTTTCTATGGCATCGGCAAAGCCCTGAAGATTATCTATACAAGCAATGAAGATATCCTCCAAACCGCGATTCTGTAAGTCTGTCAAGACCTGCAACCAGAATTTAGCACCTTCGTTCTCTCCCACATACATACCCAACAGCTCTTTATAGCCCTCCTGATTGAGACCAATAATGCAGTAAACTGCACGGCTTACAACCCGCCCCTCATGACGAACTTTGTAGTGTATCGCATCCAGCCAGACGAACGGGTAAACCCGTTCCAACGGGCGACTGCGCCACTCCTGTATTAAAGGCAGAATTTTATCTGTAACACGGCTTATAGTGGCTGTAGAAGCCTCCAATCCATACATGTCCATCAGGTGATCCTGGATATCGCTATAACTGGCCCCACGAGCATACAGAGAAATGATCTGTCTATCCAGATCTACCCCCAGGGTTTTATGACGCTTGGGAACAAGCTCAGGCTCGAACGTCCCATTACGATCACGGGGAGGGTTAATATCTACGGACCCAATGGCCGTTTTTACCTGTTTACGCCCTTTACCATTCTTTCGGTTGGCAGCTCCTTCATCTTCAATATGCGCTTCCAACTCGCCATCCAGGGCACCCTCAAGAAACTCTTTCAGCAACGGCGTTAGAACGCCGTCCTTACCTAAAAGCGTATCTCCATTCTTCAAACGGCTTGCCGCTTGCTTCTTGAAGGCTTCGAAGTCAAAGTTTTGCTTTTCCATATTGTGTTATCAGTTTAAAGTTAAAAAACTTTTTACTGACACACTTTATGTAATAGTCTCGGATATGCAAAGACTACACCCACCTTTCCACCATCGCCAACCCCACCACGGCCATTACGCCATAATCCTTAAACTCGCTCCGCATCACTTGCAGCGCTTTCCCCATGTGCTTCTCCACGGCTTTCACGGAGATGCCTAAACGTTCTGCTATTTCCTTATAAGACAATTCATCTCTCCTGCTCAGTAAAAATATCTCCCGGCTGCGTTCCGATAGTCTGTCCAGCGCTTCTCCGAAACGTTTCTCCAGCAGTTGCAGGTCGTAGTTACAGGGGGGGTCGGTGGATTCAGAAACGGATAACTGCTGATGGTGCTGTTCATGGAGGAGGGAGTTACGCAGTTCGTTGAGGATGCGGTTCCGCAGGGCGCTGTGGAGGTAGGCGCGCAGGTTGGTGATCTCGCCCAGGGAGGAGCGTTTGCGGTACAGGGTGAGGAATATTTCCTGTAGCAGGTCTTCCAGCAAATGCGGCACGGGCAGCTTTTTGAAGGCGGCCAGGTATAGTACCCGGGCATGGCGGTCGTACAACGTTTTAAAGGCGTTGTTATCGTCGTGTGCCAGCAGGACTACCAGTTCGTGGTCGGATAAGGTGGAATACTCGATCATTCGGGGCAAAAGTTAAAAAAATTAAGGCGATGTTGATACTATCTCCCTAAAAAAGACAAAAGAAGGGGGTAGGGTGGGTAAAAAGTTATGTGTCTTATATAGGCATGCAACCAGATACAACCGATCGGCAGCTGCTGGAGCTGCTGGATAAATACCTGAAGGGGGACTGTACGGAACAGGAGCGGCAGCTGCTGGAATCCTGGTACGAGGCCTACGAATCCCGGCTGGCGGACGACGGCCCGGCGGAGGTGCCGGCGCTGTACGACGGTATGGTAGCGCAGCTGCAGGCCGAAAAGGAATGGGTGGCGCCGGTTAAAAAAATGCGTAGCTGGTGGAAAGCCGCGGCCGCAGTACTGGTATTGATCGCCGGGGCCACGCTGGCATGGGTTATATGGCCTTCAGGGATGCAGGAGGTACGTACCCTGGCAGGGCATCACAGGCAGGTGACCCTCCCCGACGGCACGAAGGTATGGCTCAATGTCAGCAGCAGCCTGAAATACAGCACCGGCATAAAAAACGGTCAGCGTGACGTGTACCTGGAAGGCGAAGGCTATTTCGACGTGGCAACTAACGACCTCCACCCTTTTATCATCCATACGAAAGATATTACCGTTAAGGTGCTGGGCACCCGGTTCAACCTGAAAGCCTATAACGGCGAATCGCTGGAAACAGCCCTGTTGCAGGGTAAAGTGGCGGTAAGCCTGAACAGCCTGCCGGAAAAGTCGCTCCAACTCGCGCCGCAACAGAAACTGACGCTGACCCGTAAAACAGACGCGGAACAGGCCTCCGGGGAAGACTGGGGCGAGTTCATCGCGGAAGTGCAGCCCATCCAGCGGCAGGGCGAAACTGAAACCGGCTGGCAGAAAGACAAACTGGAATTCCACAATAAATCATTTTCCGAACTGGCGCGGATTATGGAAAGATGGTACGGCAAAACCATCCTGATAAAAGATGCATCGCTCAACAGCAACCGGTTCAACGGTACCTTCCGCAGGGAAGACGTGACCCGCGCACTGAAAGCCCTGCAGCTGACCGCCGACTTTAACTATAAAATCAAGGGAGATACAGTAATCATTTATAAATAATCAACCAAAAGAACAGAACAATGCCAATATCCACGACTATTCCACACCCGGGCTAACAGCGCTCCCTATACATCAATAGAAAAGGGAAGTGCGGCTACACTCCCCTTTTTGCCGTCAAACATGGAATGAAACAACATTTTCCGTGCGGGAAGTCATGTGTTTCAAATTGTCTAACATTCAAATCAAATGTATGAAAAAAAAGCTGTGTCCACAACCAGCCATTCCCCGGTCTTTATTGAGAAAAACACTATTGTGTATGAAGCTTTGCCTGTTACTGATGACTGCTTTTGTCCTGCAATTGCGCGCGGCAGTGTATTCACAAACCCGTTTTTCCATCAACAGCAAACAGATGGAAATGCGCCGGCTGCTCGAATGGATCGAAACCAAAAGCAGCTACCGCTTTCTCTATAACTTTAAAACATTTCCCGCCACGGACAAAGTCGATGTGAACTTCGACAACGCCACGCTGCCGGCCATCCTCGACGGCGTATTGCAAAAAAACTATACCTACCGCATCCTGGAAGACAACCTCGTGGTCATCTCCCCCGCTGACAAGCAACAGGATATCACCGTAAAAGGTAAGGTAGTGGGCAGCAACGGCGTGGAGCTGATAGGCGTAAGCATACAACTGAAAGGTACCAGCCGCGGCACCGCCACCGACGAACACGGTAACTTCTCCATTAACACCCCCGCCAACGGCGTGCTGATCATCTCCTACGTGGGATATGCTTCCCAGGAAGTGCCTGTCAACGGGAAAACAACACTTAGCACCATCACCCTGAAAGCCTCCGACGCAGGCCTTAACGAAGTAGTGGTACTGGGCTACGGCCAGAAACAGATACGGCAAAGCGTGACCGGCGCCATCAGCAGCATACAGACCAAAGAGCTGAAACAAAGCCCGGTAGCCAACCTGACCAACGCGCTGGCAGGTCGCCTGCCCGGTCTCATCACCGCCCAGCGCTCCGGCCGCCCCGGCTCCGACTACTCCCAGCTGTTCATCCGCGGTATCAACACCACCGGCGCCACCAACCCGCTGATCGTCATCGACGGCCTCCCCCGCGGTAACGCCGACCTCGGCCAGCTGGACGCCAACGAAATAGAATCCGTGACCATCCTGAAAGACGCCTCCTCCACGGCTTTATACGGCATCCAAGGGGCCAACGGTATCGTGCTCGTGACCACCAAACGCGGACAGGACGGCCCTCCCAACATACAGATCAACGGACAATACGCCCTGCAGCAGCCAACCACCTTCCCCCGCTTCCTGGACTCCTACCGCTCCGGCCTCCTGCAAAACGAAGCGGCCAAAAACGACGGTATGCTGCCGGTATGGTCCGACCAGCAGCTGGAATACTTCCGCACCGGCCTCAAACCCTATGACTATCCAAATACCGACTGGTACAACGAATTGATCAGGAACTTCTCCCCGCAGAAAACCCTGAATATGAATATCAGCGGCGGCTCCAAATACGTGCGGTACTTCGTGTCCGGCTCCTACCTCCGCCAGGAGCCCCTCTATAAACACGCCAACGAAAACATCTACGGCATCAAATACAAATACGACCGCTTCAACTTCCGCTCCAATGTGGACATCACCCTGGATAAAAACACGGACCTGCAGGTAGACCTGGCCTCCCGCCTCGAAAACCGCACCGGTCCCTCCTCCGACAGGGCCGATTTTGAGTTCCTCTGGGTGGTACTGTCGCAGATGACCAACAACCTCACACCGGTAAAGAACCCTGACGGCAGCATCGCCTCCGGCAATATGCGGGAAGACTTCTACAACCCCTATGGTATGCTCACCCGCAACGGCTACCTGGACGCTTACTGGCACAGCACCAACGGCAGCGTGGCGCTCACCCGCAAGCTGGATTTCATTACGCCCGGCCTGAAAGTAAAAGGCCTCTTTACCTTCGAAAACTATGGCAGCATCAACGTAGCGTTTGACCAGGAATTTGATTCCTATCGCTATAAGACTGTTCCCGGCACTGGCGGCGGTACCTACTCGCAACACCGCGCTGCTACCAGTCTGCAACGCTCCGGCGCCACCAGCGGCGAACGATACTACTACTACGATGTGAAACTGATGTACGACCGCGACTTCGCTAAACACTCCCTGGGCGGCCTGTTGCTGTTCAACCGCAACTACCGCTCCCAGTCCGGCGATCTGCCAAGGGTGTACGAAGGCTACGTAGGCCGTTTAACCTATAATTACGATAAAAAATACTACCTCGAATTCAACGCCGGTTACAACGGCTCCGAGAATTTCCCTCCCGGCCGCCGCTACGGCTTCTTCCCCGCGGTGTCTGCAGCATGGATGATCAGCAACGAGCGCTTCATGCCTAAAGACGGCGCCCTCAGCTACCTGAAACTGCGTTTCTCCCACGGTTATGTGGGCAACGACCTGGTGGGCAACGGCCGCTGGCTCTATATCTCCGATTTTGCGAAAACCGGCGGCTTTACTTTCGGCAGCGTAGCCTCCGGCGTAGGTGGCTATGTGGAAAACAGGATCGGTAATACCGCCATCACCTGGGAGAAAGCATCTAAAACAGACCTTGGTATCGAAACAGGGTTCCTCAAAGACAAGATAAAACTGAATATGGATGTGTTCCGCGAACTGCGCAGCGACATCCTTACACAGGCCGGCTCCATACCTGCTTACCTCGGCATCACAGCAGCGCTCAACCGCAACCTGGGCCGTGTGGTCAACAGAGGCGTGGAAGTAGAACTGAATGTGAACACCAATATCAGGCAGGTCGGCGTTTTCGCGAAAGCCAACTACCAGTACGTAAAAAACAAAATACTGGAAATGGATGAACCCAAGCTGGCCTACGCTTACCAGAGCCAGGTAGGTAACCCTATCGGCTATGGACTGGGATATATTGCAGAAGGACTTTTCCAGAGCAAGGACGAAATCGCTAAAAGCGCTAAACAGACCTTTGCCCCGCTGATACCGGGAGATATTAAATACAAGGACATCGATAACAACGGGATTATTAACGAAGCGGACCGTGTGATGTTGCCCATGCTGAACGTGCCCACTGGCTATTTTGGTGTTACCCTGGGGGTAGATTACAAAGGCCTCGATGTCAGCGTACTGTTCCAGGGCGCTACAGGCGGCCGCCAGATGTACTCCGCTCAGCTGGTGTATAACTACCGCGAAAGCTACCGCCCTATCCACGAAGGCCGTTGGACACCGGAGACGGCGGACAAGGCCACTTTCCCCGCCTTGCACCTCGTTGAAAGCAATATGTCCAACAACTTCATCAGTTCTTCCTACTGGATCAGAAAAACCGATTATATCAAGCTGAAAAACCTGGAGATCGGCTACCGGCTGCCACGTGAATGGGTGAAGAGAGTCAAGCTGAAAAGCGCACGTTTATACGTGAACGGTATGAACCTGGTCAGCTGGGATAATGTCAAAGACCTGGGCGTGGACCCTGAGGCCAATACGGCAGACCGCTGGGGATGGCAGCCCTACCCTATCATGCGCATCTATAACGCCGGTATCACCATCAACCTTTAAACCACGATCATGAAACTAACAGTGAAAATTAGAACAGGTTTATTGTCAGCGCTGATACTATGTTTCTGCGCCTGCAAGAAAAATTACCTCGACAGGAAACCCAGTGACCTGATCACGGAGGAAGAGGTGTTTAAAAATATTGAGAATGCGGAACGCTTTGTAAATACTACCTATCAAAGCCTGCCCGATATGTTTCAGCCCTGGGGATGGCCACTGAGCAGCGCCACGGATGAAACCAACCAGGCCATCGATAACTCCAGCGCCGACGCGGGAAGTTTTAACACCGGTTCCATGAGTCCGTCCAATTTTCCGCTCGCCGGGCAGTGGACTGAGTACTATGGTAAAATACGCGCCTGTAACATCTTCCTGAAGAATTACGATAAAGTTCCCAACGATCCTACTTATCCCGACCGCCGCTCCCGGTTGAAAGGAGAGATACTGGTACTACGGGCTTTTTATTATTTCCAGCTGGTCATCCGCTGGGGAGATGTACCGCTGTTAAACCAGGTGGAAAACCCATTCGATAATCCGGATGGCATCTACTTTAAGCGTAACAGTATCGCTGATGTGCTGGGAGCGGTTATTAAAGACCTGGATGAAGCCACCGCCCTGCTGCCGCCCACCTATGCAGAGCGTCCCAACAACTGGGGCAGGGCTTCACGGGTGATAGCGCTGTCGCTGAAAGGTCGCGCCCTGCTGTATTTTGCCAGTCCGCTGTACAATCCTTCAAATGACCAGAACCGCTGGACGCAGGCCGCCAATGCCTGTAAGGCTGCGCTGGATTCTGCGCTGAACAACGGCTATATGCTGAATGATAACTACGGCGAGATCTTCACACAGTATTTCAATAAAGAAGTGATCTGGAGCAGACCTGCGCCCACCGCCTATGGTGACGGCGGCATAGACCGGGAAATGAACCCCCGCGGCGCCAACGGCTATGGCAACGTGAACCCTATACAGGAGCTGGTAGATGATTACGAGATGGAAAGTACCGGGCTGCCGATTACCGACCCTGCTTCCGGCTACAACCCACAACGTCCCTATGATGGCCGCGATAGGCGTTTTTACGCCACTATCCTGTATCCGGGATGTATGTGGAAAGGCCGTCCGCTGAACCCGAACGGTGAAGATGTGCCCCGCCCCGGCCAGAACGCTACCGGCTACTGGCCCCGCAAATACCTGCTGGAAGGAGTGAACCTCTTCTCCAATACCGGCGCCACCGACCGTAAATGGGTGCTGATCCGTACCGCTGAACTGTACCTCAACTATGCAGAAGCGCAGAATGAAGTGGCAGGCCCGGGTGCGGACGTATACAACGCCCTCAACGCGGTGAGAGGCCGTGCCGGTATTCCCGCTGTCAACAGCGGCACGAAAGAATCTCTGCGTGCACGTATCCGGCATGAAAGAAGGATAGAACTGGCGCTGGAAGCACACCGCTTCTGGGATGTACGCCGCTGGAAAATTGCGGAAGTTACCGACAACCGTGAAATACACGGTGTGACCGTCACCGGCAGCGGTAATGTGACCTACACTTACCCCGTAGTGGAAAAACGTGTTTTCGATGCCAGACGTGCTTACTGGTTGCCCGTTCCCCAGGCGGAAATGGACAAAGTGAGCGGCCGCAATCCGGAGTTTGTTCAGAACCCAGGCTGGTGATAAAGGCTTCATCCCAAAAACTAAGACAACATGAAACACATCCGATATTATCTGTTGCTGCTGCTGGGCGTACTGGTCTTCAGCAGCTGTAAAAAAGACAAAGCATTTGAACACGATGCGTCGTCTCCGATCGTCATTGATAAATTTACACCCGCTTCCGGCGGCGCCGGTACGGAAGTGCTCATCTATGGCAGCAACTTCAGCCTGGATACCAGTCGTGTATCCGTTACCGTTAACGGCGTGAAAGCCTATGTGGAAGGCGTGGTGGAAGACCGTATCCTGGTCGTTATCCCCCGCAAAGCGGGTACCGGTAAAATAGCCGTCACGATTGACGGAAAGGCCGGCACCAGCAAAGAGGATTTTAACTACCAGACATCCTACGTGGTAAGTACCCTGGCCGGCAATGGCTCCGCAGGCTATGCTGACGGTAAAGGCACCGCCGCCGCTTTTAACTTCGGCAACCGCTGCGGCCTCGATATCGACGCCGATGGTAACCTCTATGTAGCAGAAGCAGAGAACCGCCGTATCCGTAAAATAGCGCCCGATGGCACCGTTACCACCCTCGCCGGCAGTGGCAAGAATGAATACGCAGAAGGCAAAGGTACCGCCGCCTCTTTCTTCCTGCCGATGGACGTAGTGGTGGATAAAGACGGTAATATTTTCACCTCTGATCCTGCCGCCTGGACGCTCCGTAAAATCACGCCCGATGGTACTACCTCCCTCGTAGGCTGGTTTGAAGCCTGGGGTATCGGCATCGATAAAAGAGACGGCACCATCTATTACACCGACGCCCGTGGCAATGGCAGCGTTTTCAAAGTAAAGCCCGATGGCTCCGCCGATCAGATCATCACCGGCCTCTCCTATCCTTCCGACGTGGCGGTAGACAGTAAGGGTAACCTCTTTGTGGTGGTGAACGGCAACTCCGTTATCCAGGAATATAAATACGGCACCTGGGAAAAGGGGGTGACCATCGGTCAGTCCGGCGTGACTGGCCTGGTAAACGGCCCCGCCAGTGCTGCTACTTTCGAATACCCCTGGATGATAGCGACCGATGCACATGACAACCTCTTTATAGCCGGCAACGGTACCTGGGACGGATCTTCCGTTAATACCAACCAGTGTATCCGCTTCGTAGCCGCCGGTACCTGGCAGGTGAGCACCTACACCGGTGGCAGCACTGCTGGCTTCGCAGACGGCACCGGCGCCGCCGCCCTGTTTTACGCCCCTACCGGCGTAACAGTTGGAAAAGATGGTACCGTATACGTTGTAGACAGAAGAAATAACCGCGTCAGAAAAGTAATCGCAGAATAATGAGACAAAGAATTTTAAAATGGATGTTATTATGGGGAGGCATGGCTATCGCCCTGCAACTCCATGCACAGGACTATCGCTCTTTTAAATGGAATGAACTGCCTATAAGAGGCCTGATGCTGAGTGTGCCGAATAAACAGGACATACCGTTACTGTGTGATTTTATCAGGAAAGCGCTGCCCAAAGAAGGCGTGAATACGCTGGCCCTGCGGATCGAATTCTGGTATCAATATGAATCGCATCCGGAACTGGCGGAGCCTAATGCTATCAGCAAAGAAGGCTTGTTACAGATTGTACAGGCCTGCCGCGATGCAAAAATCCGCTTCATTCCCATGATGAACCTGCTCGCCCACCAGAGCGAGCAAACGGAGATCGGGCCTTTGCTGAAACACTACCCGCAGTTCGATGAATCACCGGATTACAATCCGCCGGTGCCCTGGAAAAACGGCGGCATGTTTGATTTTTACAGCAAATGTCTCTGTCCCGCACATCCCGATCTGCCAAAGATCCTGTTCCCCGTCATGGATGAACTGATAGACGTATGCGGTGCCGACGCCCTGCATGTGGGACTGGATGAAGCCTGGATCATCGGTTATGATAAATGCCCCCGTTGTGGCGGCCGTGATAAGTCTGAAATATTAGCGGAGTACATACGGCTGCTGCACGCGCACTTAAAACAAAAGGGTTGCGAAATGTGGATGTGGAGCGACCGCCTGATAGATGGTAAAACCACCAACCTGCTGGCCTGGCAGGCAAGTATGAACGATACGCACCGCGCTATTGATCATATCCCGAAAGATATCGTGATCACCGACTGGAAATATGAAAGCGCTCCTCCCACTCCGGCCTATTTTGCGCTGAAAGGCTTTAATGTGCTGGCCAGCGCCTGTGCTAAAACGGATGTGGCGCTTGCCCAGCTGGACCAGATACTGGCCGGCCGCAAAGACGGTACCCGCGCAGATTTCGCCTTGCCGGTGGCAGAGCGGATGAAAGGCGTCTTCGAAACGATGTGGGTTAATACCGCAGAATTTATCAATGCCTATTATGGCAAGGGCGAATTCAGGCCCGGCACGAAAGATAATGCGGACACTTTTAAGGCGTTGTTTAAAAGTATCCGGGAAGCCGCTAAACGTTAACCATAACCGTGGAATTCTCTGAATACGGGGCGCTCTTTTCCAGGGGCGCCCCGCTTGTATTAAGGAGTGAAGGCCTGCACCAATACCATGGTGCAGTTACGAACGGCTTTTAACCGGATGGCTTTCAATGGCTGATATTCCGGGTCCTGGTAGCATTGAAGCGCCGCTTCTGCCGAAGGAAACCGGATAATAGCGTTCATCATGCGGGGGCTGCCCTCCACCGCTACACCGGCCAGGTCCGATGCGACTACGGAAGCGCCGTATTTTTCCAGCAGCGCCATTACCGCCGGAGGGTATTGACTGAAAAGCGCCATGTCCACAATGTCGTAACTGTTAATATAATAGGCTGCTGCCATGTGCATAAAATTTAATAGGTGTATTCCGGGGGCGTAATGCCTTTACAGCGCAGATAGGTGGTCGCCTGGCCACGATGGTGCGTAATATGGTCCAGTGTAGCGTAGAAACCATGGATGACTTTTTCATCCGTATCTGCTTTCTCTATGCTCTTTTGTAAGGTGTCAAAGCTTTTGGACAGGTATGCCTGTGTGGCGGCCGCTGTTTTTGTGGCGGCCGGCGGGTTCCAGTCAGCCGGTTGCTGCCGGATATAGTTTTCGTTCCACCAAAGAATACCGTAGCCGATATGATGCAGCAGGTCGTTGAAGCTCCAGATGGCGGTATCCGGTTTAAAGACATAGTTGTCTGCCGGCATGGCGGCAGCCACGCTCAACGTATACTGGCGGGCGTTTTCCAGCGTGCTTAATAATTGTGTTTTCATAAACATAACGAGTTGTTTGATGACACAAAACTATCTCACTGGTAGAGGGTGGATTTAAGGAAAATTGCTGTTTTTATCGCCGGGTATGAGAAGGGGATAATCCGAATTGTTTTTTATAGGCTGCGGAGAAATGTTCGAGGCTGTTGAAGCCAGTATCGAAGGCGATATGTGTTACCGGCTGACTGCTGTGCCGTAGTTGAAGATGTGCTTCTTTCAGTCTTACCTGCAGCAGGTAGTTGTAGGGGGTGATGCCCGTCATCTGTTTGAACAACCGGTTAAAATGGAACGGGCTGAGATGACCTACCGTGGCTAGTTGTGGCAGGGAGATGTCTTCTGAAAAATTATCGCTGATAAATGTTTTTACAGCAGCTATCAGGGGAAGATGATTCCGTTTTTGTTTTTCTGTCAGCGGTGGGATGCTTTTATTTTGCCCGCGTGAGAGTACCAGCGAGAACAGCTCCACCATCATTTGCTCTATCCACAGGCGGGGAAAATGGGGCTTTTGCAGTAAATGAAAGATGCGGTGATGCAGGTATTCCATTTCCGGTGTGGCCTTTATCAGCACGGCGTGCAAGTCCGGGTTTTTCAGAAACCAGGACAGCTCCCGGCCTTGTTCTTCCAGTTGCGCCGCATGAACGGCGGGAAAGGAAAAGATGGTGCACTGGTCCGGCATTGCATGCACATGTCCCACCCGGTGTTCGTATCCGGGTTTGCATACCAGGAATAAACCGTTGAAGGCGTCGAGGTCATTCCGAAATACTTTGAAGGTAAAGTTACCCTGCCGGATAAAAGCGATGGAAAAGGTTTCCTGGTGCTCCCAGGCAGACAGCTTACACTGCTGGCACTGACACAGGAAATTGTGCACGTTGCCAACAGGGGACTGATACATATTTTGTACGATAGCTTCCATACGGTTAGCTGTAGCCTGTTACTGCAAAGGTAAACAATTGGCGTTCCCTTTACGGCAGATTTTGGTTGGTGAATATTTTGAAAAAAAATCCAATTAAAAAGGAATCTCTTCGAGTGGGATCGTCACTTCGCTCAGAAAATAAGCATCTTCCCTTTCCTCCGGTTCTTCCAGCCACAAGGGATATTTTTCGGTTGTGGTAAAGTGTTGCTGCAATAGCCGGATGAGATGTTCGGAGGCCATGTGCGCTTCCTTCAGGATCGCCTCCTCTTCGGCCTGGCTAAGGAACGACTTCCGGCCTCTTTTACCGGCCGCCGGGTGATGGCACCTCATTTTGCGGTAAAACGTAGGTTCGCTCCAGTTACAGGCGGTGCATACCATTTGCCGGAACCTTCCGCAAAAAATATTGAAAACAGCGTAAACATCTCTGAGCAAGTTTGGATCTGAAGTCATTTTGATTTTTGTTGTGGGTGAGGGAAAGAAGAAGCGGCACACCGGAACAACGATCACATGATGCTGACAGCAAGATAGTTTATCAATACGCAAAGGATTTGCGTGCTGTTTATCTCCTTCAAAAAATCAACAAAAGGAATCCTGACAATATACTATATATAAGCCTTCTGACAGTAAATATACAGCAGTGGTTCGCGAAAAAAATTTTTTTTGACGTGGTACTTTTTCAAGATTGCACCGACTCCCCCATCGTGCTGTATTTTACGTGAAACCCTTATCAGAAGATCTGAAAACCTGAAAACCTTATATACGATAGCCTAGCATATAACCCGAACGCACATGTAATTCCCTTTTAGTTGAGCACTAGTTTTTAATAACCATTATCTTAACAAACAATCACTATGACACCAAAATCTACCAATGGAGGCGCAGCGCTTCGCTGTATCGCATTCGTCTGTTGGCTGTTACTGTCGCTGTCGCCCGGGACCTTTGCCCAGGTGAGCCCTACAGTTCCGGCCACCACGCAGCAACACAACAAACAGGTGATCGGTTACATCACCCAATGGGACGCCTGGAAAAATGTGGCAGGCACTGTTCCGTTAGGCGGTTACAACCACCTGAACGTGGACTATTCGCAGTACACCATCCTGAACTTTTCGTTCTTTGGCGTAGCGAATGACGGATCGCTGCACAGCGGTGACTACCGCAACAAAAACATTTACCAGGCAGGTGCCGTACAGGCCCCCGCTCCCATGGTCAATGAAGACATCTACAGCAGCTGGGACATGTACCTCCTGTACGGAGAACTGGAAGTGCTGTATTACATCCCCGACAACAGCTATGCCTACTCCCTCGGATACCGCAACGGCGGTAGCGGTTGGACCAACGTGAACACCGGTAAAACAGGCAGCTTCCCACTGTCTGTGCCCAAGCAGGGCGGCGCTCCCGGCGTGCTCGATCTGGCTCACCAGAAAGGCGTAAAAGTACTGGCTTCCATCGGCGGCTGGAGCATGTGTAAGCACTATCCCGAAGTAGCGGCAGACGCCACCAAAAGAGCCAAATTCGTGGCCGGCTGCCAGCAGCTGATCGCCATGGGCTTCGATGGGATTGACTTCGACTGGGAATACCCCAACGACGCGGGTATGAACATTGAACACTACAGCACCGCGGACTACACCAACTTCGCGATACTGCTGGAAGCAGTGAGAGCAGCCATCGGCCCCAATAAACTGATGACCAGCTGTTTCTCTCCCGCCCTCAACAAACTGCAGGGCTTTGACTGGCCACGCCTGAACAACGTCCTGAATTATTTCAACATGATGACGTATGACTACAACGGCGGCTGGTCCAACAAAGCCGGTCACAACTCCCCGCTGTACGAATACCCCGGCCAGGAATATGCCGGCTTCTCCCTCGATGCCACCACCAAAGGGCTGCGCGCACTGGGCGTTAACATGAACAAAGTCAACCTCGGTGCACCTTTTTATGGCCGTGGCGTTATCACCAACGGCACCGCCGACCTGCATACGCCTACCGTGAAACGCGCTGAAACCGTGCAGCCTGACGGGCCCATTCAGACCTGCGCAGACTATACCAACTGGACAAAAGATGTATGGGACGGTACGCCCAACTACAGCTACATCGTTAATACCACGGGCTCCGGATCCGGCTGGACCGACCACTGGGACGATGTCGCCAAAGTACCTTATAAAACAAAAGGTAATTTCTTCCTGAGCTATGACAACGAACGTTCCGTTGCCGCCAAAGCCCAGTACATCAAAGATAACAGCCTGGCAGGCGTGATCATCTGGCAGGTGTACGCTGACATGGTGAATATGACCAGCAGCACCGTACCCAAAGGTAAACTCATCTATTGCCCCAATACCCGTTCACCACTGGTGAATAAAATCAATGAAGTATTCGCCACCGGCGGCAGCGGCACCAATGTGCCTCCTGTCGTTAGCATCACTGCCCCTGCCAACAACGCTACTTTCACCGCTCCTGCCAATATTACGTTGCAGGCTGCTGCCAGCGATACCGACGGCACCGTGATCAGGGTGGACTTCTACAATGGCGCTACCCTGCTTGGCAGAGACAGTACCGCTCCTTACAGCTATGCATGGAACGGTGTGCCGGCCGGCAACTACGCGGTAAAAGCCATCGCAACGGACAATAAAGGTGCTTCCACCACTTCCTCAGTGGTAAACCTGGTGGTAAACACCTCCGGTCCCGGTACACCGGATTCCGGTAAAGTGATTGTGGGTTACTGGCAGAACTGGGGATCTCCTTCGGACGCTTCTCCGTATATCCCTCTCCGTAATGTCAACCCGAAATACAATGTCATTGAGGTAGCTTTTGCTGTCAGCGGCTCCGATCTGGCCACTATCTCCTTTGTGCCTGAAAACGTAACGCCGGCGGAATTCCTGGCCGATGTGCAATACCTGCAGTCACAGGGTAAAAAAGTACTCCTGTCGCTGGGCGGTGAAACCGGTTCCCTGAACCTCTCCACCGCAGCGAAAAAACAAGCATTCGTTACGTCCATGAAAGCACTGATGGACCAGTATAACTTTGACGGCTTTGACCTGGACATAGAAGGTGGTAACAACCTGCAGCTGGACAACGGCGATAAGGACTTCACTAACCCTACCACCCCTAAAGTACAGAACCTGATAGCCGGTGTGAAAGAGATCATTGCCTACCGTAAAGGTCAGGGCAAAGACTGCTGGCTCACAATGGCGCCGGAAACGTACTATGTACAAACGGCCTATGGCTCTACCTACTCCCCGTTGGTAGGCGCTTACCTGCCTGTTATCTACGGTTTGCGCAATGAGCTGACTTTCATCCAGACACAATACTATAATACCGGTTCTGTAATGGGACTCGACAACGGTGTATACAACCAGGGTACGCCTGATTTTATCGTAGCGTTGACCGAAATGCTGCTGAAAGGCTTCCCGGTAGCAGGTACTACACAAACTTTCCCGGCATTGCGCCAGGACCAGGTAGCCTTTGGTATTCCGGCTACCTCCCGTGCTGCCGGCGGCGGTTATATTGCACCTGCCAACGTGAAAAAGGCGCTGGACTATGTGATGAAAGGACAATCCTTCGGCGGTACTTACCAGCTGCGTAATGCGGCAGGCTACCCCGGCCTGCGTGGCATCATGACCTGGTCTGTGAACTGGGATAAATCCAATGGCGACGAATTTGCCAATAACTATTACGAGTATTTCTTCGGCTCTTCACCGGTCAACAAACCACCGGTGGTGAACATCACTTCTCCTGCCAACAATGCGAGCTTCGCCGCTCCTGCTTCCGTGAACATTCAGGCAGCAGCTTCCGATAGCGACGGCGTGGTGACCCGCGTAGCATTCTACCAGGGCAGCACCCTGCTGGGCGTGGACAGCGTAGCACCGTATAGCTGGGCCTGGAACAACGTGGCAGCAGGCAGCTACAGCCTTACTGCCCGCGCTACCGACAACAAAGGTGCTACAACCACTTCTGCTGTGGTGAACATCAGTGTAACAACAGGAGGCAACAAACCGCCGGTGGTAAACATCACCTCTCCGGCCAATAACGCCACCTTCACCGCTCCGGCTACTGTGAACATACAGGCGGCTGCTTCCGACAGCGACGGCGTCATTAAACGCGTCGTTTTCTACCAGGGCACCACCCAGCTGGGCGTAGACAGCGTAGCACCGTACACCTGGACCTGGAGCAATGTGGCAGCAGGCACTTACAGCCTTACCGCGAGAGCTACTGATAATGGCGGCGCCACTACCACATCGGCGGCTGTCAGCATTACCGTGAGCAGCGGTAATAACTGTAACGGTATTCCGGCCTGGTCTCCCACTACTGCCTACAACGGCGGTGCACAGGTATCGTATAACGGTAAAGTATACTCCGCAAAATGGTGGACACAGGGCGAACAACCTGATATCAGCATGGGCGACGGTAAACCGTGGAAGTATGTTCGTGATTGTACAGGAGCCGCTATGGCCGCTTCTCAGCCTGAACAGCTGATCGCTTATCCCAACCCGGTAGTTGGTCCGGACCTGCAAATACAGGTAGATGCTCCTGCCGGCGATAAGCTGCTGGTGGAAGTGCTGGACCTGAAAGGCAGCGCACCAATATTGCGGCAGATACATACCGCCAATACCAAAGGTACCCTGCCTTTACGCGTAGATATGTCTAAAGTGCCGAATGGTACCTGGATCATCCGGGTTACCAGCCAGCAAAGCAGAAAAATCTGGCGCAGTAAAGTAGTGAAGTTGTAGTCACCTGGCCGCTCGCAGGCTCGCGATACTTTCGCAAATCGCAAAGCAACGAGCGCTGAGAACAAAATATAAGCGAGCTAAAAACAAATGGCGTAGATCAAATTTGATCTACGCCATTTGTTTTCTTATTTAAGCTTAAAAATTTTTGCGCTCTTTGCTGCTCTGCGACTTTGCGGGAACCCCCTGCCTGGAAAAAAGGCCCCCCGGAAAATCCGGGGGTGCCGTTCTTTTCTCATAAACCCACGTTAAGAAGCTCGTTACTGTTGGCAAAGGTGGCCACTTGTACCGGACAGCTTTCGGCCGGTATAAATGATCCCTGCGGATCAAACCGGGATATGGGCGATAAAAAAGAAAAGGGACCTGAGTCTACACTCGTGGAATTACCGTTGACGGTTATACGCTGTTTGCTGTCAAATCCGTGCAGGATCAGTTTGATGTGATGAAACTGGCTGCTGTAGCTGCCCTGCGGTTTTTGCAGTGTCAGCGTTTGGCGCGCAGGATCATAGGTGATGCTTCTCTCATAGTAATCACCTTTTTCGTAAGAGAGGCTTTCACCATCATCTTCGTAGTACACAAATGTATTGGGCTGACCGCCTTTATATAGATGAAGGAAAAGCGTGTCTGCTGGTTTCTCGCGGGTAGACTGTACCAGTGCCTGCATAGGCACAATGCTGCTTTCTTTTACATATACCGGTAAGGTTTTGATGTTGAGGGGAGTGATAACGTCCTGGCCGCCGGTGGTGACGGCGTCTGTATAGAGGTTGTACCATTTCCCTTTAGGGAAATAAATACTGCCGAATTCTTTAGTGCTCTCAAACGGAGCGATCATATAGGCATCGCCAAACTGGTACTGGTTCTGAAAGCGGGTGTCATACACCTGCGGATCGAACGTGTTTTGAAGCGCCAGCGTGCGCATTACGGGCACGCCTGTACGACTGGCGGTATACAGTGTGCTGTAGAGGTAAGGCAGGAGGTGGTACCGCAGGTTTACATAGTTGCGGGTGATCTCCAGCGCTTCTTCGCCGAACGCCCATGGCTCTGCTGATTTGGTATTCACGCCGGTATGATTCCTGAAGTAGGGAATAAAAGCGCCGATCTGCATCCAGCGGGTGTAAAGACTAACAGACGGGTTACCGGTAAAACCGCCAACGTCCATGCCGGAGAAGGGAAAACCACTCACGCCCAGGCTGTTCAGCAGCCGTACGCCCAGCAGCATATGATCTTCTTCCGCCCGGTTGTCGCCGGTCCAGATAGCACTGTAGCGCTGGCTGCCAGCGTAAGCGGCACGTGTTAACAGGAACGGGCGTTTTTGCAGGGCTTCGCGGGCGCCTTCATAGCTGGCGCGCACCATTTGCAGTCCGTAGATATTGTGTGCCTGTAGATGGGTAACCGGATGCCCTTCGTAATCGAAGAGCACATTGTTGGGCATTTTCTGCCCCCAGGTGGCAATTTCATTCATATCGTTCCAGATGCCGCTGACACCGTCACGGATATACGATTTTACCTGCCCCTTCCACCAGTTGCGGCCTTTCTCGCTGGTAAAATCGGGAAAGTGGCACCAGCCGGGCCATACCTGCCCGGTATAGTTCTGCCCGTCGCTGTATTTGATAAAGATATTTTCCTTTTTGCCGTTTTCGTAGGCGGGGTAACCTTCTTCCACTTTAATGCCTGGATCAACGATGACGGTTACACGAAATCCCATGTCTTTTAACCTGCCGGTAAGCTGTGACGGATTCGGGAAGCGTTCTTTGTTCCAGGTGAACAGCTTATAAGCATCCATATAGTGGATGTCGAGGGTGATACCGTCTGCCGGGATTTTCTTTTCGCGCAGGGTTTGTGCGATCCGGTATACTTCCGTGTCGGGATAGTAGCTGTAGCGGTTTTGCTGATAACCGAGGCTCCACAACGGCGGTAGGGGCATACGGCCGGTCAGGCTGGTATAGGACCGGATAATGTCTGCCATTTGTGGATGGTAGATGAAATAATAGTTCATCTCTCCTCCCCTTGCGCCGAACGAAGAAAAACGGTTGTTGCTGGCCCCGAAGTTAAAATCGCTCTGGTAGCTGTTGTCAAAGAAGATACCGTAGTTCTGCCGGTGGTGGATGCCGATGTAAAAAGGAATGGTGGCATAGATAGGATCTCTGTTGGTGGCGTAGCCGAATACATCGGAGTTCCAGTTCGTATAGCCTTCCCCTTTACGGTCCAGGTTACCTGTTTTTTCGCCCAGTCCAATGAACCGCTCGTTGTCCTGCATCTTTTTGTAGGTCGTTACTTCATCGCCAATCCAGGAGGTGCCGAGGCCTGGCTCATCTTCGCTGATCACATCGCCCGAAGGGCTGAAAAAAGCAACAGCAAAAGGTGTTTTTTGTATCCGCATTGTTAAGGAATCGGTGACAATACTGATCTCGCTGCTGTTTTGGGTGATCTGTGCTTTGGTGGGCAATGGTTTGCCCACAACGGCATAGGAGAAATCGGCTTTCAGCGGTTGTTTGTCCATTCTCACGCGGATGATGGAAGGGCTGTACACTGTTACCTCCGCAAAAGCATTGGCTGTTTTAATTTTTACCTGTTGACCGGAGATGCTGACACTGCTGACGTTACCTGCCGGCATCACGGATGTCTGAGCGATGAGCGGAACCTGTATCAACAGGAATAGCAACAGTGAAAGGACCGGCAGCGGAATTTTGTTCATGATACTGATGATTTGATGAGACAATCCTCCCCCGGTACGCCTGGCGGGACCGGGCGCGGCAGCGGGTAACAGGTAAAAAAGGCCGGAGGATTTACCGGGAACAGTACCACAGGGCACTGTTCCCGGCAATGGGAAATATGGTTTAGTAACCCGGGTTCTGTACAAGGTTTTTGTTAACAGCAAGATCGCTGGTAGGAATGGGGAACAGCAGGTTCCTTGGGTTATCGGCGGGTTTCAGCTGCCATGGCTGCAGGAATTTACCAAAGCGCACCAGGTCCTGTCTCCTCCAGCCTTCCCAGTAAAGCTCTCGTCCTCTTTCGTCCAGCAGGGAGTTTACGTCCAGTGCGCCCAGCGCTGTGGCGCCACGGGCGATCCGTATTTCGTTCACAATGGCGAGCGCGCCGGGGGTATTGCCTGTACGCAGCAGGGCTTCTGCTTTCATCAGCAGCACGTCGGCATAGCGGAAGAAAACGTAGTCATTGCTGGCTTCGTTGTTATCCTTTGAATTCGTGGAAGTGAAAAAGTCCGGTACATATTTGATGACGCGGATACCGGTCACTTCCAGGTTGGCGCCGGATTCTTTGAGCTGTACATCACGGGTGAAAGCCAGCGGATTGCCTTTACGGTCTTTCAGCGGGTTATGGTTCACGTCATATTGCTGACCGATGAGGAAGCCTACGAGCATGCCGCTGGTATCTGTGAGACCGGTATAAGCGCCGCCTCTCCTTCTGTCGGAAGCCTGGAACTTGTCGTAGAAATCAGACAGGGTGGTGAAGCCGTTCCAACCGCTGGGGATCATGTTATAGTGTACGGTGAATTTCCAGCGGGCGTAGGTGGCGTTGCCTTTACGTACGGTACTGAAGCCGGGACCATTTTGCTGCGTGAAGATATTTTCTGTGGATTTTAAATCGTTGTCACGGGCAAAATTGTCAAAGTAATCGGTGGCCAGTCTGTAGGTGCCGGTGCCTTTGATCTGGTCTGCGAGGGTGATGACCTGTTGCATGTCAGCGGCAGCGAAAGTGGGTGCGGCCCTGTTGAGGAACGCGCCTTTGTTGAGGTAACACTTCATCAGCAGGGCACGGGCGGCGTCCTTGTTGGCCACGTAGGCAGGTGTGGCAGGGCGTGCGCCGAGGTCCGGCATGATCGCGTTCAGCTCGGAGATGATATAGTCCAGCGCTTCCTGTGTTTTCAGCACTTTAGGGGCATTCAGGAGCGTGTCTGAAGGGTTCCTGAAGGGCACCTGTCCCCAGAGGTCCAGTACGGTGAACATGGAGAGGGCGCGCAGGAAACGGGCCTGTGCAGCCTGGTTGTTGCTCGGTTTGAAATTGAGCACGTTGCTGGCGCTGAACTGGAGCGTCAGCAGGTTGGTGAATGCCGACTGAATGTGGGCATGGTCTGCATTCCAGGTATGTTCGTGAAGGGAGCGCCATACGCCGTTGTCGTCCCAGTCGCCGCCGCGGGTAGGGCCTACGGTTTCGTCGGTCGTCATCTGGGAGAGGCCCCAGCTGTTATCAAATTCCTGGTAAGGCAGCTGGAGGTTGTCATAGGCGCCTTTTAACAGGGCCGGCACTTTGATC
>NZ_CAMLHC010000040.1 GCF_946479755.1 uncultured Chitinophaga sp. | reverse complement strand
TAACTGGTATTGGCGATAAATTATATTTATTTGCAGGCCCGGAAATGAGTATCCGTTGTACCTTATAGGGTTTTGTACAGCTTTTACCATATCAATTTACTAAATAATTTTATTAAAATAATATATAAATGGCCGATTCCCGACTTTTTTTTACGGAAAAATTATTGGAATGGAACCAACTCAGCAATACCCGCACCATGCCCTGGAAAGGTGAAAAAGACCCCTACCGGATATGGCTATCCGAAATCATACTCCAGCAAACCCGCGTGGAACAAGGATTGCCCTACTACCAGAAATTTATCGAACACTATCCCACCGCCACCAAACTGGCCAATGCCCCCGAAGAAGAAGTGTTCCGCCTCTGGCAGGGCCTCGGCTACTACGCCCGCTGTAAAAACATGCTGGCCGCCGCCCGCGAAATAGCCACCACCTATAAAGGGAAGTTCCCGGACACCTACGACCAGATCAAAGCCCTGAAAGGAATAGGCGACTACACCGCCGCCGCCATCGCCTCCTTCGGCTTCCATCTCCCCCACGCCGTACTGGACGGCAACGTATACCGCGTCCTCTCCCGCTACTTCGCCATCGACACCCCCATCGATACCACCGCCGGCAAAAAACAATTCGGCGACCTGGCACAGGAACTGCTCCCGCCCAACGAATCGGCCGCTTATAATCAAAGCATTATGGATTTTGGCGCCGTCGTCTGCAAACCACAGCAACCCGCCTGCCCCACCTGCCCGCTCAACCGTAAATGCCTGGCCCGCCAGCAGCAACTGGTAGAAGTGCTCCCCGTAAAATCAAAAAAACTGCAGATCAAAAAACGCTATTTCAACCACTTCCTCGTGGAATTCAAAGACAGCATCTATATCCGGAAAAGAACAGAAAAAGATATCTGGCAGAACCTGCACGAATTTATCCTGATCGAAACACCGGAAGCGGCAGAGCTCGATGACCTGCGGAAAAATGAGTCCTTCCGCCAGCTTTTCGGCAATACCCCCTTTACCGTCACCAACGTGTCGACGCCTCAAAAACAACAGCTGACCCACCAAACCATCTACAGTCGCTTCTTTACCATCGAAATAAAGCAGCCGCTGCCGGCAGACGGGCACCTGCTCGTTTCCCGTAAAACACTTGATAAATACGCCTTTCCAAAAACCATCACCGCCTTTTTGCAAAGCAAAAAACTACAGTTGTTCTGATATGAAACATATACAGAAAATTAAAAATATATTATACGGTTAGATTACAGGAAGTTATAATACATGCGTCCATTCATGCTTAACACGCTGCCAGCAAGAAATTTTTCACTGTCGATTGGAAAAAAATATTAACTTTAAGAAGGTTGTTTATTTATAAAAGAAGAACCTTTTAACAATAGACTAAAAAAACCTACAACTATGAGAGGTGTTAATAAAGTAATTCTGATAGGCAATTTAGGCAGAGACCCGGATGTGCAGTTCCTCGAAGGTAATATCGCCGTGGCGAAATTTTCCCTGGCGACCACGGAAACCTTTAAAGACAGGGCGGGAAAACTCATTTCTCAAACAGAATGGCATACCGTAGTGCTGTGGCGCGGACTGGCAGAGCTGGCCCAGAAATACCTGCACAAAGGCAGCCTGGTCTATATTGAAGGACGTTTGCGTACCCGCAGCTGGGAAGACAAGGAAGGCAACAAAAAATTTGCGACAGAAGTTGTAGGAGACAACCTGGTTATGCTGGATAAACGCATGGACCTCAACAGCTCAGACCACCCCATACCTCACCACAGCAGTTCAGGCACTTCCACCGGAGACAATTTCGCTAACAATATGGAAATTCCCCCTTCGCTGAACGAGCCTGCAGACGATCTGCCTTTTTAGTACATCTGTAAAATATTATCTTTCCGGAACTACGTAATCCCATATAGGGACATTACTTATATTTGCGTGCAGGAAAATGTAGTTGTGTGAATTACCTTTCCTGTTTTTTTGATTGATTACATCAAAGCTAAATATCTTGGAGATCCTCTCGGCAAGCAACATGTCCTGTTTGTTACAAGTAAATGCACCTATCGCTACGCCAAATATGGTGGTATTCTTACTTGTTATTTTTGTAATACTGCTGCTTACCTTTATCGTTTCCGGCGCAGAGGTAGCGTTCTTTTCCCTGAATTACAAGGACCTGAACGTACTCAAAACACGACAGAACACCTCCGGCAAACTGATTACCAAGCTGCTGGAAAAACCAAAATCACTCCTGGCATCCCTCCAGATCGCCGGTATCATCCTTATGATCGCTTTCATCATGATCACCAACTACCTGGTGACCCAGATGGAAGACCTGCAAACACTCCCGGTGGTCTCCTTTGTGGTAAGGATCTCCCTGATCTGCCTCATCCTCCTGTTTTTCGGACAGATACTTCCCCGCGTATGGGCCGCCCAGAACAATATCCGCTTCGCCACCTACTTCGCATGGTTTGTCAGCCTCATCCATGCTACCCTGGAACCTGTCAGCGATTTCTTCGTAGGCATCAGCGGCAGCATCGAAGCCCGCCTGTTTCATCGCGGCGCCGGCCCTGTCAACTACCACGAAATTGACGAAGCCATCGAAATGAGCGTAGACCCAACCGCCTCCCAGGAAGAAAAAAATATCCTCAAAGGCATCCTCAAATTCGGCAACATCACCGTTAAACAGATCATGCGCGGCCGCCTCGACGTAAACGGCATCGAATACGACAGCACCTTCGAAGAAGTGATCAAACAGGTGGCGGACCTCCACTACTCCCGCCTCCCGGTGTACAAGGGCAACCTCGACAGCATTGTGGGCGTGATCCATACCAAAGACCTGCTCCCCCACCTCGATAAAGGCAATAAATTCGACTGGCACGAAGTCATGCGCCAGCCCTTCTTCGTGCACGGCCACAAACTCATCGAAGACCTCCTCTCCGAATTCCAGAGCAGACGCATGCACTTTGCCGTGGTCGTCGACGAATTTGGCGGTACCTCCGGTATCGTTACCCTCGAAGACATCATGGAAGAAGTTATCGGCGATATCAAAGACGAATTCGACGAGGAAGAATTTAACTACAGCAAACTGGACAACTTCACGTACGTTTTTGAAGGGAAAACCATGCTCAACGATGTTTGCCGCATCATGAACATCCCACCGGAAACCTTCGAATCAGTAAAAGGCGAAAGCGACTCCCTCGGAGGCCTTATCCTGGAACTGGCAGGAAAATTTCCGGAAGAAAACAGCGTTATCAATTATACCAACTACGATTTCACTGTACTGGAAGTCACTAAAATGCGCATCCAGAAAGTACAGGTCACCATACGGCCGGACGCCGCCCAAGAAGCGTAATCCTGCCCTGTTAAACGATTTCAGAGAAAATGCCATACTTCAAAGGAAAGGGTATCACCCTCCTGTCCCTGCTGATCACTATCCTGGCTGTTGCCTGCAACACGCCGCCCACACCTAAGCCCAGGGGCTTCTTCCTGATGAAATTCCCGGAAAAAAAATACCGCACCTTCGATGCGCCCGGCTACCCGTACACCTTCGAATACCCGGTCTACGCCAATGTGGTGAAAGACACCTCCTTCTTCGGCGAAAAGCCGGAGAACCCTTACTGGATCAATATCGACTTCCCCACGCTCAACGGCAAAATATACCTCAGCTATAAAATCATCGGCAAAGGCAACAACTTCCAGCAGCTGGTGGACGACGCCTACAAAATGACCTATAAACACACCTACAAAGCGGAATATATAGACGAAAACAACATCCGTACGCCTAACCACGTAACCGGCACCTTCTACCAGGTAGGCGGCAACGCAGCCTCGGCCAAACAGTTCTACGCTACCGACTCCCTGCAGCACTTCCTGCGGGGCGCCCTCTACTTTTACGCTCCCCCTCAGGCCGATTCCCTCGCGCCCGTCAATGCATTCCTCGAAAAAGATATGTGGCACCTGGTGGAAACCCTCCGCTGGAGATAAGCCGGCAATCCCGTAACTTTGTGGTCTTTACATGCTTGTTCGTCCCCATCAGGACCAACAAAAGACCATAAGCCGATGATTATCATTGACGATAAATATATTAGTGACGAGTTAGTTGAAGAGCAGTTTGTATGCAATCTGTCAGCCTGCAAAGGCGCCTGCTGCGTAGCGGGCGACTGCGGCGCCCCCCTGGACAAGGACGAGACTAAAATCCTGAAAAAAATCTACCCGAAAATCAAATCCTACCTCCGGCAGGAAGGCATCGAAGAAATTGAACGTACCGGCACCAACACTACCGACAAAGAATACGGGTATGTGACGCCTATCGTGAACAATGGTATTTGCGCCTACGCCACCATCGATGATCATGGCATCGTAGGCTGCGGCATCGAGAAAGCATACAACGACGGCGTGGTAGACTACAAAAAACCCATCTCCTGCCACCTTTATCCTATCCGGATAAAAAAATACGAGTCGTTTGAAGCCGTCAATTACGACCGCTGGGATATCTGCAAACCCGCCTGCAAAAACGGCCGGTCCCTGAAAGTACCGGTGTACCGATTCCTGAAAGAGGCTATTACCAGAAAATACGGCACGGAATTTTATGAAGTGCTGGATAAAATTGCCACCAAGAAATACTAAGTCATCCTGTGATCAGGGATTTGTTATCTGGTGATTCAGAAGGAGTTATTTGAGCTGCGGCTATTGCGCAACGCTTAAATACACTATATTTATCAAGGAATTATCGTTTGCTTATGCATCAAACAGCCTCCACTTTTCTCGAAGCAAGTGAAAAAAAAGCGACAGATCTTGGTCACCGCCAGACGATCAACTTCAATATAGGAAAATACAATGCTGCTGTAAAAGTCGGCAAACAGCAGTTTGCTGACCTGCCGGTAGCGCGGGAACGGGCCAAGAATATCAAGTGGAGAGCTATTGAACACCTGGACAACCACCTCGAGGAATTCGAAATGAATTTCACCAGGCGTGGCGGTAAAGTAATCTGGGCGGAAACGGCGGAACAGGTGCAGCAGGAAATCCTCGCCATCTGCCAGGCCAAACAATGCAAAAGCATCGTCAAAAGTAAGTCCATGGCCACCGAGGAAGTACATCTCAATGACTTCCTCGCGCAACATAACATTGAATGTGTGGAAACCGACCTCGGAGAGTACATTCAGCAGCTGGACGGTGAGCCGCCTTATCACATTGTAACACCGGCCATGCACAAAAGCAAGGAAGACGTGGCCCGCCTCTTTGCAGAAAAACTGGGCACTCCTCCTGATCTTACCCCCGAGCAACTGACCCTCGTAGCGCGGGAAAAACTCAGACAAAAATACCTGGAAGCGGAAATAGGCATCACCGGCGCCAACTTCATCCTGGCCGATACCGGCTCCGTAGCCGTTACGGAAAATGAAGGCAATGCCCGCCTCAGCACAGCTTTCCCCAAAACACATATCGTGTTGGTGGGTATTGAAAAAGTGCTGCCCTCCGTGGCAGACCTGGCGCTGTTCTGGCCACTGCTGGCCACCTATGGTACCGGCCAGCAGGTAACTGCCTATAACAGCATTTTCAGCGGTCCCCGCCAGGAAGGCGAAACAGACGGCCCCGAAGAAATGTACGTGATCCTGATGGACAACGGCCGAACCAACATCCTCCAGGATACCGCCGCCCGCGAAAGTCTTTACTGCATCCGTTGCGGCTCCTGCCTCAACGCCTGCCCTGTCTATAAAAACATTGGCGGCCATAGTTATGCCACCACCTACAGCGGCCCTATCGGCGCTGTCATCACTCCCCACCTCAAAGGGATGGATAACTACATGCACCTCAGCTTCGCCTCCTCCCTCTGCGGTAATTGTACAGAAGTATGCCCCGTACGTATCAACCTGCACGAACTGCTGCTCCACAACCGCCAAAAAGCGGTAGAGGAAAACCATACCTCCGGCGGGGAGAAGTTTGCATGGTTCGTATGGAAACAGGGATGCACCAGCCGCAAAATGATGAATATGGCCAGTGGTAAAATGAAGAACTTCTTCTTCCGCAAATTCTTCGCAAAAAGTTGGGGGGAAAACCGGGACCTGCCGGTATTTGCAGCCAAATCCTTTAACCAGCAGTGGAAGGAACGTAAAAGTTAAAGCTGCTTTTTACTGGTCTGCTTTTTTTCTGAAGATGATTTCCAATGTAACATTGGCGGGCTTGCTGTCTGCCGCAGGCTTCCACGCCGGGCCTTCTTTCACGACCCTGACAGCTTCCGCGTCACAGGCCGCATTCAGGCTTTGGATCACTTTAATGTCCTGCAGCGTGCTGTCCGGCATAACGGTAAACCCTATACGTACAATGCCATTAAATCCTCCGGGGTTAGCGGTATGTTCGAGGAGATATTGCTCGTAAGCCACGCGGCCGTTGACAGGCGCGGACTGCGTATCCGGTTTCCGGCCTTTGTTGCCCTTGCGTTTCGTTTCACTGTCAACATTAACCCCTGCTACCTTACCCTCTAAAGCATAGCTCATCTGTTCGTCCCGGGGAATGTTCCGGGTGAGGGAATCATGCTGCACGGGGGCTGCTTTTCTCGCACGGGCTGCTCCAAAGCCGGTGGTGACCTCTTCCAGCGCCCTGTTATTAAAATAACCCATGGCACCGGAGTCGCGCCGGCCTGCCGCGATGTCTGCCTGCTTCTCCGCGCTGACAGGCGCCGGAGTGGGCGTAATCACCGGAGCAGACTGTGCTAAAGCCGGCGGTATGGCTGCGGGTGCAGGCGTTGGTGCCGGTGCAGGCACAACGAAGGCTGCGTTGGGCGGCGATTGTTTTAACGCCCTCCGTTCCAACGGTTTCTCCACCAGTCTTTCGTCTTTGGCACTGATATCCGCTGCCGGCTCCATGGTACGGGCCAAAGCGGGAGCTTCTTTCCGGGCCGGGGCCGCCTTCTTACTATCAGTATCGCCGGATGGCAGCATGGCCATTTCAGGCGCGTCGGCAGCCGATGCTGACGTGTCCAGGGGTATTGCTATGGGCTGATCAGCCTGTGCAATCTCCGGGGCCTTGTCGTTTTGCGTTTTGAACAGGAACCAGCCACCGGTAAAGAGCAATAACAGGATTGCTGCCGCTGCCGCGATACGCGGATATAATGGACGGACCACCGCCTTGCGCTGCGGCTGCGCCACCCGCCGGGAAAGCCGGTCTGCCAGGTCTTCCTGGTGAACCTGCTGGTCCGGGGCGTGCAATGCATAACCTTCCAGCGCGTCGGCCAGGAACGGGTCATCCAGCGCCTGGCGTTCCAGGGCGTGCATGGCCTTGTCATCCAGCTCCCCGGCCAGATACTGGCGGATAAGCTCGGCGCTTACGGCAGGTTTGTTATGTGCGTGCTTGTCAGGCATGTTGTTGTTGCTCCATACAAATTTTAAGATTCCGTTTCCCGTTCTGGATATAGCTTTTCACCTTATTCATTTCATATCCGGTGATGACAGCCACCTCGCGGTAGCTTTTTTCTTCCAGGTAGAACAGGTTCACGCTGCGTTTTTGCTCTTCCGGCAAGGTCTCCAGGCATTTTTCCATGGACTGGAGATTGTCTTCCAGCGTGACTTCGTGGTCATGATGCGCTAATTCCCCGTTTTCCATAACCGGGGAATTTTCTTCTATGGTCACCTGGAGGGACTCCTTGTTTTTCATGGACCGCAGTTTCATCAGGCAGTGGTTCCTCGATAAAACATGCAGCCAGCTTTTAAAGTTCTGTACCTCATGCCGCTTCAGTTTATCAATCAGCTCCTCGAAGATCTGCATGACGGCGTCCTTACTGCCTTCTTCATCAAAATATTGCAGGCATACACCATATACCAGGTTCATATAACGCTGGTAGAGGGCAGCCAGCAGCTCCAGACTGCCGGAAGCCTTATACTCCCGGACGAGGTCCGCGTCTGCCGCATCCTGCATGATATTTTGCTTGATAAAGGCCATGAACAACAATACTAGCTATTTTCAGGCAATGGCGCCAATTTTTCTTTAAAAAAAAGCGAAGGTCATTTCCAGGAAATGATCTCCGCTTTTCGTTTTATATTTTCCACGGATTAGTGGCGGAAATGACGCATACCGGTCATCACCATCGCCATACCATGTTGTTTGCAGAATTCGATGGAATCGTTGTCACGAACGGAACCACCGGGCTGGATCACCGCTTCGATGCCCTGTTCGTGCGCAATGCGTACGCAGTCATCAAACGGGAAGAAAGCATCGGAAGCCATCACCGCACCTTTCAGCCCGAAGCTGAACTGGCCGGCTTTCTCAATAGCATGGCGCAGCGCGTCGATGCGGGAAGTCTGGCCACAGCCTTTACCTACCAGTTGCTTATCTTTTACCAGCGCGATAGCGTTGGATTTCAGGTGTTTGCATACAATGTTGGCGAACTCCAGGTCTGCTTTCTGTGCAGCGGTAGCTGCCTGTGCGCCTACGTCGTTCCATTCTTTATAGTTACCGTTGTCACTGTCCTGCAGCAATACACCGTTCAGCACATTTTTGAACATGTACTTGCTTTTCACCGGTTGCTTCTGCTCCAGCAGGATACGGTTTTTCTTGGCTTGCAGTACTGTCAGCGCCTCCGCCTCAAAGCCGGGAGCGATCAGTATTTCAAAGAAGATTTCGTTAATGGCTTCTGCGGTGGCTTTATCGATGGTTTGGTTGCACACCAGTACACCACCGAAAGCGCTTTCCTTATCGCCGGCCAGCGCTGCGTCCCAGGCTTCTTTCAGGGTAGCACGGGAAGCGATGCCGCATACATTGGTATGCTTGATAACCGCGAAAGTGGTTTCGGTAAACTCCTGTATCAGCTGGCAGGCCGCGTCTACGTCTACCAGGTTGTTGAAGGAAAGTTCCTTGCCATGCAGTTTGTTGAAGATATCATCCAGGTTACCGTAGAAAACACCACGCTGGTGCGGGTTTTCACCGTAACGGTTCACCTGGCCCTGTGGAACAGACACCTGGAAATAATCCGCCGGCTCGTTGTTCAGGAAATATTGGGAGATGGCCACGTCGTAGTTGGCGCATACTTCAAAAGCTTTAGCAGCAAAGTTTCTGCGGTCCTGCAGGGAAGTGGCGCCATTGTTTTCTGTCAGCACTTTTTCCAGGTCAGCGTACTGGTCTTTGGAAGCTACGATCACTACATCTTTGTAGTTCTTGCCGGCAGCACGGATCAGGGATACGCCGCCGATATCAATTTTTTCGATGATCGTCTGTTCTTCGGTCGTGTTTTTCACGGTTTCCTCAAACGGGTACAGATCTACGATCACGAGGTCAATTTCAGGAATCTCATACTGTTTCAGCTGTTCCAGGTCCTGCGGATTTTCGCGGCGGGCCAGGATACCACCAAATACTTTAGGGTGCAGCGTTTTCACACGGCCGCCGAGGATAGACGGATATGCGGTCAGATCTTCTACTGCCACGCATTTTACGCCCTGTTCCTCAATGAATTTTTGAGTACCACCGGTAGAGTAGATGGTCACACCTTGTTCACCTAACTTTTTAACAATGTTCTCCAGGTTATCTTTATAGAAAACGGAGATCAGCGCTGATTTAATTTGCTTTTGCATGAATGGAAAACATTAGAAATTTTAATAACATAGGCCCCTGGTCCGGAACCGAAAAGTTGCGCAAAGTTAACACGTAACGATCACTTTTCCATTTCCTGCCAGCCGGGAATAACAGGGAAAAGCCGACAGACCGGCATCAGACGTGCAAAAAATATTAATTTACCCCTTCTAAGCCGGAGAAAATCAGAACGAAATAACGAACGCACCTTTCTCCGCGATACTGTAAAAGGGTATACCGGAGGAATCGCATGCTGCCATCCAGCGCCGGACGCGGTAAGCCGGGCAGGCAGCACCAAAAATGACCGTATCTGCTTTGTACCAGGCCTGTACCCGGGCCATGTTCATCTTCAAATGGCCATTCAACAGAAGGTAGTCAACCTGCAACGGCCGGACCGGCGCCGGTACCGGTAGCGTACTGTCCACCACCGCTACTGTTTTATGTCCCAGGCGCAGATAACAGCCGCTCCGCTGTAAGCCCGTTACTGTACCCGGCTTCACTTCCATGGCCGTACGGGCGGCCTGTACCTGTTTGGCCGCCGGCGTCTTCCAGATGCTGTCATGCCCGATGAATTGCACATTTCCATCACCGATGGCATCCATCGCCGTATAGGCGGGCACGTTATATATGACCAGCTGCCGCTGCTGCCGGGAAGTTATATGGCGTACCGCCTGATCAGCCACCATCATCCAGAAGGCGGCCAGCGCCAGCCAATGGCTATGGCGGTACCGCCATAGCAGCCAGCCTGCCATCCCTGCTATCAACAGGTAACAACAGCCGGTCTGCCACAAGCTCCATTGCAGGTCCCTGATCATGGCAAAAGGAAGTTGTCCCAACCAGGCCACACCGGTATTCATGAGATGAATCAGCCAGCGGAGCGCCGTTCCGGCCCATCCCGCCGGGGTGCTGAAGGGCGTCAGCAGCAACAGCAGGATCTCCCCATAGATGACCACAGTGGATAGCGGCACCGCCACCAGGTTGGCCGGCAGAAAATAAACGGGAAACTGATGAAAGTAGTAAATGGATACTGGCAGTGTCAGCACCTGGGCGGCGAGCGAAAGCGCCGTCAGTTGCCAGACAGCCTTTGCCCACCGGGCGGTTAGCGGCCATAGTGCATAGATCGCATCATAAAACAGCAGAATGCTCAGCACCGCCAGGTAGGACAACTGGAAACCTGCATCCATGGCCAGCCAGGGTTGACAGCATAGCAACATAAAAGCCGAGGCGGCCAGCATGTTGTAAGTACTGGCTTTTCTTCCGAGTAACAGGTTGCCAACCGTGATACCCGAGAACATCACCGCCGCCCGCAATACCGATGCAGATGCGCCTGTCAGCAGGGCAAAACCCCACAGCACGGCCAGCAGCACCACCGCTCTGAGAATGTTCGCTGCGCGGCGGGCGGGCAGCCAGCGCAGCATCCATAGCAGGGAGCCGTACAACAAAGCCAGGTGCATGCCTGAAATGGCAATGATATGTACAATGCCGGTGTTGCTGTAGGCGCTGACCACTTCGGGGTCCAGGTCCTGGCGGTAGCCGATCAGCAGGGCTTCTGCCATTCCCGCCTCCGGGCCTTTGCCGATGTGGAGCTTCAGCTGATGAAGGCAAAAATCGCGGGCCTGCAGCAGGAAAAAGGTAAGGTCCTGCAGCGGGGGGCGTGACAACTGCCGGTAGTCTCCCGCTTTCAGAAATACCTGGTAATACAGCTGCTGCGCGGCACAGTACCGCTGATAATCAAACCCACCGGGATTACCGCTGTTGGTGATTTTAACCGGCTTTTTAGCCAGCAATATTACCGCACCGTACACCAAACCCGATGAAGCGCTATCGCGGCTAAAATAGGCCAATAAACGCTCTTCTGACGCCTTCCATCGCCCTTGCGTACACGTGGCAGTAACGGTCAGCCATGTTTTACGGGAACGGGGCTTTTCCTGTAACGGCGCTTCCACCTTTGCCAGCCAATACATAGCGCTGTCCGGCGGTGCGGAAAAACACCTGTCGTCTTCCCGGATACCGGCAGAAACCGGCAGCAGCGCGCCACTGCAATACAGCAGGATAAGGACAGGAATGCCTGCCGTCCATGCATAATGATAACGGTATGCAACCGGTAGCAACCGTATCAGTAACAATGCCGAAAACGCAGACAGGATAAGGATATACAGGCATTGTACTGAAAGAGGGTTATATAACTGTATACAGATACCTGTTAATAACGGAGGCGTTAAACGCAGAAAGGGCGCACGTTTCCAACATGCTGCAACAAACATGGATGATTCAAATTGCATAAAAAGGGGTCAACTTTAAGCTGTTCACATCCGGAAATTAAACCGTCCCAAAAACGCAAAAACGGCATATCCGAAAAAGATATGATAACTAGGTAATTTTTGGTTCAGGATGTGTTAAGATAATTTAGGTTAACAAAATCACAATTATCTAATATATTAGATATCAATATATTAAATATATTAACTTCTCGAATCTGTTATTGATTAGTTAACATCTTCTTTAAATATAATATTATTTGTAAAATGCATTACCGGTCACGCTATTTGTGTCGTATCAAGATTCAATAGTCGTGTCTTTAATGGTTATTTTGAGGGAAAAGAAGGAGCCTGATCTTTATCAGGCTCTGTTATTTTATAGCTGTCACACCTAAAAGATAAAACAAAAAAGCCCGTCAACACAATATTGACGGGCTTTTGTTTTTATGGTGCGACCTGTTTTATTTAGACAGGTACATGCTCTTCTCTTTATATAACTGACGGAAGTAAGGATCCCTCAGGTCTTTGATAAAGCGGATGGCTTCACCGGTGGATTTCATTTCAGGTCCCAGTTCTTTGTTCACGCCCGGGAACTTATTGAAAGAGAACACAGGTTCTTTGATGGCAAAGCCGCTCAGTTTCTTTTCAATTTTGAAGTCTTTCAGTTTCTTATCTCCGATCATCACTTTGGTAGCGATGTTCAGGTAAGGCACCTGGTAAGCTTTGGCGATAAACGGTGTGGTACGGGAAGCGCGTGGGTTGGCTTCGATCACATATACCTGGCCGTCTTTCACTGCAAACTGAATGTTGATCAGGCCACGGATATTCAATGCGCGGGCAATTTTTTCCGCGTAGTATTCCATGGTGGTCACTTCAATCGGTGTAAGGTTGAAGGCCGGCAGCAGCGCGTGGCTGTCGCCACTGTGGATACCTGCAGGCTCAATATGCTCCATAACGCCCATCACGTGGAAGTCCGTACCATCAAAGATACCGTCGATTTCAGCCTCCTGGCAGCGGTCCAGGAAGTGGTCGATCAGGATCTTGTTGCCCGGCAGGTGACGCAGCAGGCTTAACACGGATTGTTCCAGTTCTTCTTCGTTGATCACGATACGCATCCGCTGGCCGCCCAGTACATAAGACGGACGTACCAGTACCGGATAACCTACTTCTTTCGCTACTTCGATCGCATCGTCTGTATTGTAGGCGGTACCATATTTCGGATAAGGAATACCCAGGTCTTTCAGCATATCGGAGAAACGGCCGCGGTCTTCCGCGATGTCCATGCTGTCGAAAGAAGTACCGATGATTTTGATACCTTTTTCTTCCAGGCGTTTCGCCAGTTTCAGCGCTGTCTGACCACCCAGCTGAACGATCACCCCTTCCGGTTTTTCCAGCTCGATGATTTCCCACAGGTGCTCCCAGAACACCGGCTCGAAGTACAGCTTGTCGGCCATGTCGAAGTCGGTGGATACGGTTTCAGGGTTACAGTTCACCATGATGGCTTCGTAGCCGCAATCCTGGATCGCCTGCAAACCGTGGGTGCAGCAGTAGTCAAACTCGATACCCTGGCCAATCCTGTTAGGACCGGAACCCAGAACCACGATTTTTTTGCGGTCGGTGACCTTGCTTTCGTTTTCGGTATCGAAAGTAGAGTAGAAGTAAGGTGTTTTTGCTTCAAACTCAGCGGCGCAGGTATCTACCATTTTGTAGGTACGTACAATGCCGTTGGCTTTTCTCTTTTCGTATACTTCCTCTTCTTCACAGTTGCCGAAGATAACCGCCAGCTGTGCATCGGAGAAGCCCATCTTCTTGGCGTCAGCCAGCATATCAGCCGGAACGCTTTCCAGGTCGTGCTCACCCAGTTGTTTTTCCAGGTTAACGATGTCCTGTATCTGATGGAGGAACCAGCGGTCGATGTATGTCTGCTGGTGAATATGTTTTACAGAAGCGCCGGCCATCAGGGCATCTTTAATACGGAAGATGCGGTCCCAGGTGGGGCGTTTCAGTTTTTCGATGAGTTGTTCGGACTTCATCAGTGACTTGCCGTAGTAGCCGAGGCCGAGCGCATCGTTTTCAAGGCTCTGGCAGGCTTTCTGCAAGGCTTCGGGGAAGGTGCGGCCGATAGCCATTACTTCACCTACTGATTTCATCTGGAGGCCCAGCGTGTCGTCTGCGCCTTTAAATTTATCGAAGTTCCAGCGGGGCATTTTTACGATAACGTAGTCCAGCGCCGGTTCAAAGAAAGCGGAGGTAGTTTTGGTGATCTGGTTTTCCAGTTCATCGAGGGTGTAACCGATCGCCAGTTTGGCGGCGATTTTCGCAATCGGATAACCGGTCGCTTTGGAAGCCAGCGCAGAAGAGCGGCTCACACGCGGGTTGATTTCAATGGCGATCAGTTCTTCATTTTCCGGATTCAGGGAGAACTGTACGTTACAACCGCCGGCGAAGTTACCCAGGTCGCGCATCATCATCATGGCTTTGTTACGCATGTCCTGGAAAGCAGTATCGCTCAGGGTCATGGCAGGAGCCACGGTGATGGAGTCGCCGGTATGGATACCCATCGGGTCCAGGTTTTCCACCGTACAGATGATCACCACGTTGTCGTTCTTGTCGCGCAGCAGTTCCAGTTCGTATTCCTTCCATCCCAGCACTGCTTTCTCCACCAGTACTTCGTGGATAGGAGAAGCTTTCAGGCCACGGTCCAGCGCTTCGTCCAGCTCGTCTTTGCTGTGTACGAAACCACCGCCGGTACCACCGAGGGTGAAGGAAGGGCGGATTACCAGCGGGAAGCCTATCTCCTGTGCAAACTCTTTACCTTCCAGGAAGGAGTTGGCCGTTTTTGCAGGAGCTACGGGAATACCGAGCTGGATCATCCACTGGCGGAACTGTTCACGGTCTTCCGCTTTGTCAATCGCTTTAATGTCTACCCCTATCAGGCGAACATTGAATTTCTCCCAAATTCCCAGCTCATCCACCTCTTTACAAAGGTTCAGCGCTGTTTGACCACCCATGGTAGGTAATACGGCATCAATCTGGTTTTCTTCCAGAATCTGCTCAATGCTTTCCACGGTTAATGGGAGCAAATAAACCTTATCGGCCATCATAGGGTCCGTCATGATGGTAGCCGGGTTGGAATTAATCAAAATCACTTTAATTCCTTCTTCCCGCAACGAACGTGCTGCCTGGGAACCAGAATAGTCAAATTCGCAAGCCTGACCAATAATAATGGGACCAGAACCGATAATGAGGACAGATTTGATAGATGAGTCTTTTGGCATTTTTGTAATCTATTGAAAATGAAAAACCACATTGATTTTAATGCCGTACGAGGGACCAAAAAAATCGTGCAAAGTTACGTGATTTGAAATTTAATAATGGAATTAAATTTGATTTTTTATGAAAGAATTTTTGAGCGGGCATGATAGAAAGCTTTTTTTACATACAATAATTGTTTTATAAAACATTACGGCAGAGGCGGATTTCAGCAGAAACACGCCGGTTGTTTTTCCGTACAAATACGTTGTGCTATCATCCCGGAATATCCTACCTTTAGATCCTGTTAGTACATACCCCAAAGTGACCGGCACCAATCGAGCAGCATTTTATTCGTTTTATATCTGTCGTTTTATATCTATCATTTATCACCCCAAAAACCACATGTCATGCGTACAGCAGAAGTTCACTACGGAACTGACGGCCAGGTAAACCTCACCGTGCCCAAAGGCACGAAGATGGCCGACATCGCCAGATTACAGGAACTGGTAATTTCAAAGATTAACCCCCGTGGCTGTCAGGCCTGCCTGTCCGGCGTCCACTTCAACATCCGGGAAGAACTGGAACATGTTATGAAAGTAGACCTCGACAAAATGGCAACCATCAAAGGTACCATCAAAGGCACTGTCATCGGCCACTAACGTATCACCGCCCCGTTCTCCGGAGCGGGGCCTTTTAAACATTCCCTACCATGTATCCTGTTACACTTACCGGCTGCAGCAGCCGGTTGTATGAAAAAACTATTCCCCGGCTGGGCGTGGGTTTATTGTACAATCCCTCCCTGGAACTGTACCTCGACAGCCCCGCTACCTGCTGCGACTATGTGGAAATTATTCCGGACATGTTCTGGACAGACCTGGGCAACGGCCACCCCGGCCGCTTTGAAGAAATAGACAGCTGGATGGACGTGCTGCATAAACTTGCCGCCCGTTATCCGCTCACCGCCCACAATATCTCCTACTCCCTGGGCAGCGCCGGCATCTTCGACATGGCCTATCTCCACAAAATGGAAGAATGGCATCAGCGCTTTTCCTTTGTATGGCACAGCGATCACCTCTCTTTCGTGAAAGTACACGATGAGCAACAGCAGGAACGTAATGCCGGTATGGCCGTTCCCGTACCCTACGATTACGAAGTGCTGGATATGATCGACGGCCGCATCAACGCTATCAGCCGCAGCATCAGAGCTCCTTTCCTGGTAGAAAACAACGTCTACTTCATTGACCTGCCGGAACAGGAACTGTCCGAAACCGCTTTTCTCAATGAGCTGTCGAAAGACACTGCCTGCGGCCTGCTGCTCGATATCCACAACGTATATACGAACGCGGTAAACCATGGCTTCGATGCACGCAGCTTCATCGCCGCGCTGGACCTCGACAAAGTGGTGGAGATACACATCGCCGGCGGCAATGAAATGGCCGGCATGTATACTGATTCCCACGCGGGACCTTGCCCGGAAGCCGTCTGGGAACTTCTCGAGTATACGTTACCGTTAGTGCCGAATCTCTGCGGCATCACTTTCGAATTTCATGAATCCTATTTCCATCTGCTGCAGTTCGACGGGATCACCCGCGAGCTGAACAGGGCCAAAGCAGTATGGAATCAATATCATACGTAAATCGTCATGTCACTCCTCTCCTTTCAGCAAGCACTCGCCGCGCTCATCGCTTCCCCGGAGCTGTGCGTGGAAGCCAGGCAACAACCGGATGCAGTGTTCGCATCCTATGACCTCACCGATCGCGAAAGAAAACGGCTGGAAACAATCGTGTTCCAGCGTGGCATGTCGGTCAACTGTACCCTGTACCGGGTGAACCGCATCACTCCTATCTATACATTACTCCCTTATACCTGCCTGCTGCTGGGCGAGCGGCTCATGCCGCTGGCCACCGCCTTCTGGGAGGCCTGCCGGCAATCCGATCTCCAGTTCAAACGGGAAATTGAAGGCTTCGCCGATTACCTGGAAAATCAAATTGCACAAGGACGCCTGCAGGTACTTTACCTGCCGGAAATATTGCGGATGGAATCCGCCATCAATGCGCTTAAATTTTTACCGAAGCAGCAGGACGCTGCTTCACGCGTGAGATATATTCCTTTTGAACATGAACCGGGACCACTGCTGGAGGCCTTGTCGGCGCTGCGTTTACCGGAAGTAATGCCAGCTGAAGGCAACTGGCTCCTGATCATCGATTATAGCGGAGAAGAGATGTCTTTCAGCACAACGTCCATCTTCGAAGCGTGAGTTCAGCGATAAAAATGTGCCGCAGCAAGAGCTGCCGGCACTGGTGGGCGTTATACGTCGTATAGTGCTGACCGTTCGTGACCCGGCGCCGTAAGCCCCGGGAGCAGCAGGAAAGCCGGCTGCTACAGCTTCAGCCGGGTGGACATAATCGCGATAGCAGCACCCATAACAGCAATCAGCGAAAAAGACACTGCGAGGCTGGTAGCCTGCGCCACAAAACCAATCAGCGGAGGACCAAAGAGGAAGCCCAGGTAACCAATGGTGGAAACCGCGGCCAGCGCCATTCCCGGCGACAATACTGACGATTTTCCGGCGGCGCTGTACACCAGTGGCACTACCGCAGAAACACCTGCGCCTACCAGCATGAAACCCAGCGTAGCACTCACCAGGTAAGGGAAAGCTACTGCTACCAATAATCCGGCGGCGGTGAGTGTTCCGCTGATGATGAGCATTTTTCGTGTACCCAATCGCGTTATCATCCAGTCGGCCACAAAACGGCCGGAGGCCATGGTACCCATAAAGGCGGCGTAACCAGCGCCTCCCAGCCCTTCATCTACCTTCACCACGCGGCGGAAATACACCCCGCTCCAGTCAAACATAGTACCCTCGCATATCATGGAGCACATCGCGATAATACCCAGCGTCAGCAAAAAGCGGTCGGGCTTCACAAACAGTGGCTGATTTGCCTGCAGGTTGTTATCCTGCTGTACAATATGCCGCATTGTGAGCAGCACCAGCGTCCAGGAAATACCGGTAATCAGCAGGAAATGATATACCGGCTGCAGATGCAGTCCGCTCATCGCCGCACCAATAGCGGCGCCGGTAAAACCCGCTACGCTCCACAGCCCATGGAAGGACGCCATGATAGAACGGCCATACATCGCTTCCACCGCTACCGCCTGCGTGTTGACCGCAATATTGGCCAGGTTGCCGCAGAAGCCGAAAAACACGAGGAAAGAGATCAGCTCCCAGGGAGCCTTCGCCAGGCCCAGTACCGGCAGAATAGCAGCATACGCCACTGCGGCAATGATCAGCACCTGCTTACTGCCAAAGCGCGACACCAGGATGCCCGCTACCGGCAGGGAAATCAGCGACCCTACCGGCAGGGCCAGCAGCACGCTGCCAAGCCCTGCATCGTTGAGGCGCAGGGACTGCTGTATGTCCGGGATACGGGATGCCCAGCTGGCAAAACACAACCCGGTCAGAAAAAACAATGCGCTGACCGCAATGCGGGCGCCTCTCTTATGTATCACCGGTATTGATAAATCCTGTAACATCGTTGTGTAAATTCAAAGTATGGTTTCCGTTTAACGTTTATATCACCTGTATGCCCAGGTCCTGGTAAGGCTTAAATAAAGGCAGTTCCGGCTTGTCTGTCACAATCACATCTATCCCGGTAATTTCACAGACTTTGAACGGCTCGGCTGTATCCATTTTATCGCTGGTGGCCAGCGCTACAATTTTATTGGCCGCCTCTATCATCACACTTTTCACATCTGCCTCCTCAAGGTCCAGGCCAGTTACGCCGGCTTCCGGATGCAGGCTGCAGATACCCACAAAGGCCAGGTCGGCCCGGATCTTCTGCATCGCGCGAATAGTATCCATGCCGGTGGCTGTTTGTGAGTTTTTACCAATACGCCCGCCGGTGAAGATGACTTCAATGGTGGGGTGTTCTATCAGCTGGGTCACGATGGGCACGCTGTTGGTGATGATGGTCAGCCGCAGCTGGGGAGGCAACAGTTTCACGAGCGCCAGCGTGGAGGTGCCGCCGTCCATCAGCACTGTCTGCCCGTCATGCAGCAAGGTGAGGGCTTTACGGGCCATGAGCTGTTTATCCGCCGCATGCCTTTCCACCCGCTCTTTAAAGGAATAGGGATTGGGGGAATGCGGGATGGCACCTCCCCGCACCTTGATCAGCTGCCCGCTCTGTGCCAGCGCCTCCAGGTCCCGCCGCACCGTATCTTCCGACACCTGCAGGTCAGTGCTCAGCTCCGTCTGTAATACCTTCTGATCGGTTTGCAGCTTCTTTAATATATAATCGAGTCTTTCCTCTTTCAGCATACTTGCCATTTTCTGCAATATTATGTAATAATTTGCAATATTCTGCAATTATTTGCATATCTTTGCAATAAACCGCAAAATATGGCAAGAATAGCAATAGATATGGACAATGTAATGGCGGATATTTACAGCCATTACCTTCATTATTACGAAACGTCGCACGGCATTAAGCTGGACCCGCAGGGCTTACACGGTGTTCCTGAAGGAGAAATACTGCCTGAGGGGCTGGTAAGGAAGTTTTTACTGACGCCGGGCTTTTTCAGGACGGCGCCGGTGATGCCGGGCAGCCAGGAAGTGATCAAGGCCCTGATGGAGAAATATGAGGTCTTCATTGTATCTGCGGCCATGGAATTTCCACAGTCACTCCGCGAAAAGCTGGAATGGCTGCATGAACATTTCCCCTTCATCAGCTGGCACAATATTGTGCTCTGCGGCTCTAAAACCATTGTGAACGCCGACATCATGATTGATGACTACGACAAAAACCTGCGGCATTTTAAGGGAAGGCAGTTGTTGTTTACAGCTCCGCACAATGTTCATCTGGCAGATTATGAGCGGGTGCACAACTGGGAAGAAGTAGCAGCAGCGCTGGAAGTAGAGATTCCGGCTGCCCGGGTATAACCACAATGGGGGGATAACATGACCGGCTGGTTACAGGAGGTTTACCCCCTCTTCGCTTTTCCTTTACGGAGCGTGGCCAGCTCTTTCTTCATTTTAAGCACATCATCTTTCAGGGCTGTATAGTTCTTCAGCAGCTGGTTGTGCTCTTCCAGTATTTTATAGTATTTCTCCCGCAATACCATCATTTCTTCGCTGTCGGTCTGCCTTGTTTCCTGTGTGGTACCGGGATTCAGAAAGGCTTCCGGCGTCATATCCAGCCCACGGGCCACCCGGTCCAGTTCATCCGGTGAGAAAGTCTCTTTTTCAAAAACATTATACATGGTGCGCCTGCTCATATTGAGGCGTTCGGCCAGTTTGCTCTTGTTGAGCCCTTTTTCCGCAATCAGGTGCTGGAGGCGGTTCCCATGGTGTATGCTTTTTCCGTTGGCCAGCTGCATGGTGCCGTTCCAGCGGATAAACTCGTCTGGCGTAATCCCGATAATTTCACAGAAACGTTCCAGGTTGACCCGCTTCATATCCCCGTTCCGCAAGTGATAGTGGGCGATTTGGTTCGTGAAGCCGGCCATTTTTGCAAAATCGATGATTTTGATTTTTTTCTGCTTCAGTATCTGCTTTAATCGCTGGCCCATATGTATCAAACTCGACTGCATCATTTATGCTATTTTTTATAAATAATGGTATAATATAACAATTAATCTTTCATTTCGTAAATAAAATTATCAAATCGCGTTAAAAAATAATAAATTGATCATAGCAGGTAGCATAATGATCCGATGTGCTAACTTTTATGCCTATACGTAGGCTGAAAAAATTATTTCACGATCATTTTAACCGAAATCGTGATAAAATGATCTTAAAAATAATACCTCAATCGCTCCATTATCATAATGATAAACATTCTGTGAAACTGATCGGAAATCTGTCCAGAAATCGCCCCAAAATCAATACCATTAAGGGTTACATGAATTTTATACAACAAATAGTGTAATTTTATGCTGATAATTTTCACAGTTATAACTGTATTTGCTGACAGCGACAATTAATATCATTTTGCAACCGGCCCTGCGGTATAACTGTGATTCCATTGTTCATCATAAAAGATTGTAGTATGAGTAAGGAGTCACCCAACCTCTTGTTTTCCATTCATGAAAAGTTTTCGGGCATGGCAGCCCTCTTCCGGGAGAGAGTATGTCAGGACTGTAACTGGAGCACCCCCACTTTCTACCGGAAAATGCGCGCCAAAGAAGGGCGTGGCAACGCCGAAACCTCCAGGCAGAGCGCCTTTCTGAGCAGTGCGGAAAAAAAACGCATCGTGGAAATCATGGATGAAGTGTACAACACCTTCTGGAAATCGGCGATCAAGTACCGCACCCCCAGGTAAACAGCCCATTACAGGCCTTCCGGCGCCTATCCTTGCCAACCTGTCCTTCTTCAGCACCTTTAGCGGCATCCCGTTACCAGCCTGCCCCAGCGGGCAGCGGCTATTGCTGTGCCCTAAAGGTGCTTTACCATGGCCTTTCTTCCAACCCATTTTGAAAAATAATCTGGTTTTAATATGATTTTTTAGATTTTTTCTAGCATACCGTCGGGTTTTTCTTAAATTTAAAGCCCGTTAGGAAAAAATCTACTTAACCAATAAACATTCATGGTGCTATGTCGTACCCTTACCAGATCAAGACTATAGAAGAATATCAACAGGCTTATCAGCAGAGTGTAATAGACCCGGAAGGATTCTGGGCCAACGTGGCAGACCACTTCATGTGGCGCCGTAAGTGGGACAAGGTACTGGACTGGAACTTCAAGGACCCTGAAATCAAATGGTTCTCCGGTGCTAAAATGAACATCACCGAGAACTGTCTGGACCGCCACCTCGGCACCCTCGGCAACTCCCCGGCCATCATCTGGGAGCCCAACGACCCCGAAGAACGCCATCGCATTATCACCTATCGTGACTTGTTCAACAAAGTATGCCAGTTCGCCAACGTGCTGAAAAACAATGGCGTTAAAAAAGGCGACCGTGTTTGTATTTATATGGGCATGATCCCTGAACTGGCGATCGCAGTACTGGCCTGTGCCCGCATAGGCGCCATCCACTCCGTGGTGTTCGGCGGCTTCAGCGCCCAGTCCATCGCCGACAGGATACAGGACGCAGAAGCCAGTCTCGTGATCACCTGCGACGGCGCTTACCGCGGCAATAAAGACATTCCCCTGAAATCCGTGATCGACGATGCCCTCATGGCCTGCCCCACGGTAAAAAAAGTCATCGTATGCACCCGTACCCGCACCCCAGTGAGCATGCTCAAAGGAAGAGACGTATGGTGGGAAGATGAAATCAAACAGGTGGAAACCATGGGCAACCCTCCCTGCCCGGCGGAAGAAATGGATGCGGAAGACATGCTCTTCATCCTGTACACCTCCGGTTCTACCGGCAAACCTAAAGGCGTAGTACACACCTGCGGCGGCTACATGGTATACGCCAACTACTCTTTCGTTAATACCTTCCAGCACCAGCCCGGCGAAGTATTTTTCTGTACCGCCGACATCGGCTGGATCACTGGTCACAGCTATATCGTATACGGCCCCCTAAGCGCCGGCGCCACCACTCTCATGTTTGAAGGGGTGCCTACCTATCCGGATGCCGGCCGCCTCTGGGAGATCGTTGACAAATTCCGTGTCGACACCCTGTACACCGCTCCCACTGCCATCCGCAGCCTGATGGGCTATGGCCTCGGCCCTGTCAACCATAAAGACCTCAGCTCGCTTAAAAAGCTGGGCTCTGTGGGTGAACCCATCAACGAAGAAGCATGGCACTGGTTTAAAGATAATATCGGTAAAGGCCGCTGCCCGATCGTAGATACCTGGTGGCAGACAGAAACCGGTGGTATCATGATCACCCCCATCGCCGGCATCACTAAAGAAAAACCTGGCTTCGCCACCTTACCGCTGCCAGGCGTACAACCTATCCTGGTAGATGAAAACGGACAGGAAATAAAAGGCAATGGCGTAAACGGTAACCTCTGCATCAAATTCCCCTGGCCCGGCATGCTCCGTACCACCTACGGCGATCATGAACGCTTCCGGAAAACATACTTCTCCACTTACGAGAACCTCTACTTCACCGGCGACGGCTGCCAACGTGATGAAGACGGTTACTACCGCATCACCGGCCGCGTAGACGACGTACTCAACGTAAGCGGTCACCGTATCGGCACCGCAGAAGTGGAAAACGCCATCAACATGCACGCCGGCGTCATCGAAAGCGCCGTAGTAGGTTATCCGCATGATATCAAAGGACAAGGCATCTATGCCTATGTGATCATGGAAAGAATGTCACATGAACCGGAGCTGTCTAAAAAAGATATCGCACAAACAGTTTCCCGCATCATCGGCCCCATCGCCAAACCGGATAAAATCCAGTTCGTAAGCGGCCTGCCCAAAACACGCTCCGGCAAAATCATGCGTCGTATCCTGCGTAAAATCGCAGAAAACGACCTCGATAACCTCGGCGATACCTCTACCCTCCTCGATCCGGCAGTGGTAGATGAGATCAAGAAAGGTAAACTGTAAATCACTCCGATTTTTTTTGATGTTGATAAAAATAATGCAGCGAAGATCAATGATCTTCGCTGCATTATTTTTATACCCAAATAGCAAACAGACAAATAGCAAAATCCCATGCGGCGTTTCTTCAAAAGAGCCCTTTGTACCCTACTGTTCTTCGTGCTGGTGTTCAACTGCATCACGGCTTTCCATGCCTATAAATTCACTCATTTCTCGGAAAACAACCGTCACCGCAACAAACGGCCGGAGGAAATGAACATCGGGGAAAAACTCAACATTATCTTCTTCGGCGTGCGGCTCTCCAAATCCATTACCAGCGCAAGGCCCAACATCCCTTACGATACTGTGCAGCTGCTCACGGCCAACGGGTTGCACCTGGAAGGATGGTGGATGCCTGTACCGCAGGCCAAAGGCACTGTCATCCTTTTCCATGGCTATGGCGGCAATAAAGGCTCCCACCTGCCGGAAGCTTACTGGTTCCGCCAGCTGGGATACAATACTTTCCTGGTAGATTTCCGGGGCCATGGCAACAGTGACGGCACCGCCTGTACCATTGGCTATAAAGAAGCCGAAGATGTGAAGCTGGCATGGGATTACGCCAGGTCCCGCTCCGACCGGCCCATTTCTCTCTGGGGCATGAGCATGGGCGCGGCCGCCATTATGAAAGCAGTGCCGGAATATCACCTCACACCGCAGAAAATTATCCTCGAATCCCCGTTCGCCACTCTCCTCGATGCGGTGAAGAGCCGCATGCGGGCCGTACACCTGCCAGCCACGCCGTTCTCCCAGCTGCTTACTTTCTGGGGCGGACTGGAACTGGGTTTCTGGGGCTTCAGCCATAACCCGCAGGATTATGCCCGCCGGATAAACGCGCCGGTGCTCTATTGCTGGGGCCAGCAGGACATCAGGGTTACCCCCGATGAAACGCAGCGGGTGTTCCGCCAACTGGCGACCTCACAAAAACAATTGCATATTTTTAAAGATGCCGGGCATCAGTCGTTCTGTCAGAAAGATGGCGCCGTATGGAAACAGCTGGTAAAGGACTTTATGGCGCAATAAAAAAGCGCGCACCATCCGAGTGGAGCGCGCTCTTCACAGGATCTGACCCGCCGTATATATTGGAGTCATGGTACAGTATTGAACCTGTACCACTAGATGCCGTACACAATGGTTGCAGTATAAAGTTACTTACTTGTGCTGCCATTGGAAAACACCTGCTTCCCTCCGCAAAAACCTTTCCTTTTTAACGGCGTATCACCACCGGTGTACCTACTTTAACAATTTCATATAATTCGTTCACATCTCCGTTCTTCATGCTCACACAACCCAACGTCCAGTTGATGCGGCTGTCCACATAATTATCGCGGATACCGGCGCCATATTCCACACCATGTATCCCGATACCGCCGCCCATACTGGCTCCCTGCGACAGGCTGCCGTCACTCTGCCGCTGAAAAAACTTTTGTTTTGAATCTTCATTCGGATAATCCAGCAACATAAAACGGCTCCATCGATTGTCCATGCGTTTGGTCTGAATACGAAAGGTTCCCTCCGGTGTTTTGCGATCGCCTTCCACCAGCTTGTCTCCCTGGTCCTTGTTGCCAAAAACCACTTTGTAAATTTTACGCAGTGTTACATCTTCATACAGATACATCCGGTAATCACTTTTGTCTACCAGCAGGAAAATCTTGTCCGGGTTGATATTGCCGGGGTTCAGCCGTACACTGTACAGGTCAGCGCTGCTCCCAACAAACCCGGACAACGGCATCAGCAATAGTAGCACTGCGTATCCGTAAATTCGGTACATTTTCATAGGGTGATTAAATAATCCTGATAACGCCACAGGATAATTATTTATTGCAGTAAAATAAAAAAAGCGCAGCATACAAACAGGCTGTATGCTGCGCTGGTATTCTTTCTATGTAATATTAATAACCAAAAATGTCTTCGAGAGAAAGTGTTTTCACCTCACCGATTTTTTTCAGATCGTCCATGCTTACTTTCTTTCCGGAAGCCACCACACAGTATGTATAAGGTTTGTGCGCGATATTGGTATCATGGAATTTCTTCACATCATCGAAATTCATTTTATCAATCGACTCATATACCTGTTTACGGATGTCTGTGCTAAGGCCCAGTTTCTGCGCTGACAGATAGCTGAAGATGATACCATCGTTGGTGATACGTTCTGTTTCGATATCCTGCTTCATAGACTCCTTGGCGGTTTCCAGCAGTTTATCTGAACGGGGAATATCATTCAGCAGCTCATTCATGCCTTTGATAGCTTCGTTCATTTTATCCGCCTGGCTACCTACGTAAGCTATCTGCGAATAACGTTCGCCTTTTTTCTCCGGAGAAACAAACATCGCGTAGGTAGAGTAAGCCAGCGCTTTGGATTCACGGATGGTCTGGAATACGATAGACCCCATGCCACCACCGAAGTAGTTGTTGAACAGGGAGATGATACCGGTATTCGCCGGGTCATACACCGCTTCATTGCCTACCCAGTTCACTTCTGTCTGCACCATATCGTAATCGGCAAACAGTACCTGGTTGGCTGACTGTGTGGTTTTGTTAAACTTCACGGCAGCGGGCACTTCCTTAAAGCTGGCAGGCAGCGTATGCAGTTTCTGCACATCGGCAGCGGCAGTGGCCAGCGGTTGAGGACCGTAGTAAATGATGGTGTGTTTGTAAGAAGGCAGTTCATGCAGCAGGCCTGTCAGTTCTGCAGCGGTAACGCCATCGAGATCAGCCTGGCTCAGCTGATTGTTGAATGGATTGTTGGCGCCATACATCGCATAGTTGATCACCCCTTTCATGATGGCAGACTTGTTCAGTTTGGCGTCTGCGCGGGATTTCTGCAACCGGCCTTTCAGTGCCGCCAGCGCCTCTTCGTTGGGCTTGCAGCTGGTCAGGATGTGTTCAAACAGGGAAACTGCCTTGTCGAAATTTTCCTGTAACCCGCTAATGGTGATGGTGGTATTTTCTGTGGAAGTACTTACGCTGAAATTACAGGCGATGTTGTAAAACTCTTTGCTGATTTGCTCGGAAGTGTACTTGTCTGTACCGAGGAATTGCAGGTACTGCGCAGCCAGGGCCAGTTTCTTGTTGTTCCAGGAGCCCATGTCAAAACGGTAGTACAAACGGAACAGGCCATTATCCTTGTTCTGTACGTACATCATGTTGGTATTGCCTACCGGAGCAGTCTGGATATCTTTTTCATAATCCAGCCATTGTGGTTTCACCGGAGTAGCCGGGATAGCAGCCACTTTCTGCAGGAAAGGAGATTGTGCTTCGCGGTTCACTTCCACCGGGGTGATCGCAGGTTTCTCTACTTTTTCGATGTTTTTATCCTCGCCTTTGCGTTTGTACACCGCTACATAGTTGTCAGCGAGATATTTATTGGCGTAGTCTACGATCTGCTTTTTAGTGACTTTACCCATGTCGTCCACGTAAGACACATCAAGTGCCCAGTTGGCGCCGCGGCTTTTGATGAAAGCGTCCATGATGGAAGTAGCGCGGTTGTTGTTGCTTTCCAGGCCTTGCAGTTCAGCCAGTTTGGAGTTGTTGACGATCGCTTTTACCAGTGCCTCGTCAAACGCTCCTTTCTTCAGGATGTCCAGTTGTCCCAGCAGGAGATTTTTCACGTCATCCAGGGTCTGGCCTTGTTTGGCTGCACCGGACAGCATCAGTACGGAGTAGTCTTTCAGTGCCAGCACCTGTGCACCGGCGCTCAGGGCTTTTTGCTGTTTGTTGAGGTTCAGGTCCAGCAGGCCGGCTTTACCGTTCTGCAGAATGCTGGAGAGTACGCCGAGGATCAGGCTGGATTTGGTGTCGAAAGCACCGGGCAGACGGAAGGCCAGGTTGATGCTTTCTGCATCCGGGCCAAACACTTCTTTCACCACAGGTGCTTTGAAAGGCGCTTCGGGAGCGGGTTTATATTCTTTTACCGGTTTCGCTTTCATGTAACCGAACTGCTGGTCGATGGTTTTGATCACGTAGTCCGGATCAAAGTCGCCAGCCATCACGATGGCCATATTATTAGGTACATACCAGGTGTTGTAGAAATCCCGGATCACCTTCAGATTAGGGTTTTTCAGGTGTTCTACCGTACCGATAGTAGATTGCTGGCCGTAGTTGTGTGTAGGGAACAGCGCTGCCAGCATGGTTTCATATACTTTACGGCCGTCGTTGTCCAGGCCGCGGTTTTTCTCTTCGTACACCGCTTCCAGTTCGGTGTGGAAGAGGCGGAATACAGGGGTGCGGAATCTTTCTGCCTGAACGGTCAGGTATTTATCCACCGCATTGGAAGGGATGTCTTCCTCGTAGATGGTTTCTTCCACCCAGGTATGTGCGTTGGTGCCCTGGGCGCCCATGCCGGTCATCATTTTATCGTATTCGTTGGCGATCGCATATTTAGCGGCGATACCGGATACGCTGTCTATCTGATGGTATACTGTTTTACGGGCGGCGGGGTCCGTTGTTTTATTGTATTTATCGTACAGGTTCTCGATCTGGTCGATATAGGGCTTTTCCTTTGCCCAGTCGAGCGAGCCATACTGTTGGGTGCCTTTAAAGAGCAGGTGTTCCAGGTAGTGGGCCAGGCCGGTATGATCTTTCGGGTCGTTGTTACTACCGGCGCGGGTACCGATCAGGGTCTGGATGCGGGGCTCTTTTTTATTGACGCTCAAAATAACGGTCAGCCCGTTTTTCAGCGTATAGAAGCGGGCTTTCATGGGGTCGTCTGTTACGTACCGGTAGGAATAACCGCCGGAAGTAGCTTCTTTCCACTGAAATTTACCCTGAGCGAAGGCCGTTGGCAGGCTTCCTGCAAACAGCAACAGCGATACAGCGAGTTTACGCAGTTTCATAGAAATCTGTTAAGGTTGGTTTGAAAATAGTTTCCAAATATAACGGAAGGGGAAAAATTACAGCAGTTTGGGGGCGGATAATTCTATGAGTGGTAACACAAGACAAGGTTCAACCGATTGAAAACCGGCAGGGGCAACAAGGCAACAAATCTAATTATTCATTTGGTTATCAGGGAGTTAGGTTATTCATTAAGAAGGCGGCCCGCTTTCCCAGCACGAGGCTGTTCCACAGAGAATCCGCCTGAACGACAGCAGCATAGTGCTTTTTAGCTGTTGCTGGTCGTGGAGCTGGTTTATGAACGGTGGTCATTCGCTGTACCGAAGCGGTCACTACTTTTTGCGGAGCAACTACGGGAATGTTGCTGAAAGAAGGAACATCTACGGGGAGCTGCCGGTCTGCGCCGGAGATTCCCGATACATTCACACCTAGTAGACGTTTATCACAGGAATGCACCCACGCAATACAACCAATGCACGCCAGCAGGGCGACAAAAGAACGCATAGATAGAATTTTGGTCAGGTCAAAAAATTTAGAACCCGTTTAACCGCAACCCGACAGAAAACGGATACTGTTGCAAACCGTAATCGTGCAAAGGCGTAAGGGCGAAGTTACCGTACAGCTTCACCGGGCCGTAACCCAATTCGCTGGTAAGTCCGAAACGCCATTTGTTAAGGTTGAAATCATCGGTCTTCCTCACTTTACCTCTCTCCTCACTGATCTGTTTGGTCCTGGATTTGATCAGATAACCTCCAGAGACGCCAAAGCTCGCCTGAAACGCGCGATTAGGGCGGGCCGGGTTAGAATTAAAGTTTAGCATCACCGGGATGGAGATATATTCAGCAAACAGCTTATTTTTTGAAAACTCCACTGTATCCCTGATTATTCTCGTGGCATAACCCGGTTGGTAAGTGATGTTCCGGGCATACCTGAAGTTGTTCATTTCCAATCCCAAAGCATATAACAAGTTAAGTTTGTGTTTTGTTATATTAAGCCGTTGTTGAAATAACCAGATATTAAAATTGATCGATTTTCCGGTGACAAGTTTAAATTCTGCCGGTGTTAACGGCTCGCTACCTTCCCTGGGTGCAAAGGTGGAGAGTCCGACTGCGGAGTAGTCATAGGCTCTGGCAGCGGGCATGGCGCCGTTATAAAAGCTGCTGGTATTGGGATAATAAGCGATGTAGCTGGCGCCACCGTATTCGCTTCTGTCGATATAATTATTAAATCCGATATCGAAGACAAACCATCTGGTGTGCAGGTTTTTCTTCAGCCGGGCCCGTGCATAGGCGGTGTCGCTGTATACTTTGTAGGTATTGCGTCCTTTTTCGTTCTTCCCTTTGATCAGGATCAGCCCTTTTATCCAGAAGGTATCCGGAACGGGGGCGGCCGCAGGTGTTGCAGCTATACTGGCCTGATGGCTGGTGTCAACGTTTTGCCCCTGCGCCCATCCTATACACAATACCAATATTAAACAGAGTAAAACTTTATGCTTCATAATTATTTATTCCTTTTACGGGAGAAAAATTTAGCGACGTTGGTGACCTTGTCCAGGATGCGGCTGTCACTTCCGCTGACAGACAGGATCAGCTCCCCTTTCACAGCAGCAGGGGCCGGAGCGGCCGCTACAGGGCTGGATGCCTTGGCAGGCATAGCCGGCATATTGGCGGCGATAATGGTTTCCTTCGCGTGACCGGCGGCCGTGGCATTGTCTGCCGGAGCAGCTGCCGCCAGCGTTGTATTTTGCTGCAGGTGTTTTTCCACCACTTCGTCCGAAGTATTGCGCGGAGAAGGCAGGGCGGAAATTACCGGTGCATCGGCGGCTACAGTCGTTGAGGCCACTGTGTTGTTATTTTGCGGTTGTTGAGGGGCAGATGTAAGCGGGGCAACTTTTGCCTGGGCTGTTTCCTTTTTGCGGGAAGCCGTGCGGCTGGCCGGTATATGCGCTACTTCCGGACGGGCCGCTGCTGCAGGGGAGGCCGCCGGGGTTTCCGTTTTTTCCGGAGCCGGAACAGCAGCCGTTTCCGGTTGACTTACCGATGGAGCCATTGCTTCCTTCGTCACTGTGCCGGCAATAGGCTGACTCGTATGGCGGTCACCGGCGGGCAACAGCCAGATCAGCAACCCTGCCAGCACCGCAGCGGCGGTGGCACCCCACCAGTAAGGTGTCATGCGGACGGTCTTACGGGAAGTGCGGTACAGGCTGGCTTTATTCGCGAATACAACCGTGGTATCCGGTTCCAGTTTCACTACCTGTAACAGCGCCATCTCCTTCTGTGCTTCCGGATGTTCCTTCAGCCAGGATTTCAGGCGGGCTGTTTCTTCCGCAGGCAGCTCTCCGTCCACATAGCTCAGCATCATCGATTCATAGGCATCGGCAGAAGCGGCGGGAGTATGACGGTACAAGGCTGCTTTCTGATCAAATACGATCTGTTCGTCCGGCACCACACAGGCGCCTTTCAGCAGCTCCAACTCTGCCTGTATATGTGGATGTTTTTGCAGGAACTGTTCCAACGCGGCTTTCTCCGCGTCGTTCAGTTCGTTATCCACATAACTGAGCAGGTAAGATTCGTAATTCGATATGTCGATCTCTACAGCCAAAAATGTTTATTATTAACCTATTAACAATTATAAATATTTATATCACGTTTTCCATCTTTACAAGATAATTTTTTAAATGTATCCTGGCCCGATGGAGGTAAACCTTTACCTGGGAGGGGTTGAGCTGCATGATGTCGCCTATTTCCTCATAGCTGTACCCTTCATAATCTTTCAGCAGCACCAGTGACCGTTGCACCTCACTCAGATTAGCTAACGCTTTGGCAATCACCTCTTTGGCATTGTTGATCTTGTGATCTGCCACTTTCATCTCATCCTTGAACTCGTCTACCAGTGTCACCCGCTTTGTCTTACGTACATGGTCGATCATATTATGGTACGCCACTGTAAACAGGTACGATTTTGCCTTTTCAAAAGGCACGTCCTGGCAGTGCTTCCACAATATCTCGAATGCGTTCTGTACTACGTCCCTGGCATCTTCCGCGTGATCCAGATTTTTAATAATAAAGCGGAATATATTGTCCGAATACAGATCCACACATTTATTGTACTCCTTTTCCGTCATTCCGGTGGTGCGGGATTTTAGTGCTAAGTTCCGACTTTTACTTTAATACCTATCATGGTCACTATCCGCTTTACCCACACCTAATAACCAGCTTACACCGCTTTTTCCGGTTTGCACAGCAGGAACAGTTATATAGAACTGATCATCAACCAATTATCCAGCACATTATTTTTGTATCTCTCTTTCCCTGGTCTAATTCACAGTTTTCCACTACATGGCATCTTTAATCGTGATAGTATTATGACGGAGTGCTGCCGTTAAATGTTACACCTTGGTCAAACTTTTTACCCTTCGCGCCGTTAACTGTGGATGCGACACAGATTCGTAATACTTTTATTGCCTATAACTTTGCAAAGCGTTATAATTAAATATTGTACTTACTATGAATAAGAAGTTTACATCCCGCTTACGGGAAGAACTGGAAGAAATCAACAAGGCCGGTCTGTATAAGAGAGAGCGTATCATCACGTCCGAGCAGGGAGCTGAAATACAGGTTGGCGGTAAGACGGTCATAAATTTTTGCGCCAATAACTATCTGGGGCTGTCCTCTCATCCGGCTGTAGTGAAAGCGGCGAAAGACGCGATCGACACACATGGTTACGGTATGAGCAGCGTCCGCTTCATCTGCGGTACCCAGGATATCCACCGGGAGCTGGAAGAGAAAATCTCCAAGTTCCTGGGTACGGAAGACACCATCCTGTACGTAGCCGCTTTCGACGCCAACGGTGGCGTTTTCGAGCCGCTGTTCGGCGAACAGGACGCTATCATCTCCGACGCCCTGAACCACGCTTCTATCATCGACGGGGTGCGTTTGTGCAAAGCCAAACGTTTCCGTTATGAACATAACGATATGGCTGACCTGGAGGCCAAACTGAAAGAGGCCCGGGACTGCCGCAGCCGTATTATCGTTACAGACGGCTCCTTCAGTATGGACGGTACTATCGCCCAGCTGGACAAGATCTGCGATCTGGCGGATAAATACGACGCCATCGTGATGTCCGACGAAAGCCACTCTTCCGGATTCCTCGGTAAAACAGGCCGCGGCACCCACGAATACCGTAACGTTATGGGCCGGGTAGACATCATCACCGGTACACTGGGTAAAGCACTGGGCGGCGCTTCCGGCGGCTTCACCAGCGGCCCCAAAGAAGTGATCGATATCCTGCGCCAGCGCAGCCGTCCGTACCTGTTCTCCAACTCCGTGGCCCCCAGCATCGTAGGCGCTTCCATCGCCGTACTCGATATGCTGAGCGAAACCACCGAACTGCGCGACAAACTGGAATACAACACCCAATATTTCCGTACGAAAATGACAGAGGCCGGCTTCGACATTAAACCCGGCGATCACCCGATCGTACCAGTGATGCTGTATGACGCCGTGCTGAGCCAGCAAATGGCGGAGAAACTGCTGGCAGAAGGCATCTATGTGATCGGCTTCTTCTTCCCGGTGGTGGCCAAAGGCCAGGCCCGCATCCGTGTGCAGCTGAGCGCCGCCCACGAACAGGCACATCTCGATAAGGCTATCGCCGCCTTCACCAAAGTAGGTAAGGAACTGGGCGTAATCAAATAATTTCAGGGTTAGTTATAAGTCCCCCGGGACGAACGGCCATTTGAATAAGTACTTTTATTACAATTGATTATATATTGTAATATATCTTATTCGAATGGCTGTTTTCATGTTACCCCTAATCTTCCATTCCTAATCTAATCTTCCCTACTTTTGCACCTGATTATTTACTAAATCATGATACTGATGAAACGATTTGGCTGGATGTTATTAGCACTGTGCCTTTTCATGGCCGCCTGCGCACCGAACAATGTCAAGGAAGAAAAAGGCTGGGAAAAATATTTCGCCGAATACAAGGTGGAAGGCACTTTTATGTTATTCAACAACGCACAGGGTACCTTCAAAGTATATAACCTGGACCGCGCCAAAGAACGTTTCCTGCCGGCTTCCACCTTCAAGATCTTTAACTCGCTGGTAGGCCTGCAGACCGGTGTGATCACCGACACCGGCATGGTGATCCCCTGGGATGGCGTTACCCGCAAGTACCCGGCGTGGAACCAGGACCTGAGTATGCAACAGGCGTTTAAAGTATCTGCCGTTCCCTACTTCCAGGAAGTGGCCCGCCGTATTGGAAAAACCAACATGCAGCAATGGCTGGATTCCGTTAAATACGGTAATATGAAAATGAGCCGTGTGGATACTTTCTGGCTGGACAACTCCCTGCAGATTTCCGCCGATGAAGAACTGGGTTTTGTTAAAAAATTATATTTCGACCAGCTGCCCTTCGCCAAAACCAACATGCAAATGGTGCGCGACGTGATGCTGATGGAGAAAACCCCTAAATACGAGCTTTCCTATAAAACCGGCTGGGGCACCGCCGGCGCCAAACAAATTGGCTGGATCGTAGGCTGGGTGGAAGAAAACAGGCATCCCTCCTTCTTTGTCCTGAACATAGAAACAGAAGATCCCAACTTTGACATGGTTAAAAACCGGATGGCTATTCTCCGTAATATCCTCACCGAAGCCGGCTATTTCAAAGGAGAAATGTAACCAGGAGGGGTATTTGGTTAAAAAAAACCTAAACCCCTCTTCCCGCTCTTGTAATACGTGACAAAAAAATTATTTTTGAGATCTTGCCAACCGCAAGCGATCTTAAAACTGCATATGTTACGTTTTCAGCATAGTGAATATTTATGGGCACTGACGTTGTTACTGGTATTGCAGCTGGCTTTCCTGGGAGTATCCTGGTGGAAACGCCGCTCCATACGCCGTATCGGCGACCCCGCCCTCGTGGAAAAACTGTTTGCCGGTTATTCCCGTAAACTGTTTGTATTCAAATTCCTTTTGATTTTCCTGGCCTTTTTCTTCGGTGTACTGGGACTTGCCAACCTGCAAAAAGGCAGCCGCATGGAGAAAATCACCCGGAAAGGCGTAGATGTGGTGATAGCGCTCGATGTAAGTAAAAGTATGCTGGCCAACGACATCCAGCCCGACAGGCTTACCCGCGCCAAACAGCTCATCAGCAAACTGATGGACAAACTGGACAACGACCGTGTAGGCCTCGTGGTGTTTGCGGGCAATGCTTACCTGCAGATGCCGCTCACCATCGATTATTCCGCCGCCAAAATGTACCTCAGCACCGTTTCTCCGGAGATGATCCCCACGCAAGGCACCGCCATCGGGCAAGCTGTCCAGGTAGCCGATGAGGCCTTCAACAAAAAAGAACGTAAACATAAAGCGCTGGTAGTCATCTCCGATGGGGAAGACCACGACGAAACCGCCCTGCAAAAAACCAGGACAGCCTTCGATAATGGTGTGGTAACCAATACCATCGGTATCGGTTCTGTGGCCGGCTCCCCGCTTCCCGACCCGGAAACAGGCGGCTATAAAAAAGACCGGGAAGGCAATACCGTGATTTCCAAACTCAATGAAAATGAGCTCAAAGGGATCGCCGCAGCAGGAAAAGGCATCTACCAGCACCTGGACAACAATACAGACGATGTGGTGAATACACTGGTCAGCAAGATCGACAGCATGGAACAGAAAGAATTCGGCGAAAATGTATTCACAGACTATAACAGCTATTTTCAATATTTCCTGGGCATCTGCCTGGCGTTACTGCTGATTGAATTTTTCATACCGGAAGTACGCCTCCCGCGCGAGCCCCGGGAAACAACCGTAGCTTAATTCCAACAGATCATGAACATTACTTTTATAAAACAGGGTTGCTTTATGGCTGCATTGCTGCTCACCGGCGTTACCGCGCTGGCGCAGAACGGCACCAACAAGTTTATCCGCAAAGGCAATGAACTGTATCAGAAGCAGCTGTTCAGCGACGCAGAGGCCAACTATAAAAAGGCCCTCGAACAAAATGCACAATCAGCCGTAGGCAGCTATAACCTGGGCAACTCCCTTTACCAGCAAAAAAGATATGACGACGCCCGCACCCAGTATGCCAACAGCCTGAAAACAGCCGACAACAGCCGGATGAAAGCGGAAGCAGATTACAACATCGGCAACACCTTTATGGAGGCCAAAAAGTGGGAAGAAAGCATCAAATCCTACAAACAGGCCCTGAAAATCAATCCTGCCGATGAAGATGCCCGCTATAACCTCGCCTACGCACAGGCTATGCTGAAAAAACAACAGCAGGACAACAAAGACAATAAGGACAACAAGGATAAAAACAAAGACAAGAACAAGGACAAAAACAAAGACCAGAATAAGGACCAGAACAAGGACCAGCAGGACAAGGACAAAAAAGACCAGAATAAAGACCAACAGGACAAAGACAAGAACAAAGATCAGAACAAGGACAAAGACCAGCAGGACCAGCAGAAACCGGAGCCACAGCCCAGCAAAATGAACAAACAGGAAGCAGAAAGGCTGTTACAGGCCTTGTCCCAGGAAGAAAAGAAACTGCAGGACAAAGCCAAGAAAATGAAAGGGCAACCGGTGCCTGTGGAGAAAGACTGGTAGTCTTCCCGTATACGTAGTAAAAAGCAAAAATCCGGCAGCATCCCTGATACTGCCGGATTTTTTTATATAAAAAAACCGGAACATGATTATTCCGGCCATTTTACCTAAACCTACAACAGTTACGCATGGTAACAGTACTTTTTGCCAGTAATAAGGTAAGGGGAAGATGTTCGCCGCCTGACTGGTTACTCTTTACCAATTTGCCAGCCTAATGGTCTTGTATTCATCTTACATTTCCGGCAAACACCTCCCCGAACTTTAAAACACACTTATTTTTAAGCAGTGCGTTTACACAGCTGCTGATATATTTGTTTTATCGCTGGCATCGACCAGAGGGCTTCCCGCCCATCCGGTCCCCTGACTTGAGTGGGTGACGGGAAGACTTACAGCACAGTTAACATTTTTTAGCATCCTTGCATGATTTCCGGTTCAACGTCAGCGGGTAGAAAACAATTCAATACACAAAACTAAGTGCAGGCGCGACAATCTACTAGGACAATTCAGCTATTGACTTGGACTATTTGAACATTATGTCCCGGAAGTCCTGGGGAGAGATACCAGCGTTGTTTTTAAAAAACCGGCTGAAATAGGCGGGATCTTCAAACCCAAGCTCATAGCAGATCTCTTTTACGCTCTTGTGGCTGAAGGCCAGGTTCCGTTTGGCTTCCAGGATAATGCGGTCATGCAGCAATTCGGTAACGGTACGACCGGTGGTTTCTTTCGTGATTTCATTCAACCGCTTGGGTGTCAGGGCAAAAGCATTGGCATAGAAGGCCACCTGGTGTTCGCGGGTATAGTGTTTTTCCAGCAGGCGGCGGAGCTGTACCACGCGGGAATCGTGATGGAGTGGCCGCATGGTATCGGTAGCGTTGCGCTTTTTCTCTCTTTCCGCCAGCAACAGGAAGGCGTTGAGGTAATGCTTGACGATGCTGCGGCCGTTGGCGCCCGGGGAGCGGTGTTCCCGGCTCATCAGGTCTACCAGTCCCAGTAACGACGGGGCGGTGCTTTCGCTGATATGGATCGGGCCGTAGCCGTGCCAGTTGTCGAAAAGGTTGGAAAAATCGTACAGGGTTTCTTTGTCGTGTTTATTGGCAAAATAAAAGCGTTCGGTGAAAAAAATCACATGGCCTTCCCGCTCACAGTCCAGCTGATGCACCTGTCCGGGCCTCAGCAGGAATAACATATTGTCTTCCATTTCATACCACACAAAATCGACCATATGCCGGCCTTTGGCTTTGGTAAACCACAGGATCTGAAAATGGTGATGCCGGTGCGGCTGGTGGGTGAAATCCGTCGCAGCCATCCCCAGTGGGGCGATGTTGAACTGTGATTTCAGCGGCCATTCCTGATACGGGATGTCCAGACTTTTATTATTCGACATAAGTAGCTCAAATTTAAACGAATGGCTCTCTTTGACGGCACCGTTCGTGGAATTTAATGTAGCTTTAAGGTGTGGGCTAATTGCCCCTCAGGTTTATTAACTTTGCACCTGCAGAAAACAAAAACGTATGCAGCTTTATTGCAACTCATTAACAGAATACAAGCGACTGGCCACACTGGAAGTAAAGGTAGGTGATCTTCTCATTGGCAACTTCCACCCTATCCGTATCCAGACCATGACCACCACCGATACGATGGACACCGCGGGCACTGTAGCCCAGGCCATCCGTTGTATTGAGGCGGGGGCTGAGCTGGTCCGCATCACCGCTCCCAGCAAAAAGGAAGCGGAGAACCTGTTGCACATCAAAAACGAGCTTCGTCGCCAGGGTTACCACACGCCGCTGGTAGCAGATATACACTTTACGCCCAATGCAGCCGAAATTGCGGCCCGCATCGTGGAAAAAGTACGGATCAATCCCGGTAACTATATCGATAAAAAGAAGTTTGAAACCATCGAGTATACCGATGCCGAATACCTGGAAGAAATAGACCGTATCCGGGAACGTTTCACCCCCCTGGTCAGCATCTGTAAGGAATACGGTACCGCCATGCGTATCGGCACCAACCACGGCTCCCTCAGCGACCGTATCATGAGCCGCTACGGCGACACGCCCATGGGCATGGTGGAAAGCGCCATGGAATTCCTGCGTATCGCGGAAGACCTGCAGTACCGTAATATCGTGCTAAGCATGAAAGCCAGCAACCCGCAGGTGATGGTACAGGCCTACCGCCTGCTGGTGCAAACCATGCACCAGGAGCTGGGCCACTGCTACCCGCTGCACCTCGGTGTTACAGAAGCCGGCGACGGGGAAGACGGCCGTATCAAATCGGCCATCGGTATCGGCACCCTGCTGGAAGACGGCGTGGGCGACACCATCCGCGTGTCCCTGACAGAAGACCCTGAATTTGAGCTGCCCGTATGCCGCGACATCGTAAAACGCTACAGCGGCGCCCGTACGGAAAAACCAGCCACCACCCGGCCACTGGACACGCTGCCTTATTCACCGTTCTCCTACAAACGCAGGGAAAGCACCACCGTAGACAATACCGGCGACAAACAGGTGCCCGTAGTAGTGGCAGACTACCGCAGCATGGCCACCATACAGCCTTCAGACCTTAACGCGATCGGCTATACGTACGATGAACCCTCCGATAAATGGAACATCGCCGATGCCGCCGCCGATTATATTTATACCGGCACACAGGTGCCGTCCTTTGCCCTGCCCGGCACGTTGCAGGTGGTGGTAGACGCCAGCCAGTGGCAAACGCTGGCCGACAAAGCCGCTTATGTGCCGTACTTCGGTACCCGCGCCTACCTGGACGCAGCAGCAGCCGGACAAACCGGTAAAAAGAACTTCGTGGCCGTTGATGCAGACAACCTCGATACCGCCGATATCAGCGACCTGCTGAAACAGCTGGGACAGCCCGCTGTCGCCGGCACCGTTGTCCTGGCCGTTCACGCTACCGGCAGCAACGCCATGGCCAGCATCAGAAGGTTCTTCATCCTGCTGACAGCCCAACAGCTGACGGTACCGGTGATCATCCACAGCGTTAGTCCGCAGGCCACCGCAGACGAGCACCTGATCCACCATGCCACAGAAGCCGGCGCCCTCCTGCTGGACGGCTTCGGCGACGGTCTCTGGCTCACCAACCAGGACCCCGCGCCGGCACAGGCATCCCTGCTCAACAATGTTGCTTTCGGTATCCTTCAGGCTACCCGCACCCGCATCTCCAAAACAGAGTATATCTCCTGCCCTTCCTGCGGCCGAACCCTGTTTGACCTGCAGGAAACCACCGCGCGCATCAGAGCGGTCACCCATCACCTGAAAGGCGTGAAAATCGCTATCATGGGCTGTATCGTAAACGGTCCGGGGGAAATGGCAGATGCCGACTTCGGTTACGTGGGCAGCGGTGTAGGAAAAATCACCCTGTACAGGGGCAAAGAAGTGGTAAAACGCGGCCTGAACAGCGATGTGGCAGTAGATGAATTGATCAGCCTGATCCGTGAAAACGGCATGTGGGTGGACAAAAACTAATTATTAAATGTAGCTTAAAAATAGGGGCAGGCATGTTTTATCATCTATAAAAAGCTTAATTTTTGGTAAAATATTTCTTATGAAAAAGTTGCTTACCGGCGTTTTGGCTATGTTCATGGGCTTAACTGTTGCCATGGCCCAGGCCCCTGCCACCACCCAAAAAGAAGCTAAAACCAAAGTAAAAACGGAGCAAAAGGCAGCTAAGAAAGAAGCCGCCACCATTAAGAAGGATGCTGGCCAACCTGCTGCCCAGGCTTCGCCGGCAGCAAAAACAGCGCACCTCACCAAGAGCGGGGCGCCTGACAAGCGTTTCAAAGAAAACAAAGGCACCTCTGAAACAGCAGGACCGAAAAAGAAAGACGGTACTCCTGACATGCGCTACAAATCAAATAATGCCAGCGCAGGAAAGAAAAAAGCCTGATCCATAACACCTTTTCCTATAAGGATTAAGCTGCCCTCCGGCAGTTTAATCCTTATTTTTTTACCTTTAGTGCTGACAACCAACAACTGCCCTCTAAAAACCTTACTTTTATTGCATGTTCGATTTCAGACTCAGAGTATTTCATACCGTTGCGAAGAGGCTCAGTTTCACCAAGGCCGCAGAAGAATTATATATTTCACAGCCGGCCGTCACCAAACATATTCATGAGCTGGAGCAGCAGCTGGGCATGGCCCTGTTTGAAAGGATCGGCAACCGCATCAAGCTTACCCGTGCCGGCCAGCTGGTGATGCATCACGCCGAAATTATTTTCACGGACTACCGCAACCTGGAGTATGAAATCAACCAGCTGAAACACACGCAGGGCGGACTGCTCGCCATCGGCGCCAGCACCACCATTGCACAATACCTCATTCCCCCGTTGCTGGCCAAATTCAACCAGCGTTACCCGGATGTGAAAACCTCGCTGACCAACGGCAATACGGAGCAGATAGAACAGGCGCTTTTCGAAAAAAGTATTTTGCTGGGCATCATAGAAGGCAGCTCCAAAAATCCGCTGCTGAAATATGTAGAGTTTGCCCGCGATGAAATAGTGCTTATCGGAAATCCCAAGCATGCTTATGGCAGCGGTGAGCCGCTTACTGCCGGCGAGTTGCGGAACATTCCGCTACTCATGCGGGAACACGGCTCCGGTACCCTGGAAGTGATCACCGATGAGCTGAAGCGTCTGAAGCTGAAAATCACAGACCTGAACGTGGCCATGTACATGGGCAGCACGGAGAGCATCAAATCCTACGTGCACCATTCCTCCTGCGCAGCGTTTATCTCCTTACAGGCGGTACAGCGGGAAGTGGAAGCCGGCGAGTTTGTGGTGCTTCCCATCAAAAATTTTAAGCTGATAAGAAAACTCCACTTTACCTACCTGCAAGGGCTGCAGGATAAGCTGGCGCAGCTTTTCATCAAGTTCGCCCGCCAGCACATGACAGCCTGATCATAACAGGAAATCTTTTTTCAGCAGTTGCCAGCGAAGCATGTTGTCCTGCAGGCCGGTTTGCCGCATGCCGAGGCGCTGCAACACTTTCCGGGAAGCGATATTATCCACTGCGCATTCCGCTTCGATACTTTTTACGAATGGCTGCTGAAAGGCCCATGCAATTAATGCAGTAGCCGCTTCCTGCATATACCCCTGCTTACGGTGCTGTGGCAGCAGGGAATAGCCTATTTCCACCATCCCTTTTTCGTCGGGACGGCCTTTAAAGCCGATGTTTCCCAGAACGGTTTTGCCTGTTGCGGATACGATCGCCCATAGTAACCAGGGGAATGATTTGGGATCATGTTGTAATTGTTCAATCAGGTGCGGTAGCAGTTCTTTCAGTTCGGACATGGGCCATTCGGGCGGAATGTCGGCATTCAGCAGTGTGACAGCCTGCGGGTCCTGCAGATAGATCGCTGTGATCAGCGGCAGCCGGCAGGGGCATACCAGTAAACGGGATGTGGTCAGGGGTAACATATACGGATGATTAAAGAAAAATATCAGGGAACAGCTACGGTTTATGCAGCTGTAGTTGAGACATATCAAGTTCTTCACCGGCTTTCAGGGCATGGATCTGCAGCCGTTCCTGGTCCTGCGTCAGTTCTTTCAGTCGTTGAGGCGTGCCCGTGAGCGCAGGCATGGTACCGTAATGACAGGGAATCACATGTTTCACTTTCAGCAGGCGGATGGCGAATGCAGCCTCGAGCGGCCCCATGGTAAAGCGGTCGCCGATGGGCAGTATGGCGATATCGGGTTCATAGATTTCTCCCAGCAGGGCCATATCGCCAAAAACAGAAGTATCTCCGGAATAATAAATGGAAACGTCGTCGCTCATCCAGACGATAAAGCCGTTGGCCGCGTGGGTGTACCCGATTTTTCCATCCGGGAGCCATACCTGTGCGAAGTGGAAGGCGTTGGTCATGGTGACTTTCGTTTGCAGGATGGAGACGGTGCCGCCGGCGTTCATCTGTTCAAAAACATGCTCCGGTACGCCCTGCTCCTGCAGGAAGAGCCGGACGATAGGATTGGCGATCACTTTAGGGGAATGGGACCGGATCAGGTCAATGATTTTACTGTCGAGGTGGTCCCTGTGGCCGTGGGTGATCAGGATCAGGTCAATTTGTTCCGGGATGGTATAATCGGCTGGCAGCGCCGGGTTACCGGTAAACCAGGGGTCTACGAGAATGATATGGCCTTCCGGTGTCGTAAGCTGAAAACTGGCGTGGCCAAGAAACTTGATGTTGGAATGCTGCGTGCTCATAGTTCGTCTGGTTTTTTAACCTTATCTAAATATACTATTATCTATGAACACCAATAAATGAAAAATCCTGCCCGGAGATGACCGGGCAGGATGTCTTTCGTATAAAACGATAAAAAATTATTTCCGCTGTAAAGTGTAGATGATGGAGGCTGTTTTACCTTCAAAAGGTACATTGGCTCTCCAGGTCATGGAGCTGCCGGCTTCTGTACATTCCATCAGGTAGCCGTCGGCTACGTTTTTAGCTTTTACGCCGGAGTACAGTTTTTTGAAACCGAACATGGTGACATTTCCCTGTTTGCTGATTGTCCAGACAATTTTCTGCGTAGCAGGGCTGCAGCCGTCTGCGGTGGAGGATAATGTATAGGAACCATTTGCATTATTGTCTGGCAATACCCACTGGCTGCCGATGAAGCATTTGGCATTGGCCTCGTCAAAAACGGTTACTTTGGCGTTTTCGGGAATACCTTCATAACGGATGTCCGTCAGTACCCAGTTGCCTTTTACAGCGCCTTTGTTAATGTTGGTAGTGACGCCCTGTTTGGGAGAGCAGGAAGTACCCAGGATTGCGACCAGAGCCAAAAACAATGCTGCGAATGATAAATTTTTCATGGAATAATAATTTGTATGTTTTAATGCCTTCTCTGCATTCAACAGCTGTACTACGATAAGGTTTAAAACAGCCTGAATACGGCGGCAAGTTCAGCATTTACAAGAAACGTACCAAATGAATATACGAAAGGTCAGCGGCCGGCCGGCAAAAGGGCTTCTGCCGGGGTTTTAAGCCGGATCAATACATCTTCCAGCTGATTGGTCCGCTTGTAAAGATACCAGGTGCTGGCCGCCAGCGACATGGTTAGTACACAGAGTGCCAGGAACGCGCAGCGCCACCAGATACTGACGGTGATCTGGCGGTTCCATCCGGGCCTGATATCGATGTAAACGGGGTCTTGTGGCGGCTGTTGCCCGCCGGTATCGTCGGAATGCTTGAAGTAGTATTCCTGGTGCTTATGGCGCCGGGCGCCTTCCATGATTTTGTCTTTCAGCTGGACAGGCGGCGGCACGGCTTCGGCCATGATATTATTTTCGATACGCAATTCAGCTGCGGCGATCTCCTGTTCGAGTATAGGATGCAGCCTCCTCATGTACGTTAGTTCCCTCTCCTGCTCAGGTGTGGCAAGGCCGAGTAAATAACGTTCAATTACTCCACTGTCAATATAGTTTTTTAAGTCCAAAGCAATGATTTAAAAAACCGCATACCCATCAAACATGATTGATAAACAAAATATCTACGAACCGGGACGGCCGGTTGGATTGTAAAATTGAGAAAATAATTTAAATAACGGCTTGCCACAGGTTATATTATATATAAAAAATATTTGCTTTTCGCTCATGTATAAGCACTGTGACAGCAGGGGTTTCTTCTTGTTTTTCTTTTTCCTGACGGTATTTCAGGTAATAAAAGATGGCAAAAAAGAGAAAGATTTTGGACAGGATAAAAATAATGATGAAGAATATTTTCCACCAGCGATGAACCGAGATATGGCTTCCGTCTTTAGGCTGGATATTGATAAACGTATAGTTGGACTGTGCGTCTGCCTGGGCGCCGGCGTATTCCCAGCGTACTTTCTGGAGTACCCGTTCCCGTATTTCCACAGGCGGCAGTACGGCTTCGTCGAAGCAGGCTTTTTCCAGCCGGCGTTCCGCCAGTTCCACCTCTGTGTCCAGTTCAGGAAACAGTTTTCTCATGTGTTCCAGTTCCTCTACTTCCGTTTCGGAAGCGAGGCCCAGCACATAAGATTCGATGATGCCGCTTTCGATATAAAATTTTAGTTCCAATGTTCTTTTAAGAATTTTCGGAAGGCTTTCATTGCTTCCCCCAGTATTTCATTTACCTGCCCTTCTGGTATGGCCAGCATACGGGCTATAGTTGTGATCGATAAACCTTTAAAATAACTCAGCCGGAACACCTGCTGTTCTGAAGCCGGCAGTATGATATAGAACTGTTGCAGGATACCTTCTTCTTTCTTCATCAGCTCTGTCCCTGTGAGCGCCGTTTCCGGGATGGCTTCCTTAATGGCCAGCTCCCTCGTTTTACGTAATAACCAGGCAAATAAAGTGCGGAAGCCTGAAGAGTGGAACGCATTGATATGATGGAACGCCCACGCAAAAACCTTTACGATAACATCATTGGCCCTATCTTTTATAGGCACCAATTGTAAGACAACTCCATACAGTGCCCCGGCGTATCGGTCATATAACAGCTCTTTTGCCGCGGGATCACCTAACGTCAGTCGTTCTATAAGCATTTGCTCACTTATATGTGTCAGATCTCTCCGCAAACAGTTGTGCTTACATTTAAGCTTGCTAATTTATGAAATATGTACGTTAAGGCCGCTGTGAGTTATTCACATTAAAAGCTGAAATGGACAACTTTTTTTACAGGGCCATCTTGTACAGCCAGTATTGCTGCCCCAGTATCGGCTGCAGCTCCTTCATCAGCGAAAAACCCAGCTCATCGTACATTTTCCGGGCTGCCGGCATCATAGTGCTGGTATGGAGGCCCAATATCTTTTCTCCCGAACGCCGGGCCTCTTCGATGGCCAGTTCCATCAACCGGCGACCAATGCCCATGCGGCGGAAGGCGGGGTCCACCCCCAAACGGCGGATATAAGCCCAGTCTGCCGGATAAATAGCGGTAGCCTGACCGGAAGGCACCAGGAACACAACGCCCACCAGCCTTTCGCCCGAACGGCACACGAAAGTCCCCGCCTGCTCCATCAGCGCCGTCAGATTATCCATATCCGACTGGTTCTTATGCATGGCCCGCCAGTGCTCCGGCTCCATGACGGCGGCAAACTCACCGTAACTTAACAGTGAGAGATCGCGGATGGCCGTTGCATCCGCCGGGATAGCCATTTCGTAAACGAGTGTGTCCATTTGTTTTCTGCTCTGGTGTCAGGTTATCCAACAAATAAACAAGGCCGGTTGTTGGATAATAACAGCATATAAAAATACAACATGATATTACTCATAAATAATCTATCAAACGCTCGATAAATTTGCTCAAACAACACCAACGAGAATGTCTTACACCACTATCCAGGATGCCATACAACAGATCCGCTCCGGCCAAACCGTTTTTATCCACACTGCAGCAGCCACCCCGCGGGAGCTGGTAAAAGCCATGTCCCACAGCAGCCACGAACTGAAAAATGTCCGGCTGGTAAGCATCCACACCGAATGGGACGCCCCCTATGCTTCCCCCGAACATGCCCATGCTTTTGAGATCGATACTTTCTTTGTCGGTAAAAATATCCGCCAGGCTGTCAATGAAGGAAGGGCCAACTATATCCCCATGTTCCTCAGTGAAGTGCCCCGCTACTTCCGCACCCTGGAGCCCGCGATCGATGTGGCGCTCATTACCGTGTCTCCGCCGGACAGGAACGGCTACTGCACGCTCGGCGTATCCTGCGACGTGTCCAAAGCCGCCATCGATACCGCCCGCGTCATCATCGCAGAAATAAACCCCAATATGCCCCGGGTACTGGGCGACGGCGTGATCCATATCTCCCGCATCACCGCTGCCGTAGCTACCGATTATCCCATTTATGCACAGGCCGTTCGCCCGCCCAGTCCCACAGAACTGGCCATCGGCAAACATGTGGCCTCTCTCATAGAAGACCGCGCCACCCTGCAGATGGGCATCGGCGGTATCCCCAACGCCGTGCTGCAATGCCTGCACAGCCATAAGGACCTCGGCATCCACACGGAAATGTTTTCCGACGGCGTCATCGACCTGGTGGAAAAAGGTGTCATCAACAACCGCTACAAAGCCATCCACCCTGGCCTGATGGTATCCAGCTTTGCCATGGGCAGCCGCCGCCTGTACGACTTTATGGATAACAATCTTATCATCCGCCTGATGGACGTGGAATACGTCAATAACCCCACGACTATACGTAAAAACCCAAGGGTGACCGCTATCAATAGTGCTATAGAAATCGATATCTTTGGACAGGTATGCGCCGATTCCATTGGGTTCCGGCAATACAGCGGCGTAGGCGGCCAGATGGATTTTATGCGGGGCGCTGCCCTCTCTGCCGGCGGTAAACCGATCATTGCCATTCCATCCGTGACGTCTAAAGGCATTTCCCGCATCGCTTCCCGCCTGCAACCCGGCGCCAGCGTTGTCACCACCCGCGCACACGTGCATTATGTGGTAACAGAATACGGGATCGCACACCTGCTCGGAAAAAACCTGAAACAACGCGCACAGGCGCTTATCAACATAGCACACCCTGATCACCGGGAGCAACTGCAGAAAGACGCCTTTGAAATATTCAAGGTGTTTTGACACAGATAACTGTCAGGATTAAAAGGAGGGCCTATGAAAATCTTTTTATGGGGAATATTCATTTGTCTCGGCACGCTGACTATCGCACAGGCACAGATCACCCAGAATGCCACCAGACAGCTACGCATATACGAAGATGACGACTTCTTCAACGTATGGGGAAGGGGAACAGACCGTGGCTACAGCAACGGCACCGCTATCGGGTACGTATATATGAAGAAGAAAAAATCCACATTCCTTGACAACTGGATCTTTCCCAAAGCAGGGCTCTCCGCCGTCAATGTTTTCGAGTGGCAGCTCATGCAGGTCATGATCACGCCCAACCAGATCGCAGACACCTCCTTTCACCCTGCCGATTTTTATTACGCCGGCGCCCTCTTTGCTACCCACGGGCTTACCTCCTACAATCCCGTCAAAAAGTATTCGTTCCATTCTGAGCTGGTATTCGGCGTACTGGGCCCATGGGCCGGCGCAGAACAGACCCAACGCCTCTTCCACCGGCTCATCCACTACCAGGAACCGGAAGGCTGGGGCAACCAGGTACCCAACGCTCCCCTGCTGAACTATAACTTTTCCTTTGAGGCGATGTTGTGGAACCCGGTCAAAAGCCTTGAAACGACAGGGGAAATCGGCATTCGCGCCGGTACTATGATGACTTCCGTGGGCGCCTCCCTCTATGGCAGGTATGGCCTCATCAACCCCTATTTCGGGGCAACAGACCTGGACGCCGCTACCCGGCGGAAGTTCCAGCTGTACGTGTTCGCCCGGCCACAATTTGCCATCAACCTGTTCAACGCACTGCTGCAGGGCGGCATCTTCCGGTCTACCGATACCAATTTCGAAGAGCTGACAGACCAGCAGACATCGCACATGCGCCGTTTCACCATCGGGATGGACTATGGCGTCGGTATCGGCATCGGCCGCACCACCATCCGTTATACCCAGCGGACGGCCACCGCCTGGATGAGCGGTACCGGTAAACACTCTGTCGGTAACATTACGTTGTTAATTCCCCTCTCGGGGGCAACCAATTTCCCGTAATGATGTTATCTTATAAAAAAAAGAAAATCATATGAACAGCCGTCTGTCTTTTTCCGCAGCCATCCTTTTGTTACTGGCCTCCTGTGGAGGCGCTACCCGTAATAACGCCGCCGATAGCGCCGTTGTCAATGACACCGCTATGAACATACAGGCCGATAGTGGCAGCAGCCTCGATGTACAGCCGCTGAACGGCTACTTTGTCAAAAACAATATCCAGGTGAAAGACAGCCTTACCTTCTGGCTGATCGACAATCCCGCTGCTTTCGACAGCCTGTTTGGCGTAGCCAAAACCATGAACAACAAAATTGACCGCCCCGATTTTGGCACACAGGTGGTTGTTGCCGCTACCATGCCTTCCACTTACTATGGCACGCAGATACAGCTGGCATCCGCCACTACGGACAATCTGACCAATAATGCGGAGATGCATTTTGTGGCCACCGCCCAGGGAGAGAAGAACGCTTACAGCACCACGCCGCTGTGGGTAGGCAGTATTCCCAAAACCGGCCGGACCAGCATCAAAGTGTATACCGGCGATCAGCTTTCCACAACCCTGACCACCAAAGAATAACGTTTATCCGAAGCGTTCCTGTACCACCCGGTACCGGTAAGCGAAGAGGTTTTCCAGCTGGCGCCGTACAAACAGGGTATGCGCCAGGCGGCCCAGCCATCCCAGTGGCAGCCGGTAATGAATGGTATCGGTCATCTCCACCCCTCCCGGCACTTCCCTGAAGTGGTGCTGATGGTGCCAAAGCCGGTAGGGACCTACCCGCTGCTCGTCCACGAAATAGTCCCCGTCCCGCACATGTACAATTTCCGTCATCCACTCCAGCGGAACACCCATCAGCGGGCAAACGGTATAGGTGATCACCTGCCCGGGATATACCTTCCTTTCATCCGGCGGAGAGGTAACCCTGAAGCGCATATAGGGCGGCGTGATCTTCGCCAGGTTATCGGGATTGGAAAAGAAGTCCCACACCTGTTGCAGTGGCGCGGGTATAAACTGGGTACGTTGCAATAGAAAGACACTGGCCATGGAATAAAGGTACGCCATTGATATCCATCCCGGCGGGAGGTCAAAAGAAAAGCGAAGCTTTCCGCCGTTTTCGTAAGTTTGCAACATATTTTTAATCCGACCGGAAATATGTATCAATATATCAGGAGCTGGGCATTCTGGCTGATATCCTTTATGATGGCTGTTTCGATGACCCGCTGTGCCAACATTGTACCGCCAGGCGGAGGACCGCGTGACAGTCTCCCTCCTTCCCTTGCGGCAGTAAATCCACCGGATTCCTCGCTGCATTTCAAAAACAAGAAGGTATACTTTGTGTTTGACGAATTTGTGGAACTGGACAACGTGAACGACAAGCTTATTGTGTCGCCTACGCTGAAACGCACGCCTATCATTACTGCCAAGCTGCGTACGGTCACCATGGAACTGAAGGACACCCTGCAGGAAAACACCACTTATACATTCAATTTTTCCGACGCCATCCGGGACATCAATGAGCGCAACGCCATTCCCGACTTTCAGTATGTGGTGTCTACCGGTAACTACCTGGACAGCCTCCAGCTGACGGGCCATATGATAGATGCCGAAAACGGCGTTCCTGACAGCAACATCGCCGTGATGCTGTACCGCAACCTGGAAGATTCCATCGTGTCCAAGGAGAAGCCGGTGTATTACGCTAAAACCCGCCCTGACGGCTCGTTCCGGTTTAAAAATATGGCTCCCGGCACTTACAAGCTTTTTGCGCTGAAAGAAGAAGACCGTGATCTCCAATACAACCAACCTTCTGAAATGATCGCTTTCGTTGAAAAGCCCATTGTGATGAAAGAGCAGAATGCGGAAGGGGTTAACCTGCTGCTTTTCATGGAGCGGGACAGTACGATCAAAGAGCCGCTCTCACCGCAGGATTCGCTGGACCAGGCCAACCAGGCGCTGGAAGAGCAGGAAAGAGAGAAAGAGAAGGAAAAAGATAAAAAGAAAAAAACGCCCAAACTTCAGATAACGCCCACGCTCGACGGGGGGCTGCAGGAATTGCCTGCACCGCTGCAGCTGAGCTTCAATCTTCCGCTGAGAACGCTGGATAGCGCCCGTGTGATCCTGGGAGAAGACAGCACTTTTACCCGGGTCACCTTCCATACCAGTATGGACAGCACCCATACCAAACTAACGGTGTTTTATCCGTGGAAAGAAGGTACGCCTTACCGGATGATCTTCCCGGCAGACGCCGCCACTGATACTACGGGCCAGCAGCTGCCTAAAGCAGACACGATCAGCTTTAAGTCCAAAAAATCAAGCGATTACGCCATTTTCGGGGTAACGCTGAAGATCAGTGACAGTACACGGCAGGCCATCAATGACGACTCCATGCATTACGTGATACAACTGGTACAGGATAAAGCCATTAAATATTCCGGCACCGCCGTCAACGGCACCTGGCTGCAGAAGTTCATTACACCCGGTGAATATGAAGTAAGGGTACTGCTGGATGCCAACGGTAACGGCAAATGGGACCGCGGCCAGTACTACAAAGAGCCCAAGCGGCAGCCCGAACGGGTGATCCTGGTGCCAGGCAAGCAGAACCTGAAGGCCTACTGGACGCTCCGGCCAACGATAGAAATATAATTATTGCCGCAGTGCCGGCCCCTGTGGCCTGTTCAGCGGCAATATTCCTAACTTTGCATTATGGTATTCTCTTCCGCTCTGATAGAAAACGCTGTCAATGAATTTGCCAAGCTGCCGGGCATCGGTAAAAAAACGGCCCTGCGGCTGGTGTTGCACCTGCTGAAGCAGGAAACTGTGCAGGTACAGCAGTTTGGTGAGGCGATAGCACGTATGCGGCAGCAGATCCGCTTCTGCAAAGTGTGCCATAATGTTTCCGATGAAGAAGTATGTGGTATCTGCAGTAACCATTCCCGGCAGCGACAGGTGGTGTGCCTGGTAGAAAGTATCAGGGATGTAATGGCCATTGAAAACACACAGCAGTTCAACGGCCTGTATCATGTGCTGGGCGGCATTATCTCCCCTATTGACGGTGTCGGCCCGGAACAACTGAATATCCAGTCCCTCGTAGAGCGGGTAAAACACCAGGGCGTAGAAGAGGTGATCATGGCCTTAAGCCCTACCATTGAAGGCGATACCACCATCTATTTCCTGTCTAAAAAGCTGAAAGAATATCCCGTAAAGATCACTACTATCGCACGGGGGATCGCTTTTGGCGGCGAGTTGGAGTATGCTGACGAGATGACGCTGGCGCGGTCTATTTCCAACCGGTTGCCGCTGGACAGCTATGTTAAACCATAAAGTAGAAGCTTATCTATAAAAATAAAATACGGGCGTTCAATAACGCCCGTCTTCGTTTAACCTGTAATTCCACGTTATGAAAAAGGTCAGTGTACGTCTTTTTCAGGCGTACCCTGAAATATGGTATGATTGGTTTTTGATTCCTGTTCCCGCAGCTCTTTCCAGCGCTGCATTTCATATTTATTAAGAAAACATACCTTAAAAACCGCCGGCTCACTTCCATCATTCATCTCCGGAACCGGTTGCAGGCCCAGACCTGCCAGGTGCTCCCTGAGCGCATGGATATGTTCTGCTATCGTCATGACAAATTCTTTTTGTTGTAATAAAAACCGGGAAGAACTCAGAAAAAACAAGCTGCCGTTTTAACAGCAACAGCGTCCCGAAGGACAGCAGGCATAGGACTGGTGGGGGGCTACCGCCGGGTTCAACAGTATGTTTAGCTTTTGTTGTTGCATGGTGTTTTTCTATTACCCTACAAATATAGTAGACTTTATAGACTTCTACCAAATAAAAATATCAATATAGACAAAATCTATATAAAAGACTGTTAATATCAACCTCGAAAGAAAGGCCGTCCGATACGGTACGGGACAGGCAAATTAGCTGTTTTTACATCTTAAAATAGCGTATCTTTACAAGATATATTACAGGGTGGATTTGTTTATTGTTCGACCCTGTTCGTTTTTAACAGCAACTAATAAACAGCAAAGAAAATCATGAAATCTTTACAAGACTGCGCTAATGAGCGTGTGCTCATCATTGACGGTGCCATGGGCACCATGATCCAGCGATACAAACTCCAGGAAGCTGATTACAGAGGTACCCGTTTTGCCGACTATCATATGGACCTCAAAGGCAATAATGACCTGCTCAACCTCACCCAACCACAGATCATAGAAGCCATTCACAAGGAATACCTGGAAGCGGGCGCCGATATTATCGAGACCAATACTTTCAGCAGCACTTCCATAGCGATGGCCGACTATGACATGCAGGCCCTGGCTTACGAGTTGAACGTGGCTGCGGCCCAAATCGCGAAAAAAGCGGCTGCGGAGTATACCGCCAAAAATCCGGACAGGCCCCGCTTTGTGGCAGGCGCCATCGGACCGCTGAATAAAACCCTGTCGCTCTCCCCGGACGTAAACAACCCCGGGTACCGCTCCGTGTCCTTCGATGAAGTGGCCGAAGCCTACGAAGAGCAGATAAAAGGTCTTTCAGACGGCGGCGTGGACATCCTGCTGATTGAAACGATTTTCGATACGCTCAACTGTAAGGCGGCCATTTATGCCATCAAAAAGTACTTCCGTGAATCCGGCAAACCGGAGTTGCCGGTGATGATCTCCGGTACCATTACGGATGCATCCGGCCGCACACTGAGCGGTCAGACCCTGGAAGCTTTCTATATTTCCGTGATGCATGCCAACCCCTTCTCTGTGGGCCTCAACTGCGCCCTTGGCGGTCAGCAGATGCGCCCTTACGTGGAAGAGCTGTCCAATATCGCCAGCTGCTATGTCAGCTGTTACCCGAACGCAGGCCTGCCCAACGCATTCGGCGAATACGATGAGGAACCGGAAGATACCGCCTGTATTATTGAAGATTTTGCCAGTTCAGGCTTTGTGAATATTGTGGGCGGCTGCTGCGGCACCACGCCGGACCATATCCGCCATATTGCACAGCATGTAAAAAACATCGCACCGCGCCGGAAACCGGAGCTGGTAGACACCCTGGCATAATCCTAAACACACAAGCAACCATGAGCGCAAGCATACATTCCCATACAAGCAACGAAACGATAGCGATGGAACCGGAAACTGCCCAGCAACGGGTGATCCGGCCGTTTATGCGGCTGAGCGGCCTTGAACCACTGGTAGTAAGGCCCGAAACCAACTTTATCAACGTCGGCGAACGTACCAACGTTACCGGCTCCAAGAAATTCGCCCGCCTCATACGGGAAGGTCACTATGAAGAGGCCTTGTCCGTAGCCCGGCAGCAGGTGGAAAACGGCGCCCAGATCCTGGACGTGAACATGGACGACGCCCTGCTGGACGGGGAACAGGCCATGTCTACCTTCCTAAAACTGCTGGCGGCAGAACCAGACATCTCCCGTATCCCTATCATGATCGACTCCAGTAAATTCAGCGTTATTGAAGCCGGTCTGAAATGTGTGCAGGGCAAATGCGTGGTGAACTCCATCAGCCTCAAGGAAGGGGAAGCCAAATTCATCGAGCAGGCCCATATCTGCAAAAGCTTCGGCGCCGCGGTAGTGGTCATGGCGTTTGACGAGCATGGTCAGGCCGATACCGAAGAAAAAAGGGTATCCTTCAGCCACCGCGCCTATAAGATACTGACAGAAAAAGTAGGATACGATCCGCAGGACATCATCTTCGATCCCAATATCTTCGCTATCGCCACCGGTATAGAAGAGCACAATAACTATGCGGTGGAATTCATCAACGCCACCCGCCGGATCAAAGAACTGATGCCACTGGCTAAAATAAGCGGCGGCGTCAGCAACGTGTCTTTCTCTTTCCGCGGTAATGAAACCGTGCGTGAAGCCATGCACTCTGTATTCCTTTTCCACGCCATCAGAGCGGGTATGGACATGGGCATCGTCAACGCCGGTATGCTGCAGATATATGACGATATCGAACCACAGCTCCGCGAGCTCTGTGAGGACGCCATACTAAACCGCCGGGACGACGCCACCGAACGCCTGATACAATTTGCCGATACGGTAAAAGCCAAAGGCAAAGTGGTGGAAAAAGACGAAACCTGGCGCCAGGGCACCGTGGAAGAAAGACTCAGCCACGCACTGGTAAACGGCATCACTGATTATATTGATGCCGACACCGAAGAGGCCCGTCAAAAATATGCCCGTCCCCTCGACGTGATCGAAGGTCCGCTGATGGACGGCATGAACATCGTCGGCGACCTGTTTGGCAGCGGTAAGATGTTCCTCCCGCAGGTGGTGAAAAGCGCCCGCGTAATGAAGAAATCGGTAGCCATCCTTACTCCTTATATAGAAGAAGAGAAACTGCGCAACCAGGCGCTTCACGGCGGAGAGATAAAATCTGCCGGAAGGATCCTGCTGGCCACCGTGAAAGGCGATGTGCACGATATCGGTAAAAACATCGTAGGCGTAGTACTGGCCTGTAACGGATATGAGATCATCGACCTGGGCGTTATGGTGCCTGCTGAGAAAATACTGCAGACCGCCCGCCAGGAAAACGTGGACATCATCGGCCTCAGCGGCCTGATCACCCCCAGCCTGGACGAAATGGTGCACGTAGCCCGCGAGCTGCGGCGCCAGGAGTTCGATATTCCGCTGATCATTGGCGGCGCTACCACCTCCCGTACCCATACGGCGGTGAAAATCGCACAGGAATACGCCCACGGCGTGGTACACGTGCTGGACGCCTCCCGCAGCGTGACCGTTACCGGCAGCCTGCTCAACAAAGCGCTGAAAAAGGACTTCCTGGCCTCCGTGAAAACAGAATACGAGAAACTGAACGAGTCCTTCAGGAATAAGAAACCGGTTAAACAATACCTTCCTTTTGCCGCTGCCCAGGAAAACAAAACAGCGATCAACTGGGACGCCTTCACCCCGGTGAAGCCGAAGTTCACCGGCGTAAAAGTTTTCGAAGACTACGATCTCGCCGAGATCGCGCAATATATTGACTGGCAGCCTTTCTTCATTGCCTGGGAGCTGCATGGTAAATTCCCGCAGATCCTGACAGATGAAGTGGTGGGAACAGAAGCCACCCGCCTGTACAACGATGCACAGGAACTGCTGGCGAAAGTTATCCGGGAAAAATGGCTGGGCGCCAAAGCCGTTATCGGCCTTTTCCCTGCCAATGCCACCGCTGCCGACAGCATACAGGTGACGCCCGAACAAGCGGACATTGCCCCGGTGACACTCGAATTCCTGCGCCAGCAGATTAAAAAAGCACCCGGACAGCCCAACCAGTCCCTTGCAGACTATATCGCCCCGGCATCTACCGGCAAAACCGACTATATCGGAGGATTTGCGGTCACCGCCGGCATCGGCATAGAGCAATGGCTGGAGAAATTCAAGGCGGAGCATGACGACTATAACAGCATTATGCTGAAAGCCCTGGCAGACAGGCTGGCGGAAGCATTCACAGAACTGATGCACGAACGTGTACGTAAAGAGTTCTGGGGCTATGCCAGCGAAGAACACCTCAGCAACGAGGCCCTTATCCGGGAAGAATACATGGGCATACGCCCTGCGCCTGGCTATCCTGCCTGTCCGGAACATACAGAGAAATACAAGCTGTTTGACCTCCTGAATGCCACAGAGAACACCGGTATCACGCTGACCGAATCGCTGGCCATGTACCCTGCCGCCAGCGTAAGCGGCTGGTATTTCGCCAACCCGGAAGCCCGGTATTTCGGTCTCGGTAAAATAGAAAAAGACCAGGTGACAGACTATGCAGCCCGTAAAGGCTGGACGATAGAAGAAGCCGAAAAATGGCTCCGTCCCAACCTGGAATACGACATTTAATCCAACACATGAGAATCATATCGTACAATGTGAACGGCCTCCGTTCCGCTATGACCAAAGGTTTCACCGAGTGGTTGCAAACTGACCCTGCAGACGTGATCTGTCTGCAGGAGATCAAAGCCCACCAGGATAATGTGGACTTCAAACAATTTGAGGCGCTGGGCTACGAACATTACTGGTTCCCCGCCCAGAAGAAAGGATACAGCGGCGTGGCTGTGCTGACGCGTATTACACCTGACAAGGTGCATTACGGCAGCGGGCACACGCAAAGCGATGAAGAAGGCCGCTTTATCCGCCTGGATTTTGGCGATCTGACGCTGATCAATACCTACTTCCCTTCCGGTACCAGCGGAGACCTCCGTCAAACCTATAAATACCAGTGGCTGGAAGAACTGTTCGCCCATCTCGGCGAACTGAAACAAACCCGGCCCAACCTGGTGCTGTGCGGCGATTACAACATCTGCCACAGGGCGATCGATATCCACGATCCTGTCAGCAATAAGAACTCCACCGGGTTTCTGCCCGAGGAAAGAGCCTGGATGGACCGGTTCTTCGAAAGCGGTTTTGTGGATAGCTTCCGGCATTTTAACCCGGACCCGCACCAGTACAGCTGGTGGAGCTTCCGCGCCAATGCCCGGAACAATAACAAGGGCTGGCGTATCGACTATATCAATGTGACCGCTCCCCTGAAGGAGAAGCTGAAGCACGCCACCATCTACCAGCAAGTGAAACATTCAGACCATTGCCCGGTGTTCCTGGAGCTGTCTTTATAGGCAGCTTTACGGTATCCGTACGCTTGGATTTTATACCCGCACGTAACTTATGATCATATATAACGTAACGGCCAAAGTGGCCACAGATGTGCATTCCACCTGGTTACAGTGGATGAGGGAAGAGCATATTCCTGCCATATTGAGCACCGGTCTTTTCAGTGATTACCGTATGTGCCGGCTGCTGGAGCAGGATGACACGGAAGGGCCTACCTACGTGATACAGTTCTTTGCCACCAGCGCGGAGCATTATCAGACCTACCAGGCCGTACAGGCAAATACGCTCCGGCAAAGGGGTTACGACCTGTTTGGCGATCGTTTTGTGGCCTTTCATACCGTTATGGAGGTCATCTGAACCATGCTTAACAATTAAACTTATCCACAGGAAATTCACTATTTTCAAGGCCTCCGGACTTTGGTACAATACTTGGAAAAGCCTCCCTTTTGCAGCTTAAAAGCCCGGAAACCCGCTATGGCACAATGTTTTACGAGAGTCTGCTAAAGTTCATGTCTTTAGCAGGCATCCCCCCAATCAGCTGTAACCGTTACCAGCAGGGTTTTTCAGCCGATAAAAATTTCTATAAAAAAATTGTGAAAAATTTGGTAATCTGATAAAACGCGCTATATTTGCTCACATCAAACATTTTTTCACTAGTTAAATCTTACTAACTATGAACAAAGCCGAATTAATCGACAAACTTGCTAAAGACGCAGGAATCACTAAAACCCAAGCTAACGAAGCGCTGGACTCTTTCACTAAAGCTGTTGCTGATACCCTGAAAAAAGGTGGTAAAGTAACACTGGTTGGTTTCGGTACTTTCTCTGTTTCTAAACGTGCTGCACGTAACGGTAGAAACCCACAGACTGGCCAGATCATCAAGATCAAAGCTAAGAAAGTTGCTAAGTTCAAAGCTGGTAAAGCTTTATCCGACAAGCTCTAATCAGTTAGCACAACTTATTCAAGCAAGGAACAATCATGTTTCTTGCTTTTTTTTTATATAGAAGTCCGGCTGTATGCTATTTCCGCGATTTAGCGTAATTTGCAGCCTGATAACATCCTTTTAATAAAAACAACAAACTTCAAATTATTCGTTATGGGTAGAGGAGATGTAAAAACCAAAAGAGGTAAGATCTTCAACAAATCTTTCGGTAAAACAAGACCAGCAAGAACAAGGAAAGCCGCTGCTGCAGCTGCTCCTAAAGCTGAGAAAAAAGCATAAATATTTTAGGGATTTTGTCATTTGGTTAATTGCCCGTTTAAAGTCTAAATGCTCAGCTAACCAAATGACAAAATCTCTGTATGCCTCACGGGGCCAGCCTTTCTATCTTCCAGCTGCCACCGGTGATATGCGTATACAGAATACGGTCGTGCAGGCGGCTGCTCCTACCCTGCCAGAACTCCATCGCTACGGGCTTCACGATATAACCACCCCAGTACTCCGGCCTCTGTGGCGTTTCCTTTTCATATTTCACGGCTATCTCATTCACCTTTTCTTCCAGAAAATGGCGGTCCGGGATCACCTGGCTTTGCGGTGATGCAATGGCACCTATCCTGCTGCCCAGCGGACGGCTGTTATAATATTCATTGCTCACGTTTTCTCCTGCCCTGGACACGATCCCTTCGATCCTGACCTGGCGTTCCAGCTCACGCCAGAAAAACAACAGCGTTACATAAGGGTTCTGTGCCAGTTCATGCCCTTTACGGCTTTCATAATTGGTAAAAAACAGGAATCCTTCTTCGTCAAAACTCTTCAGCAACACAATTCTGGCAGAGGGCCGTCCATCCGGGGTGCTGGTGGCCAGCGTCATGGCGTTGGGCTCGTCTATCTCGCTGGAAGTGGCGTCATTCCACCATTTCCCGAACTGCTGCAAAGGTGACGGGGCTACATCCTGTTCGTCGAGCGAAGCCAGCTTATAGTCTTTCCGCAGGTCTGCTACTTTCTGGTTTAACATGATCGTAAATATTTAATTGGTTTAAACCTGTAAACAAAGGTATGGAAGGATAATAGTAATTTTGGGAGACCTGACATAAATCATAGTATGAAAAGAGTGCTTCTATTACTCGCGTTGGCTGGTGGCCTGCTGCCGGCCTGCCACAGCGGTAACCAGGAAAAGGACCGGCAAGATACGGCCAGTGTGGTAGTTCCCCTGTTGAGTACGCCCTATTATTATACCCAGTTAAAAGGCGCAGTGGGTGGCAGACAGATCACCATGGAGCTGCTGAAAACGGCGCCCAACCTGTTCCGCGGCTACTACTACGATGACAGTACCGGTCAGCCGATCAGCATCTGGGGCAGCCAGGAAGCCGATCAGGTTAAGATTTACGAAGACAACGGCAGCCGGGAGGAAGAGCGTTTCTTTGGGGGAACATTGAGCGACGACGGTGTTTTCAAAGGGGTATGGCATGGTGACAGCACCTCACATCATTTTGAGCTGCGTACCGACCTGCGGAAGGCGCAGGCGTTGAAAGTATATTACGATGCTGATTCTGTGCAGCTGGTGCCTACTTTCACGGCTTCACCGCTGGGCATTGCGTCCAACAGCATTCTCTGGCCGGACCCGGCAACAGATTCCGCCACGGCTGCTTTCCTGCGGAAGGCGATCACCGGCGACGGGAGGGTGACGGACCCGGAGCGGTTTGTGAAAAGGGCTATTGATTCTTTTGTGACCAGTTATCGCATTGCCGCCAAAGATGCAGACAGCAGTGACATCGCCGATGGCCAGTCCGCCTCCTGGAACTGGACAACCGAGAGCGACATGAAGGTGGTATACAATACGTGGCCGTTGCTGGTGATAGAAAAATATGCCTATGACTTTACCGGCGGTGCCCATGGCAATTCCGGGGCGTTCTACCAGACGCTGGACCTGGCCCGGCACAAGGTGATAACGCCGGATGAATTTTTTAAGCCTGGTTATAAAGAGGTGTTGTCCCCTTTGCTGGACAAAGCCTTCCGGAAGAAATTCCATATTGACGAGGACGAGTCGCTGGACCAGAGCCTGCTGGTGAAGACGATCGTGCCTAACAACAATTTTATTATCACCCATAAGGGCGTAGCGTTCAGTTATGTGCCCTATGAGATCGGGCCTTATGCCCTGGGACAGGTAACGTTGTTTCTGCCGTTTACAGCGCTGAAAAGCATCATGAAATAGATTCCGGCGACGGGATCATTAAAAAGGGCGAAGACCAGCTGTTGGTCTTCGCCCTTTTTAGTAAGGTGCAATGATGTATTTAGTCCTTTACCAGGGTACCTACGTTTTTGCCCATGATGACGTTCAGGAGGTTTCCTGGTTTGTTCATGTCAAATACGATGATAGGCAGTTTATTTTCCTGGCAGAGGGTAAAGGCTGTCATATCCATGACGTTGAGTGATTTCTGGTATACCTCAGAGAAGGTGATGGTTTCGAACCGGGTGGCGGTGGCGTCTTTTTCCGGGTCGGCGGTATAGATACCGTCTACGCGGGTCCCTTTCAGGATGACGTCGGCCTGGATTTCGATAGCCCGGAGGGAGGCGGCGGTGTCGGTCGTAAAGTACGGGTTACCCGTGCCGGCTCCGAATATAACCACGCGACCTTTTTCCACGTGGCGGATGGCGCGGCGGCGGATGTAAGGTTCTGCGATTTGTTCCATTTTAATAGCTGATTGGAGGCGGGTATAGAGCCCTATTTTCTCCAGTCCGCTCTGCAGGGCCATTCCATTGATCACGGTGGCCAGCATGCCCATGTAGTCTCCCTGGGCCCTTTCAATGCCGGTTTCGGCTTCATTCATTCCACGGTAGATATTACCGCCGCCGATCACGATGGCTACCTGTACTCCAAGGTCGGTAACTGCTTTGATATCGTAGGCATACTGGGTAATTACCTTATGATCAATACCATAATTTGCATCCCCCATAAGGGCCTCACCGCTCAATTTGAGCAAAATACGCTTATACTTTGGCAACATGACGCTATAAAATATTGTAAGATTGTGATTTGCTAATGTAATTACGGTATCCTAAGATACAATTTAAAAGCAAAAACCTGCAAGTGAAAGCAAAATGCCGGGTGATTTTGTTGTAAGCAGGTGATTGCGGGCGACTGATTTTGCAGTGCGCAAAAAAAAGGAGAGAACCAAAATTCTCTCCTTTTTTTAAATATGATGGTATTAACCTAAAGCGATTCGCTTAAAGCCGGATACTTTCAGATCAGCGTCTACAGATTTCAGGTAATCTGCAACGGATTTGTTGTTGTCTTTCACGAAAGCCTGAGCCAGCAGGGTGCTTTCTTTGAAGAATTTGTTCACTTTACCGACAGCGATTTTTTCGGCCATTTCAGCAGGTTTGCCTTCAGCTTTCACCTGTTCAACAGCGATTTCTTTTTCGCGGGCGATAACGTCAGCAGGAACGCTGTCAGCGTCTACTGCGATCGGGTTCATGGCAGCGATCTGCATGGCCACGTCTTTACCTACTTCTTCAGAAACAGGTTTAGAGAAGGCAACGAGAACGCCCATACGGTAGTTACCGTGGATGTAGGCAGTTACACCGCCGGCTTCCACGAATTCGAATTTATTCAGGCTGATTTTTTCGCCGATTTTAGCTACCTGGTCGTTTACTTTGTCAGCAACGGTTACACCGTCCAGCTCAGCAGCGTTCAGTTCGTCGATGGTTTTGATACCTTTAGCCAGGGCCAGGTCAACGATAGCCTGTGCAAATTTCACGAAGTCTTCGTTTTTAGCCACGAAGTCGGTTTCGCAACCCAGACCTACGATTACGCCGGATTTACCATCAGCAGCAACTTTAGCGATGATAACACCTTCTTTAGTTTCGCGGTCGGAACGCAGTGCAGCCACTTTCTGACCTTTCTTACGCAGGTAGTCCACTGCTTTTTCGAAATCGCCATCACTTTCCACGAGTGCTTTTCTGCAATCCATCATACCCGCACCAGTTTGCTGACGCAGTTTGTTTACATCAGCTGCTGTAATTGTTGCCATGAGCTATATTGATTTATGAGTATTATTATTTAGTTATTTTCTTGTTTGGTTATTGAGTTATTTAAAATGCAGCGAAGGCAATCTTCGCTGCATTTTAAATAACTCAATAAATAAATATCGAAATCCGAAGATGATATTATTTACCGGCTGGTTTTCTCGGACCGCCGCCACCAGCGTTGGAAGGACGACGTTGTCCGCCACCCTGGCCACCGCCACGGTTGCCGCCGCCGCGATTACCGCCGCCCTGACCACCACGGTTGCCACCCTGGCCACCGCCACGGTTAGCGCCTGTGCCCTGGCCACGACCACCGCCGCCGCTGTTGCTGCCTGGTTTACGACCTCTTTCGCGGTCTTCGCCACCTTCTACGTCAAATCTGCGTGCTTTATCTTCTGCTTCTTCTTCCTCTTCTACTTCTTCAGATTTTTCAGTAGCTCTTTCAGACAGTCCTTCTGCGATTGCTGCGCAGATGTAGCTGGTGATGATAGCGATGGATTTGGTAGCATCGTCGTTCGCAGGAATAGCGAAGTCAACTTTGCTCGGATCGGAGTTGGTGTCCACCATACCGAAAGTAACGATGCCCAGGCGTTTAGCTTCTGCCAGTGCAATATGTTCGTGGCTGATGTCTACCATGAACAGAGCGGCCGGAACACGTGCCAGTTGAGCGATACCGCCCAGCACTTTCTCCATTTTCTCTTTATCACGGCTTAAAGTCAGACGTTCTTTTTTGGTGATGTTGTCGAAAGTTCCGTCCTGCAGCATTTTTTCAATGCTCTGCATTTTCTTCACGCTCTTACGGATGGTAGAGAAGTTGGTGAGCATACCACCTAACCACCTTTCAGTAACGTAAGGCATGTTGATGTTACGCGCAGCATCTGCTACGATTTCTTTCGCTTGCTTTTTAGTAGCAACGAACATGATCTTTTTACCGCTTTTAGCGATGGATTTCAGGGCAGCTGCTGCTTCCTGTAAACCTTCTACGGTTTTGTTCAGATCGATGATATGAATACCTTTCTTTTCTGCGAAAATATAAGGCAGCATTTTAGGATTCCATTTCTTCTTCAGGTGACCGAAGTGAACACCTGCCTCCAGTAACTGCTGCTGCAATGAGGTATTATTTTCCATGTTTATATTGCTCAATTAAAAGGATCAAATAATGTTTAGCGATAATTGCTAAGTACTCAAAATTAGCGTTTAGAGAACTGGAAGCTTCTTCTTGCTTTCGCTTTACCTGGTTTCTTACGTTCTACGCTTCTCGGGTCACGTTTCAGCAGACCGGCTGCTTTCAGTGCAGGACGGAACTCGATGTTCACTTCGCACAGTGCACGTGCAATACCCAGTTTAATCGCTTCTGCCTGTCCTTTGATACCACCACCCTGTGCATTGATCTTCACGTCAAATTTATCCAGCGCGTCGATGGTTTTGAAGGGCAGTTCCACCTGGTTTTGCAGGTAGATCAGAGAAAAGTAGTTTTTATAATCCTTGTCGTTTACGGTAATGTTACCGGTACCCTTGTTGATATACACACGGGCAACAGCTTCCTTACGACGACCTATTGTATTTTTTTGCTTTTCCATGTATCAGAGAAAAATTAGAAAGTTAATGGTTTTGGTTTCTGCGCTGCATGAGGATGCTCTGCACCTGCGTATACAAACAGTTTTTTGTACATTTTACGACCGAGACGGTTTTTAGGCAGCATACCTTTGATAGCCTTCTCAATCATAACCTCAGGACGGCGACGGATCAGGTCCTTAGCCAGTTCAACTCTCTGACCACCTGGGTAACCAGTGTAGTGCATGTATTCTTTTTCCGCCATTTTATTGCCGGTCAAAGCGATTTTTTCCGCATTGATCACGATGATATAATCACCACAATCAGTATGAGGCGTATAGTAAGGCTTGTTCTTACCTCTCAGGATCGCTGCCATTTTCGCACATACTCTTCCCAGAGTCAGGTTAGTAGCGTCTACTATATGCCAGTCACGCTTTACGTAAGCGTCGTTAGCCGATTTAGTTTTAAAGCTTAATGTGTTCATTGTTGTATACGATAAAAATTACGTCTTGTAAACAATTCCCCCCGTAACGAGGGAGTGCAAAGGTACATTCACTATTCTGAATAACCATACATTTTAGGTTATTTTTTGGAAGACACCTTTGCAATTGATTGATTTTCAATAAAAAATTTGAATAAAAGTTATTAACACACCGAAAAGGAGCAGCCCGCGGGGCAATACAGCAACCACCACCTTTGCAGGCTTTCCCGGCGGCGCTCCTGCCCTGTTTCCGGACTGCCGACTGCTTTTTAAATGTTTATACAGATATTTCTGATTATATATTAAAAAAACATAACGCAGTGCAGGGAAACGGGAAAACAAAACCACAACAACAGCTCAAAGAAGAACGAGCGGTCGGGGCAGCTAGAAAGCAGTAGATGTGGAAGATTGAGCAGCCCGACAGTTGGGCCGGGTGGTTGAGTAGCAGACAGCTGGTGGAATAACCGGGTAGTAGAGCGTTTGATCGGGTAGTCGAGTTTAGCGCAGACAGTTGGATGGAGTAGTTGGGCAGTAGCGCGTTTGATCGGAT
>NZ_CAMLHC010000039.1 GCF_946479755.1 uncultured Chitinophaga sp. | reverse complement strand
ACCTACCTGCCCTGGACCCGTAAATCTACCGCGACCAGTTTCAAACAGATGCTGCGCACTCAATTAAGCGACATTAAACTTACCGCCGTTCAGGAAGGTGGTGAATATACAGTTGCCAGTATGGGTGATAGCGGAGAAACATACAAGGTGGCAAAATGGGGGAAAATAGTAAACATTGACTGGGAGGCTATTGTCAATGATGATCTTTCAGCATTCTCCCGTGTGCCAACATTCTTATCCGGCGCAGTTGCTCAGATGCAGTCGGATGTTGTCTATAACATCCTGTTGCAGAGCCATAAAATGTATGATGGTAATGAACTGTTTGATGCTACCAATCACGGTAATCTCACCTCAACGGGTACCGCTATCGGTGTAAATAGCCTGGGGGTTGGCCGCCAGATGATGCGCGACCAGAAAAGCCCCGGCGGTAATGTGCTCAATATTGCACCGAAGTTCCTGCTTGCCGGTTCACAGAATGAAGCCTTGGCGCTGCAATATACCAGCCAGAACTATGTTGCCACCAAACAGGGTGACATTAACGTCTGGACAGGATTGTTGACTCCAATTATCGACGCACGTATCACCGGTAAACAGTGGTTTATGGTAGCTGATCCGGGCCTGATTGACACGGTGGAATGGGCCACGTTGGAAGGTCAGGAGATCTACTCCGAAAGCCGTTATGGCTTTGATGTTGATGCACTGCAATTCAAGGTTCGCAGTGTATTTGGCGCGAAGGCTATCGACTGGCGCAGCCTTTACAAAAACGCAGGCGCATAATCTTTTTACTCAAACATATTCATCCCGACTGCCAGGTGCCAGGTCCTTGGGCGCTTGGCAGTCATGAAAACAAAATAGCATGAATACTTTAATCAATAAAGGGAAAAGCATTGAGGTAACCGCCCCGTCTGGCGGTTACACAAGCGGACAACCGGTTTTAGTTGGTAGCCTGGTTGGTGTATCCGTTAATAAATACAGTCAGGGTGATACTGCCGTTATCTGGCTTTGCGGCACGCACAGTTTACCAAAGGCAGCTGAAGCGTGGAACGCAGGCGACAAGCTGTACTGGGATGATACTAACAAAGTGTTTACCAAAACGGCTACCAGCAACACATTCGCAGGTTATGCCGGTGCCGCATCCCTGAATACCGCTACCACCGGTACCGTAATCCTTAGACAATAATCGGTATTATGAACCGATTTGATTCGTTGCAAATCCGTGCCCAGGGCGTTGTTACGCGAACAATGGGATATACAGCGTCCTGGACTCCTTTAGCTGGCGGGCCTACTTATACTGGTGATGTCCTCTTTAATAAGCCTACTCAAAAAGAAGGGGTGGTAGATGAAGATTATATCGTCCAACGGCCGAGAATAGAATATTTAGAGGGGGCTTTCCCCGGCTTGTTTGAGAGTGTGAATGATCACAATAACGAGTACGTGTATGTTACTTTTTCTCCTGGCGATTCCCAGCGGTTTATCACCATGATCGCGGATAAAAAGTATGACGGCAAAACAATCATTGTTTACCTGGAACCGAAAGATCAATGAATATCTACCCAGTTCAGAAAAGTATAGTTGATCACCTGCAGGAGGACTTCTCTAATGCAGGTACCGCTTTTACTGCTAAAGATCTGCCGGAGGTAAGCAGAGATTTTGATGTGGCATTGGAGTCGCCAATCGCTTATGTTGTATATACTGGCAGTCAGACATCTCCCTCTGTTACCTCTAATACCATAGCACAACCACGTAAGCTGAAGTTTAGCTGTGAGGTGCATGCGCGTAAGCTGTATGGTCCCAATGGTCTTTTCATCGTTCGGGATATACTTGAACAGTCCCTTGTCGGGTTTAAACCCGTGCAATGCCAGCGTCTTTCGCTTGTTGATGATCAGATCACGCAAGATAAAGATAATGCGTTTTGGATACACGTATTTCAGTTCGAGTCGGAAACGATGCTTGTACAGAAGGATGAAACAGATCCCATCGTTGTTCCACAATTTAAAGAAGTAATTGCAAAAGAGGATTAGCCATGAAAAAGTACATCTATAAAGGTTCACAGCCTCATAATTCAACCATCCGCATCATTCATGATGGAAAAACCACCCAAAGGGATATTATGCTGTCTTACGGCACAGAAGCTGATCTGCCAGATGATCATCCTGTTGTTAAATCTTTGGTGGATGGTGGTCTGTTGACCGAGATTCCTGAAAATAAATCACTATCTAAAAAATAAAAAAATGTCAGCACAGTACTTACACGGCGTTGAAACGTTGGAATCAGAAATTGGCGGGCAGACCATAAGCATCGTGAAATCCTCCGTGGTGGCTCTGATAGGCATAGCACCTATCGGAGCTACTAATATTCTGACGCTGTGTACTACGGCGACAGATGATGCGCAATTCGGTTCACCGCTTCCCGGGTTTAATATCCCAAAAACGTTGAAGATTATCCGAGGCATAGCCGGCAGCTCTCCAATTTTGGTTGTGAATGTTTTTAATCCTACAACCAACACTGCGGCGGTAACCTCAGAACAACAGACAGTTACTAACGGTCGGCTGAAACTTGCCTTTGCACCAATTGGAGCTGTTGCCATAAAGCAGAATGATGGCACCACCGATGCACCAATTGTGAAAGATGTAGACTATACGTTGGACGCATTCGGTAACTTCCAGGTGATCAGTACCACTATCGCGAACGGCACCACATATAAGTTCAATTATAAAAAGCTGGATGCCAGCACTGTCACGCCGACTCAGCTGATTGGTAGTGTTGATGTAAATAATAACCGTACCGGTATAGCTCTCCTGGACGTGGCATACAATACTTTCGGATTCAAACCAAAAGTGTTGATTTCTCCAACCTACAGTAGTTTGTCAGCCATCGCTGCTGCCCTTGCAACTGCCGCTGCTAAATTCCGGGCTATATATGCGTTGGATGCGCCATATGGAACTACGGTACCAGGCGCCATCGCTGGCCGGGGCATTGCTGGCAGCTTGGTTTTCAATACCAGCGACCAACGTGCATACCTGCTGTATCCGCACATCAAAACTTTCGATGATTACCTGCAGGCGGATGCTGACTATCCTTATTCCGCATTCATGGCTGGTGTCATTATTAAAACAGACTCGGATTTGGGCTACTGGTATTCGCCATCAAATAAGCCTATACCCAATGCTACCGGAGCTGAACGCATTATTGAGTGGGCAATCAATGATCCCAACTGCGAGGCTAACCAGCTGAATGCCGTTGGTATTACCACCGTAGCTGCCGGATACGGTACTGGGTTACGTACCTGGGGAAACAGAAATGCCTCCTTTCCTACCTCCAGCAGTGTGAAAAATTTTGTTGCGATCAGGCGTGCAGATGATATGGTCATTGAAAGTATGGAGCTGGCCAGTATAGATTTTATAGACTTACCACTTACCCAGGCACAGATTGACACCATCCGGGAAGCCGGTAACGGTCTAATACGAGCCTTAATTCAACGTGGGGCTGTTCTACCTGGCAGCAGGGTATTATATAATAAGGCTGACAATCCTGCCAGTGAGCTTGCTGCAGGCCGTGTCACATTTGAGCGCGTTTATATGGTGCCGCCACCGATAGAGCGAATCACCTATAAGGACGTGCTGGACATCAGTTTACTTAACCAATTTAATTAATATCGATGGCTGGAATTAATATTAATCGCCTGGTCAACGCCAGTGTATATAGCAGCGGTAACAGCCTGCTGGGCCGCGTTGAAGAAATTCAGCTGCCGGCTGTGAAAAGTAAAACCGTTGATGTAAAAGCCCTGGGCTTGATTATGGACGTTGAGGTGCCCAGTGGTTTTGAGAAGATGACCGGTAAGATGAAATGGAATGCCGTATATGCGTCGCTGATAGAGGAGTTCGGCAGTCCTTTCACAACCAAGCAAATCCAGGTCCGGGGAAATTTGGAAACATATGATAGCACTGGCCGCACCGGCGAGGCATCTGTCGTTGCTTTCCTGACTATCCGGTTTAAAGATGTACTACCTGGGCTTACCCTGAAACAAAACGACAATCCAGAACAGGAAAGTGAATTTTCCTGCTCCTATTATCGGTTGGAGATCGACGGAGTACGTATGCTGGAGATTGATGCTTTTGCAAATATCTTCTTTGTTAAAGACCGTGACGTCCTTGCACAGTACCGCATTAACCTGGGTTTTTAATTTTCAATTTTTGATACTTACATGCCGGACTGTGACCGCAGCCCGGTATTTTTCTTTATCCTAAATTTTTTTTCTGTGGACACACCAATTAATAATGCTCCGGAAAATGTTACCAGCTATCCTACAGGGCCGGATACTGACGGTTTTTTCATCGAATCAGAGAGCGATGCAGCCATGAACATTTTCACCAGGCAGTATGAGAATGGAAATAAAGTAAAAAAGTGCCTTCTGCCAGTATTGGGAAAAACTGCTGTTGTTCGGCAGATGCTGGCCCGGGACTCCAAAGAGGTAGCCAGATTTACGGGAGGCGATGCGGAACAATATCAGATGGCTTGTATAACAGTTGCGACAACATTCGACGGCAGTAAAATGCCGATTGAAGCAATAGAGGTAATTAAATTCAGTGACTACACGCTGCTAATTACCATGTGCCAGGCTTTAAATTTTTGATTGACCGTGATGCGATAGCGTTCACCGCATCGTATTACGGTCTGTCGCCGCTTGATGTGGAAAAATGGACGACAGCACAGGTATATGAATGGCACACCGCCGCCTGCTCTTTGGAAAAGGAGAAGGCGGCTGCATATGAAAAGATGACGGATGGACAAAAATCTTAAAATAGCGCTCATATTATCTGCTACGGATAAGGCCACCGCTGTATTAGGGCGGGCTTTCAAAGCAGCAGAACGACATGCGAAATCATTTGAGAAATCCGGGAAGGCGATCAGTGAAATCGGTGATAAAAGCCTCATTGCCGGTGGCGCCGTCACAGCTTTCTTTGCCAAGTCAGTTCACGATGCACGGGAGTCCGTTAAAGCCACAGCCAGGCTGGAGCAGGTTTTCAAAAGCATGGGGGAAGCCAGTAATAAGGCTGCGGAAGATGCCGCTGATTTTGCCAGTCAGCTTCAGTTTCGCATAGGTCTGGAGGATGAAGAAATAATGGCAGTACAAGCCAAACTTGCCACCTTTAAACGTGCCAGTGATGAAGCCGCCCGCAGTTCCGGCGTTTTCAATAGGGCAACCGCCGCTGCGTTTGACCTGCAGGCTGCCGGTTTCGGTGATGCGTTGAGTAATGTTGTGCAGTTGGGCAAGGCCCTACAGAATCCTGCATTGGGGGCAACTGCCTTGGCGAAAGCAGGCGCCATCAATAAAGAAGATCTACCAGCTATTAAGTTTTTACAAGCTGCAAAAGGTATCCCCGCTGCACAACAATTCTTGCTAAAAGCGGTGGAAAGGCAGGTGAAGGGCGTCGCTGAAGCCACAGCAGATCCCACAGAACGCATGCGTATTCAATTCACGGAGAGCAGTGAAGCCATAGGAAAGGCGCTGCTTCCCAGTGTAAATAGATTGGCTAACAAAATGGCTATCTATGCACCGAAAATCGTTGCATTTGCGGAAACGCACAAGCCTCTTATTATCATGGTGGCAAAAGCCGGTATAGGTTTGCTTGCATTCGGCGCCAGCATGAAGGTTGTCGGTTTTGCTGTTTCGGGTATAGGTACCCTCTTTAAAGTTGCTGGTAGTGCGATCAAGGCAACATCATTCCTTATTAACAATGGGTCAAAAATTGCAATATTTGCGGTTAAGGGATATGATGCGCTGAAATTTGGTTTGTTTGCCCTACAATATGGAATGAAGTTTACCGTAATACCTGCATTACGATCAGCAGGTATGGCGTTTGTCCGGTTTGGGGCAATGCTGCTGGCCAATCCTATTACCCTGTACATTGCTGCTGCAGTTGCGCTGGCAGCTGTTGTTTTTCTGATAATCCGGAACTGGGATAAGATCAAAGCGTTTTTTTCCCGCCTCTGGCAAGGTATAAAGGAAGTATTCACAAAGTTTTGGGGCTGGGCAAAATGGTATTTCTTAAACCTCACCCCTTATGGCTTGATCATAAAACACTGGTCAAAAATTGTTGCTCTATTCCGTGTTGTATGGGATGGCGTAAAGCATGTTTTCACGGAAACGTGGAACTGGATTGCCAACCTTGGGGCAAAATTTTATGATGCCGGAAAGAATATTGTATTGGCCATTGCCCGGGGCATTTGGGCAGTGAGCACTGCACCGCTCAAAGGCATTATGTGGATTGTAAAGAAAATTCGAAATCATTTGCCATTTAGTCCCGCGAAAGAAGGACCACTGCGTGACATCCACCGTATTAAACTAATTGAAACTATTGCCCAGGGAATAAACCCTAAACCCCTGTACGATAGCATCCGAAATGTCACAGGTGGCGTTTATAACCAGCTTAACAGGCCACTCCCTATCATGGCCGGTGCCGGCGGTGGATCTTCTGCCTTCAATATTACGGTCAATATGAATGGGGGTACCCGCAAGGATGCAGATGACATTTCCGATACCATCAAACAGCAGCTGGAGAAATGGTGGCGATCCAAACAGCATAACGACAACCGTATTTCTTTCACAACTTAATTCATACCATGTTCTGCCAATTGGGTAAGATACAGTTCAAAGGTGCCAATAGTTTTTCAGCCTTCAGTACAGAAGGAGAAGCTGTCATAGTTGAGCATGCAATAATCTCTCAAAAATCACGATTGCAGGGAACTGCCATAGGGTTAAAGTCGCTTAACATTACGGTCTTTTTACACCAAGAGTTTTGCAATGTAGCTGAGGAGGTAGGGAGGCTGGAGGACGCAAAGAATGCCTTCACCGTTCTGCCATTGCTTTGGGGTAATGGGAAACTGGAAGGGAATTTCGTAATATCCAGCATGGGTAAAACCGTAACACAGATGGATGATATCGGGCATCTGATTTCTGCCACCGTTTCGCTTACCCTAAAAGAAAGCGACATCGACGGTTTGAATGCGCAGCAGCAACAGGCCCAGCGGGATGCCTTTGCTGTTGGTGATAAAAATCCTCCGGCTAAAAGCAACCGGAAAAACCCCGTTGGCTGTAACAAAAAGGTTGCAAATGTAATCACCATTATTAAATCGAATGCCGCCGCTGTTGATAAATACAGTATTGCCTACGCGAATGATACGACAGTCAATTATAAAATGGTGTCGCACCTGGAAATAATCATGCAAAATTGCACCAACATTGTCAACGCAACAGCCGGGTCCTGTGTTTCGCAGACTCCCGGGTTAACTGGTGCTGCAATTGATACTAGGCATTATGCAGGACTGCTTCAAATAACTGTTAAAGAAAATATTGCACTATACGTAAAGCCGATATATGTACCCAACCAGGAAAAGATAAAATCCCAAAATCAGGATTTGCAGGCATCAGTTAAAAGGCTTGCGGCTGCAGCCAATTCGATCATCAAATCAGTAATCACTAAAACATGAATGCAGAGTACATCACGCGCCCCGGCGACCGCTGGGATCTTATTGCGTTCAAGGCTTACGGTACAGTAGGTGATATCACGCTTTCGGATGGGCGTAGGGTGAATGCAATGAGCTTCCTTTCTGAATCAAACCCGGATATAAATAACGATTCGGTACTTGATGAAGGATTGCTGTTACAGGTTCCGTTCATACCAGGAACAGGAGTGTCAACAGATAAAGATAGTCTACCACCTTGGAAAAAATAAACAATGAATCTTCCTACCATTAGTTTTACTGTAATATATAACAGCCGGGACATTACAAGGGACATTACTGGACAGGTAGTTAATATTCAGTATACAGATAAGATCACTGGTGAGTCTGACTCCCTGGAATTATCAGTGGAAGATACTGACCAGCGTTGGCAAAATACCTGGTACCCCGCCAAGGGGGATACCATAGAATTGATTTTACGTGATAACGGACAACAATTGAACTGTGGTTTGTTTGAGGTTGATGAACTGGCGCTATCCAGTAGCCGGGATGGCGATATCATGGTTATTAGGGCGTTAGCTGCCGGGATAAAAAAACAGTTACGAACTAAGCGCAGCTACGCCCATGAAGATAAAAGCCTCCGTGAAATTGCAAATACGGTAGCAGCCAACCTCGGTTTGTCCATTACAGGACAGGTTCCGGATATTCGTCTGCATCGGATTCATCAATACCGGGAAACAGATCTTTCCTTTTTGAATCGTGTCGGATCAGAATATGGTTGCATATTCTCGGTCCGGGGGTCGCAGCTCGTTTTTATTCACTATGTGGATCTTGAAGGTCGTACAGCTGCTTTCTCCCTGACAAAAAAAGATTTCATTTCACTTGATTTAAGGGATACCACCCACAGAACCTTTAAGTCTGTTAAGGTAAAACATCATGATCCGTATAAAAAGCAAACGGTATCCTATTTTTTCAAAGATGATGATGATACTGACGGTAATAGCAGTGATGAACTGGAGATACGGACGCGGGTTGAAAATCCGCAGCAGGCAGAAGCAAAAGGGAAACATGCGTTATTTAAAGGAAATACGGAAGGTGTAGGCGGTGATGTCGTATTACCTGGGCATCTTCTTTTTGTAAGTGGTAATAATTTTTCCCTGACAGGTATGGGTCAGATGTCCGGAACATTCCACATACTTGAAGCTACACACACGGTTAATCGCGAAGGCGCATACCAGGTTGCTGGGAATATAAAACGGGTTCAAAAAATATAAATCATGGTATTTAAATACGGGGTAATCAGTGAAGTAAAGCCGGGTTACGCAAAGGTTTATTTTGAGGAGGATGACATCGCCACTGATTGGTGGCCGGTTGTTCGTCGCACCAGCTTAAAAGACAAAGAAAGCTGGCCTTTGAATGTACAGGAACACGTTGCCTGCCTTTGTAATACCCATTGCGAAGATGGTGTGGTTATTGGCGCTATTCACAACACAGTTGATGTTGTGGATCAAGATGCCGGACCAGATAAATTCCGTATTGCATTTGAAGATGGAACAACCATTGAATATGACAAAGGCAGTCATAAACTAACTGCTATCGTCAAAGGTTCTGTGGATATTACAGCCACACAGGACATTTCCGCTACATCACTAACATCTATTTCCGCCACTGCTACTGTGGCGGCGGAAGTCAAGGCCCCGTCGATTACACTGACTGGCAATGTCACTATCACTGGTACACTGACTGCGGCAGGTGGGATCACTACCCAGTCGGATATTCAGGCAGCTGGTAACATCATCGGGACAGATGTTAGAGCCGGCGCCATATCCCTGACCACCCACAAGCATTCCGGCGTTAGATCTGGCACTGATTCTTCCGGACCACCTTCACCATAGTGCAATAAGTTGGCCACAACTTGACCATAACAGAGCGTAGATAATAGCCAGCTTTGTGTTGTATGGCTACGCTTTCACAAATTAACTCACCGGTATGGACTTATAGCCTGGCGGGACGCGGTACAATCGCTGAGGGATTGGCTGCGATTCGTCAGTGCATCGATATTATCATAAGGACCACACCCGGTAGTGATCCTTTACGGCCCACATTTGGCAGCGATGTCTATCGATATCAGGACTTACCCGCTTCGGTTGCAATACCCAACATAAAACTGGCTATCCTGAATGCAATTGCCACCTGGGAAAAACGTGTTATCATCACCCAATTACAACATTTTTTAGATGGATCGCATCTCGCCATTGAAATTACATATAGGTTAGTCGATTCACAGGTAATCGACTCACTTATTATCTCAGTCAGCCCAGATACCGACAACACGACATCCAACAACATCGGATTGGTCCTGCAAGGCTTCTTTCCTCCAAACCCTTCTGGATACCAGTATCAGATCCAATGTGTACTGAATGGCGCCGCTGTACTACCAGCGCCGCCGGCTACCGGATTTGCTGATATACAGGATCTATATACATGGGTGAAGGAAAACTGGTTAAACTATGGTACATGGTACACCAATGCTGAAAGCCTTGTTGGTTATATGAATCCACGGTATAGAACGGGTGAACTATCTATCATTTTATTACCACAAGGAAGATTTCAGGGTGGTATTCCACCATTGCCAATCGCATACAAGTATGCTCCTCAAATTGATGTAGACGGTGTTCAATACACCGCTGATATTAATTTATTCACTCCTGAACAGGTCCGGCAGTGGGCTGAAACAAGCCTTGGTGATCTTGGTACCTGGGCCTTATTGACGCGAAGCGGTGCTTTTGATGACAGCTTTAGTGATGATTTTCAAAATTTTTCGACGGTCCTGGTTCTGTTTACAGGCAAGGCCCAAAGCGTAATCATTGACATAACGACAATACCAAATGGCTGATATTATACCAGTAATTTTTGAAGAATCTGTCGAACCAAAGCTGCAGCGGTTGCAACAACGGCTGGAAGTAGCATTGGGACGGGCGCTGGCACCTGCCGACGTCGAAATATTGATTGCAAATGCTTTCGTGTATGAAATGCAACTGATGTGTATTTCAGGTAATCAGGCAATCCGGCAGTGCCTTGTTCACTTCTCCACTGGCAATATGCTGGAGTACCTCGGGGAGCTGGTCGGTGTTCAACGCCAGCCAGCGAGTGGTGCTGTGTGTTCGATCCGTTTTGATTTGGTAGTAGGCCACAATGCAGTGCAGATACCAGCCGGCATAAGGGTACAGTCCATCGATGGCAACGCGATTTTCGTTACTGCAACAGCTGTTGATGTTCCTATTGGCACTAATAGTGTCACTATTCCTGCTGTGTGCAGCACCGCCGGAGTAGTGGGCAATGGGTATGATACTGGAAAGGTCAGTATTATCCTGGACCCTCAGCCATTTGTCAGCTTTGCTTCCAATATTGATAAAACAACTGGTGGTAACGATGCGGAAAGCGATGAACAGCTGCGCAATCGTATCAAGTTGGCCCCCAGCAGCTTTTCGGTTGCTGGGCCTTCCGGCGCCTATCAGTACTGGGCGGCTACGGCACACCCTTCAATCGTCGATGTCGCTGTTGTTACCACAGCTCCCGGAGAAGTTACACTTTACCCGCTTTGCTCTGGCGGTGTTCTACCATCATCAGAAATACTATCAGCGGTGCTGGCCATTTGTGATGACAGGAAAGTGAGGCCGATGAATGACACTGTTAAAGTAGATGTGCCCACGGTTGTTGATTACAATATTGTTGTTGAGGTAACGACATATACTGGCGCCATCGCTAACGATGTTCTGCAGGATATAAACGCCAACCTAAACGCATTTAAGAATACCAGGAATAACAAACTGGGCATGGATGTCGTGCGTACTCAGATCAGCGCATTAAGCCTGCTCAAAGATAAAATTTACACCGTCAATGTTGTATCACCTGCCGCGGATATCATTGCGGACGCGAAGACATATCCGCGCTGCCTTTCAATTAATGTCACCATAACAGGAAGTAACAATGGCTAAAGCAGTACTGGCAGATAGCATCGCAAGCCTACCGGAATTTAATGCCTGGTACAATGTCATAAAGGCTACCGTCGCAGAACTGGATCTGGGGGCTTTACTTATTTATATAGTTGACAATGCTGATTCCAGTATCCTTTCTTATCTGGCAGAACAAATGGACGTGTTAGGATACAAAGGCTTTCGGCTGGCCCAGTCGGAAACCGATCAAAGACAAATTATAAAACGCGCTATTGAATTGCATAGATATAAAGGAACTGAATGGGCTGTACAAGAGGCTTTAAAGTCTATCGGCTTCACTGATATTCAGTTAAAAAAGGGATATGATCACTGGGCTAAGTTCGGCATCAAAATAACCAACAGCAATGTGCAGCTAACAGCAACATCATTTAATGATATAATTCAGATGGTGAATGAATATAAGCGAGCTGTCTGCGTTTTGGCTGACGTTTCGCTGGATGTAGTTGTTGATGATATCCTGAATGTTGGGGTGGATGATGGCATTGCATTGCCCGCTTATATCACTGATGATCTGCTTTCACTTACTGGCGTACTCAAATATGATGGCAATGGTCATTATGACGGAACATTTGACCATAGCGGGGATTCCGATATTATTTCAATAACTCAATTGTAAAGCTATGCTGTTAACAGCTGGACAAACAGACGTACAAAAATTACTCAGCGGCGATCCTGCTGGAAAAAAAATTTCAAAAATCGTTGTGGGCACGAGTAATACACCTGTGTCTGCAGGAGACACAACTATTACGGGCGCATTCTCGAAGGCTATAGCCACCGTTGACTATCTACCAAATGGATACGTTCAATTCAATATCACACTGGATGCGGCAGATCCGGCAATGCTGATACAGGAAATAGGCTTACTGAATGATGACAACGTGCTTTGCTACCGTAAAGTTATACCGGCCGTGAATAAAGTAGCCGGGGCGACATATGCAGTTTCCTACAGAATAAAAGTGCAATAAGATGATACCATACGACGCACAGGATGCCTTTACGGACATCGAACTATATGACACCTCCGACCTTGTACTCGGTGGCCTCATGGGTACCAGCAATTTACCTTTAAAGGGCATCATTGACAGAACACTGTATCTGAACAATCGCCTGGGCCGGTATGAGGATGTAAAGCTGATAACCGGATCATATACATATGATCCCGGAGATATCAGAAAGCTGTTTGCCGTATCTCTAACCGATAACAGTGTATTTACTTTACCAGACCCCGGCAGCTTACCCGCTGGCACTCCAATTTCAATCAGGACACGATACCCGGTTATCAAGGCTCTTACTGTGCAATGCTCGACCGGGGTTATTATTGGTGATGATGGGCAGCCTGTTTCGCAAATGTATATGCACACCGGTGAGCGGCTTTGCGCTGTTGCTGCAGGTGACCATTGGGAAATAGTTGTTGCCGATGGAAACTTCTACACTGCTGGCTATCAGTTTGGCGGCCGGAAACAGCTATTAAACACAATCATCCTGCAGGGCCAGCTGATAGTCCGTGCAGATATGCCACGCATTACCCAGTTTGGTTTGAGCCTTGGTGCCGGGATTGTAGACGACATCACATGGTTGAGTGATCCTGGCGGCGTGCCTGTGTACCGCGGATTGTTTAGCACCGGTAATACTGTGACTACACTAAGACTGCCTGAAGAAAGGGGGGTGTTTGATCGTTACCTGGATTTAGGCCGTGGTATAGATAACGGGCGATTCCCCAACGTTGTCGGTGGTTACGAGCCTGATGATTATAAAAAACACTCACACGGTTTGCCTGGGGACCTACGACTCGGTAATGGCCTCGGTGTACGTGGCGGCAATTCATTATCTCGGGGGAGCACCGAACCTCCCCTGGGTCCGACAGATGAATCCGGCGGCGATGAAACGCGGCCAAAGAATATCGGCAAACTACCACTAATGAAGTATTAACCAACAAGTGCAAAAAACACCATCAATGAGAACAAGGATTTTACTATTTAGCTTACTCCTTTTCGGAATCACTACCAGTGCCCAGATATATGATACAGCGGTGCTTCGCAGTTACATCAATGCCAACATTGTACCCAATAGCGCACGGCAGATCACCGGTACCCAGGTGAATAATATTTTCAACGGGTTTATCAATACCGTTGAGCAGACTACTCCTGCGCAGGTTGTGGGGCTTTCTGATTTAATGGCTCTTTCCACCAGAAGCGGTAGCGCCATTGTTAAAGATCCACGCGCCGGTGGCATCTTTATGCTGAAAAATACAGGTGTTGTTGATAGCATTATTGTTTTCCCTGCCACAAATGGTAAGTACTGGGTGCGCCAGTGGGATGGATCAACAATAAATGCTGCATGGGCTGGAATTAAGGGTGACGGGAGCGATGAAAGCTGGTTGCTTAACAAGATCATTAGTACCTTTTCTATTGCCACTGTGTCAGATACGCCGGGCATAGCAATACGTTTGCCTAAAGGCACATACCGGTTTAAAAACATCAACGTCAAAAGGGGAATAAAAATTTATGCAGATCAAAATGCCCGCAATAATGTTGCGGCGTATGTTCCTGTAAAGATATTTCCGGCTCCTGGCGCAAGCTACATATTTGATTTTACGGACACCACAATGAATGCCTGCTTGCAGAGCCTTTATATTGATGGTGACTATATGAATGTCCCTAACCTGGTTGCAGCAGTAAGGTTTCGCGGCACGTTTAACACTCTGGAAGATAATAACATTATTAACTGCGCTAACTACGCAGTGTGGTCTACCTGCGGCGCCTTCAGGATAGTGCATAATAACCTGCAAGGCAATAGAGCGCCGAATATCCCATTCACAAGTTCGGAGGATTTTCACGGGACACTGCACATCATTGTCGCGGGCGACAGTTATTTAAAGGATAACGAGATAGGAGCAAATGCACCGTATCTCACCGGCCAGGTGCCAACACCAATACAGATTCTACGTGATCCCGTTTATAAGCGAATCGTGTCATTATATGCTGGATACCTCGGTAACAGCTATGTGGAAAATAATCTTTTTGAAAACGGTGACCAGGGAGCAGTTGTGAATGGTGGTATTTATGCTAATTACAAAGGTAACCGCTATGAGATGAATGCCTTTAGGGGCATGCGTTTACGCAATATGTACTATAGCACATTTACTGACGAGAAGTTTGCGAATAATTCACTGGCTATTGATGGAGGTGGTGAGGATTTACGGCTAGATACGGGTGCAGTCGCATTTTGCAGATGGACTAAGCCGACATTTATTAAAATGCCACACCCCGCGATTCCGACGTCCACATTTAAAGTTAAATATAATGTTGTGAATTATAGTGGGAAGGAAAACTATATGGATGGGCCAGTATTTGTCATTCCATCCCTGGCCGGTTGGGCTGCAAAGTATGATAGCTTAGGCCACTATGACAATACTATCCAGGCGTTACCCTTTCGGCATGCCTTCTATCAAACAGATCCCCAGAACGCAATTTTCAATTCTGTGCGGGCCGGATGGACCGGTGCGGAAGATGATAGCGTTCGCGGAGGTGTTGAAATGGTCACCGGTACTTTACTTTCTCAGGCGAATAGAACTGGTATATTAAGATGGTTCAGAACAAACAATGTTCCTACAGCACAAGTGGGTTTTGACAATACGGATGATTTAACTTTTTCCCTATTTAACACGAGCGGAACTGGAAGATACATATTTGGGAATGGCGAAGCCGTACTGGCAAAGAACGGCGCAAGCGGGCTTTCAATACAAAGTAATGATGGCACGGGTGATGCGCATATCAATATGTATTCTGATCCATCATTCACGTATCAGGCAGGAATGTCATTGAGCCATACAACGGGGGCGTTTAATTTCCTTTCCAGTAATGGGTTTGGTTACAACAGTGTGAATCCTGGAACGTTCGTAACTACAAATATGGGATTGACATTTGCAAAATCAGGTGGTATTCCTATGGTAATGATTGGCGACAATACCGGCAATCATCAGATTCATATGTCATCCGATGGTTTGGCCACAAGGTTTGCTGATATTACTTTCAACAATGCGACAGGCGATTTATCAGTTACCGCCAGCCGGGACATTTTGCTTGGTGCAAGCCATAATTTCACGCTTAAACAAAATGGCCTCACCTACATCCCAACAAGTCCGACGCCTATTACAACAGGGTTCGATTTTCTCGCCAGAAATAGCACAACAGGTGAAATGACTATTAGGTCAAATGTCTACTGGGATTCTACAACTACAAAGAATTATGTAGCAGCCCAGGCAGGCACCACGCCTACACCTACGCTGAATGCCGTTACCACTGCCGGAAATAGTACCGGGAATCTTATCAATGTCGGTGGGATTGGTTCAAGCGGGCCGGCTGTTTTCGGTGGCGGGATCTTCCCGTCTATACAGGTTGTGGCCGGTAGCACTTCTTTGTCAGTCGGTGGTTATACTACGACATTGGTAAATAATACCGGTACCGCTACACTATCACTGCCATCAGCTGCATCTGCAGCAAATCAGATCTATTTCATCAAAAAGGTGAGCGCCGCGGGTAACGACGTTATTATTGATCCCGATGCCAGTGAAACCATTGATAGTGCCACCACAAAAACATTAACACTTCAAAACAGCAGCGTGCTGATTCAATCAAACGGCACCAGCTGGTTTATTCTTTCCTCACATGCAGCGGCAACAACTTTATAAGTTATGAAAGAAAAGTTACTTGCTATTCTTGGTGGTATTGGTGGTGGTGTCTTGTCGTTAATACAGGAAACATCAACTATGACGCATGCCTTGGAAGCCGGCCGAATACTGTTTAACGGTATGCTGGGTGGCCTCGGCGGCCTACTGATAAAGGAATTATATACACTCATCAAAAAACGATTAAAACGATGGAAACAGTAATCAACATCCTCAAACCTTTCCTGCAGCATATTTCACCGGTCGTTTTCGTGCTGGTATTGTGCGCGGGGTATTTTGCAAAATCTTATTTCACAACACCCAGACTGCCCATAGCTGTGAAAACACTTATCGTGGCTATTGTCTTTGTCGGGTTCTGGGTACTTGCAACGCATATATCTGGCGCATTTGACAGGTCTGCATTGCCTGATTATCTCATCACATTTTGTTTCACCACTTCATGCTATGAACTTATCCTAAAGTTCGTGGTAGATCCCCTGATAAAAAAGCTCGGCAATGGCATATAAAATCATCGGTTTCGCCGCCATATTCCTATGTAGCTGTGCTACTGCTCATAAATCCGGGGGCAGTAGCACTACCCAGGAATCAACAACTGAAAAATCCACCGCTGATAGCAGCTATCAAAAAGAAACGACTATAGTGGAACGGGCTTGGGGCTACGGTGCCACCAAGGCGGATAGTGCGGAGGTTCAATATTATACTGCCGACGATGATACGACTACAACTACCCAGACTATTCATGCTGGTGCTATCACTTTGGAATTTACCAGCACTCCCCGACGGCCCAATGGTCCAGGAGGTAAACCAGTTGGCCGTGATACTTACATAAAAGCCAAAAAGGATAGCGAACAGGTGACTGTTCCTATTGATCGTAAAACCACCACCAAAGAGGTGGGCGGTAGCAATAGTCAGGTAACCGTCACGTCGAAAAAAACAAACACCGATACCTGGTGGCAAAAGCAAGTCGTCCGCTTGCCTGCTGGTGTCATCTTCGCAATCATTATAGTAGTCCTCATTTTTATCACTCTCATTATTAAACGGTTTATATGAAAAATGCTTATCCGGAAAAGCCCGCGTTACCTTATATGCGCACGTCAGTTGAGATGGGCGACGTCGTCGCATATTTGAAAGGTCTGAAGGTGCCGACTGAGGTAAAACGCGCGGCCTATATTTTTTTTCGATTTGAGAGCGCGAACGGAACCAAGGGTGTTAATAACAACTTTACGGGTGCCCAGTGTGATGGTGGTCGGTGGCCATCAGAGTATGACCGGCTTATCACTGGAACTGTTATTAAGCAGGAAAATGGTACTGGAAAGGTGCGGATCTTCCCGGCGTTCGGTCGCTGGCAGGATAGCCTTTATTTCACCGTAACGAACGCCCAGCGCCGCGGTTTATTTGTAGGTGGCACCACTTTCCGTGTGGTGAAGATGGACGTAGAAAATGCCAGGGATTTGTGTATTGCATACAAGAGGGAATGGGTCAAGGGTGATAAGGATTACATGCCGTCAGAAGCTGAAATAACACCTTTCCTCAACACCTATGCAAAAGCGGTGGAAATATTCCCCCAGTAATCAAACAACTATTCATATTTAAGGGAGAGCAAGCAATAAAAACCTTGAATATGGAAAAGATCAATTTAAGAACGCCATTGAGCTACTATGGCGGCAAACAAAAATTGTGTGGCATCATCATTTCTTTAATTCCGACTCATACCCTTTACTGTGAACCATTCCTGGGAGGGGCTGCGGTTTTTTTTGCGAAGCAGCCCAGCGTAGTGGAGGTGATTAATGATACGAATAAAGAGCTGATGAATTTTTACAGAGTAGTGCAGTCAGACTTCACCTCCCTGGAAAAAGAAATCAGAATATCATTGCATGCACGGGACCTCCACCGAAAGGCAACAGTGATTTACAACAACCCGGATATGTTTTCCGAATTAAAACGGGCTTGGGCAGTGTGGATTCTTTCATCCCAGTCTTTTGCCAGTAAACTGGATGGGCCGTGGGGATATGATAGAAGCGGCAATAGTACATCCAAAAAGATAACGAACAAGCGTGATAGCTTTTCAGAGGATTATGCTATTAGATTACAGAACGTTCAGTTGGAATGCGCGGACGCTTTGTATATTATCCGCACCAGGGATTCTGTCAATAGCTTTTTTTATTGTGACCCGCCGTACTATAACAGTGATTGCGGGCATTATGATGGATATAGCCTGGAGGATTTTGAAGCGTTGTTAAAAACACTGGAGCGCCTGCAGGGAAAATTTCTGCTATCTTCCTATAATTCCGACATCCTTGGGCATTACACTGCAACTAATGGGTGGCATAGGAAGGTTTACGAGCAGGGGGTAACGGTAAATACAAAATCTGGTTACCAGAAAAAGAAGTGGGAAGTATTAACAGCAAACTATCCCATATAAACAATGCCGGAGGTCTACTCTCCGGCATTTTATTTAAAGGAAAACAAGCCATCATCATAAAGGGTTTTTAGGAACAAGGTCCCAAATGGTACACTTGAAAATCTTGGCGAGTGAATTAATATGATCGAGGCTGTATTTATTGACATACTTACTGCTTTCAATGTTCCCGATCAGCCCTTTGCTGACACCCAAAGCATCGGCCAAATCATCCTGTGTCCAATTGCGTTTTTCACGTTCCTCTTTAACCCGGTCAATAACATACTGATCTACTTTTGAAACCATAACCAGTCTTTCGGGCAAAAAAGACGCATACTTTAAAAATTACCACCCACATATTATGAGTAATTGCCAAAATGCTTAATTTAGACGCCCGAAGCATACCATAACATGCAAATATATTATAATATGTCTAAAACTTAACTGAAATGGAGAATTTATCACCTTAACCATCCGCTTTACGGTTCGATACTGCTGATCGTATTGCCTGTTAATGATCCTGTGTAGCTTGGCGGCCCCCGGGATCTGGATAAGGCGATGCCTGCACCTTATGGCGCAGGTTCGTTTGTACGTGCCCGGGGTCGCCTGCTATGGGGTACTACAAGTTCGAGTCCTGCGTCATTGTCTTGCCGCAGTATTGTTTACTATTAAAATTATTTGTCCAATGAGAAAAATGAGCTATCAGGAATTTTTGTTAGCTGCACAGCTGACGGACCAATCTGATATTGTTGAATTGCTTTTTAAAAGTGAGCGTGATAGCGAGATTGAGGACGGTATTTACAACAAAAGTGACTATTTGGTAACTGTAGGCAATGAAAAAACAACTATCCCTTGTAGTATTTTTTTCGATTTGCTTGATTACCATGATTTAGAACCCGATGCCTGTGAGCTGGTAGAAAGGGAGGAGGTTTTGCAATGGCGATTAGTTCCTGTGTGGTTAGGAAATCTTTTAATTAAACGGGGAGAAACGGTGTTAAAATACCACGGCAGTAACTGGTGGGGCATTCGGGAGGTTTTTGATACCGGGGCACACCTCCCGGAAGTGCTGGAGAAAATCTATAATGATTTACCTGGCCATAAATTGGCATCTTTTCTTAACCTCCAAATATCATCCAATGAAGCCAGTAAATGCTAAACGTAACAGGTTTATCAAACTAGATCGTGATGGTAAAGGTTCTACGTTAGGAGAACAACTGGATGTCTGTGTACGTCAGCTGAAAGATCAGTTTAATGTTAATGATATGAGGGTAGCAGTGCGCGAAGCCCAGCTTTGTGCTGTACTCCGTGACGATCCCGATGCCGCCGGTATGCTTTCAATGCACGCCATTTTCTGGGATGGCTTAGGGGATGGTATTGATCCAGTTGATTTATTTTTGGATACCATAGATGATTATATCATCGTTGATGTAGCAATTTGCCTGCGGGAGTGTCTGCAATACATGCTAAAGGAGCTGAATAGCTATACTTTTTATACCGACCTCATTAATCAGTATGTCGCTTTTTGGGACCAGCTGTACATTCTGGAGCGCAGCTCCGTTACAGCCGGCAGCTAAATATTTATATGCCCATCTCTTGTTTAAGGCTCCCAAGTGGGGGCCTTTTCATTATCAATAAAAAAATTGCCCACAATATGTGAGTAATCAATAAAATGCTTAACTTAGAATAAGGCGGTGGGATTCCGCCATGCAATAGTTATATACACAAAAAGGATTATATATTATGATACAGGAATTATCACCTTAAAGTATTAGCTTTGCGATCCCAAAAGTTATTGATCGCATTGCCAGTTAATGGTCCTGTGTAGCTTGGCGGCCCCAGGATCAGGATACGGCGATGCCTGCACCTTATGGCGCAGGCTCGCTTGTATGCGACCGGGGCCGCCAAGCTACACGGTGCTACAAGTTTGAGTCCTGCGTCATCTTTTTTTGTCGCAGCATCGTCTTACCCTCAAAACTGTTTTGTTATGATTAGTACCCTGGTAGCTCCAACCGATTCCGAACTGGAGAAAACAAAAAAATTCATATATGCGTGGGGGCATGATATTGGCAATCTTACAGCAAACCTTCGCGGAGCATACGGCATCATGAGTGAAATGAAATCGATGCTGCCAGCAGAAGCTGTAACATGGATTGATCTTATGGAAACCATAGTTCAGCAGCTGGATGATGCCAGTGAAAACGTAAGAACATTTTCTAAAACTGGACAGGAAACACACCTGGGAACACATCGAATCGTTGACATTGTAGAACCTATTATAAAAATTTATCAGAGGACTGCCGGAAAAGACATCACGATAGTTTTAGTCAATAAATCCAGGGTTGTCGCCTTCAGAACTGATAAGTTAAAATTAACCCATGTTTTATCCAACCTTATTGTTAATGCGATAAAGTTCTCGCCGCATCATGGCACAGTTATTCTCAGTATTAGCGATGCTGGTAATGATGTTGCCTTTGAGGTCACAGACAACGGTATTGGAATACCACATGATAAGATAGACGAAATTTTTCTTCCTTTTGTCCGTTTAAATGAGGATTATAGCGGTACAGGACTGGGCCTTGCAAATTGTAAACGATATGTGGATGATCTAAATGGTAGTATTTCCGTTTATAGTATTCCGCATCAGCAAACCACTTTCAAGGTACTCATGCCCATCAATGCCAGTGCATGTGAATCCAATTACTATACCTCAAAATTTTCCAGCACAATGAAAATTAAAGTGGAGTTTTTCGGACCGACCGGAAAGGATGCAATGTATTCCTGTAGTTTTGATAACCATGATCAGGCTACGGGCCTAATAGAAATGGTCCTGATCGATGATCAGTACTGCAAAGATGGCCCATATTCGATGCGTTATACGGATTCCCAGGGCCGGGAAATCCATACTTACAAATTTTGTTCTATCCCCCCCAGGACCAAGGCGGCATTTAATTTTTATAACAAAAACACAGATCCGCTGGACAATCCTTTGGATGAAAATAATTTGGGACAAACCGGATGACATTTGGGGTTAACAAACAAAACAATATGAAACAGGCCCGTAGTATCCACTACGGGCCTTCCATTTATATTGATCTGCTATCTTCGACTGCTTCATAATTCACCGTTAAACCTAAATCCCTCAAATAGATCATTGTCTGGTCAAGACTTGTGTGCCTGAACAGTTCCATAATCGCGTAAGGTGATTTTTTAGCCAATGCCAGGTGTATTGCCCTGGTATGTTTGAATTTATAAAGTCCTTTGTCCTCATCAATCCCACAACGACCATATGGGCTGTATATTGGTGCATAGAGATTCTTTAAGGTTTGAATATAACCAGTTTCACGTCCTTCAGCGTATGCAATCCATGCTGCAGGCAAGTCAATGAAACAGGTATCTCTGAACGGCCTATAAAGTCTTGCATAAAAGTTTTCGGCGGCTTGAATTGGGCCGGGACCGCGGTTATTTGAAAAAACATACCATTCACCTGGTAGTTTGTCAAAGCCATTTTTGATAAAAAATTCTTTCAGGATAGGATCAAGTGGTACGTAGTCCTCGCGGCGTGCCTTTGTCGCGTCAGCCCCCAATAACAATAAGTCTCTGTCCCAACGAATATTTTCTATTTTAAAGCCTCTCATCTCAGCTTTACTGCGAATAGCTGCATAATAGCTGGTTAATATCAACCCTTCAACATAAATATCGCCAGCATCTCGCACTGCCTTTAATACCGCCTCCAACTCCTCATCGGTATATGCAGATGGCCGGTTGGTAGTAACTTCTCTTTGCTCTGCGCCTTTAATTGGGTTATGCGGGATTATCTTTCCGTTGATATCCTTTGCCAGCCAGTTTAATATTGTTTCTAAGTAAAGCAGATAGTTGTTGTATGTTTTATTCTCCCATTTTTCCTCCGGGTTTTTTATAGCTTCTTCTTTGAGAATCTGAAGCAACTGCGGACCGGTGAGATTAGCTGCTGGTGTAAGAAGCATGCCATTTTCGTTTAGCCAATTACGTACAAAATTTGCGGTTGTCGTGTACGCGCTGATCGTTGAGTCACTTTTGCCCGCTTCCTTTTTGGCGGTTAAAAACAGGTGTAGCCCATAAATCATGCTGGCGTTACTAAGATCTCCGGCGGCGCGTGCAGCAGCATGTTTTTCAGATTCTGCCAGAAACACGTCAAGTTTTTCTTCTTCATCCCACGGACTATAACCATTTTTCAAAGCGATGGTTGTTGCATCTCGTAGATCTTTTGCATATTGGATTTTTTCTTCTCCACGAAAGAGGTTTATATCTTCATATACTTTAAATCGTTCGTACTTGCCGCTGAAGGGGTGCATGTAAAAGTAAAACACATACCATTTAGAAACAGCCAAGGCTTTTTGCGGTATCAACGCTACATTCTGGAAGTATTGTTCTTGCGTGATTTTGCCGGCAGCAAAAAGGTCATCTTGCTCGGCTTTGAGCGAGTCAAACGGGTAAATTCTGGCGGGTCTATATTGCATATCCAGGAATTTATGCTTTTTCTTTTTCTTCGTGGCCCCATTGTGGCCCCGGACTGGACCCAAAACAGTAAAACCCGCTCTAGGAGCGGGTTTTAGTTTTAGTGTGCCCAGAACTGGATTCGAACCAGCACACCCTTGCAGGCGCTGCGACCTGAACACAGTGCGTCTACCAATTTCGCCATCTGGGCAACTGATATTGTGATCAGGGGATGCAAAAGTACACATTCATTTTAATTCACCAAATTTTTTTTAAAATATTTGCTTACTTACTAGTAAGTAAGTAACTTGCGGTCGGTTTTAACGCAGCTGAAATGACGCTCATGAAAGATAAAATAGTGACGCTGGCGGACAAGCTGATCCGGGTAAAAGGATTTAACGCTTTCAGTTATAAAGACATCGCCGACCCGCTGTCCGTAAAAAACGCAGCGGTGCATTATCATTTTCCGTCCAAGGCAGACCTGGGCATGGCGGTGATCATGGAAGACATGCAACGGTTCCAACACAGCGTTCAGCAGTGGCAGCAGCTGCCGGAAGAGGAGCAGCTCGCCCGGCTGGTAGACGTATTCCGTAAACATTGTTACGCGGGTAACGTATGCCTGATGGGCTCACTGGCGCCGGACTACGAAACACTCACGCCGCCGATGCAGGAAAAGATAAATGAAATGGCAGAAGCCATCGTGGAATGGGTGACAGCCTGCCTGGAGCGGGGCCGCAAAAACAAACGCTTCCACTTCAAAGGTACCGCAGGCGACAGGGCCCTGCTGGTCATCTCCAATCTTCAATCTTCGCTGCTGCTGGCCAGGGTCATGGGCCCTGAAACATTCGACAGGATCGGCCGACAGCTGCTGGAAGACTTACGTTCATAAAATCAGCTACTATGAAAAGAGTTGTTATCACCGGTATGGGTGCAATAACCCCTTTGGGAAATAATGTGACCGCCTTCTGGGACAACCTCGTGGCCGGCGCCAGCGGCGCCGCCACCATCACCCGCTTTGACGCCTCCCGCTTCCGGACGAAGTTCGCCTGCGAACTGAAAGGCTACGACCCGGCAACGGCACTCGATAAAGCGGAAATCCGCAAGACCGACCCTTTCACACAATATGCACTCTCCGCCGCCGCGGAAGCCATCGGTGACGCAGGGCTCAACTTCTCCGCCATGGACCCCTTCGATACCGGCGTGATCTGGGGCTCCGGCCAGGGCGGCATGCAGACGTTCGAGGAACAGGTAACGGAATACGTAACAGGCGACTACAACCCGCGGTTCAGCCCTTACTTCGTGCCCCGCCTCATCACCAATATGGCGTCGGGCATGATCTCTATCAAATATGGCCTCATGGGCATCAACTACACCACCGTCTCTGCCTGCGCCACCTCCAATACGGCGATCATGGACGCGCTCAACTATATCCGCCTCGGCAAAGCGAAAGTGATGATCACCGGCGGATCAGAAGCGCCCATCACACCGGCGTCTGTAGGCGGCTTCTGTGCCATGAAAGCGATGTCCGTCAGAAACGACGACCCCGCCCATGCCTCCCGTCCTTTTGATACGGACCGCGACGGCTTCGTCATGGGCGAAGGCGCGGCCGCCCTGGTGCTCGAAGAATACGAACATGCCAAAGCCCGCGGCGCCCATATCTACGCCGAAGTGGCCGGCGCAGCCATGACGGCAGATGCCTATCATATGACGGCCACCCACCCGGAAGGACTGGGTGCCTTCCAGGCCATGAAAAGCGCACTGCAGGAAGCGGAAATCAACCTGCAGGAGGTGGATTATCTCAATGCACACGCTACGTCTACACCGGTGGGCGACCTCAGCGAGATAGCGGCCATTACGCGGCTGTTCGGCGCCGCCCCGGATCATCTGCATATCAGCGCCACCAAATCCATGACAGGCCACCTGCTGGGCGCTGCCGGCGCCATCGAAGCGATCGCCTGCGTCAAAAGCATCACCGACGGCATCATACCACCTACCATCAATACCACCACGCTGGACCCGCAGATACCCTCCAGCTTGCAGATAGTGTTGAAAACGGCGATGGAGAAAAACGTGAAAGTGGCGGTCAGCAATACTTTTGGCTTCGGTGGCCACAATGGCATCGTAGTATTCAGAAAAATATAGGCAAAACTGTATATTGTGCGTTGATCATTTCCGAAACTATCAACCTGAAATTATCAACCGAACAATGAAGCCAATATTTTTAAGTATCCTCATGTGGGCCTGTTGCCTGCAGTTGCATGCGCAACAGGCCTGCCCCGTTATTCCGCTGCCGGCGCAGTCTTCCCGTGCCAACGGTGAAATGGTCCTCAACGAGGAAGTGGTTATTATGACCAAAGATAACAGCCTGCAGGCGCTGGCCACCTATCTCAGCCACGAACTGCAACGCCGGTTTAATATCACCCATGCGGAAAAAGGCCGGGCATCCGGTAAAGTGACCGTCATCACCCTCGAACGGGGTAAAACAGGCGCTAACGCGGACGCTTATACGCTCCGGATGACCAAAGCCGGCGCCACCATCACCGCGGCACGTCCCCAGGGTGTTTTCAACGGTATCAGCACCCTGCTGCAACTGGCGGAAACCACCCTGCCTACCGGAACTTCCCGTCACATACCCTGCTGGAACATCACCGACGCGCCCCGCTACGCATGGCGCGGCTTTATGCTCGATGAATCCCGTTTCTTCTTCGGCAAAGAGAAAGTGAAGTCTATCCTCGACTGGATGGCTTTCTACAAACTAAACCGCTTTCACTGGCACCTGACGGACGCTCCCGGCTGGCGCCTGGAAATCAAAAAATATCCCCTGCTCACTACCGTCGGCGGCATCGGTAACCACACCGATCCCAAAGCACCGGCTGCCTTCTATACCCAGGACGATATCCGCGAGATCGTTGCCTATGCAAAAGAACGTTTCATAGACGTGATCCCTGAAATAGACATGCCCGGACACGCCAGCGCGGCCAACAGGGCCTATCCGGCCTTCGACGGCGGCGGCACGGAGAAATACCCTTCCTTCACCTTTAATCCAGGTAAAGAAGGCACCTACCAGTACCTGGCCGATATCCTGAAAGAAACAGCATCGCTCTTTCCTGCAGGTATGATCCACCTCGGCGGCGATGAAGTGTCTTTCGGCAACAAAGCCTGGGATACCGATACGGCCGTCATCAGCCTCGTTAAAGCCATGGGGTTTGTGAACCGTAAACAGGTGGAGGATTATTTCTTCCAGCGTATGGCCGACACCGTATTCAGCCTGCGCAACAAGGTGATGGCCTGGGATGAAATCGCCACGGCCACACTGCCGGCGAATAAAACCATCGTCTGCTGGTGGAGACAGGAAAAACCGGAGAACCTGAAGATGGCGCTGGGTAAAGGTTACAGCGTGGTCATCTGCCCCCGCCTGCCCTTTTATTTTGACTTCGTACAGGACAGCACCCACAAAATAGGCCGCAAATGGAAAGTAGGGGAGTATAACAACCTGAAATCTGTATATGAATTTTCAGTGGCCAGCCTGCCTGCGGTCAAAGGACATGAGCAACAGATACTGGGCGTACAGGCATGCCTGTGGTCCGAAACGATCTCCAATCCGAAAAGACTGGATTTCCTGCTGTTCCCTCGCATCACGGCTTTCGCCGAAGCGGCATGGACGCAACCGGCCTCCCGGAACTTCGGGAAATTCATCGAACGCCTGAAACCACAGATGGAACTGTTTGAACAGGCACACCTTTATTACTACGATTATTTTGCCCCCTCCCGCCATGTGGAGTCCGGCAAGCCTACCGACCAGAAGAGTTTTATCGATTAGAATTATTTGCCTTTATCCAGCGCCATTTTCAGCGCCAGTCCCGCAAAAACGCTGCCCATCAGCCATTTCTGGGCACGTACCCAGCCGGGGTTGGTGCTGAACCAGCGCGTTACCTTCGCAGCGGAAAAGATGATCAGGCTGTTGACCGTGAAACTGATCGTCAACTGGATAAAGCCCAGCGTAAGGCTCTGCAGCAATACCGGTCCGTATTCCGGTTTGATGAACTGGGGAAAAAGCGACATGTAAAATACAGCGATCTTGGGGTTCAGGATGCTGGTAAACAATCCCATACTAAACAGCCGGAGCGGCGTGTCATGCTTCAGTTCACCGGACGTCTCAAATACTGCCCTCCCGCCGGGCTTCACAGCCTGCCACGCCATATACAGCAGGTATATCACTCCAATCGTCTTCAGGGTCGTATATGCGTAGGGGATAGCCATCAGGATGCTGGTGAGGCCGAAAGAAACCAGCGTGATATGAAAAAGGAAGCCGCACGCAACACCCAATAAGGAAATCATGGCAGCTTTCCTGCCTTGTGTCACCGACCGGGTGACGAGATAAATCATGTTAGGGCCCGGTGTGAGCACCATTATCAGCGCGGCGAAGGCAAAAAGTAACAGCATGGCGGTACGATGTTTTACTGACTCTCCTGACAGGCGAAAAGACCGGTAAAAATAACATTTTAAAACCGATTTCGTTTCAGCCTGTCAGGAGCGTCAGTGTTTTTTCATCGATAGCAGCCGTTGCATCAGCCAGCCGGGCTTTTTGATCCGGCAGTTATGAAAAGCGGCCATCTGCCACTGGTCCTGGTTGTTTTTGATCCACAGCGTAGTATTGATGGACTGGCGGCTTTGAGGCGCTTTTTTCTGCCAGCGGAAGCGGATAGCGCCGCGGGCAATCACCACAGCGGTGCGGTCGTTCAGAAACCGCATCTGGTCTATCTCTCCCTCCAGTCTCGCGCCGCGGAACACAAAGTTGTTCATCAACTGTTCATGGGAAGTGATGTACGCTTCCCGTCCCTTCAGGTGCATGCCGTTAAAAGTAATATAGTCGCAGTCCTCCGTAAGGTGGGTCGCTGCGCCCCTGAAATCCAGCGTTTCAAACGACCGGTAAATTTCATCATTGACCTGCCGGATAGCTTTCATTTCGATTACTTTGTTCATAATACCTGTTTTTTGATGATACAAAACTACTGGAGACGATCACCACTGAACAGGCTTTTTCAGTTGAAGGCATGACCCCTTCGGCGAAAACGGGTTTTTTATCGGTAAACGGGAATTCAGGGCTTTTTAGCCGTTACCTGGCGGACCACCTCCGGTAAGTTGGGGGTGAAGCCCGGTAATTTTATCTTGTAGCGGAACATGCCATTGAAACTGTCGGCTTCTTTCAGCAGCTCATGACCGGCTTTGCTGATCCAGAAGGACTGCTCATAGGTGCCGCCCTGTGGCATCGTGCCGCCGGTGTGGAGTATCCAACAGTCAACCTGCCGGTTGTCCAGCGTCGTCAGCATTTCACTGCCCGTAACGGTGTATTTTACGTAGGCCGGTGGATCGAGGCCCGCATCATAAAACAGGATGTAAAAAGTTTTGCCGGCCGCCAGGGGGAGCATTTCGAACGTTTCGATATCCAGGTGCCAGTTGTAATTGGGGCTGTCAAAGTTGAGCGAGTAGCCGGCGGCTTTATTGCCTGCCACGCTATCAGCACCTTTTACGCCTGTGGCCGACCAGTTATAGGCTCTCCTGCCGGTACCGCCTGCATCGGAGTGGTACAGCGGGGAAAAGTCCTTTGCACTGTTAATGGAATGAAAACTTCTGAAGTAATTGCTGTCGGCATTGTACCAACTTTGTTTAACTTCAAAGACTGGTTGCTGGTTGTGCTGACTTTTACTGATCTCCCGCATCCAGAGGGAGAAGTTGAGCATTTTGGGTTTGTCGGGAAACTGAAAATAAACGAGATATTGCCGTAACCCGGGCTGCAGCAGGCTGGTATTCAGTGCATGATGCCGCGGGCTGATCGTGTCTGCCTGGGCAGATACCTGTTGCTGGGCAAACAACAGGATAAACAGGACCGGTAAAAGACGGTAGAAAGGGCGCATTGTCATAAGCGTATGTACATTTTATTGACAGCACAAATGTTGGTCATCCGCGTAAGCGTATCAAGTTTATTCAATCCTTACCGGTATAAATTCAATCGCTGGTATTCATCTCCCGTATGACCGGGTGGTTTAAAAAAAAGGGGGGATGGTTGAACCCGGACGGGCAACCATTGAAAAAAGCGGTCTGCAGAAAATGCGATCCGCTACTTTTGACGAACAGTTTCTAAACCTTGTATTTTCAGCCATGGGAATTTTTAAAGCGATGCCGGCTACTACCCGGCTTCAGTGGGGCTTATGGTGCCTGCTGATGCTGCTGCTGTTTTTTACGCTGCTGCCGGAAGACGGCTTTTGGCAGTCAGCCGCCTATGCGCTGACGAATACGGCCTTTTATGCGCTGGTGGTATATGGCAATATCAGTTTTTTATACCCCCGCCTGTTCCTGAAAAACAGGAAGACATTGTATTTCACGGCGGTAGTGGCCGGACTGCTGCTGGCCAGCCTGCTCCGGAGCTATGGGATGGTCTGGATATACAATACGTTTTTTAATGATCAGCCGCATCCGGCGCCGGTGACTACCATCATTTTTGTACGTAATGTATCTGGTTTGCTGACGATTTTTCTGCTGAGTTTCATTCTGCGGATTTTTATTGCTTATTTTGTATTGAAGCGCAAGGCAGAAGAAATGCAGCAGCAGCACGCACAAACGGAGCTGGAGCTGCTCAAGTCACAGGTGCAGCCGCATTTCCTGTTTAACACACTGAATAATATCTATTACGAAGCCTTCCGGGAGGCGCCCAATACCGCGTTGCTCATCGAAAAACTGTCAGACATTATGCGGTACTTTGTAGATGAAAGCCCGAAATACAAGGTCAATTTATCTACTGAAATTAATTTCATTGAAAATTATATCGCGCTGGAAAAAATACGCATCCGGCATGAAATTGGCTTAACATTTATCAAGGATACCGATGATGATTATCGCATACCTCCTATGCTGCTGATGACGTTTGTAGAGAACATTTTCAAGCATGGTATCGATAAAAGCAGTACACAAAATCAGATAGCGATCACTTTGTTATGCCGGGACAACCACCTCATTTTCAACACCCGTAATGAACTGCCCCGGCATCCCGTAGTCTCCGGCCAGCGCGGATCGGGGATCGACAACCTACGAAAACGCCTGGTACTATTGTATGGAGACAATTTTGAACTAAAGACAGAAAGATCAGATAACCATTTTAATGCCTCTTTAACCGTTCCCTTATGAGTTTAAATTGCCTGATCGTGGATGATGAGCCCAATGCCGTGAAGCTGCTGGAACTGCATATCCAGCAGACGACCAACTGGCATATCGTGGGCAAATGTTATAATGCGCTGGAAGCGCTGGAATGCCTGAAACAGCAAAAAACGGATGTGGTGTTTCTCGACATTAATATGCCCCGCCTCAACGGAATGGAGCTGGCCGGCCTGTTGCCCAGTCATGTCAAAATAGTTTTTACCACCGCCTATTCTGAATTTGCTGCCGCCAGTTATAATTACCAGACACTGGACTATCTGCTGAAACCTATTACGCTGACACGTTTCCTGGCTGCGCGTCAGAAGATTGAAGCCGCCTTCCGTACTCTTATGCAGACAGATAAAACGGAAGATGACCACCAGGATTACTTTTTCGTGAAGTCGGGCAAAACACTGCAACGTATTCGCCTGCAGGACCTCCTGTATTTTGAAGGCGAGAAAGAATACGTGCGGGTGGTGACCGTGAAAGAAGAAGTGCTGGTATACAAACGGCTGAAAGAAATAGCAGAACAGCTAGGCCCGCCCTTTATCCGCGTACATAATTCCTATATCGTAAATACCAGCCAGATAGAACGGATACTCGATAACCACATTCACATTGCAGACAAACGTATACCGCTCAGCGAAAAGTTCCGCCCCGATTTTATGGCGCTGATACAACAACGCTTCTTATAACACCAGTTCCATCTGTATGTTGGCGCGCTCGTACGGTGATTTTCTGGCAGCCACTTTCTGAAAGCCCATCTTGTGATACAGGCTGATAGCTGGTTTCAGGATGGTATTGCTTTCGAGGTACAGTTTGGATGCGCCCAGCTCGCGTGCTTTGTCCATGCAGGCTTTGCCCAGCAGCCAGCCAATGCTTTTGCCTTGTGCCAGCGGAGACACCGCCATCTTGGCCAGTTCAAAGTCATAGTCGGGATCATTCATGCGGATCAACGCACAAACACCTACCGGCTCATCGTTGTAGAGCGCCACAAAAATATGCCCGCCCTTTTTCAGAATATGTCCTTCCGGATCTTCCAACGCTTTATAGTCAGAAGACTCCATTTTAAAATAAGTGGAGATCCATTCTTCGTTGAGGTCATAAAACGCCTGCCGGTATTTAGGTTGATAAGCCACCACTTTCACCTGGCTGCTTTCCCGTAGCTTCTGTTGCTCCTGCACACGGCGCAGGAGGGACTTCTGTTCCAACAGGAACTCCCATTCCTCCATGGCTTTCCAGAGATCATGTTTGGTTTGTGCCGTCAGTTCCTCGATAGCGTTGTTCACATCAATATACTGCGCTGCAATTTTTTCATTGATCTCCAGGCCTTTGGCAGAAAGGCCTACCAGGTTCTTACGCCCGTCTGTTTTGTCTTTCTTTTCTTTGATGAATCCCTTTTGCACCATCTCCCGGACGATCTTGCTCACGGACACATGGGAATGCCCTATCTCCCGGGCTATCTCGGTGATGGTTTTGTTTTCCCCGCGCGACAGTACATAAAATACGGGGAACCATTTAGGCTGCATGGGTACGCCGTACAGGCCATACACCTGGGCCGCGTCTTCTGTGATTTTATCTGTGAGCAGCCGTAACCTGCTGCCGATGGCCATTTTGCCGGTGGTGTCGAAAAAGCCCGTCATCGTGTATAAATTTAGATACTAATAGTTTGTTGCTGGTTTCGTAACTGGTTACGTAAATGTAAACAGGAGTTTTGAATTGACCAAAAAAAGTTCCGCAGGCTACCGGAGTACGGCGGGTAGCAGGTACTGTTGCTGCATAGTATTGCGTAGGGAAGGTTATAGGCTTCTGCTGTAATGACAATGACCAGTGGCGTATTCGGGAAGATGAGGAGGAATGATGGTCAATTGGGTTATGAAAAATGAGGGAAGGCTGTCACTGCCGGAGATCAACGGTTACCAGTATGTTACCCGTTTTTTCTACTGGAGAAGCATTTACGATCCATCTTAGGCTGATCTTCCATTGAAAACCCATATGCCTGGGATATTAGAAAATATGCCTGACGTAGGCGTTCGGTGTAAGATACATGCTTATCAAAAATATTTGCAGCATCAGCCTCCTTAAAGGTCATCATTCTGGAGGCAGTTCTGTCTAGTTTGTAATCAGCCATAAATATCAATTATATTATAAAAATGCAATTTTGACGCGGATTATACACCTCATTTCAACAAAAGCCCAGGTACTGGTCTTCAACGGCATGCTTCCCCCACATTACCATTATTTTCCTACTTTTACGCCCTTCCACCTGTCGATGACGATGCACGATAACATACACAACGAAGCCGGCCTGCTCACTGCCGTTGCGGAAGGCAGCCAGCAGGCCTTTAAAGAGCTGGTAGCGGCGTGCTGGCAGAACGTGTACGTGCACGCGTTGACGTATCTTCGCTCACCCGAGCAGGCAGAAGAAGTTACACAAGATATCTTTATCTCCATCTGGAATAAAAGAGCGCTGTTGCCCGAACTGGATAATTTCCGTAGTTATTTGTTTATCACGGCGCGTAACACCATTATTTCGGTGCTGCGCCGTAAACTGGTGACTTGTGAGGAGCTGGTGGATGAGCAGGAAGAGACCTTGTTGCCCGATGCTAAGCTGGAAGCCAAAGAGCTGAACGGCTTACTGAAGCAGGGGATTGCCCTGTTGCCGGAGAAGAGACGGAGGGTATTTGAAATGAGCCGCCTGGAAGGGAAGACGCATGCGGAGATAGCAGCGGCCCTGCATATTTCCAAAGACACCGTTAGTGAATATATTACGCTGGCCCTTAATTTTCTGAGGACCTACCTGCGTAAATACGGGAACCATCTGCATCTGGCAGTATTTTGTTTGCTGTACCTGTAGCCTTCGAAAAAAAATTTTACCTGCTATCCCCTGTATCCCTTTTAAAAAAGCGTCTTTAATGCTGACGGGTGATCCCTGTCCCTAAATTTCTGTGAATGAGTGAGCAATTGTTTCAGGACCTGTTAAATGCCTATGTCGCCGAAGAGGCTACTGTAGCGGAAAAACGCGCGCTGGGCCGGCTGCTGGAGGAAGCGCCGTACCGGCAGCTGCTGGCAGCGCGGCTGGATCAGGAGCTGGCTACCGGCCGGTATGAACAGGGAGATGACTATGCCCATTTGTTTGAAAAAATCTATGGTCAGATAGAAAAGCAGATAACAGTCGCCCCGCAGCCGGTAATCCGGCAAGGCCTGCCCCAGACCACCCGCTGGTGGTGGGCCGCTGCGGCGGCTGTACTGCTGATAGTGGCAGGCAGCTTTTGGTGGCATGCCGCCAACCCGGTGAACATCGCTATCATGCCCGTAGCACAGGATATACAGCCGGGCAGCCGGAAAGCAGTGCTGACGCTGGCCGACGGGCAGCAGGTGACGCTGGACAGCGCCGGCCACCTGGAGATGCAGCAAGGCAATACGGCGGTGCAACAACAAGGCGATCAGCTGTTGTATGCCGCCGGCAGCGCAGGTGCAGCTGAAAGCTTCAATACACTGGTTACGCCCCGTGGTGGCCGTTTCCGGGTAACGCTGCCCGACGGCTCCCGCGTATGGCTCAACGCTGCCTCTTCGCTGCGCTACCCAATATCATTCAGTGGAAAAGAAAGGAAAGTCACACTCACCGGCGAAGCTTATTTTGAAGTGGCTGCCATGGCCAGCAAACCTTTCCTGGTAGACGTAGACCAGCGGACGACCGTACTGGTTTTGGGAACAAAGTTTAACATCAACGCCTATACGGAAGAAAAAGAAATACAGACTACCCTGCTGGACGGCGCCGTCAGCGTAAATGCCGCAGAGCAGCGCCGTCTGCTGTCACCCGGACAGCAAGCCCGCTGGAAGGACGGACACCTGATAGTGATCAAAGACGCAGACACAGAACAGGCCACCGCCTGGAAGAATGGCCGCTTCTCCTTTACCGATGCAGATCTGCCCGCCGTAATGCGGCAACTGGCGCGCTGGTACGATGTGGACGTGGTGTATGAAGGAAAAGTGCCGGAACGCGCATTTAACGGGGAAATAGGGCAGGACCTGACACTGACGCAGGTAATGGACCTGCTGGGCAACGCGCGGGTGAAATACAAAATCGAAGGAAGGAAAATAATCATCCAACCATAATACAATAAGGAACAAAAAGCCGGGCCTGCCCGGCTTCTGCTAAAACAGCTTATTAACAAAAACCAAACATTGCCAAAGTATGCAAATCGGGGCTACCTGCCACCCTGCGGCTGACGATGCGCGCCCGGGGTTATCAACCACGTCATTGCCTTCAGGAAAAAGGACGCTTATCTGTCTCTTAGGCAATAAAATAAGTTTAGGAATGAAATTATCCACATGGCTGTTGCTGGCGCTTTTATTACAAAGCTATGCTACGGTTAATGCACAAACGGTGAACTATAACGCCAGCGCAGTTGAACTGAAAAAAGTATTGTCCGCCATCAGGGAACAGACCGGGTACGTTTTTTTCTACGACCGGGAAGATCTGAAAGAAGCCCGGCCAGTGACCTGCCAGCTGAAAAACGCCAGTCTGCAAACTGCCATGGACGCGGTACTGGTGGGGCAACCGCTGCGCTACACCATACAAGGAAAGACTGTTCTGATCGTTAAAAACATTAAAGATGAAACAGCAACCACACGCCCAAACGTTCCTTCCGCCAATCCGATCTCCGGGCGTGTGACAGATGAAACCGGTGTCCCCATTCCTGGGGTGACCGTTTTAATTAAAGGCACTTTGCGCGGTGCGCAAACCAATGCCACCGGCGACTACCGGCTCACAGATGTAAAAGAAACAGACGTACTCGTGTTTTCGTTTATCGGCTACACGTTGCACGAGGTGACAGCAGGCAAAAAGACCGTGATCGATGTCCGGATGCTGATGGGAGAAAACAAGCTGGATGAAACGATTGTCCGTGCTTATGGCAGCACCTCCCGCCGTCTCAATACCGGGAATATCGATAAAGTCGGCAGCCGGGAAATTGCCAGTCAGCCGGTAGGTAACGTACTCGCAGCACTCGACGGACGGGTGCCGGGCATGACCCTCACGCAGGGCTCCGGCCTCCCGGGCAGCGGTTTTAGAGTGCAGGTGCGTGGCCGCACGGCCATCGACAGGGGCGTTTCCGATGACCAGCCATTGTTTGTGATCGATGGCGTACCATTTAATCCCAACAACGGTTTTTTGAATAAAATAGATGGGGCGCTTGGGAAGCCCAGTACCTCCAACAATAATACCAACGCGCCGGTTGATAACGGCGGTATCAGCCCGCTGGCCAGCCTGAACCCACAGGATATTGAAAGCATTGAGGTGCTTAAAGATGCCGACGCTACCGCTATCTATGGCTCCCGCGGTGCTAACGGCGTAGTCCTGATTACGACTAAAAAAGGAAAGTCCGGCAAAACCACCCTCAGCTTTAATACGTACAACGGTTTCAGCCTGCCTTCCCGGCCGGTGAAGATGCTGGATACCCGGCAGTACCTCGATATGAGAAGGAAAGCTTACCAAAACGGCGGCGAAGAGCCAGAGCCCTATTTCTATGGCTTCGACCTCCTCGTCTGGGATACTACCCGCTACACGAATTTCAGGGACCTGCTAACGAAGCGTAACCCGGCTACCAACGATGTACAGCTCTCCCTCTCCGGTGGTACGGAGAACACCCAGTTCCTGGTTGGCGGTAGTTACCATCGCGAAACATCCGTCATTCCAGGGAATATGGCAGATAGGAAGAGTGCCGTGATGTTTAATATTCATCACCGCTCTACCGACAAACGCTTTAATATGACTTTCTCCGGCAACTATGCCAATGACAAAAATAACCTTATCCGCTTCGATCCGGCCTCGCAGATGGCCGCCCCGCCCAATCAGCTGGTGTATAACCCCGATGGTAGCCTGGGCTGGGATGAAGGAGGCTTGCGGACTATCCGCTTCTCCGAAAGTCCTATGGCTTTTTTGCATCAGACCTATGACTATACCCTCACCAACTTAATCGCGAATTTGCAACTCAGCTATAAATTGACCGCAGACCTGACAGCGAGGGTAAACACAGGTTACAATACCACACAGGCGGAAGAGCAGATGCTAAAGCCTCAGGCAATGTTTAGTCCAAGCGAACAAATCAGTCGTGAAGCACACTTCAGCAACAACCAGTTCAGAGGATGGATCATAGAACCCCAGGTGGAATATAACCGGTACATTAGTCAGGGGAAATTAAATGTGCTGGCAGGCGGCACCTGGCAGTCTACCGACAACAACAGTAACCTGATCATAGGTACCGGCTTTAGTTCAGACGCCCTGATGCAATCACTTGCCGCGGCCACTGCGCTGGAAACCAAAACAGAAAGATCGCAATACCGCTATCAGGCGTTTTTCGGACGGCTGGGATACAACTGGAATGATAAATATATGGTGAACCTCTCCGCCCGCAGGGATGGCTCCAGCCGCTTCGGCCGTGGGCGGCGGTATGCAGACTTCGGGGCTGTAGGCGCCGCGTGGATCTTTACCAATGAAACATGGGCGGAAAAAAAACTGCCTTTTCTCAGTTTTGGTAAACTGCGCGCCAGCTATGGTACTACCGGTAATGATAAGATCAGGAACTATGAATACCTCGATACCTGGAAAGCCAGCAGATATCCCTATAGCGGTCTTTCCGGTTTGTTTCCCGATAAACTGTACAACAACGATTATCGCTGGGAAACGACCAATAAACTGGAAGGCGCACTGGAATTAGGGTTCCTGGACGACCGGATCCTGTTCTCCACGGCATGGTACCGTAACAGAAGTTCTAACCAGCTGATCAGCTACAACTTACCTTACCTCACCGGCTTTAATAGTGTTGTCGCCAATCTGCCTGCGTTAGTGCAGAATACAGGCTGGGAGTTTTCTTTCACGTCCAACAATATAAAAAAAGAAAACATCAGCTGGACCACCACTGCTAATCTTACAGTGCCCAAAAATAAACTCGTGTCTTTTCCCGGGCTGGACAAGTCTTCCTATTACGCACAATATGTATTAGGCCAGCCGTTAAATCTTATCTATCGTTACAAATCTACCGGGGTAGACCCGCAGACAGGTGTTTTTACTTTTGAAGATGTAAACCAAGATGGCGAACTCAGCGTGCCGTACGACTACCAGGTATTGGGACATCTGGACCCGGTTTTTTACGGTGGCCTGCAAAATAGTATACAGTACAAGTCGCTGCAGCTGGACTTTTTCTTCTCTTTTACCCGGCAGACGGGCCGCAACTACCTGGCAGGCTTCACCGCTATGCCCGGCAATCCCGGGAATCTGCCGGAAGCAATGATGAAGGATTTTTGGAGCAAACCCGGCGACCATGCGGCGTTACAGCAGCTATCCATGGATATGGGAGATATCGGTCAGGCCTGGTCCGACTTCCGGGATAACTCCAATGGCGTATACGGAGATGCCTCTTTTATCCGCTTAAAAAATGTTTCCCTTTCCTGGTCATTACCATCCACCTGGTTGAGCAGGATGCATTTACAAACCGGCAGAGTATACGCGATGGGACAAAACCTGCTGACCATCACCGGGTATAAGATCGGAGATCCTGAAATACAGGATATTTTCCGCACGCCACCCATGAAAATATTTACCGCAGGGGTACAATTCACACTTTAATCAACCGTATATGGATGTCCGTTATCTCTTTATATCCGCAGTAGCCCTGCTCGCCTTTTCGTCTTCCTGTAATAAATTTCTGGAGATAGGTCCACCGGTGGACAGGATGACTACCGCTGCAGTATTTGCCGACAGCTCCACTGCGGAAGCGGCAATTGTGGGATTGTACATAGAAATTGCATCGACTGTACAAACGCCGATGAACGGCGCCGCAACCTTGTTGCCGGCATTAAGCGCAGATGAGTTGGAAATTACATCTTCCGCCGGTGAACGGGATGCATTCAGTGTCAATTTCATCCTGCCCCAAAACACTTATAGCACCGGTTTCTGGACGGAGAGCTATAAGTTGATCTATAAGTGTAACCGGATCATCGAGCAGCTTTCCACCAGTGAATTGGCTATTACGTTAAAAAAACGGCTTAGCGGAGAAGCAAAGTTGCTGCGAGCGCTGCACTACTTTTATCTCGTGAATTTTTATGGCGACGTGCCATTGGTGGTAACAGCAGATTACGCTACCAACAGCCGGTTAACACGCACCGGCACAGACAGGGTGTATGCCCTGATAGCAGCAGACTTGCGTGAAGCACAGCAGCTGCTGAGCGCTGATATTAAAGATAGTTACCGGGCCAGCCGTTGGACAGCCACCGCTTTGCTGGCAAGGGTGTTGCTCTTTCAGAAACGTTGGCAGGAAGCTGCGGCTGTTGCCGGTTTGGTGATCGACGAAGGGCCGTTCTCGTTAATCCCGCTTAAAAATGTTTTTCTGAAAGACAGTAAAGAAGCCATGCTGCAGTTTCCACTGAGAACGAGCGATAATAAAGGTTCTGCGGACGCTACCAGTTTTATCCCCGCCCCGCCCAGTCTTATTCCGCGATACCATCTCACTGAAACCATGCTGCATGTTTTTGACGACAATGATCTCCGCAAACAGGAGTGGGTGGCCAGTACAGAAGTAAACGGGAAAATTTTCTACTATCCTGCCAAATATAAAATCAGGGAAACAACACCCGGCAGCGTAAAACCTGAAAACAATACGGTGTTGCGGCTGGCGGAGCTTTATCTTATCCGCGCTGAAGCACAGGCCCGGCAAGGCAATCTGCCCGCCGCCATTCATGATGTCGATCAAATACGCCAGCGCGCTGGATTGCCTTTGCTCGCGGATACCCGCGCTGCCATAGGAGAAACAGAGCTGCTACAGGCCATCGCCAGGGAAAGGCAAGCTGAGTTGTTTGTCGAATGGGGACATCGCTGGCTGGACCTGAAGCGTACCGGCAAAGCCGGAGCTGTATTGGCTCCCCTGAAACCGAAGTGGAAACCCACTGCTGAATTATACCCGGTGCCACAGGCGGAAATCCTCGCAGCGCCACAATTACAACAAAATCCTGGTTATTAACGGATCAGAAAAACAATTAACATGAAAAAAATATGTTTGTTATTCATCAGCGTCCTCGGACTGTGTACAACCTATGCCCAGCAGAAAGGCATGCAGTTTCAGGATGACCTGAGCTGGAAACAAATACTGGCCCTCGCCGCCAAAGAAAATAAGCCCATCTTCCTGGATTGTTATACTACCTGGTGCGGTCCCTGCAAAGCCATGGCCAGAGAGGTGTTCAGCCGGTCAGATGTGGGGGATTATATGAATGCTCATTTCATCTCTGTAAAAAAAGATATGGAAAAAGGGGAGGGCATCGACCTGTATAAAAAATACGAGAAATACATCCCTGGCTTTCCTACCTATCTTGTGTTCAATGCAAAAGGTGAACTGATCCACCAGGTGACCGGTTACCAGGAGCCGCCGGTCTTTATCAGTCTGATGCAGAATGGGCTGGATAACGAGGGTTGGATGGCACTGAACGCTGAATATGCGGCAGGGCAACGGGATTGGCCTTTTATCCTGAAATACTTTACCGCATTGAATAAAAGTTATCAGATCATGAAACTGTTTAAAGAATGCGAGACGATCTTACCTCAATTGACCACGAAGCTGATCACAGACGATTCCACTGCCTATGCTGTTTTTCGTCAGTTCTGGAGAGATCCGGAAACACCGCTGTTCAGGGACTTTATAAGCAATCCGGGCATTTATATGAAGCATCATGAAGAGGAGGCGATGATAAGTAGCTGGACGGGAGAACTTTACCGGGAGGCTGTCGCTAAGTATGTAAACATTGCACTGAAAGCACCGGAGAAATACGATACTGCCTGCGCCAGGGCGCTTATGCACGATCTGAGTGTATACTACACCAATAGTGGGGAACGGTCGCTGGCGCTACTGCTGGTAAATGAAGCGTTCGTGACAAAAAACTATCACGGGTTTGACCGGCTGCTGGAAGCGGCTTCGCATTTTTCACTGCTGAAGGATGAAGAAGACTATATTGTCCGGTGGGCGGAAAAACTGGCGACGTATACCACTGACAGGGAGCTGCTGCAGATTTGCCAGAAATGGTCACAGCAGGCTATTGACAACGGCAGGGTTACACCCGGTTTGTTAAAGCGGCACCTGGTGATACTGGAAAAAATGGGAGACGCTTCACAGATAGCGGTCTTTAGGAAGAAACTCGTGGAGCTGGAAAAAGAATTTGAACGACGAGCTGCTGCTTTTCATAAGGATTAACATCCGCCGGCCGGGCCTGTCAGGGTCCGGCCTTTTTATTTTTCTTTTTTGATGAATATCCAGGCCATCAGGCTACCCAGCCAGCCTAACCCGCCGCACATCGCCATGATTTTACCATAGCTCCGGATAAAATGCTGATGATACAGCTGGATGACCTGCTGTTGTTGCTGATGTGGTAACCCTTGGGGTACCGCCGCATCGCCGAGGTGAGCCGTCTGCGCCATGACAGCCGCTTTTTGAGCAGTTGTCAGCGACAGCTCCTGCAGCGAGGGCTGCATAGACCCGGCAAAAAACAGTACCGCCAGCGCCCCGAAAACAGCTACGGCAAATACGCCGGCAATCCTGGTAACAGCATTGTTGACACCAGAAGCGGTGCCCGACAGCTGGCTGCCTACACAGCCCATCACGGTGGCAGTGAGCGGCGCCACGGTAATCGTCATGCCCAGGCCCAGCACCATGATGCCGGGGAAAAAAGTGCTCCAGTAGGAGGAAGGCCCGGTGGTTTGTCCCACCAGCGACATCAGCAGTATGCCCGTACCTGCCAGGAAAGGCCCGATGATGAGGAACCACCGCGGCCCGTATTTATCAGCCAGGCTGCCTGCCAGTCGCGCCAGGAAGACCATCAGCAGCGTAAACGGAAGAAAAGACAGCCCGGACTCCAGCTGGCTGTAACCCTGCATCTGCACCATATTGAGCGACAGGAACAGCATGCTGCCGCTAAGACCGGCATACAAGAAAAACGTCAGCAGATTAGTGCCGGTGAAGGTCCGGTTTTTAAAGAGATGCAGTGGCAGCATGGGATAACGGCTGCGCCGTTCCGTGATGATAAAAGCTACCAGCAACAGCAATCCTAAGAGGATGCTGCCATAAGCCGCCGGGCTGCCGAAGCCGGACACCGGCATCCGCAGAAAGCCGAAGTTCAGCAGTGCCAGTCCCGCTACGATGAGGATAGCGCCGGGGTAGTCCTGGGGCGGCGCATCGGCCGGTATTTCCTGTTCTTCCACTTTCCACCACAGGCATAACAATGTAATAACGCCAATGGGTATATTAATAAAGAAAATGTAACGCCACAGGCCGGCGTCGGCCAGTGCGCCGCCCAGTATGGGGCCGCCGATGGTTACCAGCGTGGTGACAGACGACCAGGTACCGATCGCTTTGCCTCTTTCGGATTCATCAATAGCAGAAGAGATAAGGGAGAGGCTGCCGGGGATCATGAGCGCACCGCCGATGCCCTGTACCATCCGGAAGATGATCAACATGGTGACGTTGCTTGCCAGTCCGCAGGCTGCGGAGCCGGCAATGAAAATCATGATGCCGGTCATAAAGATATGGCGCCGCCCCAGCCGGTCGCCCAGGGTGCCGCCGAGCAGTATCAGGGCGGCCAGCATCAGCATATAGGCGTTCAGTACCCAGAATAGTTCGGCGCCCGAAGCATGCAGGCTGCGCTGAAGGGAAGGTAATGCCACGTTCAGCGCGGTACCATCTATGAAAGCCATGGCAGAAGCCAGGATGGAGGAGGTGACCACCCATCTTCCGGCAGTGCTGCGAAGTGATACGGTCGACATAACTTGCATAACGCCCGTACATCGTAAAATGTTCCGCTTTTCACCTTAACGGATTTTTAACAGCCTGCCCCGTAGGGGGAGATCTTTTGGGCTGCGTCACTATAGTGAATACAACGAATGTTATGAGGTACTGTATCAGTAAACACCGCTTCAGGGCCGGTTTTATCGCCTGCCTGCTTGTTATGGCCATGCCTGCCATGGCGCAGCAGAAACTGCTGCCCGACCAGAACCCCCGCTATATGGAGAGCATGCAGCTGTACCTGGTCAACGAAGACTCCCTGACGGCACGTGAAGGCACTACCGTGCAGCAGACCTATAAAGCATATCAGTTCATGGAAGCCAAAATGGAGCGGAAGGAACAGCGGCGGCAGGACCGCCGTGAACGCCGGCGCGCCTACGCCTATGGCTATGGATGGGGATCATCATGGGACACCTGGGGATATCCGGCGTATACTTATGGATACGGTTATCCGTCCTACAGCTTCGGCCACTATGGACATCATCGCAGCTATTCACCGGGCTTCCAGTGGTACGACCTGGCGACCGTGACCGCGCTGGCTATGGGCACTTACCTGCTCTTCCGCTAATAAAATCAACGTATAAAAAATTTCAACCTGATGTTTAAAATGAATGCTCCCGCATTGATCGGGATACTTATGTCCGCTGCTGTCATACAAGGATGTGCTCCCCGTCAGGTGACACGGGTAGACGAGAAGCAACAGATCGATATCAGCGGCCGCTGGAACAATACCGACTCGCGGCTTACAGCGGAAGAAATGATCGCCAGCGCCCTCGGAGAGAACTGGTTGTCAGAATTTACGCAGCAACATGCGGGCAAGAAGCCGGTCGTGATCGTGGGGATGGTGGCCAACAAAAGCCACGAACACATCGATGCGGAGACCTTTATCAAAGATATGGAACGCACATTTGTCACCACCCAGAAAGTGAGGCTGGTGCAGGGTGGCGCCAAAAGAGAGGAACTGCGCGGTGAACGGGCAGACCAGCAAAAAAACGCTTCAGTGTCTACCATGAAAAAATGGGGGCTCGAAGTGGGAGCGGACTATATGCTGCAAGGTAGCATCAACTCTATCGTAGATTCACATAAAAGGCAAATGGTGGTATATTATCAGGTAGACCTGGAACTGACCGACCTGCAAAGCAACGAAGTAAAATGGATAGGCAATAAGAAGATTGCCAAATATGTGAAGAATTAGGACCTACATACTCGTTACCCTGTGGTAACCGTGCGCCGGTTGTCTGTGTTGCCGGCGCACATTTTTATCTCAAGCGCATATCATGTTTATTTCCGTTCGTCAATGGAAGTGGTGGCTGTCACTGGCATTGGCTATGCCTTTCTTTTGCTCATGCCGTACTTATAACGGCGCTGTGGCGCCGTATTACGAGGCCGTGTCACAGGGCCGCTTCGAAGAGGCTTCGACGCAGCTGGACAAAGCCCGCTTTTTCCGTTATGGCCGTAACAAGCTGCTGTTTAACATGGAAAAAGGCAAGACCGCCTTTCTGCAGGGACGCTACCATGAAAGCAACCTGTATTTTAATGCCGCCGATTCCATCCTGTCGGGCCGCAGCCGCAGCAGGGTGCTGGACCAGACGCTGGGACTGGTCGTCAATCCCGCGATGCAGATCTACCAGGGTGAAGATTTTGAACGGTTACTGATTCATTACTATAAGTCTGTCAACTATCTGCAACTACATCAGCTGGAAGATGCGGAGGTGGAAGCCCGGCGCATTTCACTGGGTAACTATGCCCTCAATGACCGGAAAAAAAACAATGATAAAAAATACAGCAACGATGCTTTCTCGCTCATCGTACAGGGCATCGTATATGAAAGCGCCGGCGATGTGAACAACGCTTTTATCTCCTACCGCAATGCCGCTGATATCTTCCTGAAATCCCCCGACCGCCGTTATTACGGTGTGGACATGCCCGCGCAGTTACAGGTGGACCTCCTGCGTACGGCCGATCAGCTGGGCTTTCAGCAGGAAGTACAATACTACGAACAGCAGTTTGGCCGTGTGTATCAGCGCTCTGCCGACAACGACGGCGGCTCTGTGCTGGTGATATGGGAAAACGGGTTGGCGCCGGTAAAAGCAGAAAGTAATTTTTTCTTTACCCTCACCGAAAGAGGACCGGGCAATTTTGTGTTTACAGATCCGAACACCCAGGTTTTTATTCCTTTCGATTTTAATCTCTTCCCGCGGGATTCGTGTGACCGGTTGCGCCGTCACCTGGAAGCCTTCCGCGTGGCCTTTCCCAGCTATGTGGAGCAGCCGCTCTATTATACCGCCGCAGACATACAGCGCGACAGCACTTTCTCCACCACGCTCGAAAAAGTGGAAGATGTGAACCAGCTGGCTTTCCGCACTTTGCAGGAACGTTTTCTGAAAGAGATGGGACTGGCGCTGACACGACTGGCCATCAAAAAGTTGGCGGAATACGAGATCCGGAAGAACGACGAAGTGGCCGGAGAGCTGTTTAACCTTTTCTCCCTGCTGACGGAAAAAGCAGATACTCGTAACTGGCAAAGCCTGCCACACTCTATCTATTATTCACGCATCCCCCTGAAAAAAGGAGATAATAAAATCACGCTCACGCTTAAAGGAAAGGACAACACCCAGAAAGTAGAATTTAATGTAGTGGGCAACGGCCGGCTGCAAACGTTGCATTACGCCTCGTTGCAGAAATCGTGAAAGTTTAGCTACATTAGCGACCAGAAATCATCCTTTAGTTGTCATGAGCGTTACCCAATTATATGACCGTCAGGCTTGGAATGCACTGCCAAAGCAGGACGCCGAAGCCATCCTGCAGCAGTTGATCGATACACGGTTTCCTGCATTCACCATCAACCGATTTGAGACATTTGAGAAATTCGGGCAGCGTACTTACACCGCTGTCCTGGAGTATGACGGCGCAGAATTCGTTTTTGTACCCGGTGATACCGTCGTGCTGGGACTCGACTCTTGGAACATGGCGACCGAAAACAGGAATAATATGGCAGGCATGTTTGAGGATAATATGGAGGAGATGGATAACTACATCCGTGAGCGGCTGTCGCCGGTACGCACCGTGACGATCGGCCCGATGATCGTGGAACGGGAGTATCGTCAAACAGGTTACTTCCCCGTTGAGTTGACAGATGAGCGCCTCACATCCGATGACTATTTTGAGAAAACGTTCGCCGAAGTAAAAGCTTCTCCCCGCGAACACTGGAGCTATACCGTCAATGACTCTTTCCGGTTGGTAAAAAATGGCGATAATATTACGGCATGGCTGTACCAGGGTGCCTCCCGGGAAGAACTGCTGCAGGAAATCCAGGACACCGGTTTCCGGCTCCCTACAGAAGACGAATGGGAATACCTCTGTGGCGGCGGCTCCCGCACGCTCTACCCCTGGGGCGACGCCATCGACTACAGCAAGGACTACCTGTATTTCAAGAGAAATGATCACCCGGAAATTTACCTCGACACCCCCAATCAGTTTGGGCTGGTGATCGCCAATAACCCTTACCGCTACGAAGTGATGATGGACAGCGAATGGTTCCTGAAAGGCGGTGACGGCGGTTGTAACCTTTGCGGCGGCGGTGGGCTCGATCTGGGGTACCTGAGCGTCAGCACCTACTTCCGCGATAGCAGCATTTTCGATGAGGACTTGAATTACGGGGAGGAGATTACCGGTGATTATACGTTTGTGCGGCGGATAAAACGCGTACAGTAGTTGGGCAAACCAAGCCTTCAGAAAAATCAAGAAGAACACAAAAATAATTTCTATGAAAATCGAAAGACTAATCAGTTGTTTTGATAAGGAAAATGAGGAATTATTGCAGGAGTATAATATTGATTTTGTAGATATTAATGTTTTGAAGTCAATATTTAAACCTTCTACCGATGACCCTTTAATGTATAACCCTTATCCTATAGGGCCTAAAGAGGCTGAAGAGCTTAAAGCGTATATTGATATTGATATTAATTTTGATAAAAACTTATATCAACTTGATTGTTTTCAATCATAGTTGTCTGGCTAAAATCGATTTGAAATTTGATCAAACTTTTACTGGATAAGGTGTTTAAGCTAAAAAAAGTTTTTTAAAGTCAGGAGGACAAGTATCCCCGTCCAGTGCCAGATTGGTTTTGCCCAAGGAAATCAATAGATTTTAGCTTCAGTAATGGGGAGATATTTGTGATGTTTTTTACTCATGATTAATTATACCTGAAAGAGGACGTAAAAATATCAGCATCGCCCCTAAACCTGCCTTTGTCCTGCTTCTTCAGCAGTTAATAACCGGTTAATATAAATTGATTTAGAAACTAATAAGATGATGCTGCTGATAACAGCAGCAGCGCCAGCTTTGCCGCAATAAACGCAACATCCTGCTGTTGCTGCACCTCTTCCTCCATACTTTCCCATGTAATCCCCTGCCGGTGTGCGACGGTCAGCAACGTCACGCAGGTGGCGACCGTTTCCGGTTCTATCGGGTTGATGGTCCCTTCGAGACTGCGCCACCGTTTGGTATCTTTACTGAGTAATCTCGGGCGTGTATGCATGCGCGTGAGAAGTGGCTTCCAGGCAGCGGGCAGCGCTGTGACCGCAGTGCATTCTTCCGTGGCGTCGAAGGCTTCGAGATACAGCCGCATAGGTATCTGCAGGCGTCCTACGGGCTCCTGCCAGGCTGTGATGTCCACGGGCGTATCATTAAAATACCCGCTTAATAACTTGTAAAATTGCAGGTCTGGCGTAGGGGTGGGGCCGACTTTCATCTCCGGGGACTGGTTACAGCAGATCGCAGCGATGATGCCGTAGGTGTCTGCTGCGCGGATGAAATAGTCCGTCGCCCGGGAATACCATTTCTTAGCGGTGGCCTGGTCGAACAGCATTTCATAGCCGGCGGCCTTCATATAGCTGCCGGCGATCGTCGGCAGATCGTCAGACTGTCCCGCGTCGAGGTAGGTGGCATAGCTGCTGTAAGCGTTGGCTAGTGTGGCGAGCGCTTCTTTGTCGAGCTGGAGTAAGGAAGAAAAATCGGTCATCACCCTGCAACTTACAATTTTATCCCATGGTATGCACAATCAGGCCGATATGAGTGAAAAAGTTCAGCGCGCCAAAAAGCAGCCAGGTATACCCGGTGATCACCAGGAAGCAGTAAACGGTTTTATGTATGCCGGTCAACGATATTTCCTGCGTCCAGTGTTGCAGGGCGACGGGTGTCAGCAGGGCGGAGAGGCCTGTCAGCGCGTAAACGGTAGAGATGAAAGTGGCTTCCAGCATGGGGTAGTCAGCGAAATTACCGGATATCGGTTCTTCTTTGGGTGCGGCGAAAAGCTGAAAGGCGACGCCGGCGCAGCCGATGCCTATCAGCGCAAGACCGATGCCATACAGCAGGTAACGCCACTCGCAGATGTCTTTCGAGATGTCTGACAATGAAAAGCCTCCATGCCGCCGGTACTGACCGAAATAGAAGGCGAGGCCAAGCAGCAGTACACCCAGGGTGAGACTGGGTTCTCCGAAAACGATATTGTCAAAAGGGAAGTATTTGGCCATCGGCCAGGTGAGTGTCATATGCAGCCCGGTGCAAAATAGCAGTAGCCCGAGCATGGCGAAATTGATACAGATACCCAGCGGCCTGATTTCCTGTTTTTCATACAGGCGTCTGCCGGTGCGGGCAATGGAAAGTAATGCGGCCCCTGCTGCTACGGCCATTACGGTGTTGTAGGTGGGCATCTGGGTCCAGTCGATGATGAGTTTTTGTTCCATGAGCATCATTTTTTCGGAAAGGCTTCCAGATAGAAAATGATTCAGCGCGCTTTTTGTTCATTTTAGAAACGAAATAGCCCTCCCGCCGGGAGGGCTATTCTTCATTATCCCTGGATATTCATTAGTGTGTTGTGGTAGCTGGTTCGGGCGCCAGCTGTTTAAACCGCGCCTGAAAGAAGCGGAGGTATTTGGGTTCCATGGTAAACTCCAGTCCGGGTATGTTGTATCTGTTTTCATATGTTTCAATGATGGCATCTGCTACCACGTCCATATGAGAGAGGGTGTACACTCTTCTGGGGATGGCCAGCCGTACCAGCTCCAGCGAGGGATAGTGATGGTCTCCGGTTTCTTTATCACGGCCGGCAGACACGATGCCTCTTTCGACAGTCCGTACCCCGCCGGCTTCATACAACGCTACGGTCAATGCCTGGGCGGGAAAGCGGATTTGCGGGATATGCGGTAAAAAGGTACGGGCATTGAGAAACACGCCGTGAGTGCCGATAGGGTTCAATACAGGGATACCGGCTTCTTTCAGCAGGTTGCCCAGGTAATGCACCTGGTAAACGCGGGCGGCGATATGGGCTTCTTCCACCGACTCGGTAATACCAATGGCCATGGCTTCCATGTCGCGTCCGGCAAGGCCGCCATAGGTATGCATGCCTTCGTATACGATCACCAGGTTTTTGGCTTCTTCGTACAGGCCTTCGTCGTTGAGCGCGAGGAACCCGCCGATATTGACCAGCGCGTCTTTTTTACCGCTCATGACAGCGCCGTCTGTCAGCGAACAGATTTCCTTTACGATGGAAGCGACGGTCCTGTCGGCATAACCGGCTTCATGTTGCTGGATCATAAAGGCGTTTTCTGCTACTCTGGCCATATCATGGATGATGCGGATACCGTGCTGTTGTGTGAGCTTTCGTACCTGTTTCATGTTTCCCAGTGATATGGGCTGTCCTCCGGCCATGTTCACCGTGGTGGCTAAACTGAGATAGGCGATATTGGCTGCGCCTGCCTTCCGGATGATGTCTTCAAGCTTCTGCAGGTCTATATTTCCTTTGAAGGGGAAATCGGAATCGGGATCATGGGCTTCGTCGGTAATGACATCGGTAAAATTGCCGCCTGCCAGTTCCTGGTGCAGCCGTGTGGTGGTGAAGTACATGTTACCCGGAACATACATGCCGGGCCGTATCAGCAGGCGGGCGATCAGGTGTTCCGCCCCTCTGCCCTGGTGGGTGGGAACGACATACTTGTATCCGTAATACTCCTGTACTACCGCCTCCAGGTGGTAGAAGTTGCGGCTGCCGGAATAAGCTTCGTCGCCCATCATCAGACCGGCCCACTGGCGGTCGCTCATGGCGCTGGTGCCACTGTCGGTCAGCAGGTCGATGTACACATCTGCAGATTTTAACTGAAATGTGTTAAAGCCGGCGTCTTCAATCAGCTTTTTGCGTTCTTCGCGGGAGGTCTTTCGGAGCGGCTCTACCATCTTGATTTTGTAGGGTTCTGCCCAGTGAGATTTCTTCATAAGATAGCTACGATTGTTTTGGTAAAAGGCGATATTCTTGAAAAATAAGTACCATCACTGCGGTGGGAACAGCAGGCTTTATGGTTAAATTTAAGATAACCATATTTTTCAAAAAAACTATCCTATGCGCACTGATTTATCCGGCTTACGTGCCACCGCTGAGCATACGGGAAACATCCTTCGCCACATCACCAATCACTGGGTTTCCTGTAGTGTATATACCGCCGCCAGGCTGAACATCGCTGAAATACTGTCCTCCGGCCCTATGGAGATAAACGCGCTGGCGGCCGAGACAGGCACCCATGCGCCATCGCTCCACCGCCTGCTGAAACTGCTGGCAGCCAATGGTGTTTTTGAAGAACAAACGCCCGGTGTGTTTATCAATACGCCTGATTCCATCGCGCTGATCGGCGATGTCGAAGGCAGCATGAAAGCCTTTCTGCTGGCAGAGATGGGGGAATTTTACGTGCCCTGGGGGAATCTGATCGACAGCGTCAGAACGGGAAAAACCGCCTTTGATGAGCATTATGGCGAAAATCTCTGGGAGCATTATAAAAAACATGCTGACAGAGGACTGAATTTTATGAAAGCCATGACGGCGGTGACCAGTTTTCTGAGTCCTGCTATCCTGGAAAAGTACGACTTTTCGGTTTTCAAAACGATCATCGATGTCGGCGGTAGCAACGGTTCCCTGTTGTCCGCGATTCTGAAAAGTACACCGGGGCCGTCGGGCATTGTCTTCGATGTCCCTTATGTGGTGGAACAAACCGCCGCGTTGCTGACAGCCGACCCGCTGTTGCGCCATCGTTGTTCTGCCGTGAGCGGCAACTTCTTCGAGCAGGTACCGGCAGGAGCGGATGCCTATCTCCTTAAAATGATCATCCATGACTGGGATGATGAAGATTCCGTACGCATCCTGAGCGTTGTGAGCAAAGCGATGAAGCCGGAGAGCAAAATCCTGGTTGTTGACGGCGTTGTTCCCGAAGGCAACACATTGCACGGCGCCAAATTTATGGATGTGAATATGCTCGTGGTAACAGGGGGCAAAGAAAGGACAGCTGCGGAATTCGGGGAATTATTCCGTCGTTCCGGGCTGCGGCTCACACGGGTCATCGATCTCGATATCACCGAGGTGAGCATCGTGGAAGGGGAGAAGATATAGCGGCAAATCATGAAAAGGCAGTATTTTTAGCCTCGTTTCAGTAAACAACACCGCGCCCTTGATTATCTCATTTGACCTTGACGACACCTTAATACCCGGAATGAAACAATTTCCGGTAGAACGAAAAACAATATGGCACCGGCTTTTCAGCCGTGAAAAAATCAGGCAGGGGACGGTTCGGCTGATGAAACAGCTGCGTCGTGACAACCACCGGCTGTATGTTTACACCACCTCCTACAGATCGCCGGCTTATGTGCGGCGGCTGTTCCTCAGTTATGGTATCGGACTCGATAAGATCATCAACAAAAACATCCACGATAAAACATTAGGTAAAACAGCCGGCAGTATTTCGAAGTACCCGCCGGCCTTTGATATTGACGTACATATAGATGATTCTCCCGGCGTGGCCATGGAAGGGGAGCGGCACGGCTTCAGAACGATTATTATAGCGGAAGGGGACGTGGAATGGACGGAGACGGTAGTACATCAATTAGCCATAAACAAAAGGTTGTAAGTGTTACCTTACAACCTTTTGCCTTTTACTTATATCTCAATGATCTTCGGCACATGCCCGGCATATGCCAGGAAATCTTGCATGATCCAGTCCCTGCTGACTTTCATGTAACTCGTGGTGGTACCGTCGCTGCAGCCATATCCTTCTTCTGAAAGCACGTCCTTGTCAATGACTACCTGTACCTGGTTGTCTTTATCCAGTAGTACACCGAAGATAGTGGTGGCGCCGATGGTGGTACCCAGCATCTTATCCAGTAATTCTGCCGGAGCGAAAGATACCCGGGGGATATCCATTACCCGGCTGAAGTCCTTTGTGATAAATGGTTTGTCGGCGGTGGTGACGAACAGGTAAAAGGCTGTCTGCTGGCGGTTGCACAGAAACAGCGTCTTCACTGTTTTCATGTTCAGCTGGCGATTGATGATGATACAATCTTCCATGGTAATAGCTTCGTCGTTGTCTACCCGCTCAAACGGCACCTTTTGCTGTTGCAGCAGGCGGTAAACCATCTCCTGTAAGGTTGTCTTAAAGGTCGCCGGCGGCGTATTTTTTACTTCACTGATATAAAACATGCTCAGCTTTCTTTTTTTGTTTTTGACGATTTGTAATAGTTCATAGCCGCAATGGACGCCAGCATCACGACGATACCCGCTATCTGCACCGGACTGATGGCTTCATGCAGCACAATATAGGCACATAAAACAGCCACCGGAAATTCTACCGTCATCAGGATGGCGCTGGTAGCGGCGCCGATTTTCGGAATACCGGCGGCAAAAAGGGCGGTGGGTATAGTGGTTCCCACCGCAGCGAGGAATACCGCCCATAAGAGGAACGTATAATCCAGATGGCTGTCGGATACGATCGTGCGGGCATTGACGACAAAGATAATCAACGCGGAACCGATCATAATGAGCGTACTTTTGGACTGCCACCTTACTACTTTGCCTACCCTGCTATTGGCCACAATATACACTGCATAGGTGAAGGATGAGGCCAGGGCAAAAGCCATTCCCCGCCAGGAGAAAGACAAAGCCTCCGCCTGGAACAGGTTGCCCGCCATAACGGTGCCCCCCAGGATAAACAGCACGATGATCAGCTCCAGCCTGCCCGGCCGCTGCCGGAAAATAAGCCATTCCAGTAGTAAACTGAACCAGGTGAATTGCATCAGGATCACGATCGCCAGCGAGGCGGAGATATAACTCACCGACAGGTAATACAGAAAGTTCGTCAGCCCGATGAGGCTTCCTACTAACAACAATGAGATCGCTGATCTGCCTGACAGCTTCACCCTGTTATGCTTACCCCTTGAGAACAACAGGACCATCCCCAGCAGCACCGCGGATATGAGGGACATAGAAAAAGCAATCTCGGCGGCATGATAGCCTGATGCATAGGATAGTTTTACGAACGAGGACATCGTTCCGTACATGATCCCTCCCAACAGGACCATGAGCGAATATTTAAAATTTTTCATTTCAGGATTTGTCTGATAAATACTAAAGAATAACCACGTGCTGAGCAGAGGCTAAACAACCCTGAAATACAGAAAGGAAAACATACGAGAACCTGTTCCCGTCACACAAACGGGAATATCATGCGTCATCCGGTTATTCAGCCCTTAGGCTACCGGCGGAGGTGTATTGGAAGAGAATAAACGTTGCATAGTATATGTATATATCCGTTAAAGATAATAAAAAATTCGGTTGTTCCTGCCAACTACCTCGCTGCCACGCTTGCCACCCACTCAACGAGTTAATAATCCCTTAATATTCCACTGTTATTTTTGCTTCCATCAAAAATGAGCTGTCTGATGGAAGACTCTACGCTGATTCCAATACTGTTGCACGACTGGCTGGCCGGAAATGACCTGCAATTCAAACCACTCTTCGAATATTATTTTCCCCGGCTGAAACGCTATACCCTGAGCTATACCGATGATCCGGCGATCAGCGAGGAACTGGCCATGAACGTAATGCTGAAGGTATGGCAGCAGAAAGCAAGGATCGCCACGCTCAGTGATTTCAACAGCTACCTTTTTACCATGATGCGCCATGAAACGGTGAGCATGCTGCGTCGTAAAAAGACGCTGGTAACGCTCGGCGCCCGGGAAGAAGAGGCGCCCGCCACAGAGAACATCAGCGAAACGGTCAGCTACCGGGAGTTGCTTACCCGCTACCGCGCCTGCCTCGACAAGCTGCCGCCCCGCCGCCGGGAAGCGTTTATCCTTAACCGTGAACGGGGTATGAGTTATGCCGAAATCGCGGCGCAACTGAATGTATCTATCTTCACGGTACAGAACCATATCGCCGCCTCGCTGAAATTCATCAGGAGAGAGTTACATGACTACGCCGATTTCCTCATGCTGGCAGCCGTTGTGCTGGTGCCAATGTTAACGGAATATTAATTCCGGCTGCTCCGATAGTTTGACCAGCCATCGACCGTCGTCCTTATGGATGAATCGATCACTATGGCAGATTTTCAACCGGACAGCCACTTGCTGACCCGCTATTTCGAAGGTAAGATTTCCAATCCCGCTATCCGCGCGGCTATTGAGGCGTATATCGTCAGCGGCAAAGACGCGGCGTTTGTACAGGCCTGCATGGAAGCGGCGTGGGCCAATACCAGCGCTTCAACACCTGACAAGGCTTCTGATAATGACTGGCAGCAGTTCCGCCGCCTGGCAGGTATCACTGTCCGCCGCCGGATGCTGTATCCACGGCTCGCTGCAGTTGCCACGCTGCTGCTGCTCGTAACGGTGGCCGCCTGGCTGTTTTTTAAACCGGCGCCCCGGCAGCCGGTATTGGCATGGCAGACTATCACCGCTGCACCGGGAACACCCCGCGAACTGCAGCTGCCAGACGGCTCCCAGGTGACCATCTTCCCCGGTTCCTCCGTGAGTTATATCCCGGAATTTAATACTGCTATCCGGGAGGTACGCCTATCCGGCCGCGCCTTTTTTAATATCCACTCCGCTGCCGAACGGCCATTCCTCGTTACCTCCGGGAAATACACCACGCAGGTATTAGGTACCGCTTTTGAGGTAGACGACCGGAGCCGGCTCACCGTAACGCTCCTCTCCGGAAAAGTAAGACTGTTAGGCTACCATGGTCAACGGCTCACCGATCTCCAGCCAGATCAACAGGTCACCGTCGATAAACAGGGTGGCAGCTTCCACCTGTCTGCCGTAGCTGCCAATGCAGCCACCAGCTGGACCAGCGGTCAGCTCACCTTCGACCAGGAGCCATTAAATACTGTTTGCGAGGACCTGCAACAATGGTATAACATAAAGATCCGCATCACCGGAAAAGAACTGCTGCAAAAGCGTATCACCGCGGAATTTAAACAGCTGTCGCTGCCGGCAGTCATGGACATCCTCTCACAAACGGCAGGGTTCCGGTACCGGCAGGAAAAAGATACCATCGTGATCTACTAAAATATTAAACGCCCCGGTGCAACGGGGCGCTTAAATAGCAACTGACGGGTTTGTCAGCCAAGTAACCTGAAATGCAGGCATAAATCACCTGCATCTAAAATCAATTGTAAAATAATGAAAACATTTTTATTGCATCGGATACTGATGCTGTTTTTTCTACTGTCGGTCAGCATCCGGCTGCTGGCGCAGCAGGACCGCACGCTGAATTTCAGCGGCGCCACGCTGACGGTAAGGCAGTTTATCCAGCAGATGAAAAGCCAGCAACAACTACAGGTAACATTCGATGAAGAAGTCAACGCCCTGTTGTCACGTACTGTCAATGTCCGCAAACACACCGCTACCCTGAAAGAAGCGCTCGGCTGGCTGGCAACGGACGTATCCATACAATGCCGCATGGTGAACAACTACGCTATTCTCAGTGTAGCCCCCGCCGTTAAAAAGCAGGACGCGCCAAAGGCTGCGCCGGCCAATGAAATACCACCGCCTTCTACCAAAGCACTGGGCGAAGTGGTGGTCACCGCACTGGGCATCAAAAAAGCAGAACGCAACCTGGGCTATTCCATCTCCCAGCTCTCTTCCAAAGAAGTAAGCGATGTGCCCCAGCCCAATGTGATGAACAGCCTGGCGGCACGCGTGCCCGGTGTCAGCATCCGCAGTACCGGCTCCGATCCCGGCTCCAGCGTGATGGTCACCATCCGCGGACAATCCTCTATCAGTAAAGACAACCAGCCATTATACGTGATTGACGGAGTGCCCGTGGCGCCCGCCATTCAGAACCCCGCACAGGCGGTGGACGGTAAACAGACCGTCGACTACGGCAGCCCTATCAGCGATATCAGTGCTGACGATATCGCCAGCATCACTGTCCTGAAAGGCGCCAGCGCAGCCGCGCTCTATGGCAGCCGCGCCGGTTCCGGCGTTATCCTCATCACCACCAAATCCGGCGCCGCCAAAAAAGGCCTGGGCGTGAGCTTCAACTCCACCGCAATGTTTGATAAAGCATGGCTGTTCCCTCATTTCCAGAACGAATTCGGCAGCGGCGACTGGGCCGGAACTGATAACACCCTCAGCACCGCCGCATGGGGCCCGAAACTGAATACCGGCCGCAAACTGGTACAGTGGAACAGCCCCCTCGATGAAAACGGTAAACCGGTACCCCTGGAATGGAAAGCTTATCCCAACCGGGTAAAAGACTTCTTCCGCACCGGCCGCACCATCACCAACAATATCGCCGTGTCTAAAAGCGGCGATGCCGGCAACTTCAGGATCTCCTACGCCAATATGCAGAACCAGGGCATCGTCCCCAATACAGACCTGAAACGCAACAACCTGACCTTCTCCGGCACCTACCATCTGAATAAATCCATCCACGTCAGCAGCAATATCGCCTATACGAACAGCACCAGCGACAACCGCCCCTCGGCCTACACGGAAAGCGTGACCATGCAGACATACAAACTGGCGCCCAACGTAGATATCCATGCGCTGCGTAACTACTGGGTGCCGGGAAAAGAAGACCTGCAACAGTACAATCCCTACAGTAGCGACGACAACCCTTACCTGATCGCCTACGAAGAAACGAACAGCTACAACCGTAACCGCATCACAGGTAACGTACAGGTGCAGCTGGACCTCCGGAAAGACCTGAGCCTCATGCTGCGCACCGGGCTGGATTATTATTCCCTGTCGGAAGACCAGAAACGGCCCTTCAGCGCGAAAAGAAATCCTAAAGGCGCCTTTGTATTGGGAAACAGCCAGTTCAGAGAACAGAACAGCGACTTCCTGCTGACCTATAAACCGGAACTGAAAAATAATTTTAAACTGTCTGTCGCCGTAGGCGGCAACCGCATGGACCAGCAGCTGCAGTCCAACCAGCAGTCGGCCGGAAGCCTTACCCTGCCAGGTATCTACAACCTCTCCAATGCTGCTGCCGGATCAGTGATCAATACCCAGTCAAGGTCTCATAAACGTATCAACAGTATCTACGGCATGAGTGAGATCAGCTACAATGATTATCTCTTCCTCAACCTCACTGCCAGGAATGACTGGAGCAGCACCCTGCCAAAGTCCAACAACGCCTATTTTTATCCTTCTGTATCCGTGAGCGCTATTCTTTCGGAGATACTGAATATCCAATGGCGGCAGCTGTCTTACCTGAAATTAAGGGCCAACTGGTCGCAGGTGGGCGCCGACACAGATCCTTATCAACTGTTCAATACCGTACCTTTCGATACCGACTGGGGCACGGTGAAACGCGCTACCATTAGCTTCAGCCAGCGTAACAGCCTGCTGAAACCGGAGATCGCCACTTCCTACGAAGGTGGACTGGACGTCAGTTTCTTCAAAGACCGTTTAGCCCTCAACGTTACCTGGTATAAAACCAACAACAGGAACCAGATCATACAGGTGCCTACTACCATCGCGTCCGGCGCCAACAGTATGCTCATCAATGCCGGTAACATCCAGAACAGCGGCTGGGAGATAGCGCTGAACACCGTTCCGGTAAAAGGAAGATTCACCTGGAAGTCCGATATCAATTTTACGCGTAACCAAAATAAAGTCATCTCGCTCACACCAGCCGTAACCAGTTACATGCTGGGTAGCACCGACGGCAGCAATATCGTCTACCTGATAAAAGAAGGTACTAAAATGGGTGATTTCTACAGCAGAAGCTGGGTGAAAGTGAAAGAAGGCCCCTACGCAGGACAGGCCCTGCTGAACAGCAACGGACTGCAGCAACAGGACCCGGAATTGGTGAAGATCGGTAATTACAACCCTGATTTTATGGTAGGGTTCAACAACAACTTCCATTATAAAAATCTGACGGTGAACTTCCTGATCGACTGGCGCCAGGGTGGCTCTTATTACTCTTATGTGGCTAAAAGCCTTATCCAGGACGGGCGTACCACGAATACGCTGTATGGAAGGGATGCCGCGCATGGCGGCCTCACCTGGACAGACGCCAACGGTGTTAAGCGGGACGACGGCATGCTGATGGAAGGCGTGATCGATAAAGGAAATGGTACTTATAAACCCAATGATGTCATCATCGCCGCTGCCGATTATTACGATAACAAATACTGGAAATACTATGAGAACGAAACCTATAGCGCTACTTACGTAAAGCTGAAAGAGGTGTCCGTTACCTATGCCTTCGGTCGCAACGTCATGCGCCGTATTCCTTTCCTCAGCAACCTGTCGCTCTCGCTGATCGGTAATAACCTGTACACCTGGACCGCAGCCAATAACGGTTACGATCCGGAAATCACGATGAGCCTGTCCAGCCAGCGTTACCAGGGCGTGGGCCACTGGACGCTGCCCGGAACAAGATCTTATGGCGCTAAACTGAGTTGCAATTTTTAATTCATTCACATCATGAAACCATATAAAATAATTATAGGTCTGATGACAGTATTAACCTTTACCGGCTGTACGAAAGACTTTGAAGATATCAATACCAACCCTAACAATCCGTCCGTTACCCGGCCGGAGTACCATCTGACAGAAGCAATTACACAAACAGCCTATGCCTATGCAGAGAACGGATTTGCCAGAAGGCCGGTAGCATTGGGCAGATATATCACCCTGATCAGGAACAACGATTATGAACTGTTCCGCTGGACGGCCGTAGACTGGTCGGACATCTACCAGCGAGCGATGATCGTGAAAACCATGCAGCAGGAGGCCACCGATATGAAACAACCCGCTTATGTAGCAGCTGGCAAAGTGCTGATGGCGTTTAACATGGCCTACCTGACAGACCTCTATGGCGATGTGCCTTACTCCAAAGCATTACAGTCAGTGGAGAATGGTAATATCAAACCCACCTACGACAAACAGGAAGATATATACGCCAGCCTGCTAAACCTGCTGAAAGAAGCTAATACCGAATTAAAGAACAATGGCGCCGGTATTGACACCAAGGCGGATGCCATGTTTGTCGGCGATGCCCTGAAATGGCGCAAGCTGGCCAATTCCCTGCGTTTGCGGATGCTGCTCCGCTGCGCCAGGAACTACCCCAACGCGTGGACGGAGATACAGACTATCCTGAACAATAAAGCGGAATATCCGGTGATGGAAAGCAATGCCGATAATGCTGAAGTAGCTTACCTCGGCGTGAAAAAAGACGACAGCTGGGCCGGTGGACCGCTGAATATGATTGACAATGATTTTCAGAAAACAAAGGCCAGCAAGGAACTGGTGGATGCGCTGCTGTCCCGTAATGATCCCAGGCTGGAACTGTGGATTGCCCCGGTGACCAGTACAGAAGGCGCCACCATCGACAAAAATAAATACGTGGGTATCCCGCACGCCTATACGAACCCCGGCGATTATAACGGAGGTGAAGCGCACCAGTCTACTTTATCTTCTTTCTTCAGACAGAATAAGCCTGCCACCTACAAAGCCAGCCTGATGTTATATACGGAAGTGTGTTTCATCATCGCGGAAGCGATACAGTCCGGCAAAGTGACGATGGCGGGAACCACAGCAGAGAGCATGTATAACAGCGGCATCAGGTCCTCCATGGACTATTACGGGGTACAGGCGGAAGCACAGCTGCGCAAATACTATGATCAGTCCATCGTAAAATATAATGGCACGCTGGAACAGCTGATCACCCAGAAATGGATAGCCATGACTTTCCGTGGCGCCGAAGGATGGTTTGATTTCCGTCGTACCGGCTACCCGGCGTTTGTGGCGGGTCCGATGGCTTTCCAGAAGACTTTCCCGGTGAGGTACGCCTGGCCTATGACAGAGCAGGATGTGAACCTGGACAACTATCACGCGGCCATTAAAGTATTTGGCGCGGATGATATCAACACAAAAATGTGGTACCTGAGATAAGAACGATTGACATATGGAAAAGAAAGCATTAGGAAGAAGGAATTTCCTGGGAGGTATACTGAAAGCCGGCGCACTGCTGCCGCTGGCCGCAACGCCGGTGTTATCCGCAGTGGCAGCACCTGTGGAAGAAGAGGCTTATAAAGCTTCTGCGCTCCCTGACCGGGTTATTCTGAATATTACGAAAGACCCGTCTACCATGGCGGCTATCACCTGGCGGTCCAACAGTGCCGCCACTGCATATGTGGAATATGCGGTAGCAGACGCCCGTCCGGCGTTTGCGGCGAAGGTGACCCGGGTAACCGTCAAGGCAGCACCGCTGCTGGACGTATGTCACCATAGCTTCACGCTGACCCATCTGCAGCCGGATACGCTGTACACTTACCGTGTGGGTAACGATAACGGCTGGAGCGAATGGCTCCAGTTCCGCACGGCAGCAGCCACCGGAAAGTTGTCTTTTATTTATTTAGGTGACGCACAGGTAGGCATCAGGCCCTTCTGGAGCCGGGTGGTCCGCAAAGCCTATGCACAATTGCCGGACGCGCAGCTGATTATTCATGCCGGCGATCTGGTGAACCGTGCCAACAACGACGATGAATGGGGACAATGGTTTGAAGCCGGTGGATATATCCACGGCAGTGTGCCGTCGCTGGTAACGCCGGGCAATCATGAATACACCCATGAAGATGGATTACCACATCTGTCCGTTCACTGGAAAAGGCAGTTTACCCTTCCGGAAAATGGTACCGGTCTTGATGAACTGGAAGGCTCTGTGTTTTATACAGACATACAGGGTGTGCGGTTTATCAGTCTCAATACTATGATGATGGAGGAGGCCACCTCGGAATCGCTACTCCGTGCACAGCAGCAATGGCTGGAGCAGGCGCTGTCTTCTAACCCGCACGCATGGACGGTGGTAACAATGCATCACCCGGTATTCTCTACCAAAAAGGGCAGGAGCAATGAGAAAGTAAAAACGTGGTTTAAACCGCTTTTTGATCAATATAAGGTAGATATTGTATTGCAGGGGCATGATCATGCCTATGGGAGAGGGATGCAACAGATTGCTCCTTACGGTACCGCCTATGTGGTGTCTGTGAGCGGCTCCAAAATGTATGACTACGAGAAAATGGAATGGGCCGATATCGTTACCGGGCATCTGCAGATGTACCATCTGGTCACCATTGATCGTCACCGCCTCGACTTCAGGGCATACCTCGCTACCGGCGAGCTGTTCGACGCTTTTGTACTGGAGAAGCGTGCCGGAAAACTTAACAAATTCAAAGACAACAGACCTTCATGAAAACCCATTCTACACTGTTGCTGGCAATACTTCTTGCCGGCAACAGCCTTTTTGCGCAACAGTTGGAGCGGCCGAAGCTGGTCGTAGGCATTATGATAGACCAGATGCGGTGGGACTACCTGTACCGGTATTATAACCGTTACGGCAACACGGGATTTAAACGTTTGCTCCGCGAAGGTTTCAGCTGCGAACAAACGATGATCAACTACGTACCGTCCGTTACCGCCAGTGGGCACGCCGCCGTATACACCGGCACCGGTCCGGCGCTGAATGGTATTGTCGGCAACGACTGGTATGACCGCCAGACGGGTAAGTCTGTTTACTGCGTGTATGATAGTGCCGTCAATACGATCGGAGGAACTAAAACAACTGCGGGCGGTATGTCGCCACGTCACTTGATGAGTACCACCATCGGAGATGAACTACGTATAGGCACCGGTTTCCAGAGCAGGGTAGTAGGCATCGCGCTGAAAGACAGGGCCGCGATATTGCCCGCCGGTCACGGCGCCAATGCCGCCTTCTGGTACGACGACGCTACGGGCAATTTCATTACCAGCACCTGGTATATGGACAGCCTGCCTGCATGGGCAACAGCGTTCAACAAAGAACAACGGGCCGCAAAATATATACAGCAGCCCTGGAAAACATTATATCCTCTTGCTTCCTATACCGCCAGCACCGCTGATGATAAACACTATGAAGTGCCCCTGCCGGGAGAAGATAAGCCGGTGTTTATTCATCAGTTCAACCAGGGGAAAGACTATGACCTGCTGAAATATTCACCGTTGGGCAACACGCTGACGCTGGATTTTGCGAAAGCTGCCATTCAGGGGTATGCGTTGGGTAGCACCGCCACGGATATGCTGGCGCTCAGCTTCTCGACGCCGGATATCGCTGGTCATAGCTTCGGTCCCGACGCCATCGAAATGGAAGATATGTACCTGCGGCTGGATAAAGAACTCGGCGAATTCCTTACCTGGCTGGACAAACGCTACGGTAACGACTACCTCGTTTTCCTTACCGCCGACCACGGCGCCATCAACTCGCCGGGCTTCCTGCAGGACCATCGTCTGCCTGGCAGGGCAGAGAAAATAGGCAGGGCCGCTGCGCTCAATGAAGTTATCAGCAAGCAGCTGGGCGTGCCTAAAGCCATCCTCTCTGATGCCGGTTCGCAGCTGTACCTCGATACGGCCGCTATCAGTAAGGCCGGCGTACCGCTGGCAGCGGTGCAGCAGTTGATTAAGGCGTACCTGAAAGCCATTCCCGGTATCGCCGATGTGATGACCGCGGAAGAAATGCACAATGGTTATCTTCCTGCGCCTTTCAATGATATGTACCTCAACGGCTGGCATGCCAAACGCAGCGGGGACATGATGGTGGTACCGGCGCCTGGAGTGAAGAACGGCAGTATTATGGGGACAACGCATGGCACGATGTACTCGTATGACACCCATATTCCTTTGATATGGTTCGGGTGGCGTATACCCCATGGAGTTAGTTACCATACCGTTGGCATTACTGATATAGCGCCAACAGTAGGTGCGCTGTTGAAGATACAGATGCCAGGTGGCAGTACGGGGAAAGCGATAGCGGAGGTTTTGTACAGCATCGATAGGGTGCATTAGGCGAAATTTGCCTTTCCGGGGCTGATGTGTTTTTTTAAAAATTTTATCGCTTCCCATGCCTTTTTTTGTATTTTAGATAGGAAATAGTGATTTCCTATATTTAAATCATGTCCACGTTCCATACGATCAATGCATTGAAAGAAGGGAATACTTCCGTCTTCAGAGAGCTGTTCAATGAATACCATCGGAAGGTATACTTATATGTCCTTTCCAAAACGAACTCCCAATATATCGCAGAAGAAACTACGCAGATCACCTTTATTAAATTATGGAATTACAGGCAACAACTGGATGAGTCTGAGCAGGTGGGCAAGTTGATATTCCATATTGCCCGGACCACCTGCATCGATTTGTTCAGGAAGGATGCCGCCAGGGAAAGGGTGCTGAAGATGGAAAAGCCAGCGGAGAGCGATGCATGGCATAGCTCCGATATGGTGGAAGTGAAGGAGTTGCAGCAGCGCATACAACATGCAGTGGTGAAGATGCCCCCGGTAAGAAGAAAAGTGTTCGAGCTCAGTCGTTATGAATTTAAATCCTATAAAGAGATCGCGGCACTGCTTTCCCTGTCTGTTAAGACAGTGGAAAATCATATGGCGCTTGCAATCAAGCATTTACGGAAATCCCTGATGCTATTGATACTCTTATTGCTGCGCTAAAAAAAATTTATCTTCTCATTAGGGGATGCGCTTTTTTCAAACGATATAATGAAGAGGGCACCTCATATCCAAGCTGAAAATGATACCAAGGGAACTAATTGACAGATATTTCAGGAATGAATGCCGTGACGATGAAAAGAAGCGGGTGCTGGAATATCTTCGTCATCATTCCGGGGAGTGGAACCGGTACATGACGGAGGAGGACTGGGATAATTTTGAAGCGAATGGAGAAGTGGATCCGGCGCTTTCTGAAAAGATGTTTAAAGCTGTCAGCAACAACGTTTTCAGAAGGAGCCGGAAACGACAGGCCTATTGGCTGGCCGCTGCTGTGGTCGCGGGTCTGGCTATGGGATTGTGGTGGATGTATCGTTCCAGTCCGAAGCCGCTTGCAGCAGCAGGAGAAATATCTTCCCGCCCCGACAGGGGAATGACGGAGAAACGGAATGGTTCCGGTGTGCCCATGCGCGTTATACTGGCGGATAGTTCCTCGGTGGTATTGTCACCGCATAGCAGCATCCGGTTTTATGAGCCTTTCGGGGCGGGGGAAGGAAGAGCGGTATATCTGTCAGGAGAGGCTTTGTTTCACGTAGCAGCAGATAAAGACCGGCCGTTTAAGGTGTATGCAGACAAGCTGGCTACCACGGTGCTGGGCACTTCTTTTACAGTGCAGGCATTTGCAGAAAGCGATGTGATCACCCTGAAGCTGCATACGGGTAAAGTACAGGCGGCAGCCATGGATCCGGTACATACAAAGTGGAAAGAAAAGGTCGTGCTGCAGCCCGGTGACGAGCTGACCTATAATAAAATGACAATGCTGGCAAACGTCAAACACAGGCCGGCAGAACACCTGGTAAAAGCCGGTCCGGCCACTAATAAAACATATACCGTTCGCCGGCCCGACTGGTATACCTTTGATGCGTCTTTGCTTTCCGGGGTTTTGGACCAGCTGAGCAGCTATTACCAGGTAGATATCTATTACTACCCCTCCGATTTACAAAATAAATACTTCTCAGGAAGACTACATAAAACAGATTCATTAGAAACGATTTTGAACGATATAGCCCTGCTCAACCATCTTATTATTGAAAAAAAAGAACGCAGCTATATCATCAGGAAGAAAAATTAACCAAAATAATTCAGACAGCATTTCCCCGCAACGTTGCATGCCGCAACGAGGGACTTTTTATTGCCTAACATAAGACCGCGTATCAACAATGAAAAAAATGAATTCCACATATGCCCTGCTGGGCATAGCGGCGATGCTTTGCCTATTCCCCCTGTTTCTTCACGCCCGGCAAAAACGCGCCGATGTGACAGGCATCGTTAAAAACGAAGCTACCGGCGAAGCCCTCTGGGGTGTGAGCGTTACTGTCAGAAACGCAGCGAATAACTTTTCTGCTTCTGTACAAACAGACACTAATGGTGTCTTTTTTTTCAATCGATTGCCATCGGGTGCAGGGTACGCTTTTACCTTTTCCTATGTAGGTTTTGAGAGTCAGACGCTCACCGGCTATAACCTGAAACCGGGCGCCGATTTTTCATTGTTGGTATCGCTGAAGAGCCGCGAACAGAAGATCAGTGAAGTGGTTGTGGTAGGCTACGGCTCCATGCGGAAAAAAGATCTCACAGGCGCCATCAGCCAGCTGAAGACGGTCAGGCTGGAGAAGGAAAGTCCCCGGTCGGTGCAGGACCTGCTGCGAAGCGGTGTTCCGGGATTATACGTAGGACAAAATACTTCGGCCAAAGGAGGAGGGGACATGCTGATCAGGGGGCAACGGTCCTTAAAAGCCAGCAATGATCCGCTCGTGGTGCTGGACGGGGTCATATTTTTTGGGGAGCTGTCGGAAATCAACCCACAGGACATAGAACATTTTGATGTGTTGAAAGATGCCTCTGCCGCAGCTATCTACGGCGCTAAATCAGCCAACGGCGTGGTGATCATCACCACAAAAAAAGGTACCACGGACAAACCTGCTATCCGCTTTAGCGCCAACACCGGCATCGCCACACAAGGCCGCAAACGGCCGGTGTATGATGCGCAGGGATACCTGAACTACCGCACCGACCTGTTTAACAGCACCACCCGATGGGCCACTCCCGCAAAATATACACAACCAACGGAAGCCAATCTCGCAAAGTACGGTATCTCGATGGACGACTGGCGGGCTTATGACGCGCTGACCGGCGACCCGGACGATATATGGTTACGCCGCATAGGCCTGTTCGATAAAGAACGGGCCAACTATACCAACGGTCAAACCTATGACTGGTTCAAAGGCTCCTTTCAGCAAGGGGTGCAGCAGGACTATAACGTGAGCTTTTCGGGAAGGAACAAGGATGTGCTGAACTATTACCTTTCGATGGGATATCTCAACAACGAAGGTATTGTTGTAGGCGATAAATATCGCGCCTACAGGGCTAATATCAAGCTGGACGGAAAGATTAACAAATGGATGCATACCGGCGTAAACATCAATTTCCAGGACCGCTCGGACGGTAACTTCGCCGTAGACTGGGGCGGCCAGATTATCAATAACTCACCCTTTGCGCTGCCTTATGAGGAGAACGAAAAACTGGACCCTTATCCCATGGGCGCCAGTGTAAGCCAGGGTACCAACTCTGCTTTCAGTAACCAGTATAAGCGGCTGGAAAAAGGATATACCGTTTTAAACACCACCATTTACCAGACCATCAAACTGCCTTTGCATATCACCTACCAGCTGAACTTCTCTCCGCGCATGCAATGGTTCTACAACAGGTATCACGAATCGTCACAAAACCCACTATGGTCTGATAACGGAAAAGTAATCCGGGAAAACACCAAAAATTTCGACTGGCAGATAGACAACGTTATTTCGTGGGACGAGACCTTCGCCCGCAAACATCACGTAAAGGTAACACTGCTGCAGAATGCGGAAGAACATCAGTCCTGGAACGAAAGTATTACCGCACGCGACTTTTCCCCTACGGATGCGCTGGGATTTCATAATATCGGCGCTGCCAATCCGTTAAAAACAACCATCAGCAGCAACGATCAGCGGAGCACCGGCGATGCGCTGATGGCCCGTGTATTTTATGCTTATGATAACAAATATATGCTGACGGCTTCTGTCCGCAGGGATGGCTATTCCGCTTTCGGGGTATCGAATCCCCGCGCCACCTTCCCGTCGCTGGCATTTGCCTGGAACTTTGCAGACGAGCGCTTCTTCCATTGGCAACCCATGAGTACCGGTAAATTACGCCTGTCATGGGGAATGAACGGCAACAGGTCCATCGGTATCTACCAGGCGCTGTCAAACCTCACTACCGGCGCCGGTCGTTATGCCTATGTGCAAACAAACGGCACGGTATACGAGCTGTCCCAGCTCTATGTAGACCGGATGGCTAATTATGACCTGAAATGGGAAGCCACCTCCTCGTGGAATATAGGAGTGGACTTCGGCTTCCTCAACAACCGCATCACTGGTAACATGGAAGTATATTACATGCCCACTACCGACCTGCTGATGAACCAGTCGCTGCCCGACTTTACCGGCTTTAGCACGGTCACCACTAACCTGGGAGAAGTGATCAACAGAGGCTTTGAGCTGGGTCTCACCTCGCTGAATATGCAGCGGAAAAACTTTGAATGGTCCACCACCTTCGGCTTCTTTTTCAACAGAAATGAAGTGAAGCACCTTTACTATACGTATGAAGACCAGCTGGATGCAGACGGCAAAGTAATCGGCTCCAAAGAGATCAGCGATATATCCAACGGATGGTTCATTGGTCATGATATCAGCGCTATCTGGAACTACCATGTATCAGGCATATGGCAGGAACACGAAAGAGACCAGGCTGCCCGCTATGGAGAAATACCCGGCGACGTGAAAGTGGAAGATGTGAACAACGATGGAAAATACACCAACGAGGATAAGCAGTTCCTGGGCTATACCACGCCGCGTTTCCGCTGGACACTGCGTAACGATTTTACGCTGTTCGGGAACTTCGACCTCTCTTTCAATATCTACGCAAACTGGGGCCACAAACAAACTTCTACTGACTATCTGAATAACTTTGGCGCCGGTACAGACAGGACCAATTCTTACGTCAGAAAATACTGGACGCCGGAAAACCCCTCCGATAAATATGCCCGGCTGAACTCCACCAATGTGCAAAATATAACTCCCCCACGGGTGATTGATAAAACATACATCCGGCTGGACAATGTGGCCATCTCTTATGCGTTGCCCCGGAACATCGCACGGAAAATGGATATGAGCCAGTTCAAAGTATATGCAGGGATACGCAATGTGGCGGTATGGGCGAAGGAATGGGAATACTGGGACCCGGAAACGACCTCCCTGATGCCAAGATATTATACAGTAGGCCTTACCGCTACTTTCTAAAAAGACTAAACTGATTTTACGATGAAGACCACCTTTCATAAAACGATCCACATCCTGTTGCTGGGAGCTGCGTTACATTTACCTTCAGGTTGTTCCAAAGGCTGGCTGAAGCCTGATCCGCAGTCTTTTTACGAACCTTCTGTTACCTTTACTTCCAAAGAAGGGCTACAGGCCGCCATTAGCAGCTGCAACAGAAATCTTACCTACGTGTGGACCGGTGACGGCGCGCCCATACTCACAGACCTGCTCTTTTCAGAAGTGGCTGTCAACGGTACCACGGATAAATCCGGTCCGGCGCAGGACCTGAATGCCATGATTACGCCTATCTCCAATAACAATGATGTTAATACCAACAGGATCAACTTTTTCTGGTTTGAAGGATATAAGGGTATCAAGTATGCCAACACCATTGTGTCTAACTTAGACAAAGTACCGGGGCTCGACTCCACCCTGCGGAATCAGATGATGGGAATGGCTTATTTCCACAGGGCCTTCCGCTACCTGTGGCTGATATTTGATTTTGGAGATATCCCCTTGCTGACAAAAGAAATCACTATGCCGAAGTTTAATTTCCGCTCTACCAAACGGGAGGTGATATTGCAACAGCTGATTGCCGATATGGAATTCGCCGTGAAGCATGTACCCGCCAACAGTGATTTCGGGATGGTCAACAAAGGCGCCTGTCAACAACTGCTGATAAAGTGTTACCTGGCCGCCGGACAGTTTGATAATGCCATTGCGGTGGCCAATACCCTTATTAACGGTTCCGGGTATGCGCTTATGACAGCGCCCTTCGGCACTTTTGTCAACCCCATGCCAGCCGTTCATAACATCACCAGGAACGTAATATGGGACCTGCACCGCGGACCTAACAAATCCATTGCGGCCAACAGGGAAACCATCTTTAATGTCATCAGCCGGGAAGAATTTGCCAACAGCCGTATCGATATCTCCTGCATGAGAAATGCCGTTCCTTTTATTTCCGGCTCCGGTAACCAGCTTATCAGCACGCCATCCGGCAAGCCTGGTCTAAGCACCAGTTACACATTAACGCGCGACAAGATAGACCTGCGTAAAACCTACGGCAGGGGCGTCGCTATCACAAGGCCTACCTGGTACAGTTCCAACACCATCTGGGATGATGCCGGTGATTTGCGGCACAGCACCGGCACTGGCAACTGGATGCGCATGGAAGATATGGTCTACAACAATCCGGCATTACTCACCGCCGGAGATCCCTACTATGGAAAACCGTTGCAGAAGTACAGCAACACCGGTAAACTGTTGGTAACAGATACGATCAGAACCTGGTTCGAATGGCCTCACTACAAACTATGGATCGAATCACCGCGTAATGAGACAGTAGATAGCTATAATGGGGGCGCCAGCGACTGGTACATCTACAGGCTGGCAGAAACTTACCTCCTGAGGGCAGAAGCCTATTTCTGGAAAGGAGAGCTGGCACTGGCGGCTGAAGATGTGAATGCCATCCGTCGCCGCGCGCACTGTACCAAAATGTATACCGCCGGCGAAATAACCATGGGGACTATCATGGATGAAAGAGCCAGGGAGCTTTTTTATGAAGAACTGCGGCATATGGAACTAAGCCGCGTATCCTACATTTTTGCGCTGACCCATAAAACAGACGAGTTTGGTAAAACATATACCATGGCGGACCTCTCCCGGAGCAACTACTGGTATGAACGCGTGAGCAGGTATAATAATTTTTACAACAAAGGCGTAAAGACAGTATACGGCGTGTTGTTCACGGCAAGCCCTTACCATATATTATGGCCTGTGCCGCAGTCAGACATCGATGCCAACAGGGAAGGCCGGCTGAATCAAAATTTCGGTTATTCAGGATACGAGCAAAACCGGCCGCCGATAGATAATCTGAAAGAAGCGATCGACGCACAGCAATAACATCATACAAATAAAATTGTCCCCGGCAGGCTCGTCACAAGCCTGCCGTTGTTTTTTATACAACAGCCGGTATATGTTATGGGCGCACTGATCATTGGATCCGGGAGACCTATTCCGTGACCGGCTTCCTTCAACTGTAAATGAAAAATAAAAAGGCGACTTAATTTGAAATACCATTAATCAACCAATCGTTATTCACTTTCACCAGCTTGTAAATCAGCTTATAGGTAGGGTAATTTTTAAACCGCAGGGTGATCGTCGCTGAATTACCGGTGATCACGGGCGTCGTCTTCTGTAAAGCAGCCAGTACTTCTTTATGCTCCGGCGGGTCCTGGCTCAG
>NZ_CAMLHC010000038.1 GCF_946479755.1 uncultured Chitinophaga sp. | reverse complement strand
TGATTTACCTATCAAAAAGCAGGTGGCATTATCACCACTCCGGAGAAGAAGGCCGGAGCTTGAAGTGCCATTTACGAAGTTTAGTATTCTGATTTACCTATCAAAAAGCAGGTGGCATTATCACCACTCCGGAGAAGAAGGCCGATGCTTGAAGTGCCATTTACGAAGTTTAGTATTCCAATGTACCTATCACCACTTTTTGGAAAATAAAGGGAAGTCAGGTCCTTTAGGACATCAGGTAAAAGGTAGAATACCTGGGATATCGTCATTTCACCATGGCAATTCCTTCACTGACAACACAACACTTGGATAGTTTGTCACTTCCAGGATTATAAGATTCCGGGGAGACAACGCTATTATTCTCTCCTTCCATTGCCCTACCTGAGAATACCATTTTTCCGGAGACCAGGGAGCTATAAGTTTCGGGGGCGTCTTAAAACAACTATCCCCTACCTGGACTATTCAGCATCGTTTCCGCTTCACAAGTCTGAAGATTGTTTCCGGAGGCATCCTAAAACATCCTTCTCCAATACCACTTAGCCCACTGTCATTTCATGTGCGAAAACTTACAGCTTTTTGGGGCGCTCATGCAAAAACACCTTTTCCTGTCCAAAACCAATCCATGTAATGTTTACCAGTGTCTGCCTACACCTGGTTTAAAAGATTAGTTGAAGATTACATTGTTCTCAAAAAACTTCATACAGAAAGCGATGCCATCGGCAGACTTTAAGGCAGACTGAGACGTGGAGTCTATAGGATTTTACCCCGGTATTTTTTACTGCCAATGCACCACAATAAAAGCAGACCGAATATCTCCTGGTGAATTAAAGCAACAAGCTGCTGATAAACCCATGCATATAACGGCAGTATTCGGAATAGCCTAAGGGAAATGCCTGTTGTCACGGAAAGCGATTGGTAAAGGCAACAGCATCACGGGACTTTTAAGGCAATAGAGATGGGAAGCGATAGCAAGATTCCCCAGCGTCTTTTCTGTCAATACGCAGCAATAAAAACATACCAAATACCAACTGGTGAATCAAAGTAACATCCTGACGTCCGTTTGAGATGGCCTGATGAAAAGAACTGTTGTCACGGAAAACCAATACGCAGCAATAAAAACATACCGAATACCTACTGGTGAATCAAAGTAACATTCTGCTGATGGACCCGGGCATATAACGGCAGCGTTTGAGACGGTCTGAAGAAAAGAGCCGTTGTCACGGAAAGCCAATACGCAGCAATAAAAACATACCGAATACCTACTGGTGAATCAAAGTAACATTCTGCTGATGGACCCAGACGTATAACGGCAGCGTTTGAGACGGCCCAATGTAAACTATTGGTGAAGACAACAGCATCACACGACTTTTAAGGCAATGGCGACGAAGAGTCTACGGGTCAAGATTCTCCCAGCCTCTTTCTCGTGGATATACAACAATAAAACATTCCGGATACCAGGTTATGGATGAACGCAATATTGCCGGTGAATCAAGCTCTTTAGCTGTAGCAGTTGAGAAACATTCAGATGAAGTCGCTGCCAACCAACCATCTTATTAGCTGGCTTTTGAGGTAAAGCGGAATCCCATACATTTTGTGACGATCGTAGTCTCCCGCAGAACTGCTTTTTTACTTTGCATTCCTGGCCGGGAACTGGAAGCGCTTTCTGGGGGGTACCGTAATTCAGCCTTATACATCCATTTTAGGCTATTACGGGCAATTATACCCCTCTAGCCGCCTAGCGTCGTAAAATGGCTGAGAATGGCCTAAAATGGCTATTAAAGACCGTCATTTGCTCGTGTAATGGCAGGACGCGGATTGTTTGTATGAAAGCACCTCAATAAGACGGAAATAAAGTGCCGGCATGGATAAAACCTGCTTCACCGTAGAGGGATAGATATAAGTTTAAAGAAAGCACTGGAGCATAGATGTATAATACCGTGTTTTAAGGAAACACGTAGCAAACTATCACAATGATGGTTCACTTAGCATAGATGTATAATGTCGTGTTTTAAGGTAGAAGATAGCATATAGCGTTATTTCACTGCTTTCGTTTCAGGGTGTATCCTGGGTTTAAGTGGCCAAGGGTTATTATTCTGCCTAATTAAAGGCAGAGTCCCCGGGTGGGCAACTCCCCCTGGTTGTAGAACCCCGACAAAGAACAGGGATCAGAAGCCAAGGGTTATAACAGCTACAGGTTCTGTATAGCCAATGTTTGACAATAAAGTTCTGAAGGCCTGGAATACCCGATGGAAAACCGGTCGCCCTATAAAACATATACGATTCAGTGTATGCAGGCTGTCTCCGGTGTGAACTACTGATACGAGTACCCAGGTGAGGCATCGTAGGCTTCTAAGAGCATGGCATGATAAGGCAGCGTAGGCCAGTACCTAAAAAAAATTCTGGCGCATCATTTTCAGCACTATCCTGTACGTTCTCCTTCCCTACTTTAACGCTCCAACCGGAATCCATAAAAATATTTCATTATTGGTTATGAATCCTAACCGGACCCTACAGGAAATCAACAGAAGAAAACTAGAAGAGCGATATAAGGTTAACATTCTCTTCCTAAATTCACAAATGTTCCACGTGGAACATTCAATTTTCTCATCTAATGAAATGTTCCACGTGAAACATTTCAATTATTCCAAAGCACCAAAATACTTAATTAGATATTCATCTTCTTTTTGGTGCATCAGTGCGTTCTCCGCTTTACTTTTATCCTTAAATCCACATAAATGTAAAGCACCATGAAAAATTACCCTATGCAGCTCCTGGTTCACAGATACCTTAAACTTTTCTGCGTTCTCTTTTACCCTGTCAACGCTGATGTAAATTTCACCCTCTGTAACATCAGGGTCTTCTCCCATTTCAAAAGTAACAATGTCGGTGTAGGTGTCGTGTTGTAAAAACTGTTTATTGATCTCCAATAAATACGCATCAGAACAAAAAACATAATGCAGGTCTTTTAACCCCTGCCCCTCATCGGCAAATAAATCCTTTAAAAAGGTTTTCAACTTTCTTTTTTCTTTCAGGTCCACTTTTACCTCGTGCGCTGTAAACTGAATTGCCATTGATGTATCGAATTATATAAAGTGGTGTAAAAGTAAAGTGAAATTTTGGATTGGATACCGGATTCTTTTTGCATATTCCGTGCTCAGAGGTACCTTTGCCCTGTCATTCATCGTAGCAATACCCCCGTTGCCAAAACTTAGTTTAAACAGATTAATACGTAGGTATGAAAAAAGGCATAATGAAATTATCTTCCCTGGCAACAGGTAAAAGCGCAGTAATCATAGAATTTGAAAAAGACGATCTACATATTAAGTTAATGGAGATGGGCTGCGTACCAGGTGAAACCGTTAAGATTGAAAAAATTGCCCCCCTGGGTGATCCCATTTCAATTATGGTGGCAGGCTATAACCTGTCGCTCAGAAAAACGGAAGCTGATCATATTTGGGTAGAGGAAATATAATTTTCCTCTACTCGTATTCCCCTTTCTCTCTTTCTCTTTCTTCTTCCCCCTGCTCCCCTTCCCCAGTTTATTATTCTTTCCAACGAAACAAAAAAATTTTTTGAAAATCGACCCTGGATGTAAAAATATCCCCTTTATTACCATGCTTCTCATTAAAAAGAAGAAAAATTCCAATGCTCACATGTCTCTTTCCCCCATTTTTCTACAGAATATGGCTCAAAAACTTCTGTTAGCATAAAAATCTGATCATTATGCACATTTAACAGCTCTATTTACTAAAAAATCCTTCGCTCAACGCTGTTTTTCCACAACATTTCGTCAAAAAATAAAGAAAAATCAAAAAAATACGAGTGTTTTCCACAAACGAGGCATTTAACGAGACGATCAGCAAGAAATTCGACCGCTTTTCCACATATTAGCGGAGAAAAATCAAAAAAAATTTTTGAAAATACGTAAGCCAACCTTAAAAACAGTCTCCCATCAATTCTTTAGAAAAATTTTAAGGTACTTATTCACACTTTTCAACAGAAAAAAGAAAATTTTTTCAAAAACAGCTGGTTTTCCACAAAAAGTCACCTCAACATGGTCATAAAGTGTTTTTCCACTCTGAAAAACGGAAAAATTTAAAATTTTTAGCACTTTTTCCACAGCAAGTGGGCTATTCTTCTGAAAAATAGCCGCAGAATCCCGGGTTTTCCACATTTATCCAGCAGGTAAAGCCGAAAAAGAAAAAATTTTTGAAAAACTACCTGTGTAGTTCTCATTTACGCCGTCAAAAAAATGCCTTCGCGTTCACGGAACGGTCTGACAAACTAACCTGGTTCAAAATAATGGCATCCCCCCGGGAAATATTTTTCCATCGCATTGTCAGCCCCTATCTTAAGCCCGGAGAATATAACCTCCCTTCTCTCCCATCAACACACTGAAATCCGATAGATTCTCAGCGGCTTCCTAACGCCACGAGAATCCGTTATAACAGTTTCATCATCCCCACACCCGAGAAACACAAAATATTCGATTCTCAGGGCATTGCCTGGCCGGCGAGACTGCTTTCTCTCCCAGCCTCTTGATAAATTCTCCCGGTTTTTTGAAAAATATTCAATTCTCAGCGCCTTACCTGCACGCTGAGGATTACATATTCTGCTCCCATCCTTAAAAGAATATTATGCCCGGTGAATATCGAAATGTCAGCGCCTTCCTAACACGCTGAGATTTCGCCCGAATCTTATTTCGCCGGGAAATGAAAACACTACAAAAAATATTCAATTCTCACGGCATTGCCAGACGGCTGAGAATCGAACGGAATTTAAAGTTCCGGGATCACCCCAACACCGACACCATTCTCAGCCTACAGACAATGCGCTGAGATTCTAACGAAAAACAAAATCCCGGGGTAACCCTTGATCTTTAATAAATATTCGATTCTCAGAGCACTCTTGAAAATCATTCCCAGCAATGCCCATAACGTCAGCCTCCGCAGAAAAAAAGATTTTTGTACGCCAGTATGCAAGCCACTTCGGCTGTGGCTAATAGGTTCTAATGCAGAAAATGAAATTGTGTTCAAAAAATAAAGGCGCTGAGAATTGAATGAAAGTTGAATTCATGGGGTTTTACCATCGTTCAACATTTCATTCAATTCTCAGCGCCTTCAAAAATTAGCGGCTAACAGTTTGATAACAGGAAATTCCGGAAAGGATTAAAGCATGAAAACAAATAAAAGACTCTCGCCCAACTTATAAGGCTTTGAGAATCTCCTAAAAAAAAATTTTCCGGGCTTACCCAAGGCAGCAAAAAAAAATTAAAATCTCAGCGGCTTCAAAAAGTGGATTTATCCACTTATGCACATACTAAGAAGAGAAATTAAGACAGCTCCGTTCTATAAACCGGGGAAACGGGCGGATAAAATCAAATATCACATTCTCAAAGCTTTCATAAGCGCCTGAGAATTAAATGATTCGCACCAAAACAGGAAAGCCCCGGGGTTATATAAACCTCGGGGCTTCCGCTTATTGTCAATTAATTAATTGATCAAAAAATAAAATTTGAATTCTACTGAAAATCAGTTAGTTAAATCAAAGTCCAGCGCGTGAACTGATCTCCAACATTCGCTCTATCGGCTTTTTAGCGGCGATTCTCAGACTTTCTTCCATCGTAATTTCCGGCTGTTCGTATTCCATACACAGGTACAGCTTTTCAAGCGTATTCAATTTCATGTGCGGACAGTCGTTACAAGCGCAGGCGTTATTAGGCGGAGCAGGAATAAAAGTCTTTCCCGGATTTTCTTTTTGCATCTGGTGCAGAATGCCGGTCTCGGTTACCACGATATATTCCTGGGCATCGTCTTTTTGGCTGAACTTCAGCAAACCCGTAGTGGAACCAATGTAGTCGGCTACCGCCAGGACCGCCGGCTCACATTCCGGGTGTGCAATAATTTTTGCTTTCGGATGCTGTGTTTTCAGCTTCGTGATTTTCTCCAGCGAAAAAATTTCGTGCACCATGCAGGCACCGTTCCACAAAACCATATCCCGACCGGTTTTCTTGATCAGGTAAGATCCCAGGTTACGGTCAGGTGCAAAAATGATAGGTTGATCCTTCGGAACACTTTCAATAATTTTTTCTGCATTGGAAGATGTACAGATGATATCGCTAAGTGCTTTGATACCTGCCGAACAGTTGATATAGGAAATCACGATATGATCGGGATACTTATCGCGGAATTTTTTAAAGAGTTCCGGAGGCGCACTGTCGGCCAGGGAACATCCCGCTTTCAGGTCCGGCAACAGGACCTTTTTCTGTGGGCTCAGAATTTTTGCCGTTTCAGCCATAAAGTGCACGCCGGCGAAAACAATAATATCGGCATCCGTTTTGGCAGCTTGTTGACTGAGGCCAAGACTGTCTCCGATATAATCGGCCACATCCTGGATATCGGGCTCCTGGTAATAGTGCGCCAGTACGATCGCGTTTTTTTCCTTTTTCAGATTTTCGATCGCTGCAAACAGGTCCAGGGCTGGGTCAACCGGTATATCCAAAAATCCGTTATGCTGCAAATTTTTTTTCGCGACAGCGATTTCAGTAATCATAACTATATACTTATTTATTTATTTAAAAAGAAAAGCCCACTACTATTAGGGCTGTGAATATGTGGAAATTAATTTTCCAGCACCTGTACAAATGTAGTTGTTATTCCTTTTTTATACGCTTTCCACATCTAATTAACACCCTGTTTCCGCGTCATTGCTGGATTTTACCTATTTCATCCACATACGTGGATATCGTTGTTGGTGAAAATCTTTTTCACCGGGAGGGTATTGGAAAAATGTTAGAAGAACGCTTTTACTATCCACAATTCACATCCGCTTTTTTTGAGGTAAACTTTTGCCAGAAAAACAAAATTAGTTTTACCGGTGTATAAAGGCACCTTTTCCCACCTTATTTTCAGTTTTACAGGGGGTTTTACACACGTATTGTGGAAAAAAACAGCTCAGGCGAGCCAAAACGCCAAAATAGACCCTTGTTGAAAATAACCATGTTTTATTCACATTTTCCTGTGGATTGTGAAAAATGGCTTTTTCACATTTGTGTATAAACTGTTGAGCTTCCCAGGCGGACTGTTTTACGAAAATACCCGCTCCTGCCGGTATTTTGAAATACTAACACCTTGAAAAAAAGCACCTTGGAAAAAGGGGATATCTGTGGAAAACCTGTGAATGATATCCAGTCCACAAAAGTGTTAGAAAGGCCTCAAATCCTTTACTGTATTGGGTTTGAACGCAAAAAATACTCTTTTGCAGTTACAGTTATTTTATTCTATTTTTGCTTTCCTTAAAAATGTAGACTATATAATATATGTCAGTAATTCAGAAAATCAGGGACAAATATGCCGTCGTGATCGTAGTAGTGATTTGCCTGGCTATTGTTAGTTTCCTGTTGCAGGATGCCTTTTTTGGCAAAAGTTCTCTCGCCCGCCGTTCCACCACAGTGGGTAAAGTAAACGGTGAAGAGCTGGATCTCGGAGAATACCAGCGCCGTATTCAGGATGCCGAAGCAGGCGCACGCCAGCAGATGCCCAATGGTAATATTGACGAACAAACCCGTCAATATATCCGTGAGCAGGTTTGGAACCAGTTTCTGAATGAACAGATTATGCAGGCCCAATATGAAAAACTGGGTATCGCAGTGACTGAAGCGGAAGTGGTAGACCAAATCAAAGGTAAAAACCCGAACCCGATCGTGGTTCAGCAATTTACCCGCGATGGCCAGTTCGACCGCGTTGCCTTACAGCAGACAATCGCACAGGCTCCTCAGAACCCGCAGATCCGTGCAGCCCTCGCGCAGCTGGAAACCTACATCGCTAAGTCCCAGGAACAGCTGAAATATATCACCCTGATTAAACAAGGTGTATATTATCCTAAATGGATGGCTGCCCAACAGCAGGAAGACAATAGCAAGACCGCTACCATCTCTTATGTAAGTGTGCCTTATGCTTCCATCGCTGACTCCACTATTAAAGTAACTGATGCGGAACTGAACCGTTTCATTCAGGACCATAAAGAACTCTTTAAAGTAGAAGAATCCCGTAAAGTGGAATATGTGTCTTTCGACGCCGTTCCTTCTGCCCAGGACTCCGCTGCTGCTATCCAGCAGATCGTGGGCCTGAAAGCGGAACTGGATACTACTAATGATATTGCCGGTTTCATTAACCGTAACTCTGAGATCAAATACTATGATGGCTACGTTTCCAAGAGCGCTGCCCAGGTACCTCAGAAAGATTCAATCGTAAATCTGCCTGTAGGCGCTGTATACGGCCCTTACTACGACAATAACCTGATTGTGTTCGCGAAAATGGTGGACCGCAAAAACATGCCTGACAGCGTGAAAGTGCGTCATATCCTGATCGCTTCCGGTCCGCAGGGCGGGTTACCGGACTCTATCGCTAAAAAACGTGCTGACAGCATCGAAGTAGCGGTTAGAGGCGGTGCAGATTTCAAAGCACTGGTTACCCAATACTCTGACGATCCGGGCAGCAAACAAACCGGCGGTGAATATGATATCACCCCCGCCACCCAGTTTGTTCCTGAATTCAAAGATTTTGCTTTCGAAGGTTCCAAAGGTCAGATCAAAACGGTTAAAACCCAGTTTGGTTACCACATAATCGAAATCATGGACCAGAAAAACGTTGGCCCGGCTATCAAAGTGGCTTACCTCGGTAAAGCCGTTGACGCCAGCAAAGAAACCAACAACAACGCCTACGGCGCCGCCAGCGACTTCGCAGGTAAAAGCCGTACCGCCGCTACTTTCGAAAAGAATGTTCAACAAGGCAAACTGAATAAAAGAATCGCTGACAACCTCCGCCCGATGGATTTTGTAATCCCCGGTATCGGACAGTCCCGCGAACTGGTACGCTGGGCCTATGAAGCCAAAAAAGGCGACGTAAGCACCGTATTTACCTTCGACGACAAATATGTGGTAGCTGTACTGACCAGCGTTCGCGCTGAAGGCACCGCTCCGCTGGATGACGTTAGACCGCAGGTAGAAGCTGAAGTGAAAAAACATAAGAAAGCTGAACAGATCATCGCTAAACTGCAAACTCCGGCCAGCCTGGACGCAGCTGCTAAATCCACCAACCAACCGGTGCTGAAAGCAGAAGGTGTAAGCTTCGCCTCTCCGTTTATCGCTTCTCTCGGCTTTGAACCCCGCGTTGCCGGCGCTTCTTTCAATAAAAGCTGGGGTACCGCCAAAGTATCTGCTCCGATTGAAGGTAATGCTGCAGTATACGTGATCAAAGCTGACAGCTACGAACCAGCCCAGCAGGCACAAGACCTGGCTACACAACAGGCTGCTTACGAACAAGGTATCAAATCCCTGCTCGACCAGCAACTGTTTGAAGTGTTGAAGAAGAAAAGCGATATCAAAGATACCCGCGGTAAATTCTTCTAACAGACAGCATACATTTTTAACTGACATAAGGAAAAAGGGAGGCAGTAATGCCTCCCTTTTTACATGCCCATATCTTCGTAAATTTGTGAGGTTAAAAACAGACAGCTATGGATGAAATCGTTAATAAAGTAGCACAGAGTGGCCTGGAAACCATCGACCTGGAACAATTCTACCCCAAGGGGGAGACTGTCATTTTTGATATGAAGGACTACCTTTTTATGGGAATGATCCTGAAAGAGAAAGACTTTCGTACCGCTATGCAGTCGCATGACTGGGAACAGTACCGTGGCAAAAACGTAGGCCTGGTATGCACAGCAGACGCTGTAGTACCCTTATGGGCTTATATGCTGGTGATGACCAACCTGGAACCGGTAGCGGCCTATGCCGCCTTCGGTGATGCGGAATTTATATATAAAACGTTATACCTGAGGAACTTATCGTCACTGGACGTGGCTGCCTTTACTGACAAGCGCATTGTGATTAAAGGATGCGGCGACCAACGGGTAGGTGAAGTAGCCTATGCAGAAGTGACCCGCCTGTTGCGTCCGGTAGCCAAAAGCATTATGTACGGCGAACCCTGCTCTTCTGTGCCGGTTTATAAGAAAAAAGCCTAAAACCAGCCCCGCTTCCGGAAAATCAGGATCATCAGCACCAGCAGTATCCCCATTCCGCCAAGGGTATAAAAATAGCCGTTGCGGGTTTCCAGCTCCGGCATATTATGGAAGTTCATACCATAAATGCCGGCGATCAGGGTCAAGGGCGACAATAACGTGGTTACCACCGCCAATACTTTCATAATCTCATTCATTTTGAGATTGAGCTGGGTATGATACATCTCCTGTACGTTGAGGATCATATCCCGGTAGTTATCTGCCAGATCATTACACTGAATGATGTGGTCATACACGTCTTTGTAATATTTCGTCACGTTATCCTCCAGCAGGTCGCTTTCACTTTTCAGAAAACCGTTGACCAGGTCGCGCACCGGTGCTATCCCTCTTTTAAACAGAAATACCTGGCGCCGGAGGAAATTGATCCGCGCCAATGTGCGGGTATTGGGATAGTGCTGCACCAGGTCTTCCATCAGCTCTATCCTTTCTCCCAGTTTATCCAGCACGGTAAAGTAACTGTCTACAATCACATCCAGCAGGGAATAACAGAGGAAGTCCATCGTACCGTTGCGGATACGCGAGCCCGGTATTTTCAGCTTCTCCCGCACGGGGTCAAACACATCCCGCGTAGGATCTTCCTGGAAAGAAATCACGAAATTTTTTCCCATGACGATGCTCACCTGTTCGAGGTCTATCGTGGATGCTTCACTATTAAAATACATCATGGGCAACTGGCAAAACAGCCGCTCCCCGATATCATCCATTTTGGCGCGCTGCCCTATGCTCAGGATATCCTCTTCTATCAACGGGTGGATCATGTAATGCTGACAAATAGCATGTACATCATCTTTCCGGATACCGTCCACATTGATCCAGGTAGACGTCGGCTTGTCACGAAAGGCAAATACCTCCTCCAGCGACACCAGTGTTTCCTCCGTACAGCCGTTACCGCTATAATCGAAAACGGTGATCTTACTGGTTTCGGCCGGTTTGCGCGAAGCCACGCTCGTAGCCGGGTTGAAGTTCATGATGCGCTGCCGCTTCACTTTGAACGGGTTCAGCTCATCCAATACATCCAGTACACCGGGAATGGGCAGTCTCTTTTTCACTGATTTAAGCATAAAAACGGTATCTGCGACGAATCATTTTTCAAACCGAATTTAAACCAAAATCCGGTAAGGACAGGGAAAGTAAATTTCTCCCTTAAATCCCATAGGGTATATAGGGAATATGAAAGGTAAAAAGCCGCAGGAACGTGGAGCGTCTCCAAAAGTATTTTGAACTTTCGGGGAGCTGTTGAACCCTGCGGCCTGGTAACTTACTGTACTCTGCGAAGTAATAATAACGGTGAACGCTATACGACACCGGGAAGATTGTATTTAGAAACGTGGCAGCGTGATCTCCGGATGTTTACCCGTGGCAGGGCGCTCGAAGATATTCCCGTATTGTGCATCTGCAGGCTTAAAGCCGCTGGTCCAGAGGTAGAACCATCCATTTTCAGCACCGCCGCCGAAATCCAGCCTGTCTTTTGCCTTGGCGGTAGCGTCATTGGTGAATTTCGCTTTAGTCAGCTCTATCCATTCTCCGGTGTCTGTTTTTATCCAGTGATTACCATAGTACCCTTTTCTGCCCAGGTGACCGTTTTCAAAGGAGAAATTTTCAAGAAACGAATACAGGTGTCCCATGTACTTACCGTCTTTCGGTGCCCGGAAGCTCGCTATCAGCTTCCATTCCTGGTGCTCCGGCACATAGAAATAGGCGGTATAGGTGGTGGTGGTACCAGTGGGCACGCTATGCATTAAAAAACGATAGGTATCCCCTGCTTTCCAGTTGTATACCCAGTGACTGTGGCCGCCGGTGCCCTCGCCGCCGAAACCACTGGCATACACACTGTCGCCCTTGGCCAGCAGCACCACCTGGTCTTCATACTTCACATTGTCACGCTTGTCCGGCTCACTGCCGGCATCCCATACAGAGAAGATGATCCTTCTTTCTTCCGGCGAATTGACCTGCATGCCGAAATAGCCGCGATGGAAGCCGCAGGACATAAAGTAGGTGCCCACCTTATCTTCCCCTGCCGGTACTTTTATCTCCCCATAAAACCACTCCGCATTTTTTCCCTCCGGAACGGGATAGTTAAGGTGTACGGATGCAGAACGCCGCCATGACTTCGGGTTGAACTGGATATCTTTGGTGGCAGCGCCTTCCAGGCTAACGCCCTTCACATCGGCATACACTTTACCGGATTTATCCACCCCTTTCAGCGTAATCGCATAGAAGCCTGCTTTTTTGATATTTGTCTCCAGCGCAGGAATAACTGCATAATCACTATTGACAGGAATGCTAACTGTTTTTGAAACGCCGTTCAGCGTCACCAGCACCTTGCTACCTGCGTCAGAGCGGGCCTGTAGCGTGACTTTCAGCTTACCGGTATTGGCTGCATGAAAATAGAAGTTGACCGTATTTTCATTACCGGTCCAGTTGGTCACCCCTTTGTGTTCATTGATGTCCACGTTTTTCTCCTCAGGGTCTGCATAGGCAGTAAACCCTGGTAGTACCACGGGAGATGATTGCGCAAAAACATGTTGCGTGGCCAGCAGACCAGCGAACAAGGCGCAGAAAAGCATATTCTTTTTCATTGTTCAGGAATTAGTATCAACAAATAAAACAGTCCATCGTCCCAAATGCAACAGGAGGCCTCAAAATATTACACTGGAATGAGATTACTTTTCTTCTACGGTATGGGAAAAAATATATACAACGGTTATACGACCGCTGGCGCGGGATCCTGGCCACAGGCAAGCGGTTCTCACAGGGGAATCTTTTTTGTGCAGTGGGAGGAAGAAACGAAATCAAGGAATTAGCTGTGCCCGTCAGGCGCAGTGGAAAAAACGAGCTGCTTTAATCACGAAAAAACTATGAATTATGGGAACTCAATTGCAGAACAAGAAAGTGGCGGTACTGGTAGCCAACGGATTTGAAGAAGTGGAACTGACAGCGCCGCTGGAAGCGTTAAAAGAAGCGGGAGCAAAAGTGGATATCATCTCTCCCGAAAAAGAAAAAGTGAAAGCGTGGGCAGAAAAAGAATGGGGGAAAGATTACCCGGTGGATAAAAACCTGTCTGACGCCAATGCGCAGGATTATGATGCGCTGGTACTGCCTGGCGGTGTGTTGAACCCTGATCAGCTGCGTATCAATCAGCAGGCGGTTACTTTTGTCGGAGGTTTTTTTGAAGACGGGAAGCCGATTGCTGCCATTTGTCATGGTCCCTGGACGCTGATCGAAACCGGGGAATTAAAAGGTCGCAGGGTCACGTCCTATCCTTCCCTGAAAACAGATCTCGAAAATGCAGGTGCTACCTGGACAGATGAAGAGGTGGTCACAGACAACGGACTGGTCACCAGCCGTACGCCAAAAGATCTGCCTGCCTTTTGTAAAAAGATGGTAGAAGAGATTGCAGAGGGTGCACATGTTGTATGATACAACTGTGTTTTGGCGCTTGCGGAAGGAGAAATGCTGCGGCGTTTCTCCTTCCCTATTTTTTAGGCTTTTTGTATTTGATTTCCACGTTCGCCACGCCGGTATTGATCATACCCAGTTTTGAAGCCGCTTTTTTAGACAGATCGATGATCCTGCCGGGTGCAAAAGGGCCCCTGTCGTTGATCCGCACTTTTACCGAACGGCCGTTGGCAATGTTGACCACTTTCACGCGGGTACCGAACGGCAGCGTTTTGTGGGCTGCCGTTCGGTGGCGTTGCCGGAATGTTTCCCCGTTGGCTGTACGTTTCCCGTCAAAGGAATCGGCGTAATAAGACGCTTTCCCGTTTTGGGTAACCTTACGGCTACACGCAGTGGTGCTGATGATCAGTGTAGCACAGGCGAGTAACAGGGACGGATGTAGTGAAAGTCTCATAAATAGGCCGCGGTTTAGTCGTATAAATATAGAAATATTTTCTGATGGGTGAACAGGCCCGTTTCTTGAGCCATTGCTGGCTTAAACAAAGTGTCAACGGGGTTGTTTTTTAAAAGCACATCCTGAAAAAAAATAAAAACATATTTATGGGAAAATCAGTTGCCGACCAATTAGTGGAAATGCTGGTGGATGCTGGCATTAAACGTATTTATGCTGTTACCGGAGATAGTTTGAACCATATTAACGATGCTGTCCGGAGAGATGGCCGTATCCAGTGGATACATGTGCGTCATGAAGAAGTGGGCGCTTATGCCGCCGGTGCAGAGGCGCAGCTGAACGGGCTGGCCTGTTGTGCCGGCAGCAGTGGACCTGGGCACGTACACCTGATCAACGGACTGTATGATGCACATCGTTCCGGTGCGCCCGTGATCGCCATCGCTTCCACGTGCGCCACCAATGAATTCGGCACCGATTACTTCCAGGAGACCAACACCATCAAATTGTTCGCGGACTGCAGCCATTACAACCAGGTAGCCAATACGCCGGCACAAGCCCCGCGTATGCTGCAGGCGGCGCTGCAACATGCAGTGCATAAAAAAGGCGTGGCCGTGCTGGGGCTGCCGGGCGATGTGGCATCAGCCGACGCAGAAAATATCAGCACTGCATTGAAATTATACCGGCCGGCAGCTGTGCTGCGGCCAACAGAGAAGGAGTTGCAACAGCTGGCAGCGCTGTTGCAATCGGCCGGGAAAGTGGCGATCTATTGCGGACTGGGCGCCACTGCGGCGCATGACGAGGTGGTGACGCTGGCCTCTCTTCTGAAAGCGCCCGTGGGTTATTCCTTCCGGGCTAAAATGGGCATCGAATACGATAATCCCAATGAAGTAGGTATGACAGGGCTATTGGGACTGGCATCCGCTTACAAAAGCATGCACGAAGCCGATGTGGTGTTGCTGCTGGGGACCGATTTCCCCTACACGCCGTTTATGCCGGAAAATGCGAAGATCGTGCAGATCGACAACCAACCGGAAAAGCTGGGTCGCCGCGCTTCCCTGGAAATGGGCCTCTGCGGTGATATCAGGCCTACGCTGCAGGCGCTGATGCTCCTGATACAGGAGAAGAAAGACCGGAAATTCCTGGATACCATGCTGGAATTTCATGAAGAGGTAAAACGGAAACTGGACACTTATGTGGAAGATCGTGGCAAGGAAGAGGCGATCAGCCCGGAGTATGTGGCCACTGTCATCAGCCGGCTGGCAGCACACGACGCCATTTTCACCGTAGATACCGGTATGACCAATGTATGGACCGCCCGCTATATCGCCGCTACCGGCAAACGTACGCTGTTAGGGTCCTTTAACCACGGGTCTATGGCCAACGCTATGCCGCAGGCCATCGGCGCCGCGTTGTGCCAGCCTGGCCGCGAGGTGTATGCGCTTTGTGGTGACGGAGGCCTTACCATGCTGCTGGGCGATCTGATGACCATCCGGCAGTACAATCTACCGGTAAAAGTGATCGTTTTCAACAACCGTGCTCTGGGCATGGTAAAACTGGAGATGGAAGTGGCCGGTCTGCCTGACTGGCAAACGGACATGGTGAACCCGGATTTCGCAGGGGTGGCCACAGCGATGGGCTTTACCGCATTTACGGTCCGTACGCCGGACGAAGTGGAACCGGTGCTGACCCAGGTGCGGGACGCTTCCGGGCCTGTGCTGGTCAATATTTTCACCAACCCGGATTCGCTGGCCATGCCACCGAAGATAGAGTTTGAACAGATGAAAGGATATGCTTTGTGGATGGGAAAGCTGATACTGGGAGGAAGGCTGGATGATGTGCTGGAAGCGGTAAAATCAAACTATAAGCATATCAAAGACGTTTTATAAACAATTACGAATTGAGGGCTTCTTTATGGGGCATTTGTTTATTAACCGCTCCATATGAAAGCCCTCAATTCGTAATTCCTAGAAGGGGTATCCGATGGCGATATTCAGTATCAGGTTTTTCTTTCGCCAGTCGGGGTCTCCGAAATTAATTTTGTCGAACACCCATCGTTCTTTTGGCGGGAGATAAGGTATGCGGAAAGGTGTTGCCAGATCGAAGCGCACTACTACGATAGATGCGTCTATACGCAGGCCTATACCGCCGCCTACGGCTATTTGCCGGTAGAAAGAGTCCAGTTTAAACTGACTGCCGGGTTTTTCCGGCACCTGTTTTTGCAGCCAGATATTGCCGGCGTCTATAAAGGCCGCGAAGTTAAATACGCTGGCGATGTGTATGCGTACTTCCGAGTTAAATTCCAGTTTGATATCACCTGCTTCATTGGCCAGCAATGCTGCCGTGTCCTGCGCTTTGTTGTAATAAGAGCCGGGACCGAGCGTGCGTGCCCGGAAGGCACGGATACTGCTGCTACCACCGGTAAAGAACTGTTTCACGAAAGGCAGCGTTTGTGAGTTGCCGTAAGGCAGGCCGTAGCCAATAAAGAGGCGGTTGACCCATTGTTTGCCCTTGCCTATCTGCCAATAGTGGCGGCCTTCCAGGGAGAAGCGTTCATATTGCGCGAATGGGTTTTTCAGGATGTTTCTGGTGCCCGAATCGCTTTTAGGGATAACCAGGCCGGCGATGTTGCCCGATACATCTACGTTGCCGCTCAGATAGAAGCTGTGGATACGGTTGGCTGTCTGGTTATTGAAAGTGATGGTGTAGTTTCCTCCCAGGATAAATTGTTTTTCGATGGAAGCCCGCTGGCTGGGATCATTCTTGAGGATACTGTCGTATGCCGCCGTGGTTTTGGTAGGCAGTACGTATGTCACTGCTACGGGCGCAAAAGCATGATTCAGGTAAGCCGTCTTCTGCCACAGGTATTGCAGCTGTAGCGTATATGCGTTCAGGTTATAGAGGTCGGCCCGGCTGTACAGTTCATAACTGGCGCTCATACGGGTACGTGGCACGTAAGGCGTACGGATATTCAGCCGGAAGGGCGTAAGGAAGCGCGGGAAGGTAACGGCTACTTCCGCACCGAGGCTGTAGGAATTGGAGCCGCCGGCGCTTTTGTTGCCTGTTTGCCATTCCATGCCTCCGTGGAGCCCTATCTCCAATGAGGTCGCGGAGTGCAGCCAGTTACGGTTTTTCGCGGTGATACGGGCTTCTGAACCGATAAAGCCATTGGATTTGGAAGTACCGCGCAACTCTGTCTGCAGCGAGCGCCGTTTGTAGGGCGTGAGATAGAATTTGGCGTCGAGCCATCCGCTGTCGAGTGCTACTTTGTTATTCACCATGGCGCGGTAGGTGCCGGCCAGGGCGGTATCGCGGCGATAGGTACTATCGGCGGCGGCGTTGCGTTTCACGAAACGGGGTGCAGCGGTATCCCGGATGGGCGTAGGTGCATTGGGGCTGCCACCGGTGATGTTATGGCGTGACGTGTCTCTCACCGGGCGGAAGGTACCTTTTACAAATTTGAATACCCCGAGGTTGATCAGGCGTTGCAGCGTGATATTGTGGGAACTCAAACGGTAAAGGCTATCCGGGCGGAGGAACACGGAGCGTTCGAATACAATGGGTTTAAAGCGTTTGGCGGAGTCGATGATATACATGCCCCGGTAGTATACCGGTGTGCCTGTGGTGGATTGCGCTTCATTGTCCAGCGAATAATCCGGAAAGAGACTGATATCATGCATCCGGTAAGGCCGCAGCGCCACCAGCGGCGTATTGTCTTTTATTTTCAGGAAAAGGTCTACCGTACCGTTATTGGTGGTATCAGCCTGTACCAGCAGGTAGTCGGGCGTAAAGTAATAATACCCCTGTTCCTTTAGAGCAGCGTGTATACGTTCCCGTTCGGCCTTGATAGAATCCAGCGAATAAGGCTTCCCTACTATCAGCGAACTTTTGTGATAGGTTTTGGTGACGGTACGGCCAATGGCGCTGCTGTCTGTCAGGTAGGCAACGCTTTTGATGGTATACCGGTGATTGGGCACCGCTTCATAACGGATGGAGGCTTTTTTGCTGCCGGAATTTTTTACGGCAGAGGAAACTTCCGCCTGGAAGTAGCCGTTGTCCACCAGGTATCCTTCCAGCACCTGGCCGGTATAGTCGGGCTTAGCCTGGCTTAGCAATACCGGCGGCTCACCCCATTTTTTGCGAAGGAGGTAATTGAGCCCTTTACCTTTGGGCTCGTGGCCCATGTTATACAGCCACAGCTTAATAGGCATGCCCAGGAACTTCCGGTTGGTATTGGGCCGTATTCTTTTTTTCAGTCCCTCGCTGAGGGAACCGTAATCTTTGGGTTGTTTTCCTTTCCAGGCTACCGTGCTGCCGGTATACAGGCGGTCGCCTTCGGGCACGGTACGGGTAGTGCTGCAGGAGCTGATAGCCAGGAATCCCAGGCATAATATGATACAACAGATGATATAGCTATTTCCCTTCTGCATTACTTGTTTTTGTTTGATTCATCTTGCGCTGCCCGCTTTTTCTTTTTTTCATCGCGCAGGCGCTCTTTCCTGCTTTCTCTTTTAGAACGTTGCAATATCTCCCTGAATTCGTCGTAATCCATTACGAGCATAAATGCGACGCCGGTTTCGGTGTACTGGCCCTGGATAACCGTCTGGTTATCATTACGCTGATATACTCTGAGCCGGTACCTGCCATCGCGGCTTAATTTGTATTCGATGGAGATATCCCCTACCAGCGAGCTCGCATTCTGGGTGTTGCCGGTAAGCATGATATTGGAACCAACGGAAACGATTAAACGATCATTGAACAACTTCTTGGACGCCCCGATATTGAGGTTGGTGGTTTCCTGCGCGGAGCCGGAGGAGTAGTCCTCTTTGCTTTGCAGATCGAAGTTGAGGTCCACACCCTTGATCAGGTTACCGGCGAGGTTGTTCAGCTGTTGGGACAGGATCTTGCTCACGCTGTTGCGGGCTGCCTGTCCTACGGCGCCACCGCCGCCATCCAGGGTAGACATGGGATCGTCCGGGATGAAGGTATTGAGCACCAGCAGGCCCATCACCTGTTTGTTCAGCTCGGAAGGCACCTGGTTGATTTGTTTGATGCGGTTGTAAGGCATACCGTTAAAGGCATTCCTTTCCCGTTCGGGCATATCCAGCTGGAAGCTGATATCCGGCTTCAGCAGGCTGCCCTGTATTTTGAGGTACACTTCAAACGGAATACGTTGTTTGTAGGTGTTCCGTTGTTCTGCGGTCATACCGCCAAGCTGGTCCTGTACCAGGTCGATGGCGGGCGCGTTGACGGTATATTTAGCCGTGATGTCCAGGTCTGCGGCCATGGCATCTCCGTTGAAGGAGATGAAGCTGCCTTTCTGGATATCGAAAGAGCGTTTGATCAGCTGATTGAGTGACATCTCGTATTTACCTTCTGAGATCTCGTAGCGGCCGGTGATGCTCATTTTGCTGGAAGGATCCAGTGTCGCGTTCAGGTTGGCGGTACCTTTTGCCTGTACGAAGTCGCCGTTGGCCCTGTCGATAATGATTTTTAATACCGACTCCGGTGTGATTTCCACATTACCGGAGAAGAACATGCCTTTGAGCCTCGGGTTGCTGTATTTGGCGCTGTCCTGTTTAGCCAGCAGCGCGCTGTCGATGGGATGATCGCGGTCAATGAATTCCACTACTCCTTCCCTGTCGGCCAGTCCGGGCTCTTCCTGCGGCAGCATAACAGTGACGCTGGATTTGTCCCGCAGTTTAACGTTGGCGTCTACACGGGGCAGATCCAGGGAGCCGCGCACGGTGACTTTACTGTCTATAAAGGCCGGGCCGTAGATCCACTGGTCCTGGTTTTGTTGTTGGCCGAGGGCCATGAAGTTTTCGGCGTTGATATTCAGGTTGAAACCGTATTTGATAAAGTCGGAAGTATTGATACGGCCGTTCACTACCATTTCATTGTTAAGGCTGTCGGCCACCACCAGGTTATTAAGCAGGATGCCTTTCTCATCGATCACGATGTCTTCGTCTGGCAGGTGAAGGTTGCTGCCGATGAAGCTGATAACGCCGCCGGCATTATTGAAGTGCATGTTACCTCTTACTTCCGGTTTGCTGGTGGTGCCGGAGATATCGAATTTACCGGTGGCGTCGCCATACATATGGGTGACGCTGCCCATGGTAAAAGGCTCGAGGGAGGCCATCCGCAGGTTGACAATGTTGACCTGGGCGTTGATGGTGCTGTCGTACGTGCCGGTAACGGTAACATCGTTGTTGTCGCCTTTCAGCGCGGCGTCCAGTTTATACGCATTAGGAGCGGTACTTTCAGCCGTGGCTGTGAGGGTGCCTAGCGGCGCTGTTTTCACGGTGAGGCTGTCTACTTTCAGCTGGGCGTGCAGGAGCGGCTGGGTGTTCCAGTTGCGCACTACAGCGTCAGCATTGAGAAGGCCGTTGGCCAGCAGGGTGTCTGTGGCGAGCATACCGGTGATGGTGGCCAGCTGGAAGTTGCTGACTTTCGCCTGCAGTGCCGGCACGCCGGAGGTATCCGCCTGGGTATTGACCTGTATGGACTGATCGCCGTAAGAGAGTTTGATGTTCGCGGTATCGGGAGCGCCGTTTTTGATGCGGAAAATATTGTTTTCTGCTACGCTCCAGGCCTGTTTGTTCAGCAGCAGGTCCGGTTTGAGTACCAGCTGCATCATATTGTCCGGCAGGAAGGTGAAGATGCCGCCAAGGCGGTATTTAGGCTTCCGTTTGATATCGTCCATGAGCAGGCCGAAGTCTACCACGCCGGTATTGGCTTTGGCGGATAGTACGGTATGATAAAGCGGGAATGACGGATGTTTCATGTCTGCGATAGACACATAGGTCTGCAAAGAAGTGTCTACGATGCGGGCGTATAAGCGCAGGCTGTCTACCTGGATAGAGTCGTAATTCACTTTCGGCAGGTTCGCTTTCACGAACAGCAGGCTGCTGTCGCTGTTGAGGCGACCGGCAATGTCCATCGGTACTTCCATGCGGATACCGGGTATGAGTGGCTCCAGTGTGTGTGGTACCTGCAGGGCGGCGGCAAACTCAAGATATTGTCCGGGAGGAACAACCACAATACGGCCTGAATCGGCCGGCTTCAGCGGTTTCATGATGATCTGGCTGAAGGCGTTGCCGATTTTGGTATAGTCCATGCGCCCCTGGGCGGTTACGGGGCCAAAGGGACTTTTCAGCGTGATATATTGAAGGCTGTCGTAATGGGCGGTAAGCGCAATGGTGTCCAGTGGAACTACATGGTCGCGGGTAGCTACCTGCCAGCCGGTGAGCAATGCCACACCTTCCAGCCGCTGCGGCTCCAGGCTGCTGAAGTCGGCGTCCAGGTTACCTTTGATGGTCAATGGTTCCGCGTACCAGTGAGTAGCATACAGGTCGGCATTGGTAATTTCGGCGTTGGCCTTCAGGCTTCGCAGCGCGGTATCGCTCAGGTTACCGCTGAGCGTGAACCGGGTATTGAGGCTGGTATCCGCACTTTCGCCATTGGCTTCGAAGGCCCCTTTCCGGATATTGGCATTCACGTTGACGTCGTGATAAGTATAGCGGTTATAGGTGGCTTCATTCAGCCGGATGGCTGCCTGTGCGGCCATCTGTGTTAGCGTATAACCTTGCCCGTTGGCCATGAGATGACCGCTCACCCAGCCAAAGGTGGTATCATACAGCATGATGCCGGGATGTACCCGGAAGGAAGGGACGCTAACATCGTAGGTACCGCGGATGCTGTCGGTGATATTGGCCAGTTTGGCGTTGATGGTGGCGTTGGCGTAGTCGCTTTTCAGTTGCAGCTGGGCCAGCATATTTTTCATGCCGCCTTTGAACAGGCCGGTGATCAGCATGTTTTCCGGCAGTCTTGGCGTGTCGGGCAAAGTGCCGGCCGGCAGCCAGGACCGCAGGGCTTTGTTGCCGGACTGGATATAGAGCTCCGGCAGGTTGGCGTTGAGCCGGTCCACATCGGTGGCGTGTTCTATCTGGCCGTTGGCCGTTCTGACGAGGTTACCTTCATGATCATTCAGATAGAGCTGTTTGATATTCAGTAAGCCCAGGTTACCTTTTAATATAGCCGACAGCGTTAGTTCTTTTTTCCACAGCGGTGCAAAGGATTTGTTTTTACGGGCGTCGGGCACGAAGGGCAGCCATTCCGCGAGGGCCACCTGCACGGAATCGAGGTTGGCGTCTATCCCCAGCTGGTCCATATGGTCTGCGATACCTGACCAGGAAGGAACGGTGATGGCTATATGTTTTCTGAAAACGCTTTTGTTGGTTTGCAGGAAAAAGTTGCGCAGCTCCAGGCTTTTGGGGGTGAAGGTCACGTCCATATTTGCCTTCCGGAGGGTAAACCCGGACCAGTCGCGGGCTGCCAGGCTTTTGAGGCCTGCCTGTATGCTGTCGGGCGTGTAGCGGATATTGCTGACTTTAGCATTTACGTTGGACAGGAACAGGTGGTTATAATCCGGATCGGGGCCCGCTGCTTTGGGTGCGGGGCCGCCGTTGTCATAACGCAGCGCCAGTTTATCGAGATTGACCTGTGTGGCAAACACCTGCCACGTGTTGGGCACGGTGTCGGGCGGTGCGGGCGTAGTATCTTTTCCGGGCATCATGGCCAGGATACCGGTAGTACGGTGAATGGAGAGGTCACCCACCTGTATGCGGGTAGAGTCCTGGTCAAGGCTGCTGTTGCGTAATACGAGGTCGCCGATTTTCCAGCCGGTAGTGATGCCAATGCCATCGCTGCTGTAAAGGAAGTTGCTCTCTTTGATACGCAGCTTTTTCAGCAGCAGGTGAAGCCCTGCGCTGCTGGTATCAGCCGGTGGTGGTGGGGGTGCGGCGCCCGCAGCAGGCGACGGAATATAATGCTGACGGAAAAAACCTTTCAGGCCTACCAGTTCTACGCCTCTGAAGGCGTAGATACCATCTTCAGGGATCAGATCATCGGGATCGGCGTGTAGCGTGTCCCAGGTGGCCACCGCATGCATGCCGCCGGTCTGGTCTTCGAAGTTCAGTTTCACATGCCGGAGGGAAACATCTTTTATACGGAACTGGATAGTGGTGCCGGTAGCGGGTGCAAGGGTGTCCGGTGTTGCGTCGGGAGCGACGAAGGCATCTATCGCAAACTGGAAGTTGAAGGTACTGTCTCCCTGGTGGCGGTAGGCATTGACCAGCAGGGTATCCCACTCCAGTTTGTCTATTTGTAGTTCATTGTTGAGAAAGGCCAGCAGGTTGTAACGCACTTTCAGGGAGCCGGAGTACAGCAGGGCCTGATGGGAAGTATCTGCTACAAACACATTTCGCAGCTCGAGGTATTTCCATCCCCTGGCGCGGAGGTAGCCGATCTGCACTTTTGTCTTCAGTTTTTTCTGCAGATAGATTTCGCCCTGTTGCCGCAGATAATTCTGTACGCCGTCCAGTTGCAATAATAACACCGCCATCACGGGCAAAAGAAGCACCGCAACAATAATCCATAAAAGCCACCGCCACCAGGGGCGCCTGTGTTTAATTTCTGTTTCTGCTGGTTCTGTCACTATGATAGCTTACTAAAAGTAATTTACTGAATTAAAACGCATGAGCGTCCCAATGGTTTACTTTCGGATAAAGACCCCGTGTTCCGTCCGCTTGCCCGGCGAAAAGCACAAAATCCATACCCGCGGGTAATGGGGATAAACAGTACTGCAAGGATACATTAAAATACGGGAACGGACATACTGAAAATTGTCCGGGATGCCGGAAACGGCCGTCTCCGGCCGGTGTTGGAGGTGGGTGTTATTCAGCGGATCCTGCTGGCGACCGGGTAGATTATTGCCCGCTTTGAGGCGGTTTGTTGCGTGCATTGAAGCGGGAAATATAGTAATCCAGCTTATCTTTTTTGGCTTTGTCCGACCGGAACTCTTCCAGCAGTTCCGGGTCCTGCGGGAGGATATATTTTTTAAGATTAAAAAGGGATAACTCCAGGATTTCCCCGGTGATGATATTAATCACCTTTTTAAGCCTGACGGGCGTATTCAGCGCGTTCACCGTCATGTCGGCGGGGTTATAGATACTGCGGGATGGCTGCACTCCCTGCAATTCGTAGGTGCAATAGTAGCCGGTGGTTTGTATGACATTGAGCCCGTTGTCTTTTATGTAGATATGAGCGCCATCGCAGAACCCCCAGTAATTTTTCACTTTATGCTCCTGCCCTGCTGCATCGCGGAGCACCAGCCCGTTCCTGTTGGCGAGCAGGTAAATCTGTGCGGCCGTGCTGCGGCTTTTCACGACCAGGTCGCCCGATTCGGAGGGGTTGTTTTGCTGAAATTCGCGGAAAGACCTGTACAGCCCTTTTTTGAGGGTGGTGGCTTGCAGGATAAACTCATCCTGGGCCATGGCTGTCAGGCAAAAGCAGAGAAGTCCCCAGAGGCTGCACCATTTTTTCATAGGGCACAAATGTATCCGGAATCCGTACGCTGGTGGCGGGAAATAGCTGAATGGAGGAATTGTTTCTGCTGATGCGTTATTTCTGTCTGTAAAGTTATCAGGAGAGGAAAATAAAAGGCCGGGTAAAAACCCGGCCCGGCTGAAGGTTACAACAAAATCTAAACCTGCTTATGAGAAAAGCGTTAATAAATAGCTACTAGCTTTTAGCCGTTAGCCGATATCATATTTTTATGAACGTTGCCTTCAGCCTGTCAGTGTTAAGCAACAGGCTAAAAGTGTACGCTATTATTACAGTGCCATTGCCTGCAGGGAATGGTCTTTGCTTTCCAGCTGGGAGCTGCCCATCAGGAATTCATCCACTTTCCTTGCACACTCGCGACCTTCGCTAATTGCCCATACCACCAGTGACTGGCCGCGGCGCATATCGCCGGCAGCAAACACTTTAGGAATGGACGTCAGGTAATCTTTTTCAGTGGCTTTTACGTTGCCTCTTTCGTCTTTCTCCACTTCGAGCTGTTCCAGCATACCGGTGTGTTGCGGGTGTACGAAGCCCATGGCCAGTAATGCCAGTTCGCAGGGGATATCCCTTTCGGAGCCGGGTACTTCGGTGAACTTAGCGGGTCTGCCGTCGGCGCCCAATGTCCACTGGAGGTCTACCAGGCGGAGGGCTTTCAGGTGCCCGTTGTCGTCGCCGATAAAGGCTTTGGTGGCAATAGCCCACTGGCGGTCTGCGCCTTCTTCGTGGGAAGAAGATGTTTTCAGTACCATGGGATAGGTAGGCCATGGCATGTAATCGGTGCGCTCGCCGGGAGGTTTGGGCAACAGTTCCAGCTGGGTGATGCTCACCGCGCCATGGCGGTTGCTGGTACCTACGCAGTCGGAACCGGTATCGCCCCCTCCTATCACTACCACGTTTTTACCGGTGGCCATGATGTCCTGTCCGTCAACAGGGAGGTTGCTGACTCTTTTATTCTGCTGTTTGAGGAAGTCCATGGCGTAGTGTACCCCTTTCAGTTCGCGGCCGGTGATACCGAGATCGCGCGGAATGGTGGAACCGCCTGCCAGTACGATGGCATTGTATTCCCTCAACAGGTCATTGGTGCTTACATTAACGCCTACGTTGGCATTGCACTGGAAGGTAACGCCCTCTTCTTCCATCAGTTTGATCCTGCGGTCGATGGTCCATTTTTCCAGTTTAAAGTCGGGGATGCCATAGCGGAGCAGGCCTCCCGGTTTATCGTCGCGTTCGAACACGGTCACGCTGTGGCCGGCATAGTTCAGCTGGGCGGCAGCGGCCAGTCCGGCAGGACCGGAACCGATCACGGCTACTTTTTTGCCGGTACGTACGCGGGGAACTTTAGCCTGTACCAGGCCTTTGTCAAATGCGATTTCTATGATATGCCGTTCAATTTCCTCGATGGCCACCGGTGGCTGGTTGATACCCAGCACACAGGCGCTTTCACAGGGCGCCGGACAAATACGGCCGGTGAATTCAGGGAAATTATTGGTGGAAGTCAGGATATCGTAAGCATCCTGCCAGTCCTGGCGGTATACGGCATGGTTGAATTCAGGTATCACGTTGCCCAGCGGACATCCGCTGTGGCAGAAGGGCACGCCGCAGCTCATGCAGCGGGACGCCTGCTGGTTCAGTTTATTTTCAGGGAAACGCTCCACAAACTCGTTGTAGTGGTTTATCCTTTCCCGGGGATCTGATTTTCCGGGCAGCTCTCGTGTAAATTCCAGGAATCCTGTAGGTTTACCCATAACTATTATCTCATTTTATCATTGGGTTATCTGGTCATTTGGCTGTTCATTCGCTGGCTCAATCCTTCGATAGCCAAATAACCCAATAGCCAAATATTAACGTTTTATCTTCTGTCCCTGTGATACGCCTGCTTTCAGCACAGCCTTGTATTCTTTCGGGAATACTTTCACGAAATGGCGCAGCTGATTTTCCCAGTCTTTCAGGATAAATTTCGCCACGGTGCTGTTCGTGTAGGCGTGATGTTTAGTGATCAGGTCCTGCAGGGCAGCCACATCTTCCTGGTCCAGCGGATCGAGGTCGATCATATCGCGGTTGCAGTGGTTGGCAAAAGAGCCTTTTACATCGTACACATAAGCGATACCACCGCTCATACCTGCGCCGAAGTTGCGGCCTGTTTCACCGAGGATGACAGCGCGGCCGCCGGTCATGTACTCACAGCCGTGGTCGCCTACGCCTTCTGCCACGATAGTGGCGCCGGAGTTACGGACGCAGAAGCGTTCGCCTGCTTTACCACGGATATAGGCTTCACCGGAGGTGGCACCATAGAAGCACACGTTGCCTGCGATGATGTTTTCTTCCGCCTTGAAGCCTGCTTCTCCGTGAGGATAGAGGATCAGTTTGGAACCGGAAAGACCTTTACCGAAGTAATCGTTGGCCTCGCCTTCCAGTTCGAGCGTAAGCCCTTTAGCAGAGAAGGCGCCGAAGCTCTGGCCGGCAGAACCGGTGAACTTAAAGTGGATGGTATCTTCCGGCAGGCCTTCGCTCTTGTAGCGTTTGGACACTTCGTTGGAGAGGATGGTGCCGATGGTACGATCTGTATTTTTAACAGGATACTGCTGGTAAACCCTTGTTTTTTTCTCCAGCGCCGGCTGGGCTGCTTTCAGCAGCTGCCAGTCGAGCACTTCAGCGATACCGTGGTCCTGTTCTTCCTGTTTGTACAGGCCTGTTTCAGGAGCTGCCGGTTCTTTGTACAGGATGGGAGAAAGGTCCAGTTTCTGTGTTTTCCAGTGGGTGATACCTTCGCGCATCTGGAGGTTGTCTACCTGGCCTACCATTTCTGTGATGGTACGGAAGCCGAGGTCGGCCATGATTTCGCGGAGTTCTTCCACGAGGAAGGTGAAGAGGTTCACCACGTGTTGCGGGTCGCCGGTGAAGCGTTTGCGCAGGTCCGGGTCCTGGGTGGCTACGCCTACCGGGCAGGTGTTGACATGGCATTTACGCATCATGATACAGCCTTCCACGATGAGCGCGGCGGTGGCTACGCCCCATTCTTCAGCGCCGAGCAGTGTGGCGATAGCGATGTCGCGGCCTGTTTTCAGCTGGCCGTCGGTCTGCAGTACTACCCTGCTGCGCAGTTTGTTTTTCACCAGTGTCTGGTGGGATTCGGCGAGGCCCAGTTCCCACGGCAGGCCGGCATGTTTGATGGAGCTTATCGGAGAAGCGCCGGTACCGCCATCGTGACCGGCAATCAGTACCACGTCGGCATGGGCTTTGGCCACACCGGCAGCGATAGTGCCTACGCCGGCTTTAGACACCAGTTTTACGCTGATGCGGGCGGCGCGGTTGGCGTTTTTCAGGTCATAGATGAGCTGTGCCAGGTCTTCGATGGAGTAAATATCGTGGTGCGGCGGCGGAGAGATGAGGCCTACACCTGGGGTGGAGTGCCTTACTTTCGCGATCCAATCGTCCACTTTATGGCCGGGCAGCTGTCCGCCCTCACCGGGTTTAGCACCCTGGGCCATTTTGATCTGTAGTTCGTCGGCATTGGTCAGGTAGTAGCTGGTCACGCCGAAACGGGCGCTGGCTACCTGTTTGATGGCGGAGCGCATAGAGTCGCCGTTGGGCAGCTGCTCATAGCGGATCTCATCTTCTCCCCCTTCGCCGGTATTGCTTTTAGCGCCGATGCGGTTCATCGCGATGGCGAGGGTGGAGTGCGCCTCATGAGAGATGGAACCGAAGCTCATAGCGCCTGTCGCAAAGCGTTTGAAGATGCTGGAAGCTGGTTCCACCTCATCGATAGAGATGGAAGCACGGGTACGTTTAAACGAAAAGAGGCTACGCAGGGTGCAGGCTTTTTCGCTTTGGTCGTTAACGGCTTTGGAGTATTTCTTGAACACACTGTAGTCGCCCATGCGGGTGGAATACTGCAGCAGGTGGATGGTGGTGGGGTTGAAGAGGTGGAATTCCCCTTTGCGTTTCCACTGGTATACGCCGCCTTCGGTGAGCCGTTGTACCGGTGTTTCCTTGCGGCCGTAGCCCATCCAGTGTTTTGCCAGCGTTTCGCGGGCGATCTCGTCGAGGCCAAGGCCCTGTATGCGGGACACGGCGCCGGCGAAGTATTTATCCACCACTTGCTGGTTGATGCCCAGGATCTCGAATATCTGCGCGCCCTGGTAAGATTGCAGGGTGGAGATGCCCATTTTGGAGAACACTTTGAGCAGACCGTCGCAAACGGCTTTGATATAGTTTTTCTTCAGTTTATCTACGTCCTGGTCGGTGTCCAGTTTGTTGGACAGTTTCAGGTCGCGGATGGTGCTGAGCGCCAGGTACGGGTTTACAGCGGTAGCGCCGAAGCCCAGCAGGCAGGCGAAATGGTGTACTTCCCAAACGTCGCCGGCTTCCACGATCAGTCCTACCGAGCCGCGGATACCTTTGCGGATCAGGTGGTGATGTACGGCGGATGCTGCCAGCAGTGACGGGATGGCGGCGTGCTCGGAGTCGATGGCGCGGTCAGAGAGGATGATCACTTCAAATCCGTCTTCCACGGCGTCTACGGCGTAGCGGCACAGGCGGGCCAGTCCTTTTTCGAGGGAACCGGGTTTGCCGTCGGCCTTGAAGTAAGTGTGCAGTGTCTTTGCCTGGAACAGGCCGGTGTCGATACTGCGTATTTTTTCCAGTTCGTAGTTGTTGAGGATCGGGTGGCGCAGCGCCAGGCTGTGGCAGTGCAGCGGATCTTCGTCCAGCAGGTTGCCGTTGCCGCCCACGAAAGTGGCGAGTGACATCACCAGTCTTTCCCGGATAGGATCGATGGGTGGGTTGGTCACCTGGGCGAACAGCTGTTTGAAGTAGTTGGCCAGGTGCTGCGGCTGATTGCTGAGCGCTGCCAGCGGCGTATCTGTGCCCATGGAGCCTACCGGTTCTTTGCCGTCGATGGCCATCGGAGCGATGATATGCTCCATGTCTTCGGTGCTGTAGCCGAAAGCGCGCTGGTATTTAAAGATCTGGTCGTGCTCGAGGTGGGTAAAGGTAACCCTTGGCTCAGGCAGCTCTTCCATGCGGATCTTGTATTTATTGAGCCATTCACCATAGGGCTGCTGGGTGCAGATCTGTTGTTTCAGCTCTTCGTCACCGATGATGCGGCCCTGGTCCATGTCCACGATGAACATTTTGCCGGGCTGCAGGCGTCCTTTTTCTTTTACGTTTTTAGGATCGATGGGCAATACACCGGCTTCAGAAGCCATGATCACGCGATCGTCTTTGGTTACGACAAAGCGGCTGGGACGAAGACCGTTACGGTCCAGGGTGGCACCGATGATTTTGCCGTCGGTGAAGGAGATGGAGGCCGGGCCGTCCCAGGGTTCCATCAGGGAAGCGTGGTATTCGTAGAAAGCTTTTTTCTCCGGCGCCATGTCTTCGTTGCCGTCCCATGCTTCGGGGATGAGCATCATCATGACATGCGGCAGGGAGCGGCCGGTCATGGTCAGCAGCTCGATCACATTGTCGAGGCTGGCGGAGTCCGACTGTCCTTCTTCTACGATCGGCAGCAGCATGTCCATTTCTTCGGCAGTGAAGAACCGGGACATGAAGTCGCGCTCACCGGAACGGAGCCAGTTGAGGTTGCCTTTCAGCGTATTGATTTCACCGTTGTGGGCGATATAGCGGTAAGGGTGCGCTAACCGCCAGCTGGGGAAAGTATTGGTGGCAAAACGGGAGTGGATGAGGGCGAAGGCGGATACCATCTTCTCATCGCTCAGGTCAGTATAATAATGACGTACCTGGTAGGTAGTCAGCTGACCTTTATATACGATTGTTTTATAGGAAAGAGAGGCGATGTAAAACAGTGCTTTCTCTTTGGGAATAGAATTACGAACGGTTTTAGACACGTAGTTGCGGAGCACAAACAGTTTACGCTCAAACAGTTCCGGGTCGCTGATATGATAAGGACAGGCGATAAATACCTGTTCAATTTCCGGTTCTACAGACAGGGCGGACTCTCCGATGCCATCAGGGCGAACGGGTACTTTACGGTATCCCAGGATCTCGAGGCCCAGTTTTTCAGCGCTGCGCTGCAGGATTTCGCGGCACTCTTCGCGCCAGCGGGGTTCTTTCGGAAAAAAGACCATACCTACGCCATACTTACCAAATTCAGGTAAGCTGATACCTAACCGCAGGCACTCATCATACAAAAATTCATGGGGGACCTGAAACAGGATTCCTGCACCATCACCCGTGTTCTGCTCACAGCCGCAGGCGCCGCGGTGTTCCATGTTTTCCAGCATGGTGAGGGCATCACGAATAATATGGTGGGATTTACGACCCTTGATATGAGCCGTAAAACCTGTTCCGCAGGCATCATGTTCGAATTCAGGACGGTATAAACCTTGCGTTTGCTTCACTTCATCCATTTGGTTTAGATTTTTTGCTTTGATACACTCCTCCCTTCTGACTTTCGTCGATGGGTGGTGTACGATATAATTCGGGAACGGTTTAAAGATACTAAAGGAATGCTGTATTTTTTATACAAATTTTTGATAGAAGCTAAAAATTTAGAAAAAAATAAAAATATATCCCTTATTGTTAGAATTTATAGAAAAATGACTGCAGTGGGGCCGGCAATCCGGGCAGGTGAGTTGTGGCAATATTGTCAACCAGGCAGACGAAAATATCTGTGCCCGGAAGCAAGCGGTGGCAATGTGGGGATTCATTTAAATTCGCGGGTAATTATCATAAACAGTAACCTATATCTAACATTCATATATAATATAAGATGTCAACAAAACAATCCCTGCTCTTTTCGGCTTTATTAACCGCTTCTACGCTGACTGTCATGGCTCAATATCCTACCGACGAGGTGGCGCCGGTGAAATCGCAAAAGCAGGCTGAACTGAATAAGGGAAAAATCGTGCTCGGGAAAGAAAAGTTGCTGACAGCAGAGCAACTGCCATTAAAGATCAGTGGCATCGAAGTGGTCAGCGCGCTATGGGATACCGCTCACCTGGGCTTTATTTCGCTGGGCTCGCGCTGGATGCCTGCCACCCCGGATAAAGCAATGACCCTCTATCTTTCTGAATTTGTGGAAAATGCATTTTCTCATCTATATACTACTGATGGTATTAAACTCATATGGGTGGTCGACGATCTGCGTATTGGCGAACAGCCCGGTGGTATGACCGAAAAAGCCTTCGTCCACCTGAAGGCCACTGCCTACGGTTCCACAGACGGTCTGCACTACAAACAGCTGTACGCTATGGATGAAGCGAAGTTGAACAGGGGCATCGGGCTAACAAAGAAACACCATCAGTTTATCGCCAACGCCTTTATGGAACTGCTGCGGAAGGTGCCACAAAAATCTGACAGCCTGCTCACGAAGTCAGCCATCTTTGCCCGACATCTGCAAATAAGACAAGTGCCGGCCTTAACGGCTCAGATGAAAGATGGTGTGTATCAGAGCTTTGAAGCTTTCCGTAACAATACGCCTGCCTTCACGCAGTTTGAAATCAAAAAGGGCGAATACGAGTATGAGTGGTGGGACATCATGGCAACAACCTCCGAGGGCCAAAAGGGGCGGGTTAAAACCTGCTGGGCTGTTGTAAAAGAAGGTAATATATTTCGTTATGTGGACGGGAAGCTGATTCAGCTGGAGCGTTTCGAATATGGGTATGTGCTTTCCCGTTACCTGAAAGATAGCCGTGACCGTAGCCGGGCTGCGGTGATAGGCGGCATCCTGGGAGGTGCCATCGGGGCCATGGCCGTATCCGGCAGCGGGCATATGGTGAGCGCCGACGCATTTCCCGCCCTGAAGGTAAGTCCGGATGCTACGGCTATAGATATGGAAACAGGCGCATTTATCTTCTGATACATGCGCCTGTTTCCGGGTTGTCAGGGTTCAAAGATAAATGTCGTTTTACCGTTTTTGATCTCCATCCGTAGCGGTTCGCTAAGATGGCTCTCGTTCTGGAGCCGGTCCAGCGCGGTAACTATATAGGTATAGGTCTTCCCTCTCACATAAGTCAGGTCTTTATATTCCGGATCTGACGCCTGTGGCAGGATGGCCAGTATTTTCGTGGGGTCGGTCACGTTAATCGGCTCGTTGGCTTCAAAACGGTACAGCACATATTGTTTGGTACGGCCGCTGGTATCGTCGTCTGTCCAGTGGATTTCCAGTCCGCCGGGTCTTTCAAAGGCATCGATGAAATAAGGCGGATCGGGGGTGGTATTCGGCAGCCACGACATGACCGGCCGCAGTGCAGGGTATTTATAATAGTGGTTGCGCAGCGAGTCTTCGATGCCGAGCGGGTTGCCGCGGAAAGATTTAGCACTGTAGAAAATGCTGCCCTGTATGGTATTCAGCGTCCGTGCTTCTTCTATCTGCATCGGCAGCTCGCGTGGATTTTTCCAGGCGGCGTTGCTGCCGAGGCGGTAAACGCCGTGCCCGATGTATATCTGCCGGCCATAGCCGTGCTGGCTCCACCAGTTGAGCAACACTTCGTAATCTGCCAGGCGGTGGCCACGTTCCCAATATAACTGCGGTGCTGCGTAATCTATCCAGCCTTTCTTCAGCCATTTTAAAATATCAGCGTACAGATCGTCGTAGTTGGTCATGCCGCCCCGGGTATAAGAGCCCTCAGGGTCTTTACTGCGGTCGCGCCATACGCCGAAGGGACTGATTCCGAATTTCACCCAGGGTTTTTCCGCTTTGATGGCGACGCTGAGCATTTCAATGATGGCATCCACGTTGGACCTGCGCCAGTCGTCTTTCATCATGCCGTTGCCATACATGCGGTAAGACACGTTGTCGGGGAATTCTTTGCCGGGTACCCGGTAAGGATAAAAATAGTCATCAAAGTGGACGGCATCGATGTCATATCTTTTTACCACATCGCGCACGATGGTGGTCACATAGGTCCGTACTTCCGGGATGCCCGGATCGAAATATTTTTTATTGTCGTAGGTGAGGAACCACTGCGGTTTCAGGCGGGTGATGTGATTAGCGGCCACGCTGCTGCGGCTGACGTTGAATACGGCCCTGTAGGGGTTGAACCAGGCGTGAAATTCCATTCCCCGCTTATGTGATTCTTCAATCATAAACTGAAGGGGATCGTAGTATGGACTGGGTGCCTGTCCCTGTGTGCCGGTCAGGTATTCAGACCAGGGCTCGTAAGGGGAAGCATAAAACGCGTCGGTTGCCGGGCGTACCTGGGCTACCACCGTGTTCATGCCATTGCGCTGCATCTGGTTGAGCAAATCGATAAACTCCTGTTTTTGTTGTTCCGTGGGCAAACCGCGTCTGGAAGGCCAGTCAATATTTTCCACTGTGGCGATCCACATCCCGCGCATTTCCCTTTTGGGCGGCAACTGCGCCCATGCCTGCTGTGTGAGGCCCGCACAAAGGGCCACACCGGCTAATAACTGCTTCAACATCTGCCTTGCTTTAAACCGTAAGATGCGAAAATAGCAAAAAGGAAGCCTGTTTGCTTGCTTAATTATATGATTCTTACGGCTTAGGGTCCACTTTTACCTTAAAGGCAGGAGGCTCATAATTTCCCGGCATGTAGGAAGCCGGAATGGTAGTGGTATTTCCATCGCGGTGCGCATGGTATTGCGGTGACATGATCTCTATGCCGGCCTCGTTAAAATGGTCCTGTATCTGCTGGTTCAGCAGGGAATAGATCTCACTCATCTGGTGCGATTTTTCCGTATAGGCGTTGATTTCATAGGCCACGGAAAAATCATTCAGCGCCGTCTGCAACACAAAAGGCTGCCGGTCTTTCTGGATACCGTCTGTGGCCAGTGCCGCGCGGACCAGCAGGTCATGCACCTGTTTCCAGGGAACATCGTTGCCAATGGTGACGGTCGTATGAAGGATCAGCCCGAGATCTTTACTGGAAGAGGTGAAATTGACCGTATGACCGTTGAGGATGCTGGCATTGGGCACGGTGATCTCTTCGTTTTTGGTGGTGCGCAGCCGCGTTACCAGCAGGTTCTTTTCGATGACATCACCGGTGATTTCCCCCAGCCGGATACGGTCCCCTATTTTAAAGGGCCGCATGTAGGTAATCACGAAACCGGCTACCACATTGGAGATAGCGGACGACGATCCGAGGGAGAAAAGGATACCGAGAAATGGCGGACTTTTTTGAGTGAATCGGCCTGCTCGATAAGCGCGAGTTGTTGTTCCAGCTCTTTTTTGCGCTGGTTGTTATTGCTGAGTTGCAGGATCTGTTCTTCCAGGGCGGCTTTGGTGGCGGCATCTGCCCTGATCAGGGAGTCGCTTTCCCGGAGCAGCCGGGTGGTGGCAATGAGCTGTGCGTTGGTCGTGGAGTCTTGTGATACTTTGCTGCTGTCCTGTGCGAGGCCCTGGTAGATGGTAAGGATGGTTAATAAAATGGAAAATAAGGATCTCATTCCCGAAGCTTTTTATTAAAGTACGGAAATTTCCCGGCGCAGCATAGCTGCAGGGCATAAAAAAACGGGGAATCAGAGATGGGACTAGACTTTCCGGTGCAGGTACTGGGAATAGTCCGGCAGGATCACTTCGTAGTCCTGGTGCATCAGCGGGGATGTCAGCAGGAAGTCGGCCGAAGCGCGGTTGCAGGCCACAGGGATGTTCCATACTACGCCCAGTCGCAGCAGTGCTTTGATATCCGGGTCGTGCGGCAGGGCTTCCATGGGGTCCCAGAAGAAGATGATCACATCCAGTGCGCCTTCCGCAACGAGGGCGCCGATCTGCTGGTCGCCTCCCAGCGGGCCGCTCAGCAGTTTCCTGACAGAAACGTCCAGCGCTTCCTCGATCAGTTTGCCGGTGGTGCCGGTAGCGTAGAGTTCATGGCGGCTCAGTACTGTTTTGTTGTAGGTTGCCCATTCTATCAGCTCGGCCTTTTTGTGGTCGTGCGCGATCAGGGCGATCCTTTTGCGTGCTTTCAGCGTTTTGATGGTCTGCATATGCTGCAAAAGTACTAAGCCGCGTGAAAAAAATAAATGTAAAATTTAATAATATTAGTGCCTGTCGGCCGTATCGAGGTTGGCGAGGTCGCGGTCGAAGATATAAAGGCCACCTTTGTCTTCCCCGATCAGTTTCAGTTTATCGAGGATATTACGGGCCATGCGTTCTTCTTCAATCTGTTCGGTAACGTACCACTGCATAAAGTTATGGGTGGCATAGTCTTTTTCCTGCAGGCAGAGGTCCACCAGGTTGTTGATCTCCCGGGAAACGGCCAGTTCATGGCTGTATACGTGCTCAAAAACAGCGTGTATGTCGGCAAACTCATGCTCCGGCTGTCGTAGTGCCGGCACGAGGCCGTGACCGCCTCTTTCGTTGATGAATTTCACCAGTTTCAGCATGTGTATACGCTCTTCGTCGGAATGCCGGTAGAGGAACTGTGCGATACCGTTATACCCCTGTACTTCGGCCCACGAAGCCATGGCAAGGTAATACTGGGAGGAAGCGGCTTCCATTTCCACCTGTTGGTTGAGCGCAGCCTGAATTTTGGGAGAAAGCTCTTTCAGTAACATGACATTAGTTTTTAATTTGATGTAGGGAACGGCGTTAGAGGGGATATTGTTGCCGCTTATAACGTTATTGTAAAATTCGATGAGGTTTCCCTTTCCGCTGGCTTAAATTCTGCCCGGAAAGTGCTACCTTTGTCAGGTAAATTAGGATAAAATGATTAAAACAGGAAATCCGATCATTAGCATATACACGGAAATGACACCCAATCCGGAGACGATGAAGTTTGTAGCCAACAAACTGTTGTACCCCGGCAAGAGCATCGATTTTCCGGATGAGGCCAGCGCAAAACCGTCCCCTTTGGCGATAGAACTGTTCAGCTTCCCTTTCATCAGGGGCGTGTTCATTATGGCCAATTTCATCACGCTTACCAAAACCAGTGAAACAGACTGGAACGATATAATTCCTACGGTAAAAGCCTTCCTGAAGGAATACCTGGAGGATAACCGCCCTGTTATCAACGAAGACGAAGTGGTAGTGACCAAAGACACCGCCAGCAACGCCGTTAGCGCAGATGACAGTGACGTGGTGAAAAGAATCAAGGAACTGCTGGAAAACTACGTGAAACCTGCGGTAGAAATGGATGGCGGTGCCATTCAGTTCAAAAACTACGAAGCCGGCACGGTGACACTGATGTTACAAGGTTCCTGTTCAGGCTGCCCCTCTTCCATGATTACGCTGAAAGCCGGCATCGAAGGCATGATGAAGCGTATGATCCCGGAAGTGAAGGAAGTGGTGGCAGAAGCAGAATAAGCCATAGTTGAGTGAATGATAGTGTTAAATGAAGCACAGTCTTTTTGGCTGTGCTTTTTTATTTTTTAAGATAGATATAGCGACAATGAAAGGATTACTGGTTATGTTGACCGGCCTGGCCATCGCAGCCCAGCCGGTACTGGCACAGAAGAAAAAAAACACCGACAGCGCCGCCGCCGTGATCACCTACGGGATGCGCAGCAACGGAAAAGATGTGGGCAACGGCCTGCGGCTGTTTATTGACCACAACAGGGCACATATCGTCCCCGGCGGTCCCGCCGCCAAAGAGCAGCAATACCTGGACCTGGCCGCAAAAGCCTCCCTGCAGGTGCTTGGCAGTCCTAACGGGAATACCTACACGTTAAAGAAACCCTTCGCGGAGTATGTACAACCGGAACTGCTGCCCGGCACAGACACCATCCTCGGACTGGTATGCCAGAAAGCTAAACTTTTTATCCGCTCCAACACCATTGAAGTATGGTATACTAACCAGCTGGCCCTCAAAGGCACGCCCAACCTGACGATTGCGCCGGGCCTCGGACTTGTGCTCAAAATCGTACGCAATGGCAACAGCGAAACCATCGCTCAAAAAATCGATTACCGCAAAATAACCCCGGCAGAACTGGCATGGCCGGCACAAGCAGGACAGCTGGTAGACGATGCCGCCTATATGCGGGAAGTGATCGAAAGCCGCTACGCTACCCTGCCGGTGTTTGACGAGGAACAGATCAGCTGGGGCAACAATATCGCCAACCCGGCAGACGATCAGTCAAACGTCACCTATCGCTATGCCGGTGGTACGGTGATCCTCAAAAAAGTTAAGCTGCCCGTGCCTAAAAAAGGAGAAACCCTGTTCGCTGAACTGGTGCAGTATTCCAACGGAGACGCCTATGACCGCACCGGCTCCGTATTTATGGTGCCTACAGACAAAGCCTCCTCTTTCCTCGACGGCCTCCATAAAGGCGCCGCCGCCCTGCCGGTATTTACCGCTAAAAACGGCAAACAGTACCAGGGCATGGTAGCCACCGATAGCTATCTGCCTGCGCTGGAAGTGCTGCGCTTCTTTACGCCGTTCGGCGTGCGCCACTTCAATGACCAGGTGAAGATCAAAGGATACCACTGGGCCGATTCCGTGATGTACAAACAAGACATCACAGAACTGCAAAACCGCCTCCAGGGCGAAGTGTGGCTCGGCGTTTATATCGGTAACTACGACAAAGGCGGGCATAAAGTAAGCCTCCGCTTTAAATACTATCCCGGCGATGAGGAAGACGAAAACAGCAACAGGCCGGACTGGATCTCCCCGGTTTTTAATACGACCAACCTGATGGAAATGGCCGGACAGGAGTACCCTACCCTTTTCGATAAGGATTCCCTGACTGTGACCGTCAACATCCCGGAAGGCATCCGGAACCTGCAGCTGCGCTATATCACTACCGGCCACGGTGGCTGGGGTGGCGGCGATGAGTTCAACCCGAAACAGAATGAAATATTCGTTGATGGAAAAAGGGTGTACCACTTCATCCCGTGGCGTACAGACTGCGGCACCTATCGCCTGTCCAATCCGGCATCCGGTAACTTTGGCAACGGTCTGTCCTCTTCAGACCTGAGCCGCTCCAACTGGTGCCCCGGCACGCTGACGTCGCCGGTGTTCATTTCACTGCCCGATCTCGGACCGGGACTGCATACTATTAAGGTGGCTATTCCACAGGGAGCTCCCGCCGGTACCAGCCAGAGTTTCTGGGACGTATCCGGCACGCTCATGGGTACACGGAAAAAATAATCCATCAACTGCAATACTTACATTTGTTGTATGAATGATTTTATAGCGGAACTGCAAAAAGGCCTGCAGGCAATGACATGGCAGGAAATTGTTGCAGTCCTGTTTTCCGTATTGTCGGTCATCTTTCAAAAGAAAAATAATATACTGGTATATCCCACCGGTATTATTAGTACCGGCATCTATACCTGGCTCCTTTCAAGAGAGCACTTTAAACTCTATGCAGACGCCACGCTCAACGCCTACTACCTGGTGATGAGCATTTACGGATGGATATACTGGTCCCGGCAGGGACCGGCCAAACCCGAAGTGAAGATCAGCCGTAGCAGCCCCCGGGAGCTGGCTACGGCGATCTTCATCGCACTGGCAGGATGGGCTACTTTCTATCTGTTACTGGTCAATTTTTCCGATTCCAACGTACCGGTTATGGACTCCTTCATTTCCGCCACCGCCTGTGGCGGTATGTGGCTGTTGGCGAAGCGGAAAGTGGAAACCTGGATATTGCTGAATATCTCCAATTTTGTGGCGGTGCCGCTGTTGTTTTACAAACACCTGTATCCGACTGCGTTGCTGACCATCTTTTTGTTTATCATTGCTATCTTCGGATATCGTAGCTGGCGTAAGGCCGTGCTGCAACAGGAAACCTCCCATTCATGAAAAAAGTAGTCGTCATAGGGCCTGAGTCAACAGGCAAAAGTACGCTCAGCGCCCTGCTGGCAGCGCATTTCCACACCGTCTGGACGCCGGAGTACGCCCGGGAATACCTGGACGGCCTCGGGCGTCCCTATGAACAGCATGATCTGCTGGCTATCGCCGAAGGGCAGTTACAGCTGGAACGGGAAATGGCTGCCAAAGCCAACGGACTGCTGGTGTGTGATACCGATCTGTATGTGATAAAGGTATGGAGCGAGCATAAATACCAGGAATGCGATCCCCGCATCCTGACGGCCATCGCGGCACAGGAGTGTGATCATTACCTGCTGACTTACATCGACCTGCCGTGGGAAGAAGATCCCCAGCGTGAATATCCCGATCCGGAGATGCGGTCTTACTTCTACCAGGTGTACCGCGACATCGTGATGCAGTCGGGAGTAACCTGGACGGATATACGGGGAAGTTATGAACAGCGGGAGGCGCTGGCTATTGAGGCTGTGAGCCGGTTGCTGGCGAAGTAGCGCTTTTATCTGAGGCGGCAGTTTCTTTTTTTACACCCGAAACAAGTTCCATAATGTCCGGGTCCGGCGCCAGGTTGCGCATCTGTACCAGGATTTTGCGCTGCCTCCAGGCGGTAATGCGGGCCGGCGGATTCACCGAGTATTTGACAGGGTTAGGAAGACAGGCGGCTATCATCGCGGCTTCTTCCCGGTTCAGGCTGGCGGCGGTTTTATGATAGTAAGCCTGTGATGCGGCTTCCACGCCAAAGATACCATCGCCCGTCTGCGCCACGTTAAGGTACACTTCCAGTATGCGTTGTTTCCCCCAGATCTTTTCGATCATAAATGTAAAATACACTTCCAGCCCTTTGCGCACCCAGCTGCGGCCCTGCCAGAGGAATACGTTTTTTGCCACCTGCTGGCTGATGGTGCTGGCCCCTCTTATCTTTTTGCTGGCAGAATTATGTTTCATCGCCTTTTCGATGGACTTATAGTCGAAGCCGTCATGGTCAGGGAAGAGCTGATCTTCGCTGGCGATCACGGCCAGTTTGGCGTGCTGGGATATTTCATCATAGCTGACCCAGGATTTCTGCAGGTGCTTATCGGTGCCCCAGCTGCTGAACCAGCTGGAGATCATGGTGATGGTGATCGGTGGATTGACCCACCGTAACAGGATGATATATACAAATTGTGCGACAAACAGGACCAGCAATATCCGCTTCAATCTCCTCCACGTTCTGGGGACAATGCCTTTTAACTTCATTCCGCGTAGGTTTGGAAAAATCGGGTTGAAAGATAGGAAGTAATTGTGGAATTATGAATTACGAATTGCATATTAAGTTACAGTGAGCATTTAATTTGGTAAATTTACAGTAGCAGCACGGTTGTTGCGCAGTTGTCATCGTTGTTACTTTCATTTAATTCATGATACTATGCTGTTAAATGTTCACCCGGATAATCCGAATCCCCGCCATATAAAAACGATCGTGGAATGTCTGAAGGATGGAGGTATCATTATCTATCCTACAGATACCGTTTACGGGTTGGGCTGTGATATTACCCAGCACAAAGCGATAGAGCGCATTGCGCGCATTAAACAGATCGATCCTAAAAAGGCGCATTTTTCCTTTATCTGTTATGACCTGAGCCATCTCTCGGATTATGCCAAGAGTGTGGACACCCCGGTATTCAGGATGCTGAAGAAAGCGCTGCCCGGCCCGTATACGTTTATCCTGCCCGCCAGCAAGATGGTACCGAAGCTGTTAAAAACCAAGAAAGACACGGTAGGTATCAGGGTGCCGGACAATAACATCTGCCGGACGATTGTGCATGAACTGGACAATCCGCTGATGAGTACCACGCTTCCGGTTGACCACTACGTGGAAGAATATACGGACCCGGAAATCATTTATGAGAAATTCGGAAAGGTGGTGGATATTGTAGTGGACGGTGGACCCGGCGGAATGGGTTTTTCCACGGTGGTGGACTGTACCGGTCCGGAACCCGAACTGATACGTGAAGGTATCGGTAGCTATGAAGCGATTACCTGAAATATTTTATAAGATGAAATGGTGGATGATCGGTTGTTTGATGATAGGGCCTGTATCGTTACAGGCACAGGTATCATCCGGTAAGATTACGGAGGCGCTGGTGTCCGGCAAACAGGTATGGCTGGTTGCAGACTCCGGCCGGCTGTTTTTCGGTGGCCTCCCTGCGAACGGTCTCCTGGCCGATAAGGTCTCTTTTGGAAGCTTCTTTTTCAACCGGCTTTCAAAAGATGGCCGCTCCAATGATAATCTCCTGCAGCGAACAGCCCCTTCCCCTGCGTCCTCTCTCCCTCCCTCACCAGCCTGTTTGATGACCAGTCACGCTTACTATGACCAACATTTTGGTTTTTTCTGTAAGAAGGAATGGGTTTGGCAGAAACAAACCGGCATCCCGGTGAAAGTAAGGTTGGGAAGTTATGATCTCACACAGCGACAAGAAGGAAAATAGTTGCAATTTATTGTAAAATAATCTACTATAGATGATTGTTTGACTTAATCAAATATATTTATTTGACTTTGTCAAATAAATATTTCACATAAAAAACAACTCGTTTATTGGAAAAAATAGCCAGTTGGTGTTCGGGTTATCCGGGTGGGGCATGTGGGGGAAACCGGAGGGAATACTGCGGTTAGAGAGGTGATGACCAGTGCGCAGACTAACGCAACTCATACCAGGGTGATTTAGCGATGGCTGGAAATGGGATGACCAGGCCGCGGGCTGCGATGACGTACAGGCGCCGGGTGTGATAGGCAGTATTAGGCAAGGGCTCAAAAAACAAAGGGGCTTACCCGTAGGAAGCCCCTTTAAAAAGTCAGTTGAAAACGCTGACCGGTATCAGGCAGTAGTGCCTGACTTCCGGAGATTAGAGTTTTAATTTTTTCGCGATATCAGCCGGCAGTGCTTTTTTGTTCACCATAAAGCAGGTGGTTTTATAAGAGAAGTACGGCATAGAAGCGTAGAAGTAGCCCTGGCCGAAGTTATCGGTGCCCCAGGAGTTTTTCACGCGGAAATATTTGTTGCCGTTCTGGTCTTTCACGATGCCTACGATGTGCATGCCGTGGTCGTCCTGTGTTTCGAAGTTATCGAAGGCGAGCTGGCGTACTTCCGGGGTGATGGTTTTTTCTTTAACAGGTTCGAGGAACATGTTTTTCCTTTCTTCTGCAGACATATCGGCCCAGTCTTTATCCGGAACGATGGCGAGGCCGTCTTTGAAGTTGAAGCCTTTTTCGCTTACGTCGGCGGCCCATGCGAGGGTATAACCGTTGGTAACGGCTGTTTCCGCGATGCGGTTAAAGTCGTCGAGGGTTACGTTGTATACTTTCTCCCAGTTCCAGTTGTCCGGTACTTCCAGTACGAACTGGCTGTTGTACGGGTGGTGGGTGAAGGAAGAGATCAGCACGTAGTCGTCGGCGCTCAGGCCGAGTTCTTTGGCGAAGGACTGCGGTGTGTAGGATTTTCCGTTATACTGGAATTTTTCCGGTGCGTCGCCCATGTAGGCGTTCAGTACCCCGTCAAATGCTTTCTGCCAGTCGGGGTTGATGGTACCGTTGGCGTTGCCGATGGTTTTTACCATGCCTTCCAGCAGGCCTTCCATTTCAGCGTGGTTGTACATTTTGCCTTTGTTGCCATCGTAAGCGCTCTGCGGCACCAGTCCGTATTCGCGCAGGCACAGCAGATCGTCGGGGAAACCGCCGCCTTCACCGAAGTTGGCGCGACCGTGCATTCTTACATAGTTGGCTGCTTTCAGCGGGTACATTTTGCGGACAACGAACATTTCGCTGAGGTTCAGGCCTTTGCCTTTACCGCTGCGGAGCAGTTCAGATTCAAAAAAGGAGAGGCCGGAGAAAGACCAGCAGGTGCCGGTGCGGCCCTGGTTCTGTACATCTCCTGCGTCCATATTTTTAATAACGGAAAACTGGTAGCGGCTACCGTCCGCATTGGTGCTTGTTTGGGCAAATACAGCAGTACTGCACAGCATGGCAGCGCTGAACATCCATTTCTTCATGTTGTTAAGACAGGTTTTAGACAAGGGCCAAAAATAAGGGAATCGGGGTATTCCACCCGGAAAAAGATGGATGAACGGAGCTTGCTACAGCTTTTGTACAGGATTTTGTTGTTCCTGGTATTGTTCCCTGGTGACCTCCCATTCCCAGAGGTCTTCGTTTTCTTTGTTTTTAACAGTGCCGACAAATCGCATTCCTGCTTTTTGTAATATTTTAACGGAGGCGTTATATTCTTCTTCTGTGTGGGCGATTACTTTTTTAACGTACGAATGGCCGAAAGCGAAGCGGACAAGCGCCTGCGCCATTTCAGAGCCGAGGCCCTGCTCGCGGTAATCTGCAGTGATTTCATAGCCCATTTCAACGAGCCCCTGGTGATTGGGTTTGCCTTTGAATCCGCCGGCGCCTATCAGGCGTTTGTCTTCCCGGTGGATAACAAGGTAAAAGAACCATCCCAGCATGGAAGGATCGTTGCGTAATTTATCATATGCTACCAGCACCATTTCGGGATATTCTGTCCACCCTTCCGGCACGGAAATACCAAGAAGGTCGGCCAGTGTATCATTGCCCTGTAATAGCGACTCAAAATGCTGCAATGTGCAAGGCAACAATTGTAGTCGAGGAGTTTGGATCATGTTTTGAAACTAGTAAACTGTTTTGGGAAATACAACATTTAAACACTTTTTCATTTTGATATTTGTCGGTGGGAAATGCCGCGGGGTAAACGGCTTCTTCCGCACGTCAAAACCAAATATCAAAATGAAAAAATGTGCAAATTAAATTAGTGTGCCTGCAGCCAGTTTTCACCGATTCCCATTTCTGCTTCAACGGGAACGTCCAATGGCAGCGCGTTACGCATACAATCTAATATCAGGGGTTTAATAATTTCCAGTTCAGAGCGATGGGCGTCAAATACCAATTCGTCATGCACCTGCAGGATCATTCTGGATTTCAGGTTCCTTTCCTTAAACGCCTTGTGGATCGAGATCATGGCCAGTTTGATCATATCAGCGGCCGTGCCCTGAATAGGCATATTGATCGCGTTCCTTTCTGCATAGCCGCGTACTACGGCGTTGGAAGAGTTGATGTCTTTCAGCCATCTCTTACGTCCCAACATCGTTTGTACGTAACCGTTAGTTTGGGCAAATCGTATCTGGTCGTCCATGTATTTTTTGATAGACGGATACTGCGTGAAATAGTTGTCGATCAGGGTTTTTGCTTCGCTTCTGGCAATGCCCAGGTTTTCGGACAGGCCGAAGGCGCTCACCCCGTAGATAATACCGAAATTGACGCTTTTCGCGTTCCGGCGCATATCTGAAGTAACGGCGTCCAGCTCCACGTTATACACTTTGGCCGCAGTGGCCGCATGGATATCTATTTTCTCGCGGAAAGCAATCATCATCTGCTCATCCTGCGCAATCGCTGCAATGATACGTAACTCAATCTGCGAGTAGTCGGCAGACAGCAGCACGAATTCTTCGTTGCGCGGTACGAATGCCTTTCTCACTTCCCGCCCCCTGTCTGTCCGGATCGGGATATTCTGGAGGTTAGGGTTGTTGGAGCTCAGACGGCCGGTAACGGCTACTGCCTGGTTGTAGGAGGTATGTACGCGGTTGGTCCGTTTGTTGATCATTAACGGCAACGCATCTACGTAAGTAGATTTCAATTTGCTCAGCTCACGGAAAATCAGGATGTCATCCACGATCTTGTGTTTGTTGGCCAGCTTCGCCAGCACATCTTCACCGGTAGCGTATTGTCCTGTTCTTGTTTTCTTGGCTTTGGGGTCCAGCTGTAGTTTTTCAAACAGCACTTCACCCAGTTGTTTGGGAGACGCCAGTTTGAACCTCACGCCGGCCTGTTCGTATACGCTTTCTTCTGCCCGTTTGATTTCTGTTTCCAGTTCGCGGGAGTAGTCTGCCAGTGCCAGGGTATCAATGCGTACGCCTTCAAACTCCATATCGGTCAGTACTTTCACCAGCGGGTTTTCCACGTCGTAAAATACTTTCTCCACTGCTTTTTCCGGCAGCATAGGCAGGAAGGTATGCTTCAGTTGCAGGGTGATGTCTGCATCTTCGGAGGCATATTCCTTGATTTTTTCCACTTCCACATCGCGCATGGTGCCCTGTCCTTTTCCTTTTTTGCCGATCAGGGTTTCGATGGCTACCGGCTCGTACTGCAGGTATTGCGCGCTGAGCGCGTCCATGCTCCTGCGGCCTTCCGGCTCAATGAGGTAGTGGGCCAGCATGGTGTCGAACAGCGCGGTGGTCACTTCCAGCCCGTACCATTTCAGTACCAGCATATCGTATTTGATATTCTGTCCTACCAGGGTGATGGACGGGTGTTCGAACAGCGGTTTGAACTCATGCATGATGGCACGGGCGGCGTCGTAATCCGCCGGCAGGGGGATGTAATAGGCTTCAGCATTTTTATAGGCGAAGCTCATGCCCACAATATCCGCTTCGTTGGCATCGGTACCGGTGGTTTCGGTATCAAAGGCCACCTCCTGTTGCTGCAGAAGGTCGGCCAGCAATGCGGCGCGTTTTTCCGGCGTATCTATCAGCAGATAGTTGTGGGGAGTATTGTGAATGTTTTTATCCGGTGCGAGGAAGCTGGGAGCTTCGGCTGGTTCTTCTGCCACGGCTGTTTCCACGGCCTGTCCGAAGAGATCTGTCTGCACCACTTTGGCTTTGGCTTCCGGAGCGCCGCCGGTAAAGGCGAAACCATCTCCCAGCACTCTTTTACCGAGGGTTTTAAATTCCAGTTCGGTAAAGATCTCGGTTAATTTCTCTTTATGGATACCGGTCAGGGAGAAGTCTTCTTCATGGAAGGTCACCGGTACATCAGTGATGATAGTGGCCAGTTCTTTGGACAGCAGGGCATTGTCATGACCGGCTTTGATCTTCTCTCCCATTTTGCCGCCGATGGCGTCGGCATTGGCCAGTACGTTTTCCAGTGTTTCGTACTGGGCCAGCAGCTTCATGGCAGTTTTTTCACCTACGCCGGCGATACCGGGGATGTTGTCTACTGCATCGCCCATGAGACCGAGGATATCGATCACCTGGTGCACGTCTTTGATCTGCCATTTATCGCATACTTCCTTCGGGCCCAGAATTTCTTCTTTGCTGCCCATGTAAGGCGGTTTGTAGATGAATACGTTCTCTTTCACCAGCTGGCCGTAGTCTTTGTCGGGCGTTACCATGTATACGGTGTAACCGGCGTCAGCAGCCTGCCAGGCGAGCGTTCCGATCACGTCGTCGGCTTCGTAACCATCAATTTCCACCACCGGGATATTAAACCCTTCGATGATCCGTTTAATATCAGGGAGGGCGTCCAGCAGATCTTCCGGAGCGTCTTCGCGATTGGCTTTATAGTCGGTGAAAGTGGTATGGCGTTCGGTGGGCGCATGCGTGTCAAACGCAACAGCCAGATGGGTAGGTTTTTCCTTATTGATAAGGTCCAGCAGGGTGGTCGTAAAACCAAATTGGGCATTGGTATTGCGGCCCGTGCTGGTAAGCCTGGGATTTCTGATCAGCGCGTAATAAGCCCTGTAAATCAGGGCCATAGCGTCCAGTAAAAATAATTTCTTTTGCATCACTAAACCTACAAGAATTAATTTGAATGCACAAAATTAAGATAGTACCACAATATACGTTCAGAATGTATTTTTAAACCCGGAAATAAATCATAGCATATGAACAAGATATATCATTTGTCGACCTGCAATACCTGCAAAAAAATCCTGGAAGAAATAAAAGCCAAAGAAAGGGGGATGGAGCTGCAGGACATCAAAACGGAAAAAATCACGCCCGGGCAACTGGACGAGATGCATGCGCTGGCCGGCAGTTATGAAGCCCTTTTCAGCCGGAGGTCCCAGAAATACAGGCCAATGGGACTTCATGAGAAAAACCTGACGGAGCAGGATTACCGGGACCTGATATTAGCGGAATATTCTTTCCTGAAAAGGCCGGTGGGTATTTCCGGAAACAGGATTTACATTGGGGCGGAAGTGAAAAATATGTAACTGTGATGACCATGCTTATTGCTGGTTTCCCTGGTAGGCGGTCAGGACAATCAGCAATAATCATGGCCATCAGCGTAGTTTTTGGACAAATTGTCTGACTACTTCCCTGTAAAGCGACATGTCCTCTTCGTGCTGGAAGGATTTGAACGGAAAGCGGGCAGCCTCCTCCAGGGCCGTCTTCAGGTCAAATTTTTCCTGTACCACAGAATAGAAATACCCTTTTTCCATGAGGTATTCCCCGAGGTATACCTGTTCCGACTGGCCAGGTGTGGGTACCAGGATGGCTTTTTTGTTGAGCTTTACAAGGTCCATCAGGGTGGTATAGCCGGAGCGGCTCAGCACCATATCGGAAGCCAGCATGGCTTCGTTTAACGCTTTGGCGTTCAGATGGTTAACATGCGTAACGCCCGGCGCTACTTCTTCGTGAAAAGGCGTTCCTGGTTTACCGCTGACGATCAGGGCCTTCAGGGAGAGGTCTTTCACCTGCTCCAGTACCAGTTTTTCCAGGTTGGTGCGCTGGGGTTCCGGTCCTGAGATGAGTACGAGGAGGTCGTATTTTTTTTCGACGTCCGGTTGCGGTTCAAATCGGCTGAGACAGCCGATGTACGTGGTATTGGGCGGGAGTTTTGCCGGATGGGCCAGTTCACCGGAGAGATTGTTGTCGCCGGCGAAGTCCGGGATCCAGCAGGCGCTGTATTTACGGATGAAGTTATAGTTGATTTTCTGCAGTGTTCGCTCAATCCAGCCGCCGAAAGGGGTTTTGATCAGGAGCTGATGGGTGATGAACACCGTAGGGATGTCTTTATGGGACAGTCCGAAACGGTTGTCCGAGATGACGGCGTCTATCTGATATTCTTTTACGATCTTTTTGAGCCACCGCTGCTCGTATTTCACCGCATTATATATCTTGGGAATTTGTTGTATGATCTTCATTCCGAAGAACTTACCTTTCTGTGCATATTGGATGCGGTATCCGGGGAGCGGTAAAATGGTAATTTCCGGAAATTCCTGTTTCAGCAGTGCGGCATGTTTGCCTTCGGCGGCAATAAAAACCTGGGCGCCTGCGTTTAGCATTTCATAGATGAGGGGAATGTCGCGGGTGGCGTGTCCCAGGCCCCAGTCCAGAGGCACTGTTAAAATTTTTACGGGAGGCTGGATTGTGGACAAATAAATTGAATTTTTTTGCGAATTTAGCTTAAATTACAAAGGGTGATTGTTAAGAAAAGGTAAACTAATTAGGGAAGGATTTATATTTAACCGGAAGTATTTTAACTAGCATTATGAAAAGGCTTAAATGGATGGTGATCTTTTTTCTTTGTGGAAGTATAACGATGACAGGTTGCAAAGTGTTTAAGAAGAATGATTGCGGATGTCCCACTATGAACAAAAAACGAATGCACTAAGAGGCACACCTGACACAACATTGAAATGATTTTACCTTATCTTTTTTGGATTATCCCATGAAAACCTGGCCAAACAATTATTTCGGGGAACAGTCAAAATTTTTTTCATGAAACCGGTAGATAGAGATTTATTGATCCTGCTACATGAAGATAGGTACACAGAACAGCAGATCCAGTCTGCTGTAAGGCAAATCAGCGAGATGTTGTCTTTAATTGAAACAATGGATTATCTGTGCGCAGTAATGGAAGTAGTAGATTGCAACAAAAGCAGAATCACCAGCAAACGATCGGTGCTGGAGAAAGCAATTTCACGTAAAGCACATAAGCCTTTTGAGTTTATTATTCACCGCAACTAAGAGTCGTGCCTTCGGTATTCCCGTTACAGTAGCATAACCCGCTGCTTATCTGCATCATGATGTATTTTTTTTAAATTCTTGTTGTACGTTTGCCGTCAAACAAACCCAACTAAGTGATGGCAGATTTTTTGCACCTGCAGGATTTTTTGCAGCCTGTTTCCAAAGCTTTTCTGAACGATGATCAGGAATATGACGCCTTCCAGATCGGAGGTGTGATAGACGCTTATGAGGAAGAGCATCATCCGGACCTGGATGCTGCTGATATTGTATTGCTTGGTGTGGGAGAAGAAAGAGGCAGCGCCAGTGGTAAAACCGGCACCAGCGGCCCCGATGCCGTCCGGCGTGAGTTCTTTAAGCTCTACAACTGGCACCGCGATATCCGCCTGGCCGACGTGGGCAACCTGCGCTCCGGCGCTTTCCTGGCTGATGCCTACGCCGCCATGAAAACAGTGGTGGGAGAACTGATACAGGCCAACAAAACCGTACTGATACTGGGCGGCTCTCATGACCTTACCTATCCGCAATACAAAGCATATGCAGCGCATCAGCTGATCATCGAGGCCACCGTGGCAGATGCCCTGATCGATCTGCAGGAAGAATCCGCCCACCGCAGTGAAAGATACCTGATGGATATCCTCACAGAACAACCCAATTATCTCCGTCATTACAACCACCTCGGCTTTCAGAGCTATTTCGTACACCCGCGCATGTTAGAGACGCTGGATAAACTGCGTTTCGACTGTTTTCGTTTAGGCCGTATCCGTGAGAATATGGAAGAAGCGGAACCGGTATTGCGCCACTCGGATTTGTTCAGCCTGGACATCAACATCATCCGGCATACGGATGCACCGGCCAACAGCCTCTCCCCCAATGGCTTCAGCGGTGAAGAAGCCTGCTCGCTGGCCCGTTATGCAGGGATGAGCAGTCGCCTGTCTTCCTTCGGCATTTATGGCTACCGGCCTGAAAAAGATAAGGAACAACTCACGGCCCGTCAGATTGCGCAAATGATGTGGTATTTTATGGACGGCCGCTCCGTTAAAAACAAAGAAGCCCTGCTGGATGACAGGGACGCCTTCTGGGAATTTCATATAGCCTTTTCCGATATAGAAACCGTTTTCCTGAAAAGCAAACGCACCGGCAGGTGGTGGATGCAACTCCCAGATCAGGAGTTTGTTCCCTGTGCCTACAATGATTACCTGCTGGCCAGCAATAATGAAATGCCGGAACGCTGGCTGCGGCACCAGGAAAGACTTTAACGCATTTAGGGATTTGTTGATTTACGGATTTTGAGATTTGGGGTTGGATACCGAAATCTCAAAATCCGTAAATTTCTAAATTTCAAAATCCAGGAGGGCGGTCACACGGTCTTTCACGTAAGCCGCTTTGTTGTCTGTAGAGATCATATCATCGTCCAGCCCGTTCATCGTGCTTTTGTGCATCTTCTCCACCCGCTCGTCTATCTTGCGGAAATACGCATCTTTCTTCTCTTCCCACGCCCCTTGTTCTATCTGAAGGGAGTGCAGCCTGTTAGGGTCGATCTGGCTGTAAAGGCGCTGTAAGGTGCTGTGAAGAAGGCTGTCGAGCTGCTTGTAGTATACAAGCGCGCAGCCATAACTGTTGCTGCCGGCTGACAGGCAACGCTGATATCGGTTTTCGAGTGTGTCCAGTGCTGTCTGGCGGGACTGGCAATAGGCATCACCACACAGAAATACCGCCAGCATTAGGATAGGGAGTCTCATAGGCGCTGTGTTGTACGCCAAATATACAAAAAATAATATGTATTTTATATTATATGAATGTTAGCTATTCCGTAGCACCGATAGAACCGGTGCAGGTTTCTCCGGGAGGCAGGCCGTTGAGCCACACCCGGATGGCTTCTGTACGCTGATTGGTCAGCTCAGTGAGGTAGTTGGCTTTACACATCGGGAACATGCTGCCGTAATTTTTGGCGGACTCAGGATACATCGCTTTCAGCTGGGCGTCGCGCAATTGTACCCACAGCCGCTGTGCTTCCCGGAAATTGGTAATAAACGTTTTGTTGGCCGCGTATTTTTTCAGAATCTCCTGGTATATGGTATTCAGCTTCTTATCGGCCTCCTTGTATTCCTGTCCGGCCTGTTTGTTCATCTCTGACTGGGTTTGGGCCATCCCGGTGAGACTGCCCGCCACGAATAACAATGTAATGAGAAGTGACTTCATATGTTAAGGTTTAAGGAACGTAAATGCGTATACCATGGGCAGCTTGCCTTCCATGCCTTTGATCTGGAAATGACCGTTTTCACCTGTGGTATTCTGGAAACAGTTGTACGGAGAATAATCAAACTCCTGCAATACCTGTAGTTGCAGGCCTTGCGTCAGCAGGGAGCCAATGACTTCGCTCAACGGATGGTTCCAGGAATAGGAAACGCCTTTTACGTCCGCAGCAGCTTCGGCATCGGTATAGGTATCGGTATTGTTCTCCACGATCGTTTCCGTGTTGAAATAATCATATTGCACGCGGGTGAACTGATCGTCAAACATCCACACGACCGGGTGAAACTCCGCCATGACAAAAACGCCGCCCGGTTTCAGGAAATGCTGCACCACCCCGGCCCATTTGTCCAGGTCCGGCAGCCAGCCGATAGTGCCATAAGAGGTGAACACGATATCAAAGCTGTCCTGCAGTTGTGCCGGAAGATTGTAAATATCGCAGCAGATGAACTTCGCCTGCCCCGAAAGGTTTAACCGGGTTGCCAGTTCATTGGCCTGGTTAATCGCCACATCGGAGAGGTCCACCCCGGTTACTTCGGCGCCCATGCGCGCCAGTGAAAGCGTATCCTGCCCGAAGTGGCATTGCAGGTGCAGGATACGTTTTCCCCGGACATCGCCCAGCAATGCCAGTTCGATACTGTTAAGCGAATTACGTCCTTCCAGGAAAGCCGGTACGTCATAAAAGGAAGAGTTAACGTGCACGGCTGCACGTTTGTTCCACAGTGCTTTATTGGCTGCCAGGTAATGTTGTTCGTCGTGCATGATTATCACATCAGATCACCACCAGTTCATAGAAATCGCCGGGTGTGAGGTATTGTTTGGCGAGATGCTGTAATTCTTCTGCAGTGATGCTCTTGATCGTCTGAATATTGTTGTAAAAATAGTTTTCGTCCAGGTCGTTGAGGATCAGGTTTTTCCAGCGTTGTATCAGCTGGAAGGCGCCGTCCAGGTCGCCGAGGATGGAACCGATCATATAGTTGCGTACCAGGTCCAGCTCTTCCTGCGGCACGGCCTCGTTCTGCAGGCGTTGCAGCTCTTTGTACACCTCTTCGATGGTGGCTTCGCACACGTCCCGCCCGGCTTCGGTCTGGATGTTAATGGCGCTCACCTGCCGGAAGTTGTACAGCTGGGAATAGATACCGTAGGTATATCCTTTTTCTTCCCGGATATTGCTCATCAGCCGGGAGCCGAAATATCCACCCAGGATGGTGTTGAGCACCAGCATTTTAGGGAAGTCGGGATGGTACCGGTTCGGAAAAGGCCGGGCGATACGGATAGCGCCCTGTACCCCGTTTTCATCGTTGAAGATGCGGAATTTCTTTTCCTCTGCGGGCTGTACGGGAAGGTCCAGCCTGGTAAGGCTGGTTTCGCCGTTCCACCGGGTGCTGCCGAAATGTTTATTCAGCAGCTCCAGCATGTTAGCGGGCATGTTGCCAGCCACAAAAATGCGGCAGTTGTTGTACGTATAGTGCTTTTGATAGTAAGCGCGCAGCGTTTCCGTCTGTAAAGCATCATAGGCCATCATGCTGCTCACGCGGCCATAGGGATGGAACTCGCCAAAGAGGTATTTATCGATAAAGCGGTTGGCCACAAAATCACATTTCTGGAGATTGACAGCCAGCTTCTGTTTCTGGTTTTGTTTGTAGAGCTGCAGCTCTTCTTCGGGAAATATGGGATCGAGGATCACGTCCTGCAACACCGGCAGCAGCACCTCGGTATGTTTGGTAAGGCAGTGCAGGGTGAAGGTGGCGTTTTCATGATAGGCGTTCCGGTTGAGATACGCGCCATGATAATCGATGGCCTCGTTGATCTCCAGTGCGGTCCGTTTGCTGGTCCCGTTCTTCATGAGAAAGTTGGTCGCGGTGGCTTCCAGGCTTTCGCTTTCGTACCATGATCCGGCCGGAAATATGAGCTCCAGCTGGAGTGTGTCCTGTTCTTCCGATTTGATCACGTAAACAGGAATACCATTGTCCAACGTGAATTTCTCGTATGGCTTCAGCTTTATATCAAACTCCACAGCGTCTTTAATGGGAGGAGGAATCGTTCTGTTCATAAATAGCTCATTTATACCGTGTGACAAAGAGGTTGATTATCCCTGGTTTTCGGCGTAATAGTAAATGGTGTTGGCATTTTTTTCATCGAAGAGCAGCTGCGCTTCCCGGTGAATATCTTCGGCTGTCACCACTTCATAATTTTCAAATTCTTTGTTCATCAGGCCGGCATCGCCGAGGAGCTCATAAAAAGCCAGGTTGTTGGCCCTGTTGAGCAGGCTCATGTCTTCGAAGGCGAGCAGGCTTTCCACGCGGTTTTTCACTTTCTGCAATTCGCGCGCTGCAATGACTTCGCCCTGTAATTTTTCCAGTTCTGTTTGTATGGCTTTCTCGGCGTCTTTCATTTTCACGCCTTTTACCAGTTTCCCTTCGATGGTGAGCAAACCGGCGTCGAGGCTGCCGAAATGATAGCAGTCGATATTACTGAAGAGTTTTTTCTCTTTTACCAGTACCTGGTGCAGGCGGGAAGAGCTGCCGCCGCCGAGGATATCGGAGATCAGGTCGGCTGCGTAGTACCGTTTGTCTGAGCGGGGGTACATATGGTAGCATTTGTACAATGCGTCCAGCGGTACATTGGCTTTCACTTCCAGTTTGTGCGATGCGTCCTGCGGTGGTTCTACCGGCAGGTTGCGGGTGTATTTTTCTCCGGAAGGGATGTCGCCGAACCATTTTTCGGCCAGCGTTTTCACCTGTTCCACGGTCACATTGCCGGCTACGGAGAGGATGGCGTTTACCGGGCGGTAAAACTTAAAGAAGAAGGCTTTTACATCTTCCAGCTGCGCATTTTCGATATGCGACAGTTCTTTACCGATGGTCATCCAGCGGTAGGGGTGCGTGCTGTAGGCCAGCTCCCGCATTTTATGCCATACGTCGCCGTAAGGTTTGTTGATATAATGCTCCTTAAACTCTTCTGACACTACTTTGCGCTGTACGTCCAGGCTTTTTTCACTGAAGGCGAGTGACAGCATCCGGTCGCTCTCCAGCCAGAATGCGGTTTCGATGTTTTCCGCAGGCAGCTGTATGTAGTAGTTGGTGAGGTCGCTGGTGGTATAGGCGTTGTTCTCCCCTCCTGCCATCTGCAGCGGCTCGTCATATTCCGGGATGTTCACCGACCCTCCAAACATGAGGTGTTCAAATAAGTGGGCAAAACCGGTCTGCTGAGGATTCTCGTCTCTGGCGCCTACGTCGTACAGTACGTTTAATACAGCCATGGGCGTAGTATGGTCTTCATGTACCACTACCCGCAACCCATTAGCTAATGTAAATTTATTATAATGAATCATAATGTAATATTCGTATAAGAGTAAAAATAGGGTAAAAGGACTAATTACGTATTAGGAATTAAGAATTAGGGAGTGGGTTTTCTGTTATCAGGATGGATTTTGGGGAGATATACAGGCTGTAATGCAGTGGCAGCGCTCATTCCAGGTACAGTTCCTTCTTTCCGTAGTTGATGGTGACAGTAAATTGTTTCCATACTTCATAACCGATAGCACCTGCGATTTGGGTGAACACGCCCACGTCGTTGATGTCTTTACAGTAGCTGACGGGCACGTTGGCCATTGTTTTGCCGCCCAGCTGCAGTGAGGGGATGTTGCTGTTGATATAATACAGTATCCTGACCATATCCTGCACCCTGTCGGTATTGATCGTAGGGAGACTGTTGATACGGTTGGAGTCTACGTAGGGCCAGTTGAACAGGATGCCGTAATCGCCGCCGGTAGTGATGTGATAATGCCCGGGAAGGTACCGGCCGTCGGGCATGGTGATGGCGGCGTCTATCACCGGCGTGGAGTAATTAAGCTGGAAATGCAGCTGCCGCCCGGTATTGCCGATGGGCGTTTTACCGTTACGGTACAGCACCAGTTGCTGTTGCCGGTAGTCGATTTTCACGATATACAGTTTCATGAGGGCTACGCCGATGACGCCGTCGATATCGCCGAGGTTATCGAGGTTTTCGAGATAGGCGTTGACGTAAGGAAGGCGTAATTCGTTCAGGTACAGCGCATTGATGGTTACCACGGGTGTTTTCACCATGGCGTTGTTGGTGCCGCTCATAAAGGCCTGGCGGCCGCTGTTGATCCGCATTTTTTCGGCGATGCGTTTATGGAGTACGGTGACTTCGGCGCCGGAGTCAAAAACAAAACGCAGGGTGTCTGTGCTACCGGAGAGGATGACCGGTATCACCACATGTTTGCCGACCATGCGGAAGGGGATTACAGCCAACGGTTTGCTGTTGTCTGCCGCTGCGGTGGCAGCGTTTTTTCGTTGTGCGAAAGCAGGCAGGAATAAATCACAGCATAAGCATATTACAATCACCAGGGTACGCCACATGCTGCAAATAACGTTAAAGAATGCTTTTTATTGGCAACTTTTTAATTAACAGCTCATTATCTCTTGCGATCAAAAGGGTGGCCTTGGTGCCTACATTTTTGAGCAGTTCGCGGAACACCTGGAGGTTGGAGCCGAGATTGTTGTTGACAGCCATGATGATATCGCCCTTGTGGATACCGGCTTTTTCGGCCGGAGACCCTTTGATGATGTCCGTTACTTCCACCCGGCCGTCGATCAGGTAGATGATAAGGCCGGTATAGGAGTAGTCGAACATGTCTTTATAGTGGGTATTGGGCATCAGGTATATTTCTTTTTTGCTGTAGTTGAGCGTAATGTTGAAGCGGCGCAGCAGGTCGTTGCCGATCATGCCGCCGAGGAACGGATAGGCCGTGATGTTGGTCCGGTCGTCGAAGATATAGGTAGGCACATTCCGGAAGGAGTAGTTGCCGATACGGAACTCCTGCACGGTAGTGAGTGACATCTGCATTTTGCCGCCCAGGCCCTGGGCTTCCGTCTGGATGATTTTCCGGGCCCTGCGCTGCCTGGTGATGAGCGCGCTGTCTTTCACAAACTGGGTGGAGAGCAGCAGGCACATACCGGCGCCGGTATCAAAGTAATAGCGGTTGGTGACTGTTTTCCGCTCATTGCGCAGTGGCGCGGTAATCAATGGTATCTGGGTAAGCGAAGGGCGCAGGAGCTGCCCGCCTCTGGGATAGCTGTAGCGGCCTTTGCTGTTGACAATGATCTCTTCCGTATCATAGTCTACCGTTACGATATAGCGGCTCAGGAAACTGTAGCCGATGATACCATCCACCTGTATACCATATACCTGGCTAATCAGCTCATAATCATTGACATGGAAGTTAAGGCTGTCTACTGTCAGCCCTGGTAGCTTCAGGGAATGGCCCATAGCGAAGGAGACGGTTTTGGCGGCGCCGAGTCCTTTCACCACCTTGTCGGTAGGCGTTAGTGGAATGCCCAGTCTCACGCAGGTAGCGGTATCCAGCGAGATGCCGGCGCTGCCCGTGTCAAGAATAAACTGAAGCGTGTCGGGGATGTTGTCCAGCGTGGCCGAAATAACCACCACGCCTCCGTAGTATTGCTTGAATTTAAAGCGGGTGATGAACACAGATGGCTGTGTGGTATCCTTCTCCTGGATGGCATTTCCGGCAGATACTGGTTGATAAAGACCGGCTATGGCTGCCAGGGCGAGCAACGCGGCAAGTAACAGATTTGGTTTAGGCATACAGATGATGCAAGGGGATCATTTGCCTAAATTTAATGTTTAATACGCTACATATAAAATATTTTTATTACCCGCTGTTAATGTGCGATATACTACCTTTGTCGGGTTATTCAGCGATTAGAAAATAGCATATGGTACTTCAGGATTTATATCAAAAGGCGCAGCAGTTTGAGTTTCTGACAGCAGAAGAAGGGGTGTACATGTTTGAAAATGCACCGCTGGCAGAACTGATGCACATTGCCAACGAGTTACGTAAGCAGCAGGTGCCGCATGGGAAGGTGACCTGGCAGATAGACAGAAATGTGAACACGACGAACGTGTGCACGGCCAACTGTAAGTTTTGCAACTTTTACCGCATACCCGGCCACGCCGAAGCCTATATTACCGACATAGAGGAATACAAACGCAAGATAGACGAGACCCTGAAATACGGCGGCGATCAGCTGTTGTTACAGGGCGGGCACCACCCGGAGCTGGGGCTGAGCTTCTATACCAACCTGTTCAGGGAACTGAAGAAGCTGTACCCTACCCTGCGTTTGCATACACTGGGCCCCCCGGAAGTGGCGCACATCACCAAACTGGAGAAAAGCACGCATATCGAAGTGCTGCGCGCGCTGCAGGAAGCGGGCATGGACAGCCTTCCCGGCGCCGGTGCGGAAATTCTGAACGACCGTGTACGCCGGCTGATCTCCAAAGGCAAATGCGGTGCACAGGAATGGCTGGATGTGATGCGGGCCGCGCATAAGCTCAATATTGCCTCCTCTGCCACTATGATGTTCGGTCACGTGGAAACGGTGATGGAACGCTTCGAACACCTGGTAGACATCCGCCAGGTGCAGAGCGAAAAGCCCGAAGGGCACTACGGCTTCACCGCCTTCATCCCCTGGACGTTCCAGGATGTGGACACGCTGCTGGCCAAGATCCGCGGCGTACATAACATGACCACCGCCGAAGAATATATCCGCATGATCGCGATGAGCCGTATTATGCTGCCCAATGTTAAAAACATACAGGCATCCTGGCTCACTGTCGGCAAACAGGTAGCGCAGCTGTGCCTCCATGCCGGCGCGAACGATTTCGGCTCTATTATGATCGAAGAAAACGTGGTGAGCGCTGCCGGAGCACCGCACCGCTTCACTTACCGCACCATGCAGGACGCTATCCGTGAAGCCGGTTTTGAACCGCAATTGCGCACGCAGCTGTACCAGTTCCGCGAATTGCCGGCCGCTATCGAAGAGCAGGTGATCAATTACTAAACGGTGATAGCCATGATTATTGCTGATTTAACCGATTGGCGAAGATCATAGCGTAGTAAAAAATATATTTTTTAAAGCCCTGTCTGTACAGACAGGGCTTTTTTAGTTTCATCGTTCCCCTAATATCCCCCAACCATGCAAATCTGCGATCATCATGGCTATCATCGTTCAGGCATGACCATCACAGTTATAGGAATGTTAAAACTATCTTGTTGCTGTTACATTTTCCTTCCTGCCACGTCTAACAGGTATAACACAAAAACAAGGAGGGAACCATGAAAAAGCTGGGTTTAATATTGTCAGGATTAGTGATAATGGCTTTGGCTGCGTGCAGTACGAAAGTTACTTCTTCCTGGCGCGCCAATAACGCGCAGCAGTTACAGAAAGATCAGAAAATAATGGTGATGGCGCTGGTTCCTCAGAAGGACCGTGCACTCAGAAGCCAGATGGAAGATTTCACCGTAGCAGAATTCAGGCGCAAAGGGTATAACGCTGTCTCCGCATTACAGGAATTCGGTCCCGGCGAGTTTATGAAAATGGGTGAAAAACAGGCCATCAGAAAACTTCAGGGAAGCGATGTCGGTCAGGTACTGACCATCGTCATGGTAGATAAAGGCAGAGAAAAAAGTTATACACCGGGATATGCCTATTCTCCTTATGGTTATTGGGGATTCTGGCCTTACTACTCCCGTTGGTACAATAACTATTACGGTCCGGGGTATGTTACCTACAGCACCAGGTATCAGTGGGAAGGTAACCTGTACGACCTGAAGAGCGGCCAGTTGCTGTACTCTGTACAATCACAATCTTTTGACCCGCCGTCTACAGCAAGAATGGCGGTATTGTATGCACAGCAGGTAGTGAAAGATATGACGAAGAGAAACCTGCTGGCGCAAAACTAACAACAGTGGATAAAAGACAGATTTTAAGTGTGATAAAATGACGGCAGATCATTATTGATCTGCCTTTTATTTTGCAAGGGATCTATCATCAATAAATTCGCAATTCATAATTTTATTCGTAGGTTTATCCCCCACTTTAATTCCGGTTATGTTAGATATACCTGTCAATGAAGATATTTACCTGCGGCAACTCACCATGCAGGACGCCCCCCTGGTATACAAACAGCTGGATGCCTCCCGGAAAAGCCTGCGCAAGTTCCTGCCCTGGGTGGATTACAATACCAATGAAGAGCACAGCGCCCGTTTCATCCAGATGATGCAGCGCAAAGCGGAAGAACAGGAAGCCATTGCGCTGGGCATTTGGTACCAGCATCATTTATGCGGCGTGATGGACCTTCACGGGTGGGACCACCAGGTACAAAAAGCGGAAATCGGTTATTGGGTTGGAGAATCTTTTCAGGGGAAAGGTATTGCCACAGCGGCCTGCCGGGCGCTGATCTCCTATGCTTTCAAAAAACTGCGGTTGAATAAAATAGAGATCCGGTTCGTGTTACAGAACGAGCGTAGCGGGCAAATCCCTATTAAGCTGGGATTCACCCGCGAAGGTATTCTGCGGCACAATGCCAAGCTGCATGGCCAGTTTGTGGACATGGTAGTGATGGGTGTGCTGCGGCAGGACTGGAAGCACTACTGACCGGCGTTGAGCTCCCGCCTTACCCGGCTGTGTTTTTTACCGTAGCAGAAATAGATGACCATCCCTATTGCCATCCAGATAATCAGCCTTAACCAGGTGTCCAGCGGAAGGAAGACCATCATACCCACACAAGTCAGTATACCCATGATCGGCACAAAAGGCACCCATGGCGTTTTGAACGGCCGCGGCGCGTCGGGCATGGTATAACGCAATATCCATACGCCGGCGCAGACAATCACAAAAGCCAGCAGCGTGCCGATGCTGGTCATCTCCCCTACCACCTTGATAGGTACCAGCGCGGTGAATAAGCTGATGAACACACAGAAGAGGATATTCGACTTCCACGGGGTGCGGAAGCGGGGATGTATCTCAGAGAATATTTTAGGCAGCAGCCCGTCTTTGGACATCGAATAGAATACGCGTGACTGGCCCCAGAGGTCTACCATGATCACGGAAGTATAACCGATGATGATCGCCAGTACCACTAGTTGGCCCAGCCATTTGAAAGGAGTGTGGGATATGGCGATGGCCACCGGCGCGCCGCTGTTTTTGAACTCGGTGTAGGGAGCCAGGCCGGTCATCACGTGAGAAAACAAGATAAACAGCACTGTACAGATGGCCAGTGAACCGAGAATACCGATCGGCATGTTACGCTTCGGGTTTTTGGTTTCCTGCGCTGCTGTGCTCACGATGTCGAAGCCGAGGAAGACAAAGAAGACTACCCCTGCTCCCCGCAGGATGCCAGACCAGCCGAAATGGCCCATTTCCCCGGTATTTTTCGGAATATAAGGTACGAGGTTGGCCGGTTGTATATACTTCCACCCAAGGGCTATAAATACCAGTACAACGCCCACTTTGAGAGATACCACCACTGCGTTCCAGATAGCGGAACCTTTGGTGCCGCGCATCAGGATGTAGGACATGAGGATGACTACCAGCGCTGCGGGCAGGTTAAACAGCCCGTGCACCACTTCCCCGCCGGGAAGGGTGATCGTTTCAAAAGGTGAATGCACCAGCCGGGGCGGCAGGTAGATACCGTAGCCGGCAAGGAATTCCACCAGGTAGTTGGACCAGCTGATAGACACAGTGGCGGCGCCTACGGAGAACTCCAGCACCAGGTCCCAGCCGATGATCCAGGCGAGCATCTCTCCCATGGTGGTGTAGGCGTAGGTATAGGCGCTGCCTGCCACGGGGATCATGGCGGCAAATTCAGCATAACACAAGCCTGCAAAGGCACAGCCTACGGCAGCTACCACAAAGGAGATGGTGACCGCCGGACCGGCGTTGTTGCCTGCTGCCAGGCCTGTCAGGGAAAACAGACCGGCGCCGATGATAACCCCGAGGCCCAGCATGACCAGCTGAAAGCCGCTCAGCGTACGTTTCAGGCCATGGCCGGTCTCTTCTCCGGACTCCTGTAAGAGCCAGCCCAGTGGTTTTTTGTAGTATTGTTTCATTAATACCCTACTTGTTTGGTGGACTAATTGGGCGCAAAAGTAGGACAACATTTTGTCATTTAGACATTTGGTTATCTTTTTATTGAGTGCGGTCTCACGGCTGCCAGTAAAAAAATAACCAAATGCCTGAATAACAAAATATTATGCGATGTCGCAGATGTGAACGGCATTACTCAGAGAAGCCAGTTTATCGGGGCGGGACGGAATGAACTCCTGCGCCACATATCCTTTGAAGCCTGTTTCGTGAATGGCTTTCATAATGGCGGGGTAATACAGCTCCTGTGTTTCGTCTATTTCGTGACGTCCCGGAACGCCGCCGGTATGATAGTGCGCGATGTATTGATGATGATCACGGATGTTGCGGATAACGTCTCCTTCCATGATCTGCATGTGGTAGATATCGTACAGCAGTTTAAAGTTTTCGGAACCTACTGATTTACAGAGGGCTACGCCCCAGGCGGTATGATCGCACTGATAGTCGTGGTGATCTACCTTACTGTTCAGCAGCTCCATCACGAGGGTCACCTTTTTCTTTTCTGCGTAGCTGATAATACGCTGCAGCCCTTTTGTGCAGTTCAGGATCCCCTGCTCGTCGCTGAGGCCATTGCGGTTGCCGGAGAAGCAGATGAGATTGGAGAAACCGGCTTTGGCTGTTTCATCGATATAATGCCGGAAATACGTTTCCAGTTTATCGTGGTGGGCGGGGTTGTTGAACCCCCGGGTGATGCCCCACTCCGGGCCATTGCTGGCCACCATGGCGCAGGTCATGTCCTGTTTTTTCAAAATGGCAAAATCCTTCGGGTCTACCAGGTCGATCGACGGAATGCCGATTTTTTTGGCGGCCACACAGAGATCGGCCAGCGGAATATCATCATAACACCACGCACATACGGAGTGGTTGATTTTTCCTTTCAGCGGTTCTCCAACGGCTTTGTCGTGAGCCGCTACCCTTTCTGAAAGGGAAGATAAGGCGGTAGATGCCAGTGCCATAGTCGCTACTTTTTTGATCATGTCGCGGCGGGAGTTTTCCTCGTGCATAATTTTCAGTGTGCTTTAAGTGGCATCAATTTAATCGAAAATAAGCGTATTTGCAACACTTACTGAAACCTGGCGACAGGAAAGGTCTCCGACAGGTTGTCATAGGATTTTTTGGAGGCAAACGGCCTGAAAATCTTACCTTTATATCAGCAAGCTATTTTGGTAAGCATTTTGTTTATGTATTGAAAAGCGGAGGTTGAAATGGAAAAAAAATATACCCCAAGTTTATGGCTCTGTATCCTGATGGACCTGATTGGTTGTGCGAGTTATGCCGTACCGGTTTTGGGTGATGTCAGCGATGTGATCTGGGCCCCGATTTCAGCAATTATCTTTTACCGCATGTTTGGTGGCCCCGTTGGTACTTTTGGTAGTGCCTTTAACTTTTTGGAAGAACTGTTCCCCGGAACGGATTTCATCCCCACGTTCACCGTGGCATGGATTGTAAAACGTATCTGGGCGGGCAGAAGGACCGTTTCTATGCGGTAACTTTAAATTTTTTGATTTTCGATTTTTTGATTTTGAGATTGTGAGTGTACTGAAATTTCCAAAATCAAAAAATCGAAAATCAAAAAATGTTAAAAGTGGTTTACCCGGAATCCTCCCTGGCCGCCACGTGGCCCCATCATCCGCATACCTCTCTCTGCATTGTTCCCTTTGTTATTACCACCAAATTTATTGAGGAAATAAGTGAAGCTGATCATAAAGTACTGCTGCAGCACATTGGAACGAACGTCTTCAATATAGTTATCGCTTACGTCGCGGGAAACGGCTACATACTGCCGCAGCAGATCGAAGCCCTGTATCTTTATCATGCCCTGTTTCTTCGGGAACACATATTTGGATATGTTGGCGTTCCACATGGTGGAAGTCAGGTTGTAGCCTGCAGTACGGCCTCTGCTGAGCGTGCACGTGATGTCTGAGCCTACCATAAAGCCCAGCGGCAGATTGAAATTCACATCTGCGTTGAAGTTATAGTCAAAGTATTGCGTGTTGGGCGTAGACGGCAACGTATAGGAGGTGGCGTTATAACTTACGCTGCCACCCAAAGCGGCGTCAAACAGCTCTTTGTACATATAGCTCACGTTTACGGACTGCGTCAGTTGAAACGTGTTTTTATAGTTCATGACGCCCTGTGTCATGTTTACATCGCGGCTGTAGCCGATCATGGTACCGGTGTTCAGGTTCTGGCCGGGTGTGCGTGACAGTGGGATAGAGTTGTGCAGCATACCACTGAGGCTGTAATACCCATTTACGTTTACCGGCTTGCTGAAGGTCTTGCCTGTAGCGGTGTCCAGCCGGGTGGAGTTGACGATCTTATTGGAGCCGAAAGAGCCCCTCAGCATCGCAAACATGCCCCTGAAAGTTGTATTGTTGAACTGGTTATAGTTAATACGCAGGGTATTGTTGAAAGACGGTTTCAGGTCAGGGTTACCTTCCTGAACATACAACGCATTACTGTTGTCCGGCACGGGCTGCAGCTGTTGCACGGTAGGCTGCTGGGTGTTGCCGTTATAGTTTATGCGTAACCGTTTGTTCTTTGCGAACGTGTAGTTGAAACTGGCGTTGGGCGCGAAGTTAACGGTACGCTGATGTATGACGCTGTCTCTCTTTGTACGGAAAGAATAGGTGGTGTTATCGAGATTGTTGAACAACACGTTCACCCCGATGGAGTAATCATACTTCAGTTTGGTGGTGCGGAAAGCCACGCCGGCCTGCTGATTGAGCGTGTTGTTGGTAAACGCGTTGCTCAGCGAATCGTTGAGCTGATCGTATATACCCTTGCTTTCATCATAGTCGTACGTATATTTTTTACTGTCGCTTTTGTAGTTGGTAAAGCCGTAGTTGGCCTCGAGGTATTTATCCCGGCCTAAAGGCTCGGTGTAGGTGAGGTTGGCGCCGGCATTTTTGCTGGTGGTGTTGATCTGGTTGTTCTGATTGAACGTTGACAGGCTGTCGTTGGCGAAATAATAAACGCTGGACTTGTTGAAGTTCTGCTGATCATTAATGCTGGTATTGTACGTCAGGTTGAGGCTGAGGGAGCGGCCGGGTGTTTTAAACCGTTTCCTGAACAGCAGCGACCCGCCGATGTTCTGGTTGTTTCCCTGGCCGTCGTTGGTGGTAGTGCCTTTGTTGACCGTGTCTTTGTTGTTGTTCAGCGTCTGGTAGTCGCGGGAGCTGAAGCTGTTGCCGTTCGTAAGGGAGTACGAAGGTGAAAACACCAGTGAGTGCATGGAGTCTATCTCGTATTCCACGCGGGCATCGAGGCGGTTGTTGCTGTTGTCTGTCTGCGAGGCAGAGTTTTCGTTATAGAAAGTGGTGCTGTTGCCGGCAAAGGTTTGCCTGGACGTTTGTTGCGCCAGGTTGGTTTTGGTATCGTTAAAGAAGTAGCTGCCGCTGAACTGTACCTTTTTGTTGAAGTCTTCGCTGAAGTTGAGGCCTGCGTTCCAGTTGCGGGTAATGCCGGGGTTGGCATTGCCACCGCCGCCACCACCGCCCAGTGTAACGGCCATACCACCGCCACCGCCGCGACCTCCTCTCCCACGGCCGCCGCCACCGCCGCCGCCGGCGGGGCTGAAACTCATCTGGTCGCGGATCGAGTAGCCGGTACTGTTAATGTTATTGCCGCCGCCGATGAGGCTCATTTGCTGGTTATCGCGAAAGCGGTTGATGTTAAAGGCGGTGGAGAAGCGGTCGTCTGTACCGTAGCCTGCGGAGGCGCGGCCAAACAGGCCTTTCTTTTTATCTTTTTTAATGGTGATGTTGATCGCTTTTTCTGTCTGCCCGTCATCGACTTTTGTGAATTCAGCCTGATCGGATTTTTTGTCGATGATCTGTACTTTGTCGATGATGTTGGCGGGGAGGTTTTTGGTGGCCATCTTGGGGTCTGTGCCGAAGAATGGTTTGCCGTCCACGTATACTTTGGTAACGGTTTCTCCTTGTGCCGTGATGGCGCCGTCTTTATCCACGGTAACACCGGGCAGTTTTTTGAGCAGGTCTTCTACTACTGCGTTATCGCGGGTTTTGAAGGCGTCTGCATTAAATTCGAGGGTATCTTTTTTCACCACGATGGGTGGTTTTTCGTCTTTGATTTCTACGGCATTGAGGTTTACGCCTTTGAGTTCCATGCCCAGCGTGCCCAGTGTGAGCGATGGTGTTTCGTCCGTGATTTTTACGGGTTTATTGATGGCTTTATAGCCGAGGAAGCTGATAAAAAGGCGATAGTCACCGTTGGCAATATGAGTGATCTCGAAATTCCCTTTGTTGTCGGTGATGGCCGTATTGGCCACGGTAGAGTCTTTGGCGTGCAGTAATACCACGGTGGCCGCGGGCATGGCTTCCCTGGTGCTCTGATCTGTTAACTGTCCCTTAATCTTTCCTTGCTGTGCCTGAGCCTGGGAGCAGATGACTCCCAAACTCAGTACCAGCAAGAGCTGTATAAATTTTTTCATAATGGAGGTTCGCGCGAAAAGGTAAGATAGGATGAATTTTTACATTTGGGGTTGCCGCTTACGTAATTTCTCCATCTCCTGTTGCCTGATGTCCCGCATTTGTTCCTGGCTGATTTTCTCTGCTCCTGCCGGGATGCTGAGGTCCGTATCTGTAACGGCCTGCAGGTTCACGCTGGAGGCATTGAAGGCACGTTTGCCGCCTTCGGCTACCAGTACTACGGCGTTGGCTTCCGGCAATAATCCGTTGATCGGGGAGAAACTGAATGGCAGTTCCGTGGTGTACCATACCGTGTAGGTATCATCTTTCAGCTTGACGGTGGCCTTTTTGCAGGTGTAGCCTGCTATTTTCTTTGTCTTCTCGCTGGTTTTGGTATCAGCGGCAACGATAAAATCCTCTTCGCTGTAGTAGGTTTTACGGTCTTCGCCGAAAGTGCTGAAAACATGCAGCACCTTTTTATTGGTCAGGTCAAAGTACTGTGTATTGCCGCGGCCCATCATACCTCCCATTCTGCGCTGGCCCATGCCGGGCCCCTGTGCGGACGCGTTACTGGTATCTCTGCGGGCTCTGCCGCCCCAGCGGCCGCCGGCATTGCCGAAATCGGGCCTTTCTGTGGCCAGTTTAGCATGACCGTTATTAAAAGTGAGCGTTTGTTTGAAGGTGATCACATCGGGGACCTGCGGGGCATCATCGCCGTCGCCACCGCCACGCTGGAACCCGCGCATCCGTTCGGGATCTGTTTTAGCAGTCACCTCGTAAACAATAGTGCCTGACTGCTGCGCCAGCAGCGGCTGTGAAAAAGGCAGCGCCAGGGCTGCGCTCATAATGATCCGGGATATACCTTTCATGGTTGCTGATTTTACGGACAAAAGTCCCGCTTCCCCGTTTCTTTTTGCGTTAAAAACCTTTATTTACTGTTATTTACTGTTAAAGGTTATCTACCAGCGTTAAATAGGCTTATCTACTGTTAATTATTGTTAAGGATTTCGCCCCTTTAGCGCCGGAATAGATAGTTTTGTAACGATATAAATATGATTGATGCGGCAACGAATCCGAAACATCCTTATCCTCATGTGCAGCTGTATCCTCGGAATCTTTCTCTTCCAGGGGTATTGGGTGTACAATTCCTATCGCATCCGGCAGGAGCAGTTCAGCAAGGAGATCAATGATGCCTTGCGGACGGCGGTATTCAACAAGCAATTCTCCGATGTGCACCGGCAGTTCCCGGATATGCGCAGCTACCGTTATTACAACAGGGCCAAAGACAGCGCCCGCATGGTGATGCTGCGGATAAACCGGCACGATGGCCGGCACCGGCACGGTCCCGGTGAAAGACCTCCGGGCCCGCCACCGCCCGACAGTATCAAGGGAGATGTTACCGCCCGTATTTATGTCGATACCCTCGCCCGCCAGATCTCCGAATTCCTGATTGCCGGTAACAACCGTAACGACAGTGCCAATCTCAAAAAACTGGACTCCGTTTTCCGCGCCGAACTCCACAACCGCCAGATAGCCACCCCGTATCAACTGGACACCTTCCACATGAGTTACAGCGGCTTTGAAAGGGAAAGTTTCCGCGATAGTATCCGGAAAAGAGAACCCCGGCAAACATCCAAGATACCGTTTAATCCTGCCAGCAACCTGTTTGTGCAGGCCAGCTTCGAGTCTCCGCTGCAGTTCATCCTGCAGAAGATGCTCTGGACGCTGGTGAGCTCTGTCGCCCTGCTGGTGCTGACCGTGCTGTGTTTTGTCTATATGCTGCGTACGATCCTCAAACAGAAAAAACTGTCGGAGGTGAAGAACGACTTTATCAATAATATGACCCATGAGCTGAAGACACCGATAGCCACCGTGTCTGCGGCGGTGGAAGCGTTGCAGAACTTCAATGCGCTGAATGATCAGCGTAAAACGCAGACCTACCTGGACATCTCCAAAAATGAACTGCAACGGCTGTCCGACCTGGTGGAAAAAGTATTGCACATTGCTGCTGAAGAGAAAGAAGACTTTGAGTTGTTCCGGGAGGAAACAGACCTGAACGAAGTGATCGATAACATCCTCACGAACCATCAGCTGAAAGCGACGAAGGTGCTACAGGTGCGGTATGACAACAAGTTGACCCGCTCCACTGTTTATGTAGATAAAACCCATCTGTCCAACGCTATCAACAATCTCGTGGACAATGCCATCAAGTACTCCGGGGAGCAGGTGCAGTTGTATATCAGCTGCAGCGAAGAGAACGGTATACTGAAGATCAGGGTGAGGGACAATGGTATTGGCATCCCGCGGGTGTACCAGGAGAATATCTTTGATAAATTTTTCCGGGTGCCCACCGGCGATCTGCATAATGTGAAAGGCTTCGGGCTGGGGTTGAGTTATGTGAAGAAGATCGTGGAGATGCATGGCGGCACCATCCGGGTGCATAGTGAGCCGGAAAAAGGGACAGAATTTACGATTAATATTCCGCTGTCCCAGGGCTGAAGCCCCGGGCGGCAACCATAGGAGGCTCCATGATGATGGGTTCATGGGTACACCAGGCTTCTATAGGGAACTGCTTAAGTACATCACCTGTTTCACAACGTAGCCCGGGGCTAAAGCCCTGGAATCCGGGAACGAAAAAAAAGATATGGCGAAAATATTATTAATAGAAGATGAATGGCAGCTGGGCCAGATTGTTAAAGACAGCCTGGAGACCCGCGGGTTTGAGATGCTGTACGCAGAAGACGGCAAGGAAGGACTGCGGCTGTACCAGCAGGAGCGGCCTGATGTGGTGGTGCTGGATATCATGATGCCTAATATGGACGGCTTTACGGTGACGGCCGAGATCCGGAAGCAGGACAAATTCACGCCTATCATCTTCCTGACGGCCAAATCGCAGACGGCCGACGTGGTGAAGGGGTTTGAGCTGGGCGGCAACGATTACCTCAAGAAGCCGTTCAGCATGGACGAGCTGATTGTACGTATCAAGGCCTTGCTGAAGCGTTTCAGCGATCATCCGGCGGTGAAGGAGATGGAAGAGGGTTCTGTGGTGATCGGCCAGTATATCTTCAACTATGCCAAGCAGACCCTTACCCGCAATAATACCACCGAGTTTCTCTCCCACCGCGAAGCCGAGATCCTGCGCCGGCTGTATGACAACAAAAATGAGGTGATGGAACGGAAGGCCGTGCTGATGGACCTCTGGGGCGATGATAACTTTTTTAACGCCCGCAGCATGGACGTTTTTATCACCAAATTGAGGCGTTATCTCAAGGATGACAGCCGCGTCCAGATCGTTAATATCCGCGGGGTTGGTTATAAGCTGATATTTTAGCATTATCGCTTATCTTTGTTCTTTATGGAACAGTTAGTACAGCAAATAGCAGCCTATAAACAGGAAATAGCGGCTTTTACGCCCGCCAATGCGGCCGATCTGGAGCAGTACCGGATAAAATTCCTCGGTACTAAAGGCATCGTGAAGGCCCTTTTCGGTGAAATGAAACAGGTCCCTAACGATCGCAAGAAAGAATTCGGACAGATCCTGAACGAGTTTAAGCAACTGGCAGAAGAGCGCTATGAAGCGTTTACAGCGCTGAAAGAAGCTGCCGGCGCCAACCATCAGGAGATAGACTATACGATGCCCGAAGCCCCTCACCGGCTGGGTACCCGTCATCCTATCAGCCTGGTACGGAATAAAATTATCCGCATCTTCGAACGGTTGGGCTTTACCATTGCAGAAGGCCCGGAAATTGAAGATGACTGGCACAACTTCACTGCGCTGAACCTCCCGGAAAATCACCCTGCACGTGATATGCAGGACACTTTCTTTGTCAGCAAAAATCCTGACTGGCTGCTGCGTACCCAAACTTCTTCCGCCCAGGTAAGGGTGATGGAGCAGGGCAAACTGCCTATCCGCATCATCAGCCCGGGAAGGGTATACCGCAATGAAACCATCTCCGCCCGTGCACACTGCTTCTTCCACCAGGTAGAAGGGTTGTACATCGACGAAAATGTTTCTTTTGCCGATCTGAAACAGACCCTTTATCACTTCGTGAAAGAGTTCTTCGGCGAAAACACCGGTATCCGTTTCCGTCCTTCCTACTTCCCGTTCACAGAGCCCAGCGCTGAGATGGATATCTCCTGCTTTATCTGCGGCGGTACCGGATGTTCCGTATGTAAACAAACGGGTTGGGTAGAAATCCTGGGTTGCGGCATGGTACACCCTAAAGTACTGGCTAACTGCGGCATTGATCCGGAGAAATACACCGGTTTCGCCTTCGGTATGGGTATCGAACGTATTACCATGCTGAAATACCAGATCAAAGACCTGCGCCTGTTTTCTGAAAATGATACCCGTTTCCTCGAGCAATTTGAAGGAACGGTATAGATATTTGGCTATTGGGTTATTTAGCCGTTTTTTATTTGAAATGCAGCGGAGGTCACCGAAAAACATGATCTCTGCTGCATTTTGAATGATAAAATGATCGGATAACTAAAAAAAATTCCCCTGATGATACATTCTATTGCTGTATGCGGCGCTGGTACCATGGGTGCCGGCATAGCCCAGGTAGCGGCTTCCGGTGGTTATAAGACGGTCCTGTTTGACATTCGCCCCGAGGGCCTGGAAAGAGCGCAGGCGCAAATCACCAAAAGCCTGGCCACAGCAGTGGAAAAAGGACGGCTGAAAGCGGAAGACAGGGACGCCATCCTGGAGCGGCTTACTTTTACCAGCGATATCCATCTCTGTGTGGCGGATGTGATCATTGAAGCGATTGTGGAAGATATGGCGGCTAAAACGGCTTTGTTCAGCCAGCTGGCGCCTATCAACCGGGAAGATACCATCTTCGCTTCCAATACCTCTTCCCTGTCGGTTTCCCAACTGGCAGCCACTCTCCCCCATCCGCAGCGGGTAGCCGGTATGCACTTCTTTAATCCTGCCCATCTGATGAAACTGGTCGAAGTAGTAAGCGGTGAACAAACATCACCGGAAACGGCCGACCGTGTTTATGAGCTGGCCAGAGCGATGGGGAAAGTGCCGGTAAGGGTGAAAGATGCGCCGGGATTTATCGTTAACCGGGTGGCCCGGCACTATTACCTGGAAGCGATGTTGCTGGCCGAACAGCGGACCGCCGACTTCAGCACTATCGATCAGCTGCTGGAAAATGCCGGTTTCCGGATGGGACCATTTGCCCTGATGGACCTTATCGGGAATGATATCAACCTGGCAGTAACACAGTCGCTATACGATGCTTTTCAGCAGGCGCCCCGCTTCAAGCCCAACGCACTGCAGGAACAACGGGTAAAAGACGGAAGGCTGGGCCGCAAAACAGGCCTCGGCTTCTACCGGTACGAGCAGTAAACTTTTAACAGTTATAAATCAGGAGGACCGCTCAAATCACGAAAATCATTAGTTATTTTTGGGCCTCCTTAAGTAAATGAATTAGTCTTCATGATTTTAGTAACCGGTGGTACAGGTTTTTTAGGCAGTTATTTGATTCGGTCATTGGTCGCGGCAGGTAAACCTGTGAGGGCCCTTTACCGGAAAGCCCCGTCTCCCCGGTTACAGGACCTCTCCGGAAAGATAGAATGGGTGCAGGGGGATATCCTCGACGTATGCGCACTGGAAGACGCCATGCAAGGCGTTACCCAGGTGTATCACTGTGCCGCGGTCGTATCTTTTCAGCCGGGACATGCCGCCAGTCTTATGAAGATCAACGTGGAGGGAACGGCCAACGTAGTGAACCTGGCGCTCGACGCCGGCGTGAAAAAGCTGGTGTATGTGAGTTCCGTCGCTGCTATTGGCAGGGCGAGGGAGCAGGCCGCCATCGATGAAGATTGTGAATGGGAAGACAGCCCCAATAACTCCCGTTACAGCGTCAGCAAATACCAGGGTGAGATGGAAGTGTGGAGAGGTATCGCTGAAGGGCTGGATGCCGTGATCGTCAACCCTTCCATCATATTGGGCGCCGGCTTCTGGGACGAAGGTTCCGGCACCCTGCTGAAAAATGCCTGGAAAGAGTTTCCTTACTATACCGAAGGTGTCAACGGTTTTGTAGATGTGCTGGACGTGGTGAAAGCCATGATTCTGCTGATGGACAGTTCCGTGAGCGGCGAGCGGTTTATCCTCTCGGCCGGCAACTGGGGATACCGGCAGCTGTTTACCTCCATGGCCCATGCACTGGGTAAAAAGCCGCCCCATATTGCAGCCAGACCGTGGATGGCGGAAGTGGTATGGCGGCTCGAAAAAGTAAAAGGACTGTTCACCGGCAAACAGCCTGTCGTGACCAAAGAAACGGCGCGTACGGCACAGCTGAAGGTGTACTACGACAACCAGAAAGTACTGAAGGCGCTGCCGGCGTTTAACTTCCGTCCGCTGGAAGAAACCATCCGGGAAATAGCGGCCGCTTTCCTGGCCTCCCGCAACTGATATTTTACCTCAACAACAACGCGCCGATAGCCGCTGCCAGGGTTTTGGCGGTTTCCGCCGGCGCCTCTTTGCTGACCCACACACGGGGCTTATCGCCGGGGATCACTGCCGCTACCGGCTGACCGCGATACTGAAACTCATAACACACTTTCTCGTAGGAATTGACCTTGCCGTAGCGGTTATGTGCCGTAATGCGGATATCCGTGTCTGCACAACGGAGGATGCCTGCGGGTTTATTGTTGTTCAGCTCCAGGTACCCCGGTGATTTTAATATCATTTCCCAGCGTTTCAGCGGCTCATTTTTGGTCCCGTTGATCAGGGTGTACGAAAGGGCCGTACTGCCATCAAGATCTTTTAAAACGGCCGGTAAATCACGATTACTGAAAGCGATGCGGGTGGTGTTCATGGTTTGCACCAGGATATGTTCATCGTTGCCGTTTACGTAGAAGTTGAAGGGTGTTTTGGGATCTTTGATGAAGCTGCCCATGGTTTCCGCCACGCCGTTTTTACGGGAGGTGGTGCTATACAGTCCGAAGGAGATGGTTTTGGCAGTCAGCCAGCCGTCGTTCACCTTCACCGGCCATTCCTGTGCCTGGCTGTACAGGTTGTGGACCGTTGGGGATGTCGTGGATTGTTTGGCAGTGGTACAGGACAGGAGAAAGAGAAAGGGAAACAGTAGCTTTTTCATGAATGACGAATTACGGATGACGAATAACGAATTGACGGTTACGAGGAGAAAAACCCCCATTCGTAATTCGTCAATTCGTAATTCGTAATTGGTTAAAGGGATTTTACTTTCTCCCAGATTTCAGGGATACGTTTTACCCAGCCGAGTTCTCTTCTTTTTTCGCTGGCCACTTCTGCCGGGTAACCGAAATATACTTTACCGCCTTCGAGGCTGCTGGGTACGCCGCTTTGCGCCAGCACCACCGCACCTTTACCGATGGTGAGGTCTTTGTTCACGCCTACCTGTCCCCAGAGGATCACGTTGTCTTCGATATGGGCTTTACCGGCGATACCAACCTGGGCGGCAATGAGACAGTTTTTGCCGATCACGGTACCGTGACCGATATGGATCATGTTATCCAGTTTGGTGCCACGGCCGATGATAGTATCACCGCTTACGCCTTTGTCGATCGTACAGCCTGCGCCTATCTCTACATCGTCTTCGATGATCACCCGGCCACAGCTTACGAGCTTGTCGTATATCACCTCTCTGTCGGCTCTTTTCTTAAAGTAAAATGCATCCGCACCGAGTACGGTACCGGCATGAATGATCACGTTGTCACCGATAACAGCGTGGTCATAAATCGTTACGTTAGGATGTATCAGACAGTTGCGGCCAATGCGCACATGATTGCCAATGAATACGTTAGGTTGTACGATAGTCCCTTCTCCGATCACTGCGGAATCACTGATCGCTTTGCTGGCCGGTTCAAATGGACGGAAGCGGTTCACCAGTTTTACATAAGCACTGAAGGGATCTTCCAGTACTAACAGCGCCTTGCCTTCCGGGCATTCCACTTTCTTGTTGATGATGATGATAGTGGCGGCAGATTGCAGACTGGCGTTGTAGTATTTTTCAAAGTCTACAAAAGATATATCCCCTGGTGTTACCTTGTGTATTTCATTGAGGCCGGTAGCCATCAGCTGGCTGTTGCCTACCAGCTCTGCGCCTATGAATGCAGCGATTTCCGTTACTGCAACGGGTGCTTCAAACTTCATATGATCTGAGTTGTTGAATAATATTAAGTGCAACAAAGGTAGTAAATCGGGGAAAGCAATAAACAAAATATGGAGGGGGGTATAACGATAACCGGGAAGTTTCAGACTGCTGTTATCCACAATTATTTTAGTAGTGTGAATAAAATTTTTTGTAAAATTTTTCTTTTGTCATGAAATTCTTTTTAATATTGTGTAGGGAATTTTGTTTCCCTGTACTTACTAACCCATTCACATAATAAGAAAGTCTGATTGTTCCAACGGTCAGACTTTTTTTATTGCC
>NZ_CAMLHC010000037.1 GCF_946479755.1 uncultured Chitinophaga sp. | reverse complement strand
GCTAAAATCAAATACCTGGTAGACCACGTCTCCAATATCGATAAAGCCATTATCTCCGTTCACTGCCACAACGACCTGGGCCTGGCTACCGCCAACACCATCGCCGGCGTAATGAACGGCGCCCGCCAGGTGGAATGCACGATCAACGGTATCGGCGAACGCGCCGGCAACACTTCCCTCGAAGAAGTGGCCATGATCCTGAAAACACACCACGGACTGGGATATCATACCAATATCAATTCCAAAGGCATCTACGATATCAGCACGCTGGTAGAGAAAATGATGCGCATGCCGGTACAGGCCAACAAAGCGATCGTAGGCCGCAACGCCTTCGCTCACAGCTCCGGTATTCACCAGGATGGTGTGCTGAAACACCGCGAAAACTACGAAATCCTCAACCCGGAAGACGTAGGCATCAACTCCAACTCCATTATCCTCACCGCCCGCAGCGGCCGCCACGCCCTGAAACACCACCTCGAGCGACTGGGCTACAAAATGGATAAAATCAACCTCGACGAAGTATACCAACGCTTCCTCGAAATGGCAGACAATAAAAAAGAAATCAGCGACGCAGACCTGCTGCAACTGATGGGCGACGGCGACGATAAAAACTATGGTGATAAAGCTATTAAAGTAACACTGTTACAGGTAGTATGCGGTGATCCGCTGCGCCCTATGGCGACCGTGAAACTGCGCATCAACGGGGAAGACCGGGAAGCCAGTGCCGCCGGAAACGGCCCTGTAAACGCTACTATCAACGCTATCCACGCCATCATTAAAGATGACATTGAACTGGATGAATTCAGCATCCAGGCCATGCATGGCGGCAGCGAAGACGTGAGCAAAGTAAATATGCGCGTAAAACACAACGGCCAGTCTTTCTACGGCTTCGGTTACTCTACCGATATCGTGAATGCCTCTGTACATGCCTATGTGGACGCGCTCAACAAGATATACTAACTATTGCCAACAGAACGTACAACGGAGTTGCGGTACCTGAACCGCGGCTCCGTTTTTTTGTGTAGCATGGTTTTTGTTGACAGCGTTCTCACAAATCAACTAGAGTCATTTTAAACTACACAGTATGAAATTTAACCATGTCTTGTTGGGCATCGTATGCCTGTTTGCCGCTGCTGCCTGTCACAAAACTACCTGCGAACAGGAAAGTTATCCTCCTGTAACAGCAACACGCGTAGACGGCAGCGCTGACAGCATCCGCTTTAACCTGAGCTACTACAGTTCCCGTTGTGAGGAGTTTACCGGATTTAAGGAATCTGATTCCGCAGGCATACACGTGGTGTATGTGAAGAGCCTTTTCAGGTCCTGTAATTGTACAGACTCGCTCCAGAAAGTACAACGGCCATACGCGGCTAAAACACCGGCTGCCGGTACCTATTATTATAAATGGGGGCCTTATACGAGTAAGATCGACACGGTGATCATTCCTTAAAAGATAAATACGTCCGGGCTACCGGCAGGGTAATCCCAACGTAGTCCTTTAGTCCGGGGTCGTAATATCCATCAGTGGATATTTTTTATAATCCGGGAGATAAAAATGCCACCATTCCGTGCGGGACCCTTTGAAACCGTGCTGTTTCATCGTGTCGCGCAGCAGTTTGCGATTAGCCGTCACTGTTGGATCGGAGGGAACATAATTTTCATGCGCCTTTTTGGTGAAATCGTCAAAGTCCGTTGGCATTGCCACGGGCTTTCCCGTTTTAAGATCTGCCATGGACAGGTCCACCGCTACGCCGCGGTTATGCCCGGAGCCTTTGCGTGGGTCGGCGGCGTACAGGTCGTTGGGAACGATTTTGAACATCGCTTCCGTAACCCGGTAGGGGCGGTATGCGTCGTATATCAGCAGGGTATATCCCTTTTTATTGAGTACTGCCTGTACGGCTTTCAGCTTCTCGGCGGCAGGCCGGCGCAGATAGATCTTTGTATGCTGATAAAGCTGCTGATGCGTGAAATTGTTGGTGGTGGCGTAACGCACGTCTTTTCGGATATGCGGTATATAGGTTTCCAGGTCCACCAGCTGCTGGTCGCTGTCCTTTTTTACCAGTTGCGCGTACTGCTCAGGGGTGCCTATCACCAGCAGGCCGTATTGGTTAGGTTTGGGCTGTTGGGCGGAAGCCTGCTGCAAAACGCCTCCCAAAAGGGCTGTCAATATCAGTTTTCTCATGGTCTCAAATGGTAAAAAGTCGTTCATTTGCTCCGGAAATTATTGAATTTTGCGAAAATTAGGCAAGAAAGTATGAAATACAGTGAAAATACAATTGCAAACCGCTTGGTAAAATAGGTATTTTAGAACCCTTAAATTTTTTAATATGGAGCTGTTCAGATTAGATCACAAAGTGGCGGTTATCACCGGTGGTGGTAGCGGCATAGGACAGGCGATCGCAAAATGCTTTGGCGCCCAGGGCGCCAGCGTGCATATTATAGAGCTGAATGAAGAAGGGGGCCGGAGCACGGCAGAAGAAATCAAAGCGGCAGGCGGACAGGCACAGGTACACGCCTGCAACGTGGCCGATCAGGCGGCGGTGATCACCGTAATGGACAGCATTGTGCAGCAGGCCGGTAAACTGGACATCCTGGTGAATTGCGCCGGTATCGCCCATGTAGGCAATCTCGAAAATACCAGCGAACAGGATTTCGACCGCGTTTACCAGGTGAATGTGAAAGGTACCTATAACTGTATGTATGCAGTCATCAAACAAATGAAAGCCCAGGGTGGCGGGGTAGTGCTGAATATCGCTTCTATCGCCTCCAGCGTGGGTATTCCGGACAGGTTTGCCTACTCCATGAGTAAAGGCGCCGTGCTCACCATGACCCTGTCTGCCGCCAAGGACTACCTCGGCAGCAACATCCGTTGCAACTGCATCTCCCCCGCGAGGGTACATACACCGTTCGTAGACGGTTTTATCGCCAAAAACTACCCCGGTAAAGAAGCGGAAATGTTCGATAAGCTGAGCAAAACCCAGCCGATAGGCCGTATGGCCAAGCCGGTGGAAGTGGGTCACCTGGCCCTTTACCTCTGCTCTGATGAGGCTGGTTTTATCACGGGATGCGACTATCCGATCGACGGCGGCTTTATCAGGTTAAATAATTAATAGATTGAATGTGATGAATATAGCTGAAGGTTATTATCTTTCAATCTATTCATTCATCAATCATTAATAACGATTATGCAACATTTTCGTGTATGGCTGGTAGCACTGGCAGCAATAACCGCTACCGCCTGTAATTCGGGAACCGGAAACAAGAACAACGGCGCTGATACGGCTACAGCACTCACGCCTGCCACACCTGCAGGCACCGTGGACGTAGCTATTACCGGCAGGGATAAGGACACCCAGACGATCACCATTAAGTTTCAGATAAAAGATCTGAAAAAAGAAAAAACATTCGAGCAGATGGTGCTGAAAGATGCGCCGGAAGCAGAACTCTTTAAAGTGTTATGGGATGAGCCTAACAGCGCCTATATCGGGGTGCTGAAGCCCAACCATGCCGTGCGTTACTATCACGCCAGCCAGGACGGCAACGATCTGAAAGTACTGTGGGCCACTTCTCCGCCGGAACGTATCTGGAAATATATGGAGAACACCATGGGCCTGGGTAAAGTGTCCGCATCTGCGGAGCTGACCAAAAAGTACAGCAAAAATATGCAGTCAGGCCAGATCATCGCCGACTTCATCGCAGAAATCAGACCGGACAACAGTCCCGACAGCATAGAACTCTACGTGGAATTCGGCGGCGTACAAAAAAGTATGTACATCGGCATTCCGGCAGGGTATCAGCCTACCATCCAGCAAACAACAGAGGCAGACCACGTGTACTTCTCGCTGGTAAAAGATGGCAAGGCGGAACCTTTCATCGACCTGAAAGTGGACAACGGCCGCCTACAGGTGCAGACACTGAAAGAAATCAAGAAAGACTAAAGGATAACAATAAAAAATATTGAAATGAAACTGATCAGGTTTGGTTTACCGGGACAAGAGAAACCGGGCATTGTTACAGAAGCAGGGATGTTTGACGTCAGCGCTTTTGGTGAAGATTTTGGAGAACAATTCCTGGCTTCCAATGGCCTGGAACGCCTGTCCCAATGGTGGGCCCAGCATGGCGCTTCCTGTCCGCAGGTACCTGCCGGCACCCGTCTGGGCGCTCCGTTTCAGCGGCCGTCCAAGATCGTGTGCATCGGTCTCAACTACGCTGACCACGCCCGCGAAACCAACGCGCCGATCCCCACAGAACCCATCGTGTTCTTTAAAAGCACTACCGCACTGGTAGGCCCCAACGATGACCTGGTGATTCCGCGTAACAGCGAAAAAACAGACTGGGAAGTGGAACTGGCCGTGGTAATCGGTAAAAAAGCCTCCTATGTGGAAGAAAAAGACGCGCTGGACTACGTAGCCGGCTACTGCCTGCACAACGATTACAGCGAGCGCGCCTTCCAGCTGGAGAGAAACGGTCAGTGGGTGAAAGGCAAAAGCTGCGACACTTTCGCGCCTATGGGCCCCTGGCTGGCGACGAAAGATGAAATCAAAGACGTGAACAATCTGCGTTTATGGCTCACCGTTAACGGCCAGAAAATGCAGGACGGCAACACAGCCAACTTCATCTTCAACGTGCCGTTCGTAGTGGCTTACCTGAGCCAGTTCATGACACTGCTCCCGGGCGACGTCATTTCCACCGGCACACCGGCAGGCGTAGGCCTCGGCATGAACCCGCAGGTATACCTGAAAGCGGGCGACGTGGTGGAGCTGGGCATCGATGGCCTCGGTACTTCCAAACAAACAGTGGTAGCCTTTAAATAACTGCATATGAACCGTTATTGCCTGGCACTGGACCTGGTCGACGATCCGCAGCTGATAGCCGAATACGAAGACTATCACCGCAACGTATGGCCGGAGATCAAAAAAAGTATTACCGACAGCGGTATCCAAAACATGGAAATCTACCGCGCCGGCAATCGCCTGTTTATGATCATGGAAGTGAACGATACTTTCTCTTTTGACCGCAAAGGCGCCATGGACGCTGCCAATCCTAAAGTACAGGAATGGGAACAGCTCATGTGGAAATACCAGCAGGCTTTGCCGGTAGCCAAACCAGGAGAGAAATGGATCATCATGGATAAGATCTTTTCATTGTAATATTTTGCCATTTGGTTATTTGATCGTTGATTGGACTTAATCAATGATCAAATAACCAAATAAAAGAATAACCAAATAACCAACTGATTAAATGGTAATCGACGCACATCAGCATTTCTGGCAGTATGATCCCGTCCGCGACGCCTGGATAGATGATTCCATGCAGGTCATCCGCAGGGATTTTTTTCCGGAACACCTGGAGCCCGTGCTGGCCGCCAACGGCGTACACGGTTGTGTGGCGGTACAGGCAGACCAGTCGGAAAACGAGACCGCTTTCCTGCTGGACCTGGCGGATAAACATCCGTTCATCAAAGGCGTGGTAGGGTGGACAGACCTGCGGGATCCCCGTCTGCGGGACCGCCTGGCCGCTTACGCCGCCCATCCCAAACTCAAAGGGTTCCGGCATATCGTACAGGGCGAACCCGATGTTAATTTCCTGCTCGGAGACGACTTTTGCCGCGGCATCGCTGCCCTGGCGGAATTCGGATTCAGCTATGATATCCTCGTATATCCGAAACAGTTAGCCGCCACGGCTGCCTTCGTGCAGCAATTCCCGGACCACCGCCTCGTGATAGATCATGTGGCGAAACCGGACTTTAAAACCGGCGAACTGGACGAATGGGCCGCTTATATGCGTCAGATCGCCCGGTCACCGAATGTATACTGTAAGCTCAGCGGGCTGGTAACGGAAGCGGACTGGCAGCACTGGCAACAGGAACACTTCGAACCGTTCCTCGATGTAGTACTGGAATGTTTTGGCCCCAACCGCCTCATGTTCGGGTCCGACTGGCCCGTTTGCCTGCTGGCAGCGGAATACGCACAGGTGAAAAACATCGTCACCAGCTACATCAGTAAATTATCAACAGCAGAACAAAACAACATTATGGGAGGCAACGCCATCTCATTCTATCATCTATAATATAAAGCATAACACCACGCATATGGATTTAGGATTACAGGGAAAAGTGATTATTGTTACCGGCGGTGCCAAAGGTATTGGAGAAGGTATTGCAAAACTGGTAGCAGCAGAAGGAGGCATTGTCGTCATTGCCGGCAGAAATGAAGCAGACAACAACAAAACCGCCGGCGAGATTATCGCAGCGGGAGGCCAGGCCCATGGCGTGAAAGCCGAGCTGTCCAATGTGGAAGACTGCCGCAGGGTGATCGCGGAAACCGTGGAGAAATACGGAAAAATAGACGCCCTGGTGAACAACGCCGGCGCTAATGACGGGGTAGGACTGGAAAGCGGCAGCCCGGAACGCTTTATGCAATCGCTGCAAAACAACCTGTCACACTACTACAACCTGGCCCATTTTGCGCTGCCTTACCTGAAAACCACCAAAGGCAACATCGTGAATATCGGCTCCAAAGTAGCGACCACCGGTCAGGGCAACACCTCCGGCTACGCCGCTTCCAAAGGCGCCATCAATGCGCTGACCCGTGAATGGGCAGTGGAACTGCTGCCTTACTCCGTGCGTGTCAACACGGTCATCCCGGCCGAAGTGTGGACACCACTGTACGAAACCTGGATCAATTCTTTGCCCAATCCCAAAGAGAAACTGGCTTCCATCACCGCCAAAATTCCTTTTGAGCAGAGAATGACCACCTCCGACGAGATCGCCAACACCACCGTGTTCCTGCTGTCTCCCCGTTCATCACATACAACCGGACAGATATTATTCGTTGACGGAGGTTATACACACCTCGACAGGTCCATCAGCTGAGCATTTGCCGACTAAACTGATACATCACTCTTTTAACCTGAAAACAATAAACTCTTCGTTATGGCCGGAGGCGCAGTAAGTAATTCCACCTATACCAGCAGTCCCCCGAGCGGGAAGCAGGCTGGCAACTACCTTTTCCCGTTTATACTGGTCACCAGTCTGTTCTTTTTATGGGGCCTGGCATACGGCCTGCTGGACGTGCTGAACAAACATTTCCAGGAAGTGCTCAATATCACGCCTAAGCGCTCTACCCTGCTGCAGGGCGCTTACTTCGGCGCCTACTTCATCATGGCCTTGCCGGCCGGCATGTTTATGAACAGGTTCGGCTACAAGAAAGGGATCATCATGGGGTTGCTGCTGTATGCAGCCGGCGCTTTCCTTTTCTACCCGTCGGCCCGCGCACTCAATTTCGACTTCTTCCTGCTGTCTCTCTTCGTGCTGGCCTGTGGACTGGCCTGCCTGGAAACGGCGGCCAACCCGTATGTGACCGTACTGGGATCGAAAGAATCCTCTGAGCAGCGGCTGAACCTGTCACAATGCTTTAACGGACTGGGTTCTTTCCTCGGACCTGTCATCGGCGGCGCCCTCTTCTTCGGTAGCGGGAAAGACGACCTGACCTCTGTACAGCTTACCTATATCGTGATCGGTGTAGTGGTGTTGCTCATCGCCGCCTTCTTTTACCGCACCAAACTGCCGGAAATCAAAGAGGCAGAAGCGGAAGGAGAAGCGGTCATGAAAGACGAAAGACCGCTGTTTGCCCATAAACATTTTGTTGGCGGCGTTATCGCCCAGTTCTTTTATGTGGCCGCCCAGGTGGGCGTAGGCGCACTGTTTATCAACTACGCCACTGAATACTGGCAGGGTACTTCCAACGAAAAGGCGGCTTACCTGCTGTCTGCCGGCATGGTGCTGTTTCTCGCCGGCCGTTTCGTAGGTACCGCCCTGATGCGTAAAATCGCCCCTAATCAGCTGCTGGCGATCTATGCTTTCATCAACGTGCTGTTATGCGCTTTTGTGATGACAGGCAGCGGGGCCGCTTCCGTATACGCACTGATAGCGGTGTTTTTCTTTATGTCTATCATGTTCCCGACGATCTTCGCCCTGGGGGTGAAAGACCTGGGAAAACATACTAAAAGAGGCGCTTCCTTTATCGTGATGTCTATCGTTGGTGGGGCATCTGTTCCCTACCTGATGGGGGTGGTGACAGAAAAGTATTCTACCGCCATTTCCTACGGCATCCCGCTGCTCTGCTTCGTGGTGGTGTTCTACTACGGCTGGAGAGGCTACAAGAGAAGCTAGGCCCTTTTTAATCCTTTAATCCGCAAAATCATCGTATCTTCCTGAACACAAAAAGGAATACCATGATCTTGCGGATTTTTACTTCCTATATCTTCCGTTGTGTCCTGATATGCCTGCCTATCCTATGGCTCTGCGGATGCGCAAAAAAAGATAAAAAAGATGACCCGCCACCGGTGTTTTATACACAGCTGTCGCTGGACGTCTCCCATGAAATGAACGGCAGCCCGCTGGTGAGAGGAACGCGCTCCTACACCAACGCCGCCGGGGAAAAATTCATTATCTCCCAGTTCCGCTACTATCTCAGCAACTTCGCCCTGGTGGATAACGCCGGGAAAATCATCCCGCTGGCATCCGCCTATTTTCTCATCAATGATGCGGTGGATTCCACCAAACGGCTGCGGCTCGACAGTGTGCCGGCCGGGACCTATACCGCTATCCGCTTCCTCATCGGGGTGGACAGCGCCCGCAACAACAGCGGCGTCCAGTCGGGCGCGCTGGCCCCGGAAAACGGCATGTTCTGGACCTGGAATAGCGGTTATATCATGGCGAAGCTGGAAGGCACCTCCGATGCGGTGGCATCCCCCACGCATGAGTTCCAATGGCATGTGGGCGGTTTCAAAGGACCGTACAATGTGCTGAAAACCGTGCAGCTGCCCCTGAGCTTCCATATCACCCCGTATACTGCCGCCATACCGCATTTTAACATGGTGGCCGACCTGGGCAAATGGTTCGCGCCCAATACGGCCAGCTTCGCACAAACGCCGGTCATCATGGCGCCGGGCGAAGCGGCACTCAACATCGCCAAAAACTATCAACAGATGTTCTCCATTAAAAACTAACACCACGGATGCGCCATAAAGCGTTATATATCGCTGTTGCCTTCGGGACCCTGCTATTGCTCGCCCATGCCTGTAAAAAGGAAAACAGGGGCGGTAGCGGTGGCCCCGGGCCGGAGCCGGTATCGCTGTCGCTGCCGCCCGGATTCCCCGATCCTGTGTATAACTTTTCCGGTAACCCGCTGACTAAACAGGGGATAGCCCTGGGGCGTTTTATATTTTACGACTACCGCCTCTCCAAAGACAGCACCGTTTCCTGTGGCTTCTGTCATCAGCAGTTCGCCGCCTTCGGGCATTTCGATCATGCGCTGAGCCACGGCGTAGGCGGCAGGCAGGGCAACCGCTCCGTGCCCACGATCTTTAATATGATCTGGCAAAAGGAATTTATGTGGGACGGCGGTGTGAACAACCTCGAAATACAACCGCTGACGCCGCTCACAGACCACCGGGAAATGGGGGTGGACCTGAAAGAACTGCTGCAAAAAATGCAGGGCGATCCCAGGTACCGGCAGCAGTTCAAAGCGGCTTTCGGTACGGAAGAAGTCACCAGCGAGCGGATGTTCAAAGCCATCACCCAGTTCGTGGGTACCATGATTTCCGGTAACTCCCGCTATGACAGCATTATCCGCAAAGTGCCGGGGGCGGCTTTCTCGCCGGACGAACAGGTGGGCTATACGCTTTATCAGCAAAAATGTGCTGCCTGTCATAAAGAACCGCTGTTTACGGACCTGAGCTATCGCAGCAACGGCCTGCCTTACCTGGCCGCGCTCAACGATGTGGGGCGGATGAAGATCACCGGCAATACGGCTGATTACCTCAAATTCAAAGTGCCTTCGCTGCGTAATATCATCAGGAGCTCCCCTTATATGCATGATGGCCGTTATTTCGATATCTTCCAGGTATTCGATTTTTACGATCATGGTGTAAACGACACCATCACAACAGATGTGCTGGTGCGCAAGGGCATCCCGCTGACCAGCCAGCAGCAACGGCAGCTGTACCTCTTCCTCAATACCCTCACCGACTATACGCTGATCAATAATAAAGACCTCTCTGAAGTATTAATAGAGCCATAAAACAAAACCGCCATCGATAAAATATCAATGGCGGCTTCGCAGAAAGTATTCGCTGAAAACGTTACCCCTTCGATCTTTTATAGCAGGAGGCTATATGATCGTTCACCATGCCGGTAGCCTGCATATAGGCGTAACAGATAGTAGACCCTACAAATTTGAACCCGCGTTTCAGCAGGTCCTTGCTCATGGCATCTGAGATGGGCGTCTTTGCCGGTACTTCCTGTAATGATTTGAAATTGTTGACAATGGGTTTGTGGTTCACGAATGACCAGATGTACTGATCGAAGGTGCCGAACTCCTTTTGCACGGCCAGAAAGGCTTTGGCATTGTTGACTACGGCGTTGACCTTCAGTTTGTTCCGGATGATCCCTTCGTTTTCCAGCAGCTTCGCGATTTTTTTATCATCGTATTTAGCGATCTTTTTTGCATCCCAGTTATCGAAAGCTTTGCGGTAGTTTTCCCGTTTGGTGAGCACGGTGTACCAGCTGAGGCCGGCCTGTGCGCCTTCGAGGCAAAGCATTTCAAAGAGATGCTGGTCGTCATGATTGGGCGTCCCCCATTCATGGTCGTGATAGTCTTTATACAATTGATCTTTCAGGCTCCAGCCGCATCTGGTTTTCTCTACAGTTCCCATTCATTGATAATTTTTCTGACCCGGTTTTTATATTCGCCCAGTTCGTTCAATGTCTCGTTGATGAAGGCATTGTCTTCCAGGCTGCCTACCACTACATTCATTTCGTTGGCATTGTCGTAGGCCAGTTGACGGAAAGGATTTTTATAGTCTTTCTCCCTTGAATGGCGGATGTTGTGCGCCATCCATTCCATCGTGCGGGTAGAGTCTTCCAGCCATTCTGCGAGTAGTGCAGGGGTAAAGTTTTTCAAAGATACCTCTTTTATTTCCAGCATACTGGCAACGGCATGTTGTAGTTTGTCGGTGGCGTATTCTTTCCCGATCTCGGTGTACTGTTCGTGCAGCTGCGGCCAGCTGGCGATTTTATTTTTCCGGATTTTCTGTTTCAGCAGGTTGACGGTTTCCGCTTTCATCAGTTGTCCGCCGATGTTATGCCAGTCGCCGCGTTTGGCTGTTTTAACAGCAGCCTGCAACGCGAGAAAGGACGGTTTATTGGCGGCGATGATGTTTTTCATGCCATAGAAAACAATCAGTTCGCGGAAGAGCGCGTAGGCTTTGTGCACTTTCAGCAGCTGTACTTCGCGGGCGCTGTTTTCCATGCCTTTGACCAGGATGGTCAGGCGGGCCACTTCTTCCGGCTGCTGCAACAGCAGTTCCTTTCCTTTTTTACGTACATCCTTTTCCGTTAGTTCCTTTTTTGGCGTGTTTTCCGGCAGTGCGAACCATGCTTTGCCCACAGCGGCTTCCATGATGGCCAGTCCCTGGAACATTTCCTCTACGGAGTCCGGGGCCAGGTAATCATATTCTATCAGCTGGGTTTTATCGGTACGTTTGTCGCGGTCCACATATTTCCAGGAATTGCGGGCAATGGCGTACATGTTGTGCATGAACCAGTAGCCGGGCATGATCTTGAGCCGGTTGTCATGCTCATCGTTCAGCACGAGGCAGAAAGGGATATTGATATGCAGTTCAGACATATAGTTACCCTTGGAGATGAGCGTGAAGCTGGCGAATTTGGAATTGTGTTTCAGGCTTACGCACAGCCCAGGCCAGAAGCCTCTGCCGGCGAGGATTTCGCCGTCAGCGCCGCGGGAGTTGTGGTTGGAGCCAATGGTTGCGCCGGCAGCCATATTGCTTTGTCCCATCACCAGTGCCGCACAGAGGAACGAGTTGTTGTGGTGCTGTTCATGCGCCGGGAATATCAGGGAGTTGAGCACTTCGCAGCAGGAGATGGTGGCGTTGTTGCCGAGGTACGAGTTGATCAGGCGGGCGCCGTATTTTAATTGTGAGTGCGATGCCATCACAAAACGGACGGCTTTTACGCCGTAGAAAACGCGGCAGCCGTAGCCGATGATACCGTTCACCAGCTCACATCCTTCTCCTATCTGTGAAGCGGCATCGCTGCTGCTGTTGATGGTCAGGTTTTTCAGCTTGTTGGCGCCTTTGAGGTAAGCATCGGTACCGATGGTCACGTCTTTGATGATCTTGCAGTTTTTGATCACGCAGCGGTCGCCCACCATGCCGTAGTAACCACGGCGCTTGTCGAACTGTTTTTCGGTGAAAGCCTTGAACTGCTGTTGCAGCTGCAGGTCGTCACGGTAGCGTGTCCAGAGATAGGCGTCGCCGGGCAGCATGCCATCGAAGGGCATCACGCTGCGACCGCCGTTTTCGTTGCAGAGTTCCAGCTGGATACGGCCGCTTTCAGACTCCCCTTCTTTTAAAATGCCGTTCCCAAACTTGGCATAGTCGGTCGTGGCCATCTCGTTCACATTGGCGACGATCACTTCGTTGCCCAGGATATAATGGGAAAGGTAGTTGACATTGTGTACCACCACGTTGTCGCCGAAGTCGCAGGCGCAGATAGTGCTGTTGTACAGTCCTACCGGTAGCCGCAGGTTGTGGAACTCGAGATAATACGGTTCCAGTTTACCGATGCGTACCATGCCAAAGAAGTGGCAGTGCTGCACCAGCTGCGGGTTAAATTCGTTGGAAACAAAAATATTGTTCCAGTCGTCGGAACTGTTGTCGTTGCGCACGAGGGCTTCCACCTCATGCGCAAGCAATCTTCTGTATTCGCCCTGCCGGCTCCATTGCTCGTTACGCAGGTAGTATTCGTCTTTTCCCTTGGGTAACTGGGTTTCAATAAAGTTGTAACCCAGCTCGGATAGTGGTTTCTTTTTGATGTTGTTCATGGATAAGATCTAGGTTATTCAACAGTCACACTCTTCGCCAGGTTCCTCGGTTTGTCTACGTCAAATCCTTTCATGACGCCGATGTGATAGGCGAGCAGTTGCAGGGGGATAACGGAGATAATAGGTGCAACGAGTTCATCTGCTGAAGGTACAAAAATAACGTCATCTGCCATGGGCGGAATGGTTTGGTCACCTTCCGTCACAACCGCTATCACTTTACCTTTACGGGCTTTAATCTCTTGTATGTTGGATACTACTTTTTCGTAGTAACTGTCTTTTGTGGCTACGATCACTACCGGCAGGTTTTCGTCTACCAGGGCAATGGGACCGTGTTTCATTTCCGCTGCGGGATAACCTTCCGCGTGGATGTAGGAAATTTCTTTGAGTTTGAGTGCTCCCTCCAGTGCGACCGGGAAGTTATAACCACGGCCCAGGTAGAGGAAGTCGCGTGCGTCTTTGTATTTGGCGGCAACCTTCTGTACCTGGTCGTCCAGTTTAAGGGCCGTCGCTACTTTTTCAGGGACCTGGTCGAGTTCATCGAGCAGGTGCTGGAAGCGCTGGGCGGTGATAGACCCTTTCTCTGCAGCTATCTTCAGGCCTACGAGGCACAATACGGCCAGCTGCGCGGTGAAAGCTTTGGTGCTGGCTACACCGATTTCAGGGCCTGCGTGCGTATAGGCGCCGGCGTGAGACAGTCGTGCGATGGAAGAACCTACCACGTTACATACGCCGAGGATGATAGCGCCTTTTTCTTTGGCAGCTTCGATGGCAACGAGCGTGTCGGCTGTTTCACCCGACTGGGAGATGGCGATGATCACGTCACCGGGACCTACCACAGGGTTGCGGTAACGGAACTCGGAGGCGTATTCCACTTCCACGGGGATACGGCATAACTCTTCGATCATGTATTCCGCTACGAGGCCTGCGTGCCAGGAGGTACCGCAGGCAACGATGATGATGCGTTTGGCGTTGCTGAGCGTTTCCGCATATTCGCGGATGCCGCCCATGGTGAGGGTGCCTTTCTTGGCATCGAGACGGCCGCGCAGACTGTCAAAGATCGTTTGCGGCTGCTCAAAAATTTCTTTCAGCATGAAGTGGGCATAGCCGCCTTTTTCGATGGCTGCCAGCTCGATGTCCAGCTTCTGTATGTACGGTGTCTGTCTTTCGTTGGAGATATTTTTCAGGATCAGTTCATCCGCTTTGATAACGGCAATTTCATAATCGTTGACATAGACTACCTCTTTGGTGTATTCCACGATGGGGGAGGCGTCGGAAGCGAGGAAGTGTTCTCCTTTGCCTACGCCGATCACGAGGGGACTGCCCTTGCGCGCTGCAATCAGCGTGTCGGGATTGTCTTCGTCGATCAGTACGATCACGTAAGCACCCACGACTCTCTTCAGGGCGATACGCAGGGCTTCTTCCAGGGGGCACTGGTTTTGTTTTTTGATCTCTTCAATAAAGTGCAGCAGCACTTCAGTGTCTGTATCGCTCTGAAAAACGTGTCCCTGGTTGACCAGTTCCTGTTTAAGTTGTACATAGTTTTCGATGATGCCGTTATGTACCATCGACAGTTTTCCGTCACTGGAAACGTGGGGGTGTGCGTTGCGGTCACAGGGTTCGCCATGCGTCGCCCACCGGGTATGCCCGATGGCGATGGGGCTGCGCATGTCGTAACTGGAGGCGTATTCTTCCAGCGCCGCAACTTTGTCTTTCTTTTTGTAAACCCGCAGTCCGTCATTGATGATGGCTACGCCCGCGCTGTCGTAACCGCGGTATTCCAGTCTTTTAAGGCCTTTCAATACTACCGGGTATGCTTCTCTGTGCCCGATGTAAGCTACAATTCCACACATGTGTTTAAGCGTGTTTTTTGGTGAGGGTGTTCATTGCAATATCGCATTAATTGTTAAAATAACATCACTTGATGTTAATAAAATATAATATAAGATATGGTTCTACGCGTGCGTTTTCACATAACGTGCATTCTTCGCAACATGAAAATTAAAATGAAAAAGGGAATATAGTGCACGATTAACCGAATGTTAATATCGGATCATCGTTCACTATATTCCCCTTATGCAGTGACATCGGATGTCTGTATGACAGACATCCGGTGCGGTTACTTCAATAATGTATTATCGAACAAATGTAAGATTCTTTTGTATTCATCCGTCCAACTGCTGGGTGTTGTAAATCCGTGGTCTTCCACAGGATATACTGCCAGCTCCCAGTTATCTTTCCCAAGTTCTATCAGTCGTTGCGACAGCCGCACAATATCCTGGAAATGTACGTTGGTGTCTACCATGCCATGGCACATGAGCAGCTTGCCTTTCAGCCCTTCCGCAAAATAAATGGGGGAAGAGCGGCGGTAGGCAATACTGTCAGTGAATGGTTCATTCAGGATATTACTGGTATATCCGTGATTATAGTGCGCCCAGTCAGTAACGGAGCGTAAAGCGGCACCGGCTGCAAACACGCCTGGTTTGGTAAACATCGCCATCAGCGTCATAAAACCGCCGTAGCTGCCACCGTAAATTCCAATGCGGCCGGCGTCAACCTGCAATTTCTCTGCCAAGTATTTGGCGGCATCCACTTCATCGTCCAGGTCTTTGCCGCCCATATAGCGGTAAATACCGGTACGCCAGTTGCGGCCGTAGCCGGCACTGCCGCGGTAATCCACATCCAGTACGGTGTATCCTTTATCGGTAAGCAGGTTGTGGAACATGTATTCCCGGAAATAACTGCTCCACCATTTGTGGGCGTTCTGCAGATAACCGGCGCCATGTACGAAGATCACGGCAGCGCCGTTCCGCTTCGCCGGGTCCGGCGTGTATAACCGTGCATATACCGGCTGGTTGTCGCGTGCGGTGAAGGTGATCACCTGCGGATCACGCCAGGGATATGCTTTGAATTCAGCCGATTGCGCCATATGGGTGATCTGTATCGCTTTGCTGCCCGGACTGTTGGGCTGCAGGTACAGCTCCCAGGGCCTGGTGGAATAGGAGTAGCGATAGGCGATCCATTGCTGGTCCGGGGAGATGCTCACTTCATGTGCTCCTTCCATGGTGGTAATGCGTTCTGCCTTTCCACCGGTAACGGCTATACGATAAAATTGCTGTTCGCCGGGATGTACTTCATTGGTAATGATGTAAAAATGTTTTTTATCGTTGGAGAGGGTGGCTTCCTGTACTTCGTAATTGCCTTTGGTCAGCTGTTCGGTCTGGCCGGTCACTACCTGCGTGGTATACAGATGGGAATACCCGGTGGCTTCTGACTGGTACCAGCAGGTATTTTCGTCGATCCACCCCAGGCCTGAACTGATCTGCCATCCGCTGATACCGGGGCCGCCGATCCAGGCTTCGTCACGCTGCCGGTTCAGGGATTTTACCTTGCCGGTAGTAAGGTCGATCAGCACAATCCAGCGGTCTTTGTTATCGTCGGAACGGACGTCTGCAACGGCATGGGTTCCCCTGTCGGACCAGATAATGCCGCTGACAGCCACAGGCCGCACTTTGGCGCTGTCCCTTCCGGGGTAGTCTTTGCTGTAATCCGGGAGGTCTTTAATGCCGGGCAGGTCTTTCAGTACTATCGGCAGCACGGTGTCGCGCTCCCGGTCGTAAAGGAAAGATTCCTGTGTGCCCTGCGGTGCGCCTACTTTCTCACGGGAATGGATATCCGTCGTAAAGCCGGTCGCGGTCACAAATTCAGGTACAATGGTATTTTTACCGTCGCCTTCCTTATAAAGTTTGTAGGTAATATAACGGCCATCGGGACTGATCTGCACGGCGCTCAGCTTCTTGTCGCCCAGGTAGAGTTTACGCAATGGCTTCGCGTCGTTTTGTTTGCTAAATGCGGTGAGGGCATCTCTTTTGGCTTTTTTGTCCCGCACAACGGCCAGCAGTTCCAGCTGCTGCGCTTTCAGGTATTTCTCCTGGTCGTTGCCTTTCTGCAGTTCGTCTTTTTCTTCGGCGGGCTTATTACCGGGTGTGAAGCTGGTGAGCTGGGTAGTAACGCCGGTAGTCCTGTCCCATGCGAAGAGGTCGCGGTTTTGTTCATATACGATCTGCCGGCCGCCGAAGCTGAACTCAGGGTTGACTTCCGCGGCGGCAGTCTGCGTAACACGGACCGTTTTACCGGATTTTATTTCCATCAGGTATACATCGCCCTGGTAACTGTAGGTGAGCAGTGTCCTGTCGGTATTGTACCAGCCACGGGACCTGGCGGAGATCAGGCCGCGGTCGGCGGCGTTGGTCTTTACCGGCGTATGGTTTTTGATACCGGCGGCATAGAGAGAATCGGCCATTTGCTGGTCAGGGTTCCAGCTGAAATAGACGGTCTGGTTGTCGGTTCCCCAGAAAAGATTATCGGGGGATGTGCCTATCCATTTAGGATCGCGCATGATTTTTTCTACCGTAAGGGGCCCTGGTTGCTGGGCATAGAGACTGTTGGCTGATAAAAAAATAATGGCGGGCAATACCCATTTTGTCATAGCGGTTCAGTATTTTGTTGGGTGATAAATGTAACGGTTTAATCATAAATTGCTACAAATTTTGGATGGACGCCGGTTGGCGGTCTTTTACCATGCAGCTTATGCGTTTACTGCCTGTCATATTTTGCCTCCTCCTGCTGGCTGCCTGCAAACCCAAGGCGCCCGTACGGCAACCGGTACCGGTATCGGAAGACACTACTTTCCTCACGGGTACGTTTTATTTCGTCCGGCATGCGGAACGTTATCCCGGCGGCGCCGATACCACCCTTACCCCGGAAGGTTTCCAACGTGCCGGCCTTTTATATGAACGGCTGAAAAACGCCCGTCTCGACAAGATTTACCTGACGCCTTATCTCCGCTGCATCCAGACGGCCGACAGCCTCCGGATCAAACAACAGCTGGATACCTGCTTCTATAAGGCAGATACCACGGGAGAATCGCTGATTTACGAGATCACGCGGCATGGCGACTGGGGGAAACGGATTTTAGTAATTGGCCACAGCAACACGCTGGTGCCCGCGCTGCGCGGGCTGCGTGCCAAACCGCATATGAATATGCTGGGAGAAGACGAGTACAACTGGTTGTTCATTGTTCATAAAACGTCCGCCGGAACAAGTCTTACGGAGGATTGCTACTAGCTCCCGCGGAGAACTCCGCGGGAACTCCGCGCGATTTATAACAAGATACCTCTCATGAACGTATACGCCACGGAGAAATAAATGAGCAATCCGGTTACATCCACCAGCGTAGCCACAAATGGGGCAGAGGAGGTGGCGGGGTCGGCGCCGGCTTTTTTCAGGATAATAGGCAGCATGGAGCCGGAGAGCGTGCCCCATAAGACCACGCCTACGAGGGAGATGCCCACGGTCATACCGATCAGCACTGTATGCTCGCCGTAGGTATGGAAAAGGCTGTTCCACAGCAGGATGCGGATGAAACCGATGCATCCCAGCACGCTGCCCAGCAGCAGGCCGGAAACGATCTCGCGCCGCATCACGCGCCACCAGTCGTTGATACTGATTTCGCCCAGTGCCATGGCTTGTATGATAAGGGTAGAAGCCTGTGAGCCGCTGTTGCCGCCGCTGGAGATGATCAGCGGTACAAACAGCGCCAGCACTACGGCTTTGGCTATTTCGTCTTCAAAGAACCCCATGGCGGTAGCGGTCAGCATTTCGCCGATGAACAATACCACAAGCCAGCCTACACGTTTTTTTACCAGCTTCAGCAGGGGCATATCGAGGTAGGGCTCGTCGAGGGCCTCGGTACCACCGATTTTCTGGATGTTTTCGGTATGTTCTTCGTTGGCGATCCACAGGATATCGTCGATGGTCACAATGCCCAGCAGTATGCCGTTGTCGTCTACCACGGGCAGCGCCACGCGGTTTTCCATGCGGAATACCTGTACAGCTTCTTCCTGGTCGTCGTTGGCCTGAAGGGATACGAAGCGGTCATCCATCAGGGTATGCACCACGGTGTCGGGGGCTACCAGCAGGAACTCACGTATACGGAAGTCGTCGAGCAGCTGGCCCCGCTCATCGATCACATAGATAACGTCAATGGTCTCACTGTCTTTGCCATGCTCACGGATATAGTCCAGCACCTGTTTTACCGTCCACTCTTCCCGTACGGCGATGTAGTCGGGCGTCATGATACGCCCTACGCTGTTTTCCGGGTAACCCAGCAGGGAGAGGGTGATCCGTCGTTCTTCCGGGTCCAGCAGTTTAATCAGTTCTTTTACCGCTTCGCTGGGCAGTTCTTCCAGGAAGGCGGTACGGTCATCCGCCGGCAGCTCGTTCATCAGCTCGGCTATCTTGGCCGGGGGCAATGCCCGGATCACATCTTCCTGTAAAGGGAAGTCCAGGATACGGAAAGCCGCTGCCGCCCGGGTGATCGACAGTTGATGGATGATGATGCCCGCATCTTCGGGATTATCATGGATCAGGTCCGCTATATCCGTAATTAACTGGTCGTCCAGGTACACCGAGAGCTCGCGATAGTTTTTTTCTTTCTTCAGTGTGCTGAATTTCTCCAGTAATGCTTCATTTTCCATGTACTAATTTGACTCTATGCGCGAAAATAAGTTAAAATAAAACGCCTCCGGGGTTAACGCTATAATAATTCTCCTACGTGCTTGCGGATATTATTGGAAATAGTGTCGGTAGGCAGGTCGTTGGCATCAAAGCCAAACGGGTCCTCGATTTCTTCCGCGATCAGCTCAAGGCTGGCCAGTACAAAAAAGATGAATACGACCATGGGAATAATGAGGTATCCCAGGCTGAATACATACCCAAAGGGCATGGTCATGATATAGAAGAAAATGAATTTTTTGATAAATACGCTGTAACTGAAGGGGATAGGGGTGCTCTGGATACGTTCACAGGCGCCGCATACTTCGGTGAAGGACTGCAGTTCGTTGTTAAGCACGATCAGCTGGTCGCCGGTCAGTTGCCCTTCGCGCTGCAGTTCTGCTATTTTCTGCAGGATACGGGTGGCCAGCTGGTTGGGCACGTGTTTGGACAGGTCCAGCGGGGCCTGGCCTTCGGGCAACGGCTCCATCTCTTCTTCCTTGTAGATCTTCCGCAGATGGTTCTTCAGACCGAAGGCATAGTTGGGGATCATGACCCGGAAGAACGCCCGGGCTGCTGTATTGCCGGCTGGCAGCATGGCCTGCAGCTTGATGGCCAGGTTGCGGCTGCTGTTCACCAGCGTGCCCCACTGGCGGCGGCCTTCCCACCAGCGGTCATAGGCGGTATTGGTACGGAATACGAGCAACAGGGAGATCACAAATCCCAGCAGCCCGTGCATCAGGGATATGTTTTTGACCTCACTGTTGGCCGACAGCTTCCAGAACGACAGCTCCAGCCACGCCACGATAGCGGAATAGATGGAGAGCGCGATAAACATCGGAAAGAGCTTCCGTACCGTGTCCGCCTTGTGGATACGGAAAATGAAGGTAAACCAGTCTTTTGGGTTGTAATTGATCATAAGCTTACAGTTAGCATCCGGGTAAAAGTAACTTCCGGTACCGTAAAAGAAAATTAATTCGGGCCGCAAACCTAAAATTTTTCAACATGATTTTGATAACTTCTTCCTTTAACTTTACTTTACGCCTTTCTTTTATTCGATAAAGTGCTATGATAAAGCCATACTTGTACATTGATAAGTCTAAGGGAAGAGGCCGCGGCGTATATACCAAAGAAAGGATACCCGCCGGTACCCGGATCGAAACGTCGCCCGTGCTGGTCCTCTCTTACGACGATACGGAGATTGTCGACAAAACAAAGCTCCATAACTACATTTTCCTCTGGGGCGTCCGCGAAACCCGCTCCTGCATTGCCCTGGGGTTCTGCTCCATCTATAACCACGAGTATAACCCCAATTGCGTATACGAAATGGATTTTGAGGCTGAAACCATGAGCATCATTACCCGTCGCGATATCAAAAAGGGTGAAGAGCTGTTTATTAACTATAACGGCGATGTGGAAGATGACTCCCCTGTTTGGTTCGATATGAAACGCAACAAGGAAAACCAGGCTAAGGCCAAATAAGGATGGACGGAGGCCGTATGGCTTCCCGCCCGGTAACTTTCCCTGTATCAGCCACGGCACGGGCATATGACCCGGCTCCTGGCTGATACAGGGAAAAAAATCCTGACCTCCCTTGGCGCTTGGTTATTTTTTCTTAATATTGTATAAGTGCTTATATAATTTGTTGTAACACAAGAATAGCCCGATGATAACCGCGGATGCCCGCCATTGGCTCCTTCCGCCTGTTTATCATCTTTTTTAAAAATAAATATATAAGCGCTTATATAATTTGATTGTCTGAACACAAAGGAAACGGAATGAGTTCACGGGGGTACGATAACATCAGCCTTTCGTAAGCCTCATAGCCCTGATCATCGGTTCTTAATTCGTAATTGAGTATAATGAGTTTTTATCCTTCACTCGGGTACCTTGTCTTCGGCAGCCGCCTGCGCCGGCTCAGCGAATACTTTCTCGCGGAAGTCAACAAGGTATATGAACAGGCCGGCATCCCTTTCGACGCCAGCTGGTTTCCCGTATTCTACCTGCTGGCCGGCCAGCAGCCCATGCCCATCATCGATATCGCTGAACAGCTGGAAATATCCCACTCGGCCGTGAGCCAGATGGTGACCAACCTGCGCAAAAAAGGGTTGCTCAAAACCACGCCCTGTAAAGAAGACGGCCGCCGCCAACTGGTAGCCTTCACCAAAAAAGGGACAGACATGCTGCAACAGATACAGCCCATCTGGAAAGCGATTTCCGCGGCCATGGAAGAACTGGTCACGGAAAACAAACAAAGCCAGCAACTGCTCGCCGCCATCGCGCAGGTGGAACAGGCGGTACAGCAGCAGCCGCTTTCAGCAAGAGTGATCAAATCGATCCAACAAAACGACTAATCATACACCAGGCAATCTTTTGTCCATAAACCAACAACCATGAGTGTTATTTTTAAATACGGTATCGACCAGCTGACGGTAGGTGTGGTGCTCGACATTGCCGCAGGCAAAACGAAAGGCGTCCTCACCCCGGAAGTCATCACCAAAGTCAATACCAGCAACGGATACGTACAACAGATCGTATCGCAGCATACCACGGTATATGGTATCAACACCGGCTTCGGCCCCCTCTGCGATACCAAAATCTCTGAAGAAGATACCCGCGCCCTGCAGTACAATATCCTGCAAAGCCACAGCGTAGGCGTAGGCAACCCTATCCCCGAAGAGATCGCACGGATCATGCTCATCACCAAAGTGCATGCACTGGCACAGGGTTACTCCGGCGCCGCCCTCTCCACGCTGGAGCGTATCATCTGGCATATCGAAAACAAGGTCACCCCGCTGGTGCCTGAAAAAGGTTCTGTGGGCGCCTCCGGCGACCTGGCCCCGCTGTCGCACCTCTTCCTGCCCCTGATAGGCCTCGGGAAAGTGTGGTACAAAGGACAGGTGACCCCCATGGAAGCCGTACTGCAACAGGAAGGCATACAACCCGTGGTGCTCGGCCCCAAAGAAGGCCTGGCGCTGATCAACGGTACCCAGTTTATCCTCTCCTTCGCCGTGAAAGCGGTGCAACGCCTGTACAACGCGCTGGAAGCGGCAGACATCATCGGTGCCCTCTCCCTCGAAGGACTCATGGGTACCCATAAACCTTTCGATCCACGCCTGCACGCCATCCGCCCGTTCCCCGGCAACCAGCTGGTGGCCCACCGCCTCAAAACCATGCTGGACAACTCCGAAATTATGGCGTCGCATGTGGACTGCGGCCGCGTTCAGGACCCATACTCCCTCCGCTGTATGCCACAGGTACACGGCGCCTCCCGCACCGCATGGCTGCACCTGCTCGAACTGACCACCATTGAGCTCAACGCGGTGACAGACAACCCCATCATCTTCAGTGACACAGACACCATCAGCGGCGGTAACTTCCACGGCCAGCCAATGGCTTTGCCGCTGGACTATGCCACCGTAGCAGCAGCGGAACTGGGCAATATCTCCGACAGGCGCAGCTACATGATGATCGAAGGACGATATGGCCTGCCTAAACTCCTCATCAACGACGCCGGCCTCAACTCCGGATTCATGATACCACAATACACCACCGCCGCACTGGTAACGGAAAACAAAACCCTTTGTTTCCCCGCCAGCGCTGACAGCGTACCCACTTCCCTCGGACAGGAAGACCACGTGTCCATGGGCTCCATCAGCGGCCGCAAACTCAACCAGGTGATCGGTAACCTGGAATACATCCTCGCCATCGAACTGCTTTACGCCGCCCAGGCGGTGGATTTCCGCCGGCCGCTCAAATCCGGCCCCATCCTGGAAGCCGTACACCGCTACACCCGCGAAAAAGTGTCTTTCGCTGACAAAGACCGCATCTTCGCCTACGATATCGAAGCTTTACACCAAATCATCACGGACCACTCTCTTGTGCGCGTAGCCAACGAAGCCGCCGCACAACATCAATTACCTTTAAATGGCATCTACCATGACCAGTTTGGACTTTATTAAACAATACGCGGCACATCCGCACTACAAGGCGCCCCGCGGCGCACAGCTGCATGCTAAATCCTGGCAGACGGAAGCCCCGCTGCGCATGCTGCTCAACAACCTCGACGCTGAAGTAGCCGAAAACCCCGATGAACTGGTGGTGTACGGCGGTATTGGCCAGGCTGCCCGCAACCGCGAAGCCCTGGAGAAAATCATTAAGACCTTACTGGAACTGGATGAAGACCACTCCCTGCTGGTGCAGTCCGGCAAACCCGTAGGCATCGTGCGTACCCACCCGCAGGCGCCCCGCGTGATGCTGGCCAACAGTAACCTCGTGCCTAAATGGGCCACCTGGGACCATTTCAACGAACTGCGCGCCAAAGGCCTCATGATGTACGGCCAGATGACCGCCGGCAGCTGGATATACATCGGCACACAAGGCATCCTGCAAGGCACTTACGAAACTTTTATGGAATGCGGCCGCCAGCATTTCAACGGCGACCTGTCCGGTAAACTGATCGTCACCGCCGGCATCGGCGGTATGGGCGGCGCCCAGCCACTGGCCGCCACCATGGCCGGCGGCGTGATGCTCGCCGCTGATATCGATCCTACCCGTATCCGGAAACGTATCGATACCCGCTACATCGACCGCATGACCTCCTCCTACGAAGAGGCAGTAGCCTGGGCGAAAGAAGCCATGGCTAAAGGACAACCGCTGTCCATCGGCCTGGTGAGCGATGCCGGCGATATGCTGGAACGCCTGCTCAAAGACAATATCATCCCCGATATGCTGACAGACCAGACTTCTGCGCACGATCCGATCAACGGCTACGTTCCCAACGGCATGACGCTGGAAGCCGCACTGGAACTGCGTAAGAAAGACCCCGCCCGCTACCGCGAACTGTCGCTCAAAAGCATGGCCCGCCACGTAGGCTTCATGCTGGAAATGCAGCAGAAAGGCGCTGTGACCTTCGACTACGGCAACAACCTCCGCGAATTCGCCAGGGAAGGCGGAGAACCCAACGCCTTTAACTTCCCCGGCTTCACACCGGCCTATATCCGCCCGCTTTTCTGCGAAGGAAAAGGTCCCTTCCGCTGGGTGGCCCTCTCCGGCGACCCGGAAGATATCTATACCACCGACCGCGCACTGATGGAAGCTTTCCCTGAAAACACCCACCTGATCAACTGGCTCAAACAGGCGCAGGAAAAAGTGGCCTTCCAGGGACTGCCCGCCCGTATCTGCTGGCTCGGCCTCGGCGAAAGAGAAAAAGCAGGCCTTATCTTCAATGAACTGGTACGCACCGGTAAAGTGAAAGCACCTATCGTGATCGGCCGCGATCACCTGGACTGTGGCTCCGTTGCCTCCCCCAACCGCGAAACAGAAGCGATGAAAGACGGCTCCGATGCTGTCAGCGACTGGACGCTGCTCAACCTCATGTCCAACACCGGCGGCGGCGCTACCTGGGTATCCTTCCACCACGGCGGTGGCGTAGGCATGGGCTACTCCCAGCACGCCGGCATGGTCGTACTGGCCGACGGTACAGACCGCGCAGCCGCCTGCCTGGGCCGCGTGCTGTTCAATGATCCGGCCATGGGCATCTTCCGCCACGCGGACGCCGGCTACGAAAAAGCACAACAGTGGGCCGATAAATTCGGTATCAACATATAGTATTAGGGATTTTTTGATTAATAAAAGCACCATGAAAATATTACTGGGGCCCTTCTCGCAAATCCTCCCCCTCAGCGGCCTGCCGCTGAAAGGTACCTTGCAGGACGAACAGCTGACCGTTATCGAAAAAGGCGGTGTGGTAGTAAGCGGGGGAAAGATCGTAGCCATAGGGCCTTATAAAACGCTGTTAAAGGAACATCCTGACTGCGAGGTGGCTTTCATCGATAAACCCACCGTGCTGTTACCCGGCTTCATCGATTGCCACACACATATCTGTTACGACGGTACCCGCAGCCGCGATTATGCCATGCGCATCGCCGGGAAAAGTTACCTCGAGATAGCCCGCGCCGGCGGCGGTATCTGGGACTCGGTCACCAAAACACGTGTAGCCGATCTCGTTACTCTGGTAGAGAATACGGTGGCGCGGGCAAACCGCCACCTGCAGGAGGGCGTTACCACCATAGAGGTGAAAAGCGGCTACGGACTTAACTTTGAAAGTGAAGTGAAAATGCTGCGTGCCATTCAGCAGGCCTCACTGCATACAGGCCCCACCCTGGTGCCTACCTGCCTGGCAGCACATATGAAACCGCGTGATTTCTCCGGCACGGAAGACGAATACCTGCAATGGGCGCTGCATGAGCTGCTGCCCGTCCTGAAAGCGGAATCGCTGACAGACAGGGTGGACATCTTCATCGAAGAAACTGCTTTCTCTGCGAAAGCAGCCCTCACTTACCTGCAGCAGGCCCGTGAACTGGGCTTTGCGGCCACCGTGCATGCGGACCAGTTCAGCGCTGGCGGCGCAGCGGTAGCTGTGGCAGCCGGCGCACTGTCTGCCGATCACCTGGAAGCCAGCAGTGACCAGGAGGTAGACCTGCTGGCCAAATCTGACACCGTGGCGGTAGTACTGCCCGGCGCCTCCCTCGGACTGGGCATGCATTACGCCCCGGCACGCAGATTGCTGAATGCTGGTGCATCGGTAGCCATTGCGAGCGACTGGAACCCCGGATCAGCTCCCATGGGCGATCTGCTGGTACAGGCGGCCGTGATGAGCGCTGCGGAGAAACTGTCAACCGCTGAAGTATTGGCAGCCCTGACCTTCCGGGCCGCGCCGGCATTGCAGCTGAAAGACGCCGGCCAGCTGCTGGCAGGCTTCGCCGCCGACATGCAGGCTTACCCCACCGCCGATTTCCGGGACATCCTGTACTATCAGGGTAAAATGAAACCGGTGATGGTGTGGAAAAAAGGAGAATTAGTTCAATAGACTTATGATAACAAAGGATAGCTACCGGCCAACGGCCCCCGATGTGTGGACCGGCCGTACCGATGGTACAGAAACAGACCTGTTGCGCTGGCATCAGGTGGTCCGCACGGTGGACCTGCTGCAACAGCCGCTCCCTCCCCTGGGAAAAGGACAGAAAGGCGTGGCATTCCTCGGGTTCGCCTGCGATGAAGGCGTACGCCGCAACAAAGGCCGTACCGGCGCGGCGGAAGGCCCGGGCGCCCTGAGAAAAGCGGTGGCCAGCTTTCCTGCCCACTTCGTGGAAAATACGGTGCTGCTGGATGCCGGCGATATCGTCTGCAACGGCGCCGCTCTGGAAGAAGCGCAACTGGTGCTCAGCCAGGCGGTACAGGCCCTGCTCACCGCCGGTTACCTGCCGGTATTGCTGGGCGGCGGCCACGAAATTACGTATGGCCATGCCAGTGGTATCCGTAAGTTCACCCAAAAGAAAGGCGCCCTCGGACTGATCAACTTCGACGCCCACTTCGATATCCGCATCCCCGGCGCAGAAGGTCCCAGCTCCGGTACCGGCTTCTGGCAACTGGCACAGGACTGTAAACAAAGCGGAGAAACATTCAACTACCTCGCCCTCGGTATCCAGAAAAACGGGAATACCCGCCAGCTGTTTAACATCGCCGGAGAAGAAGGCGTCACCCACGTCGGCGCTGACGCTTTTCACCTGAACGACAAAGACACGCTGCTGGCAGCGATACAACATTTCCTCAGCCAGGTGGACCACGTCTACCTGACGACCTGCCTCGATGTGTTTGCAGCAGCTTTTGCACCGGGCGTAAGTGCTACCGCCTACAACGGCATTCTGCCGGGTGGCCTGTTCCTGCAGTGTTACAGGGCTATCATGCACAGCGGAAAAGTGAGGGGAGTGGATATCGCCGAACTGAACCCCTCGCTCGATCAGGACAATCGTACTGCCAAACTGGGCGCTGCTATTGTGTTTGAAACGCTGATGGCGTATTGCGGGGAAGAATAAAGTCATTTGGAAATTTTTTGATTTGCGATTTTTAGATTTCGGGGATCAAAAGAGCGATATAAAAAAGAAGACCAGAGTGAATATTTTATTCGCTTTGGTCTTCTTTTTTATAATCTCCGAAATCTAAAAATCGCAAATCAAAAAATCCCCAAATCTTTCAGGTGTTTAACGCTGTCAGCCAGTTTTTCTTTGGCTTCTCTTTGCAACAACTGCGTCAGCTGCATCGCTGCTGCCGGCAGCTGTATTTTTTCCTTTCTCACCTGCGCTGCCGTCGTTTTTACAAACAATAACAATTCACTGGCATCATGCCATGCTCCCAGCAACTGGCCGGCTTTTTTCGTATGCCGCAGCTGTTCCCGGTACCGGTGGGTATGGTGAGGCAGCTGTGCGATAATACCCAGTTGATAATAGAGCCGTTTCATACGTTTCCGGAGATCATGCCAGGCCGCAGCCGGGGCTTTGCTTTCCGGCAGGGTGGTGTTGTTGTAGGTGGAGGCTACATGGCTGATCATGGCTGTGATGGCGGCGGATTCGTCAATACCGGCTATTGCAGTCTTGAAGGCGTCCGGCAGCCGGGAGAGCTTTTTGATGGAAAGCCGTTCCACCGTGGCTTCCAGCGCACTGTCGGCGGTAGACAGCCGTGTTTTCAGCAACAGGTGCGCCACGGAAAAACGCCAGCCGACGACTTTTTCACAGCGTGTCAGCGCCTGTTCCTGTAAGCGGGTGTCGCGGGAAGTGCCGCCAAGGTTTTGCAGTAACTTCAGTGTGGTGAGGTAATTCCCCGTTTTCAGGTGGTAACCGGGTATCTCTTTGGCTACCGCCAGCAGGGCACGGACTTTTTTACTGCCCACCCGCAACTGATGGATCGCCTGTTGCCGCCGGGAGGGATGCGGAAGCTGTTCAAACGCGGTCACAATGGTGGCGCAGGTAGTCTCCAGGTACTCGTGCAGAATGGTTTTCAGCATTATCTTAAAGTTAACGAAAAAGGGGGAAGCCCGGGAAAAAATAGGTAGAAATACGCACGGTTATACTTCTCTCTTTTCATAGTTTTGCCCAAAATCCACACGATTATGCAAATCATCCCCAAAATGGCGGCAGTAGTGTTGCTGGCTGCGATCGGGCTTCCCGCCATGGCCCAGAAAATCAAGCTGGTTGACGGCGATCTGGCTGCCCTGAAAAATGAAAAACAAGTGAATGTTGAATTCACCTACGATCAGCTGAAAGTAGGCAAATTTGATAATGAGGCGGACTACATTCAGAAAAAAACAGCGGAATACAATCAGAAGGAAGCCGGTAAAGGCGACAACTGGGCCAAAGCCTGGAAAAACGATCGTAAAGATCGCTTCGAGCCCAGCTTCGAATCTCTTTTCAACGAAAACAGCGACACCAAAGTGGGCGACTACGCCAATGCGAAATACACCCTGATCTTCCACACCACCTTCGTGGAGCCGGGCTTCAACGTAGGTGTGATGCGTAAAAATGCCTACATCGATGCAGAAGTGCTCATCGTGGAAACCGCCAATAAAAGCAAAACAGTGGCTAAAATCTCTGTAGATAATGCACCCGGCCGTATGTTCGGTGGGTTTGACTTCGACACCGGTGAACGTATCAAAGAAGCTTACGCCGTTTCAGGAAAGAAACTGGCGAAGTTCATCAACAAATAATGATCTGACGTCTGACATAAAAAGATCATACACAAAAAATCCCTGCCGGTCATCGTATCAGCAGGGATTTTTAATATATACTGTCTTTTGATAGGGGTATTTTAAAACACGATTGTCTTATTACCATGCACAATCACCCTGTTTTCGATATGGGCTTTAACGGCGCGGGTGAGTACCTGCCGTTCTATGTCCCGGCCCAGCATCACAAGGTCGTCTACCGAGTGCTTGTGGCTTACGCGGGCTACGTCCTGCTCAATGATCGGACCTTCGTCCAGCTCGTTGGTAACGTAGTGGGCGGTGGCGCCGATCAGTTTCACCCCCCGCGTGTAGGCGTTGAGGTATGGACGCGCGCCGGCGAATGCGGGGAGAAAGGAGTGATGTATGTTGATGATCCGTTGGGGGTACAGCCCTACGAAACGGGGCGAAAGGATCTGCATGTAACGGGCCAGCACGGTAAAATCCACTTGGTGCTGCTCCAGCAGGCCGATGGCTGCCTGTTCCTGTTCGGCTTTGTTGCCGGCGTTGACCGGCAGATAGTGGAACGGGATGTCCAGCAGGGTGCATTCTTTCTCCAGCCGGGTATGATTAGAGATCACCACCGGGATGTCTACCGCCAGTTCGCCGTTACGCCAGCGCCACAGCAGCTCCATCAGGCAATGGTCGTAGGAGGAAACCATAATGGCCATTTTCTTGCGCTGATCGCTGTAATGAAGCTGCCACTCCATGGCCAGCGGCGTAGCCACTTTTTCCTGGAAAGACTGTTCCAGCCCCGCCCTGTCAGCGATGTCCAGCTGTATCTCCATACGCATGAAAAACAATCCTTCACGCGGATCGGTACTGTGTTGGCTCGCATCGAGTATATTTGCACCGAGTTGAAAAAAAAACATGGACACACCGGCCACAATACCGGGCCGGTCAGGACAACATATCAAAAGGCAGGCGATCGTTTGTACAGGGGGCTTTTGCATAGATCTAAAATAAAAAATAATCATATAAAGCTATAAAGTATTTCCGTTGAAAAAAATCGGGTTAATGTCAGATACGCACAGTTATCTGCATCCACAGCTGTTTAAATATTTTGAAGAAGTAGATGAGGTATGGCATGCAGGCGATATCGGCAACGTTGCACTGGCAGACCAGCTGGAAGCTTTCAAGCCTTTCAGGGCTGTTTATGGCAATATCGACGGAGCGGATATCCGTATCCGTTATCCGGAAACGCTGCGCTTCACTGTGGAAGGGGTAGAGGTGTTAATGACCCATATTGGCGGCTATCCGGGGAAATATGCCCCCGGTGTCCGGGAAATACTGAAAAAGAATCCGCCTAAACTCTTTATTTGCGGGCACTCCCATATTTTAAAAGTAATGCCGGACCCGGCATTGCAATTGTTACATATGAACCCGGGCGCCTGTGGCCAGCAAGGATGGCATAAAGTAAAGACTCTGCTCCGGTTCCGGCTCGATCAGGGCCGTATCGAACAACTGGAAGTGATTGAATTACCCGGTTAACCCCCTGTATGGACCTGTAACTGTAAAAAATGTTTATGATCAAATGCACTTTAGTAATATTGGCAATACTATGCGGATGCACGGTAACAGCAGCTGCCCAGGGGAAATTCTTCAAATGGCTGCACACTGATAACGACACCGCCTACATTGAAGATCATACGGAAGATATCACCTTCCGGCTTTATGGCTCGCGTAAATACACGAAATACGATATCATCGACAGAAAACAAAAGAAAGATATACTCTATCGCCCCAATACCCCCTTCAACATAGGGATAGGCGCCAATTACCGCTTTATCGGCATCAACCTGGGGTTTAACTTCCCTTTTATCAACAGGCAGAACGATAAATACGGCAGCACCCGGTATATCGATCTGCAGTCTCACATATACCTGCGTAAGCTGGTGGTCGATTTTTACGGACAGTCTTACAGGGGATATTATATCGCCAACCCGGAGAAGGTTTTCGGCAAAGAATATGCGAGACAAAACCCGTATCCGCAACGGCCGGATATCCGCAACAGGGCGCTGGGGATGAACGTACAGTATATTTTTAACGACAAAAGGTTCTCCTACCGCGCACCTAACCTGCAAAATGAATATCAGAAAAAAAGTGCCGGGTCCTTTATCCTCGGCGGAGAGTTTTTCCTGGCAAACATCAAGGGCGACTCTTCCCTCGTGCCTTCCAATATAGAGGATACCACTTTCCTGCGGGACCAGCACTACTACAAAAGCGGCATCGCCAGCCTGGCAGCCAATGTAGGCTACGCACATACGTTTGTTTACCGGAGCCATTTTTTCCTCTCCCTGTCGGTGACCACCGGCATCGGGGCGGCTAAAACAGGACTGCACTACGACAATGGCGATGTTGGCCACAGCGTGGGCGTTCAGTTCAGTAATACGGTAAGGGCGTCGCTGGGATACAACTCCAGCCGTTATTTTGCGGGTATCCACTATGTGGGCATGACCACCCGCAGCAAAATGCCGGTACCAAACACCTATCAGGCCTTCGGTACGGGCAATTTCAGGGTGAGCCTCGTCCGCCGGTTCGCGCTAAAGAAACCGCTCTGGGGTAGCAATGGATATATAAAGACAGAAAAGAGCACAAAGGATGAAATATAGGGAACAAAATGCCTTTGCTCCTTTGCTCCTTTGCTGCTTAGGGCCTTTGCGAGCCCCTCCGCTTAATCTCCGTTCGATCTCCGCTCCTTAGCCTCTTTGCTCCCTTTCCCGCTTTGCGTGTCTAGCTTTGCGCCGGCGTAATCCATTTCGGTTTGTCCACCGGCTGGTATTGTTCCATCTTCACCAGCAGGTCGTCGATCCGGTCGCTGTACAGCAGCATATCACGATTGGCAGCCGAAAGGAAGCCTTTATCCGTCATGGTTTGCGACAGTTGATGCAGGGCGTCGTAAAAACCGTTTACATTGAGCAGTCCAATGGGTTTCTGATGCAGCCCCAGTTGGCCCCATGTCAGCATTTCAAATAATTCCTCCATGGTGCCGAAGCCGCCTGGCAGCGCAATCACGCCGTCTGCCAGCTCATTCATTTTGGTTTTGCGTTCGTGCATGGTGTCTACCAGTATCAGGTCGGTGAGACCGTTATGCGCCAGTTCTTTCTGCTGCAGGAAATGAGGCAGTACGCCTGTCACTTTGCCGCCTGCCTGCAGGGCGCCATCAGCTACTGCGCCCATCAGGCCTACTTTGGCGCCGCCGTATACCAGCCCGATGTTGCGTTGGGCAAGCGCTGCGCCCAGTTGAAAGGCCTGTTCCATATACACCGGCTCCCGGCCGGCGCTGGATCCGCAAAAAACGACGATATTTTTCATATGCATTTGTTTCCGTTATAAGTTATCTATTTCTGCCTGTATGTTTTGCCGGGCCTGAGTTTCGTACAATTGCCGAAACTCAGGGGTACGGTAGATGGCAGGCATCTCCATAAAATGTTGTAATACCTTTTTTCTGCCGGGATGATACAGGGTATCGGGATAGATACTGTATTCCCGGCGGATCTGTTGCGTATAGGCCTGGTAGTTTTCCGGGGCGGCCCCCAGTATCCCGAGGTCGAAGTCCAGGAAGTAATCCAGGTCGGAATGCTGCAAGGTGTTGACGTGCGTCTGCGTAGCCACGATAAATTCCTCTACGGCATTGATGTCCGCCGCGGGAAAGCGGGTCTGCCGGAGGTATTCCCCGGCGGCCAGGGCACTTTGTTGTTCGTTGTCGTGCTGCTGTACATCGTATACCATATCGTGAAAGAAGATGGCATATAACACGGTATCCGGCGCTTTCAGTTGACCGGCGTAGGTGTGGTGCAGCGTCAGCAGCTGGGCGATGTGCTGCAGGTTATGATAGTGCCTTTCCGGCGCCTGGTAGGCGGCCAGGATGTCCGCGAGGGTTTTTTGAACGAGGGTTGTGTCGGCAGTATATGCGTGATTCAGCCGGGTCCAGCTTTCGCTGATAACGGGGATGGACATATGGGTACGATTTACCGGGGCAATTTAAAAAGAAAAACGGGCAGAAAGTTCTGCCCGTTCCCTGTGTATTTTATTCAACCGTAGGTTGAATTATTTTTTGTTTTTGGCTGCTTCTGCACGGATTACGTTCAGGGCGCCGCCGGCTTTGAACCACTCGATCTGTTGTTCGTTGTAAGTGTGGTTTACAGCGAATTCATCGGTGCTGCCGTCTTTGTGGTGGAGTACCACGGAGAGCGGTTTACCCGGAGTGAAGGTGGTCAGGCCAACGATATCGATCAGGTCATCTTCCTGGATTTTGTCGTAATCTTCTTTGTTAGCGAAGGTCAGACCCAGCATACCTTGTTTTTTCAGGTTGGTTTCGTGGATACGGGCGAAAGATTTCACCAGGATGGCACGAACGCCGAGGTGGCGGGGTTCCATGGCAGCGTGTTCGCGGCTGGAGCCTTCACCGTAGTTTTCGTCGCCTACTACTACCGCACCGAGGCCGGCAGCTTTGTAGGCACGCATGGTAGCCGGAACAGCACCGTATTCACCTGTCAGGGAGTTCTTAACGGTATCTGTTTTATCGTTGAACGCGTTTACCGCGCCGATCAGCATGTTGTTGGAGATATTGTCCAGGTGACCGCGGTATTTCAACCATGGGCCGGCCATGGAGATGTGGTCAGTGGTACATTTTCCTTTTGCTTTGATGAGGAGTTTCAGGCCTTTCAGGTCTGTGCCTTCCCATGCAGGGAATGCTTCCAGCAGCTGCAGACGGTCGGAAGTAGGGGATACGATCACCTGTACTTTGCTACCGTCTTCGGCGGGAGCCTGGTAACCGGCGTCGTCTACTGCGAAACCTTTTACCGGCAGTTCAAAACCGGTAGGTTCGTCCAGTTTCACGTCTTCACCGTTTTTGTTTTTCAGGGTGTCAGTCAGCGGGTTGAAGGTGAGGTCACCTGCAATGGCCAGCGCTGTCACGATTTCAGGAGAAGCTACGAAAGCGTGGGTAGAAGCCAGGCCGTCGTTTCTTTTCGCGAAGTTACGGTTGAAGGAAGTGATGATGGAGTTCTTACGGTTAGGATCGTCGATGTGACGGGCCCATTGACCGATGCAGGGACCGCAGGCGTTTGCCAGCACTACACCGCCTACCTGGTCGAAGGTAGAGAGCAGACCGTCTCTTTCGATGGTATAACGCACCAGTTCAGAACCTGGTGTGATGGTGAATTCGGATTTCATGTCCAGCTGCTTGTCGATGGCTTGTTTAGCCAGGGAAGCGGAGCGGGAGATGTCTTCGTAGGAAGAGTTGGTGCAGGAACCGATCAGGGCTACTTCCAGCTTTTCAGGCCAGTTGTTTTCTTTGATCGCCTGTGCGAATTTGGAGATAGGCCATGCCAGGTCCGGAGTGAAGGGACCGTTTACATGAGGTTCCAGTTCGTCGAGGTTGATTTCGATCACCTGATCGTAGTATTTCGCAGGTTCTGCGTATACTTCCACGTCCGGACGCAGGTGCTCTTTCACACCGTCGGCCAGGGCGGCTACTTCAGCTCTGCTGGTTACTTTCAGGTAGTCAGCCATTTTGCTGTCGTAAGCAAACAGGGAGCAGGTAGCACCGATTTCAGCACCCATGTTACAGATAGTGCCTTTACCGGTAGCGCTCAGGCTGTCAGCACCTTCGCCGAAGTATTCCACGATAGCACCGGTACCGCCTTTTACGGTCAGGATACCCGCTACTTTCAGGATCACGTCTTTGGCAGATGTCCAGCCGCTCATTTTGCCTGTCAGCTTCACACCGATCAGTTTCGGCATTTTCAGCTCCCAGGGCAGGCCGGCCATCACGTCTACCGCGTCAGCACCGCCAACACCGATAGCCACCATACCCAGACCACCGGCGTTCGGGGTGTGGGAGTCGGTACCGATCATCATACCGCCGGGGAATGCATAGTTTTCAAGCACTACCTGGTGGATGATACCAGCGCCGGGCTTCCAGAAACCGATGCCGTATTTGTCAGAGATGGAAGAAAGGAAATCGTAAACTTCTTTATTAGTGTCCACAGCAGCCGCCAGATCTTGTGTGGCGCCCACTTTGGCTTGTATAAGGTGATCACAGTGTACTGTGGAAGGAACCGCAACTTTATCGCGGCCGGCGGTCATAAACTGGAGCAACGCCATCTGGGCGGTTGCATCCTGCATGGCTACACGGTCCGGCGCAAATTCAACGTAGGATTTGCCTCTTTCAAAAGGCGTGGTAGTTGGTGCATACAGGTGTGCGTATAAAATCTTTTCGGCAAGTGTGAGCGGACGGCCTAACAGCTGACGGGTCGCTTCCACTTTACCCGGTAGTGCCGCATACACTTTTTTAATCATGTCAATATCAAACACCATGGGAAAAAAATAATTTAAGAGCGGTTAAAAATTGCACGCAAAATTAACTAAAAACAACAAGTTTTTAAATTAATTACTGAAGATCCCGCCAGAATTTTACCCGGCCCGTCGCCCCAAAAACAAGCGGGGCAAATTGGTCTCCATCTCTAAAAGAATTGTTAAAAAATATTATATTAAATTTTTACCCCCTTTTTGAAAGAAAGCTTCCCGGGACCGCTCCCGCCGCTCCCCTGTTAAATTACGGCAGTGACGGCCACTCTTGTTTTTCCCGCCGGAATTTGATACATTTGGAACATGAACCGGATAAAAGACTTTTTGGAATGGAAGGCCTTTGGCGTGTGCAATGCCATCGGTGAAAAACTGGGTGTCGCCAGCTCCCGGATCCGCTTCTTTTTTATCTATGCCACCTTCCTGACCATGGGATCGCCTGTGATCGTTTATATGATCCTCGCTTTCTGGATGAACATGAAAAACTATATCCTCAACGCCAGAAGAAATCCCCTACGCTACCTCTGATTCGCATGGCCCACGGCCTGATTTTTTCTCTTTCTTTAACATCACATTTCCCGTTGCCCGGATTTCCCGGCTTCCTGCTTTTTCCAACTTTTTACCTTCGTTTTGCCGGTTTTAGGCATTTTTGCCCTCTTTTCTGACATTTTACCGCTTCCCTGTCCGTCGTCATCGACCGGTATGCCACATGTAGTTATGGATCGTCCGTTGGCAGCCTGCGTGCCAGGGGTGTCCCTAAACGACAAAGAGGACGTGCCCGGTATTCCGGTCACATCCTCTTTGTCGTATATGCTTCCTCCGGTGTTTATTCCAGGTGGAAATTGGTCATACCGTGATAATGGTTTTGCAGCTCGTTCAGGGTAATGGGCGCGTTCAGGTTCCTCGTTTCGTCGCGGTAGTGCAACTGAAGCAGGGGCTGATTGCCCGGTTCGTGTATGCGTACGGAGAATGGTCCCCGGACGTACAACTGGCCTTTGCCATTACCGGACTGGTTAGCGTCCAGATGGAACTGCAATCTGAGTAAGGTAGCCTCATCCATCGGAATGGAGTACAGGTTGTCGAGATCGTACCAAAACTCATTCGTGTCATTGTCGGTGGCCACAAGCACTTTTTTGTCCTCATGATCCACCTGCAGAATCTTCCCCGGTTTCTCTACACCTCCGTAACTGGTAATGACCGTATCTCCGGTTTTTAAATGGTGTAAACTGATCATAGTGAGCTGTTTTTAGTGTTTTATGAATTTACATAAAACGATCCAAAACAACAAGGGGAAGCCTTTGCTGACCTTATAATTTCACCGCTACTTTCCGCAGTTCCACCAGTTTCTCCAGCAGCTCTTCCAGCAGGTCGAGGCGGAGCATATTGGCGCCGTCGGACTTGGCACGGGAAGGCTCTGGGTGGGTTTCGATAAACAGCCCGTCAGCGCCGGTGGCAATAGCCGCCTTGGCGATGGTGCTGATCATCTGCGGGTTACCGCCGGTAACGCCGCTGGTCTGGTTAGGCTGCTGCAGAGAGTGTGTGCAGTCCATTACAACCGGATGCCCGAAATGCTTCATCACCGGGATGTTGCGGTAGTCTACCACCAGGTCCTGGTAACCGAAAGTGGTGCCTCTTTCTGTGAGGATAATATTTTCATTGCCGGCTCCCTGGACTTTCTCCACAGCGAATTTCATGGATTCGCCGCTCAGGAACTGACCTTTCTTTACGTTCACTACTTTGCCTGTTTCTGCGGCGGCCAGCAGGATGTCTGTTTGCCGGCAGAGGAAGGCGGGGATCTGTAATACATCCACGTAAGCTGCTGCCATAGCGGCTTCGGCGGCGGAGTGGATATCGGAGGTAACAGGTACGTTGAATGTTTTGCCTACTTTCTGCAACAGTTCCAGCCCTTCCACGTCACCGATGCCGGTGAAAGAATGGGCACTGGTACGGTTGGCCTTCCGGTAAGATGCCTTGAATACATACGGGATAGCCAGCCTTTTACAGATACCGGAAACTTTCTCTGCAACCGTCATCAGCAATTCTTCTTCTTCTATCACACAGGGACCAGCAATCAGGAAAAAATTTTCCGGATTGTATTGTTCTTTGAACAATGATTTTAAATGCTTCATAATTTTATAACTATTGGGTCATTAATCGCCCTGCAAAGATAGTCTTTCCCGGCATTAACAGGTCCCCGTATCCGCTGCTTAACCCTATACGAAAAGTTAAAATTGTCATACTTTTGTAATCCCGAATCAGAAAGTTCACCCATTGCAGTTTTTATTGTTATAGCATTGTCATGCGCGTGGGCAGGTGGAACGGAAATATCGCCGAACCTGTTAATATTACGCTCTCAAATTATTGCTTACAATTTTCGTTTATATGAAGAAAGATAAGATCCTGGTTATTGGTGCCTGCGGACAAATAGGCGTGGAGCTGACGCTGGCGTTAAGGAAAATGTATGGAGATACCAATGTGGTGGCGTCGGACCTGCGGGAAGAGCATGAGCTGCTGAAAGGAACAGGCCCCTATGTGTCGCTGGATGTGATGAACAAAGAGATGTTGCACGTGCTGATCATCCGTCACAATATCACCCAGGTCTACCTGCTGGCGGCCATCCTGTCTGCCACAGGTGAAAAAAATCCGCTGCTGGCATGGCATATCAACATGCAAAGCCTGCTCAACGTACTCGATATCGCGAAGGAAGAAAATATTGATAAAGTGTACTGGCCCAGCTCCATCGCGGTATTCGGTCCTAACTCCCCGATGCAGGACACGCCGCAGCATACGATCATCGAACCAACGACCATCTACGGTATCAGCAAGTTCGCCGGCGAGCGCTGGTGCGAATATTATAACCACCGTTATGGTGTAGACGTGAGAAGTCTCCGTTATCCCGGCCTGATCAGCTATAAATCGGCTCCGGGCGGCGGTACTACCGATTATGCGGTGGAAATCTTCCATGAAGCGAAAGAACATAAACAGTACACCAGCTTCCTGTCGGAGAATACTTATCTGCCCATGATGTATATGCCGGATGCGATCCGCGCCACTATCGAACTGATGGAAGCCGATGCCTCCAAAATATCCGTGCGTTCTGCGTACAACCTCTCTGCGATGAGCTTCTCTCCCAAAGAGATCGCTGCAGAGATCAAAAAACATATTCCCGAATTCACCATCAGCTACGAACCGGACTATCGCCAGCAGATCGCTGACGGCTGGCCCAACAGCATGGACGACAGCCTCGCCCGCGCCGACTGGGGATGGAAACACGAATATGATCTGGCGAAGATGACAGAAGATATGTTTAAAAACATATAATCATCTCCGTTATAAACAGCCTATATTGTTTGATTTGAGTATAATAGTAAGGCCCGGTGATATTTTCACCGGGCCTTCTTTTTTATTTTACTTTACTCATATCAGTGTTCCTACCGCTACGGTCGTGTTATTAAATTCATCGATGAGAATAAACGAGCCGTTGGCGGGGTTTTCTGCGTAGATGTCCGCAAAGATGGGCTGGGCCGTTTTCAGGGTGATGTTCCCGATATCGTTGAGCCCCATATCGTTTTTGCCTTCGATGTGCTGGTTGCTGGTAACATCGATGACGAAGTTAATCTGTTGTACTTTCGCTTTTACGCGGTTCACGCCATGCTGTAGCAGGTAGGTTTTACCGGCGACCAGTTTCTGCTGGTCCATCCAGCAGACGTTGGCGGTGACTTCCCTGCGTTGTTCGGGAACGCTGTCGGTCTTAACGAGCATGTTGCCGCGGCTGCTGTCGATCTCGTCTTCGAGGGTGATGACAACGCTTTCGCGGGCATGGGCAGACGGCAGTTGTGTTTCGAACTGTTCGATGGTTTTGATCCTGCTTTTTTGCCCGGAAGGCAGGGAGACGATTTCATCGCCTACGTTGAAATGGCCGCTGGTCACTTTTCCGGCGAATCCGCGGAAGTCGTGGTATTCAGTGGTACGGGGGCGGATCACGCTTTGTATGGGGAAGCGGGCCGGGTGGCGGCTGTCTTCCTGGTCAAACGCGATCTGTTCGAGATAATCGAGCAGGGTAGGGCCGTTATACCAGTTGATAGTGCCGTTGCGGGTGGCCACGTTTTCGCCGTAGAGGGAAGAGATGGGGATGAATTTCACCTGTTGTGCCTTGAACGAGGCGCTGGCCAGCAGTTGCTGGAAGTCTTCCACGATCTGGTTAAAACGGGCTTCGCTGTATTCTACCAGGTCCATTTTGTTGACGCATACCACCAGGTGGGGGATGCGCAGCAGGTTGGCGATGAAGAAGTGGCGGTGTGTCTGTTCCACGATGCCTTTGCGGGCGTCGATGAGGATCAGGGATACCTGCGCGTTGGAGGCGCCGGTCACCATGTTGCGTGTATATTCAATATGGCCGGGTGTGTCGGCAATAATGTATTTGCGGGTAGGGGTGGAGAAGTAGATGTGGGCCACGTCGATGGTGATGCCTTGTTCTCTTTCTGCCACGAGGCCGTCTGTCAGCAGTGACAGGTCGGTGAAATCGAGTCCTTTACGTTTACTGGCGGCGTGGAGCGCCTCCATTTTATCCTGGGGGATAGAGTTGGTGTCGTATAAAAGACGGCCGATCAGGGTGCTTTTCCCATCGTCCACACTACCGGAAGTGGCTATACGTAAAACCTCCATATGCGTTCGCTTTTTTGCTGTAAGAAGTAAATGTTAAAAGTAACCTGCCTGTTTTCTCTTTTCCATGGCGGCTTCGGAGCGTTTATCGTCGATGCGGGCGCCACGTTCGGAAATTTTGGCTTCCATGATTTCTGCGATGATGTCTTCCAGCTTATCTGCTTCAGACAGTACGGCAGCGGTACAGGTCATGTCACCTACGGTGCGGAAGCGTACTTTCTGGCGGAAAGGCACTTCATCGGCGGTGGTGTTGAGATAGGAGGAATAAGGCCAGTAGAGGCCATCGCGCTCTATGATTTCTCTTTCATGGGCGAAGTAGATGGAAGGTATTTCCAGTTTTTCGCGGCGGATGTAGTTCCATACGTCCAGCTCTGTCCAGTTGGAGATGGGGAACACGCGTACGTTTTCACCGATATTGATTTTTCCGTTGAGGATGTCAAACAGCTCGGGGCGTTGCATTTTAGCGTTCCACTGGCCGAATTCATCGCGTACGGAGAAGATTCTTTCTTTCGCGCGGGCTTTTTCTTCGTCGCGGCGGGCGCCGCCGATGCAGGCGTCAAATTTTCCTTCTTCGATGGCATCGAGGAGGGTAACGGTCTGCAGGGCGTTGCGGCTGGCGTATTTGCCGGTTTCTTCCTGTACTTTGCCCTGGTCGATGCTGTCCTGTACGTTGCGGACGATCAGGTCGAGGCCGAGGGTATTGACCAGCCAGTCGCGGAACTGGATGGTTTCCGGGAAGTTATGGCCGGTGTCCACATGGAGCAACGGAAACGGTACTTTACCCGGGTAGAAGGCTTTCTGGGCCAGTCTTACGAGGGTAATGGAATCTTTCCCGCCGGAGAAGAGCAGTACCGGCTTCTCAAATTGGGCGGCCGTTTCGCGTAATATATAGATGGCTTCATCTTCCAGCGCCTGTGGAAATTCCCAGTTTATCTGATGTGTCATGGGTGACAATAATTTTATGATTGCAAAGGCTGTTTTCTGTTATCCGTGCAGGCCGCATTCTTTGTGCGACTGTTCCCACCACCACCGGCCGGCGCGCGGATGTTCTCCCGGCTCGATGGCGCGTGTACAGGGTGCACAACCGATGCTGATAAAGCCTTTGTCGTGCAGTTTGTTATAGGGAACGTTGTGTTGGGAGAGGTAGGCCAGTACTTCATCATATCCCCAGTGGATCAGGGGATTGTATTTGTAGAGATGGCGGTGTTCGTCCCATTCCAGCGTCTGCATGTCATGACGGTTTTCGGATTGTTCGGCGCGCAGGCCGGTGATCCATACTTTTACGCCTTCCAGCGCCCTGTTGAGCGGTACTACTTTGCGGATGCCGCAGCATTGCTTGCGGTTTTCCACGGAATCGTAAAAGCTGTTAGGGCCTTTTTCGGTGACCAGTTTTTCTACCGCCGCTGTTTCAGGATAAAACACTTCGATCGGCTGTTTGTAACGGGCAAGGGTAACGTCCATTACGTCATAGGTCTCCTGGAACAGGCGTCCTGTGTCCAGTGTAAATACTCTTACGGGGAGGTGATTGCGCCAGATAATGTCTGCGATTACCTGGTCTTCCTGGCCAAAGGAAGTGGAAAAGGCCACCGCACCCGGATATTGTTCCAGGAGATATTGTATGGCTTCTACCACCGGCTTGTTGGCCAGTGCGTTGGTAATGTCTGTCATGTAATCTTCCTTAAAGATAAATTGCCTAGTGCCAGCGCGTACTTTTCAGTGACGCCGTATACAAAAATACATAAATCCTATAAAAAAAATAGACTATTATATCAAAAAATTGTCGTTTGTTGGGAAAGGCGCTGTGGGAGAGGGTTTGGGTGTTTGGTTCCGGATGCCTGGCGCAATAGGGCACAGAAGGAAGAATATGGCGGCAGGCTGGTTTTCCCGGCGATAGGCCCCGGTGACCAGGACGCACAAAAAACCGGCCGGGAATCATCCCGGCCGGTCCGATAATTTCACGCTGCGCTGGTTATGCGTTGCGGGTAAGAATATCTTTTAATGTTTTGGTCTCCAGCAGTTTCAGGGTGGCATCCCTTACTTTGCTCATCACCTCATTCAGACCGCATACGGCTTCGTCGCGGCAGTTCTCACAGCGCTCGTAATAGTTGAGGCTTACGCAGGGCAACAGGGCGATGGGGCCGTCCAGCAGCCGGATGATCTTAGCCAGTGCAATCTCTTTGGGGGGACGCATCAGATAATATCCGCCGCCTTTCCCTTTCTTACTGCCCAGAATACCGGCATTTTTCAACTCCAGCAGGATGTTTTCGAGGAACTTGATAGAGATGTTCTTCTCCTGTGCGATCTCGGAGATCAGGATAGGTCCCTTATCAACATTTTCTGCCAGGTGAATGAGTGCGTGAAATGCGTATTGTGTTTTTTTAGATAACATACTGACTTATTTGCATCCCTCGGATGACGCTATCGTGGTGCAATGAACATTTTTGACCCAGCAAATATAAGCCCTTCTTTTGAGTTTTATATTTCAGCAGCCGACGTGGAGCGTGACACGAATAAAAAATAATTGATTTTCAATTCATTATGAAACCATTAGAGGTTCAGTACGTCTCTCATGGTGAATACACCTGCCTTCCCTTTCAGCCATTCTGCGGCCACTACGGCGCCGGCAGCAAAGCCTTCCCGGGAGTGGGCGGTATGGGTGATCGTGATATCATCGATCGGAGAGGAGTAATGAATGGTATGCGTGCCCGGAGCGGGGTCTATTCTTTTGGAGATGATAGACAGCATGTCAGCCTGCTGTGTTTCATCATTGACCCAGCCCTTTTTGCGGTCCACGGAAGCCAGCAGCTGTTCTGCCAGCGTGATGGCGGTACCGCTGGGGGCATCTTTTTTCTGGGTATGGTGGATTTCTTCCATCCATACATTGTATTGAGGCTGGGCGGCCATCAGGGCTGCCAGTTTTTTGTTGACTTCAAAAAAGATATTGACGCCGATACTGAAGTTGGTAGCGTGTAAAAAGGCGTGGTGGCCTTTTTCGCACAGGGCGTTCACTTCGGGCAGCTTCTCGAGCCAGCCGGTGGTGCCGCTAACAACGGGTACGTTGGCTTCAAAGCACTTTTGTATGTTATGGTAAGCGGTTTCAGGAGTGGTGAATTCAATGGCCACGTCTGCCTGTCCGAGGTGTTCCTTGTCCAGCAGATGCTGGCTGTCGTGATCTATTCTCAGGATGACCTCATGACCTTTGGCAGTGGCGATGGCATCGATCGCCTTACCCATTTTACCATATCCGATTAGTGCTATTTTCATGACCCTTGCTGCTGTTTTTTAGGTTGATGATGAGTTGGAGTTGGTTACCGTCCGGCCACCCAGGCCGTTTTATGGTGCTTGCGGCCGCCGCCGATGTCGAGCTTAACGCTGATGCCTAAACTCCGGTTGTTGATAATGGCCGGGGACACGCGCATGCTCAGATCGTCGGACATGTCCCAGTTGCGCAAATGCGCAAATACGGTAGCGTCGGCGATATTCAGCGTATAGGCCAGTACAAAGAAGAGTACGGAGTAATCGACATTCTGCCGGTAATAGTCACGATACGCTTTCAGGTATTGGGGTGTCTGTGCGGCGAGGAACGGGTCCGGCACCTTAGTGTCCGGGTTGCCATCCATCGAGAGCCGGTAGGCATCGCGATAGGTCCGGTAGTTGTCCATATTCCACACAAAAAAGTAGGTGCAGGTGCCGATGGCGGCATATACCAGCGGCATTTTCCAGTATTCACGGTTGTAAGCCTGGCCAAGCCCCGGTAGTATGGCGGAGTACAGTGCCGCTTTACGCGGACTGTGTGGCGCGCGCGCCGGCAGCCTGATGATGGAGGCAGTCGTATCCGTTAACACGGCAACGGGTTTGACAGCGGTGTCGGTGACCGGGCGTACGGCAGTGTCTGCGGCAGCACGGCGGGTGGTGTCCTGCCCTCTCAGTGTGGGCGCCAATACCAGTAATGCCAGGCATACCAGTACATGGCGACGAAATAAATGGAATGATCTTCCAGCCTTTTTAGCCACCTTATAAATCTATTTTTTCCAGGATGCTATTCAGTTCATCGTCCGAATAGAATTCAATCATGATGCTTCCTTTTCCATTCTTGCCTCTCTCCAGCTTCACTTTGGTGGAGAAATGGGAGCTGAGGTTGTCCTGTATCTTCTGGAAAGCGGGCGGCAGTTTTACCTTGGCCACTTTCTGCTGGTTACCTTTGTCAGCCTGGTTGATCTTGCGGGCCAGGTCTTCCGTTTGCCGTACAGACAGGCCGTTTTGCAGGATCTCATTGTAGAGGAACAGCTGGTTCTCTACGTTTTCCACACCGGTGAGCACACGGGCATGGCCCATGCTCAGTTGTCCGTTACGTACCGCTACCTGGATATCGGGTGGCAGTTTGAGCAGGCGGATATAGTTGGTGACGGTGCTTCTTTCCTTGCCCATGCGGTCGGCCACCTGTTCCTGTGTGAGGGAACATTCGTCCATCAGCCGCTTGTAGCTCAATCCAACCTCGATGGCATTCAGGTTTTCCCTTTGCAGGTTTTCCAGCAGGGCCAGCTCCAGCAGTTCCTGGTCGTTGGCTTGCCGCACATAGGCCGGAATGTCTTTCAGTCCGGCCATTTTGCTGGCGCGCAAACGGCGTTCGCCGGCAATCAGCTGGTACTTTTTGTTACTGATCTTGGCCACCGTGATCGGCTGGATGATGTCATGCAGCTTGATAGACTGGCTAAGTTCCTGTAGTGCAACCTCATCAAAGTCACGACGCGGCTGCTTCGGATTGGTCACGATCTGTTCCAGCGCAATACGTTCAATACCTGTGGCGGTAGCTACCGTTTTGTCGCTCAACGCGCCGGCAGTTTGCTTCAGGTCAGTGTCTATGTTCTGGAGCAGCGAGCGGATACCTTTCCCCAACGCCTCTTTCTTACTTGGATTGGTCATTTTAAGATTTTGTCTTTGGATTTAATTTTCGTGTAGTTATGCTTCTGCAGTATTTCCTTGGCCAGGTTCAGGTAGTTGATGGCACCGGTGCTGGCTGCATCGTACATAATAACAGATTTACCAAAGCTGGGCGCTTCTCCCAGTTTGGTATTACGATGGATGATGGTGTTGAATACGCTTTCCTCAAAATGCTGCTTCACTTCGTCCACCACCTGGTTGCTGAGGCGCAGACGGCCATCGTACATGGTCATCAGGATACCTTCAATTTCCAGGTCTGTATTCAGTCTGCTCTGGACGATCTTGATGGTGTTGAGCAATTTGCCCAGACCTTCCAGTGCAAAAAATTCACATTGTACCGGGATGATCACCGCGTTGGAAGCCACCAGGGCATTCACCGTGATCAGTCCCAGTGAAGGGGAACAGTCTACGATCACAAAATCGTAATCATCCTTTACCGCATCCACAACCTGCTTCATCACCCGCTCACGCTGGGGGTGATTGATCAGTTCCAGTTCAGCACCTACCAGGTCAATATGGGAAGGCAATACTTTCAGGTTGGGCGTATCGGATTCCAGTATCACATCTCTGGCCTGCACATCGTTTACCATGCAGTCATACAGGCTCTGCTGCACATTCCGCAGGTCAAAGCCCAGTCCCGTGGTGCTGTTTGCCTGGGGATCAGCATCTACCAGCAATGTTTTAAATTCCAGCACAGCCAGGCTGCTTGCCAGGTTGATTGCACTGGTTGTTTTTCCTACCCCACCTTTCTGATTAGCGATTGCGATTACTCTAGCCATTGTCTAATTTAAAAAATTCAAAGGTTCATTTATAGGATAAAGGATTAAATAGCAGGATCGCTTCTTCCTCAAACCTCTATGGTACTACCTATTTCAGGCAGCAACAGCTCCACGCCGGCTTCGTCAAACAGCTGCGTGACTTCCTTCTTGTCTATTTTGATATACCCGAAGGTGTCGTAGTGGATACCGATTATTTTTTCACAGTCAATCATTTCGGCCGCGGCAATGGCGTCTTCCGGGCCCATGGTGAAATTATCACCAATCGGCAAAACGGCAAAATCCAGCTCGGTAATATCCGGGATCAGCTCCATGTCCAGCGTCAGCGCCGTATCACCGCTGTAGTAAAAATTGCCTTCGTCAGTCATAAACACAAAGCCCATCGGGTTGCCACCGTAAGAACCGTCTGGCAGACAGCTGGAATGCTGTGCTACCACACATTTCACGGTACCGAAATCGAACTTCCATTTACCGCCCGTGTTCATCGGGTGCAGTTTGGTCAACCCCTGTTTGCCCGCCCAGGTAACGATCTCAAAGTTGGATACCACCATGGCCCCTGTCCGCTTCGCCAGCGAAATCAGGTCCGCCACATGGTCTTCATGGCCATGGGACACAAAAATATAATCCGCCTGTATCGTCTGAACGTCTATCTTTTTAGCCAGCTCATTGTGCGTAATGAACGGGTCAAAAAGTATCCGTTTGCCTTTTATCTCCACTGCAAAGCAGGAATGACCGTAATTGGTGTATCTCATGGTCTCAAGTTTAGGTAAAAAAAACGAATTCCGGGCTATGAATGATGAATGTAAGCTTTCGCCCAATAAATCACTAACCCGGTCATTAATTGTTAAAAGTTACCTGAATCGGACAAAAATACAACGAATAGCAACAATTCCGGCGCTGTAGTATATTTATTTATTCACAAAGTGTCCTGATAAGCCCAGATCCTGTTATGGTTGATATTTAATATATAATTAATATATATGCGGTAAGATGCCCGGTTTTGAAATTTAATTTAAAACCGGGCAATTTATCCGGTTGTTATTCGTCTGCATAGCTGCCAGTCGTCCGTTTTAACTTTTTGGGACGGATAACTTGTGTTAATTTGCCTTTCTGTTAATTTTTATATTAATTATTTATAATGCGACCCGGACTGAATTCTATTATATTAGTTGTTTTCCTGTTGTTGTTGGACCTCTACGTGTTCCAGGCGGTACGCGCCATGGTATACATGTCGCTGCCCCGTGTAAGGACCATCACCTATGCTGCCTACTGGTCGGTGTCTGCCATCTGCATCGTGATGGTGCTGCTGCTGCCATATATCCACTGGCATGCCTGGCCCGCCCAGCTGAAGTCCTACCTGGTGGCCATCTTCCTCGGACTGGTAGTGGCCAAGCTGCTGGCCGTGGTATTCCTGCTGATAGATGACGTGCGCCGCGGCGTGGTATGGCTTATCCACCGCTTTACCCCGGAAAAAACCACCGCTACCGTAGCCGGCGCCGCAAACGGCATCAGTCGCTCGCAGTTTCTCAGCCGCCTCGGCCTCATCGCCGGCGGCAGCCTGTTCGGCACCCTGGTCTACGGCTTCTCCAATAAATACAATTACCGCGTCCATAAAATAAAACTGGCATTTAAAAATCTGCCCGGTGCTTTCAAGGGAATGCGTATCGTACAGATCTCAGACATCCACTCCGGCAGCTTCGCCAACCGCGAGGCCGTGATCAAAGGCGTGAACATGATCAACGCCCAGAAACCGGACCTGGTGCTGTTTACCGGTGACCTGGTGAACGACCGCGCAGACGAAATGGCCCAGTGGATGGACGTATTCAGCCAGGTAAAGGCGCCCATGGGCGTATTCTCAACGCTGGGCAACCACGACTATGGCGACTATTACCCCTGGCCCGATAAAACGCCTGCCGGTCACAGTGAAATGCAGATGAAGAACCTGGAACGCCTCAAGGCGGTACACGGTGAGCTGGGATGGAAACTCATGATGAACGAAAACGTTGTGCTGGAGAAAGATGGCGGGCAGATTGCCCTCCTCGGTGTGGAAAACTGGAGCGCCATCAAACGTTTCCCCCGCCACGGCGACCTTCGCCGCGCTTATGACGGGATAGACCACATCCCCTTCAAAATCCTGATGTCGCACGACCCCACCCACTGGGATGCCCAGGTCCGTCCTGAGTTCCCGGATATTGACCTCACCCTCGCCGGCCATACCCATGGCATGCAGTTCGGCGTGGAAATACCCGGCCTCAAATGGAGCCCCGCCCAGTACTTCTATAAGGAATGGGCCGGCCTGTACAAAGTAGGGGAGCAACGCCTGTATGTGAACAGGGGCTTTGGGTTCCTTGGCTACCCGGGCAGGGTAGGCGTATTGCCGGAAATTACGGTGATAGATCTTGTGTAGATTTACGGATTTTTTGATTTTTTGATTTTGGGATTTCAGGAAGATCATCCCTCCAGGATCCCCGAAATCCCAAAATTCGTAAATCCCAAAATCCGTAAATCCCAAAATATGCTATATTGTGGCCTGTATCTCTTGTTCAATGCGCGTATTCCTGACATGTCTGCTACTGTTTTGCAGTGTTTTCGCTGAGGGCCAGTCCCTGGCGGATCTTGAAAGGCAGTTGGATTCACTGCTGAATAAACAACAGAAAAGTGAAGTCGTGGCATCACTGAGTTATGGCAACAATCCCGCTTACGGCGCCAAGACCGTCAACCTGGAACAGCCGATCGTCATGAAGGCTTACCTTTCCCCCTCCCTGACCTGGTATCATAAAAGTGGCATTACCGCCGGCGCCAGCGGCTATTATCTCTTCGATACCGACAAAAATCACTGGTTTGAATGGGACTTTACTGCCGGCTACGACTATACGAAAAAAAGAAATTTTCTCACCGGCATTTCGTATACCCGTTACCTTTTTGCCGATTCCACTGATGTTCCGGCCACGCCGATCAACAACGAAATATTTTCTTATTTCTATTACCGTAAGTGGTGGCTGCATATGGGCATCAGCCTGGATTTGGGCTGGGGCTCCTATACCAGCGGCACTCGGCGTTTGAAGGAACAGGTGACCGGCAGCGATTTTAACGTGATCGCCACGGTGCGGCATCCGTTTATTTTTGATGGCCTGCTGACGTCCGGTGATGCGTTGTTGTTGCAGCCCTCCCTGTCGCTCACCATGGGTACGGCCAACTATTACAGCCAGCTGTCCGCTTTCCGCTATATGGGCCGCTCTCCCAAAATGAAACCGAATAAAGGGCGCCCCGGGAAAGTGCTGAGTTTTGAAGACCATACCGGTTTTGAGCCCCGCGCCATTGATTGCACCATCAATGCTTCCTATCTTTTTAACCAGTTTACTTTTTCTCCTTCCTTCACTGTTTTTAAGCCCTTAACCGGCCCTGAGCTGCAATTGATGGGCTATTTCACCGCCCGGCTGTCCTACAGTTTCTGATTTCTTTAACAAATAGCACGGAATTTGTATCTAGGGAATCTCCCTGAGATAAGTAGGGGTATTTTACTGTTCGGGCGTCTATAATTTTAACCATTACTAACAACAATACAATTATGAAAAAACTGTTTCTCGCCGTTGCCATGCTCGCAATGACCGCTGTTACCACCACTGTCAGCGCACAAAAATTACTGCGCTTTGGTATTAAAGGTGGCGCCAACCTTGGAAAACTGGATGGTTCCGGATTTCAGGACGGATTCAAATTAGGCTACCATCTCGGAGGTTTCGCACAGTTAAATCTGGTAAAAGGTTTTGGTGTGCAGGGTGAAGTGATCTTCTCATCTACTAAAACAGAAACCACGGATAAATTCAGCGATATCTACGAAGGTGTAAGCACCTCCGATAACCGTAAAAAAGTTAATCTGAACTACCTGAGCATTCCTTTGCTTGCCAATATCGACCTTGGTACTCCCCGTCTGAAACTGCAGGTAGGTCCTCAGTTCGGCGCCATGGTGAGCGACAGAAAAGTTTTCGGTGCTGCCAATACTGCCTTTAAAGGTGGCGAAATTTCCGGTGTGGCCGGCCTGTGGTTGCAGCTGCCGATCGTAAATGTCAGCGCCCGTTACATCATTGGCTTCAATGACGTAAAAGGCATCGAAAGCGTTACCAGCACCAGCAACTGGAAAAACCAGAGCATTCAGCTGGGTGTGGGTGTAACCCTGTAGTTGCTCACGCAAAGCATAAAAGAAGCCCGTATTTTTGTAAGAACGCAAAGAAGCGGAGACCACATAGGAGAATATTGTTGATCATGTCGATATAGTCGATATAACACAATAATCTCCAATGTGATCTCCGCTTCTTCTTTATCAGCTTTCCCGATCTCGCTTTCTTTATCGCTCTTTGCGCGCTTGCAAAATAAGGGCAGCTGAAGTACTTTGCGGGATGACAACTCGTCACTTGGCACCAAACTTGACAAGGTAGGAGTGCATAAAAAAACGGAGGCTTCTGCAGCATTTTCTGCCAGAATGTCCTCCGGGCATTAAATATCTCAGATGAACAGATTTTATTTAGGAAATTCGGAAGATGAAATGGAGTTTATGCCTATTATCCCTTTGAATGAAGACGGGGAGGGTCAGGAGGAAGATAATATTCCCGATGAACTGGCATTATTACCATTGCGCAATACCGTCCTGTTTCCCGGTGTGGTTTTACCGATCACTGTGGGCAGGGATAAATCCATAAAGGCAGTTAACGACGCATACAAGGCTGACAAATTGATCGGTGTGGTGGCACAGAAAGACAGTTCCATCGAAGATCCCAATGTGGCCGATCTCAGCGAGGTGGGCACAGTGGCCCGCATCGTCAAACTCATCAAAATGCCGGACGGCGGCACTACCATCATCATCCAGGGCCGTAAACGCTTCAAGATAAAAGAGATTGTTGCAGAAGATCCGTATTTCAAAGCCCGGATAGACCTGCTACAGGACGAGGCGGCGGAAGACGATTCTGAATTTGAGGCTTATATCTCCTCTATCAAAGACCTGGCAGCACAGATCATCCAGCTGTCGCCCAACCTGCCTTCGGAAGCGAGCATTATCCTCAAAAACATCGAAAATGCTTCTTTCCTGGTGCATTTCGTGTCTTCCAACCTCAACTCTGACCTGAAAGACAAACAGCAACTGCTGGAAATCAACAACCTGCGCACCCGTGCAGAACTGTTGATGAAACTGTTGCAGACAGAGTTGCAGCTGGCAGAACTGAAAAACAAAATCACCAATAAAACCAAGGCAGATCTCGACAAACAGCAGCGTGACTACTTTCTGCAACAGCAGATGAAGTCCATCAAGGAGGAGCTGGGTGGCGACGCCAACGACCGCGAGCTGAAGGAAATGAAGCGCAAAGCGGAAGAAAAGAAATGGCCGGCCACTGCGGCAGAAGCCTTTGCCAAAGGAATCGAGAAACTGGAACGGATGCATCCCAGCACGCCGGACTACAGCGTGGTGTACAACCACCTGGACCTGTTGCTGGACCTGCCCTGGGGCGAATATACCACTGACAGCTATGACCTGAAAAAGGCGAAAAAAATACTGGACCATGACCATTACGGCATGGAAAAAATCAAGGAGCGCATCCTGGAATACCTGGCGGTACTGAAACTGAAAGGGGATATGAAATCACCGATCCTGTGTTTCGTAGGCCCTCCAGGTATTGGTAAAACTTCCCTCGGCCGCTCTATTGCCAGCGCGGTGGGTCGTAAATACGTGCGGTTGAGCCTCGGCGGACTGCACGATGAAAGCGAGATCAGAGGTCACCGTAAAACCTATATCGGCGCTATGCCGGGACGGGTGATACAATCCATCCGCAAAATCAAATCTGCCAACCCTGTCATGATCCTCGATGAAATTGACAAGATCGGCAACGATCTGCGCGGCGACCCGAGTTCAGCCCTGCTGGAAGTACTGGACCCCGAGCAGAACAGCACTTTCTACGATAACTACCTCGAGCTGGAATTCGATCTGAGCAAAGTGTTGTTTATCGCGACAGCGAACAATATCAACGCTATCCACCCTGCGCTGCGCGACAGGCTGGAAATCATTGACCTCAGCGGTTATTCCATCGAAGAAAAGACCGAGATCGCCAAACGCCACCTGCTGCCCAAACAGAAGGAGGCGCACGGCCTGAAAGACGCAAAATTCAAGATAGGCAATAACGTTATCGAACATGTTATTGCGGACTATACCCGCGAAAGCGGCGTCCGGGAACTGGACAGGCTTTTTGCCGCTATCATGCGCAACCTGGCCAAAGAAGTGGCCATGGAGCGTAAGCTGCCGGAAAACATCACCGATGCAGACATAGAGCGGATACTGGGCAGGCCCCGTTATTCCAACGAGATCTATAAAGTGGGCAATCCTCCGGGCGTTGCCGTAGGACTGGCCTGGACCTACGTGGGCGGCGATATCCTGTTCATCGAAAGCAGCCTGAGCGAAGGCAAAGGGGAACTGAAGCTGACAGGTAACCTGGGTAATGTGATGAAAGAGTCTGCCGTAACGGCCCTGACCTATTTACAGTCCAACCCTGCTATGCTGAAGCTGGACCCGAAAATCTTCCATACGAAGAACGTACACGTACACGTGCCGGAAGGTGCGGTGCCGAAAGACGGTCCCAGTGCAGGTATCACCATGCTGACAGCGTTGGCTTCCGTATTTACAGGCCGGAGGGTAAAATCTTACCTGGCCATGAGCGGGGAGATTACGTTGAGAGGGCAGGTACTGCCGGTAGGCGGCATCAAAGAAAAAATTCTGGCCGCCAAAAGGGCAGGTATCAAGGAAATTATCTTATGCTGGCAGAATGAGAAGGATATAAAAGACATAAATCCTTCATATATCAAAGGCATGAAATTTCATTATGTAAGAGAAATGAACCAAGTGCTGGAAATAGCGTTATTAAAGAAGTAAGCCACCGGAACGGTGGAAACACCGAAAGGGTATTTCCACTGCGTGGTGCACATAAAAGTGAATTAGTTTTAGTTTTAGCATAAAGTTATTTTGTTGCCAGTCCTGGCAGCAATTTTTTAAAAGTTCATATCGGTTTTGTTGTGACCCCGGTATGAGCATCATGTTGATTGTTTTAAGGGTTCTTAAAGCCATTCCTCTCAGCGGAATGGCTTTAATATTTAACCGTGACGGACATGATGGTTACTGATTTTTCTGATTCGCGGAGACAGCAGCGAGGCATAAGGATATAAAAAAAGATACCCGTTTGATATATCAAACGGGTATCTTTTTTATATTTTATGTTGTTGTTAGTGGTCGGCCAGTTGTCTTTTATACAGCTGGATGGTGTTCTCGAGGCCATAGTACAGTGCATCGACTACGAGGGCATGACCGATGGACACTTCTTTCAGTTGCGGGATATGCAGTTTAAAGAAGCGGAGGTTGTCGAGGTTCAGGTCATGGCCGGCGTTCAGTTCCAGTCCGATGTTGGTGGCTTCGCGGGCGGTGTTTTTATAGTCGTTGAACAGCTGGAGGTTCTGCGGTTGTGTACGTGCTTTCGTGTATTCTTCCGCGTAAGGGCCGGTATACAGTTCGATACGGTCTGCGCCGGCGGTTTTAGCGCCTTCTACCTTGTCTGGTTCAGCGTTGAGGAAGATGGAAACGCGGATGCCTGCATTTTTCAGCTCACTGATCACTTCTTTCAGTTGGGACTGGTGTTGGATGGTATCCCAGCCGGTGTTGGAAGTGATGGCGTCCGGTGGGTCCGGTACCAGCGTGCACTGATGAGGTTTTACGGACAGTACGAGGTCCATAAAATCCCGGGAAGGGTATCCTTCGATATTAAATTCGGTAGTGACAAGGGGTTTAAGGTCTCTTACGTCCTGGTAGCGGATATGACGCTCGTCCGGGCGGGGGTGTACGGTGATACCGTCAGCGCCGAACCGTTCGCAATCCTGTGCCACTTTAAGAATGTCCGGTAGGTTGCCGCCCCGTGCATTGCGCAGGGTAGCAAACTTGTTGATATTTACGCTCAGCTTTGTCATGCCACAAAAATACTAATCAATTATGAATTACGGCCGACGAATTACGAACGGGTGGCTGTTTTATCGCAGTGTGCATAAAAAATACGGCCCATAAAAAAAGACCTGAGCAAAGGTGATTCGCTCAGGTCTTTGTGTTGTCAATATGTATTGACTAGTATCTGTAGTAGTCTGGTTTGAACGGACCTTCTGCCGGAATGCCGAGGTACTCGGATTGAGCGGAAGTGAGTACGTCCAGTTCCACACCGATTTTTTTCAGGTGTAAGCGGGCTACTTTTTCATCCAGGTGTTTAGGCAGTACGTATACTTTGTTTTCGTACTGGTCTGAGTTCAGCCACAGTTCCAGCTGAGCCAGTGTCTGGTTGGTGAAAGAGTTACTCATTACGAAGGAAGGGTGGCCGGTAGCGCAACCCAGGTTCACCAGGCGGCCTTCTGCCAGCAGGATGATATCTTTACCGTCGATGGTATATTTATCTACCTGGGGTTTGATTTCCACTTTGGTGTTGCCGTAGTTCTTATTCAGCCATGCTACATCGATTTCGATATCGAAGTGACCGATATTGGAAACGATACATTTATCCTTCATCAGTTTGAAGTGTTCGCCGGTGATGATATCACGGCAACCGGTAGTGGTAACGATGATGTCCGCTTCTTTAACGGCATCGTTCATTTTTTTCACTTCGTAACCTTCCATGGCGGCCTGTAAAGCACAGATCGGGTCGATCTCGGTAACGATTACACGGGCGCCTGCACCTCTCAGGGATTCAGCGGAACCTTTACCTACGTCGCCAAAACCAGCAACAACAGCCACTTTACCGGCGATCATCACGTCAGTAGCACGACGGATAGCGTCTACACAGGATTCGCGGCAACCGTATTTGTTGTCAAATTTGGATTTGGTAACAGAGTCGTTGATATTGATGGCAGGCATCGGCAAAGTACCGTTTTTCATGCGCTCATACAGGCGGTGAACACCGGTAGTGGTTTCTTCGCTCAGACCTTTAATGTGCTGGATCAGCTCAGTATACTTGTCCAGTACCATGTTGGTCAGGTCGCCACCATCATCCAGGATCATGTTCAGCGGACGGTCAGCACCACCGAAGAAGAGGGTCTGTTCAATACACCAGTCAAATTCCTGTTCGTTGAGACCTTTCCAGGCAAATACAGGAACACCGGCAGCAGCTACAGCAGCAGCGGCGTGGTCTTGCGTAGAGAAGATGTTGCAGGAGCTCCAGCGTACTTCCGCACCCAGGTGTACCAGGGTTTCGATCAGTACAGCGGTCTGAATGGTCATGTGCAGACAACCGGCGATACGTGCGCCTTTCAGGGGTTTCTTATCACCATATTCTTCTCTCAATGACATCAAACCGGGCATTTCGGCTTCTGCCAGCTCTATCTCTTTACGACCCCAGGCCGCAAGTGACATATCTTTTACCTTGTACGGAAGGCTAAAGTCGATGTTGGATGTTGCAATTGTGGACATTAAATAAAGTTTTGTGCAAATCTAGGCTTATTTTAACTTTTTACATAATAGCGCCGTCCTCCTGACCGCAGTGTGCCCCTAAAATTTTGTTAATCATTTCGTTAGAGCTCTCTCTGCCAACCGTTTCAAATTAAATTTGATTTAATATAATTTATGTTATAAGTTTGTAAATTAAAATATATGATTTAATATTTAATTGTTTAGTGGTAAAGAACAGTTAGTAGAGTATGAGCAATTATTAAACATCATTGTAAGCGCAATTTGTGTGTCTTATTTTCTCCCCATCCCCGGGGGTATTGATAACAATAATTGCCGGCAACAAAGGTTTTTCAGCTTCAGCTTATGAAGTATTTAGGTTAAAGGTTTGCCGGGAGAGCCAATTACGAGGCATATAGGGTTTTACAAAGGACTGTTTTTTACATTTTTTGAATAAAATCTATATGTATAAATAGAAATTTACACACGCATATGTTAGTCCTGTCCCATCCTATGAAAAAGAAGCTGCATCTATTGCCGGAAGGCAAAACCATGCTTCGGCGTTGCGTAACACTGCTCCTGTTCCTGCTGGCCTATACCTGCATACAGGCACAGGCACCATTACCAGCCATCCGCGTGATCAACACCACCGGCGGTAATTCCGCCAGCGACGGCCTCCGGCTGGAAATGGACGCCAAAGGCAGGATACAGGTGTTCCGGAATGGAAAAACAGAATCTTATGTGGCCAACGGCGAAAAAGGATATGGCGACTATATCCGGGTGAAACACAGTACTACACCCATGACGGCCCTGCAAAGCCTGGATACCAACGTCTGCTACATCTCGCCGGTCATCGGAAACGGCAGCGCCGCAACTCCCTACAGGGTCTTCGTCTTCAACAAAGTCTATGATAAAAAGCCGGCAGGCGGAACTGACTTCGAATCACCGATCTTTATCACCCGCGCTTACACTTATATAGCACCGAATAAATACTTTACCGTCGACTACTCTTTCAACGGCATTAACATCGGGTACAACGTGATGCTGTACCAGGAAGAACACCTGGCCATGCAGCAGGACCCCAACTATGCCTATAGCGCCGGTAACGATTATCTGGCAGGTATCCCGGGTTACTGCGCCCTTGGCTTCAAACAGCCGGGTGGAACAGCCTACATGGGCGCTTATCACGGAACGGCGGCCGGCATCAACTGCGGCGTGCTGCAGCCTTATACCCATGCCTTTATCGCTAACTCCTCCTTTGCCAGTTATTTCCTGTCAGATGATATTAAAGCGCCGGGCAAATACCAGTCGTCTTCAAACCTGACGCTCTTTCCCTACCCGTCCAATACCGGTACGGGAATTATGGAACCCTATGACCGTATGTTACTGGTACAATCGGCCCTGAATAACAAACTGGCCGGTAAAACGCTGGGCACCCGCATAGCAGTGGGATACGGCGATCTGGACAACACGGCGCCGGTAAGCACTTATCCTGACTATGAAGCTATCCACACCGCTATCGGCGGACAAACCAGCGACGGCAGCACACCCGTGACCATAGAATTTGCCGGCGACGCCAGCGACAACGAAGGCAATACCGGTAACAACCACGCACCACAAAGTCTTCAGCTGAAAGTGAGCGGCGGCATCCTTAAAATGCCGGTATACGCCGAAATGAAAGTGGTGGCGAATGCCGGAGAACCACACCCCGCCCAGGAAAACCAGGATTTCACCTACGAAATGGGCTTCATTATACCTGCCGGCAACTACACCACGGCTACCACCATACCGGTAACCAACGTGACCATCAAAGGCAACGACAGACTGGAATACAGCCGCAAGCTTACCCTGGAACTGCAGGACATCAACTGCAATGCGCTGGTACAGCTGGGCGCCACCAAACAGGCGACCTATACTATCGTGGACGATGAAGACCGTACGCTGACCATTAACTTCGCGCAGACGACCGTCAACGAAGGCAGCCAGATCACCGGTACTATTTCCCTGCCCGGCAGCACCACAGTGACGGAAGATACTTATGTGGACCTGTCTGTTCTAACCGGCAATACCGCCCTGGCAGACGTGGACTTCACCATGGATAAAAAAGTGAAAATCGCTAACGGTACCGGCAGCGCCGACATTGTAATCACCGCTAAAACGGACCTGGTCCTCGAAGCCAGCGAGACTTTTAAAATACAGGGAGACGCCAACGTGCTCGGTCAGGCTAAAACAGCCGCCGGACCCGTGATCACTATTACCGACGACACCCGTAACCACGACGCCAATATTACCTTGGGCGTTACCGTTACCCCGGCAGATCCGGATGCATCCTATCCTGCGCTCACCTTTAAAGAAGGTTACAACGGCACCTTCAACATCAGTCTGCCGGCGGGCGTATCTACGGATATACCTATCACCGTTACCCTGACGAAAGGAGGCACCGCCACAGAAAATACAGACTATACGCTGACCCTGCCTGCCAATGTCATCAACGGCAGCACACCGGTCAGCGGTACGCTCAAACTGACCGACGACGGCCGTATCGAAGGGGATGAAACCATCATCCTCACCGCAGCTATCACCGACGGCAGCGCCACCGCCTTTAAGCTGGCGCCCGCCACCATCACTGTTAAAGATGCACAGCTGCCGCTCACGGCGCCGGCTACACTCCACCTATCTACCAACGATATTAACGAAGGCGGCACCGGCGCTAACTGCTGGATAGAACTGCCTGCCGGTATCGTTGCCACCGACGTGGCACTGACGTTTGACATCTCCACCGCCGCCGGTACCACCGCGCAAACAGGTTCCTATAGCGGTTTGCCTGCTTCCATGGTAATTCCCGCAGGAGCAAAGGCATCCGTGCCGGATGTCATTTCCGCAGCGGCCAACCTGGTACTGGAAGACGATCGCATGCTGGTAATCCATGCTGCCACAGCTGCCAGCGTACCGCTCACAGGTATCACCACCGGCGCAGACGTAACACTCAATATCCACGATAAGACAGATGCTGCCGCGGTGTCCATCGCCATCGCGCCGGTCACCACCCCGCTGACGGAAGGACAGGCGACGCCGTTTACCATCAGCCTCACCAGCGGCTACAGCTTCGCCAAAAATATCAAAATCGCCCTGGCTGCCAACCCAACAGGTACAGAAGCCAGCGCGACAGACTATACGCTTGTCAACGAAATTGAACTACCGGCCAATACCACCGGCACCTACACTACACCGGCCAACGTGCTGACGGCTGCTTCTGATATGGTGATCGAGAAAGATGAAGCCCTGGTGATTAAAGGCACCGCCGGCGCCTATACGGTGAGCGGCACAACCGTCACCATCAACGACGCTACCAGGAGAAACGCGGCCAACACAAAAGTGACTTTCAACGTTCCGCAAACGACCATCGCAGAAAATAATACGACCACTATTACGGCTACACTGCCTGCAGGCGTCACCACGCAAATACCCATCAATATCGCCCTCAGCGCTATCACCGGCACCGCTACCGCCAGCGACTATACGTTGACCGGACCGCTACAGATCACCGCCGCCACACCGGCGCCTGCCGCCACGCTGAACATATTAAAAGATGACCTGGTGGAAAACCAGGAAAACCTGACCATCACACCGGCCATCACCGATGCCTATGGCACCACCTATAGCATGACACCGGCTACGCTGGCCTTTACCATCAACGACCGGGAATATCCGCTGCTGGCAACCAACCCGATTGTGCTCAGCAGTACCCCTGCCTCCATACAGGAGAACGACCCTGCCGGTGCTACCCTGACCGCCACGCTGCCGAATGGCTGGACATCCGCCATCCCGCTGACAGTACAGCTGGTGAAGAACAGCAGCTCCACCGCCGGTGACGACCGCCATACCACTATCCTCAATAAACAGCTGGTCATCCAGTCCACCGGCAGCGCCTCCATGCAGGTCCTCGCCACAGACAACGATGTGCTGGACGACGATGCCGACCTGGTCATTGACGGTAACCCGGCTAACGCCGCACTGCCTGTTACCAGCACCACCATTCACATCGCAGATAACACCATCAACAAACCGGACGCCCGTAAAATTACCCTCACCGCCAGCAAAACGCTGATACCGGAAGGGGAGAAGCTGAGCGTGACCGTAGCGCGGCTGTACACCTCCGCCAAAAAAGTAGCGGTGCAGCTGGCAGTAGATGCAGCATCAGAAGCCAGTCCCGCTAAAAACGACTATAGGCTCATCAACACGTTGCTGGAACTGGAAAAAACAGATAAAACCCACACCTTCGAGGTGATTCAAACCAATACCGACCAGGTGCTGGAAAAAGACGAATCCCTGAAACTCAACGCCACGCTGGCCGGTTATACCGTGAACAATCTCGACCTGAAAATACAGGACCTGACACGTACCGTTCCTGCCAACAGGGTGCTGACACTGACACCTTATAAAACAGTCAACGCGAAAGAAGGAGATAACGGTAACGTACGTATCACGCTGCCGGCGGGTGTTACCACAGAAGTGCCCATCAGTCTCACGCTGACACAAACCGGCGGCGACGCGGAAGCCGGTGCGGACTACACCATGAGCAACGCTTTCTCCTTTAATAACGCCAACGATACCACGATTGCGCTGAAGATAGCTGCTGATAACCTTGTGGAAGGACCGGAGAAACTGGTGATCAGTACCGCCGCCACCGATGCGATCAGTACTTATACCACGAATGTTTTTGAGGTAAACATCGATGATGCGCAGTACCCGCTGACGGCCCCTGTGAAGATCACCCGCTCACTGGCTGCCATCAATGAAGGCGGTACCGGCGCCGCTATCGGCGTGCAGCTGCCCAATGGCTGGCAGGCCGGTAAGCCCATCGTTGTCACGATCAATAAAGATGCGGCATCTACTGCCGATGTCATCGACTATAAACCGCTGTCTTTCCCGCTGACGATCACCATCCCGAAACTGGGTACCGGCGCCACCCATCCTGTGTTGCTGGAAGCAGTGAAAGACCTGGTACTGGAAGATGATGAAACCGTAGTGCTCACCGGTACTACCGGCGACGTGAATATGCCGGTGAAAGGAGATACCGTAGTGATCCTCGACAGAACGCACGACGACCCGGCGACCGGCTATATCCATATTATCCCGGTAACGGCTGGTACAGCTGTAAAAGAAGGCGACACCTATACTGCCAGGGTATCCCTGGCCCCCGGCGTTACTTCCAGCAAGCCTATCACGGTGACCCTGTCTGCCGGCAGCGCAACAAAAGCCAAACCATCCGACTACAGCGGACTGCCGCCGCAGGTGACTATACCGGCGTTGCAGCCGGATGTTAACTTCTCCGTACATGCGGAAAATGATAACATCCTCGAAAAAGACGAGCTGTTACAGCTGGTGGCCGCACCGAAAAATATAGCCGGTATGAAGGGCGACACCCTCGACCTGATGATCAAAGACGCTACCCGCCTCGATCCCAATAACCTGAAGGTGCAGGTGAAGATAGATTCTACCATTCTGCATGAGGGCAGCACTTCCGCCGTGAGGGTTGGATTTGTGAACAGCCTGATTTCTTCCGATGAAGACATCACCATCAACATCGGTCGGGATGCGGCTTCCACGGCGGACGCTGCCGATTATAGCGGTGTGCCGTCTTCCGTAACGCTGCCGGCGCTGACCAACAATAAAGTATACACGTTGCAGATGATCAATGATAATGTGCTGGAAGGTGATGAGACCCTGCAACTGACGGCACAACTGGTAACCACAGGATATACCCTGCTGCAGCCGTCATCTTTACTGATACCGGAAACCGGCGATATGAGCGTGCACCTGCAGAAGAAAAACGATGCGGCCGAACCGGCCACCCACGGCGCTTACGTGGTTAAGCTGCCGGGTGCCAGCACCGCTGCCGCCGAGGTAAAAGTGGTGTTCTATGTCAGCAGCATCGCCGGTACTACCAACATTGCGCCGATACAGACGTCTGCCACTATCGCACCGGGTCAGAACAGTGTGGCCGTTCCCGTGAATGTGATCGATAACCTGGTGATTGAAGGCGATGAAGAAGTGAAAGTGGCGCTGATGCTGGCGCAGATGAAGCGGTTCAATAAAAACATCGGCTTCGATGTGAACGATAAAGATACTGTGCGCATGACGGTGTTTGACGATGAAAGTTACGCTACCGGCGCCAAAGCCACCGCCCGTCAGATGATGGTGGAAAAAACGGCCGATGCGTCCGAGCCCAATACACCCGGGGCCTTCAGAGTACGTTTCACAGACACGCAGCTGTCGGCCGTGAAAGATGTGACTGTGACTTACCAGGTGGGCGGCAATGCCGTTGCGGATACCCGTTACCGTAAGCTGAGCGGCACTACCGTGATCCCGGCCGGTAAGAACTACGCCGATATTAAAGTAGACCCGATTGACAATACCATTGTGGAAGGAGATGAAAATGTGCAGGTACAGCTGAAAACCGTTGCCGGTAACATTCCTGGCGTGACCTGGCCGTTATCTGCCAAAGCGAAGGCGGATGTGCTGATCCACGATAACGATACCCTGTTGGTGGATATTATCAACGACGGCCTGCCTGTAGATGAAGGCAAGCCGGTGAAATTCAGCATCCGCGCGGTAAACACCGCTGCGCGTGACCTGCCGATCCGCTTCCGGGTAGACCAGGACGCCGCACGCAGCTTCACTGCTGCCGGCGCTACGGTAAACGGCAATACCATCACGGTGGTGTTACCGGCCCTCCGTACGGCGCAGGACTTCACCCTTACCGCGGTGGACAACGATACCAATGACGATGACGGTTTCCTGAAAGCCACCATCCTGCCGCACGTAAGTGGCAGCGGCACCCCGATCTACAAAGCAGGGGCTAACGTGTCCGCACAAACGGCTATTCATGACAACGACCCGCTGACGCTGGCTTTTGCTGCGGAGAAATTCAGCGTGAAAGAAGGTAATAAAGGGGAGAACACACCGCTGAAGTTTGTGGTGAAAATGAACCGCAAAAGCTCCAGGGAGATCACCCTCAGCTATGACTTTGAAGAATCCACAGATGGGGTAAGTTTCCCTTACCTGGGCTTCAAAGCTACGCCGGGAACGGACTTCGATAATACCGTTAAACAGGCGAAGATACCAGCCTTCCAGCCGGGTGGTGAAGTAGTGGTGAATATCATTGGTGATGAAGCTTTCGAACAGAACGAGACCTTCATCGTGAAGCTGCAGACCGTGACCGTGCCTTCCGGCCAGAACACGCCGGTACTGGGTGATCCGGCCAAAGCTACCGGTGTGATCCTCAACGACGACCCGATGTGCAAAACCTGCGATACTGACGGTGACGGCCTGACCGACGAACAGGAAGATATCAACGGCAACGGCGATCCGTTTGACGATGATACGGACGGAGACGGTATCCCGAACTTCCTCGACCTGGATTCCGATGGTGATGGTGTGCCGGATTCCGTAAGCCGTTTCCACCTCGATAACAACCGCAAGATCGATTACCTCGACGGGAAAGACGGCAAGATCAAAGTACATCCGGCGATCTCCCCGAACAACGACGGGCAGGGTAATGACCTGATGTATATCCAGAACATCGAGAAGTTCCCGAAAAACGAAGTAGTGGTGTTTAACCGTTGGGGGGGCACTGTGTATAAGACAAGTAATTACGATAATAAATCCAACAGTTTCAGAGGCAAGGCCAATGCCGGCGGCCAGTCAGGTGCCGACGTACCGGACGGGTCCTACTTCTACCAGATACAGATCTGGGTGGATGGCAGGGTAGAACGGTATACCGGATTTATTGTCATCAAACGTTGAGATCATTATTGGTAAAAATATTCAAGCTGATACCTATGAACAAGCGATTTATGAAAGCTTTAGGGATTGCTGTACTATGCTGTTGCTGCTGCCTGAAAGGGTGGGCGCAGCAACAGCCGATCTACTCCCAGTATATGTTTAACGGGATGATCATCAACCCGGCATACCCTTCGATGGACGAGTCTTCCAGCCTGACCGCCGTAGGCCGTAACCAGTGGGTGGGCGTAGACGGCGCGCCTAAAACAGCTACTGCTTCTTTTTATACACCGCTGAAAGCTACCAATACCAGCCTTGGCGTGTCGCTGATGAATGAAAAAATCACGGTGAACTCACAGACAGGCGTGCATTTCAACGTGTCCCAACGGGTAAAGCTGAACGAAAAGTTGTACCTCGCTATGGGCTTGAAAGCCGGTATGTCGCAGTTCAGGGAAGATAACAGCTCCCTGTCTACCTCCGACCCGGTGTTTGCGCAGAACCAGAGCTACTGGAAAACAGATGTGGGCTTTGGTTTCATGCTGTTCACCGACCATTTCTTTGTAGGCATTTCTTCTCCTACTTTTAAGAGTTTTGACCTGGGCAACAGTGTCAACAAAGTGACGGTGCAATCCCATTACTTTATTCAATCCGGATACCTTCTGACCATTAATGACAACGTAAAACTCAAACCCAATGTGCTGCTGCGGATCGTCAAAGGCACAGGGGTACAGTATGATCTCAATGCGAATATTCTCTTAAAAAATCTGGTATGGCTGGGCGCATCCTGGCGTTCCGAAAAAACGATGACCGGTCTTGTACAAGTGCAGCTGAACAAAAACCTGCAACTGGGCTATTCTTACGATACCCCGATGCAGTCAAACCTGAAAGGCGCGCAAACAGTTTCCCACGAAGTAATGATCAATTATCGTTTTTCCTGGTCCAAATGGAAAGTGGTGGCCCCGCGGTACTTTTAAAAAAAATGTTATGAAAACCCGATTCACGGAACGAATGCGAAATTACCATGTTGGCCACCTGGTGTTTTTCCTGGGTGTGCTGATCATGACTGGTTCCTGCTCTTTTGTGAAAGACCATACTTCCGGTAGTATGGGCATGTCTAAAACAAGGAGAGCGGAACGGTTGTTTAAAAGACAGGAATATGAGCGGGCGATATCGCTTTGCAATGATGTAATTAATAACACCAGCAATGAAAATGCGCGGCGGCAGGCGAAGTTCCAGCTGGCCCGTATTTATTTTGAGACGCGGCAGTTCGAAAAGACGGTCAGCCTGTATGATGAGTTGCTGTATAAACCCAGCGACGACGTACTGGTAACGGACGTGACCACTTATATGGACCTGCTGAAACGCACGGGCAGAGTGGAAAAAGCCCGGCAGATCAGTGAAGTATATGCCAACAATTATAAAAACAATGCCCGCTTCACCAATCTCCAGGAGTCACTGGTGAACTATTATACCTTCTTTAACCGGGATTCTCTCCGGAACGTAAAGGCCGATAGCCTCCGGCTCAGTTTGCCCGGATATCAGTACGGACTGGCGCTGTATAAAGACAACATCGTTTTTCTTTCCAATGATTTTAAGAAGAACGAAGCGCAGTCTTTTTACACCAACTCCAGGCTGTATATGATCTCGGAAGACGGTATAGAACCGTTCAATAACAGCCTGAAGGGCATTTTACAGGTAGGGCCGGCCTCCTTCTACGATAAGGGACAGAAGGTGATCTACACCTCTAACCGGTTTACAGATGTTAAAAACGATAAAAATTCCTATATCAATTATAACAACGGCACGCAGCTGTTGACCTCCACCTACCAGGAAAATCATGACGCCTGGAGCAAACCGGTGCCGGTAAAACTGGGAAAATCTTCAGATTCCTGGTCTTTCCTGCATCCGTCAGTTGCTTCGAATGGTAAACGTTTGTACTTTGCGTCCGATATGTCTGGCGGTCAGGGTGGTACAGATATCTACTATGCTGACTGGGACAAAGCGGAAAAACGCTGGAAAACGCCGGTGAACATGGGACCGAAGGTGAATACCAACGGTAACGAACTGTATCCGTTTATTGTGGGAGACAAGCTGTTTTTCGCATCCAACGGTTTACGGGGCTTCGGCGGGCTGGACATATTCATGATCGATCTGAAGAAACCCGATGAAGGCCCTGTACATCTGCCTTACCCGGTCAATTCGCAGTTTGACGATCTGAACGCGGTGCTGGACGAATCCAAATCATTATTATATTTTACATCAGACCGTTCGGGTGTGCATGATAATGATCATATCTATGTGCTGAATCTGAAGAAGAATCCTTTGAAACAACTGGGACTGCCTTATCCCGGCAAGCCGGTAAATGACGAAGATAAAGTGCCTTATACCATGATGCAGACGGACAACCGTCAACAGCTGACTTTAGTAGGGGATAAAACCTATGATAACCTGGCTCCCGTTGTGAAAGCGGAAGACAAGCCTGCCGCGCCCGCAGTGGCACATACAGCCGTTCCCGTTACTACGCCTGCCCGTGAGGTAAAAGATTATACAGACGAAGTAGTAGACAGTTCTCCGGAGATGATACCCTGGCAGAACCTGGCCCATCCTGCGCCCGCCGCCACGCCTGCCACCGCAGCAGCGACGGTTACTGCCGCGCCCGACTATGGGCAGCGGACCATTGGCGGTCAGCCGCAGCAGCTCCACTGGCAGGCATCAGCCACGGCACAGGGGGCCCCGGCATCTCCCGTAAGAAAGAACATAACAACAGACAGTACGGTCATTCACGTGAGCGCCTATACGTTAACCGCAGACAGCACCTTTCGTATACCCGTCACCGGGTGGAAAGTGCCGGGTGCGGTTTATTTCGATCTCAATTCCTATATCCCGCAGGACAAGGAATGGCGTAAGCTGGATTCCATTTTCTACATCTGGAAAGCCCAGCCACAGCGGATGATCATCGTTAACGGCCATACAGACATTATCGGTACGGAGAAATACAACCTCGCCCTGTCTAAAAACCGGGCGGTGTATATCCAGGAGTGTCTGCTCAGCCGGGGAGTGGAAGCCGCGCGTATCCGTATCAACTACTTCGGGTCTACCCGGCCGGTGCTGGTAGCGAGCCAGTATACGATGGATGCAGACCGGGAGAAGTTTATCCTGCAGCAGGGAGTGAACAGGCGGTGTGAGATCACCATACAGTAAAATGATTTTTTTTATTGCGTATATCAAACTAACAAAATGAACAAAGTTGCATCACTAATGCTGTTACTGGGAATAGGCTCACAGGCCTTTGCCCAGGAAATGCCAGTTGTGTTCAACAAAAGCATGGGCGCTCCCAAGAACCAGTACCGTAAACTGGCCATTGCGGAGAACAATGCTATTGTTGCTATCGGCGGTGGATTGGATAACGGATGTATCACCAAATTATCCGCCACAGGGAATCCTATTTACAATACCCGTTTAAACAAAGGCGGGCTGGTAGCGTACCAGGACTTGTTACTGTTGCCTAAAAATGAACTGGTGGCAGTAGGTGGCGGCACCATCGCTTATGGTAACGCCCGTATCACCAAACTGAGCGCCACCGGTGAAGTGGTGTTTGACAAGAGCATTGGCAACGGTCAGGGTGGTTATTTTACGAAAATCATTGCCGACCGTCACGGTAACTACATCACCGTAGGTGTAGATGGCAGCAAGCCGGCACAGGCCCGCATCACCAAAATGACGCCTGATGGCAAGATCGAGTTTGACAAGGGTTTTGGAACACACAACGTATTTACAAACGTATTAATCGACGAAGACGAGAATATTGTGGCTGTTGGTGGAGACGTGGGAGACGGTCAGGGGAAAGCCTTTATGGTAAAAGTAGATGGTAAGGGTGAAAAACAGTTTGACCTGACTTTTGGTAAGCCCGGCGCCGTGTTTGAAAAAATGCTGCTGCTGGAAGACGGCTCCATCCTGGCTATGGGCGGTGGTGCCTACGGCACTGGTAACGCCAGCCGTATCGCCAAAGTGAACGCCGAAGGGCAGGTGGTATTCGACAAAGAATACAGCACCGTAGACGGTAAGTTCAACGCCATGAAAGTGAATGATCTGGGCCAGATCTTCGCGTGTGCGGAGGAAAAAGACAAAGGCCGTATCGTAAAGCTGCGTCCTGACGGTACAGAGCTGTTCAACAAAGAAGTGGATGCCGCCCTGTATGCGCTGGAAGTAGGCAAAAACGGTAAAGTGGTAGCCGCTGGTGGTAACATCGGCATGAATACTGGTAAAATTGTGAAATTACTGCCCGACGGCACACAGGTAGTCAACAAAAACATGGGTACGGTGTTTCAGCACCTGCTGCTCACAGAAGATGACGAAATGTGTGTGGTGACCAGGGAAGGGTACCGCCTCATTAAACTGACGCCTGATGGTGAGCTGATGTTTGACAAACAACTGGGTAAATACGATGCCAAAACTACCCTTGCGTCCCTGCTGATGAGCCCTTCCGGCGAAATCCTGGCAGCCGGCGGCGGTGACGAAGACGGCAACCGTATCATCAAAATCAGCCATGGCGTGTCTGTAAATGACATCGCTGTTTCTGAGCCGCTCAACGGCCTGTCTAACGCCTCCCTCACCATTACGCTCTCCGGCTTCCTCAGAAGCAATGGCGTACGTACCCCGGTGAATGTGCACTACAAAACGATCCCGCATAAAGAGGGCGCTGGCCAGGGTGACTTCGACATTACCGAAGGCACTATCTCCTTTGTGCCTTCTGAATTCGCCGCAGGCGCTATCATCTCCAAAACCATCCAGATACCCGTTAAAAGCGATAACCTGCTGGAAGGCAAAGAGTCTTTCCACGTAGAAATCATGGATGCGTCGGAACTGCACCTCACCAAGGCGAAAGGCGAAGTGACCATCCTGGACCAGCCGGCTATGGTGAAATTCATTGGCGGTACTAATGGTTCAGAACCTGCTACCGATGTAGTATTCTCCGCCGGTCTGTTCAAACGTGATAATACGCCGCTGATCAATGCTACGGGCAAACCCGTAAGGCTGACTTATAAGTTCGGTAACGGCACAGCGTTGCCCGGCGCAGACTTTGTGAGCAGCATCAAAGCGCCGTTTGTGATTGACAATGGTGCCAGCACCGCGAGCCTGTCTGTAAAAGTGAAAGACGATAACCGTTTTGAGCTGGCAGAGACAGTGGTATTGGTACTGAGCGAAATCAAAGCGGAAAACGAAGCTATCGTGGGTTATAACGGCGATGTGACTTCCATCTCCGCGTCCCAGTATATCCAGGACCAGGCAGCGCATATTACGCTGGTGAAACTGACAGACGCCAATGAATCGGCTACCGCACCGGTAAGCATGTTCAAATGTATCCTCGTGAAAGCGGTGGACGGCTCTGTACAGACCAACTGCACCGGCAGTGATATCAATATCTACTTTGGCGTGGATTCCGTGAGTGCAGCCGCTTACGGCCGTAAGTTCGTGATCATGAACGGTGACATGGTGAAAATCACCGGTGACTGTGCCTTTAGCGAAACAGACATCCAGGTGGCCGTGGTAAACGACCGTATCAAAGAATCTGATGCGGTGGTAGCCGTGAAGCTGCGCGACGTGACTGCCGCTACCAATGCCGGTGTGCTGAAGATCTCTCCTGAGCTGAAACTGAACAAGGCGTTAGCTGTTATCCATGACGACGACAGCGATGAAGGGTCCGTGCTGACAGCTACCAAGTAATTCCGGCTTGAATCAATAACCGATATACGCTGCTTCAGGCAACACCTACATTCCCGCATAGTTATTATGCGGGAATTTTTTCTTTAATAAACTTAAAAGCAGCATCCTTTATATTAAAATATAAAAGATGCTGCTTTTTTTATTATTTGTAAATCCACGATAATCCGTTTATCGTAGGTAATGGTAGAAGGAATTAATAAAATAACTCAAAAATAAAAGAGTTGTGTCTTTTAATGGTTAACTTGGGAATAGCCTGGTATGTCCTTACCGGGCTCTTTTTTTATAAAGATGTCCTCATTATAAAGTCTTCCTCATGACAAAATCTTCCATCAGATAACCATTGCCGATATCGGTGTCTTTCTCTTTATAAGTAGAGAATCCCATTTTCTCGTAGAAATAGCGGGCTTTATTATAGCGGTTAACATCCAGTTCGAGGATGGTGGCGCCGAGCTTTTTCACCTGGCGGATAACGGTTTCCAGCAGGAAACGGCCAACGCCTTTGCCCTGGTAGGTGGGGTCGAGGTAGATTTTATGCAGTTTATAGACGCCTTCCGTATCGGAGGGGCTATAGGAAGCGTAGCCGATGGGTCTTTTATCGTCCTGCAGGATGATGAACTTGTGGTTTAACTCCTCGATCTGTTTAGTGAGGGAGGCAGTGCTGTACATCATATCGATCATATACTCGATCTGTTCTGGTTCGAGTATGCGTTGGTAAGTTGGTCTCCAGATTCTTTCAGTCAACTCCTGTATAACGGGAATGTCGGCTACTGATGTTGATTTTACGCGATACATGATTTGTGTATTATAAACGGTTACTTTCCTCAATAATATTATCGACGGTTTGTTGAAGCCGGTCGAGTGGTGTGTATCCTCTTGCGCAGAGGTATAATTGTTTGCCTGTGTCGAGAATGGCGGCGGGGAAGCCGGTGATGCCCCAGTTATGCACGAGCTGGAATTCCTGGTTGGTTTCATACCGAAGGTGTTCGTCATGCAGCCTGTCGATAAATTCGTCTTCCGGCAGGCCATATTTCCTGACCAGTTTCCGGTAGGTATTGTCCAGGTTAAGGCTTAATCCATCGTAGTTGAGTGCATGTTGCATATCATGTGCGAAGGAGATGGCATTTTCGGGCTCGTACGTCTTAAACACGGTGAGGGCTACTGAAGGCTTTTCAGAGTCCATAATTTCTTCCGAAGGCAGCAGTTTTTCCAGAAAAGCGCTCCCGAATTTCACACCGGTCATCTCTTCCACGTTGGTATGTTCCCGTTGGATATAGGCCGTCATCGTAGAGAACGGGTGACGGTTGTCTCCTACGATCATACCGCCGGAGAGGATATCGAATTCCATGGTACCGCTATGCAGCTGTTGAAACTGCATGACTACAGGCGTAAACCCGTAGCACCATCCACAAAGCGGATCATAGACATATATAAAACGCATAAACAGGCATTTAGCTTTTCGCGGTTAGCTGTGCAGTTAGCCGTTGGAAAAAAGTGCAAGCGGCTACAAAGATACTAATCTCCCGATTGAATTGTGCTCCTCTTTACTGCGGTTGACCGTAATTATAGTAAGTCGTCTTCATCTCCGTCCAGGGGGGAGGGACCGGTGGCCTCTTTGTCAAAATGCCGGTGGAACAGTTTTTCCGACAGCATCATATCTTTCCGGGTGGCCCTGTAAGATAGCCTGGCGGCGATGATGAGCGTAAATACGGCGGCTCCCAGCGCCAGGATGTTATTCCCGGAGAACAGGAAAAAGTCGAATGAACCGTGGAAAAATACGGCTATCAGGAGGCCTTTCAGCAGCAGCATGTTCCGTTCTGCCGGGATGAATTTGGCCAGTCCCACGTAGTACCCCATCAGAATGGCGAAGGTAGCGTGGGCGGGCACAGAGAGGAACATGCGGGCCACGCCGGTACCGAAGCCGTACTGGCCTACATAGGCGATGTTTTCCAGGGTGGCGAAGCCCATTCCAATCATGACGGCGTAGACGATACCATCCAGCGGCTCATTGAAGGCGCTTTTAGGGTAGGCATAGAAGCGCAGCACCAGGAATTTGGCGAGTTCTTCGGAGAGGCCTACGATGCCATAGGCAAAGAGGGCGGTATCAAAGAGGCTGTCGTTGGTTTCCCGGAAGCCGTACATGGAGGCGAGCAGCTGGAACGCCAGCGGCAGGGCCACGCAGAGCATACCGAGGAGGAAACTTTTCAACAGGAGGCCAACCGGTTCCGGGTCGTATTTGTCTATCACAAACATCAGGAGGCAGATAGCCAGTCCCGGGGCTACGGCCAGCGCCAGTAACATCATGAGAGGATATTTTTTTGTTTTTTACGTTCCAGCAGGAAGTCATTGAGCATGTCAACACCGAAGCTGCTCAGATTGTTGGCTTTGGTGACCCCGCCTTTTTGGGCGGCCAGCGTGCCGTAATGAACATCGTGGAAGCCGCGGATACTGTGGGCGTCCGGATCGATGGAGATACGCACGTTTTTCTCCAGTGCATAAGGCAGCCAGGTCCAGTCGATGTCCAGGCGGCGTGGGTGTGCGTTGAGCTCAATCACCACGTTGTTGGCTGCACACGCGTCGATCACGGCTTTATGATTGACCGGGTAGCCGTTGCGGCTCAGGAGCAGGCGGCCGGTCATATGGCCGAGGATGGTGGTGTATGGATTTTCGATGGCTTTAAGTATCCTGGCCATGGCTTTTTCTTCCGTCATTTTCAGGTTGGAGTGTACCGAAGCGATGACGAGGTCGAACCGAGCTAATATCTCATCGGGGTAGTCCAGCGTGCCGTCGTTGAGGATATCTGCTTCAATGCTTTTGAAGATGCGGAAGGGGGCCAGTTTTTTATTCAGCTCATCGATTTGTTCGTGTTGTGCGATCACTCTTTCGATGCTCAGGCCGTTGGCATAGAAAGCAGAGCGGGAGTGGTCGCTGATGACGAGGTATTCGAAGCCCTGGCTGGCGGCGGCGGTGGCCATTTCTTCCAGGGAGTCGAGGCCGTCGCTCCATTGGCTGTGGGAGTGGATGATGCCTTTGATGTCTGTTTGGGTGATGAGGGTGGGCAGTTGCTGTGCCAGTGCCAGTTCGATCTCGTTGTGTCCTTCCCGCAGGCAGGGCGGGATGTAGGCCATGCCGGCGCTGCTGAAGATGGCTTCTTCAGAGGGTGCTTTGTGGGTATGGGAAGCGCCGCCGGCCGCATTAAATTTATCGATGAAAGCGGGGGCGCCGGTGGTGCTGAAGAGGGTGCTGTGGAAATCGTCTGCTGTGCAGGCGTGGGTGACTACGTTCAGTTTATCGTTGTATTTCCATACCAGGTCGGGCCCGTTGGCATCGCTGTGGGTGAAGCCGGGCAGGGAGGCCAGGCGTTCGCGCAGGATGTCTGGTGTGGCGGCGATGACGAATTCCAGTTCGTCGATGATCGTTTCCTGGCGGCGGAAGGCGCCGGTGAGGGCAACGGGTGTGGGCGCCAGCAGTTCCTGCAGTTGTTGCAGCAGGTCGGCCGCCACGGTTTCCACTTCCGCGAAGAGGTAGCGGTTGCGGTTGGACAGGTAGAATTCGATGTTCTGGCGAACGTTTTCCTGTGTTTTTTCGCCGAAGCCTTTCAGGAGCAGGAGGCGGTTTTCGTTACAGGCGTATAATAGTTCGCCCATAGATTCGATCTCCAGTTCTTTCCAGATGGTGGCTATTTTTTTAGGTCCCAGTCCTTTGATCTTCATGATTTCGAGGATGCCAGGAGGGGTGATGGTGAGGTAGTTGTTGAGCAGGGAAAAGCTTTGGTTATCCAGCATTTCGAGGATGCTTTTCCCGGTAGATTCCCCGATGCCTTTGATGCGGAATATCTCATCGCGGGGGGTATCTTTCAGTTGAGCCGGCAGTTTCTCTATGGTAAAGGCTGCGGAGGCGAAGGATTTGGCTTTAAAGCTGTTTTCTCCGTGGATGTCCATCAGTTTGGACAGCAGGGAGAAGTTATCGGCGATTGAATTATTGTCCATGTGGTAAAAATACAAATTCCCGGGATGAAGCCGGGGGCTAAGTTATTGTTGGATAAAGCGGGTGACGGGAGGTGTAAAAATAGTGTTTATAACGATTCGACGGATGTAAAGGAGGGGGGAGGGTGGGGCTTTCGTTTGGGGGAATAAAAAAGATCCCGGCGGATAAGCCGGGACCTTTATAACTACATTTTGTAAATCCGATCTTAGTTTGCCGGAGCAGCTGGTGTAGAAGGAGCAGCTGGTGCTTTTTTAGCAGGAGCTTTCTTCTTAGCAGCAGGCTTTTTAGGAGCAGCTTTCTTTTTAGGAGCAGCTTTTTTAGCAGCGGCTTTCTTTTTAGGAGCGGCTTTCTTAGCAGCGGCTTTCTTTTTAGGAGCAGCTTTCTTAGCAGCAGCTTTTTTAGGAGCGGCTTTCTTAGCAGCAGCTTTCTTTTTAGGAGCAGCTTTCTTAGCAGCAGCTTTCTTTTTAGGAGCGGCTTTCTTAGCAGCAGCTTTTTTAGGAGCGGCTTTCTTAGCAGCAGCTTTCTTTTTAGGAGCAGCTTTCTTAGCAGCAGCTTTTTTAGGCGCAGCTTTCTTAGCAGCTGCTTTTTTAATTGTTGCCATTGTTTTTTGAATTTGGGTTAGTAAAAAAATATTGGGTATAAAAAAACTTTATGGCTAACACTGATTAGGCTTCTGCCTGAGCAGTGGTGTCAAATGCTTTAACAGAAACGTAAGTCTTGTTTTCGCGACCTTTTCTGAATTCAACCACACCATCTGCCAGCGCGAAAATGGTAAAATCTTTACCAACGCCTACGTTTTGACCGGGATGATAAACGGTGCCTCTCTGACGAACGATGATGTTACCAGAAATAGCAGGCTGACCACCGAAGATTTTTACTCCGAGCCTTTTGCTCTGGGAGTCACGGCCGTTCTTTACACTACCTTCACCTTTTTTATGTGCCATTGTATAATTACTTTAATAATAATGTGTCTAAATAAATAACCAGCTTAAAATGAATTAAGCTATTTCATTGATCCGGATCTTTGTGAAATGGGTACGGTGTCCCACTTTCTTTCTGAAGCCTTTTCTTCTCTTCATTTTGAAAGCGATCACTTTGTCACCCTGTACATGGCTCAGGATCTCTGCCTTTACTACTGATTTTACATCAGTGCCTACGGTCAGTGCACCAGCATTGTCTGTCAACAGAACTTCGGAAAACTCCACTTTGTCTCCAACTTTTCCTTGTAACTGCTGTACAAAAATTTCCTGGTCTTTTTCTACTTTAAATTGCTGACCTGCGATTTTTACAACTGCAAACATAATTATCCAAAATATAATTTCCGCAAAAGTATCAATTGTTTTCCAATTGAACAAAGATTTCCGGCTTTTTTTAATTCATATATGTAAATACGTATTAAAAGCCGGATAAAAACTTAATCTTTTCAAAGATACATACTTTCTTGAATTTTAAATTTTTTTAACAAATTCCGGGCCATGCGGGCCGGCTTTCCGGCAGGAGGTGACAAAGCAGTAAAAACAGTTATTTTACTGTACAAACCACCACAATTTTATATACTTTTGAATTTTGGAATTTTGAGATTTTTTGATTTCCGGAGGGTGGACAGGTGGTGATCATCTCCCGAAATACCCGGATTCCGGGATCAGAAAAACGAAAATCGGACATATACTCTCAATTATAAAATAACGGGCATGAAGTTTAAATCACTGCTAGCCAAACCATTTGCTTCTATTGTGCATAACAAGATCAGGAAGGAGATGCTCAGGGCGGTGGAAGACCAGGAGGCGATCCTGGAGGAACTGATAAAGACAGGCAAAAAAACGGAGTTCGGAAATGACCATAAGCTGGATGCAGTGCGTACCTACGAGGAGTTCAAACAAGCTGTGCCAATAAGGGATTACGAGCAGTTTAAACCCTACATAGAGCGGATCAAAGAGGGCAGGCAGAATGTGTTGTGGAAGGGACAGCCTATTTATCTGGCTAAAACTTCCGGTACCACCAGCGGTATTAAATACATCCCTATTTCCAAAGATTCTATTTCCAATCATATAGATACCGCCCGTAATGCCCTCCTTAATTATATGGGGGAAACCGGCAACACGGCTTTTGCTGACGGGAAGATGATCTTCCTGTCCGGCTCCCCTGAGCTGGAGAGGGTAGGCGGCATCCCTACCGGCAGGCTCAGCGGTATCGTGAACCACCATATCCCTCGTTATCTGCGTACCAATCAATTGCCTTCATATGAGACAAATTGCATAGATGATTGGGAAACCAAGCTGGACAGGATCGTGGAGGAAACGATCAACCAGGACATGACACTGATCAGCGGTATACCGCCATGGGTACAGATGTATTTTGACCGGCTGATGGAGCGTACTGACGGTAAAAAGATCAAAGAGATATTTAAAAATTTTGATGTGATGGTATATGGCGGGGTGAATTTTGAACCTTACCGCGCCAAACTGATGGCCGCTATCGGTCATCCTATCCATACGGTAGAAACGTTTCCCGCATCTGAAGGCTTTTTCGCCTTCCAGGATTCGCAGGAGCAGGAAGGGCTGTTGCTGAACACCAACTCCGGCATTTTCTATGAGTTTATCCCGGCACAGGAAATTTTTAATGAAAATCCGACCCGACTGTCGCTCAAAGATGTACAAACCGGTGTAAATTACGCTATGATCATCAACAACAACGCCGGATTATGGGGATACAACCTCGGTGACACCGTGAAGTTTATTTCCACCAATCCGTACCGTTTGCTGGTGACCGGCAGGATCAAACATTTTATATCCGCCTTCGGCGAGCACGTGATTGGTGAGGAGGTGGAATACAGCCTGATGAAAGCCGCCACGGAGGAAAATGTGCAGATCACGGAATTTACCGTGGCCCCGATGGTGCAGACCAACGGCGAACTGCCTTACCACGAGTGGTTTGTGGAGTTTGAAAACGCCCCTGCAGACCTGCAGGCTTTTGCCATGAAAGTAGACCATAACCTGCGTCAGAAAAACATTTACTACGATGACCTTTTGACCGGCAATATTTTACAACCCCTGAAAATAAGGACCGTCCGTAAACAGGGCTTCATCGATTACATGAAGGCTATCGGAAAACTGGGGGGCCAGAACAAAGTGCCCCGTCTGAGCAATGACAGAAAGCTGGCCGACGAGCTGGCAAAATATGTGCAGCCGTAAGGAAAGGTGTGACCACTGTAGCAGCGTTCACATCACCGTGAAAGATTAATAAAGTAAATCACCGTAATGAATAAACGAAAAATTGCCATCTTCGGATCTACCGGATCCATTGGTATACAGGCACTGGAGGTGATAGCAGCGCACCCCGACCGGTTCAGTGTTGAAGTGCTGACTGCACAACAGAATGCCGACCTCCTGATAGAACAGGCGTTGAAATTCAAGCCCAACGCGGTTGTGATCGGCAGCGAGGAAAAATACAAACAGGTAAAAGACGTATTGTTTGACAAAGGCATCAAGGTATTTGCCGGCGCCAAAGCCATGGTGGAAGTAGCTTCCTGGAGCTCTATCGACATGGTGCTGGCCGCTATCATGGGGTTTGCCGGATTGGCGCCCACCTTATCTGCCATCGAACAGGGTACGCCGGTAGCGCTGGCCAACAAGGAAACCCTTGTGGTGGCTGGTGATATCGTGATGGCCACCGCCCGCCGGAAGAACGTACCGGTGATCCCGGTGGATTCCGAGCATTCCGCTATTTTCCAGTGCCTGGTAGGCGAGCCTTTCAGCAAAGTGGAAAAAGTGATCCTGACCGCGTCCGGTGGTCCGTTCCTCGGCAAAAAGCCCAATTTCCTGATCAACGTAAAGAAAGACCACGCCCTGCAGCATCCTAACTGGCGGATGGGCGCTAAAATAACCATCGACTGCGCTACCCTGATGAATAAAGGGCTGGAAATGATCGAAGCCCGCTGGATGTTTGGCCTCCACCCGGAAAACATCGAAGTGGTGATCCATCCGCAGTCCATCATCCACTCTATGGTACAGTTCGTGGACGGTTCCCTCAAAGCACAGATGGGCCTGCCCGACATGAAGCTGCCCATTCAATACGCCCTTGGGTATCCTGACCGCCTGGCCAATGATTTCCCGCGGTTTTCCTTCCGGAACTATTCCTCGCTCACCTTTGAGCAACCGGACACGAAGACTTTCCGCAACCTTGCCATCGCTATCGACGCCATGAACAAAGGGGGGAACACCGCCTGCGTGATGAACGCCGCCAACGAAGAAGTGGTGCATGCCTTCCTGCGCAACAGGATCGGCTTCCTGCAGATGACAGAGGTGATTGAGGAAACCATCGCCAAAATCCCGTTCATCGAAGCGCCGACGCTGCATGATTACTACGAGTGCGACCAGGCTGCACGTGAACACGCTGCAACCCTTATCAATGCTATCGTTATCTAAAATAACCGTTGAAAATTAACAAATAGTTTTGCCGGAATATCTGTTAAATCCGATATCTTGGGCAGATTAAAGCAGAAACAAGTAAATGACAACAGAGGTAATATTGGTGAAAGCCGGACAGTTGTTACTGTCACTCTCTATACTGGTCGTATTGCACGAGTTAGGCCACTTTATCCCCGCCAAATTGTTTAAAACAAGGGTAGAAAAGTTCTACCTTTTCTTCGACCCCTGGTTTTCGCTCTTTAAAATCAAAAAGGGAGAAACAGAGTATGGTATCGGCTGGTTGCCGCTTGGCGGATATGTGAAGATATCCGGCATGATCGACGAAAGCATGGACAAAGACGCCATGGCCCTTCCCCCGCAGCCTTACGAGTTCAGGTCCAAACCGGCCTGGCAGCGGCTGATCATCATGATCGGCGGCGTAACGGTGAACGTGTTACTGGCCTTCTTCATCTATGCGATGATCCTGTGGCACTGGGGTGAAAAATACCTGCCTACCGACGCCGTGAAATATGGTATCGCCGTGGACTCCCTCGGACAGAGCATCGGTCTGCGTGACGGTGACAAGATCATCGGCGTCAACCACCAGAAGATAGAGCAGTTCAACGCTATCACCGCCCAGGTGATCCTGCAGGAAGCCAAAAGCATTGAAGTGGTGCGTGACGGCCAGGAGCAGAGCATCGCTATCCCTGACGGCTTTATCCGTGCGCTGCTGAAGCAGAAAGAACCTTTTGCCTATATCCGCGTGCCGTATTACGTTGACCGGTTTGAAAAAGGCTCTATCGCCGAAAAGAGCGGCCTCTTTAAGCCCGGAGACCAGATGTTGTCTATCAACGGGCTGTCAGTGCCTTATTTCTCTGACTTCGCCAAAGAGTTGCGCAAGCATAAAAACGAGCAGGTAAGCATCGGCGTGCTGAGAGGCAAAGACTCCGTGGTGATCCCTATCCAGCTGGATGACAAGGCTAAGTTGGGCATCTATCCGCAGGACCCGGAGAAATTCTTCTCGTTTAAAACCAAAACATATACGCTGCTGGAAGCCATCCCCGGTGGTTTTAAAATGAGCGTGGACAAGCTGGTGAAATATGTACAGCAGCTGCGGCTGATCTTCGTTTCCAAAGAAGTGAAGGTGAGCGAGTCGCTGGGCGGGTTTATGAGCATCGGTAACCTGTTCCCCGAAGCGTGGGACTGGCTGACCTTCTGGGAGATGACCGCTTTCCTGTCTATCATCCTGGCGTTTATGAACATCCTGCCTATCCCGGCGCTGGACGGTGGGCACGTGCTGTTCCTCCTGTACGAGATCATCACCGGCCGCAAGCCCAGCGAGAAATTCCTGGAGTATGCACAGATTGCCGGTATGATCATACTGTTCGGCCTGTTGCTGCTGGCCAACGGTCTGGATTTCTGGCGGCATATTATCAGTAAGTGGTTCTAAATCATCTGATTTTTATAAAGGATATGGATTACGGGATTTCCGTAATCCATATTTTTTTCGTATATTTGTTGTCTCAAATCGGGGATGCCTGGTTTTGACAGCATAGGTCTTTGAAAGTGTAAGCATGCCGTGCGTTGGATAATTAGCACGATAATCTGAATATTCAAACTTTAATTGGCGAATCTAACTACGCCATGGCTGCCTAATCAGCGATTAGACACCCATT
>NZ_CAMLHC010000036.1 GCF_946479755.1 uncultured Chitinophaga sp. | reverse complement strand
TGGTCGAAGCGCGCAACATGCTGCTCGGCATGGCGATGCAGGACAAGCGCGTCGCCGGCGTCCGCCCCGTCAGCCTCGAGGACGCGCCCCAGCTCAACGTCGACGTCGACCAGGACAAGGCGCGAGCGCTCGGGCTGGATATCGGTCAGTATGACCCTGATTTTGTAGATGCCTATTACGGGCCGGACTCCCTGAAGCCCGCCTCCAAACAGGCTGTATTTCCGAAAGACAGTTTCCTCACAGCAGTGGATACCCTGAAAAAAGCATTGCAGGAGGTAGCCGGCGCCACAGGCAATGATACGCTCCGCGTCCGTGCCAACTGGATCACGCAGCAGCTCACCGCTTTCGGTCGTCGTATCCAGATATTCTCCGGCGAGCACCAACCGTTTGATGAAGAATCCAAAGAGCTGTTCGGCGCTGTGGCGCCTTCATATCCCGAAGCGCATTACCAGTCGCTGATAGCGGCACTCGACAGCCTGCTTCCCGGCAAAGGTCCGGTAGCCGCCCGTTTCCAGCAGCTGGCCAACCGCTTCGTGATCCCTAAAGAAAAACTGGACACCGTTTTTAAAACGGCTATCGCCGAAGCGCGTAAACGCACGCTGCAGCATTATGACCTGCCCGCCACAGAAAACTTCACGCTGGAATATGTGAGCGGCAAGCCATGGATGGGTTATAACTGGTACAAAGGACGCTACCAGAGCCTTATCCAGGTGAGCGCCGATCTGAAGATCTTTATCGAAAAAGCCATCGATCTCGGCTGCCATGAAGGGTATCCCGGTCATCATGTGTACAACATGCTGCTCGAAAAAAACCTGTATCACGATCAAGGCCGGACAGAGGTTTCTTTATACCCGCTCTTCAGCCCCCAGTCACTCATTGCAGAAGGCAGCGCCAATTACGGCATTGAACTGGCTTTTCCGGGAGAAGAGAAAACCACCTTCACCAGGGACGTATTGCTGCCACTGGCAGGCCTGGACACCACCGGCATCACGGCCTATTTCCATGCGCTGGACATCAAAGGCCAGCTCAATTACGCCCGCAATGAAGTGGCCAGGGGGATGCTGAACGGCACGATGCCTGATTCCACCGCTGTGCAGTGGCTGCTGAACTATACGCTGCTCAACAGCGAAGCCGCTGAAAAAGGGTTACAGTTCATCCGTAAGAACCGTAGCTACGTCATCAACTACAACTACGGCCAGGACCTGATCAAAAACTATATCGACGCCAAAACTGCTGCCGGTCAGCCGGAAAAACGATGGGACGCCTTTGGCTACCTGCTGAGCAACCAGATTACACCGGCCGACCTCATGAAGGCAGGCGGCAATAAATAAACAGCTGATGCTTTCTAAAAGAGAATGCCTTCTGTACAGTACAGAAGGCATTCTCTTTTAGAAAGCCCTCCCGCAGCTATAACCCTTCTTTGAGCACTTTGAAAACAAACTCCCGGTAACTATTCCCGATCGGCAGCTCCTGCCGCCCCACTTCCACGTCCTGCAACGTGAAAGCTGTCACCCTGGAGAGGTTGACGATAAACGAACGATGAATACGCAGAAAACGTTTGTCACGCACTTCGGCTTCCATATCACCGATCTTGTATTTCGCCATAAAAGTACTCCCGTCCGCACGGTGCAGCACCACATAGTCTTTCACGCTCTCTATATAGAGGATATCATCCGCCAGGATTTTATTGTACTTGTTGCCGGTTTTCACGAAGATATACTCCTCCTGCGGCGCGGGACGCGCGGTAACAGCCGTGGTTTCGCGGGGAGAAAAGCGGGAATAATACCGTTCCACCGCTTTAAAAAAGCGTTCGAAGGTGATGGGCTTCAGCAGGTAATCCACCACGTCCAGCTCATAGCCTTCCAGCGCGTACTCCCTGTAGGCGGTGGTAAAGATGACGGCCGGCGGCTGCCGCAGTGTTTTCAGGAATTCGATGCCGGTGATCTGTGGCATCTTTATATCCAGGAAAAGCAGGTCCACCTGTTTGGTGCGCAGCTCCTGCGCTGCCTGCAGCGCATTGGAGCAGGTGCCCACCACTTCCAGGGTACTGAGCTGGCTGATATGATTCTGCAATAAGGCGATGGCCAGCGGTTCATCGTCTGTAATAAGGCATTTTATTTTCACACCTGCTGATTTAAACGCAGCTCCAGCTTCGCGGTAAATATGCGCTGCGCTACACTCGTTTCAAATGTATGGGATTCCGGGTAAAGTAACGCCAGCTGTTTACGGATATTTTCCAGCCCAATGCCCAGCTGCTGGTTCACTTTCTGCTTAAAGGTATTGCTGATAACGAAGCTCAGCCGGCCATCCTGCTGCGTCAGCACGATCTTTATCTCCGGAGAACCGGCATCCTCTCCTGCCCCATGCTTGAAAGCATTCTCCGTAAGCGACAACAATATCAGCGGCGCCACGGCTACATCCCTTTCTACGCGGTGTTCGAAGGAAACCATCAGCCGGTCGTCATAACGGAGTTTTTCCAGCTCGATATAGTTTTGCAGGAGAGATATCTCCTGCGATACCGGCACAAACATTTTATCGGAGCGGTACAGCAGCGTGTCCAGTATGGCCGACAGGCGGGCAATAGACGGCGATGTCTGGGGCGATTGCAGGATGGACAGGGAGTAAATGTTATTCAGGGTATTGAATAAAAAATGAGGGTTGAGCTGTGCCTTCAGGGCACTCAGCTCGATGTCGGCCTTTTGTTTCTCCAGCTCCATGGCCCGTTTGCTCACCACATACTGGTCTTTCAGCAGTTTGATGAAAATGAAGACGGAAGCGTAGGTGAACGCCTGGAAGAAGTAATTAAAAAACAAAGCGCTCATATCGGTGAAAATAACCTGTACAGATTCCTGGTTAAAAGGCTTTGCGCGGATAAGCGGCTCCAGTATGTACACCACGCTCAGCCGCGTGGCCGCCGATATCAGGTACAGCACTGTCAGCGATACGGTCACCGTGCGGAAATAATGTTTCGCGGTCAATAGCTGTGGCAGTACCCAATAGGCCAAAAAATAGGTGATGGGGGCCGTACTTCCCAGTTCGAACAACCCGACAAACAGCAAATTATTGAACGGCTCCCCGGTGGACGCGTTGGGGTACCTCGTGGCATAACGTGTGGCAGACAGGGTACATATCACCAGCCAGTACAGGCAGTGTGCCAGGAGCCGGTGTTTGCCGGTGAATAGTATGATTCTTTCAATTAAAGGCATGATGGTAAAAGTACCAAACTTTAGGTGACCTTAGCGGTACCGTCGACGAATCGGGCCGTTGCGCGTATGAAAACAGGGTTTGCGCAGCCGGACGCGCCTTTAGCCCCATTATCCACTGTCTGTATCCTGCAACCCGCTGTTGATCGATCGGTTGAAAATGGCCTTCCGGATTGTTTCACCTTTGCCTAAACACTCCTGAAATGAAGCAATTATTCCTGATTTTATGTTTCGTCGGCGTGGCCGCAACGGCCTTCGGCCAATCCTATACCTTAAAAGGAAAGATCCTGTCTGCCAGCACGAAAGAAGCCATTATCGGCGCTACGGTATTACTACAGTCGCAGAGCGATACCACTAAAAAGTTCCCCGCTGCAGCCGGCGCCAACGGTGACTTCCAGCTAAGCCTTCCCGCCGGCCACTATACGCTCCGTGCGTGGGCATTTAATTTCGCCGCCCATAGCCGGACCGTCATCCTGCAAAAAGATACCGATCTTGGAAATATCCCGCTGACAGACGACGTCAAACAACTCGCTACCGTACAGGTACAGGGTGAGAAATCCACCATCGAACTGAAAACAGATAAAAAAGTGTTCAATGTGGGAAAGGATATCCTTTCCAAAGGCGGCAATGCCACCGACATCCTGAACAACGTGCCCGCAGTGAACGTGGACATACAGGGCAATGTATCGTTGCGCGACAACCAGAACGTCAGGATACTGATCAACGGGAAACCGTCTATGCAAACGCAAAACAACGGCCTGGCACAGATCCCCGCAGGGAACATCGAAAAAATAGAAGTGATCACCAATCCATCCTCCGCTTATGAAGCACAGGGCAGTGCGGGTATCATCAACATCATCCTGAAAAAAAATGCCGCGCTGGGATTTAACGCTTCTTTACAGGCCGGTCTCGCCAGCCCGCGGAACAACAGCGCCAATCTCAACGCCAGTTACAAAACGCAACGCGTCAACCTGTTCACCAATATCGGTGTCCGCGATCAGACGTTACTGCTCCTCGAAGACCTGGTGCGCGTCAACAAAAATCCTTACAACCTGCTGCGGCAGCATAACCGTGCCGACTTAAACTCCAACAGCATCAATCTCTACCTGGGGACTGATTTTTACCTCAACGAACAAAACACGCTTACCGCCAGCTACTTCCGCACTAAACGGAACAACAACGATACGAACGACTTCCTTTACAACTATTTTAATGCACACGGCTCTGCCGACAGTACCATCAGCCGGCAGGAAGCTTACCGTGAGCCGCAGGTATTCAACGAACTGGAACTGAACTATGCACGGACCTTTAAACAGCCCGGCAGGAAATGGACCACCTATGTGCAGTATGATTTCTGGCATGACGATGAAAACCAGGACATCCGGCAATCCGGCGGCCAGCCGGGTCCGTTGAATATCATCACCCGGGATATCGAAAGCAGCAAAGACATCTACCTGCAAAGCGATTATAAAACACCGTTTAAAAACGGTCAGCTGGAAATGGGCATCCGCAGCCAGTGGCGCGCTATCCGCAGCGAATACTCCGCTACGCAGAACGGGAAGTTACTGGATGGCAACAACAACAAACTCTTTTATGATGAAGATATCTATGCCGCCTATACGCAATATGCAACGAAGTGGAAGCAGCTGGACGCGCAGCTGGGCCTTCGCAGTGAACTGTCCAGCATCCATATCAGCGACCGGGAACAAACGCTCAACAAAAGTAAGCAGTACATCAACCTGTTCCCTACCCTGCATTTACAGTACAGCTTCCCGCACGACTGGAGCCTGCAGGCCAGCTACAGCCGCCGGATCAACCGGCCCAAGTTCTGGCAGCTGAACACTTTCTCCGGCTTGTCCGACCAGCGGTTCCTCCAGCGGGGCAATCCCAATATGGACCCGATGTATACCAATGTGGCGGAACTGGCGCTGCTGAAGAAGGCCGGGCAGCTGACCGTAAACCCCGGTGTTTATTACCAGTACACCACCAATTATTTTGATGCTGTGATTGAACCACAATCCGACGGCACTTTCGTGCGGACATGGGCTAACATGGGCAATGAGCACCGCTACGGGCTGGACATGACCACCACCTATAGCCCGTATGGCTGGTGGCGCCTCTCCTGGGATATCAACTGGTACTCCTACTCCCAGCGCGGGGAATACGCCGGCAAAACCTATTCCGCCGATAACACCACCTGGTTCACCACCGTCCGCTCCAGTATGCGGTTCCCGAAGATCGTGAACATCGACGGCAGCTTCACCTACCGCGGCAGGCGGCAGGAAGTACAGGTGACGACAGCAGAACAATACCGCGCCAATCTCGGGTTTTCCAAAGACCTGTTCGGCGACCGGATGTCGCTTTCTTTTAGCGTCAATAACATCTTCAATTCAAATATCCTGCTACAGGAAATGGACGTGCCGGCGTACTCCCTTTCTACCCGCAGCCAGCGGGAAGGCGTTATCTACACCGGAAATGTGGTGTACCGGTTTAACCGCAAGAAAAGCCAGGCAGACAGGCTGCCGGAGGAGAAGTAACGTCACCCTGCAACATGATGCTGCTCCGGTTTCACGCCCGGAAATATACTAACATCCCTATAAAAAGAAGACCTGCGCCGTGCGCGGGTCTTCGATTTTTCTGCCTACCTTCGCCCCCGTAACCACAATAAAATTGCCTGGCGTATGTATCCCATACGAGGGCAAAGCTTTAATATATACCCGGATTGCTATGCGTAATGCCTTCATTAAAAAAGTCGCATTAAAAACATTAAAAATTATATCCATATCTATAGCGGCAATTCTTGCGCTATTGTTTTTATTACCCCTCCTTTTTCCCGATGCGGTATCCAGCAAAATCAAGACCTGGGCAAACAGCAGCATCACCGGCGAGCTCAATTTCTCCCGGGCGCGGCTGTCTTTCTTTAACCACTTCCCGTCCCTGACACTGACGCTGTATGACGTGAGCCTGAAAGGGGGTGCGCCTTTCCAGCAGGACACCCTGGTAGCCGGCAAGGAAGTGGCCCTGGGAGTGAACCTGAAAAGCGTATTGTCCGACGCCATCACCATCGATGAAATATTTCTGACCAACGGGAAAATACATATCATGGTGGATTCCTCCGGGCATCCCAACTACAACGTGTATAAAAGCGCGCCTGCCAGCACCGCCAGCAAGCCAGACAGCGGCAGCGCGTCCATGAAGATAGAAAGGATACAGATCGACCACTGTCACCTTATCTACGATGATCAGTCGCTCCCCATGTACGTACAGGCGAAAGACGTGAACTACGCCGGCAAGGGAGATCTTTCCAAAGCCGTCTTCGATCTCTATTCCAGGATCAACATCGGCTCCCTGGACTTCAATTATGGTAATACCTCCTACATCCTGTCTAAAAAACTGAACGGGGAACTGATCACAAAAATCAACACCAACTCCCTTGATTTTATTTTCGAAAAGAATGACCTTAAAATAAATGAACTGCCGGTACGCCTGAAAGGCGCTTTCGCCTTTATGAAGAACGGCTATAAGATGGACTTCCGTCTTAGTTCCATGGAATCCAGCCTGCATGCTATCTTCGGCGCGCTGCCGCCTGAATATCTCACCTGGATGCAGCATACCAATATAGACGGTACCGCAGACGTGAACGCCAGCTTAATCGGCGAGTATATCGCTGAAACCAACACCATGCCCAACCTGACTTTCAACATGCAGGTGCGTGATGGCGTGATCAGCAATCCGAAGGCGCCGGCGCCGGTGAAAAACCTGTTCCTGAATTTCCAGTCCAGGCTGGCGGGCCTGAATACAGACAGTTTATACCTGAATGTAGACTCCATCTTCTTTAACATCGACAAAGACTATTTCAGCTCCGTGATACGGGTAAAAGGGCTGAAAACACCGGATATCCATGTCAAATTAAACACAGACATCGACCTGGAGAAATGGAGCAAAGCCATGGGCTGGCAGTCTTTCGACCTGAAAGGCCGACTGGAGGCGCACCTGCTGGCCGACGGCCCCTATGCCACCCGCATTGTGGACCGTGGCCCCAAACAACGGCCGGACACCGTTATCAGCAGCATCCCTTCCTTTGACCTCAAAGCCAGCTTCCGCGATGGCTATTTTAAACTTGCCTCGCTGCCGGAAGGCCTTAAGAATATCAGCTTCGGGGTGACTGCCAATTGCCCGGACAACAACCTGGCGAATACTCATTTTAATATTGATAACCTCAACGCCAACCTCAGCAACTATATCAAAGGATACCTGCGCTTCAGCAACGCCCAGGCGCCTGTCATAGATGCGCAACTGGCTTCCGTGCTGCAGCTGGGCGATATCAGACAGTTCTATCCCATGGACAGCCTGGACGTCACCGGCGCCCTGCACGTGGACATCAATACCAAAGGCAGCTATGTGCCTGCCAGAAGACTGTTCCCCGTCACCACCGCGAAGCTGACCATGGATAACGGCGCCCTGCAAACAAAATACTACCCGAGGCCTATTCAGAAGATCAATGTGGACGCCACCATCACCAATACCACCGGCACCCTCCGCTCGCTGAACGTCAACGTAAAACCGATCGCTTTTGAATTCGAAGGACAACCGTTTCTGCTCAAAGCGGACCTGGGGAATTTCGACAACCTGCGATACAATATCACTTCCAACGGCACCATCGATCTGGGTGCTATCTATAAAGTATTCGCCATACAGGGTTATGATGTGAAAGGCTTCATTAAAACCAACCTGGCGCTCAGCGGCACCCAGGCAGATGCCATGGCCGGCCGCTACGGCAAGCTAAACAACCGTGGCACCATGACAGTAAAGGACATTGTGCTTCACTCGGATATGTTCCCGCTCCCTTTTTATGTCAGCAACGGCATCTTCCGGTTTGACCAGGACAAAATGTGGTTTGATACTTTCATCGCCACCTATGGTAAATCGAAGCTTACCATGAACGGCTTCTTAAGCAATGTTATTGGTTATCTCACCCAGAAAAACCAAATACTGCGCGGCACTTTTGATTTTAAAAGTGATTATGTGCTGGTAGATGAGCTGATGGCCAATGCCAGTCCTGCCACCACCGCTACAGCCAGTAAAACCAGCGGTCCTTCCGGTGTCATCGTGCTGCCTTCCAACCTTGCGCTGACGCTGAACGCCGCAGCGGACAGGATCCGCTTCAAAGGCATGAACATCGACAGTTTCCACGGACAGGTAGTACTGGACAGCGGTAAAGTGGCACTCAACAAGACGGGGTTCAATATCATCGGCGCGCCGGTGGAAATGGACGCTACCTATGCCGCTACGCAGCCACAACGGGCTACTTTCGACTATCACATCACCGCAAAGGAATTTGATATCCGGCGCGCTTACAATGAAATTAAAATCTTCCGGGACATGGCCAGTTCAGCAGCCAGCGCCAGCGGCATCGTAGGCCTCGACTATCGCCTCAGCGGCAAGCTGGATGGTAATATGAGCCCCGTCTACCCTTCGCTGAAAGGCGGCGGTGTCCTGTCCGTGAAGAAAATAAAGCTCAAAGGCTTCAAACTGATGAATGCCGTCAGCCAGTCCACCGGCAAATCTGACATCCAGGACCCCGACGTTTCCAAGGTAGACATCAAATCCAGCATCAACAATAACATCATCACCATAGAGCGGACCAAGCTGCGGGTAGCAGGCTTCCGCCCGCGCTTTGAAGGACAGGTGAGCATGGACGGCCGGTTAAACCTGAAAGGCCGCCTGGGCCTGCCCCCGTTCGGTATCCTGGGCATTCCCTTCAACGTGACCGGCACGCAGAGCAATCCTAAAGTAAAACTCCGCAGAGGCAGCGAGAAAGACCAGCTGGAGGAAACACCCGACACGGACGAATAACACATACATTTTCTAAATACTATTCTGCATGAACGAACAATTGACTACACTGATCGGACAACTGAAGGAGCATGCCATCCTTTTTAAAGACGTGATAGCATTCATAGAAAGCCAGTACCATCACCAGCCTACTGCCTTCAAAAACGGAGGCGCCTATAACGAAGCCACCCAAAACCAGGGAAGCGCCAAAGTTTTCGCGTTCGCGCAGCTGAACGGCCTTTCCAAAGAAGATACCCTTTACCTGTTTGCCGAACATTATCAATCGGTACTCCACCACCCTCATGGGGAAGACCATCAGAATATCCGCCAGTTTATGGCGCATGGCTGGCCTGGCGTGGCTTTCGAAGGAACGGCGCTGACACAGAAATAAACGTTTTTTTATATTTCCTGGAAAATGCTGTAACTTTTCACAGACCCCGTTCTCTAATGTTAGAGAAAAACAGTTTGCTATGATGGCCCGGGTAAACATCCCCCGGGCCATCATTCACTTACATACGTTCATCAAATAACCGACAACCATGCAGACGGACTTTGCGAAAGCACCGGTTTCAGCGCACACCAACGCAGCCATAACCAATGAAGAAAAGATCAAAGCGATCCGGTACCACTTCCATGAAATTATGCTGGCGCTCGGCCTCGACCTGGAAGACGACAGTCTGAAAGACACGCCCGGCAGAGTCGCTAAAATGTTCGTCAACGAAGTATTTTCAGGACTGGACCCTGCCAACGAGCCAGCTGTCACGTTGTTTGAAAACAGGTATAAATACAACGAGATCGTGCTGGAAAAAGATATCCCCCTGTACTCGTATTGCGAGCATCATTTCGTGCCCATCATTGGCAAAGTACATATCGCCTACGTGTCCCAGGGCATGGTCATCGGCCTGTCCAAGCTGAACCGCATCACTGAGTACTTTGCCAAAAGACCGCAGGTACAGGAGCGGTTGACCATCCAGATAGCCGAGCACCTGAAAAAGGTAATGCAGATCGAAGATGTGGCCGTCATCATCAAAGCAGAACATCTCTGCGTGGCTTCCCGGGGCGTACAGCATACCGGCTGTGCTACTGTGACCAGCAGCCTGCATGGTGATTTTCTGACAGAAGCGCGGAGCCGCCAGCTGTATAGTTTGCTGGGGGTGTAGCAGGCATTCCTATTTCAACAAAAAATCCCCCGGAAAGCACCGCGCTCCGGGGGATTTTTATTTTCATTTATAAGTTCCTCAGAATTTTAATGCCTCCATAAATTTCCGGAAGATGGTATTGTTGTGGTAGATACCCATAAAAGCCTCTGCGCCCGGCCCATAGGCAAATACCGGCACCATTACCCCGGTATGGTCGTCGGTAGAAAATTTACCGCTGATTTTACCGGTTTTCAGGTCCCCTTCCGCAATCGTGAGGCCGCCGGTTTCGTGGTCGGCAGTAACGATCACCAACGTTTCGCCGTCTTTCTCTGCATAATCCAGCGCCGCTTTGATCGCCTTATCGAAATCGATCACTTCTTCGGTAACAAACTGCAGATCGTTGGCATGGCCGCCGTCATCTATCTTAGAGCCTTCTACTACCAGGAAAAAGCCTTTTTTGTTTTGCTGCAGCAGTTGCAGGGCCGCATTGGTGGTACGTGCCAGCTGATCGCCCCTTACGGCCACCCGCTCTTCTTTGATGAGGCCCACCAACTTTCCCTGTTTCACCTGTTCCACGTCAGCCGTGGTATACTTTACCTGGTAACCTTTCTGCGTGAACTCCGTGAGCAGGTTACGGCCATCTTTCCGCTGATCGAAGTGTTCGCGGCCCCCGCCGATCAGCACATCCACGTCCGATTTGATATAATCCGCCGCTATTTCGGCCTGCATTTCCCGTTGTTTCTGATGGGCGGCGAAGGTGGCGGGCGTAGCGTCTGTGATATCGGTGGTGACTACAATACCGGTAGACAGTCCGTGTTGCTTCGCTATCTCCAGGATGGTCGGCTGCGGATTGCCTGCACTGTCTACCCCGATAGCGCCGTTATAGGTCTTCTGGCCGATAGAAAAAGCCGTGGCCCCTGCTGCCGATTCCGTCATATAGTTGCTGGCGGAATTGGTCCGGGAGAAACCGATGCATTTAAACCGCTCCAGGTTCAGCGAGCCCTTGTTGGCCGTCAGGCCGGCATAGATCTGGGTGGTGCCCATCCCATCGCCCACCATAAAGATGATATTTTTGATCTTACGGGGAGATGGTCCCTTTGTTTCTTCCGTTGGCGCGGGTTGTTTACAGGATATGGCCAGCACCGGCAAAAGGAACGCTGCGGCGATAACGTATCTTTTCATGTAGTTCTTTTATCGTATAAAATACAAAGTCTGTTTTTAAAATCCCGGATTTTGTGTCAGTACCCCCTGGCTCAGGTTGATCTGCGACTGTGGGATGGGGAAAATTTCGTTCACACCCTGCTTAAAGGAAGCGCCTTTCTGGCTGTTGTATTTCCTGGCGAAATCATTCAGCACCTTCGCCGCTCTTTTAGTGCGTACAAGGTCATAGAAGCGGAATACTTCCGTCGCATATTCTACCCTTTGTTCCTGCCAGATAGCCTGCCGCAGCTGTTCTTTGTCCGTGGTGGCCACATCCGGCAATATCTGTGTGTTCCCTTCCCTGGCACGCGCCCGTACCTGGTTCAGCGCCCGCAGCGCTTCCTGGCTATGCCCGTTTTCATTGGCCGCTTCCGCATACCACAGCAGGATATGTCCTAAGCGGAAAACGATCTGGTCTTTACCGGAACTTTTAGGCTGGTCCGGCATTTCATTTTTCAGGATGAGATATTTCGTACAGAGGTAGCCGGTAGCGCTGGTGCCGGTATTGCCGATGGTGCCATCCGGCAGCACATCGCCGGTTTTATACACGGTGGCTTTCTTCCTGGGGTCGCCGGGCTCGAAAGCATCTACCAGGTCCTGCGTGGGATTATCGTAGCACCAGCCGTAGGATAACGGTCCGCGGGTCCGGCCATCGCCGTCGCCGGAACCTTCTTCATCATAAAAGCGGGCATCGTACTGGAAATTAATTTCGAAAATGGGCTCTACGCCATATTCTCCATCGATGGTAAAGTTGTGATAGTACACGGGGTCCAGGCTGTATTGTTTTGAATCGATGATCTTCTTCGTCCATGTTTCAGTTTCGGCAAATTTACTTTGCATGAGATACACGCGGGCCAGCAAAGCCTGTGCAGCGCCTTTGGTAGCGCGGCCGTAATCTGCTTTCTCCTGTGCGCTTTTCTCCGGCAGCGCAGGTTCTGCCTCCAGCAGGTCGGCCTCTATCTGCCGCCATATCTCTTCTTTGCTGTTCCTGGGGATGTTGTAGTCTGTCAGCATTTCTTTCAGCATCAGCGGCACACCGCCGAAGATCTGCACGAGGTTGAAATAATAATACGCACGGAGGAACTTCCCTTCCGCCACATATACTTTCTTTGTCGCGTCATCCATTCCTTTAACGCCAGGCGCTTTTTCAATGACGATATTGGCGGCGTGTATCCCCTGGTACAAAGTAGACCAGGCGTTTTCATAGAAGGGATTGGTGGCGTTGGCGGTAAAAAATTCCACCTGTATCATATCGGGGTTGTCACCACCGTTAGCCCTGGCATCGTCGGAGCATACATCTCCGAACACCCATCTTACATAACCCGGGTAACCGGTGCGGTAGTTGGACTGCAGCGCTTTGTAGGCGGCGATCAGCCCCTGCCGGGCCGTAGCCGGCGTGGTAAAAAAGGTGGCAGTGGTCTGCCGGCCATGCGGTTCTATTTCCAGTAATTTATTACACCCGGAAAAAGCGCCGGCTGCGAGTAAAAGCATCGTTATGCCCATTCGTTTCATCATCATGACATCAAATATTTTCGGTGTTAAAAGTTTACATTCAGGCCAACAGAAAGCGTGCGCGGACGCGGATAATAAGCACGGTCAATGCTCACGTCCAGCGGATCGCCGTCGTTGCCGTCGCGCATGCCCACTTCCGGATCGAAGCCATCATACTTCGTGATGGTGAACAGGTTCTCTCCTCCGGCGTACACCCTTACTTTAGCGATCCCCCACCGTTTCATCAGTGACTGAGGCAGCGAATAGCCCAGCTGCAGGCTGTTGAGCCGCAGGAAGCTGCCGTTCTGTATGAAGCGGTCGGATGGACGTAGGTTGTTGTTCGGATCGAGGATCGTCACGCGGGGCTCTTTGTTGGTGGAGCCTTCGCCGGTCCATGACTGTTCTTTGTCCGGCGCGAAATAGTTGGAGATACCGGACGAATTGGTATAGTGTTTCCAGCCGGTATACACCTGGTTTCCACCGCGGCCGCTAAGGGTCAGGTTAAGATCAAAATTTTTATACCAGAAAGAAGCGGAAAGGCCATAGATACGGGTAGGCCAGGGACTGCCGATGTAGGTCTGGTCTTTATCGTCGATCACACCATCGCCGTTCAGGTCTTTATAGCGGATATCGCCGGGCGCTGCGCCGGGTTGTTTTGCGGCATCGTTCACCTCTTTCTGGTTCTGGAAGATGCCGTCTGTTACGTAACCGAAGAAACCGCCGATAGGATGACCGGCCATTGTTTTACTCACTCTTACGCCGCTGGTGATTTCGCCGGCATAGAAGGCCGCGCCGTCGTTCATCAGGCTGGTCACTTCGTTGCGGTTGATCGAATAATTCAGGGAGATGTCATAGCCGAAATTCTTTTTTCGGTTGCTATGGAAGCCGAGGGTGAACTCAAAGCCTTTGTTGACCACATTGCCACCGTTGACGTACGGCGCTTCAGACACGCCTACAGAAGCCAGGATAGGCAGGCGCACCAGGATGCCGGAAGTAGCGCGGTGGTAATAGTCTGCGCCGATGGTGATACGGTTGTCGAATAAAGTCGCGTCCAGGCCGATGTCTGTTTCTGTGGTAGACTCCCACTTCAGGTCCATGTTGCCGATGCTGGAGGGTGTGGCGCCGAGCAGGACTTCCTGTTCTTTGCCGCGGCCGAAAGGATAAGGGATGTTTACTTTCAGGGTGGACACGGTGGCGCTGGTAGACAGGGAGCTTTCATTGCCCAGGGAACCCCAGCCACCGCGCAGTTTAAGGTCGTTGATGAATTTCACGTCACGCAGGAAGGGTTCGTTGGACAGGCGCCATCCCAGCGAGAAAGAAGGGAAAGTGCCGAAGCGGTTGTTGGCGCCGAATTTGGAAGAGCCGTCGCGACGTACGTTCACCGTGGCGAGGTAGGTATTGCGGTAGCTGTAGTTCACGCGGCCGAAATAGGACAACATGCCCCATTCATCACCGCCGCCGCCCACGTTCATGCCGGACGAGGCAAGGTCGAGGTATTGGAGCGAGCGGGTGAGACTGGCGTCTGCCGGCAGGTTCTGTCCGTAGGCACGGATATACGAATCATACGAGTGCTGCGCTGTTACGCCCAGGAGCCCGTCGATATGGTGTTTTCCAAAGCTACGGCTGTAGTTCAGGGTGTTTTCCCAGGCCCAGTCCGTGCCATTGGAAGCTTCTTCTTCGAGGCTGCTCACATCTTCTTTCTGTGAGTTGCTGACATAATATACAGGGATATAGGAACGGTTGCGGCCATTGCCGATGTTGATATTAAACTGTGATTTAAAATTCAGGCCAGGCAGGAGGTCTGCCTGTGCGTAGAGAGAACCCATCAGCAACCATCTTTTATTCAGGCGCTGGATATTCTCTACGGCGGCAACAGGGTTGTAGGTATTGGCGAAGGGCGATACGCCATAGCTGCCGTCGGCATTTTTCACCGGTACGGTGGGCGACATCTGGAGGGCGGTGCTGATAATGCCCCTGGCGTCGCTGTCATAGTCGGAGATACTGTTGCGGGTGGTGAAGGCGTAGTTGAGGTTTTCGCCGAATTTCAGCCAGCGTTTCAGCTGGTGGGTGCTGTTCAGCGACACGCCTGTTTTGGTGTAATCGGTACCTATCACTGTGCCTTTTTGTTTGAGGTAGCTGGCGCTCATGCGATATACCGAGCCTTCCTTTCCGCCGGAGAAAGCAACTTCATATTTGCTGACCGGCGCCGTTCTGAAAACAGCGTCCTGCCAGTCGGTGCCTTCGCCGTAGCTGTCGGGGTTGTCAAACACGGGCGCCAGTCCACCGGCTTTCAGGGCGGCATTATAATAGCGCGCATAGGTAGCAGCGTTGGTGAGTCTGAGTTTTTTATAGACGCTTTGCATGCCGGTAAACGTATGCAGGTCTATTTTCATGGCGCCGGCGCTGCCTTTTTTGGTCGTTACCAGCACTACGCCGTTGGCGCCGCGGGAGCCATAGATGGCAGCGGCGGAGGCGCTCTTCAGTATCTCCACCGACTGGATGTCTTCCGGGTCCAGGTTGTTGATGTTTCCAAACGGATTACCATCTACTACATACAGCGGATCGCTGTTGTTGATGGTACCTACGCCGCGGACGCGGATCATCATCCCGGTACCGGGCGCGCCGGAGTTGTTGGAAACGCTGAGGCCGGCCACTTTGCCTACCAGCGCCTGGTCCAGGCTGCCGACGGTCCTGTTATTGATCTGGTCACCGGCTACAGAGCCTACCGAGCCGGTAATGTCTTTTTTCTCCTGTGTGCCATAGCCTACTACCAGCACTTCGCTCAAGGCGCTGGACGCCTGCTTCATCACGACAGACAGCTCGCGGGTCTTTCCTTCTTCTACCTGCACTTTCATGATACGCTGGGAGGCGAAGGAAATGAAGCTTATTTCAACGGTATACACGCCCGGGTCGACGGTGAGGCTGAAAGCGCCGTCGCCATCGCTGACAGTGCTTTTGTTCAGCTCCGGGATACGGATGCTGGCGCCGGGGAGCGCATCGCCCTTTTCATCGGTCACCTTGCCGGAGATCTTTCCCGGGTTAACTTTCACCGGTTTGACTTCTTTTACGATCACGACCGACTGGTTGATGATTTCATAGCGGTAGCCGCTGTTGCGCAGCAGGCGGTGGAGGATATCGCTCAGCGCTACATTGTTGAAGCTGGTTTCGGCGACGTTTTTTTCACTTAGCGCAGCCTTATCGAATGCGAAGGACAGTTTGCTGGCGGCCGACAGTTCTGATATGGCGGCAGCCAACGTTTTACCCTTCAATTGGATTTGCAGCCGGATATGGCTCAGGTCCTGGGCAGCGCCGGTGGCGGCGTGCAGGCAAAGCGTTCCGGCCACCATCACTCCCAGTAGAAGTACAGAAACTCTCATAAGATGTTTAATGGACCCCGAAAGGTTTTTTTTCATAATTTCGAATCGTTTAAATGGTGATAAACTGTTTAGATACAGCGGTATTCACAGACCTTCCCGGGAACTGAATACCGTGTTGAATGATGACGGAAGTTGTTTCAGCAGCTTCCGTTTTTTTATGTGGTCACATGATTAATAAATAGTGATTACCTGTTCACCAATGCGGTAGCGTGTCTGCGTCATACCGCAAACGATGCGCATTATGTCGTCAATCTTATGGCTGGTGATGATGTTCATGGAAAAGCGGACTTTACGGATGTCTGTCCTGCTGGTTTGCAGCTGGTAGCCGAAGTTGTGTTCCAGCGTGGCCGCCAGCTCGTCGAACGAAACGCCGTCCAGGTTGATACGTCCTTCTTTCCAGGCGTTGACGGAAGCGGCTTCCCGCGTTTCTGTCAGCCAGGTGTTCCCTGGTTTGTTGTAGGTCAGTTGCTGGTTCTGCGATAAGGTGGCCAGTGTGTTTCCTGCCCGGACGATACCCACTTTGCCTGTTGCCACGTTGATACGGATATTGCCCAGTTCAGGATATGCCTTGATATTAAAAGAGGTGCCCAGCACGACGGTGCTGATAGTATCTGTATGTACCACGAACGGTTGTTGCGGCTGTGTGGCCACCTCGAAAAACGCTTCGCCTTTTAAATACACTTCGCGGCATGGTCCGGTGAATGCCGCGGGATAGCTTAGTGCGCTGCCTGCGTTGAGCCATACTTCGCTGCCATCGGTCAGTGTTACCTTCAGCATTTTACCGGCGGGGGAAGCGCTGCTGAGCAGCGCTGTTGCCGGTGGAGGTACTGTTCTCCCCTGCCGGAAAAAGAACGCAGCTCCGGCGAGGCCCAGCAATACCAATACAGCCGCAGCTACGCGGAAAAACAGGCCTGTTCTCCGTGGTTGTGCCAGCGCCGGAAGGTCCGGCATATCCGCTGTGATCTGCCGGTAGATACGGTCACGCAGCCGGGCACGTACCAGTTCCGCCTCCGCTTCACTGGAGAAGACGGGCGTCTGCCGGCGGTCAAAGGAAGCATACCAGGCATCCAGCCGGGCTGTTTCTTCCCGGGTGCAGTTTCCCTGCGCTTCTTTCTGCAGTAATTCAAGTAATTCGCGTTTGTTCACCTGCGGTCTTTATGAACATACTCGTACAACGCTGATGAATGTACCGGTGTATTTTCAGGCTTAACATTAAGGTAACATTGGTCAGTAGCGGGTTAGCAGGGCAGCTGTTACCGCGAGGACCATCTGTGTGCCGGCGTTATTGGCGAGATCGTACTGATGGAGGGCCCGGCGTATTCTTTTGATGGCCGCGCTGATCTGGTTGCGCACCGTCTGATGTGAGATAGCCAGTTCATCTGCGATTTCTTCATTGGAAAGCATCTGCTTCCGGCTCATCAGGAAAACGGTCTGCATCCGTTCCGGCATACTGCTGATTTCCTTTTCCAGCAGGACCTCCAGTTCTTTGTGCATCAGGCGGGCATCGGGATGGGAACTATAACGGGGAGCGGTAAACGCCGCATTTCTTTCAAAAGCTTCCTTCAGTAAACTTCTTCTGTAAAAATCGATGATCTTTCCTTTCAAGGCTTTATGGAGGTAGGCCCGGACCGAGCCTTCGTTCTCTATAACCGACGGGTTCTTCAGCAATGACAGGAACACCTCCTGCAGGATGTCTTCCGCATCCGCCGCAGACACACGCCGGCAGGCCGTTTCATACAGTTCTTTCCAGTACAGTTCATAGATTTCGTCAAAATGAGGCCGGCTTTGCTGCCCTTTTTTGCTATCTGGTCCGCGCATCCTGCTTACAGTTAGGTGTTTATAATGCAACGGCAAAGCTCTGGCATGAATGACAAAGTAGTAGCTGTTTACAATAATTTAATGCAGGGCATGGAAAGATGGGGTGTTTTTCATTATTTTGTTTTTACTATGAAGCAACATACGCTCAGCAGTTCAGACGCCAGAAAAATCATCCTCCATGCAGCAGGACTGGCGCAGCCGGCACAGTTCGGGAAAGGCATCGAAGCCGTTTATAAACTGATAGATCATTTTGGTTTTATCCAGATTGATACTAACTATGTGGTAGAGCGGGCGCATCACCATGCCATCGCCTCTCGTGTGCCAGACTATAAACCCGAATGGATTGACGAACTGCAGGCAGATGGCCGGATCTTCGAATTTTTCACCTACGGTACCGGCTATATCCCCATGCATGAATACCGTTTCTCCCTGCCGGTAAAGGAGGGCTTTTTGTCGCGCAGAAAACCGCTGACGCAGCCGGAGATCAACCTGATGAGAAAGGTGTTGGACAGAATAGGCCGTGAAGGTCCGCTGATGGTAAAGGATTTTGAAAATGACCGTCCGGTAGCCAGCACAGGCTGGTGGGACTGGCGCCCGGCGAAGCTTGCGCTCGAGCGGCTGTTCCTCGACGGCAGTCTTATGTGTACGCGGCAGGAGAATTTTCACAAAGTATATGACCTGCCCATTAACCTGTTACCGGGTGATATTGATACCACGCCGCCCACCCCGGAAGAGTTTGCCCGGCATGTGATCCGGCGCTCCTTACAGTCGCTGGGGATAGCCTATGTTAAAGATATCTCCTGGCGTGCACATTACGCCAAAGACAACCTGGTAAAAACAACGCTGGAGAAGATGGTGGAAGAAGGAGAAGTGTGCCAGGTGCGTGTGGAAGGCCTGAACACTGCTCCGCTTTATATGCTACCCGTCTATAAAAAGAAAAAAATCACGCTGAGCGGAGATGCTTTTATCCTTTCCCCGTTCGACACGCTAAACGTGCTCCGCCACCGCCTGAAGGACTTCTTTGATTTTGACTACCAGATAGAGTGTTTTGTTCCCCAGGCGAAAAGGAAATATGGCTATTTTTCCCTGCCGGTGCTGATAGGCGATGCCTTCGTAGCACGCATGGATTCCAAGGCCGACCGGAAGCGTCGTACCCTCACGATTCATAATCTTCATTTTGAATCTGTACCGCTGTCCCGGCCGATGACGGATCAACTCACGGAGGCCATCAGAACATTCGCACGGTTTAATCAATGCAGGGAGGTGGTCATTACAAAGTCTAACAACAAACAACTGCTGAAAGCGATCAAAGACGGGCTCTCATCATGATCCCGTCTCTACAACGAAAGCCTTTAATTCGGTCATCTTACCGTCCCGAAACCGCCACACGTCGCAGTAGGCATAGTGCACCGTTTTCCCGTTATCGTTCAGGCTTATTTTCCCCACTGCTGTTACGAATTCACCTTCGGCGATGAAGTGGTCGACGTGAAACACGGGCGGCTCCGTGTAGGTTTCCGCCATATACTGTCTGACCGCTTCTTTTCCCCGTAGGGTCCTATCCCCCACGAATACCCATTCCGTATCATCAGTGCAGTAAGCCAGGAATGCCTCGTTATCCCCTTTTCTGATCGCCTCGTTGGCTTTTTCCAGTGTTTCTTTATTTGTCAAATGCATATGATAATTATTTTTCGTTCGTTCTTTTCCATAATCGGGCAGTGCCCCTTCACAGCACGCCTATACAAGGAGGAGTAGCCAGTTAAAATAACAAAAAATACTGATTTTCACCTGTTTACATTCCAACAGTGTGCTTATTCATTCGTTCGGTGATATTGTTTTCCTAAAACCGGTGCTGTTACGTCATTTTCAGCGTGTTGAGCCAATGGCAGGTACAGGGAATGACCGCAATGCAGATAAATAGTATATTTGTCAAAAAGACAATTTATATTTACCCATTTGGATTTTTGCATAATTTGCTATTCTTATTTTCATGCGCGACGATATCTCCGAATTGACAACCAGGATATACAACGGTGATACACAGGCATTTAAAGAATTATACGATTACTGCTGCGCTCCATTGCTGCAGGTAGCCATGGCCATAGTTCGTCACAGGGAAATGGCAGAAGAAATAGTAGCCGATGTATTCATTGCCGTATGGCGGCACAAGAAAGACCTCCTCCACGTAGGTAATATGAAATGGTACCTCTATGCCACCACCCGAAACATCTCGTTTAACTATCTCCGGAAATATGCGCATAAGAAAACCCGGTATCTCGATGAGGACTGTTTGCAGGAATATGATATAAGTCCGGAAGCTCAATTCATCAGCAATGAAATGATACAGCATATCAACGCGGCTATCAATGCGCTGCCGCCGCAGTGCCGCCTCATTTTTAAGCTCGTAAAAGAAGACGGGCTTAAGTACAGGGAAGTGGCCGATCTGCTTGATATCTCCATAAAGACAGTGGAAAACCAGGTGGGTATCGCCCTGAAAAAACTCGCCAAAGTAAAAGCATTTCTTCTCGCTCCTCCCCCGGCAATCGGTAATCAGTCATCCTGTTAAAAAAAATCCATCTCCCTTTTGGGGGCATTTCCTGTTAAATGTTGTCTTATACGATCGGCGCCCCTTATTCAGTCATTATTCAATTGTACTATGGACAACGATCGCATATGGATATTACTCGGCAAACGGCTGAGCGGTAACATTTCTTCCGCAGAGTTATCGGAGCTGGATGCATTACTAAAAAACGATCCTGAAGCAGCAGCTTCAGCGGATATTGCCACCGCTATCTGGCGAACGCCGGTACAGGAAGTGCCAGCTCCCCATGGCAGCAAAGAACGTATATGGAACACCGTACACCCGCAACTGCCACCATCCCGTTATTCCGCCCTGATGCGGAAGCTATTGGCAACAGCCGCTGCAGCAGCCGTATTGACGGCTACATGGGCCGGCTGGCAATTTTTCCGGCCGGCGGCCACTACACTGCAACAGATCAGCGCTTCCCCCGGCGGCAAATCCCGGGTATCGCTTCCCGATGGCTCCATCGTATGGCTTAACAGCAACACGCAGCTCCATTATGATAAAAACGGCTTCGGCAATCGGCACCGCAACGTTACGCTCACCGGCGAAGCCTTCTTTGATATTGCAAAAAGTGAGGGTGTCCCTTTTATGATTCATGCCGGCAAAGTGAATATCCGTGTGCTGGGTACTGCCTTCAATGTAAAAGCCTATGCCAGCGACAGCACCGTGGCCACCACGCTGGTGCGCGGCAAAATTGCCGTATCGTTCCAGGACAAAACCGTGGTGTTGCGCCCTGAAGAAAAGTTGACCGTGCCCCTAGTCATCCCGCCGGACGGACTCCGGCCCCAACACCTCGAAAAAGATAGCAGCGGCCGGCCTGCTGACATATCCTGGCTGCAACATAAACTGGTATTCGACAATAACACCTTTGCCGAACTTGCCGATAAAATGAGCCGGTGGTATGGCATCACTTTCCGTTTTAAGTCCGCCACCCTGCAGCAATTGCGGTTTTCCGGCATCATCGGTACTGAATCGCCGGAGGAAGCACTCAAAATGCTCCAGCTATCACGTCATTTTAACTTCCGGATCGACGGGAACGACGTGTATATCAGTGATTAACACCATTCTTTCATCTTCAAAAAATAATTTTATGACCTAAAAACCGTTACGCGCTCCACTTTACTTTCCTTCACCCTTTACATTCCATGTTATGAAACTAATGTTCCTATGGGCTTTCAACAAAAGCCTCCATGGCGGGCTGCCGGGTATATTTGCCGTAGCTTTGCTGCTCATCGCCGTCATACCCGTATCCGCCGCCTCTGCCAACCAGGAAAAGATCAGCATCTCCCTGGAAAAAGTCAGCATTAAAACAGTGCTGAAAACCATTCAACAAAAGAGCCGGTACCGGCTTATCTACAACGACGATATCCTGCCGGAAAAACCACCGGTGTCTGTCCATGGAGAAAATGCTACCACTGAACAGCTGCTTTCCCAAACCTTTGCCGGTACCACATTGCGCTACACCGTTATGGACAAAGATGCCATTGTGATAACCGCCGCGAATACCGCCGCTAAAATAACCGGCACGGTTAAAAATGAACGCGGCGAGCCGCTCATTGGCGTATCCGTAAAAGTAAAAGGTACCAGTATTGGTACTATGACCAATGAAAACGGCCGGTTTGAGCTACAGGCCGATGCCGGGGCCACGCTGGTATTCAGCTACGTGGGCTACGAACAAACCGAAGCTGTAAGCACCGCCGGTCCCCTCACGATTATCCTGAAAGAAAGCGCCAGTGGCTTAAACGAAGTAGTGGTAGTGGGCTACGGTACACAGAAAAAAACTTCCTCCACCGCGTCTGTAGCAGCAGTGCAGGGAAAAGAACTGGCCAGGTCGCCCGTCACCAACATCTCCAATTCGCTGGCCGGAAATGTGTCGGGCATCAGTATGCGCCCTAATGGAGGGCAACCGGGACGAGACAATCCTGATATCCACATCAGGGGTATCGCCACCACCGGCAACAACGCGCCACTGATCGTAGTGGACGGTATCATCCGAAACAACATCAACGAAATCTCCCCCAGCTCCATCGCCTCTGTCACCGTATTGAAAGATGCCGCCGCGGTAGCACCGTATGGGTTGGGCGGCGCCAACGGTGTGATCCTTATCACCACCAAACGCGGGCAAACAGGGATGCCATCCTTGTCGCTCAACGCGTATTATGGCTGGCAAACACCTACGTACTACCCTAAAATGCTCAACGCACAGGACTATATGCGCCTGCGCAATGAAGCCTACCGGAATGAAAATCCCGGCGGCACGCAACAACCTTTTGCCGATGATTTCATCAATACATACGCAGACCTGAATGCCAAAGATCCCGACAAATACCCCATCAGCAATACGAAAGATCTGGTACGCATGCATGCGCCCATGCAAAACTACAACCTGCAGCTGACCGGTGGCACCAACGTAATACGGTACTATGCCGGTATCGGCTTTCTCAAACAGGATGGGATGTTTGACCCGGTAAATTACAGGCGTTACGATTACAACGTCAATATGGAAGTCAGCGCCACCCCTACCACCACGGTATCGCTGTCGCTCATCGGGGCCATCCAGCAAACCAACAGCGTAGACGCAGCCACCACGCCAGGTCAGCTGTTCCGCAGCGCCTACAAACTGATCCCCATCACCAACCTTTACTATAGTAACGGTCTATGGGGAGAATTCGCCGGCAACTCGCCGGTAGGCATCCTCAAAGCAGGCTACTCCCGCCGCAATGCCACCTCCCTTCTTACCACGCTTGCGGTAGAACAACAGCTGCCATTCATTAAAGGACTAAGCATTAAAGGGACTTTCAGCTATGACCCCAATGACTTTACCGTTAAAGGATGGCATACGCCATTTTACTTCTACTCCCAGAATACCGCCACTACCCCTTACACCTACACGAAACAGATATCCACTTCGGAAGGAAGCGCCGCTCCCTATACATGGCTGAACCAGGAGTACTCAAAAATACAGTACTTTACATATCTGGGCTATCTCAACTATCACAACACCTTTGGCAAACACGACATCACCGGCCTGGTGGTGGCAGAAGCCCGCAGAAGCGACTCCACCGGCTTCTCCGCCCGCCGCAATAACTTTGCAGTAAATATTGACGAGCTGGGCATGGGCAGCTCGAACAAAAATGATTTTGATAACAACGGCTCTACTATCACCGGCAGTCAACTGGGGTTTGTTTACCGCTTCGGTTACAGCTACGACCATAAATATCTTTTTGAAGCAGCCGGCCGTTATGATGGTCACTACTACTTTGCACCGGGTAAACGCTGGGGCTATTTCCCGGCATTCTCCGCCGGGTGGGTGATCTCAGAAGAAAGCTTCCTGGCAGACCACCCTTCTGCCCTGAGTCACCTTAAACTAAGGGCTTCCTGGGGCAAGTCCGGCAACCTCGCCGGGGCCGCCTTTCAATACCTGACCGGCTATAACCTGTACGGCAATGCCTATGCTTTCGGTAACGGCAGCATGGTACAAGGCTCCAACATCACCCGGGAGGCCAATCCCAATATTACCTGGGAGATATCCACCAAAACAGACATCGGCCTGGATGCCTCTTTCTGGAAAGGGCTGCTGACACTGGAAGCCGACTATTTCCATGAAAAAAGAACAGGTATGTTGCTGCCTCCGGCGGTAACCGTACCGGTAGAATACGGCCTGAATCTCTCCGATGAAAACGCAGGTATCATGGAAAACCGCGGCATCGAAGTCGCCATTGGCACGAACCATCGTTTTTCCAATGGCTTGCAGGTTAACCTGAACGGCAATTTCAGCTATGCCAAAAATAAAATGGTGCAGGTATTTGAAACCGCCGCTACCCGCGATAACCCCAACCGTGCCAGAACCGGCAGGCCCACCGGCACGCAGTTCGGATACCATGCACTGGGATTGTTTTCCACCGCCGACGATAAAAATAACGATGGCATTATCAACAGCGAGGACGGCTATAACGTTACCCAGTTTGGTGTGCTTCATCCCGGCGACATCCGGTACGCAGATATCAGCGGTCCGAATGGAAAACCCGATGGAAAAATAGACTCCTACGACGAAACAGTGACGGGCAACCCGGTATATCCTTTCATCACCTATGGATTTACTCCGGGTGCCGCCTGGAAAGGGTTTGACCTGAGCCTTTTTTTCCAGGGATCGGCCCTCGCCAGCCTCAATATCCGCGGGTTTCAAACCGTCCCCTTCAACAACAACAACAGTAATTCAGCCTATGAATATTACAACAACCACTGGACACCTCAGGCGCCCGACGGAAAATACCCGCGTGCTAACCAGTCGCCCTATGCCAACAACACACAAAACTCCGATTTCTGGATGATGAAAACAGGCTACCTCCGCCTAAAAACGGCGGTGCTCGGATACACCCTCCCCGCCCGCGTTTCCAAAGCAGTTAAGATAGCGCGCCTCCGCTGTTATCTCTCCGGGCAAAACCTCCTCACCTTCAGCAAAATGAAATTCATGGACCCGGAGGTCGGCTATACAGACCTGGAAACAGCCTATCCTAATCAGAAGGTATTCGTATTTGGACTAAATGCCACTTTTTAGTTTCATCCCGTCAAACAAACTATCATGAAGCGATATATCACTCTTTTGCCCGTGGCCATATTGTTGCTCACCATCTTGTCGTGCAAAAAGGATTTCCTGGAGAACACCGACAAGACCAAACTCACCGACGACCTCCAGTGGAGCTCCGAAGGTAATGCCGACCTTTTCCTCAACGATATCTACAGCGCATTGCCCAACTACTGGAACCAGCCGGAAAACCTGGACAACTTTACCGACGACAACGACGCAGGCTTTTACTATACGTCCTATAACTGGAAGCAGGGCATTGCGGAGGCCTCCTCCAACGACTATACGATATGGGGCGGCATCACCGGTTCCGGCGACCTGACCAACTGGCCCACCATCTTCACCAATATCCGCAAATGCAATACGTTCATTACAGCGGTGCGTAACAACGCAAAAAATTTCTCTCCCGAATGGCTGAACAAACGGCTTGACGAAGCCCGTTTCATCCGTGCTTTTTTTTACAGCGAGTTGTGGATGCATATTGGCGGACTGCCGATTATCACCGCGCCCGCTGAAAGGCGGACAATGGACAGCGCCGCCATTTATACGCCAAGAAGTACCTTCGCGGAAACCGTGGGTTTTATTACTTCACAGCTGGATTCCATCGTAAAAGATGGTCACCTTCCCCCCAAATACAACAAGGGCGATGCTAACGCCGGCAGGGCCACCTTGGGCGCTGCCCTCGCACTGAAGGGATGGGTGGAGCTCTATGCTGCCAGCCCCGCTTTCAACGACGCACAGCCTGCCGCGGGCAACGACCCGCATAAGGTGGCCGGCTACAATAACTACGATGCACAACGGTGGGCCCAAGCCGCCGCTTCTTTCAAACAGTTCATTGACCAGTACGGCAACGGCAGGGCCTATGAGCTGTTTCCCGATCCGTCCGCCATCTGGTATGAAGCCAACGAATATCATTCAGAAGTGGTGTGGGACAGGCAGGTAGTAGCTAATACGATGGGCTCTTCTTTCGAACAATATGGCGGCCCCGTATGGATCAACGGCGCCTACTACACCTGGGGCAACTACTGCCCTACCCAGGAGCTGGTGGACCAGTTTTTTATGGCTAACGGAAAATCCATCACTGACCCTGCCTCCGGTTATGATCCACAGCACCCCTACATTGGACGGGAGAAGCGATTTTATGACTGGATCGTATATGACGGCGCTCCCTATAAAATGACATGGATGGACAAAGGCGATACCATATACACCCGCATTGACAAAGTGCGTCCGTCAAAAAACCAGATCGACTTTGGAACAGATGACGTCAGTAACACGGGATACTACTTTAAGAAGCGGCTCAACCCGCTGGTACGGCCCGGCGGCGGCGCTGTGAGCGGCGCCAACTTCATTTATTACCGTTACGCAGAAGTACTACTGGGATACGCAGAAGCACAAAACGAAGCCACCGGCCCGGACGCCTCCGTGTATGCAGCGATCAACCAGGTCCGTAAGAGGGCCGGCCTGCCTGACCTTGCCCCCGGGCTGTCACAAGCAGAAATGCGGACAGCTATCCATCACGAAAGAAGAGTAGAGCTTTGTTTTGAGAACAAACGCTTTTATGATATCATTCGCTGGAAAACCGCCAATACCGTGATGAATGTGGACAAACACGCCATGAAAATCAGCAACACGGTACCCAACAACAACACAGGTGTGTGGAAATACGACATTGTGCCGCTGAACCACCCGCATGTATTTACCCGGAAAATGTACTTAAACCCGGTACCACAGGATGTCATAGACCGGAACCCCAGGATCGTGCAGAACCCCGGATACTGAGGAGGGCTACAGCCACGAAAGAAGCTGCAGGAGTTTCCTGCAACTTCTTTTGTGGTCAATAAGCGCACCTGCAACATTTCCACACATCATCTGCAACATTTGAGCCCCCTGCCGCAAAGAAGATTTTCCTAGTTTTAGCCCATTCAATCGACAGAATGATTTCCCGTTATGAAAAACGCCTGGTGGCTCCCGCCTCTGTAGCCGGCATTATTGCCCAAACACAACAATACTGTTGCAACCAATGAGGCGGCGCCTTGTACGGGCGTAATTATAAGGCTTTGGATCAATAGACGATGGAAGCCTGATTTACCTAAACCACTTCACCTTTATGAAAACCAGATTACTGACACCATTTAAACAAAAAGTTACACCGCTTTTTGTTTTCAGACTTTGTACGTCCTTCGGGGTACTTCCGTTCATGAAAAAGGCGCATGCCCTTCTCTGTTTACCTATCGTGTTGATGCTGTTTCAGGGCTACGGGCTGAAGGCTCAAAATGCAGCCGGTTATGCCTGGAAGAATGTAGCCATTGGTGGCGGCGGGTTTGTTTCCGCGATCATTCCCTCCAAAACCGAACAAAACCTGGTATATGCCCGTACAGATGTAGGCGGGGCCTATCGCTGGAACGCTGCCACTTCGGGCTGGGTCCCGCTGTTAGATTGGGTATCGGATAACGAAGTCGGCTACCTCGGCGTGGAGTCGCTGGCAACAGATCCCCGGCTGCCCAACCGGGTTTATATGCTGGTGGGGATCTCTTATTTTAACAACGGGAAAACGGCCATTCTCCGATCGGACGATTATGGCAATACCTTTACCGTTACGGATGTGAGCTCACAATTCAAGGCCCATGGCAATGGTATGGGACGGCAAACCGGCGAAAAGCTGGTAGTAGACCCCAATAACAGCAACGTCCTGTACTGCGGCACCCGATGGAACGGATTGTTCAGAAGTACCGACGCCGGCGCCACCTGGAACAGGTTAAACGCACTGAATGTAACCACCACGCCCAATGAAAACGGGATCAGTTTTGTGGTTTTAGACGGAAGCAGTGTTTCCGGCGGTGTTACCCAAAGGATCATTGTTGGCGTATCCCGCAGCGGAAGTACGAACCTGTACCGCAGCGATAATGGCGGACAGTCTTTTACGGCTGTCTCCGGCGCCACCACCACGTTTATGCCACATCGTGCAGCTTTGGCAGGCAACGGGAATCTTTATATCACTTATGCCAACGGTGCGGGACCGCATGCGCACTGGTCCCAACCGGAGCCTATGGATAACGGAGAGATCCGGAAGTACAATATTTCCACCGGCGCCTGGACCAACATCACCCCTGCCGGTTTCAACAGGGCATTCGGAGGGATCAGCGTTGACCCCAATAATCCCAACCGGGTTGTAGCCTCCACTATCAACACTTATATGAACCAAAATGGCGCCTGGGGCGACAGGTTGTTTCTGAGTACAAACGGTGGCGCAAGCTGGGCAGACGTGGTAGACCGTGGCTTTACCATGGATCCTGATGGCATCACCTGGGTTAGCGGGCATGCTATCCACTGGGCGGGCTCCATTGAATTCGATCCTTTCAACGCAGAAAGGGTTTGGGTCACGTCAGGCAATGGCATTTTTGTAAATAATAACATCAGCACCAGCGGTACCTGGCGATTTGCAGTAAAAGGACTGGAGGAAACCGTGCCACTCGGCCTGGAAAGTATCCACAATGGCCCGGTGGTATCCGTTATTGGCGACTATGACGGATTCAGGCACGCCAACAATGTTAGTCAATACGCACCCATCCATAACCCACAAATGGGTACTACCACCGGATTAGCTGTAGCTGCGCAAAATACCAGCAAACTTGTTCGTGTCGGAAACGCTATGTATTATTCCAACGATATGGGATTAACCTGGACCCAAAACAGCATGAACGGCACGCAGGGACAGGTGGCATTATCAGCCAATGGCAATACCGTTTTACATGCCCCGAAGGAGTCTTCCACCACTTACCGGTCCACCAACAACGGATCCTCCTGGTCTACGGTCAATGGTTTAAGTTTCAGCGAAGCACGGCCAGTGGGCGATCCTGTCAATTCCAATAAGTTTTACGCATACAATCCCGGCAGCGGTGCCGTAATGGTGAGTACCAACGGCGGATCATCCTTTTCCCAGGCGGGTTCCGTTGCCGGCGGTGGATCCAAAATCATCCGGCTGGCGCCCGGAAGGGAAGGTCATGTGTGGATCGCTTTGAACAATGGCGGACTGGCACGTTCCACCAACTCAGCGCAGACATTTTCTACCATCAGCGGTATCAGCAACTGCGGTGCTGTTGGCTTTGGGGCGGCTGCACCTGGCGCAAACTATCCTGCGATTTACATCTGGGGCACCATTAACAATATCCGCGGTGTTTACCGCTCAACAGACCAGGCTGTTTCGTGGGTCCGGGTAAACGATGATGCGCATGAATATGGCGGTCCGGGTAACGGACAATTCGTGCAGGGAGATATGAATGTCTTCGGAAGAGTGTATATGAGCACCGCCGGCAGAGGTATTGTCTACGGAGATCCTGCCCAGCTGAAAGAACAACAGCACGAAGTATTGCCGAAAGACAACGTACATGAGGATGCTGTTAGCCTATATCCCAATCCGGCGGATGCAGGCAGGTTTACTGTTATCCTTCCGGAGGTTTCGGACAATGTGATCATCAGCATCTGCGACAGCCAGGGCAGAATGCTCTATGAAAAGAAAGCCATTGGCGGTAAAAAGACAGAGATCGATTCGGGGCTGAAACCAGGCTTTTACCTGGTGAGGATAGATTCGAAAACAGGTAGCATCACCAAAAAATTAATCATACATTGACAAATATGTCACCAACATTGGGAATGCTTCCGGCGAAGCATTCCCGGTGCTATCCACAAAAGAACCATCGTTGACACCGCTACTTAAAAAGCTGTTGCGCAAATAAATACAGGTTACGGTCCCATTCCGTATTATCGTGCCCGTTAGTATCTACACTCCAGACATGCGGTATGCCGACTTCATTAAGGTACTGATGCGCTTTTTCACTGATCCCGAAAAGGCCATCTTTATTTCCGCATCCGATCCACAGCAGCTTTAAGTTTTCGCGGGCAGCTTTTATATCCGGGATAAATTCAACGTCTGTATACATTCCCCCGAACTTATTCGTGTTAGGCGCCGAAGAAAATCCGCCTACATAGGCAAATGTTTCCAGGTGGTACAGGCCTATATTCAGCGATTGCCCGCCGCCCATCGACAATCCTGCCAATGCGCGGTGTTCGCGGTCCTTGATGGTGGAATAATGTGCATCGATGTAGGGAATTATATCTTTCAGCAAATCCTCCTCAAATGACTTTCTGTAACCTTCAAACCTGTCTGCTCTCCCTGAACGGGCAGCTGACGATGTATCTGTGACTGTCAGCCGGGTGTCGCAGTTAGGAAAGACAATTATTACAGGCTGCATTTTACCATCCGCAAGAAGATTATCCACAACATTATCCGCCTGGCACCATTCCGTCCATTGGCGATAATCTGCCCCCACGCCATGTAACAGATACAGCACAGGGTACCTCCTGTCAGCAGCATACCCCGGCGGTGTGTACACGCTCATTTCCCGGCGTTTTCCGAGCGTTTTTGAGTCATACTGAACAACTGCCAAACCGCCATGTGGTATATCGTTGCGATGTACATTAAATCCAGGGGGAGGGTCGGGAAAATTAGGTACTGTATCTGCTTTCAAAGCAGGTTTATCTGCCTGTGCCAGGCAGATGTGAGAGAGTGTCATGAACACCATCAAAACATACAAATATCTGTTACGCATCGTATTTTTTTATCAGGGTGCAGCAATAGGTAAAGGCATTTCATATTCGCGAAACCAAAATAAATTATTTTTGTCATACTGACAATTATAATTCTGGAATTGTAAAAAACAAATAACCAACAGATCAACCTCATGAAAAAAAGATAGATGTCAAAAACAAAAAACCCCTGCGACGTGCGCAGGGGTTTAAGCGACCGGCAATCTTTCCGGATTCCGTTTAACGATATTATTTTCTCCTTTAGTCTTTCAGCCTGCTTTGTTCCGCTTCTGTACCGGAAGTATGTCTTCTTGCAGGTTTCACTTCTTTATTGCCGAAACGGTAAGTAAAGGTCAACTTCGCCCGCCGGCTGTCCAGCTTCTGATACAAACGGTAATCAAATCCGGGATAAGCGCTTTGCAGGTTGGTTTCAAAAGTGTTGAACAAATCACTGATGGCAAACTTGATGTTATATTTATTCTTCAGAAAAGATTTACTGAGCCCCATATCGAAGCTATACTGCTCACCGGATTTTATTACACCGTAGTTGGCAGCGGAGCGGTAGTTAAAGCTGAGCTCTCCCCTGAAGTCGTGGCCAAAGTCGAAGCTGTTGTTGGTTTTAAACTGCCAGGAGGTCTGATTGGAAGCCAGCCGGGCTCCATCCAGGTTGTAAACATTAAACTGCAGGTTATAAACGTCGAAGTTATTATCGATACTCCACCACTTAAACGGCCTCACAGGCACGCTGATGCTTAATCCGTAATAGTATTGATTGTCCAGGTTTTGATACATCTGGTAAAACCCTTTTGTAGCGGTATCAGGCAGGATGGTCTCCGTCATCACGTTCCTGGTCTTACTATAGCTCAGGGTAAGATTGTATTTATCCATCAAAGTATAGCTCAGTTCAAAGTTGTTGGTATACTGTGGATTCAGGAAAGGATTACCTTTCTGATAGGTATATTGGTCCAGGTAATATACAAATGGGTTCAGGCTGGCATAATCCGGTCTGTCGATACGCCGGCTGAAGGAAGCGCTCAATATATGTTTTTTGGTGATCTGCTGACGGATAAAAACACTGGGAAAGAAGTCGGTATAATTTCTTTTTACAATGTCGCCAGTGGTCAGGGAATTTCCTTTTGAACTGGTATTCTCGACCCTTAATCCTGCCTGCACTGAAGTAGACCTGAACTCTTTGTTGAAGTTAACGTAAGCGGCATTTACATTTTCATCATAGATAAAATGGTTACTCTGGTTTTCCCTGTCTTTCCAGACCTCTCCCACCCGTTGTTCGGCAGCGAAATTATTGTCGGTTTTTACCCAACTGCTTTTGATACCGGCCTCAAATTTCAGCTTATGGGCCATAGGCAGCAGGTAGTCCGCTTTAAACGCTTTGATCTCTACTGTGGTCGGTGTCATGTTCCTTGTTACAAGAGTGGGCTGTAATGGTTTTCCGGCCAGGTCATAGAAGGTATTATTATAGATGCTCACCTCTTTTCCGTTCAGGCGTGAGTAGTCGAGGTCCGCTGTCAGTTCCTGTCCGTTACTGTCCAGCCTCGCTTTATAGTTCACGTTATAGGAGAGATTACTGAAATGTTCCTTTGAGTCCATAGCTGCTTTCAACGCGGAATCATACTTCCCTATACCCGTACCTATTAAGGTATGGGCATTGCCATCGGCCTGCGAATTATTAAAGTAACCTGTAACAAGAACACCGATCGTATTGTTTTTATTGATAAAATAATCAGCGCCGGCTTTCATGTAGTTGTTACTGAAAGCGCGGAGAATATGATTATCCTGTGAAAAATAGGTATCGGGCGTACCTTTCGCTACACGGTCGATCATGATATGATTATCTCTTTTTCCACCGCTGTAGCTGTAGTTTCCGAAGATATTGAACTTCCCGCTGCGATGGTTCAGGTTGATGCTCGCATATTCCCGCAGGCGGTCCCAGTAGTTGATACCTGCTGAAAAGCTGCCGTTGGTGCCGGCACTTTTGCTTCTGACCGTTTTAATATTGATAATACCGGAGTTTCCGGCGGCATCATATTTTGCAGGAGGGTTGGTGATCAGTTCAATGGACTCGATCTGCGAGCTTTGCATGCTACGGAGTACATTGGCCAGGTCGCCGGCGCTCATATAGGTCGGTTTACCGTCAAGCAGCACCAACACGCCGCTTTTCCCCTTCATCAGGATTTTGTCGTTCTGGTCAACCACCACGCCGGGCGCGCGCTGCAATACCTCCAGGGCGGTAGACCCTGTGGAGATACTGCTGTTGGACACGTTCATAACCACACGGTCTATCTTTCTTTCGAACAGTGGCTTTTCAGCTACGATGTCCACTCTTTTGAGCGTTTTGGATGTAGCCGTAAGTGTTATCACGCCTGTTTCAACGGATGGATTATCGTCAGTAATGCTGAATACTTCACTTTTACGTTTGGTAAACCCTACAAACGTTCCCAGTACATAGTACTGCCCGTTGCTGACATCAGCAAAGAGGAATTTGCCACCGGCTTCTGTCAATCCTGTTTTCACAATGCTGGAATCAGCCGCTTTGAAGAGCACAACTGTCGCAAATTCGAGCGGTTGCTTATTTTCATCTGTAATCTTTCCTGCTACACGGCGATTATTGGTTATTTCCTGGGCTTGGGCGGGTTTCATCAACATCAGGGTCAGCATCAACAGTACACTCGTACCTACTAACTTCATGCGGATTAATTTTAAATTAGGATTCATACAAATTAATTAATTTATAACATAAAACCAAGAAACAGGCTATGACAGCCCGTTATGCCAGTGTGGCAACGGCTTCTTTCTTTAGCCCGTACAACAATTCCTTCTCTCCGTATAGTCGTTCTGCAATAATGCCGCGGTACCTGCATTCCTCTACCAACATATTGGATTGGACAATGGGGTTTGAATCATCCGTGTATTTCACCGTGCTGATAAATTCAAGCCATGGTTCCTGTCCCATCGCATACACATAGGTTTCTTTTGGGTGAAAGATATCTACCAGGTGCATCCCTTTCTCATAATTGGAACCGGACAATCGCCGAGACTGGTCTTTATCACGGGGCAACTCATCTGTCAGCAAGGGACCGTATAACCAGGACAACGGGGCGCCATCGCATTCCATGCCGAGGAAAATCACATCTACATCGCCTGTCTGCCGGTGTACATGTTCGTACAACCTTGGCTCCATAATCCTTGAATCTGCCACGAACATAAATGTAAACTGGTCGATAGCGATGTGATAACAGGTTTTGGCCTGGATGTTAAGATCACTGTGTTCACCGGTAAAGGGAATGCCGGTAACGACACAATTTTCAAACTGCACTTTCTCCAGCACATCAATTTCAGTGACCTGATGGAAGCCTATATTATTGAACGCCAGTTTCAGGTTAGGATCCTGCAGTGCGCCGGTGGTTGTTCTCGGCACGATAATATTCCTGATCTTATGGCGCAACGGCAGCAGGGTTTCAAACAGGATATGGTCCTGGTGATTATGAGTGATCAGTACATAATCGATCGTATCCGGAAGGTCTATGTCCGAGAAATGCGCCACACTGGATTCATAGCCGTAGTAGCTTATCAGCGGATCCACCAGGATACTGACGTCCTTCGTTTCTATCAGGATGCAGGCATGACCGAAGTAACGCATTCTTACATTGGGACCATTATACTGACGGTACGGCGGATGCTTTTCTTCCGTAAAAAAGCTGTCAAACAACGGACGGTCGGCATCCGCCACGCCCAGTAAAGCGGCTACCGCGTCTATCGATCCGCCTTCCCTCTTCATCCTGCTCAACGCATCAATACCGGGATGATCGAATGGAATGTCCAGGTGCAGGATAGTTTCGTCTGCCAGGCGGGGCGTACTCAGGCAGAAGGGACGGTCATCATTGTTAGTGATCCAGAGTGCAATGCTCTGCGCTTTTTTATTATAAAACTCACTCTGGTACAGCAGGGTTTCAAACAACCGGAAAGAAGGGTAGTTATTCAGGTCGTACACCAGTTCCACATACCCCTTCAGCAAATCGGGCACTTTTTCGTATAACGATTCCAGTGAGTACCCCTTTGCATGTGCTTTCAGCATCTTATCCAACTCGGTGATAGCGGCTGCCAGCTCCAGGGAAGACGCCTGGCGCTCCATGGTTTCCTTCCGCAGCTGTTTAACTTCCTCCACTCTACCGCCTTTATAGTCCATAAAAGGTCCTCCCAGCATTTTGGGATTGAGTACTGCCGCCGCATGGATCTGCGGCGCCTGTATATATGAATTCATGATTTTCAGATGGCGGCCTGCCACATTCATGGCCGCCGTAGCAGGAGAAATCAGGTGTGTCCAGGCATACCATTTTTCTATCAATGGTTCAATGATCACGTTGGGTTTGAGAAAATATTTTTTATGTTGCATACATTTTTATTTAAAGGTTAATCTTATCGGTAATAGCGCCGTTGTTAATAAACATCATCGGTTTCCCGGCGCTCATAACAGTAGCTCCGGTAAACAGCGACAACCCCGAAATCAGCCCGCCTATCATTCCTGTGCCCAGCACTACCAGTACACGCGATGTACCGAGCAACAGCGCGGTCTTCTGCAGCACGATACCATTACCCGTATATTCGAAATAAAGGCTGGCGCCGGTCCAGATGAGAAAACCCGATAAAAAGCCGGCTATGAAAAACGCAGCCTGCCACTTTTTATAGCGCATGGCCATTCCGGCAGGTACCAGGAAAACAACGAAGCTCCACCAGGGGAAATCTCCTGCAAGACGAACAAGCAGGATCAGGATGGTGGTTAGCAGGAACACCTTTATATTATCAGCGATCTTTTTTTTCATGATGATGAAATATTTAATTGGTCACCAAATGGGATTATTTCAATAGCCAAACCGTGCCTTTTTGCCTGGCCGCTTCCGCCTTTGACTGGTAAAAGTGTAAAGGATAGTATTTGCCTGCACTCCAGTCTTTCACGCCGCTATCATAATAGCGGCTGCCTGCATTACCCGACTGGCCTCCTGGATAAATACCGTATGCCACCGGTTTTTTTCCCAGTTCTACGATCATTCGCCAGGAAGGGCCCCAACTGCCGGAGGCGGCGTTAATAGCGTCCGGATGTCCGGAGACAGGGATCCTGGTATCACTAAACGCGCCGATCTCAATGAGGTGCATCACATTTATTTTATTACTGGCAGCCCAGGCCGTACTGCCTTTTTCGCTTTGTTGAACATACTCTTCAGCAGCCTTTATAAACGCGGCGGTCACAATATCGCCGGCAGTTTCCTTTGCTGACGTCCCCTGTTTATCGAAGTACCTGTCTGAAGGCTCATTGCTGATGAGGGACAGCAATGTAAAATCCGGCGGCGCCTTCAGTGCAGGGGAATAGGCAGCCCATTCGTCCCACGTATCGTTACGGATGTTTTTTATCCAGCGTTCAAATAAAAGCGCTGCTGTATCACCCGCGTTGTAAGTGCCTTTCCAGGTAGCCAGCATGTTCAGCATCTTTTGCTGTCCGGCATTCAGTTTATCACGTTGCAGGGTCCCCGTCAGCACCGGCAGTGCTTCTACCGCAAATACACTGGTGTTGTCCAGTTGCAGCCGCTCCATGCCGGCAATATCGAAGCTATCGCTACTTTCCAGCAACTGCCTGATGCGGGCAGCTCTTGTTTCACTGTAGTAACCATTGTAGTAGTAACGGTAATCGGCATACGTTGGATGCTGGTTTGCTGAAAGTACATAGTTGACAGCCGGGTCTACCAGGCGGGGCAGGCTGTCTTCGGGTATATATGCACTATTGTTCAATTCCCCTGTACTGCCATCCAGGACGAACCTCCCTTCACCAGCCTGCTTCCGCCGCATACTACCCTGGTGGTGAATAGCAATGGTATTATCATTACAGGCGAAAGTGAAGTTCATAACAGGACAGGAATAGCTTTTTAGCGCGCCCCTGAAATCCTCATAATTACGGGCGCGGGCCAGCTTTATAAACGTAGAGAATTCATTGGAGGCTTTGAGCAACTCCCATTTCAGGGCGTAGTTCATTAATTCGGGGCGTTTGTCCGGGAAGCTGGCCGTGGTCACCAACGGGCCATGTACCGTATGGTAGATGGTATCATAAAAGTCCGCTCCTCCCCGGCGCCTGAACTTTTCCACCTGGTAGGGCAGCGTTATCCATTTACCATCCAGTTCATACTGCGAGTAGTCTGCTTTTATCTTCAGTTTGTACCAGTCCTTTATATCGTCGGCGCCGTTGGTGATGCCCCAGGCCACACGGTCGTTGAACCCGATGATCACCGCCGGCGTGCCGGGGATAGATACGCCGTACACGTTCATGCCGGGCGCGGATAATTGCATCTCCAGCCATACATTCGGCAGGGAAAGGGTAAGATGAGGATCATTGGCCAGCATGGGATAGCCCGACTTTGTTTTTTTGCCGGATACCGCCCAGCTGTTGCTGCCCAGTCTTGGATTGTAGTTACTGGGAGTGATGGCGGATACCGACGACAGGAAAGCATAATCGAGATACGCCGGTTTCTTCAGCTGCTGAAAGGCGGGGCTGGCAGCCTGCCGCGGCTTGTCCATCACCGGTGTTACATGAGGCCCGAAGTCGGGATACAATTTATTGAAAGTGTCTTCCCCCAATACCAGCATCAGTTTAGACATCATCATATCCTCTTCGTAACCGGTCATGTTGTTACCCACCTGTTTCATCACCAGCACACTTTTAAGGTTGCTCCATGGCTCAGGCGAATAGTTGAGTATTTTATATTCCAACGGGTACTGCCGGTACCGCAATGTCTGAATGTAAGCGTTGACACCTTTCGTATAGGCGTTCAGGGCAGCCATGGTCTCAGGGTCTGTTTCCATCAGCTGCAATGACTGCCGCGCTGCCTCCAGGAGGCCCATCCTCCGCTGGTTACGGTCGTAAGCCAGGAACCTGTCACCGCGGAAAATCTCAGACAGCCGGCCGGCGGCGGCATAGGCGGCAAAATCCATTTGCCATAAACGCAGCGCGGCGGTAACATATCCCTGTGTAAAAAAAAGATCGTCCGTATTGTCTGCGTAGATATGCGGTACTTTTCTTTCATCAAAGTATACTTCCGCTGTATGGGGCAGGCCGGTTTGGCGGATAGTAACGCTGATGCCGGTCAGCTGACCGTCCCGGTCATTTTGCACCACCCCGATGAAAGGGTCGAGCAGCATACCCAATGGCGGCGCATTGAATACCGGTATGGACAACCCGGTGACCAAAAGAATTAACGCGATGAGCGGAAATAAGAATCCGGCTTTTATCTTTTTCATTCAACCTGAATTTTATTTGATAAGAATACGCTCCGCTCAGCAGTCATTATGCTGGACCAGTGTCGCCTGATTGTATACAAGGCGGATGATCTGCATTAGCCGGTGCGGATGCCTGTGAATAAAGAAATGGTCCCCTGGCAACACTTCAGCGTTGAAGAAGGAGTGGGTGAAACGGCCCCAGTTATCTATAGAGGCGGCTTTTTCTTCTTCGCTGCCCATAATGGCGTACAAGGGGACATTTACTGCCGCAGCGTTCTCAATGTTATTCCGCTCAGCGATTTCGAAGTCTGCCCGTAATATCGGTTCAAAAAAATCGAACAGCTCCCTGTTCTCGAACAGTTCTTCCGGTACACCCCCCAGTTTCCTCAGCTCTGCTACAAACGCATCGTGTTCCAGCAGATACCTGCTTTTGATGTCTCTCATTCCCGGTCCGGCATTGCCGCTGACAACCAGGGCCAGCGGAGGCTTTCCGTTTTCCTCCAGCCAGCTGGTGGCTCTCAGGCCAAGGTAAGCACCCATACTGTGCCCGTAGATCATAAAACCGGCGCCATTTAGCCTGGCGCGGATCTGGCGGCAGACATCTTCTGCCGCCTGGTCGAAGTCCGTGAGCAGTGGTTCTTCCATCCGGCGCCCGCGGCCGGGCAATTCAAGCGCTATTACATCGAAGCCGTGCAACAGCGGAGTAAGAAACTGAAAGGAGTAGCAATTTCCGCCCGCAAAATGCAGGAGAAACAATTGAGGTCTTTTCATAAATAATTTCTTTTGAAAGGATTGCAATCATTTAAGCATCGCAGGCGCATGTACGAAGTCGCGCTGTAGTTTCCCATATTCCATGCGGTACAACTTATCCGCACAGTGATAGTATTTATCGTCATGCGTGATGGCGATGATGGTCAGCCCGTCTTCTTTCAGCATAGGTAAAATTTCCAGATAAAACTTCCGCCGGAAATAGGGGTCCTGGTCTGCTGCCCATTCATCGATCACCAGTACCGGCTTCTCCTCCATCAGTGCAGCAATGAGCGCGAGCCGCTTCCGCTGCCCGGTAGAAAGATCCGTCGTGGAGAAGTTGGCGCCGTCGAGGGTCACTTTCCCTTTCAATTCAAAAAGGTCGAGGTAATAGTTCCATTTTTCCTGGTTGAAGTTTTCCAGGCCAAGTAGTTCATCGAACAGGTAGAAATTACTGAAGACGACTGAAAAAACGGCGCGATAAGCAGGATAGGTGTGCTGGTCCACCAGGATATCATTAAGCCTTATTTCACCGGCAGTGGGAACACACAAACCGAGGAGGGAGTATATGAAGGTCGTTTTACCGCTGCCATTGCCACCATAGATAAATACGATCTCTCCTTTGCCCGCTTCAAAGTTCACCGGTCCCACGCCAAAGGCTTCTTCGTTCTCGCCATAGTTGAATTCCAGGTCGCTGACAACAATATGACCGAAGTCCTTTTTGGTAATGTAGGTGTCCGGCAGCGGGTTGTGGAAGTTGGCTTCCTGCAGCTCCGACGTCAGTGCTACCAGGTGATTGGAAGCCACCCTTGCCCTCATCAGGCCCGGCAATATGACCATAATGGTTTCAATGGAGCCCAGCAGGTACAGGAGCGTAAACACGAAGCTGACGATTTCATTCGGTTTTATTTTCAGTACAATACCGAAGAACAGCAATATGGATGAAATAAGTACGTAAAACAACACCTGCCCCGTAATCTGGTTGTTCAGAAACCCGGTAAAGGCCACTGTATTGTTGTTGTAAGAATCGCTGGCGATGGGCAGTATTTTGTTTTCAAAGATAGCTTTGCCTTTGCGTGGCTCAATAAAAATTTCTTTAAAACCGTCCAGGATACCGTCTGCGTTTTTTACAAACTTATTTTCCAGGGCACGGGTGATTTCAAACCTTTTGTTACTGCGTTTGGAACCGAAATGATACACAGTGATGCCCAGCGATGCAATCACAAGCGTGATAGCAAACAATATCAGCGATATCGACGCCAGGTATGCAAGACTGGCAAGAGCCAGGATCAGCGAGGTGGCAAAACCGATGACGCTGGTAGAAGCGTCCGTTAATACATACACATCGTGAAACAGGGCGGTATATATCTTCGATCTTCGGCTGGACAGCTGTTGGTAGTTGGCGTTCAGCACGATGGACAATATCCGGAGGCGCAGTTTCCAGAAAAAGGTTTGCGCCAGGTCGATGATCGCCAGTGCCAGGGTCCGCCTGATCCAGATGTAAGCCAGGATGATACCGGCAAATGTCAGGATGTATTCTGCGCTGATGCTGGTAAAACCGCCGCTTATAATCTGGCCGATGACCCGGGTCACGGAGTTCACAAACAGAAAGCTGAAGGCTCCCGAAAGAATACCCAGCAGCACATACTTTACCAACCCAAGTTTGCCTATCTGTGGTAAAATTATTTTTAGTATCCGTCTCATGATAATTTTTTCTTTACAGCGATGTTTAAATATTTTCTGAACCTGCGCTTACCGGGCGGCGACTTCTTCCGCCGCTGCAAGCGATGTTTTTAAGGCGCCGGGGAGGATGTCCGGCTCCTGTATCACCTGCCTGAGCACAGCCAGGTACAGGGCTTTTATCGCGGACGCCTGGTCCTGGTCAAACACGTTCCGGCTGCAGATAAAATCGAGCCGCAGGCAGTTCCTGAACTCATGGACGTGCAGCACGAGGGCTGTCTGGATGGTCGGGGTGTTTTTAGCACCTCCCTTCACCGGTCCGTGGTAATCGGCGTCTTTCAGGTAATCATAGTTATGGTAATTAAATACCACGGTTGATCTCAGGAAATCGGCCGGTGTTACGGCCGGCAGTTCGCCGGTCAGCTTACCAAAGGGATAAGTACTGTAATGCAGATCATCGAGGAAACGTTGCTGCAACTCCTTCAGGAACTGTTGCACCGGCAGGGCTGCATCGACCTCATTTCTGACCAGGACGGTATTGACAAAAAATCCTATCAGCGAACTAACGTCCATATCTCCATAATACCGGGAGTCCCTGCCGGAAATACGGGTCAGCAGCGTAATGTCTTTCTGCCCCGTCCATTTATACAACACCAGGTCCAGTACGCCCAGCAACAGGGCGGTGCGTGTGAGGGACAACGTTTTGGCGAAGTGGTCCGCCTGTTCATACAGGGCGCCTTCGATGGCGGCACTGAGACAGATACCGTTTCTTTTTGTGTGCGTAACCGGCAGGGCCGTTTTCAGGAACCTGACTTCCGGGGTAAACCCGGATAACTTTTCCAGCCAGAACTGCCGGTGCAGGTGACCTGCTTCCGATGCCACAAATGCGCGCTGCCAATTGGAGAAGTCCCGGTACTGGTGTCGCAACGGCGGCAGTGAGGCGGCAACGCCGGTGACATGCTCCCGGTATAACTGCACCAGTTCTTCTTTAAGGACTCCTATGGAATGACCATCGCCTATGATATGATGCATCGTAAAGATGATGACCGACGGACCTGTTTCCAGGCGGTATACATTCACCGCAAACAGCGGCCAGTTCATCAGATCAAATTTCCGGAGGTATTCCTTGCGGATGATTATATCCAGGTCCTGCTCAGTGGTCACGATACCTGTATCATTCATTTCATAGTTACATTCTTCCGGCGGGAGAATCCGTTGTTTCACGGATGTGCCATCCTGTACAAATACGGTCCTCAGTGTATCATGACGTTCTACCAGTTTAGCGATGGCTGCTTTCAGCGCGGCGATGTCCACCTCGGGATAGGCAACCTGCATCACCATGGGATCTTCCAGGGACTGTTCTTCCGGGAAGTAGGTCTGCATGTTGTAGGAAATATCGTGCAGCGCGGAAGCGGCTTTGCAGCAGCCGGTCGTGCAACCGGCGCATCCTTTCTTTTCCATAGTATCCGCTGCCGGCGCTGCCGGGCCCGTTTCCTGCAGAAAAGCTGCCATGGTGGCCGGCGTCGGGTACTGAAAGATGGTTTTCAGCTGCTCATCTCTCCCGAATACTTTGTTGATCCTGATGCTAAGGCGGATAAGATTGATAGAGTTACCTCCCATCAGGAAGAAATTGTCATGGATACCTACGCGTGTCCTGCTCAACACTTCTTCCCAGATCGCTACCAGTTTTTCTTCCGTCTCATTGCGGGACGCCACATATTTGTCGCTGACGCGCTGGCCCATTCCCTCGGGAGCCGGCAGTCTCTTCAGGTCTCTTTTTCCAACGGCCGTTAAGGGCAGTGCATCGAGCTGCAGGTAGTAAGCAGGCACCATAAATGCGGGCAACAATTTATGGAGATAAGATTGAATAGCGGAAGTATCCAGTATGCCGCTGCCCACCAGGTAGGCCACAAGTACTTTTTCGCCATGACCGTCATTCCTGGCAGCTACAACCGCTTCCTTCACACCTTCATACTGCTGCAGCGCATTTTCTATTTCCCCCAGTTCAATACGATAGCCGCGGATCTTCACCTGGAAATCTGTTCTCCCGGCAAATTCGATGTTTCCATCAGGAAGCCAGCGGCACAGGTCACCGGTCCTGTACATTTTTTCGCCGGCCACAAAAGGATCCGGCAGAAATTTTTCCGCGGTCAGCTCCGCGCGGTTGAGATAGCCACGGGACAAGCCGATGCCGCCAACAAACAGTTCTCCGTATATACCTGTGGGAACTGGCTGCAGATGTCCATCGAGGATGTAAGCCCGGGAGTTGTGTACCGGCCGGCCAATAGGTACCGGCATTGTTTCCGGCCCTTTTTCTGCCAGCCAGCCGGTGGAGTCGTTGGTATTTTCCGGTGGGCCATATGCGTTATACAGCCTTGCGGGAAAGCGGTCCAGGAAATCGTTAACAATTTTCCGGGTGAGCTTATCTCCGCCGGAGACAACGGTTTTCAGGGAAGCCATTTTAGCGACCGCCTGTCCGTCAGCAAAATGCAGCAGCTCGCCCAGCAGCACCGGCGGCATATTTATTTTTGTTATCCGGTGCGCCGCCACAAAACGAATGATATTGTGGATAATGTCCTCTTTGAAGTCGGGCGGGGCAATGAAGCAGGTGGCGCCTGTCACCAGCGGCAGCATATATTCTTCCAACGTACCATCGAAGCTGTACGACCTGTAAAAAATGAAGTTGTCTTCAGCGGTGAGGCCATAGTGTTGTTGCAGATAATGCATACGCGCATAAAGGCTGCGGTGTTCTATCATCACCCCTTTCGGATGGCCTGTGGTGCCGGAAGTATAGATCACATAGGCCAGGTGGTGCTGACCGCTGACCCGTTCGGTATTTCTGCCGCAATAAGCGTCCTGGCGGACCATGAATTTTTCCAGTTCGGCCTGATCTACCAGTACTTTACACTGACTGTCCTGCAGCAGATAGGTTACCCGGTCTGCCGGATACTCCGGATCAATGGGCACATAGGCGCCACCGGATTTAAGAACGGCCAGTATCGAAATAACCATCCATTCATCGCGTTTCAGTTTTAATGCAATGAGATCATCCGGCTTGATGTGGTAATTTTCATACAGGTAATTTGCCAGCTGGGCTGCCCGGTCATTCAACTCCCGGTAGGTAAGTGAAACATCCCCGTAAACAACCGCTGCTTTGTCCGGTGTATCCGTCACCTGCCGTTCGAACATGTCCAGTACTGTTTCATTGGTGGGAATGGGCACCTGTGTATTGTTGAAGGTAAGCAGCAGCTGTTCCCTTTCCGCGGCCCCGAGGAACGGTAATTCACAGATGGGAAGCGCAGGATCTTTTACGATAGCGGCTACCAGGTGTTCCAGGTGATCGGCCAGGCGGCTGATGCTGCTTTTTTCATAAATATCGCTGTTATAGGCAATGTTTACCACCAGGTCGGCACCGGTATCGATAAAATCAAAAGACAGGTCCACCTTCACCGTTACATGTTCCTCCCCGTGATATCCGCTGATTTTCAGTTCCCGCATCTCTTTTTCTTCCGCGCTTTTACCGGTAGCGGCATTTTTCAGGATCACCATTACATCGAACAAAGGGTTTCTGCTCATATCCCTGCTGTACTGCAACGTATCTACCAGCTTATCAAAGGGGTATAGCTGATGGTCGTGCCCTTTCAGGGTGGTCTGTTTTACGGCATCCAGCAGCTGGCGGTAGTGATCGCCGCCGGAAAACCGGGTCCTGAGGGCGAGCGTATTTACATAAAAACCAACCTGGTCTTCCAGGTCTGCATGGGACCTGCCGGCTACGGGACAACCAACGGTGATGTCTTCCTGGCCGGTATACCGGTATAACAATACTTTTACTGCTGACAGCAGGCCCATGAAGAAAGTACTGCCTTCTTCCTGGCAAATATTTTTCAGTTGCCGGGAAACGGCAGCGGGTATACGCCGGGTGACGCCTCCGCCGTTGTATGTTTTTAATGCCGGGCGGACCTTGTCTGCCGGCATTTCCAGCACCGGCAGTTCTCCTTCAAATTGTTTCAGCCAGTAGGCGGCGTGTTCGTTCAGCATATCGCTGTTTACCTGCTGCTGTTGCCATGCGGCATAGTCTTTATACTGGATGCGCAGTGGCGCCAGTGGATTTTCTTTTCCCTGCAGATGTATGCGGTAAAACAACAGCAGTTCATTGATGAGGATATCCATTGACCAGCCATCGCTGATGATATGGTGCAACACGTAGGTGAAAACCCATTTTTCCTCTTCCAGCCGGTACAGTCCTACCCGCAGCAAAGAAGGGATGGAAAGGTCAAACGGGGTAACTGCTGCGGTCTTGACCAGCTTTCTGGCGATGGCTTCTTTTTCCGGTTCGGTTCTCAGGTCGCGGCAATCTATCTGGAAGCCGCTTTCCCCGGGCGGCAGTATGGTTTGTCTTACCGTCCCTTCTGCTGTTTCTGTAAAGATGGTACGAAGTATTTCATGACGTTCGATGAGGGTACCGAAAGCCTGATGAAGCGCGGGGAGGTCCACCCTTCCTTCAAACACATAGTTACCGCTGATGTTATAGGATATGTTGGCGTTTTCAAACCTGCTTAATGTCCAGAGCCGTTGCTGCGAAGAAGACAGCGCATAATCGGGTTGTCCCGGCAGCAGCGGTATGGCCACAAAAGCGGCTTTTTTCGCGTTTGCAATAAATGCGGCCTGCTCCCGCAACACTGGTACGGCAAAAAGATCTTTCAGCGACATCCTTACATCGAAAGCTTTGTGTATCTGGCTGGCGAGCCGGGTAGCTTTGAGGCTATGCCCTCCAAGGTCGAAAAAGTTGTCCAGTACGCTAATACCGTCTTTCCATAATACATTCTGCCAGATGGCCAGCAACGCTGCTTCTGTTTTATTGGCGGGGGCGGCAAAGGCAGCCTTCATGCTTTCTGCCGCACCGTCCGGAGCAGGCAGTTGTTTCCGGTCCAGTTTTCCATTGGCCGTTAAAGGGAAAGCATTCACCTGCATATAATAAGCGGGTACCATATACGCCGGCAATAGGTTACCCAGGTATGCTTTCAGGTCGGATGCCTGTACCGGGGATTTGTTTACTACGTAAGCCACCAGCTCCTTATCACCGCCGGCATTGTGTTTAGCCACTACCACGGCGGCTTCCGTACCGGGATATTTTAACAGGGCGGCTTCAATTTCTCCCAGTTCGATACGGTATCCGCGGATTTTTACCTGGTCATCTTTGCGGCCCAGGTATTCAATATTTCCGTCAGGGAGCCAGCGGCCCAGGTCTCCCGTTTTGTAAAGCCGTTCGCCGGCAAGGAAAGGATGGGGTACAAATTTTTCCGCGGTGAGCGCAGGTTGATGGAGATAGCCACGGGCCAGGCCAATGCCGCCGATACAAATTTCTCCTTTTACACCTGCCGGTACCAGCTGGTTGCCGGCGCCGAGTATATACATGGAAGTATTCCAGATGGGACGGCCGATGGGCACTTTGGTATCTCCGGGCGCAGTGGTATAATAGGTAACATCTACTGACGCCTCCGTAGGGCCATAGAGGTTATGCACGGGTATTGACGAGTGCTGGTACCAGCCGGCCACCGTTTCGGCCGGCAACGCTTCGCCACTGGTCATTACACCGCGCAGCGATGTCAGTTGCCGCACCAGTTCCGGCCGGTCGGCTATCACTCCGATGAAAGCGCTGAACATACTGGGAACAAAATGCAGGCAGGTGACCTTTTCTTTTTCGATGAGGCTCAGCAACCGTTGCGGATCGCCCACATCATCTTTATGGCACAACACCATACGGGCGCCCCAACAGAGGGGCATAAACAACTCCCATACGGATACGTCGAAAGTGAAAGTGGTTTTCTGCAGGATCACATCTGCAGGGGTGAAGCCATAATGCTGCCACATCCAGCCGATACGGTTTACAACGCCACGATGCTCCAGCATGCAACCTTTAGGCTGTCCGGTGGAACCGGAGGTATATATCACATACGCCAGATCGGAAGGGGTATTTGCCACTTCGGGGTTAGCAACACTGTAGTGGGCGGCGGTTTCCTCAAAGGCGGCAAAGGCAGCTTCATCTATCAACACTTTGCATTGACTGTCTTCCAGCAGATAGTTGATACGTGCTGCCGGGAAAGCGGGATCTATGGGCACGTAAGCGCCGCCGGATTTCATGGCGGCCAGTAAGGCAATGATCATACGTTCGCTGCGATCCATCTTGATACCGATGCGATCGTCCGGCACAACAGCGTATGTTGTCCTCAGGTGATGTGCCAGCTGATTTACTTTTTCATTCAGTTCCCGGTAGCTATAGTGCCGGCCTTCAAACACCAGGGCAGTAACCTGGGGCGCACGGGCCGCCTGTTCTTCAAATAAACTGATCAGCGTTTCATCGTCACGGAAATTTACCCGGGTATCATTAAAGGTGGTAAGCAACTGTTGTTTTTCTGTATCCGACAGATATTCCAGTTGCTGTACGGGTGCTGACGGGGCAACTGAAACAGCTTCGAGCAGCTGTTCAAAGTGAGATGCCAGTTGCGCAATAGTATCCCTGCGATAAATATCACTGTTGTATTCAATGCCAAGCTGCAGGGTGCTTCCTGTTTCCGTGAAGTTAAAGGTAAGGTCGAATTTACTCACCACTTCTCCTCCCCCTTCATAGCCGCTGACGCGGATGTTGTCCAGCCGCTGGGGTTCCCGCGCGGTACTGTTAACCCTGGTGTTCTGCAAAGCCACCATCACGTCAAACAGCGCATTGCGGCTCATGTCCCGCACCAGGTCCAGTTCCTCCACCAGGTCATCGAAGGGATATACCTGGTGTTCATAGGCGCCGAGGGTAATACGCTTCACCAATGCCAGTATTTCATTAAAACCGTCACCGCCGGAAAACCGGGTCCTCAGCGCGAGGGTATTGGCATAAAAACCGATCTGGTCTTCCAGGTCCATATGTTCTCGGCCGGCAATAGGACTGCCGATAACAATATCCTCCTGCCCGCTGTAGTGATACAACAGGATATTAACGACGGAGAGCAGGCCCATAAAAAGGCTGGCATCCTGCTCCTGCACCACGCTACGGAAACTGCGGAATAAGTTGGGGCCAATTGTTTTGTGTACCAGGCCGCCATTATAGGTTTTTACGGCCGGCCGGGGATAATCGGCGGGTAGTTCCAGTGTCGGCAGTGCTCCTGCAAACTGTTCCAGCCAGTAGGTGCGGTGGTCCTGCAAGGCGGCCCCGCTCAATTGCGATTGCTGCCACACCGCGTAATCCTTGTAGTGAATACGGAGCGGCGCTGCAGCGACGGTCCGGCCGCTGGCAAATGCGTTGTAAAACTGCAACAGCTCGCGGATGAGGATGCGCATAGACCACCCATCGCTCACAATATGATGCATAGTACAGGTGAACAGCCATTTGCTGTTTTCCGTCTGGTAAAGGTCGGCACGTAACAGCGGTCCCGCTTCCAGGTCAAAAGGACGAACGAATTCTTCCTGCACCATTTGCTTCACCAGCTGGTCCGGCTCCGGGTTATTGCGCAGGTCGTGGAAACAGACATTAAATCCTGTTTCCTCCGGCATAAGGATAAACTGGTGGATGTCGCCGTCGGTCCCCTCCCGGAAAACGGTCCTTAAACTTTCATGACGTTCCAGCAGGCGGTTGAAACTGTATTTCAGCGCATCCTGGTTCAATTCTCCTTCAAATACAAACACGCCCGGCATATTATAGGCGATACTCCCCTCTTCAAACTGGCTGAGTACCCAAAGGCGGCGCTGCGAGGAGGACAACGGATAACTATAGGCCGGAGCGGCGGCCGGTATGCCTGTTTCCTTTGCGGTATGCATTTTTTTAAGAAAATCGATAATGTTGGCTTTATTGATTTTCAATTCCGCCAACAAGCTATCGGTCAACGCATTGCCATCAAAGTCAATTTTCAGATCATTACCGGACAATGAGATGTCAATGCCTTTTTCCTTAAAACCTTTTATTAGATTAACTACGCTCATATAATAACAGATTTACTTGCATTAGTACTTTTTGTTTGCAGCAGAGAGCTGATTTCTTCGATGTAAGCCGCCATCTGCCGGATAGTCTTCTTGTCGAAGAAATCTTTAACAGACAGGCTGACGTCAAACTCCTGCTTTATCCGCTTTAGCAATAACATCCCTTTTAATGAGTCACCGCCCAGCTCAAAGAAATTATCTTCCACGCCGATGTTGTCCATACCGAAGAATCCTTCAAAAATGTTTTTCAGTTTTATTTCTGTCACTGTTGATGCTGCTGCGAAGGGCACTGACATTTCCGGACGTTCCTGTAATGGAGCTGGCAAAGGGCGCTCGTGCGCCTGCGTTTCTTCAGGGCCGCTCGCGGGCAGTACATGCTGAAAAGCGCCATTAAAGAGGTTTACCTCCGCCGGAAAGCGGGAAGGTTCAAAAGAATAAGCGGGTAAGGATATACGCTTTCTCCGCTCATCTTTATACAATAATTCCCAGTTGACGGAAATGCCTGCAGACCAGATCGCTCCCAGCTGCTGCAGGAAATAGCTGCTGTCCGGCTCATTTTCCTTTACCGGACGCACCAGCGGAAATCCCCTGGCAGCACGCTGTTGTTTCAACAGGCTGCAAAGGCTTCTGCCCGCACCTGCTTCTATAAATACAGGCTGTGGCTGTTCGGTAAGGATGCTTTGAATCCCTGCGGAAAAGTTCACCGTATCCCGCAGATGCCGCACCCAATAGGCCGGCGAGGTGGCTTCCGCTGCAGTGATCCGTTTACCGGTAACATTGGACACAAAGGGAAGTTTCATTTCCCCGAAAGTGACTTCCTGCACTGTCTCCAGGAAAGCCGCCAGTATTGGCTCCTGCATGGAAGAATGAAAAGCGTGCGAAGTATGCAGCGGCACATATGCGACCTGCGCCGCATCGAGCCGGACTTTTAATGCGGTCATAGCGGCCGTTTCCCCGGACAGTACCACCTGTTCAGGCGCATTGACAGCTGCAAGTGATACGTGGTTGTCCAGGTACGGCATAACAGCTTCGTGGGAAAGCGCTACACTCAACATCGAGCCGCCGGGGAGGCTGTTCATCAGCGCGCCTCTTTTTACCACCAGTTTCAGGGCATCTTCAAAACTGAACAAACCGCTGATACAGGCGGCGGTATACTCGCCAATGCTATGGCCTATCATTACGCAGGGGGTAATGCCCAGCAACAGCAGCAGGCGGGCCAGTGAATACTCCACCAGGAAAATAAGCGGCTGAGCATAACGTGTTTCGTTGATCTTGTCCACGGCCTCCTGCGGTGAGAATAAAATATTTTTAAAATCTTCTCCCGTTAGCAGCAGCAACGCCTCAAATCCCCGGTCCATTTCCTTCCGGAAGAGTGACTGCTGTGTATACAGGCCTTTCACCATATTGCAGTATTGTGAGCCCTGGCCGGGAAACATGAATACCACGGCATCGTTGCGCTCTGTACATTTGCTGTGCTGTACGGTGCCGGCGCTGCTCTTCAGTAATGGCAACAAATCCTCCCGGTGCTGATATACCAGTGTTTTGCGATAGGGAAACTGCTTACGTCCTGTTTGCAACGTGTAGGCCGCGGCAGTAAGGTCCACCTCCTTTTCGTTGTCTATAAAGTCTGCCAGGGAACTGATGCTCCGGTTCAACGCGCCGGATGTTTTAGCCGACAGTGTGAGCAGTTTATAATCATGCGGGGCTGCGGGGGGCGCTACAGCGGGACCTTCTTCCAGCACCACATGCACGTTGGTGCCGCCAATACCGAAAGAGCTGACGCCTGCGCGCAAGGGCGTATCGCCGGAGCGCTGCCAGTCTTTCAAAGCCGTGTTGACGTAAAACGGTCCCGCAGAAAAATCTATTTCAGGATTAGGTTCTTTGAAATGCAGGCTGGCCGGTATCTGCCTGTATTTAAGGCTCAGCGCGGCCTTCATCAAGCCGGCGATGCCGGCGGCGGCGTCCAGGTGGCCAATATTGGATTTCACTGATCCGATAGCGCAGGTATTTCTTTCTCTCCCTTTGAATGCGATGTTCAGCGCTTCTATTTCGATGGGGTCGCCCAGGCGGGTCCCCGTTCCATGTGCTTCTATAAAGGTGATTGTCGCCGGATCCGCCATAGCAAATTTCTGTGCCTTGCGGATACAATCCAGCTGTCCCTCTACACTGGTAGCGGTGAAGCCTACTTTGCGATTGCCGTCGTTGTTGATGGCGCTTCCTTTAATAATGCAGTAAATATGATCGCCGTCTTCCAGTGCGTCTTTGAGCCGTTTCAGTACCACCACCCCGCATCCTTCGCCGGACACGGTCCCGCTGGCGTCTTTATCAAATGGCTTACAATGCCCGTCGGCCGAAACAATCATGCCTTCCTCATGGAAGTAGCCATGTTCACTGTAAGTTCTCAGGGAGATGCCACCGGCGAGGGCGATCCTGGTTTCCCCCAGCAGCAGGCTTTTGCAGGCCAGGCTTACCGCTACCAGCGATGTACTGCAGGTAGTGTTGACGGTAAACGCCGGTCCTTTCAGGTTCAGGCGATAGGCCAACAGGGAGGCGAGATAGTCTTTGTTGTTAAATGTATTCAGGCTGATATCATCGATTTCGTGGCGCCTGTTTTCCAGCCGGGAGTATAATTTCCAGTTAGAATCGTCGCCGGCGCCGGCAAAAACACCGATAGGGCCTTTTACTCTTTCCGGATCACAGGCCGCATCTTCTATTGCCTCCCATACACATTCATGGAAGATGCGGTGCAGTGGATTCAGGAACCTGGCCTCCACTGGTCTGTAGCCGAAGAAAGCGGCATCAAAGCGGTCTTTGTCGCTGATACCGGCTACTGCGTTAACAAAATTCTTATGGGCAATGGTCTTCTCCGGAACACCGGCCAGGCGTAGCTCCTCTTCAGAAAGGAAGTTCACAGATTCCACCCCATGGGTCAGATTATGCCAGAACTCGCGCCAGTTACGGGCGCCCGGGAACCTGCAGGCCATACCGGTGATGGCTATTTCAAGCCCCGTATACTGCTGATTATTGCTCATCTCTTACCAGGTTTAAAACATTAAAGGTTTCTTCCATAATGCTGACAGATGCCGTCAGCTCCTCTTCGGGCGCGGCGTTTGTGACCGTTCCCGCCGACCGGATATGTGCAGCCAGCTGTTGCACGGTTGGGAACCTGAATGCGGCTACCGTGGTTATTTTCTCTGGCAGCAGTTTGTTTATCATCATCACCATCCTGATAAGCCGGATAGAATTACCTCCCAGGTCAAAGAAGTTATCTTTTATTCCGACCTCCTGTTTGTTCAGCACTTCCTGCCAGATAGCTACCAGTTGTTTTTCCAGTGGAGAGGACGGCGGCACATATTCCATCGAAGCGGCGATACCCAGCGTCTCCGGATCCGGGAGGCGCTTCCTGTCAACTTTACCATTGGAGGTAAGGGGCATAGTGTCCAGCTGCACAATATGATCCGGTATCATGTAGGCCGGTATGCTGGCCTGCAGGTAAGCACGAAGCTCCGGCACCTGTATGGTTTCCTTACCGGCTACATAAGCCACCAGTTCTTTCTGCCCGTCGTTTGTTGTGCGGGTGACTACTATAGCGCTGTCAACAGCCGCATATGTTCCCAGGACAATTTCTATCTCCCCTAACTCAATACGGTGACCTCTTACCTTTACCTGGTCATCGATACGACCCATGCACGCGATATCACCACCGGGCAGCCATCTGCCGAGATCTCCTGTTCTGTACAGGCGCTCACCGGGTGCAAAAGGATTAGGCACGAACTTCTGTGCGGTGAGTACCGGCTTGCCCAGGTATTCTTTTGCCAGCCCGGCGCCTCCTATGCATATTTCGCCAGGCACGCCTTCAGGGCATAACTGCATATGCCGGTCCAGGATGTAAATGTCCGCGCCGGTGACAGGCTTTCCGATCAATACCGGCACGCCGGCCTGTAGTTCTTTCACAATACAGCCTACCGTCGCTTCCGTAGGGCCGTACTCGTTATAAACATGCATGGCGGGATTCACCTGCTTCAGGATATTTACGTGTTCCGGGGTTACCTCTTCCCCTCCCACGATAGCGCATAAAACCCCGGATGCCGGGATCTCAAGATGTTTTAACAGGGAGATATGTGATGGCGTAAGCTTAATACTGTTAATGGAACTTTCTTTGCTGAAACTATGCCGAAGGATATCTTCCAGTGGCGCGTCCTGTTCGTATATCAACAGTCTTCCACCCAGTGTAAGCGGGCAAAATATACTTGTTACGGTAAGATCGAAAGACAGCGACGTAAACAAACCGAAGGTGGGCGCCGGCGCTGCCGCAAAATAGTAGCTGTTGGCCCACTGTACATAAGCTGACAGGTTAGCGGTGGTGATAGCACAACCTTTAGGCTGGCCGGTAGACCCCGACGTATATATCACGTACGCCAGTTGACCCGGCAACCGCTCTGCAGCAGGATTTTCTTTCGGATATTCCCCTGCTGTGGCGATAAAATCCGCTATCTGCACCGTATCCACTATTAACCTGGCCTGGCTGTCTGACAGCAGGTACGCAATTCTCTCAGCAGGATAGCCTGGGTCTACCGGCAGATAGGCAGCACCCGCTTTCAGTATGCCCAGCAGAGCGATAATCATCCACTGGCTGCGGTCCAGCTGAATGGCAACAATGTCATCCGCGGCCAACTGGTATTTGGTTTGCAGCCAGGCCGCAAACTGGTTGGCTTTTTCATTCAGTTCACCATAGCTATAGCCGACACCCTTAAACTCAAGCGCCACGTTATCCGGATGAAGCTTCGCCTGCTCCTCAAACAGGTGCAGTACGGAGATGCCGGTGTTAAATGCGGGTATTGTTTTTTCGTTGTACGAACGCAGCAATGTGTTTTTCTGAGCTTCGCCCAGGTAGTCCAGCGCAAAAAGAGGAGCCGCGGGGTCCGCTACGATGACAGCCAGCAGCTGATGCAGATGAGCAGTCATCTGGCATATAAACTCCTTCGTATAGATGTCACTGTTATACTCTACATCCGTTTGCAGCGTATCACCTGTTTCCTGGAAATTGAAAGTGAGGTCAAATTTGCTGATCACCTTTGTATCCTGCCCGAACGCACCCTCCTTTACGCCACGCAGTCCCCGGGCGTTTCCTGCCGTTGCTGTTTCGTTGTTCTGTAATACCACCATCACGTCAAAAAGGCTGCTACGGCTCATGTCCCTGGTGAGCGGAAGCGCATCCACCAGTTCATCGAAAGGATACAGTTGATGCTCGTATGCGTCCAGTGTTACCTGTTTCACGTTATCCAGCAATATTTCGTAGCTGTCACTGCCACTGAAACGGGACCTTAAAGCCAGCGTATTGATATAAAAGCCTATCTGGCCGTTTAAATCGGCGTGAGGCCGTCCTGCCACCGGGCTGCCGATGATCATATCTTCCTGACCGGAATAGCGGTACAGTAAAGTGTTTACGGCAGCCAGCAGTCCCATGAACAGCGTAGCGCCCTGGCGGCGGGTGATGTTCCGCAGCGCCTGTGTTGTGTCTTTGTCTAACTCAAGGCATACCCTACCGCCATTGAATGTTTTTACCGCCGGACGGGGATTGGAAGCCGGCAGTTGCAACACCGGCAGGTCACCCTCCATTTGCCGGAGCCAGTAAGCACCGGAGTCGTTTAACAAGCCGCTGTGCAGCTGCTCCTGTTGCCATACCGCATAGTCTTTGTACTGCAGCCGGAGCGGTGGTAATACTACGGCGCCGGTATCCTGCAGTGAATGATATATCTGCAGCAGTTCACCGCTAAGAATCCCCATAGACCAACCGTCGCTGATTATATGGTGCATGGCGTGAGCCAGCACCCATTTGCTGTCGCCGGTCCGGAATAAACCCGCCCTCAGCAAAGGGCCCTGTTGCAGGTCAAAGGGTGGGGTAAAGATTTCCGCTACCCGTGCACGGACTATATCCTCCGCGGAAGCAGTAGTACGCAGATCTTCATGCTCCAGTAAAAAACCGGCGTCTTCCGGGGCCAGGATATATTGCCGGATTTCACCCGCTTCATTATATCTGAATACAGTGCGCAAACTCTCATGACGGGCCACCAGCCTGTCAAAGGCGGACTGCAGCACTTCCCTGTCAAGCAGGCCGTCAAAGACCTGTACGCCGGTCATGTTATAAGCCGTACCGGCGTCTTCAAACTGGCTGAGTACCCACAGCCTGCGCTGGGATGATGACAACGGATAATGCGCCTGTACCGGCGCCGGGGCTATGGCCACAAACGCCTCTTTCTTCATTTGGGACAGTAGCAGCGCCTGCTCTTCCAGCACAGGGTTCGTGAAAATATCCTTCAACGCCAGTTTTACATCCATCTCTTTATGAATCTGGCTTATCAAACGGGTGGCTTTTAAGCTGTGGCCACCCAGCTCAAAGAAATTGTCTTTCGCTCCGATGCCCTCTTTTCCCAGAACATCGTGCCATATGGCGGCTAGTAACGCTTCTGTAGTATTACGGGGAGCAACATAAGCCTCACCGGCGGAGCTGCTTTCAGTTGACGGTGCAGGCAAATTCTTTTTGTCTGTTTTCCCGTTGGAGGTAAGCGGGATAGCATCCAGCTGTACAAAGTAAGCTGGCAGCATATACGCGGGTATGTGCAGCGCAATGTCCTGGCGCAGTTTGACAATATCGACGACGCTTTTACTGATGATATACGCCACCAGGTTACTGTCGCCTTTATCATCTTTACTGGCGATAACAATAGCCTCTTCCACCAGCGGATGCTGCCTCAGCACATTTTCCACTTCTCCCAGTTCAATCCGGTATCCCCTGATCTTCACCTGGTCATCTATACGGCCGGCATACTCCATTTCGCCATTGTCAAGCCTTTTTACTTTATCTCCGGAACGGTATAAGCGTTCACCGGGCCTGAACGGACTTTCAATAAAACGCGCATCTGTAAGTTCCTTTTTATTAAGATAGCCTCTGCAAACGCCATCACCACCAACATACAGCTCCCCGGAAATACCTACCGGCAGCAGGTTGCGGCGCGGATCAAGGACATAACAGGTAAGTGTCGGTATCGGTTTGCCGATATTACTGTTGTTCGTTGCTATCTCTGCATCAGTGATTTCCTTGTAAGTAACATGCACGGTGGTTTCTGTGATACCATACATATTGATAAGCCGGGCATCAGGATATTTTTGGTGCCATTCCTTCAGGCTGGCGGGTGACAGCGCTTCTCCTCCGAAAATAACATAACGGAGCGGCAAGTGTGGCGCATCAGCAGAGAGGGTTACCTTCACCAGGCTGTCGAAAGCCGATGGGGTCTGGTTCAGCACTGTTACACCATGCTGCTGTAACACGGCCAGGAACGCGTGAGCATCTCTGGCTGTCATAACGGGCACCACGATTACCTTGCCACCGAATAAGAGCGCGCCGTACATTTCCCACACGGAAAAGTCAAAACAGTAGGAATGAAACATCGTCCAAACATCCGAAGGGCCAAAATCAAACGGCCGCCTGTCGGGCTTCATCAGGCGCACTACATTCCGGTGCTCTATCAATGTACCTTTAGGCATCCCCGTCGTTCCCGATGTGTAGATCACATATGCCAGATCACCCGGACTGTTAACAGGCAAAGGGTTGGTATTGTCATACAGGTGCGCCACTTTGCTGAAGCGGGCAAACTCCTGTTCATCGATGACCACCCTGCAGCCGCTATCCTCCATCATATAGTCAATACGGTCTTTCGGATACTGCGGATCAATGGGTACATAGGCGGCGCCCGCCTTGAGTATCCCCATAATGGCGACAATGATCTTTTCAGACCTCTCCAGCAGCATGCCTGCCAGATCACCCGGCGCCAGCCTGTAATTGCTGCGCAGATAATTACCGAGGCGGTTGGCCGCCTCATTCAATTCCCTGTAGGTGAGCTTTATGTCTTCAAAAACAACCGCAATGTTATCCGGGGTGGCGGCCACCTGCGCTTCGAACAGGCTGACAATATTCTCCTGCCCGGGGAAACCGGACTGTGTATCATTCATGTCCGTCACCAGCTGGAAAATTTCCTCCGCGCTGAGGTACTGCAACGCCGAAAGAGGTGCCAGCGGCGTCTCCAGCGCAGCTGAGATAATACCGGTCAAATGTGTCAGTAATCTCTCTATCCCTGCCCGGTTAAAATATTTACCGTTATAGGTAAGGCAAAATTCAAAACAGGCACCACCGGTCGCCAGGAGGTTAAAATCATATTTCCCCAGTCCGTGATTAAGCTCGAGCACCTCAAATCCGCCGGCAATCGCCGCAGGCTCTTCATAATGGAAAATAACATCAAAGAGGGCGGTACGGCTCATATCCTTACCCGGATTTACTTCCAGCACCACTTTTTCAAAAGGAACATCTGCAAACCTTACGGCATCATGATACCCGGCAGACACGTTCCGCAGCAATGCTTCAAACGCCATATCGGCATTGGCATTAATTTTCAGGGTCACCAGGTTTGATAAAGGCCCTATCAGCGGGCGCAGCTCGTCCTGTTTCCTGTTGCCGGCAAAAGTGCCGGTTACAATCTCTTCGCTGCCGGTGTACCGGAACAGTAAGGCGTTAAAAGCTGCAAAGAGGAATTCGGATGGCGCAATTTGTTTTTCGCGGCACCATGCCCGCAATTTTTCCGAGACGGCAGTTGTCAGTTTACGCTTGGCAAAAGCCGATTTATAAATGTGAATATGCTCCCGTGGCTGATCGGTATCCAGGTACAGAATGGGAGCATCCTTTAATGTATTCTTCCAATAGAACAATGGCGCAGCCTGTGCTTCAGCAGGCATCGCCAGTTGCCATGCGGCGTATTCCGCATACTGCGGCAATGGCTCGCTGGTAACAGCGACCGTTCCGATACTGAAGGCGTGATAGTCGTTCATCAGCCCGTTAAACAGCGTAACCAGCGACGCTCTGTCGGCCACCAGGTGGTGGGCTGTAATGATCAGCAGATATTTATCCGTATCATAACATACATGATCGAAGCGCACCAGCTGATCTTCGTCTATATTGAAGGGCATGTCGATGATGGCTTCGCAGCCGGCCACTACCTCCTTTTCATCTGAACAGGCGGGCCATACCCGGTAGCGGACATCATCAACAGGAGCATCGCTGACTACCAGGAAGGGTTCACTGTTGCGGGTGATAATACGGCTACGCAGTATAGCATGGCCGGCCAGTTGTTTCCTGGCAGCTGCGTTCAGCGCCGTTACCTCCAGCGGCCCGGCTATTTTCACTACCAATGGGAGATTATGGTATACGGGACTATGTTCGTACAGGTTATTTTTTTCGAACTGGTCAATGAACCACAGCCTCCGCTGATGTTCGGAACAATGCGATTCAGCAGGTGCCGTTCCTTTAAACGAAGCCGGCGGCGCCGCCGGTGGCATCGCCATAAATATGAGTTCCTGTATAGTGGCCTCCGGGTTGTTGACTGCCACATTGGTCAGGCTTTCGAAAGATGACCAGATACCTTCAATCGTCTCCTTATTAAAAAGATCATTGTTATACTCGATGTCCAGCCGGATCGTCTCCCCTGTTTCCGTAAAATAAAAAGTAAGGTCATACTTGCTCACAACGCCCTCACCACCGGCGTAACGGGCAATCTTAATATCTCCCATTTGGGAACCGGCAGCAGCGTTATTTACAATGTTCGTATTCTGCAGCAGAATCATCACATCGAACAGCGGGTTGCGGCTAAGATCGCGTTTCAGTGCCAGTTTATCTATCAGCTTATCGAATGGATACACCTGGTGTTCATAGGCCGACAAGGTGATTTGCCGGATGTTTTCCAGCAGCTCATTAAAACTTTGCCCATGATTAAATTTGGTACGAAGTGCGAGCGTATTAAGATAAAAACCGATCTGGTTTTCCAGGTCCGCATGTTCGCGGCCCGCAATAGGCGTTCCTACAACCAGGTCTTCCTGACCGGTATAACGGTACAGCAGCATATTTACCAATGCCAGCAATCCCATAAAAAGGGTGCCGCCTTTTTCCTGGCTGGCCGCCCTGATAGCTTTGCTGTATCGGGCATTAATGCTTTTACTGATCGTTCTGCCATTATAAGACCTCACAGCGGGACGTTTGTTATCCACCGGGAAGTCCAATACCGGTAACGGGCCGCTGAATTGCTGCAACCAGTAATTTTCGTGTATCCGTAGGTGTGCTTTCCCCAGCTGTTTCTGCTCCCACACGGCGTAATCCTTATACTGAAGCGTTAAAGGGCGCAGCGGATCAGGCTTTTGCCGGGTATAAGCGCTGTAAAGGGTCAACAGTTCCTGGACCAGCACATTGGTAGAACGGCCGTCGCTGATAATATGATGCATCACGTAAACGAAGATCCATTTATGGTCTTCCACGCGGAACAGGCAGATACGTACCAAGGGGCCTGTTGCCAGGTCGAAAGGTTTGTATAACGCCTCCTGCACCAGTTTTTTCCCCACGGCGTCTTTGTCATTTTCTGCGCGCAGATCACGATGACCGATGGCAAATCCTATTTCCTCCGGGGAAAGGATAAACTGCCGTACCGCGCCCGATCCGTCTTCCCGGAATACCGTGCGGAGGCTCTCGTGGCGTTCTATAAGCGTATCCATGGCAGCAGCCAGCGAGGCATAATCCAATGGTCCTTCAAAGGTGCACACGCCCGGCATATTGTAGGCAATGTTACCATCTTCCAGCTGGCACAGCATCCATAAGCGATGCTGCGATGACGACAGGGGGTAGTGTGGCTGGATACCTGCGGGCACAATATCATTGTCCTCCTCCTTTTCCTTCAGGCTGGTGAGGTATGCCACCAGGGCAGCCTTGTGTTGTTTGAGCTCGCTCACCAGTTCGTCTGAAATTTTTGTTCCGTTGAACTTCACTTTCAGATCACTTTTGTCGAGTGACACCACAATATGATGTTGTTTTAATCTCCTTAATAAATCTTCCATTATTATTTATTTAAAAGGACCAGGCATATTGGTTAACGAGGGCTATGCGGGACTACATAAAATTGAATTTATCCAGGTCTTCGGCCAGTTCGTTGCTGTCAAAATCGGCTGTTTCGCAGATGACCGGCTCCTGTGTTATATAGTCCACCAGGTCGGCGATATTAGGGTACTGAAACAGCAATGCCACGCTGATGTCTTTATCCAGGGTTTTGCTGAGAATTTTGGAGAGGCGGATAATTTTGATAGAGTTACCGCCTATTTCATAGAAATTGTCTCTCACTCCCACCTTTTCTCTTCCCAGGAGATCCTGCCAGATATGGACAAGTTGTTCCTCCAGTTCATTTGCCGGCGCTACATACGCTTTGCTGCCGGAGAGTCCCATGCCATCGGGCTCGGGCAGTTTTTTACGGTCCAGCTTCCCGTTGGCAGAAAGTGGCATAGACGCCAGCGGCATATAATAAGCAGGCACCATATACCCGGGAAGTGTGTTACCCAGGGCCGTTTTCAGCTCGGACACCGTATACTCCCGGTTGGAGACAATGTAGGCCAACAGGTCTTTATCGCCATCACGGCTGGTTTTAACTGTTACCGCAGCAGCAGAGACACCCGGTTGTTTTAACAGGGCTGCTTCAATTTCGCCGAGTTCAATACGGTAGCCGCGGATTTTTACCTGGTCGTCTTTGCGGCCCAGGTATTCAATGTTGCCATCCGGCAGCCAGCGACCGAGATCACCGGTTTTGTACATCCGTTCACCGGCACGGAAAGGATTCGCTACAAACTTCTCCGCTGTCAGCTGCGGCTTATTGAGGTACCCGCGTGACAAGCCAATGCCGCCGATACAGATTTCCCCGGCCACTCCGGACGGCAGCAAGCGGTTATCCGCATCCAGTATATAGATAGCCGTGTTCCAGATGGGGCGGCCGATAGGCACTTTCGTATCACCGGGCGCGGTAGTGTAATAAGTGACGTCAACAGATGCCTCCGTAGGGCCGTAGAGGTTATGCACCGGTACCGGCAGAAGCTGATACCAGGCGGCTACAGTTTCGGCGGGTAACGCCTCGCCGCTGGTCATGATGCCGCGCAGGGACAATAGGCGCTGCGGGAGCCGCGGCTCGTCCGCTACCGCGGTAATAAAGGCGCTAAACATGCTGGGCACAAAATGCAGACAGGTCACCTTCTCCCTTTCGATGAGGTCCAGCAAACGGCCCGGTACCGCCACATCGTCTTTATGGCACAGCACCATACGGGCGCCCCAGCACAGCGGCAGGAAAATTTCCCATACGGAAACATCGAAGGTGAAAGTGGTTTTCTGCAGGACTACATCCGCAGCACTAAATCCATAATGCTGCCACATCCACGCAATACGATTCACCACACCACGGTGTTCCAGCATACAGCCTTTGGGCTGCCCGGTAGAGCCGGAAGTGTAAATCACATAGGCCAGGTCAGCAGCGGTATTCACGCTTTCCGGGTTGACAGTGCTGTAACCGGCGGCCACCCCGTCAAAGGCGGCGAGCAAAGCATCATCTATCAATACCTTGCACTGGCTGTCTTCCAGCAGGTAATCGATACGCTCCTGCGGATAGCCCGGATCAATGGGTACATAAGCGCCGCCGGATTTCAGTGCGCCCAGCAGGGCCACTATCATCTGCTCGCTGCGATCGAGCTTAACACCGATGCGATCGCCCGGCACAATGGCATACGTAATCCTCAGGTAATGGGCCAGCCGGTTGGCTTTTTCATTGATCTCCCGATAGGTGAAAGAGCGGCCTTCAAAAACAAGCGCCGTTGTTTCCGGTGTACCCGTTACCTGCTCTTCAAATAAACTGATCAGGGTTTCCGTATCGCGAAACGCCGCCGCTGTGTCATTAAAGGTGTCGAGCAATACCTCTTTTTCTGCCGCATCCAGGTAATCGATGTCTTCTATCCTGGCGGCGGAATGCAGCACCACCTGTTCTATAATATGCACCAGGTGCTGCATCACCCTTTCTACCTGCGCTTCGCTATATACGTTAGCGTTATAGCTGAATTTGAGCAGCAAATTTTCACCGGGAACGATAGTGAACATGAAATCATAGTTGGATTGCTCAAAACTTCCGGAGGACAGCATCGTCAGGGGTTTCTGCTGCCGGTTGTTTTCCACGCTTTCCTTTACCATCTCCTGTACGGGATAGTTTTCAAAAACAACAATATGGTCAAACAAATTCCGCCCCGGCAGCGTGATCCCATGGATATCGGCCAGTTGCGCGTAATGATGGTTGAGCCCCGCGATATAGTTCTGATGCACCTGTTTCATCACTTCCCGGATGGTAGCGCCTTCACCGAAGGTGATACGCACCGGGATGGTATTAATGAACAGGCCAATCATATCCTCCACTCCCTCCAGCTGCGCCGGTCTTCCCGACACCACGGCGCCAAATACCACATCGTTGGTATTGTTATACCGGCCCAGCAAAACGCTCCATACGGTCTGTATGAAGATATTTTCTGTTATGCCACTTTCTGCGCAGAGGGTACGTACAGACTGGCGCAACGCACCGTCGATAGAGAAATTGCTTTGTTTGGCTTTATATGCCGGTTTGCCGGTGGCGCTGACGGCAGGCAGCCCGCTTAAAGCGTCGTAACCGGACAGGTATTCCCGCCAGTAAGCCAGCGTGGCAGCTTTATCCGTATGACGCAACCATTTGATATAATCGGAATAAGGATGCACTTTCCCTAAGTCCGGCGTATGGCCTTGTATAAGACATTGATACATCCGGAAGAACTCCTTTACCAGGATACTGCTGCACCAGCCATCCATCAGGATATGATGATGGCTCCAGACAAACTCACAGGTGTTGTTGCCCAACAGCAGTACCGTTAAACGCATCAGCGGACCATTATGCAGGTCAAATCCCCTGGCGCGGTCCGATTTTTTAAAATCAGCCAATACGAAATCCTCTTCCCCGGAGACATCCCTTATTTCAAAATCCACCAGTCCTTCTTTCCTTACCACCTGGAGCACGTCTTCACCGTAATCCTGGGTAAAGAACGTACGCAACACGGCATGACGGGCTACCAGCATCCGGTAGCTCTGTTCTACCGCCGCCAGGTCCAGCTGGCCACTCAGGCGATAACTGGTTTCCTCGAAATAAACCGGTGAACCGGGAGACGCCAGCCAGTGATAATACAATCCTTCCTGTAACGGGCTTAAAGTGTATACGTCCTCCACGTCGCAGCGCGTTTGCAATTCCAGCACCTGGTCGATGCCCAGCTCGCCGTAGGTAAGGTCAACCGGCGTAACACTGGTCCGGTCTGAAGTTGACAACTGCTCTACCAACCGGAAGAGCTGTTGCTGACAGGTATCCAACAGCGTCCGGATAGTGGCCGTATTAAACTGCTGCCGGCTGTATCCGATAGCCAGTGTCAGTTTCCCGTCTACCACCCGCCCGGACACATCCAGTATGGTGTTGCGGTCGATGTCCGGGGAAATATCGTCTCCATGCGCCTCACCGGAGAAAGAGAACAGGGTTTCGCCTGTTGCTGACTGTACGCCGCTGCCAAAATCGCCGAGGTAGTTAAAAATTATTTCAGCGCGCAGCTGATAGTCTTCCCCGCCGAGATAACGAAGGATGCCATAACCAATACCCTTATTGGGTACGCGGTGCAGCGATTCCTTTACGGCTATTAGTTGCCGGACATCTTCCGGACCGTAGCGCATATCCAGCAATACCGGGTACGTGGAGGTAAACCAGCCTACCGTGCGCGTCACATCTGTGTCGCCGCCAATGTATTCGCGACCGTGACCTTCCAGGCCGATCAACACTTTATCGATGTTGAACACCTGCTGCACGGCACGTCCAAAAGCCGTCAGCAGGACGTCGTTTACTTCTGTATGATATGCTTTATAACAACGGGTCAGCAGTTGTGTGGTAACTTCTTCTTCCAGGGCAATGCTCACCGAGGTGGTGTCTTTCATAAAGTTGCTCCCGCCGGCGTTGTCTAACGGTAATGGTTGTACGTGAATAGATTCTATAGCCGACCAATATGCGCGTTCTTTCCGGAGCAATTCACTGTTGGCATAGGCAGCCTGCTGTTCCTGCCAGTAGCGGAAAGAATCCGTTTTTCCCGGCAATACAAGCGGCTGACCGGAAACAGCCTGGCGGTATAGCGATGACAGATCCTCGAAGATGATACGCCAGGAGACCCCATCAATCACCAGGTGGTGCGCCACCAACAACAGGCGGTCGCCGGCTGTTCCCTTAAACAGCACCGCTTTGAACAACGGGCCGTGTGATAAGTCCATGCTGGTTTGTACCCGCTGACAATGTGCCTCAAAGTCATCCCCGTCCTCCGGGACGATCACCTGCAGCTTACAGGATAAAGCGGTTCCTTTGTTCTCCTGTACCCATCCCTGCGCTGTTTGTCCATATACCATACGGAGCGCATCATGGTGCTGCATAATTTTGTCCAGCGCAGCGGCCAGCGCCTGCTCATCCAGCGGTTCTTTTGACTTTAGCAATACCGACTGATTAAAATGATGCCGGTGTGTGACTACCTGTTCAAAGAAAGCCGTTTGAATAGGTGTTAACGGCACTATACCCGTCACCTCCTGTTGGGAGATAGCGCGGAGTGCTACTTCCATTCTGCCTGTCAGCTGTTCTACCACCGGGTATTGAAGAATATCGCCGATGGACAGGGAGAAGCCTCTTTGGCGAAGCCGGGAGGCAATCTGTATGGATTTAATGGAATCGCCGCCGAGCGCGAAGAAATCATCTTTTATCCCGATGGGCTGTTTCTTTAGCACCTCTTCAAACACCTCCACCAGGTGTTGTTCCCGCTCATTGCGCGGCGCAATATATTCCACACCGCTTTGTACATCCAACCCTTCCGGGTCGGGGAGCCTGGTTTTATCAGTCTTACCGTTCGCGTTTAGGGGTAAAGCATCCAGCTGAACAAAATGAGTGGGAACCATATAAGATGGCAATGTCTTACCCAGGTAATACCGGAGATCAGCTACGCTGAGGTTTTTATCTCCTACGAAATAAGCCACCAGGTCTTTATTTCCGTCGCGGTTTGTTTTTGCCAGTATTACTGCTCCTGCAATATCTTCATGTGCCTGTAATACACTTTCAATTTCTCCCAGTTCTATACGGTAACCGCGGATCTTTACCTGGTTATCCATTCGGTTCAGGTATTCCACGTTGCCGTCGGAGTGCCAGCGCGCCAGGTCCCCGCTGCGGTACAAGCGCTCTCCCGGCACAAAAGGGTTGGAAATAAAACGCTGTGCGGTCAGTTCCTCGCGGTTCAGGTAACCACGGCCAACACCAGCGCCCCCAACATACAGCTCTCCGGTCACGCCTACCGGTACCGGCTGCTGATGGTTGTCAAGGATATATAGGCTCAAAGTGGGGATAGCCTTGCCAATGATGCTGGAGCTGCTGTCAAGCTGTTCATCCGACAGTTCCTGGAAGGTCACGTGCACCGTCGTTTCGGTGATACCGTACATATTAATGAGACGGGTCCGGGGATACAGTTCCCGCCAGGGTTTCAGGCGCCGGGGGTTTAACGCTTCCCCGCCGTATATGATATACCGGAGATCGTTTTCTGCTGTATGTTTCGTCAGGTAATCCTGCAACACATAAAAGTAAGAAGGTGTTTGATTTAATACAGTGACCCTTTCCCTGATCAACAGGTCTCCGAACAGCTGTACATCCACCGCTACCTGCTTTGGCACGATCACCAAACGGCCGCCATAAAACAGCGCGCCATACATTTCCCATACGGAGAAGTCGAAACAGAAAGAGTGGAACATGGTCCATACATCACTACTGTCAAAATCATATAAGGGGCTATCAGTTTCAAACAGACGGACTACATTCCTGTGTTCTATCAACACGCCTTTAGGCCGGCCCGTAGTGCCGGAAGTATAAATAACATACGCGGTGTGGCCGGGTGAACGCAGGGCTGATACCGCTGTCACCGGCTGCTGGCTGATCAGCGGCCAATCACTGTCTATAAGCACACACTCCGTTTCCCTGAACAGGTGCGCGCTGCCACTGCTGCAAACGGCCACCCTGGCAGCCGTATCCTGCAGCACATACTGAATGCGGTCGCCAGGGTACATGGGGTCCAGCGGTACATAGGCGCCGCCGGCCTTCAACACGCCCAGCAAGCATACGATCATTTCCGCGCTGCGTTCTATACAAACAGGTACCAGGTCTTCTTCTTTCACACCCTTATTGCGCAGGTAATGGCCCAGCTGTGTCGCACGCTCGTTCAGCTCCCTGTAGGTGAGCCTCTCCCCTTCAAAGGAAACAGCCACATGACCGGGTGTTTTAGCGGCCTGCTCTTCAAACAGGTCCAGGATAGTTTTATCTGCCGGATAACCCACGGGGGTGCCGTTGAACGTCACCAGCAGTTCCTGCCGTTCTTCCGGGGCCAGGTATTCCAGCTGGCTGATGGGTTGGGCAGGCGCTGTCACCGCCGCATCCAGGAGCTGTTCAAAATGAGCCATCAGCCGAACAATGGTTCCGTATGTATACAGATCACTGTTATATTCCAGCCTCATCTGTATTTCATCCCCTTTTTCCGTAAAGTAAAAGGAGATATCGAATTTGCTGATTTTATGATTCCCGCCGTTGTATTCACTTAATGCCAGTTCAGCGGAATGATTGCTTTTTTCCGTGTATTCCTGTTTGTTGTTCTGCAGTATTACCGCGATATCAAACAGTGCATTGCGGCTCATATCCCTCCCGGGGTTCAGGGCAGTGACCAGTTCATCCAGCGGATACACCTGGTGGTCATAGGCATCGAGTGTCAGCTGCTTTACCCGTTGCAACAGCGCTTTAAAGCTGTCGTTGCCACTGAACTGCGATCTTAACGCCAGCATATTCAGGTAAAAGCCTATCTGGTCTTCCAGGTCGATAAAGTCCCTGCCGGCAACAGGACTGCCGACAATAATATCTTCCTGGCCGGTATAGCGGTACAACAAAGTGTTTACAGCAGCCAGCAATCCCATAAACAGGGTACTGTTTTGTTCCTGCACGAGGGATTTAATGCCCCTGGTGATACGGCGGCCGATGGTTTTGCTGACAGCATGTCCGTTGTAGGTTTTACGTGCCGGGCGGGGACAATCCGTATTAAGATGCAGCACCGGCAGTTCGCCATCAAACTGGCGGAGCCAGTAAGAGCGGTGCTGCTCCAGCTTTTCACCCGCCAGCTGGTCCTGCTGCCACACGGCATAGTCCTTATAGTGGATGCGGAGGGGCGCCAGCGGATTGGGCAGCCCCTGTACCCCGCTGCTGTAAAACAGCATCAGCTCTTTCATCAGGATGTTCATGGACCACCCATCGCTCACAATATGATGCATGGTATAGGTGAAGATCCATTTATTGTCGGCCACCTGCAGCAAACCTGCACGCAGGAGTGGCCCTGTGGCCAGGTCAAAAGGCCGGACGGCTTCCTCCCTCACCAGTTCTTTTATAAGTGCGTCAGGTTCCTTTTCATACCGGAGATCGCGGAACGACAAGCGGAATTCTGCCTGCTCCGGCGCCTGGATAAACTGGCGGATATCCCCCTGTTCATCTTCCCCGAAAACAGTCCGCAGGCTTTCATGACGCGCAATAAGGGTGTTAAATGCATACCCGAGCGATGCTATGTCGAGGTTGCCTTCAAACACATATACCCCGGGCATATTGTAGGCGATATTTCCCTCCCTGATCTGGCTGAGAATCCAGAGGCGGCGTTGTGCCGACGACAATGGATAACTTGCGCTGTTGGCAACAGGTACAATGGCCTGCTGCCGTTCCCCGTTATCCAACCCGCTGAGATAAGCAACCAGCGCAGCTTTATTTTCTTTCAGCTGCTGCAGCAGTTGGCCGGGAAGGTTTTTCCCGTTAAACTTCACCTTCAGGTCATTCTTATCAAGGGAAAGGGACACATTATTTTCTCTAAGTGCTTTCAATAAGTTTTCCATCAATCAACATATTAAATTATGAGAATGAAAAGGCCAGGTAGTGTCAGATAGTTATCTCGTTATCCATCTTCACATCTGCGTTGAGCCAGATGCATTCCTCTATCCTGGCAGCAGCCTCACGGATGTTCGGATACCTGAAAAAGTCCTTCAGCAACAGGTTGACACCCGTTTCCTTCTTTATTCTTTTTAACAGCATCATACCTTTCAGGGAATCGCCGCCAAGTTCGAAGAAGTTGTCTTCCACGCCTATCTCTTCGATACCGAAGAAGTTGCTGAAAATGTCTTTCAGCAATGTTTCCATTTCTGTTTCGGGAGCTTTGTAGGCAGAAGAGAGACTGGGGCGCGCCAACCTGGGCATTGATTGTTTCACAGGTTCTTCCTGCAGGGAAGCTGTTTTCTTTGACTCAAACACTTCCTGTATGCGGGCGGACAGTTCCGCTTTGTTCTCCATCACAACCGGCACACCCGATTGTATTCCCCATTCAAACAGGGCACTGATTTCCGCGGGGAGCAGCACATGCTGTGATTTTTCCGCCTCCTTCTCCGTGAAGGCCATGCCTGCCAGTCCTACGCAGTGCCAGCCAGGCAACGTTTCAGCTTTGGAACGGATAAAATAATCCATGAACAGGTTAGCCGCCGCATAGGAGCCGAAGCCCAGTCCTCCTAATACGGTAGACAGGCTGGAAGTGATCCATACGAAATCAGGATGCCGGTCCCTGAAAATATCATAGAGATGCTGCAGTCCCTGTACCTTGGGGCCAAACATGGCGAGGGCCTTTTCTTCTGTAATGTCTTCCACCAGCTGGAAATAATTTTCGTCGACGATACCGGCCGTATGGATGACGCCATTGATAATGCCCACATTTTCTTCCACTGTTTCCACCATCTGCCTGAATTCACTTTCATTGGCTACGTCCACAGCATAGTAGCTTACTTCACCGCCGAGCGCCCGTAAGGCATTGAATCTTTCCAACCGTTCGGCACTGTTGCCGGTAAATATGTCTTGTCTTCCTGTGAGTATGATTTGCGCATGATGTTGCTCCAACAGGTGTTTGGCCAGCACCATCCCTACATTTCCCAAGCCGCCGGTAACCAGGTAAACACCACCACGTTTAATACGTGACGATTGCTGCGGGATAGGCTCCGCATGTTTCTGATAGTCCGGAACCCAGCGCTGACCGTGCCGATAGGCGACAATGCCGTGCTTTTTACCGGACGGCTGGTCTATTTCAGCTTCCAGGTAACGGGTTACCGCCTCATGGCTTTCTCCGAGACTGATATCCACATTCACGCAGGGAATACCATATTCCTGCGGCAGCACGTTCACCAGTCCGAGCTGCAATGCCTGTGCATACGGTATATTCTCGTTGCCGGTTATTTTATGCAGGGAATCCGTCACCACGGTTAAACGGGTACTATGAAGCGCATTTGCGGCCAGCATTGCCTGTATGAGTTCTACCAGGTAGAAATACACCAGGCCGGTGGTTGCATTGCCGGGCACCACGTCCAGTTTTGCTGTATCGGCAGCCATGCCCCAGGCATATACCACATCCGTTACGGAAGTACCTCTGTGCTGCAACGCTGCGATCAGCTGGTTGAAATGCTCAGGCGCGGCAATATAGAAGTGATCTTCCGGCTCACGGTAATCCGGGCCGTGCAACACCGTCATCACGGTATGCCCCGCCGTCTCCAATCTTTCTTTCAGGCGACGGCCGAATGTTTCCTCATGTGCCAGCAACAGCACCACCTTCTTATCCGGGGAGGTAGACTTTCTGTGCAACACCGACGATTTCCAATGCGGATAGTATATCCAGTCTTTCAGTTCCCTGTTGGAAGACTTTGTCTGTAAATTAGCCAGTGCGCTTCCTTCGAAGGGATTTACTTCTGCCGGGAACCTTACCTGCTCAAAGGAATAGGTCGGCAACGACACACGGTAGCGTTTTTCCTCAGCGTAATAAGCATCCCAGTTCACATTAACACCATGTGCCCACAGTAGCCCCAGGCTATTGGTAAGAAAATGAAGATCATTATCCTTTTCTTTTGCCGACCGGACCATATTGACAGCCACTACAGGCTGCCTGCCCTGCAGCTGTTGCTTCAGCAGGCTGCAGAGACTGTGTCCCGGGCCCACTTCCACAAACACGGGTGACTTATGACGGGACAATGTATTTTTGATGCCATCTGCAAACAGCACTGTCTGGCGAAGGTGTTTTACCCAATAGTCAGGCGATGTGGCCTGTTCATGACTGATATAATCGCCGGTGAGGTTGGATATAAAAGGCAATGCCGGTGGCCGGAAGGTCACCTGTTCCAGCGTTTCCCGGAAGGAAGCCAGGATCGGCTCCTGCATCACCGAGTGGAAAGCATGGGAGGTGCGCAGCTTCACGTAAGGGATGTGCTGATAGTCCAGCTCGCGCATGAGTTGACCAATGGCCGCGGTGTTACCGGATAATACCACCTGTTCAGGAGCGTTTACCGCTGCCAGCGACACCTCGTCGTTCAGGAAGCTACGGGCTTCTTCCGGCGAGATGGCGATGCTCAGCATATCCCCGGCAGGCAAACTATTCATCAGCGCGCCTCTTTTAATGACGAGGCGCAATGCGTCTTCGAAGCTGAATACGCCGCTGATGCAGGCGGCTACATATTCCCCGATGCTGTGCCCGATCATGCTCTGCGGAGTGATGCCTGCAGCGATGAGCCATTGTGCCAGCGCATATTCCACCAGGAACAGCAACGGCTGGGTGTACCGCGTTTCACCGGTAAGGTCTGCCGCTTCCGGTCCGGCGAACAGGATCGCTTTAAAATCTTCTCCGGTTATCTTTTTTAGGATAGCAAATCCTTCCTCCATTTTGGCACGGATCAGTGGCTCATGATCGTACAGGTCTTTTCCCATATCACGGTACTGGGCTCCCTGGCCGGTAAACATGAATACTACGGCATTATTCCTATCGCCCGAACCAATGAATTGCTCGTACAGGCGTTCATTGCGCAGCAGCGTTTTCAGTTCTTCCGTGTTTTTATAAGGTATTGCTTTACGGCAGCTGAAATGTTTGCGGCCTGTTTGCATGGTATAGGCCAGGTCCGCGGGGTGAACATCCGCTGTTTCTTCCAGAAACCGGCCGAAATCCAGCAGATACCTGGCGAGTGATGCTTCAGTTTTGGCAGAAGCGGTGAAGAGCTTATATATGCGGCCTTCGTCGGTAGGTTCCGGCGCAGGCGCTTCTTCCAGGATGGCATGTACGTTGGTACCGCCGATGCCGAGGGAGTTAATGCCTGCACGCAACGGATGGTCGCCGGTACGTTTCCATTCCTGCAGGGACGCGTTCACATAAAAAGGACCACTTTTGAAGTCCAGGTCCGGATTGGGTGTTGTGAAATGCAGGCTGGCAGGGATTTGTTTATGCTTCAGGCTAAGGGCTGTTTTTATCAGGCCTGCAACACCCGCAGCAGTATCGAGGTGCCCCATATTTGTTTTTACGGAGCCAATGGCGCAGAACTTATCTGCCCCCCCAGTGCCGAACGCTTCGTTCAACGCCCGGATTTCAATCTGGTCGCCCAGCTTGGTGGCTGTCCCATGTGCTTCTACATAGCTGATCGTACGCGGGTCGATACCGGCCAGCTTATGGGCGCTGAGAATACATTCTGCCTGTCCTTTCACGCCGGGTGCGGTATATCCCACTTTGTGATTGCCGTCGTTGTTGGCGGAAGAAGACTTAATAACGGCATAGATATGATCTCTGTCTTTGATCGCTTCACTCAATCGTTTCAATACGACCACGCCAGTCCCCTCGCCTGCGGTAGTGCCGCCGGACAAGGCGTCGAACGTGCGGCAGTGCCCGTCCGGCGAGAAGATCATGCCCTCTTTGTATAAATAGCCTTTAGATTTCCTGGAGGTAATGCAGACACCGCCGGCGAGGGCGATGTTGCATTCCCTTGTCAACAGGCTTCTGCAGGCAAGGTGAACAGCGGCCAGGGAAGTGGAACAGGCAGTATCCACATAGAACGATGGCCCGCGCAGATTTAACTTGTAAGATACCAGGGTACTGATAAAGTTCTGCGCAGTGATCATGTTCAGGTAGAAAGGATCTACCGAAGAAGTGGCAGCCTTGCTGTAGGAATATATTTTCCATGTATCGTTGGCAGAAGCACCGGCAAAAAGACCAATCTTCTTTTTATCGATCTGGGAAGCATACCCCGCATCTTCCAGGGATTTCCAGCAATGCTCGTGGAATACGCGGATCTGCGGGTCCATCAACGCCGCCTCGTCCGCGGTGTACCCAAAAAAAGAAGGGTCGAAACAATCCTTGTTATCCATCACCCCAAAACACTTGATGTAATTGGGGTTGGCAAGCACGGCCTCCTTCGTTCCTATCTTTCTCAGTTCGTCATCTGTATAGAATTTAATAAGTTCTTTACCGTTTTTCAGATTGTCCCAGTAATGCCTTGGGTTTGCACTGCCGGGGAACTGGCCGGATATGCCTATAATGGCCACTTCCAAACCATTGTATTCTTTATTGGATGCCATGATTGTTAAAATTTAAACTTGTCTAAATCTTCAAGAATTTCATTTCTGTCGTAGTCGGTTTCTGCTTCCTGTACCACCGGCGCCTGCTGGAAATAATCCGACAGGTCCCTGATGTTCACATACTGGAAGAGCAGCGCTACCGGGATGTCGCGGTCCAGTGCTGCGCTGACCAGCCGTGACAACCTGACGATCTTTATGGAAGTACCGCCCACTTCAAAGAAGTTGTCCGTAATCCCTATCTGCTGTTTACCTAACAGCTCCTGCCAGATCGTCACCAGTTTTTCATCGAGTTCATTCCGCGGTGCTTCATAAGTCCTGTTGGAGGTAAGTTCCTTTCCTTCGGGCGCCGGTAGTTCCTGTCGGTCTACCTTTCCGTTGGCGTTTACCGGCAGCGCTTCCAGCGGCACGTAGTAACCGGGAAGCATATACGAAGGCAACTGTTTGGCCAACGCACTCCTGATGTCGGCAATACCCGGCAGTTGCGCCCCTACCAGGTAAGCAACCAGTTCCGTTTCACCACCGGCGTTGGTGCGGGCATTTACCACGGCGCCTTCTATGCCGGCAATACCCTGAAGCGCGCTTTCTATTTCACCGGTTTCCACACGGTATCCTCTTATTTTCACCTGGTCATCCATTCTGCCTAAGTATTCCATGTTACCATCCGGCAGCCAGCGGCCCAGGTCCCCGGTCTTATAAAGGCGGTCACCTGCTTTGAACGGATGCGCAATAAATTTTTCGGCAGTGAGTTGTGGTTTACGGAGATATCCGCGCGATAAGCCGGCGCCACCGATACATATTTCACCGGCCACGCCAACGGGCACGATCCCGTTGTTGCTGTCCAGTATATACAATTGGGTATTGGCCATTGGCTTGCCTACCGGCACATTACGGGTAGGCAGCGGCCGCCGGGGATCCACCGTGTACACGGCGGCACAGATACTCGATTCCGTAGGCCCGTAAGCGTTGTAACAGGTACCGGTCTCCGCAAAGGCAAGCGACAGTTCAGCTACGGCAGCCTCGCCCGCAGTGATGAGCTTTTTCATGGAACGGATCCTGTTGATCTCCATTAATTTCAGATAGGCTGGCGGAATTGTCGCAATATCTATTTTGTTGTCTGCGATATAGCGCTCCAGCAGATAAGGACTCTTCTTTTCATTTTCGCCGATGACGAACAATGTACCGCCGGCAGTAAGTATGATAAAAATTTCAGACACGGACGCGTCGAACGAAGGAGAGGCAAACTGAAGCCCCCGTTCACCGGGCTGAATGTCAAATATTTCCCGCTGGGAGTAGATCGTATTGGTAATGGCCCCGTGTTCTATCATGACGCCTTTCGGCTTGCCGGTAGACCCTGAAGTATAAATAACATAGGCCAGGTCTTCAGATGAATTTACCAGCAACGGATTACCGGAATGGAAATTACCGGCTGTCAGCCTGTAGGCTTCCAATGCAGCACGATCTATCACCAGCTTACACTGGCTGTCGGCCACCATGTAATCAATACGCTCCTGCGGATAAGACGGATCAACAGGCAGATAGGCCGCACCGGATTTGAGCACGCCGAGGATGGCGATAATGAGCCATTCGTCCCGTCCGAGCATGATGCCAACCAGTTCACCCGGTTTGACGTGATAGTCTGTGCGGAGGTAGTTCGCAAACCTGTTGACCTCTTCATTCAGCTCCCCGTAAGTAAGCATACGGCCCTCATACACCACTGCCGGCCTTTCCGGATCATTCGCCACCTGCGCTTCAAACTGCACCATCAGCGATTTGTACGTCGGATAATTCACAGCGGAATCGTTGAAGACTTCCAGCAGCAGCTCTTTTTCCGTGCCGGGCAGGTAATCGAGCAGGGCGATGGGCGTGGACGGGCAGGATACAATACAGCTGATCAGCTGTTCCAGGTGACCGGCCAACTGACGGGCGGTGTTTTCTGTATAGATGTCCGTATTAAAAACGAGGCTCAGGCGGATGCCTTCTCCCGTTTCAGCAAAATCAAACGCCATGTCATATTTGCTGATAATTTTTCCTCCGGCGTGGTAAGGCCGGATCTTCAGCTGCTCCGGCGCCGCTGTGATGCCATTGTCACCACCGGTATTCTGTAACACGACCACCACATCGAACAAGGCGCTGCGGTCCATATTACGTTCCAGTCCCAGGTCGTTCACCAGGTCATCGAACGGATATATTTGATGCTCATAGGCATCCAGCGTGATCTTTTTTACTTTTTCCAGCAGCGCATTAAAATCATCGCTCCCATTAAAGCGTGACCTTAATGCCAGCATGTTTACATAAAACCCTATCTGGTTTTCCAGGTCCGCATGTTCCCTGCCGGCAACAGGAGTACCGATGATCATATCTTCCTGCCGGGTGTAACGGTACATCAGCACATTTACCGCGGCCAGCAGGCCCATAAATAAAGTGCCTCCCTTTTCGTGTGCCAGTGTTTTCAGCCCTTGTGCGAGTTCTTTTTTCAGCGTGATGCCGACAGCGCCTCCATTATATGTTTTGATAACCGGGCGGGGCTTATCCGGCAGCAATTCCAGTACCGGGAGCGTTCCTTCAAACTGCTGACGCCAGTAGTTCCTATGGGCGGCCAGCGAATCACCGCTGAGCTGCTCACCCTGCCAGGCTGCATAATCTTTGTATTGTATGGGCAATGGCGACAGCGGATGGGCAGAACCGTCCAGGCGCGCCTGGTACAGCTGGAACAATTCCTTTATCAGCACATGCATAGACCATCCATCACTGATAATATGGTGCATGGCATAAGCAAAGATCCATTTGTTGTCATCTACCTGGTGTAAAGCGGCGCGCAGCAATGGCCCTGCAGACAGGTTAAAAGGTTTCACCGTGGTTTCCCGGATAATTTCCGATAGCGCCTTTTCCTGTGCAGCATAATGCTGCACGTCACGAAACACCAGTTGAATGCCTGCCTCTTCCGGGGACAGAATATACTGGCGCACGCCGGCTCCCCTGTCATCGCGGAAAACGGTTCTGAGGGCCTCATGGCGGACCACCAGTTCATTGAGCGCATAGGTGAGGGCATCTTTGTTCAACACTCCTTCAAAGGTGTAGACGCCCGACATGTTATAGGCCTGGTTAGCTTCTTCAAACTGGCTCAATACCCACAACCTGCTTTGTGAAGCGGACAGCGCATAGTGTGCCTGCGGCGCCACCGGGGAAATGCCCCGGAAGGAGGTTTTCTGTGCCTGCCGGATAATGGCGGCCTGTTGCTCCAGTATGGTGGCGGCAAACAACTCTTTCAGGGAAATCTGCACGTCCAGTTCCTTATGTATAAGGCTGGCCAGACGGGTAGCTTTCAGGCTATGTCCTCCCAATTCAAAGAAGTCATCTTTCATCCCGATAGCATGTTTACCGAGGATTTCCTGCCATATGCCCAGCAGTTTTGCTTCTGTTTCGTTGCGCGGCGCTATCAGCGCAGCCCCTGCGGTCATTACACCGTCCGGCGCCGGGAGGTTTTTCCGGTCTATTTTGCCGCTGGTGGTAAGCGGCAACGATGCCATTACCACAAAATGATGCGGTATCATATAAGCCGGCAGCACATTCCCGAGGTGGCTTCGGATATCTGCCACCACCAGGTTTTCCGCTCCTGACACATAGGCCGCGAGGTCTTTTTCACCGTTATTGTCGGTGACCGCGAGTACCGCCGCAGCTGAGATGCCATCGCAACCATGCAGGGCAGCTTCTATTTCTCCCAGCTCCACCCTGTAACCGCGGATTTTCACCTGGCTGTCTTTTCTTCCGGCAAACGCAATATTGCCATCGGGCAACCATTTGGCCAAGTCGCCGGTTTTATACATTTTTTCGTTCTTACGGAACGGATTGTCTACAAAACGGTCAGCGGTGAGCGATGGGTTGTTCAGGTAACCACGCGCCAGCCCGGCGCCACCGATACATAACTCGCCGATCGTGCCTACAGGCAATAAACCATGCTGGTCATCTACGATATACAGCTGCGTGTTAGGAATAGGTTTTCCCACAGGGATATTCCTGCTGCCGATGCCGGCGCCTTTCTCGACAGTAAATACAGACGCGCAGATAGCCGACTCAGTAGGACCGTAAGCGTTATAGTAGGCACCGTATTCACTGAAAGCAGCAGCCTTGTCGAAGATGGCCGCTTCGCCTGCAGTAATAAGATGCTTCAGTGTACTGATACGTGCAGGTTCCAGCAGTTTGAAAAAGGCCGGCGGAATAGTGGCCACATCGATGCGGTTTTCTGTGATAAACTGCTCCAGCAATGCGGGCGATTTCCGGCTCTCGTCATTAGCAATGTACAAGGTCCCGCCGGTAGTTAACATCATGAATATTTCCCAAACGGAGGCATCGAAGGAAAGCGAGGCGAACTGTAAACCTCTTTGCCCGGCAGTAATACCCCAAATGGTACGCTGTGCAAAAACGGTATTAACGATCGCCTGATGTTCTATCATTACTCCTTTAGGCTGACCGGTAGAACCGGAGGTATAAATTACATAGGCCAGGTCCTGCGGCCTTACCGGCGGCTTTTTGAAAGCCGTCGCCGGCAGCGTGTCCAGCTGGACGTCTATAGCAAATACAGCTCCGCCGAAGTAGGAAAGATCAAAAATAAAGTCGCTCTGGGTAATGAGCAGGTTCATACCGGTGTCCTGCGCAATGTAGGCCTTTCTCGCTTCCGGGTATTCCGGGTCTACAGGTACATAAGCGGCGCCCGCTTTGAGAACGCCCAATATGGCAATAATCATTTTCTCGGAACGGTCCAGCATAATGCCGATAAGATCATCTGCCCGGACACCATAGTCTGATATTAAACTGGCCGCCAGCCTGTTGGCCTGCTCATCCAGCTCCTGGTAACTAAGACTGCTCCCTTCAAACACTACGGCGGCATTACCGGGCGTGCTGCGCACCTGCTGTTCGAACAGCTCCGGCAACGTGAACCCCTCCGGATAAGCAACAGCGGTATTATTAAACGTCTCCAGCAATTGCATTCTTTCTTCTTCAGGCAGGAAACAGATGTCGCCAACAGGAACAGCCGGCGCTTTTACCACCTCCTCTACCAACAGGGTAAAATGCTGTTGCAGGCGTTCCATCTGGTCGTCCGTATAGAGGTTTCCGTTATAGCTCAATTTTATCAGCAGTTGTTCCCCCGGCGCCACGGTAAACATGAAGTCATAGCTCGACTGCTCGAATCCGCTGGCGCCCAGCAGGGAGAAGTGACGTTTATTGTCCGTCGCCTCCATACTTTGTTTCACTATCTCCTGTACCGGGTAGTTTTCAAAGAGCACAATATGATTAAACAGTTTACGGCCCAGCGCTGTCTGTGACTGTATTTCAGCCAGCTGAGCATAATGGTGGCCGGATGAAACGATCGACGCATGTTGCATCTTTTTCAGTAATTCCAGGACAGGCATCTCCTTCCCGGGCTGTACTCTCACAGGAATAGCATTAATGAACAGGCCAATCATGTCTTCTACGCCATCCAGCTGTGGCGGACGGCCGGAAACGACCGCACCGAACACCACGTCATCGGTATTGTTATAGGCGGCCAGCAAAATGCTCCACAGCGCCTGGATAAACGTATTTTCTGTGATCCCGTTTTCCGCGCAAAGCGTTTTAATGGCCTGCCGCACCTCACCTTGCAGGCGGAATACCCTTTGCCGCGCAAGATACCCGGCCTGATGACCTTCAGCTGCTTCAGGCAATACGCTGACGGCATCATACCCTGATAAATAGTCTTTCCAGTATTGCAAAGTAGCCGGCTTGTCCACACCCGACAGCCATTTGATATAGTCCGCATAGGGATATACTTTACCCAGCTGCAACGGGGCACCGGAAACAAAATGGTGATAAAACTGAAAAAATTCTTTTACCAGGATACTGCCACACCAGCCATCCATCAGGATATGATGATGGCTCCAGACAAACTCATAGGTATCTTCTTCCAGCTTCACAACCGTCAATCGCATCAAAGGCCCGTTGTGCAGATCAAAGCCGGCAAGACGGTCGGCTTCCCGGTATGCCGCCAGCGAAAAACTTTCATCACCGGTTGCATCTACCAGTCGGAAACCGGATGCCACTTCTTTCCTTACCACCTGCAACAACTGATCGTTATATTTTTCGGTAAACACGGTACGCAAAACCCCATAGCGCGCTACCAGCGACTGGTAACTTTTTTCCAGCGCAGGCAGGTCGATATTGCCTTTCAGACGGTAACTGTTCTCCTCAAAATAAACAGGGGAATCCGGGGCGGCCAACCAATGGTAGTACAACCCTTCCTGCAGCGGACTTAATGGATACACATCCTCTATGCCGTCTTCATTCAGCTGCATTAACTGCTCAACACTCAAATGCTTATAGGTAAGATCGACCGGCGTGAGGTATGTTTTTTCCAGTACTGACAACTGTTCCACCAGCGTTACCAGCTTGCCGCGGTATACGTCCAGCAGTTTTACGATCGTTGCCGCTTCATATTGCCTGATACCGTATTCTATTGACAGGCGCAGTTTTCCGCCCACAATCATCCCGGAAACCGTCAGCAGGCCGGAACGATGTAGCTTACCGGAGAAGCGTCTGCCCTGAGGTTCGCCGGAGAAGGTAAATAACGCATCCCCGCCGTCAGTTTTTACCCCGGAGCCGAAGTCGCCGAGATAGTTAAAAGTAATTTCAGGGTTCAGCCGGTAATTTCTGCCGCCTATATAACGGAGAATACCGTAGCCGATTCCTTTATTGGGTACACGGTGCAGATTTTCCTTTACATCGATCAGCTGGCGCAAACTGTCGCTGCTGCTCATGTCCAGCACCACCGGGTAGGACGTGGTAAACCAGCCTACGGTGCGGGTAATATCTATATCCTTTCCTATATTTTCGCGGCCATGCCCTTCCAGCTTCACCATGACCTTGTCTGTCCCGAACAACGCCTGCACGGCTTGTCCCAGGGCGGTAAGCAATACATCGTTTACCTCGGTCCGATACGCTTTATAGCAGCGGGTCAGTAATTTGGCAGTCACCTCTTCATCCAGTAAAACAGACGTTGTGGTGATATCCTCCATCAGGTTGGCACCGTCATGATTATCTACCGGCAATGGCTGTACGCTGGTAGCCTCCACGGCAGACCAATAGGCTTCTTCCTGGCGCAGCGTTTCACTTTCTGCGTAAACAGCCTGTTGTTCCTGCCAGTAGCTGAAGGCGTCTGTTTTCAAAGGAAGCGCCGGGGCAGCTCCGGACAAGTATTGCTGATAGAGGGTAGACAAATCTTCAAACAGGATACGCCAGGAAACGCCGTCAACTACCAGGTGATGCGCTACCAGCAGCAGACGATCGCCGGCTTCTCCGCGAAACAAAGCCGCTTTAAACAACGGACCTTTTTCCAGGTTAAACCCTGACTGAATACGCTCACAGTGAGCCAGAAAATCAGCCGGGCTTTCGGGAGTAATCACTTCCAGGGAGTAACCGATATCGGCGCCTTTATTTTCCTGCTGCCATCCCTGGGGGGTGCGGCGGAATACCATGCGCAATGCATCGTGATGCTGCATGATTTTCGTCAGGGCTACCTTCAGCCCTTCTTCAGACAACGCGGTTTTGCATTTCAACAGTACCGACTGGTTGTAATGATGCAGGTCTGTCGATTCCTGCTGGAAGAAGCTGCGCTGAATGGGGGTTAATGACACCACACCTTTTACGGCGCCCTGGAATACAGAACGGTTCACCAGTTCTATATGTTCTGCCAGTTGCTCAACAATGGGATACAGGAGTATATCACCAATCGTAATGGCATAACCACGTTGCTTTAAACGGGACGCCACCAGGATTGATTTGATGGAATCGCCGCCCATCATAAAGAAATCGTCCTTTATGCCGATCTGTTTTTTCTTCAGGACTTGTTCGTACACGGCAACCAGCTGGCGCTCCTTCTCATTCCGCGGGGCAACGTATTCCACACCGGTGGCCACGTCCAGCCCATCGGTGGCCAGTAACTTTTTACGGTCTATTTTGCCGTTGGCCGTGAGCGGTAAAGCATCCAGCTGCACAAACACAGCGGGTA
>NZ_CAMLHC010000035.1 GCF_946479755.1 uncultured Chitinophaga sp. | reverse complement strand
GTGGAGGTTGCGGAGGGTGGAGGTTGCGGAGGGTGGAGGTTGCGGAGGGTGGAGGGCGAAGGTGTGGAGGGCAAGGCGTGGAGGACAAAGGTGTGGAGGACAAAGGTGTGGAGGCGAAGGATTCAGAGGAGCGTGAAAATTGCAGAGAGTGCTTGCTGAGGATCGTGCTACGGGGGTCGGGTGATGCTGTTTCGTTGCCCGAAGCTTAACTCCGGACAACGAAACAGGTTGTAACATACAGACCTGATATGTTAAGAAAGGTTACTGGTAGTTGGAAGGAACCCAATCCTCGCCTTGAGGCAAGGCCTGATTGCTACCTTTTATTGAACGTAGTTATCAAAATACGTGTTTCCAAAAAACGAATCGTTCGCTTTTTCCGCTTCTATAAAATCCCTGTAAGAGAAATTCTTGCCCTGGTGTTCGGGTTTCTTCTTTTCCTTCAGGTATTCGCCATAATAAGAGAAGCCGCCGCCAGAGCTATGCCATTCCAGGAAAACCGGGCTCTTTTCACTGATGACAGTCAAATCGCCGGTGGTGGTTTTCTCCCCCATATTGACGATGGTGTTGTTGGTATTAAAGAAATAATACAAGCCATCTTTATACCATACCTGGTTGGTAAATTCCTTGCTGCGATAGTGATAATCTGTTTTACCCAGTTTCTCGTTCATCAGTTTAACCAATGCTTCCGTCTTATCTTTTGTTTCTGTGTGAAGACTGTAAGCGCCAACCTTATTATTCTCCGGGGTCACAAAAAAGAGAGTGTAGTTAGAGAACCCATTGCCATCATCGGTCCCGGGGGCCATGCTGCCGGAAAAAGACTGGCCGTACAACCGCATGATTTCCGGTTGTTTGGAGGAGTAGCCGATACATTCCTTTACCTCCAGTTCTTTTTTCAAATGATATTTGCTGATGATGCTGGTATCAGCGGGCAGGGAGAGGGTCGACAAATCAAAATCATTCTGTTGACAAGATAACATCATTACACACAACAAAAGGTACAGTACATTTTTTTTCATTTCCTATAAATTGATCAGCGGGCTATCGGTGTTACTTGAGCCTTTACTGAAGGGTTAAGATTTAAAAGTATCACTTTTCCGTCTTTTTTGATGGTCGCGTGAAAAATTTCTTTTCTTTCCCGAAGAATGTGCCTATCTTTCGGTAACGTACCCGGAAAAACGCCGGCCTTCATCCAAAGTCAATACCACAGAGGATTTTACACCTCTTTCAACCAATATCAGCAACACATCTGAAAAAAGTAAAAAATTAACCTGATGTCATCAACCGGATCAACAATGGAAAAAGCGCCTGTTACCGCTAAGGGCGGCGCACAAAAAGGCAGTCAATACAAAACATGGCTACAGTCCCTCGGGCCAGGGTTGATCACGGCCGCGCTGGTATTTGGTCCCAGCAAGGTGACCATCGCCTCCATCATGGGCGCCAGCTACGGTTTTTCCCTGTTATGGATTGTAGCGGTAGCCATCTTCTTTATGATCATCTTTACTATGATGGCAGCGCGGGTGGGCATTGCCACCAACGAATCGTTACTGAGCACCATCAGCCGCAAGTGGGGCCGGCCGGCGCGTATCGCTATAGGCGTAGGCGTTTTCCTCGTCACCGCTTCCTTCCAGGCGGGCAACTCCATCGGTTCAGGTATCACGCTGGCGGAAGCTACCCATACCAATAAAACCGTCTGGATCATCGCCTGTAACCTGGCCGGCATCAGCATCCTGTTTTTCCGTACTTTCTACAAGATGCTGGAAAAGATCATGATAGCGCTCATCATCATGATGTTGTTCGCCTTTATCGTGACCATGGTCCTCTCCCACCCGCCCGTGGCAGGCATTGCCTCCGGCTTCGTTCCTACGGTACCTGACGGTTCACAGAAACTGATCATCGCCTTTATGGCTTCGTGTTTTTCTATTGTAGGCGCCATCTACCAGTCGTACCTGGTGCAGGAGCGTAAACGTATCCGTCCGGATGTGGCGCAGACCGGCAGAGAAACGTTGCCCGGTATGCTGATACTCGGTTTCATGAGCGCAACGGTGATGATCTGCGCCGCCACCGTGCTACATCCTGCCGGCATCAGGGTCACCACTGCCACCGACATGGCCATCGCGCTGGAGCCGGTATTTGGCAACGCTGCCTCTGCCCTTTTTCTCATTGGCCTTTTCGGCGCTTCGTTTTCATCCCTGCTGGGCAATGCCGCCCTGGGTGGCACCCTGCTGGGCGACGCACTGGGATATGGCGGTCAGCTCAGCTCCGGCATGGTACGTACCTTCATCGCCGTTATTATGCTTATCGGCGCCGGCGTAGCCATCACCTTTGGTAAACTGCCGCTGGAACTCATTGTGCTGGCGCAGGCGGTGACCATCTTCATCGTGCCGTTCATCGGCATTGCGTTGTACCTCGTGGCCAACGACGCCGCTATCATGGGCAAAATGAAAAACAACACCTTTACCAATATTGCGGGCGCTGCCGGCCTGATTATCATGCTGCTACTGGCAGTGAGCAACGCCGTCACGCTCTTCTTTTCTTAAACCAACTACCTGTTACCACGTATGAAACGTACCGGTATCCTTCTTTTGATAGTCGTGATAGTGGCCGCCGGCGCTTACTGGCTGCTACGGCCCCAACAACCAGCGGACTTTAATCAGCCCGTCGAGGCCACGCTGCAACTCGATAAAACCACGCTGGGCATCAGCACCATCGCCGCCGATCTCAATGTGCCCTGGGAAATAGCCTGGGGCCCTGACAACCAGCTCTGGTTCACCGAACAAAGCGGCACCATCAGCAAAGTTGATCCGCATACCGGCATCAAAAAATTATTGCTGACCATTCCGGAGGTCTACCGTCAACGTACGCTCGGACTGCTGGGCATGGCCATTCACCCCGATAAAGACCAACCTTATGTGTTTGTAGACTATACGCACCGGAAAAAAGATGCTACCATCGTGTCCCGGCTGGTACGGTATACCTATACGGCCGATACACTGAAAGATCCGCTGCTGTTGCTCGAACTTCCCGGCAGCACCGGTCATAACGGTTCCCGCGTGGCCATTTCTCCCGATGGCAAAGTGCTGCTCTCTACCGGCGATGCTGCCCGCGATCAGAATGCTCCCGACACGGCATCGCGCAACGGCAAAGTATTACGCCTCAATACAGACGGCACCGTGCCTGCCGACAATCCCTATCCCGGCAACTACATGTGGTCCAGAGGCCATCGTAACATCCAGGGACTGGTATTCACCGACAAAGGCCGGCTCTTTGCCTCCGAACATGGCGACGCTACCGACGATGAGCTGAACCGCATCGAAAAAAGCGGTTACTATGGCTGGGCGCGCATCGAAGGATATGCTGACCGTCCGGATGAAAAAGCCCATGCAGACTCCTTTCCCTTCGTCGCGCCACTCAAAGCCTGGACGCCGACCATCGCGCCTGCCGGCATCGACTACTATGCTTCCGGTAAAATCCCGGAATGGACAAACAGCCTGTTGCTGGGAACACTTAAAGCGGCCAGTCTTCACGTATTACACCTGAACGACGCACAGGACGCCGTCACCGCAGAAGAGATACTTCTCGCCGGTAAATACGGCCGGCTGCGAGATCTCTGCGTTTCCCCCGACGGCGACGTTTATATCGCCACCAGTAACCGCGACTGGAATCCCGGCAAAGGATTTCCGTTACCTCATGACGACCGTATCCTGCGCATTGCGGCATTGAAGCCAGGCCAAAAAATACCGGCTACTGCTACACGGGAAAAAGCGCAACAATCGCCCGCACCTGCCGCTGCTACCAGCGGCGCCACGCTATACAAAAATTATTGTGAAGCCTGCCACAAAGCCGACGGCAAAGGAGTGCCGGCATCCTTTCCTCCGCTCGCAGGAAACCCGATCGTTACCGGCAAAACCGCGCCGCTGGTACAAACTATCCTGCTCGGCCGCACCGGCGACACCAAAAGCAAAAACAGCAGCTACGGCGAACAGATGCCGGCTTTCAACTTTCTGAAAGACGAAGAAATCGCCGCCGTAACAACGTATATCCGTAACAGCTGGGGCAACCACGCCGACAGTATTGGCGCCGCCGCCATCACCAAAGAAAGACAACCCTGACAGATGAAGCAAAATATTATCTTTGCCGGCATGGCAGCAGTCCTGCTGTCATGCGGCACCACTCAACAAAAACAATCGTCTATGCAACTGATCGCGTTAGATCCCGGGCACTTCCACGCTTCACTGGTACAACAACAGATGTACCCCGGCATAGATTCCACTATCCGTGTGTTTGCACCCGAAGGTCCTGAAGTACAACAATACCTCGCCAGCATCGGGCGGTTCAATCAACAGACAAACCCGCCCGTACACTGGGCAACCGATGTATATACCGGGCCTGACTACCTGGAGAAAATGCTGCAACAACCGGCAGGCAATATCGTGGTGATTGCCGGCAATAACCGGCTCAAGGCCACTTATATCCGCCGGTCTGTGAATGCAGGCCAGCATGTGCTGGCAGACAAACCCATGGCCATCGACGCCGCCGGTTTCGACTCCCTGCAGGCGGCCTTCCGCGAAGCTGCGGAGAAAAAAGTACAACTCTATGATATCATGACTGAACGGTATGAGATCAGGAATACCCTGCAACGGGAACTCTCTCAATTGCAGGATATTTTCGGCACGCTGGAAGCCGGCACTCCCGGCAACCCCTCCGTTGTCAAAAACAGTGTCCATCATTTCAAGAAGCTGGTCGCCGGTAAAACGATGGTACGCCCTGCCTGGTATATGGATGAAGCCCAGCAGGGAGAAGGCATCGTTGACGTTACCACCCACCTGGTAGACCTGGTGCAATGGACCTGCTTTCCCGGGCAGATCATCGACTTTCATCATGACATACAGGTCGATAGCGCCCGCCGCTGGGCCACCACCATGAGCTTACAGCAATATACAGACATCACCGGGCAGACCGCCTTCCCTTCCTACCTGGCGAAAAACGTTGGTAAAGACAGTCTTTTACAGGTGTATGCCAACGGCTCTTTTGACTATACGATCAAAGGCATACACGCCAACATATCCGTTACCTGGAACTACCAGGCGCCGGAAGGCACCGGCGACACCCACTATTCCCTGCTCCGGGGCACGAAAGCCTCACTGATCATCCGTCAGGGTGCCGAACAACAATACAAGCCCGTGCTGTACATCGAGTCTGCGCATCATCACGATAGCGCCTATGCGAAAACTGTTGCAACACATATCGCCACACTGGCCCAACAATACCCGGGACTGTCACTGAAAGCAAATGATAAAGGCTGGGAAGTTGTTATCCCTGAAGCGCTGGCCAAAAAACACGAAGCGCTCTTCGGGAAAGTGATGCAGCAGTTCCTCGACTACATCCGGAACAACAATATGCCCGCCTGGGAGGTGCCCAATATGCTGGCCAAATACTACACCACCACACAGGCGCTGGCGCTGGCGAAAAAACAGTAACCCGGCATTGTTGTATATTTGGAGAAATTATAATCATCAACCGATATGAAGAAAAAAACGGCCGAACAAGCCCTCGGTGTGAAGGAGATCGCCCGAAGGGCCAATGTGGCCATCGCCACGGTGGACAGGGTGATCCATAACAGGCCCGGCGTCTCCCCAAAAACCAAAAGTAAAATAGAAGCCATCATACAGGAGCTGAACTATCAGCCCAATATACTGGCCAGACGGCTGGCATCCCGCCATGTTCTCCGGCTGGCTACCGTGCTGCCGAAAGTATCTTCCCAGGAAACCGACTTCTGGACCCTGCCGGTGGCCGGCATCCAGAAAGCCGAAGAAGAAATCAAACAGTTCGGTGTAAAAGTAGAACCTTATTACTTCGACCTCAACGACCGGAAGTCTTTCGTAAAAGTCACCAAACAGGTACTTAAAAATCCGGCAGACGGTATCCTGCTTGCGCCTTCCTTTATCGAAGAATCTGTTTCGTTTATCCGTTCCTGTAAAGAACACAATATTCCTTACGTTTTTATCAACTCTGACATCCCTCACCAGGAAAGCCTCTGTTATATCGGCCCTGACCTGTTCCGCAGCGGGTTCCAGGCGGGACAGCTGATCCATTACTGTACGCCCCGCAATGCACGCGTGCTGGTGCTCAACATCTCCCACGAGATAGAAGACCATCACCACCTGCTCCGCAAAGAAGAGGGGCTACGCGCCTACTTTAAGGACACCAAACGGCCTATCATCAAAAAAGACGTCCGTCAAACCGATCAGGCGTCCATTGAAAAAGAACTCTCCAAAGCTTTTCAGCAACACGACGACCTGCGCGCGGTGTTTGTCACCAACTCCAGGGTTGCCGCCGTTTCCCGCTACCTGGAGAAAAAAGGCCTCCGCAAAGATATCCTGCTCATCGGCTACGACTTCACCAGGGAAAATGTTTCCCAGCTCGACCAGGGCCATATCGATTTCCTGATCTGTCAACAGCCGCAGGAACAGGGCTATCGCGGCATCATGGCGCTCTACCAGCACCTCGTGATGAAAGTACCGGTAGAGAAAACACATTTTATGCCGATCGATATTATCACCAAAGAGAACCATGCTTTTTATATTCAGCCATAACAACCACTACGCATATACGATATAAAAGTATAATACCACCGCTGTAATCAACGCCCACCACAGGGTAGGGTTACGCAAGCCCCGTGACTGCTGCAACAGGTCTGCCGGCAGCTTCAGGCTATCCCTGTTCCAGATCAGCCCTTTCAGTTCTGCTTCCGGCACCGGCTTCGTCAGCAGGCTCACCATTACACACAGCAGCATGCAGCTCCAGAAAACAATACCTGTCCGGTTAAAGAAAGGCATAGCCGGAAAAATGACTTCCATGGCCACTGACATCGGGATGGTAAGAATACCGGCAGCCAGTGCGCCCGCGTGTGTGGTGCGTTTCCACAGGATGCCCAGCAGGAACATCGTTGCGATGCCAGGGGTAAACAAGCCATAGGCATTCATCAGATACAGGAAGATCGGCTTTTTGGAATGGGTCAGGAACAGCCCTGTGCACAGAATACCGATGACGATGATCACGGCGCCGGCTATACGGCCAAAGCGTACCGCCTCCGCCTCTGTAGCTTTCTTACGGAAATAAGGCAGGTAGATGTCTACCGTGAGAATAGTAGTACAGGAATTGATAGCGCCAGAAAGGTGTGACATCACCGCGGCGATAAGGCCGGCCATTACCAGTCCAACGAGACCGGTAGGCAGCAACTTCTCCACCAGCGTAGGAAACAACAGATCGGGTTTCTCCAGGTCAGGGAAAAGCTTCGGCGCCACCAATGCAGGTACGGTGATGATCACCGGCACCAGGAATTTCAGATAGTCACCAAAGACCACCCCCATGCGGGCATGCCATTCGTTTTTAGCAGCCAGCACCCGTTGCACGATGAACTGGTTGGTAGCGCAGTAAAACACGCTGATACAAAGCACACCGCCGAGATACATTGTCCATGGGAAGTCGGCGTCATTCGCCGGCAGGATCAGGTCCCAGTCCTTTACCGTATCGGTAATGGCACGCACGCCACCGGCGGCGTTCACCGTGGCGATGGTGAGTGCAATACCCCCCATCACCAGTACAATCAGTTGCAACATTTCCGTATAGATCACTGCACGCAATCCGCCGGCGATCGTATATACGCCGGTGATAGCCGCCAGTATCACCACGCTGGTCATCACAGAGATACCCAGTAGCGAGTGTAGCGACAACGCCCCCAGGTACAATACCGCGCTGATTTCCACAAGCACATAGGTGAGCAGGATAAGACCGGCGTAGGTAGTACGCGCGGCAGTACCAAAACGTTTCTCCAGGAATTCCGGTACGGTATAAAAGCCGTTGCGGATATAAAATGGCAGGAATATCCACAGCAAGGCGTTAAAGCCCATGAGAATAGCGCCCCATTCCATCGCGATGGCCACGAAGCCGCGGCTGTAAGCCACTCCCATGGCGCCTACCAGGTGATGGCTGCTGATATTGGCAGCGATAATGCTGCCACCGATCATCCACCAGGGCAGTTTATCCCCTGCCAGAAAATAATCACGTTTGGTTTGCTGTGCCTTACGGGATGCATAGATGCCGAGGCCGATAACGCCAAGGATATACGCCCCGAATATGATGGCATCCAGCAAAGTCAGGTTCAGGTTCATGCGGTTTGGATCATTCGTTGTGAAATAGTGGTGGCGGAGCGTATCAATTGTTCCAGCGAGCCTTTCTCAAAAGGCGTTTGCCATACCGCATAACTTTGATGGTTAAACGATTCCTCCGGCGGCAGATAGCCTGCGTACCCATTGACGATATTCATGACGGCCACAGCTGCGGGAGCCAGTTCCTGCCGAAGCGCCAGCTGAAAGTGCGAATAGGCTTCGTTCGGCTGGCCTGCCAGTATGGAATTGCCCAACCGCCATATCCACAGCGGCATTTTAGCAACGGCGCCCTCTCCTACTGTTTTACGGATACCGCGTTGCCGCCATAAGCGTTCTTTGATGACGTGATCTTCGCAGCCCGCCCACGAAGCCTCAATGTCTGCCAGGGAAGGCATTGGTTTCAGCGCCATCTCCACCGTTGTCATTTCCGCCATGAGCGTGGTGGCTACCGGCGCAGGTGTCTTTTTCCAGATCGCCAGTGAGGCGCCGGATTCCACCACACCGGCATAAGTTAGTTCCGTATCAGCAGGCAACATACCTTCCAGCGCAGACAATACCGCAAACCCCAGTTGCCGCCCGTAACCATCGGCCAGCGAAGTTTCGCCGCTGTATTGCTCCGCCGGCGAGAGCTCACCGGAGGCGCCCTGCAAAAACAAACAGCACGCGCCGGTAGCCGGTTCCACCACGCTGCGCATACCGCCAATGTAATCGGGCGACAGCAATTGGTTGTCCCATGCCAGCGTGGTAGGATGACATGCATAATTGACGATCGTACCGATGATACGGCCGTCGGCGTTCGTGATACGGCCTGTCAGCAGCGTATCATCAGCTGCGGCAGCAGGGTTATATCCCACCACCAACCGGTTGCCGCCCGGTTCGGGAAAATCGCGGTTGACCGCCAGGCCGCAACGCCCGTACTGCCATGTAAGCGTGGCCGGTTGCGCGGAGGCCATGGCTTCCCTCGCTGCGGCTATCGCGGCTTGCTGCACCTGCTGCAGGTACGGAATAATGAGATGACCACCGGGCTTGCCGGCATCTTCGCTGAAGGTGCTGGGGCCCGCGTGGGTATGGGTCAAACAGAACATCAATCGTTCTTCCGGCAGCGACAGTGCTGCCAGTATGCCTTGCCGTAAATTTCTTTCGTCCGCGGCGCTCTTCCACCATCCCAGATCGGCAGAGATGAGCACCAGCGGGGTAGTAGCGGCGGCCTGAAAGGTAATACAGGTAAGGGTCAGCGGCATATGTACCCCGGCCGCCACATCGTGCGTGGCAGCGCCCCAGTTGCGGGCGAAGATGCCCACCGGCGGCGTGATGTCTTTCCTGGCAATGCCTATGATTCCGTGGTAGTTCGTCATGTGGTTGGTTTGTTACAAGAGAGACAGGCCGCCATCCATCAGCAGCACGCTACCGGTGATATGCCTGTTTTCCGGATCACAGAGGCGCACTACCTCGCGGGCCACCTGCTGTGGAGTGATCAGCTGCCGCACCGGTGTTTTCAGGCGCGCATCCTCTTTCTGCTCCGGCGCCTGTTGCCATACTACGCGGCTAAGGCCGGCGTCTACATAGCCCGGCGCGATCTCGTTGACCATAATACCGTGCGGCGCCAGTTCCAGCGCCATACATTTCGACAGCATGCGCAGGCCGGCTTTGGACACTGAGTATGCAGGAATATGGCTGTGCGCCACTTCCGCCGCCCAGCTGCCCACGAAGACAACGCTGCCGGTTACACGCTGTTCCAGCATACGGGCCGTGACTGCACGCGCCACATGGAAAGCGCCGTCCAGGTTCACCCGCAGCTCCTTACCCCACTGCTCCGCCGTGATCTGGTACAGACCGGCGATGGTAACGGTAGCCGCATTGGCGACTGTCATACTCACCAGTCCCAATGCGGCTTCCGCCGCCTGCAACCAGCGGTCTACCGCTGCGGCGTCGGACACGTCGACCTGTACATAGTGACAGGGCACGCCCATCGACGTCAGCTCATTTAACAATGGCCGGGCTTCAGCTTCGGGCTGTATATCCCCCAGCGCCACGCCGGCGCCCTGCGCTGCAAACGCAAGGGCCACAGCCCTGCCGATGTCGCCGAGGGCGCCACTGACCAGGACCGTTTTCTTTTCCAATAGTTTTTCCATACCAGCTGTTTTACCAGTCACCTACACTGCCATCTTTATAGAACGTCCGCTGTAACACCTCCTGTTGAAAAGGATGTTTTTTCACGGCCGCTTCGTTGATCTCTATGCCCAGCCCCGGACGGTGGTTGGGTTTTACGATCCTTCCTTTTTTCTCTACCGTAAATCCTTCGCTCACCACTTCTTCCCGCCACGGCACATCGTTGTGCACACTCTCGCAGATAGCATAGGAAGGCGTAGCGAAGCCTAACTCTATCGATGCTGCGGTACTTACCGGACCTTGCGGGTTGTGCGGCGCTACCGCCACACGATAGGCATCCGCCAATGCAGCGATCCGTCGTACTTCACTTAGTCCACCACAATGGGTAATATCCGGCTGGATCACGCTTACAGCGCGTTTCTCCAGCATATCCCGGAAAGCATGTACGCCTACCAGCCGCTCTCCGCTGGCAATCGGTGTTTTCACCGCCCGCTGTATCCGGGCAATGTCTTCCATCGTTTCAGGCCAGCAAGGCTCTTCGAAGAAATACAAGCCGTACGGCTCCAGCGCCTTCGCGAACTGAAGTCCCATCAGCGGACTGGGACGGGCGTGACAGTCCACCATAATATCGATGTCCTCTCCCACTGCCTCCCGCATAGCGCGTACACAGGCCTCCGCATAACGGACTGGCTTCAGCCCTTCCAGCGGCATGGTTTCAGGCACCGCCATGGACTTAAACGCAGTAAAACCATCTTCCACGGCGCGTGCTGCCAGTTCACCAAAACGGCCCGCATCATCCGGACTCGTTTCATAGAAGTCCTCCATTTTACCCCCGCCCAGGTGACAATACAGCCGGATATAGTCCCTTACACGGCCGCCCCACAGTTCATGACAGGGCACGCCGTGAATTTTTCCCAGGATATCCCAGAGGGCGATGTCGATACCGCTGATGGCCGTGCCGCGAACGATACCGTTGCCATGCCAGAAATGCTGGCGGTACATCATCTGCCACAGATATTCAATGCGGCGCGGATCTTCACCGATCAGCAGCTGACTGATATCTTCCACAGCGCCTACCACCGCCCGCGTGTGCCACTCCAGCGTCGCTTCTCCCCAGCCCCACAGCCCGGGCTGATCGGTGACGATTTTTATAAAGATCCAGTTGCGCATCCGCGCGTGACAAACCTGTGTTTCTATCGCCGTTATCTTCATAGCCCTGCTAATATTGATTTGGTTTTCGCTAATGTTTCTTCAATGTCGCCGGTTGTATGCGCGTAGGAGATACTCCCCTGCTTGATCGGTAAAGGGAAGTTAAAGATTCCTTTTTCAATGAGTTTCAACCGGTATGTTTTATCAAACGCGAAATTGTGATGTTTCAATATATCATGATAATCCACCGGGTTGTGGTCCATAAAATACACACAAAAAGCGGAACCCTGGCGGGCAATATGGAAAGGCCGGCCGGAGGTGCGGAAAATATCGTTTAAACCGTCTTCCAGCATTTGTCCCAGTGCGTTCACATGGTCGTACACCTTAAACTCCGCAGAAGCCAGCTTCCGTACAGTGGCGATGGCCGCCGCCGTCGTCAGCGGGTGTGCATTGAAGGTACCGGCGATCAGCACTTTTTTGCTTTTATCAGGATGGATAAAATAATCCATGTATTTTTTCTTTCCGGCGATCACGCCCACAGGGTAACCGTTGGCCACCGCTTTACCAAAAGTGCTCAGGTCCGGGGTAACGCCACACAGTTGCTGATAACCACCTAATGCATGCCGGAAGCCCGTCTTCACCTCATCAAAGATCAGCAGGAAACCATGCTGATCGGCCAGCCGGCGTAACGCCTCCAGGTACCCGTCCTGTGGTTTCACCACGCCGATGTTCTGCAAGATGGGTTCCAGCAGGATACCAGCTACCGGGTAACGTTGCAGGATATATTCCACAGAAGCGATATCATTATAGTTGATCACATGCACCAGTGATGAATGGCCTTCCGGGATACCGGCAGAAAGAGAGTCGAACGGATACTCGCCCGGACTTACACGTTCTCCCACATCTGCGAGACTGCTGATCACGTTACAAGCCACATCATTATGCCAACCATTGTAACCGCCCTGCATGACGATGATATGATTTTTACCGGTAACGGCGCGGGCTATACGTATCGCGTGATAGGTCGCTTCAGACCCCGTCGTGGTGATTTCGATGCTTTCTGCCGAAGGTACGCTGTCACAGAAAAGCTGTGCAAACTCTCCTTCGAGGTTGGTGGGACCGGCGCCCATCAGGAGTGTAGCGTTATCCAGTGCGGCGCGTACCGCCATGTTCACGTCCGGGTCGTTGTGTCCCAGAAAGGACGCCGCGAAACCCGCCTGGTAGTCGATGTATTCGTTTCCTTCCAGGTCTCTCACCCGGCTGCCTTGTCCGCTGACAAAACAAATATTGGGATCTGACTTACGGTTCAGCGATACCACGCCACCGGGTATCCATTGTTCATTGCTCTTTAAAAGCGAGGATGATTTGGGCCATGCGTTCATAATAGCGATGCTGTTAAAATTTTATGTAAAATCTCACCTATTTCATGTTCCGGACAGACACTCTGCTGATGCGGCTGTTTTTAATGACCGCGCCGTCGGCCTGCCATAGCAGGTCTCCCGCTATCTGCTGATGCCGGATGTCTACCTGATCGATGTTAAGCGAATCGATGATTGTATGTTTATCAAACGAAAACTGCGGATTGGCATAACGCCGTTCTTCCCGGCTGACGCGGCTGATATTCAGCCGGTCTATCACCGATTGCCGCACGCAGATAATGCCGTACTCCGTAGGAAACCATGCCTGGGTGGAGCGGCCGTATATATTGGCGCCCGACACATCGCTGACGGTAACATTGGAGAAGTAACCGGTCTTGTCAAAAAGGCTGTAAAACAGCACAGAAGCCATCGCGGTATTGCCATGTACTTTTTCGATGGTGATATCACTCACCTTCCTGTTTTCAAACGTATAAAAAGCCACAGCCTTTAGCGTGGGGATGGAATCGTATATATTTTCAGGAGTAATATTACGTACGGTGATATCCCGGTAGTCCATCGCCGGGAAGGGAGCCATTTTCCCCTGGAAGCATGCGCCGCCTGCAGCAAAGGCCACCAGGTCGTCGTTGGTGAAACCGGATATATTTTCAATGCGTACATGGTTGCCGCCGCCGGTCACACCGTCGCCGTTTTGTCCGAGCGCGCTGGTATGTTGGGTATCTTTGAAAGGGTTCTGCTGAAAATGTACATCATGTATGTGCACGGTGTCGCATTCCATGTAGGCGATACCCCAGCTGCGGGTACTGTCAACTTGCAGGTTACTTACTTCCAGCTGCCGCACCTTATAGAAGAACATACCGAAACAAAATTCAGAGCTGTCTACCGTGCTGCGGATAGAGCGTGTCTGCGTCCAGCCGTTACCGTTCCATTTGCCACCGGTCACTTTAATATGTACGTTACCGTTCACCTGGTCCTCATTTTGCAACAGGTACTGGTTGCAGGACGGCTTCAGTTCGATGTAGGCGTCCGGACTGGCTTCCAGCGTAAAATAAGAAGGTAGCCTGATGGGCTGCGCGATCAGGTAGTGCCCTTTCGGAACAAATATTTTCCGTGTACCGTTCTTCTGCGCCTTGGCAATTGCCCGTTGAAAAGCTCTGCTGTCGTCCGTTCTGCCGTCCGCCAGGGCACCATGAGCGCGCACGTTGGTCACCTGCTGTGCATGGGATATTATACCGCCGAGCATTACCAGGCTGACAAGTATGATCCGTTTAACAATTCCTTTCTGGTATAACATCCCGTACAATTAAGCGTATGATTGGTTTTCGATGATTTAATATCCTTCATTCTGTTTCAGTACGCCGGGTGCATACTGATCGATCTGGCGCTGCGGCACCGGGAAGACGGCCATCGTCGCCCTGGGCGACAGTGTCACCTTGGTGGCCGTGCTGGTGGCGGGATTATAGTCCCGCTCTTCGCCGGTCATGACCGTCATGAAACGGCCGGTGCGCACCAGGTCGGGCCAGCGTTCGTTTTCGTAGGCCAGTTCCAGTTGTCTTTCCAGCAGCAGCTTATCGAGGAAGCTGTCGGCCCCCGCAATGTCTGCAGCAGTGTAGTTGTGCGTCGCATCCCCGAAAGCTCTTTCCCGGACCATATTCAGCTGCACCAGCGCATTGGCTTTATCACCGCTGTTGTAAAGCGCTTCAGCATAGAGCAGCACTACATCGGCAAGGCGCAGTACGGGCAGGTCCTGACCGGAGGTAGCGCCGGTGAATTTGGTAGCGTACTTTTTCACATAAGGGCCCCATGCCGGCGGATCGTTGGGTGAAGTGGCCTTCACCACATAATCGGAGATGGTGGATGCCTTTCGGCTGTCGCCGTCGACGTATTTTTTATTCAGGCTCCAGGAAGGAAAGGCATACTGGTTGCCCGAACCTACGATACCGGCGAGCCCTCCGATGGGGGCGTAATCGATGCCCAGAGAATGACCATTAGCGCCATCGGTATATTTAATCGCCAGGATCATTTCTTTGTTATCTTCTGTGGCGAGGCTCCACAAGGTGGCAAAGCCGGGCTCCAGCTGATAGCCGAAATCACGGATGGCTTTTTCCAGGTACGTTTTGGCATTGGCCCAATCTTTCCGGTACACGTACACCTTGCCCAGGAGGCCGGTGGCAGCGCCTTTGCTGGCGCGGCCCTTGACGGCGACAGCTGGTGCAGGCAGCAGATCGATCGCCGCTTTTAAATCGGATATGATCAATTCATAGATTTTATCAGCGGATTCCCGCGGCATATTTTTCGCTTCGCTGATGGAAGGTGTTTTAGTCACCATCGGTACGCCGCCAAACAACTTCACCAGGTCGAAATAAAAGAGGGCACGCATGAATTTCGCTTCACCGGTGAACTGTTCTTTTTTACCGGAACCGTAGTCAGTGGGGCGGTCAATATTTTCCAGCACGGCGTTAGCGCGGCCGATGCCGTAAAAACATTTCTCCCAGAAATCAGCGACAGCAGTATTCTCTGCGTTTACGGTGAGATAGTCGAGATCGTTCACACCCGGCATGGCGGTGCCCATGTAGAGGTTATCACCGGGCATCTCCATCAGCAGGTAGTCTTTCGGTTTGCGGTCCTGCATGCTGCTATAGATCCCGATGACTGCCTGGTCCATATCGTTGGACGTTTTATAGAAGTTGTTGGTCGTCAGGGAAGAATCCGGCGTCATGTTCAACAGGCTGTTGGTACAACTGCTGCCGGCGAGGGCCAGGAGCAGCACCGGTATATATAGTTTGTTCTTTTTCATGGAATACGCTTTTGCTGGTTAGAAGTTAAAATTAAATCCCAGCGCATAGATGCGGCTGATAGGTTCTGCTCCGTAGTTGGCGCCTGGCATGCTGGCAACCCCGTTCACCTCTCCTTTCGTATAACCTTCGGGGTTATATCCATGAAATTCTTTTTTGGTGAAGATGAACAGGTTGCTGGCAGAGAGGTATACCCTGAAGTTGGTCACCCGCAGTTTGCGGATCAGTGTTTCCGGCAGGGTATACCCCAGGTTGACGTTACGAATGGCAAGGAAGGAGGCGTCTTCTATATAAGCGTCAGACATCGTCTGGAATCCCAATGTGTTGAGGGCGCTGGCCGGCACTTTCCCGTTGCCCGGATCTGATGGGGACCACCACTGGTTTTCCACCAGGGAACGGCGCATTGCACCCAGCAGGGCGCCCTGGTAAAACTGGTTTTCGTAGTTGTACATTTTGGCGCCGAGGGATGCCTGCATGGCAATACTCAGGTCAAAATTGTTGTAGGAGAAATTGTTCACCATTCCAAGGATGGCTTTGGGCTGGAAGTTGCCCAGCAGCTGTTTGTCGTTGGCATCAATTTTTTTATTGCCATCAGTATCTTCAAACTTGGGGTTACCCGGGCGGGAACCTGCGATGCCCGGATTGGCCGCCACATCGGCGGCATCTTTATAGATACCGTTGATCTTATAGCCATAGTAGGAGAACATGGGCTCTCCTACGCGGAGTATCCAGTTCATATTGGAAGAAGGGTCAGCGATGATCACGTTGTTGACGCCGCCGAGGTCTTCTACCGTATTGCGGTTACGGGAATAGTTGAACGAGGTTTGCCAGTTGAATTTACCAACAATATTACGGGTGTTCACTTCAAACTCTATCCCGCGGTTGCGTATCTCGCCGATGTTGGTCATGGTAGTACCGAAACCGGTGGTGGCTGGTACCGGCATGCTGTACAGCAGGTCGGTGGTACGTTTGTCGTAGTAATCGAACACGATGCTGATGCGGTTGTCCAGTACAGACAGTTCACCACCAATATCGATGCCTTTGGTTTTTTCCCAGCCGAGCCGGCTGTTGCCGTAGCTGATGGCGGCCTGCCCTTTGGACACCACATTACCCGGAGAGTAGAACGTATTGCCCATCAGTCCGAGGTACTGGAAATCGCCGATATTGAAATTGCCTGTCACGCCCCAGCTGGCCCTCAGCTTCAGGTCACTGACCGGTTGGAAGTCTTTCAGGAAGCTCTCTTGTTTTACGCGCCAGGCGGCGGACACGGAGGGGAAGTAACCCCAGCGGTTGTCCGGACCGAAGCGGGAGCTGGCGTCTGTACGGATGGAGGCGGACAGCAGGTATTTGTCTTTATAGCCATAGTTCACGCGGGTGAAGTAGGAAATAAGTCCCCATTTGCTTTTCACGGTGTTACTGTTGGGCGCCAGGGTGGCGTTGCCCATCGTGTGTACGATATCGTTATTGTAGCTACCGGCGACGGCGTAGAGGTTGACCGCCTTGCTGTCGTTACGCTGATAGGAAGCGCCTGCGATGGCCGACAGGTCGTGGCCGCCTTTGAAGGTGGTGTTGTAGCTCAACACGTTTTCGTTGAGGATGTTGATATTATTGGTGGTGATATCGGTACCTGAATTTTTGGCGGCGCTGGTAGCCCAGGAGGCCTGGAATTCATCGCGGTTACTGAAGTCCATGGTGGTACCTACGGAAGAGCGGAAGCTCAGGCCCTTGGCCAGGTTTAGTTTCAGATAGGCTTCCCCGATGTTGCTGAAGCTGCTGCCGTAGTATTCAGAGCCCTGGAGTGTAGCCATCGGGTTTACCTGCCCGGTGACCACGGCGCCCCAGTATTCGCGGGCAGTGGGATAGGTACCGTTGGGACGCCGCACATCTACGAAAGAAGGGTATTTGGAATAGTTAGGAATTTCAGAAGGATTATAGCGGCGTTTGGAGTAGGTGGGGTTCAGCATAAAGCCTACGCTCACCACTTTGCTGGCCTGCACGTCTACATTGGCCCTGAGGCCATAGGTTTTAAACCACGTGTTGACCATGGCGCCTTGTTCGTCTTTATAAGTGGCTGCCACGTAGTAGGTGGCTTTGTCGGTGCCACCGCTGGCGGAGATGTTATAGCTCTGGATGGGGGCCGTGCGCATGACAGCGTCCTGCCATACGACGTGACCGGTTTTCAGTACGTCGCTTACCTGGTAAGCGGCGGGCCTTCTGGCGTCGCCCCATACAGGGAGACTAACGTCACCGCCTACCCAGCCGTATTCACGGTTCTGGTATTTAACGGCATAGTTATAGTATTCATCACCGGTGATCCAGTCGTTGTGTACAATGGCCTTACCCAGGCCTGCATAGCCGTTGAAGTTGAATTTCGGTTTTCCTGCCACGCCTTTTTTCATGGTGACGAGGATAACGCCGCCGGCTGCACGTGAACCGTAGATCGCTGCAGAAGAGGCATCTTTCAGCACTTCAACGGATTGCACATCGTTCATATTGATCATGCCGAGGTTACCGCCGGGAATACCATCGATGACGATCAGCGGATCGTTGCCCGCGCTGATGGAGCCGATGCCGCGGATGCGGATGGTGGGTGCAGCACCCGCCTGACCGCGGGACTGGGATATATTCACACCTGCCATACGGCCTACCAGTGCGGCTTCAGGCCGGCCGGCCGGTACCTGGTCGAGTATTTTGTTTTCCACTTTGGCCACAGAGGCGGTTACCGAGCTTTTCTTTACCGCACCGTAACCGATGACCACTGTTTCGTTTAATGTTGTTTTGCTTTGAGGCAGGGAGATAAAAATAGTGTTGCGGTTGCCGACAGCCGTTTCTTTTTTATCATAACCGACGTAGGTGAAGGAAAGCACATCGCTGCTGGCAGCGCGGATAGTAAAGCGGCCTTCCGCGTTGGTTGACGCGCCGTTTTGGGTGCCTTTGATAAATACCGTGACCCCAGGAAGCGCAGCCTGGGTAGCGCTGTCGAGCACCGTCCCTTTGATTTCCCTGACCTCCTGTGCCATCAGCTTTTGTGGCTTGCAAAGACCTGCGACGAGCGACAGCAGGGTTGCAAATAGGTAAAGGTGTGTTCCTTTCATAGTGCTGGTTAGATAAAATGGTTAGATAATCCCGTGCGCATGATGGTCATGCGCCGGTGCTGTTGACATGTCATCCGCCGGATACAGATTCAGCGGAAGATGATTTTTTCGCGATTTACTTTATAGACCGTTCACTGTTCTGTCAGATCGGTAAGAACATATGCCGGCATTACAGGTTGATAATACGGGCGCGGCTACACGATGCGTCGGCACTGCCCGCAAGTTTCACATAACGTTGGCTTTGGTACCGGCCGGGAACGGACAGTTGTTCGCCACTCTGTTTACAAATATATTCAAATTTTGTAAACAAAAAAATATTTGCAAAAAAATCCGGATGGGGGGAAATCCGGAGAAAGGGGGAAATAACAAGGGGGTTATTCGACTTCCAGGGTGGTGACTTCTCCGCGCAGCAAATGCTTTACCAGCGCCTCTTCGGCCTTCTTCACATCCTTATTTTTCAGGGCCTGCAGGATGGCGCGGTGCTCTTCGTCGGTTTGTTCATAGTCATCCATCTGCACCAGCATCTTGCCCAGCTTCATATGAAACAGGGGGATATTGCTGGACTGGTATATCTCCATCAGTTTCGTATTGCCGGAAAGGGCAATGAGGGTTTCGTGGAATTTCATATCCGCCTCGCAGGCGCCGCTCATGTAGCCGCTCTTCACCATATTGGTAAAGTCGTCACAGATCTTTTCCAATGCAGCAATGTCTGCTTTACCCAGCTTCGGGATGGCCATGCGGATGGCGCCCAGTTCCAGCAGCTCGCGCAGTTCGCGGATCTGGCGGATATCTTCGGCCGTCATGGACTTTACAAAGTAACCGCCCTTCTCTCCGAACACCACCAGGTTCTCTCCCAGCAGCCTGGTCAGCGCTTCCCGCACCGCCATACGGCTTACTTCCGTCTTCTTGGCCCACACGTCTTCTTTCAGGCGCATGCCCGGCACCAGCTGGTTGGACAGTATCTTACGACGCAGCTCCACATACACTTTATTGGCTAATGAATCTGTTTTCATAGTAAATAATGTAAACTAAATATTTCTTCAAAAGTAAACATTTTTTGGATAGGTATGAGATATGGCGGACACCACCTGCAAAACTTACAACAACTACGGCTTTTCAGCCAGCAACTGTTGAATATACTCCTCCAGCCGGCGACTGCTATAATTTGCCGCCCCTGTTTCCCTAAACACGATCCGGCCCGCCTTATCGATGATCAGCGTGGTAGGCAGCGTACCATCATATACATTTTGGGGGACCTTCCCTGTCAGCAAAGCCACGGGCAACACATAGCCGTTGTCCCGCATGAACGCCGCGGCCTTTTCCGGCTCACCGTCGGCATCCACGATCAGGAACACCATGCCCGGGTTATCTTTCCATTGCCGGTACAACCTGTCCACGGAAGGCATCTCCGCCCGGCAGGGCGGGCACCAGGTAGCCCAGAAATTGATAAATACCACCTTGCCTTTCAGGGAAGACAACACTACCGGCGCGCCGGTGGCGGCATCACGGAAAAGCATTTCCGGCGCCGGCCAGGCGTCTTCCGCCGTTTTGGGCACTGCCGGCTGGAACAGGCCCACCTTCATCAGCTGTTGCAGGAACCATACTTTCCCGCCGGGGATGAACAAAATGGCCAGCAATCCACCTAACAACAAGGTGTAAATAACATTGGATGCAGAAAAAGAAGATCGACGCATAGGGGCAAGATAATAAAAATCCCAGGGCCATGGAGCGCCCTGGGATGGTGATATGAATGATGTTGATGTAATCCGGTTAGCAACGGGTTTCACTCTCAGGCGCCGGTACAAACTCAGGATCGAGATACTTCGGCAGCGCATTGTTGATAAAGTAATTCCAGCCGCCAGTAAAGCTTTCCCTGGTAAAGGATTTCAGGTGCTGCGGGAATGTCTCCAGTCCTTCATGCGTCAGTATCAGCCGGGTTTTATCCCCTTCCGGCTGTAATTCAAATGTCAGCAAGGATTCGCCTTCATAATTTTCATACTTCCAGGTGTAGGACAGCTTCCTGACAGGTACCACGGCCGTCACTACACAATGATGGATATATTCAACATCCTGGTCTGCGCCTATAAAACTGAACGCAAACCCTACTTCGGGTTTAAAATCAGATACATCAAAGTACCATACTTTCATTTTTTCTTTTACTGTCAATGCCTCCCAAACTTTATTGACAGGTGCATTCAGTAACCGTTCAACGACTAGCGGTTGATGTTTCATAAAGCGTGATTTATAGAGTGAGTACTACTTTTTCTTCTTTTTCTTTTTACTATCCTCCTCCAGGAAAGCTTCCAGGGCATCCAGTTTTTTGTTCCAGAACCGGCGGTAGCTCTCCACCCATTCCGAGACTTCTTTCAGCTGGTGCAGATTGGCCATACAATGACGTTCCCGCCCCTGCTGCTGAATGACAATAAGCCCGCATTCCGTCAATATCTTCACGTGCTTGGAAATTGCGGGGCGACTGATATCAAAATGGTCAGCCACCATGTTCAGGCTCAGGGACCTGTCGGCCAACAGGTGAATAATTTCCCTTCTCGTAGGGTCTGCTATCGCCTGAAAAACATCTCTGCGCATAAGAATTAATTTGTAACCGTTCAGTTACAAATATAAGTAACCGATTGGTTACAAAAAAATAAAAAATTTTTTAACGGGAGACGGGGGTTCGTTTAACAATCAGGGCTGCCGATAAAAAAACGGGGATTTTCAGAAAAAAACGGGGCACTTCATCAAGTGCCCCGGAGAGGTTGTCTTCACATGATTTTCCTTTCAAAGAAAAATCCTTTTCCATAGGCAATAAACTGGTCATCTATAGCAATATCTTTTTCCCCTTCTACATAAGGGAAAAATTCAGTTTTAATATTGAACGATTGAAAGTGATGCAGAAAACATGCTTCATTAAAAAACCATACAGGGTATTGTGCGTCATATATTTCCGGAGATACCACCTGGACTGTAAGCCGGTCTGTATCCTGATCTTTGATAAAAGTAGTTCTGTCAAAAAGAATATTGTTTACCGGATACCTTACCAGTTCCTCCAGAAATGCATGCGGATCTTCCAGGTTCTGCACAACGCCGGAGAGAAAAATCAGGTGTACCACTCCTACTTCCTTCAGGCATTCTTCTATCGTGTAATAAAATTTCAGCTGATCATCTTCAAAATATTTTCTACCTTCTGTTACATATGCCGGTTGCTCCACAATAGCCCAGGTGACGACCAATCCGGCAGGAATAAAATCTTTTACCTGGTACCAGGTAGTTCCTAATGAACCTCCAAAATCAATTACATGTAGCTTGTTGCCATTCTTCATCGCTGTATACAACAAAGCAGCAATCACTGCATATGGATATTCTTTGGTATCAAATAATACAGAATCCCGCTCGTAAACCGCCTCTCCGCTTTTTACCAGTAACAGTGATTTTTTTGTTGTCTCCAGGATATTCTTTGCTTCATATCCGGAAGTGAGTTTTTTTGCTTCAAGCCAGCTGGGGTAATTTCCAAACCAGCCAAATTTTGCCGGGTGCTTCTTTTTTTTTCTGAATACGCTCAACAACTTCATAAGTTTTGCTTTTAAAAACGCTGCCAAAGGGGCACAACAGCGCCATCCCCGGGTTTATCCCCGGGTAATGTCTGATTAAATATGCTACAAAAACAAGATGTATGAGCCTATCTCCGGTCAATGATTAACCAGAGAAAATTTATAGGGGTGCCCAGTACAGTATTTATCTTTACTCTAAGACACAAAGATTCTTCCCTCCCTCTATTATAAAAAATAATCACAATGTATTAATTGATCGCTCTTCTGAAGTTGTTGACATACCGAACGACAGGTTAAAATAGGAAGTCCTATAAAAAACAGCCCCCACAGGCATATGCCTATGGGGGCCGCATTCATCATTAGTCACCATCAATTGTCGTTCACGATCTCATAATCTCCTGACGGAATCTCATACACCGCATAACCATCCTCCATCCGGAGGAATTTCACCTCCTTATTATCTGCCAGCGGCTTCCCTCCCTCTTTTATACCATTAGCGTCTTTTGCAGGAACATATACCGTCGCATGCGTATTAACGGGAACGCTGATACGCCATTTAAAATTCTTATCTGTCTTTTCCCAGTTACTGCGTATCATACCGTAGCCAGAACGATAGGAAGCCTCTACCTTTTTCAGGTCCCCCACAACCAGCGGTTTCATAATAATCTTTTTAAATCCTGGCGCAGCGGGGTCCGGCTGGATGGCGCCGAGGTTCTGGTAATACCATACCACCAGGTCTCCCAGCAGCATCACGTGATTGCCGGAGTTCATCGCCGGATCGGCGGTATTGCCGTTCCACAGCTCCCAGATAGTAGTAGCGCCTTCTTTGGCCATATATCCCCAGCTGGGGTAAGTGGTGTTGGTCGCCAGCCGGTAAGCGATATCGCCGCGGCCATAGTTGGTCAACGTACGCATCAGCCACTCCGCTCCTACCAGGCCGGTGCTGATATGCCCCTTGTAGTCGTTGAGCGTTTTGTCTGCGATATGCTGGAACACCTGTTTTTGCTTGTCTTCCGGCGCCAGCTGGTAAGCCAGGGAGAAGATATTGGCGGTAGGCGTATTATTCGCATAATACCCCCCTTCCTGGTTCAGGAATTTTTTATTGAAGGCCGTTTTTACATTTTCGCCCAGCGCCTTGAAAGCCGCCACATCTGCGGTATTACCGGTAATGGTGGCGAAACGTTCCATGAGTGTCAGCAGATGGTAGTAGAAAGCAGTACCGAGGAAATCACCGGCGGTCTTGCGGGCCGGATCTTTGGAATGTATCAGCTCCGGCGATTCCGGCGGCATACACCAGTCGCCGTAGGTATCCTTGGTGAGAATATACTCTTTCATGTATTTGTCTTTCATGTAGGCCATCCACTTTTTCATGGAGGCATAGTGCTTACGAATGGGCTGATCGTCGCCATATTGTTCATACAACAGGTTGGCGATGATCAGGTAAGCGGCCGGCCAGGTCATGTTATCGGAATACATCCGCCAGTAGGATGGCGCTACATCAGGCACACTCCCTTCTGCTGTTTGCGCGTCTTCTATATCCTGCAGCCACTTGGCGTACAGCAGATGGTTATCGAAAACGAAACTTTCTCCTCTGGCGCCCACGGCACGGTCTCCCAGCCATCCCATCCGCTCGTCGCGTTGCGGACAATCGGTAGGCATCCCACGGTAGTTGCCACGGATGCCCCAGTAGGCATTCTTATAAACCTGGTTGATCACGTCATTGGAAGTTTCAAAATGACCGGCAGTAGCCATATCGTCATACACCACCCTTCCTTCGATGGCCGACAGGTCCGGCTTCCCGGGATAGCCTGTCACCTCTACATAACGAAAACCATGATAGGTAAACCGCGGCTCCCATTCTTCTGTATCTTTTCCCCTCAGTGTATACTTGTCCGTTACCTTTGCGGAACGCAGGTTGGCCATATACAGCGAACCGTCGTCGTTCAGTCTTTCTGCGAACCGCAGCGCCACCTGTGTTCCGCCGGGCCCCTTTACTTTCAGCCGTACCCATCCCACAAAGTTCTGTCCCATATCATAGATAAATACACCGGGCTTTATCTCTTTTACCTGCTGCGCCTTAACGGTATCCATTACACGAATATTATTGTTCATCTGCGCTACCAACAGCGCTCCCGGTTTAGACACCAGCTGTACCGGCAACCAGGAAGCAGCGTTAAAGCCAGGCTTGCTCCATCCCGGCATTTCTTTGGTGGCGTCATATTCCTCGCCGTCATACTCATTATTGGCGCCTACCGGGCCGCTGGCTGTTACCTTCCAGCTGTTATCGGTAACGATCCTCTCCGTCGACCCGTCTTCATACTGCACCTCCACCTGGCAGATCATTTTCGGATAACCGAAATTAGTGATCGGCGGCAGGCCGGAACCGTTGCCTCTCATGGAGAAATAACGGCCGTTGCCGAGGATAGCGCCAATGGTGTTATCTCCCTGCTGCAGCTGTGAAGTAACATCATACGTATTGTAGAAGGTCCTCTTGTTATATTCCGTAGGTCCCGGCGCCAGCACATCTTTACCTGTCTTGCTGCCGTTGAGATACAGTTCATACAACCCTACCCCGCTGATATAAGCGGTGGCTTTTTTTACTTTTTTAGGAAGACGGAAATCTTTTCTCAGGTACCTTGCCGACAGGCGGGTAAAAGTATCTGTGGGCCGGTCGCCGGCGAAAGCGCTGTCCAGGCCGATCCACACCGCCTGCCAGTCGGATGGCTGCAACAGTCCCATCGTCCACGAGGCGGGTTCGCTCCACGCAGATTCTTTTCCATCGCTGGTCCATACTTTCACTTTCCAGAAACAGGCGGCGCCGGTGCCCAACGGCTTACCGGCGTAGGATACGCCAAGCGACTGGTCCGAGCTGACTTTACCGGTATTCCACAGGTCCGCCTTATCCGCTTCCAGGTCTGCCAGTGATGATGCGACCATAATCTGATAAGCCTGCTGCATCACATTCCGTTTATTGCTGGTGATCTCCCAGCTCAGGCGGGGTGTGGCAGCATCGATGCCAAGCGGGTTTTCACGGTATTCACAACGCAGACGGGTCAACGCCGTCTGGCCGGTTTGTGCCGTGCAGGCTACCGTGATAAACAAAAACAAAAGAACAATCTGTCTGATCATGATAAAAAATTTTGAATACTATTGCGGGTTTTGAGTCAGGTTATCCAGGTTGATATCCGTTTGCGGAATGGGCAACAGCAACCGGTTCGTGGTCACCTGGTAAGCGTTGCCGGGTATATAGTTTTTCTGTTGTTTCTCACGGACGCCGTGGGCATTCATGATCTCCACGGCTTTACCGGTACGCACCAAATCGTACCAGCGGTGGTTTTCAAAGGCCAGTTCCACCTGCCGTTCGTGGTATATGGCTTTTCTGAAATCTTCCTGGCTGGCAACATTCAGCGCAGGATCGGCATTGCCGGCCGTTTTCTTCGGCAGGCCAGCCCGGACGCGTACCTGGTTCAACAGATCAAAAGCCTCTCCGTTAGGTACGAAAGCCTGCTCGTTCAGGCACTCTGCGATCATCAGGAGCACATCAGCATAACGGAGCACCGGGAAGTTATCATTCGTGCGGCCTACCTCCGTATAGCCGTGATTGTATTTCTTCACGTAGGGTATTGCCACAAAACTGCCGTTAGCGGCTTTATACCCTTCCGCCAGCGATATGTCTTTCCGTTTGTCATTCGGCTCGTAGGCGCTGATCATATCCGCCGTGGGAATATTCCACCCGGAGCCGCTGCCGTTGATGCTCGTCTTACTGTCGCCCGTCACCGCGCTGCCGGAAGTATATGGTGCAAAGATGTACATGAACGTACTGAACAGCCCTGTCTGCGCACCCAGGTATTGTATTTCAAAAATAGATTCTGGTCCGTTCTTCTTTCCGGGCTCAAAGTTGTCCGCATAATTGGGCAGCAGGCTATATCCCATGGTCGCTGCTTTTTTGAGTGCTGTCAGTGCCTCACTGTATTGACGGCGGGTCAGATACACTTTACCGAGCAACGTATAGGCGGCGCCGGAAGTGGCCCTGCCTACGGAAGCGCCGGTATACGATGCCGGCAGCTTAGCCGCCGCGTCGGTCAGGTCTGCAATGATGCGTGCATACACTTCCTCTGCTGTAGCCCGTCCTTTCGACAGCGCCCCGCCCGGCGCCACCACGGAATGGTCCCGCAGCGGCACACCACCAAACTGGCGCACGAGGTTAAAATAGTGAAAAGCACGGAGAAATTCAGCCTCACCGGTATATTGGTCCTGCTTTCCTGCAGAGAATCCTGATTTTACATTCGGAATGTTATCCAGCACGTCATTGGCCCTGGAAATACCAACATAACTGTTCTTCCAGAAATTGGTAATACATTCCGCCGTGGCGCCCGCCAGGAACTCATCCACAAACTCCCATTGTTCATGGCCCCTGTCGGCCGTATTGTACTGGAAAGCGGTATTATCGGAGCGCATCTCCCCGAAAATCCAGTAACTCTCTGTACCTAGCGGTTGCAGGATATTATAGGCGCCGTTGACCGCCTGTTCTATCTCTCCTTCCGTTTTATAGAAAGCAGCGCCGTTGATGGAGGTTTCCGGATTCAGGTCGAGGAAACTTTTGCCGCAGCTGCATAAATAAATACTGATACCTAAAAAATAACAAACCCTTTTCATAAGACACATTTTTTCCTTTTAAAAAGACAGGTTGATACCCAGTGTGTAAGTCCTTGCCAGTGGATAGTTGGTAAAATCCTCTCCCGGCGTCAGTGCAGTGCTGGTAGCATTGCCCGACACCGTTTTGCGGCTTACTTCCGGATTAGCGCCGGAATAACGGGTGAACGTATGCAGGTTCTGCACACTGGCGTATAGGCGCGCCCGTGAAATAAACCGGGTCCGCTGCAGCCAGTCCTTATTCAGATTATACCCCAGGGTGATATTCTGAATGCGCATAAAAGAACCACTTTCGATCCAGGAGGAATTTACATCGCGGTAAATTACACGGGCGCCGTTGGTGGTCGGTGTTTTACCATCACCCGGGTTTTGCGCCGAGCGCCAGCGGTTCAGCACACTCCTGTCGGTATTGAAGATACCATCGATGTTTTGCAGGTACTGGTTGGCCGCTTTCATCACCTGTCCGCCCTGCGCGCCTGTCAGCACAATACCCAGGTCGATGCCTTTAAAAGAGAAATTATTGGTCAGCCCCCATACAAATTTCGGATTAGGATCTCCGATGATGGCAAAATCGTTGACCGGTTCTATCACACCGTTACCGTCTACGTCTTTGTATTTGATAGAGCCTACCACCGAGGTGACATGCTTCGGCGACTTGTCCAGATCTGCCTGGTCTTTATAAATGCCTTCCACCACATAGCCATAAAAAAGCCCCACCGGTTTACCCACTTCGGTGATATGAGTAAAAGAGCCCTCTCCGCTTCTGCCGCTGTAGATGGGGTCATTGCGATCGTTGAGCGCCAGGACTTTGTTGCGGTTAAAGGCAATATTGGCGCTGGTGGTCCAGGTGAAGGCGCCGCTGATATTCTCGCTGCTCACGCCTACTTCCAGGCCGTGGTTCTCAACTTTGCCGGCGTTGATGATCACATTTGTATATCCCGAGGAGAGCGGGATCTCTGAATTGTACAACATGCCTTTGGTGAGGCGTTTGTAATAGTCTACGGTCAGGGTAATACGATTACGAAAAAGTCCTACGTCCACGCCGGCATCCAGCTGGGAAGATTCTTCCCAGGTGAGGTCCGGGTTGCTGAGCGACGAGGTGGTACGGCCGCTGGCAATCTGGTTGCCCAACACATAGTTGTTGGTGACTACATTGGACATGTACGTATAGTTACCGATGTTATAATTGCCGGAGAGACCGTAACTCACTCTTGCTTTCAGATCGCTCAGCCAGGAAACCTGTTTCAGGAACGGTTCTTCTGAAGCTCTCCAGGCAATGGCGGCGGAAGGAAAGGTGCCGTAGCGGGTATTGTAGCCGAAACGGGAGGAACCGTCGGAACGGACCGTTGCGGTGAACAGGTATTTATCTTTAAACGCATAGTTGATCCTGCCGAGGTATGAGAGGATGGCCCATTCCTGCACATCCTGCGTATAGGAAGGGATGGTGGCTGCGGCGCCGATGGGTTTAATGAGATCATCGGGATAGTTGCTCGCGTTGATCACCAGCATGTCTTCGCGGGATTTCTGGGCGGTGTAGCCCAGCACCACGTTGAGGGAATGGTCTTTATGAAAGGTACGGTCGTATGTCAGCAGCATCTCCCCCAGCCAGTTCAGGCCGTTGGCCTTGGACTGTGAAGAATTGGGGATGCTGGGCGGCGGGTTGTTGACGCCTCCCAGGAAAGATGGGTTAAAAACAAACGTTGAGCCGTTGCCGTAACTGACATTAAAACTGCCTTTGGCTTTCAGTCCCGGGATGATTTCATACTCCGCGTAGGTAGTGGCCAGCCCGGTGAGCGACTTAATTTTGGTGGCGCCATACTCGAGGGAGTTCAGCGGATTAGCGGCGCTGAACATCCCCGGGGAACTGATATAGGGAGTACGGGCGCCGTTTTTGTCTGTTACCGGGACAAGAGGGCTTAACCACAGGCTGCGGGTCAGTACATCTGTAAAACCGTTTTCAAAATCGTTGACAGCCTGTGTATGATAAGTCGGTGCCAGGTTCAGCCCTATTTTAATTTTGCGGCCGATATTACTTTCGATGTTAGCCCTGACCGTATAGCGATCGTAGCCGGTATAGCGCAGTACGCCGTCCTGTTTAAAATAACCGAAAGAAAAATAGTAGCGGGTATTTTCGGAGCCGCCACTAACGCTGACGGTCGTATTATGCTGGGGTGCTTTGCGCAATACGGTATTGTACCAGTTGGTGCCTTCGCCGTACTGTTCCGGATGGCGGTATTCTTCGGGTATGTCCGCATCGGTGGCTGTCTGTCCGCGGGAGGCAAAATCATCCACGATAATATCTTTCCTGAACTGCGCGAACTCCCGGGCGTTGAGCATCTGCGGGCGGCCTTTTTGCGGCACTTCCTGCACACCGTAGTAACTGTTGACCTGCACCAGGGGTACGCCTTTCTGTCCTCTTTTGGTGGTCACGATGGCTACGCCGTTAGAGCCACGGCTGCCGTAGATGGCGGTGGAAGAGGCATCTTTCAGGATGGTGATGTTCTCTATATCATCAGGATTGATGAAACCCAGGGGGCTTGCCTGTTGACCGAAGCTGGCGGCGATGGGAAAGCCGTCTATCACAAAAAGCGGATCGCTGCTGGCGCCGAAGGAGCCGGAGCCCCTGATTTTAATGGCAGCGCCGCCACCGGGGGTTCCGGATACTGCACTCACCTGTACGCCAGGTATCTGTCCGGTCAGCTTCTGGTCTACCCCCGCTACCGGCAGGTCCTGCATTTGTTTACTGTTAAGCGTTGCCACAGCGCCGGTGAGGTCTTTTTTCTGACGGGCGCCGTATCCGATGACGACTACTTCGCTCAGGCCGGCGGTATTGGGCGCTAGCAGCACATTGATGACAGCCTGCGTACCTACCACCACCTTTTTTTCTTCATAACCGATAAAGCGGAAAGACAGCATATCACCAGGTGCTGCTGTGATGTGATAAACACCTTTGGCGTCCGTTTGGGTACCGATGGCTTTACCCGCTACCTGCACGGTAACGCCGGTCAGTACACCGGAGGTGGAATCCGAAACGACGCCGGTAATTTGTTTTTGCTGGGCCTGCAGGAGCTGGCAGCATAGCAATGGCAACAGCCCACATAGCCAGGCATGGCGGTGCCACAGCCATAAACGTGCATAACGTTTAGACATAACGTGAAATCTTTTGTTGAACAATAAATGTTGACTATTGGAAAATTTCAGGCACAACTGTCCCGGCACGGGTCATAGCCCCGTGTAACAGCAACGGTTATACGATATAGTATTCTTTCCGGAATCTGGCTGTCACAGCCCGCTGGTTGATACACTCAATGGCTCCTCTGGCATAATGTGGAATTTTATCATGCAGTAATACGAAAGGTAAATTAGGGCAAAAATACCGGGCAACTATCCTGTCCCATGCTGAGGCGGTTAAAAAAAGAGTGCAGGGGCATAATTGTTGAAGCGTTTCCTGTGTACCAATCTGTGGAATTATGCATTCGTCATTGGCAACAAGCGGGCTCAATCCCGCACAACGTGAGGGAGGGCAGACCAATTCGTGCTTCTGCCGGAGTGCGGCGGATCCTGAAGCGGCGTTAGTGTTGTATGAAGTGGCCCGGCGCAGACTGCTCGATGTAAATCAGTGGCAACTGCTCAGTGGTCCGCTCAGCGCCCGTTTCCAGCTGGTGGACCAGCATGGTGAGCCGATGTACCGCTCCGCCCGGGAAGGAGATTATATCCGTATCAATCTTCCCGGGCCCGGTACCCATGCCGGCAGGGGGTTCGACTGGGTACAGGTAGAACAGGTAGGCAGCCAGGAACAGGCGTATACGGGGATGCGCGTGCGACCGTTACCGTTGCCGCATTCGGCAGACAGGGAGACGGCGCATTTCTTTAAGCGTTACGCCACCAGTTCCTTTATCGTGGAGAAAAACGGATTAGAAGTGAAAGCCAGCGTTTATGGCAGGAATGAGGTCCCCAATACCGGTGTGCGGGGATTCCTGGACAAAATCAGGAATTTATTCACCGCCATCGGCGCCATCCTGGGGATGTCCAAGGCACAGTGGGGAAGCCTGGTGAAGGGTATTATTGATGGCTGACAACTATTTATACAGATGCTGGTCCTGGACATAGTCGATACCGTGTTGCTTCAGATACCGGACACCCCAGCTGCTCACAAATTCGTATAACGGCGCGAGTGACTTTCCTTCCGCCGACAATGCATAGCTGACCCGATAAGGCTTCCCGGACAGTACCGTCCTGGTGATCAACAAGTCGCGCTCCAACTCCTTCAGTTGCTGGCTGAGCATTTTCTCAGATATTCCCGGCAGATTCTCTTTCAGCTTTGCGTAGCTGCTCTGCTCCTGCCAGTGCAGATGTGATAGTATCAGCAGTTTCCATTTTCCGCCAATAAAGTCCAGGGTGACGTCCACCGGACAGGTATATGTTTTATCGTTTAGTATGATCATAGTTCCCTACTTTTTGGTAAGTACTTGCTCCCGCGATACATCTTGTATACATTTGAAAGCAATTTTCACTAAATTAACAAGATGACGACCGATAAAAAAATTCCCACTTTATACGAATGGGCCGGCGGCATGCCGGTGTTTGAAAAACTGACTGATACTTTTTATAAAAAAGTACTGAAAGACCCTTTGCTGGAGCCTATCTTCAAGCATATGAGCCCGGAACACCAGCAGCATGTGGCGCATTTTATCGCCGAAGTATTTGGCGGTCCCACCACTTACAGTCAGGGTGAAGGCTCTCATCACCAGATGGTACATAAACATCTCGGTAAACATCTGACCGAACAGCACCGTCAGCGGTGGGTGGCGCTGTTGCTCGAAACGGCGGACGAGCTGGGGCTACCGGCAGATCCTGAGTTCCGGTCAGCCTTTGTCGGTTACCTCGAATGGGGCACACGCATTGCAGTGATCAATTCCCGGGAGGAGCAGCTGGAGATGGACAAGGAACAGCCCATGCCTAAATGGGGATGGGGAGAAACCGGCGGGCCCTATGTACCGTGATATATAGACGGGTCTACAACTCAATTTTGCAGGTAAATATCAATTTAAATATTTGCCTGCAGTTTTCGCTGGATAGGGTTTACTTCCGGTATACAGTAACTAAACTATCCATTAACAAGGCTCCTGCCACGTTAAACAATGTTTCAATATTTCCCCATGGAATATCTTCTTCCTTATCAAATTCTATTATCCGCTCATGAAGAATCGGGCCGTATGAACGGATAATTACAAACGCCAAAGTCCACTTCCTGTCTAACTCATCAAGAGTAACCAGTAGTACGGGTCCATAATCTTCAAAGTCATGATCCTTGTCATCTAAGTACATTAAATCTATTACTTCAATAATGTACTGTACACCTTTTTTTCCAAAGTGCTTTTCCTCTCTAACATTCGTATCCTGAATATTTTTCTCTTTGAGTTTTGTTTTAAAACTAACAGCTAAGCTATTAGTTAAAGACGTTAATTTTCTGTCTAATTCCTGCATACCAGTAAATTGTTATTTTGGGGAAAGCCTGGGCACTCCTGACTCACCGGCTTTCGCATTCCTAATTTTTACCCTCAGCTATTTTTTCAGGCAGTGAATAACGTTATCGTTAAAACAAAAACACAACACCCGAACAACAGACCAGCTCACTTTTCATCACATCCATATTCCGCGTACCAATAAACCCAACACGATCAATATATACACCCAAAAACAACAAATCGCTGCTACGTATAGCCGTTTCGTTGTTTTCAAATAACGTATATCCTCCTCCGTTCTGGCAAATGGTTCACTCTCCCTGAACACCCGCAGGGAAATTCTCTTGTGCGTCCTGATCACCCACCGGTTACGCAGCTCTTCCCCGCGCAGTCCGCAGTAAATACCTAGTATTCCATAGATACAGCTTATTGCTATGATAATAATCCCCTCCATCTATCCTAAAATATCAAATTTTTATAATATTACCTAGCAGTTCAAATAATAGATATCTTTATCCGCCACCGTTCCTTTATAACCAGAACAGATATGAAAACAATGAAACGCCTCTCCTGGCTGTTACTGGCTTTCATTAGCCACACCGGTTTCAGTCAGCAGAAACAACCGAACATCATCTTTATCTTCTCAGATGACCATGCATATCAGGCTATCAGCGCCTATGGCAGCAAACTGGCGCAAACACCCAATATCGACCGGATCGCCCGCCAGGGAGCGCTGTTCCGCAATGCGCTGGTGACCAACTCCATCTGCGGCCCCAGCCGCGCGACGCTGCTGACCGGCAAGTACAGCCACATCAACGGCTACACGCTGAATGAAAAGAAATTTAATGTCGGCCAGCAACTGTTTCCCAAACTACTGCAACAGCACGGTTACCAGACCGCATGGATCGGCAAATGGCATCTGGGGAACCTGCCCGAAGGATTTGACTTCTGGCGCATCCTCAACAACCAGGGACAGTATTACAATCCGGACTTCATCGGTCCCCGCGATACCACCCGTGTGGAAGGTTACGTGACCAACCTGATCACGCAATTTTCGGTAGACTGGCTCAATCGCCGCGATACCTCCAAGCCCTTCTTCCTCGTAGTGGGAGAAAAAGCCACCCACCGCGAATGGCTGCCAGACATCCAGGACCTTGGCGCCTACGATGACAAAACCTTCCCGCTGCCGGCCACCTTCCGTGACAACTATAAAAACCGCATCGCCGCACAGAACCAGGACATGACCATCGATAAAACCATGCGCCTGAAGGAAGACCTGAAAGTACACGCCAATTACGAAAAAGGTATCTACGGCCGGTTTACGCCGGAACAGAAAGCCGCTTTCAAAGCGTATTACGAAGGAAAAGTCAGCAAAGAATTCGATGAGAAAAAACTTACCGGCGACGCACTCGTAGAATGGAAATATCAGCGTTACCTGAAAGACTACCTCTCTACTGCCCGCTCCCTTGACCGCAACATTGGCGAACTGCTGGATTACCTCGATAAAAACGGGCTGGCAGACAATACAGTGGTTATCTACGCTTCAGACCAGGGCTTCTACATGGGCGAACACGGCTGGTTTGACAAACGTTTCATGTACGAAGAATCACTCCGTACACCGTTTGTCATTAAGTATCCAGGGGTCACCAAATCCGGCACCACCGTTAATCAGCTCATGCTGAACATCGACTGGGCACCCACCATTCTGCAGATGGCAGGCGTACCGGTACCTTCAGACATACAAGGCACTTCTTTCCTGCCACTGCTGCAACCCAATGGTAACAAATCGAATTGGAGGAAAGCAGCATATTATCATTATTACGAGTTCCCTGAACCGCACCACGTGTACCCCCACTTCGGCGTGCGCACCGAACAATATACGCTGGTACGCTTTTACGGCGCAGGCGACAGCTGGGAACTGTATGACCTGAAAAAAGATCCGCAACAGGTCAATAACATGTACGGCGGTAAAGGCACAGAAAAGATCACCGCTGAACTGAAAGCCACCCTGAAAAAACTGATCCTTCAGTACAACGACCAGGAAGCGTTGAAAATACTGGAGTCACACTAATACTTCGCCAGTCACGCAAACGGTTATACGTTGCGTGACTGGTCCCTCCCGCTGAAAAACCTTATCTTCGGCCTATGAAGAATTCCCCCACCTGGCAGTTTACCGTATTAGACAGGCAACGAAGCTTATGGGGTGCCGCAGCAGTGATGGCCGGCTTTCTTGGCACCTGCGTCCCCGGTCTGGTATTGAATTTTAGCGTTGGAATAATCATCGGCGCCATGCTGTTGGTGACGCTGCCCCTGATGTTTTTTATGATGAGATGGTCCTGGCGACCGGAAACCATTACCCTTTATCATGATCGTATGGAGTCTGCTTTGTACGGCACTATTTACTTCACTGATATCCGGAAAATAACCCGTCCCTGGGGCGCCAACGCACCGGGCGTCAAACTACGCCTGGCCCAAAAACGTGTTTCCTGGTATATGACCCGCAGCAGCCGCGCGGCCGTACAGAACACGCCGGAAGAAGTAGCCATCTTCACAGACTTCCTCCGCCACCTGGAAGCGGCCCTCAATAAACAGGAACAAAAACAGTTTAAAACCAGTGAAGTCAAAACCGGAGAGGCCCATTCATCTCCGGCCGAACAGCTGAGCCAGATCAACAACCATCCTGATAATAACGCAAGCCTTATTACCGGCGTTACGTTTATCCTGTTGATAGTAATGGTGGCGGCCATGTGTGCCACCCGTGGGCGGAAACCCGATTTCGCCCGTATGAAAGCCGCTTCGCAGGAACGATTCTACAGTAATCAACAAAAGCTGAAAGAGTTGGTGGCGCAAAGAATGGAAAAAGAAGGCGGTGCTTTCCTCTATACTAACGATCACGCAGCTACGATAAAATTGCTGCCTAAGATCAGTACCGACAACCCGTTGAATATCGAGCTGTTTCAATACACAGAAGCCAACAGGGATATTGAAGCTATCCTTGCCAATCCTGACTCCGCGCAGCTGGACATCTACATCATTGCCGGAGATTCCGCTATCCGCAGGATGAGGCCGGGCACCGCCGGGCGGCAGTTTTTCTTCCGCGCATACGATCCGAATCAGCGTATTCCACCCGCGGGAACGCCGCGGGGCGATACCACCGGACAGCATAACTTTCCCGTACTGGATGTCAGCTGGAAGGTATCGCTGACAGACACCTCCCACCTGCTGTACGCCATGGACAGGAGTATTCCCGGCATCAATATTATGCTCAGCCAGATCAGGCTACGCCCCACTTTTCGTTTTTATATGACCGGTAAAGTAAAACAAGGTATGAATGAACCGGCTTTCAGGGAAGCCGTGATCACGCTCAATAAACTGCTGCACCGCAACAAGGTAGACACGACAACTTTCAGGATCACGCGCATTTAAAGGTCACGCGACTGTAAAAAAGCCCGGAGCCGCTCAAACTCCAGCCGCACCGGCTGCATCGACAGCCGTACCCCCGTGCTGATTTCCCCGAAAAGCTGCTGTATCGTGTCCGGGCTACCGGCCATACTACAGGACTCCAGCCGCTCGGAGGCCAACTGCACCCGCGTGAGGCCCACAATACCGGTGAACGCCCTCAGCTGATGTGCGTAATATTTGACCTGCTCCCGGTTATTCTCCGCAATGGCATTGCCCAGTTGCGCAATCCGGGCGCCAATCTCCCGGAGAAACCCGTCGAACATATCAAAAGCATACGAGGGCTCATGCTGGTAAAGTCTTTGTAAATAGGCGACATCCAGCGCCTGGTGACGGAATTCGAAGGAAGTGGAAGATGCTTTTTCCATAAGGGGTATTTTGGGGGAAGATGACTGTTATAAAGATACCGAATTGGCCTTAATTTCTTTGACAATTCCCGGCAAAAGCCTTAATTTTGCCCGCTGTGAGAGAAGCCGCATCAGCTTTGCTTTGATGCGGCTTTTTTATAGATAGTTATTACATAGTGATATGAAGACATACTTCCGACTTTTAGCTTTCGCCAAACCGATTAACAAGTTTGCTATTCCCTATATCCTCTGCACGTTGTTGTCTATTATTTTCAGCACACTGAACCTGGCGTTGCTGGCTCCTCTGCTGGCCACCATCTTCAGCAACGTAAAAGATATACCACCGAAACCTGAGAACTGGATAGACATCTTCGCAGTGTTCAACTATTACACCGCCCTCATTTTTAATAAATATGGCGCCGTACAAACGCTCCGCTTTGTCTGCGGCTGTATCGTAGCTTCTGTATTGCTCGGCAACCTGTTCCGCTACTTTGCCGAAAAAACCATGGAAAGCCTCCGTATCCACACCCTCCTGAACCTCAGAAGGGCTGTTTTCAATAACGTGATGGACCTCCACCTGGGCTACTTCAGCAATGAACGCAAAGGCGATATCATCTCCAAAATTGCGAGCGACGTTCAGACCGTGCAGTATTCCGTGACCGGCACCCTGCAGGTGATCTTCAAAGAACCGGTTACCCTCCTGTTTTACCTGGTGATGTTGTTCATCATCTCCTATAAACTGACGCTGGCCTCTATGCTGGTAATACCTGTTGCGGGTTTTATCATCTCCAAAATTGTTAAAAAGCTGAAAGAGCACGCAGTAGAAGCCCATCGCACCTACGGTCTGATGATCAGCTACCTGGACGAAGCGCTTCACGGCATCCGCATTATCAAGGCTTTTAACGCGGTAAAGTTCACCACCGACCGCTTCAATAACGAAAACCTCCGCTACTCCAAAATCGGCCGCGCCATGGCCAGAAGACAACAGCTGGCTTCGCCGGTGTCTGAAACACTGGGCGTGATCATGGTAGCCGGGATCGTATTGTATGGCGGCACCCTGGTACTGTCCAACCAGGGCGACCTCAGCGCTGCGGCTTTCATCGCCTATATCGCCCTGTTCTCCCAGGTAATGCGTCCCGCTAAAGCCATCTCCGCCTCCTTCAGCAGCATCCACTCCGGAGTAGCCGCCGGTGAGCGCGTGCTGGAACTGATCGATGAAAGACCTGCCATTGTGGACGCTCCCGATGCGGTAAAAATCACCGGGTTCGACAAAGAAATTGAATTCAGGAACGTATCTTTTGCCTACGGCGAAAAGAACATCCTCCGCAATATCAACCTGACGATTCCAAAAGGTAAAACAGTGGCGCTGGTAGGCCCTTCCGGTGGTGGTAAATCCACCATGATGGACCTTATCCCCCGCTTTATCCAGCCACAATCCGGCGAAATCCTCATCGATGGCCGCAACCTCCAGCAGGTAACCATGGAATCCCTGCGCTCCCAGATAGGCATGGTGAACCAGGAATCGATCCTTTTCAACGACAGCATCTACAATAATATCGCTTTCGGTAAGCCAGACGCCTCTCCTGAAGCAGTGGAAGCCGCCGCCCGCATCGCCAACGCCCACGAATTCATCATGGGTACCGCAGAAGGCTATCAGACCAATATCGGTGATAAAGGCTCCCGGCTCTCCGGCGGACAAAGACAACGGCTCTGCATCGCCCGCGCCGTGCTCAATAACCCGCCGCTCATGCTGCTGGATGAAGCTACCTCTGCACTGGATACCGAATCCGAAAAAATGGTGCAGGATGCGCTCAATAACCTGATGAAGCACCGTACTTCCCTGGTCATCGCTCACCGCCTCAGCACCATCCAGAATGCTGACCTCATCATTGTGCTGGAAAACGGACAGATCGTAGAACAAGGCTCTCACCTCGAACTACTGGCAAATAACGGGCTCTACAAAAAACTCATCGACATGCAGACCTTCGCTTCCAATAAGGAAGAACCGGTAACAGAATAGATAGATTAACAATAATCTATATATTATTATAACTGTATGTATATTTACGGTCATGATTAAACCCAATGCTATCGATATTGTAGTGCCTTCGTTCCGGCTGACGGAAGCACTGCTGCTCAATATTATCCGGCTGGAAAAACCCGCCGGCTTCGAGGTAAATACCTATATCGTGGCCGACAACCCCGCTGCTGTCATTCCGGAAAAACTAAAAGAACTGCACGAGGCAGGCGAAATTCACCTGCTGGTCAACGAAGTGAACCTGGGCTTCTCCGGCACGCGCAACAAAGGCATACGGGCGGGACACGCGAAGTGGGTCCTTCTGCTGGATGACGATATCGTACCGCAACCCAACCTTCTGAAGGCATATGCGGCAGCCATCGCCCAAAACAACCGCGCACTGGGCTTTGCAGGGGTTACTTATTTCCCGGAAGCCATCAACGCCGCCACCCGCGCACTGGAAATAAACGGTTCCGTACATCATTTTAAACTGGCGCTGTATTACCCGGAGATCACCTGGGCGCCTACCACCAATATGATGATTAACCGGGAGAAACTTGACCCGGCGCTATTTGATACCAACCTGAAAGCAGGCGGGGAAGACGTAGACTTTTTTGTGCGCCACTGGCTGCAATTCAATGAAAAATACCAGTCCGTGCCCGGTGCTGCGGTCACGCACCCCTGGCATGATAACGGCGCTATGCAGACCCGGCGGATGTTCCGCTATGGGATCGCTGCTAATCAACTGGCCCATAAGGAACCGGAAAAAAGATATACCTACCGCGATTTTACCAATACGCTGGAAACCCTGCTGCTGCTGCTGTTCCTCTTTCCGGTAGCCCTGTTCACAGGCACCCTCAAAATATGGGCATGCCTGATGGCGGCTGTTCCGCTGGCCGAATACCTGACCAACTGGTTCAAGGCGATCAGCGTAGGCAAAACAGGTTCACCTGCCGTAGCCTTTCAACTGATGTGGGTAAAAAATTGCTGGGAAGCGGGCTATCTGTACGACGCCATCATGGGCGGCCGCCCGGGAGGGTTCGCGAAAAGGATCGATATGGGCTTCATCAAAGAAAATCCCAGCTCTTTCCGCACTAACCGGTGGAAGATCGTAAAAACCCTGTTGTTGGTGATATTAGTGGTGGTAGCCGTTTGTACAGTAGGTAATGCCTCTTTTTAACGTATCCAGGTAAACCCTGTAATTGACATTTTCATGCACCCGGTCATTGAAGGGATGATGCAGATGATAACAAACAGCCTTCATCTTTACCTTTTTCTGGCTAAGGCCGGAGTTAATAAAACGGGCAGCCAGCTCAATATCTTCATGGCCCCACCCTTTCAACTCATTATTGTATCCGTTCACACGCAGGAAATCCTTTTTCCAGAACGCGCAATTAGCACCGATAAGATTACGGGAACGCTTGCTCTTCTTGATCAGTAACGGCGCCAGAAACGGAATACGCAGCGCATTGAAGCGGTTTTTCACACCGCGGTCAAAGGCAGTCACATTCTCGAACTCGCCGGAACGCAGAAAATAACGGGTCTTGTCTTCCGGCAACAGCACACGGCTGCCGCGGATATAATACCCCTCCTCCGCTTCACTGATGTGGTCTTTGATGAAATTCTCGTGCAACACAATATCCCCGTCTATCTGAATAATATAATCAGACTCTGTTCCGGTAATGGCCTGGTTGATGATAATGGTCTTCCTGAAACCTTCATCCGGATGCCAGAAATGTTTCACCGGAATAGTAGTACTCCGCTTGAACGCATCAATTATATATCTGGTAGTGTCGCCTGAACCATCATCCGCGATAATCACCTCGTTCGGCAAAACAGTTTGCCGCAGCACACTCTCCAGAACAAGTTTTAACGCTTCTGGCCAATTGTAGGTAGTTACTAATAAGGCCACGGACATGCTATCACCCATATAATCTGAATCTTATATTATTTTTTAATTTTTGTTTCACCGCGCGCGACTGATACTTGTCTGGTATAACGCCTGCCATCTGCTGTTTATTACGGCTGCATTCCCCGCTTGCCCGGCGGTATTGGGCACATGGATGCTGCTATCAGCGAAAATTGTAGGTCTTATGTCAGCTTCACATTCCGCCCGCTCGTTACAATACCAGTCATTCTCTATTGTAAGCTAACGAATTAAGGTCTTCATATGTTACACATACATTAATACAAAAGGTTAAATTCTTCAATAAAGCAAAAATAACTAATATGGACTGTATGACAATTAGCGTATTTTTTACATTTATTCTTCTACCGTGAAAAAACTTTACGCTATTAAAAATATGTCAATTTTATGCAATTTATAATTAATTATTACAATGACATAATAATTTTTCACCCTGCAAAGCCTACCAGTTTTCCACTACAGGAAAAGTTCATCTCTGCAACTTTCATGCTAACCTCGTCAATCGCCGGTATCAATCTTCTTCACCAACTCCTCCCGCACTGCAGCCGGTACATTGGACAACAGCTTATAACCCGTCGCTTTTTCTATTTCTTCGATAGAAGTAAGATATGCTGACCACTTCGTGTTCACGTCATTGTTGTTGGGCGTATTCACGGCAATCACCCGCGTTTGCCGGGAAACCCGCTTCAGGTCATTATTCCCTTCCGGCAGCACCACAATCACTTTCCAGATCCTCGCCGGTACATTCACCCGGTTATTGCCGATCTTTTTAGACATGCCCTTACTACCCTTTCCGCCACTGCCGTAATTACCCATGATCACATACACCTCATTGCCATCCCGCACCAGCGAACGGGTGTAGTTCTCCAGGTTGGACCATAAATGCTGGTTATGGTTAGGCGCCTGCGGGATCATATTGGTCATCAGAAAAGTAGCCTCATTGGCATCCCGCGAAGCGGTACGGTCGCCCGACGGACAGTTATGCCCCCGGTCAAACCCGCTGCCATTGTAGCTGAACTGGGACACCTGGAACCAACCCTCCGGCACATCTGCATCCGGCCGGAAATCATTACCCCTCGCCATGCGCCCCAGATCACCGGAAGAAATATGCCAGCTCACCCAGTTCGGTGTTCCGTTGTCCCGGTTGTAAGACAACGTATAATATCCTTTATCCATCAGGTAATTGTTGGCCATCACCACCGCAGCCGTAGCATTGCTGGGATTACCCAACAACAGGTTGTCATCATCTCCCCGCACAGCCTCCTCTCCTTTCCCCGGTTTCACCACAGGCATCTCCTTCCCGCCTGCACTCACCCTGATCGCGTCAAAATTCAGACGGCTTCCATGTTTGTCCGTTTTCCGTATCCGGAACCGGATCGTGGAAGAAGTAGTAGCGGTAAAAGTGGCCGTTTGCAAACTGTTGGACCTAACCTCCACCGTATTGCCGACTTTGGTAAAACGTTGGCCACGGTTCACTGACGCCCATAGCTCCCACGAACCTTCCTCATCTTTTCCGTAAAGCGCATATTTCAGTGTAACCGTCACCGTGCCTTTCACGGCTATATCAAAATCCATGGTGGCCATCCCGTTGTCACGAATACGCAATGCCTGCGTACCCGCTTTATGATCATCCTCCAGCCGGCCGGTCACAGCATCTTTAAACTCCCAGCTGCCGCTGGACAAATGCACACTTTCTGAATTATAATTGGTTTTACTGCCTTTTTCAAAATCCTCCTGTAAGAGATACTTGGTGGTTTTCTTCTTTGAGTGCGATTGGGCAGCAGTCTTTGGCGGAGGTTCCTTTTCCTTTCTGCCGGCGATTTTCCGGGAACAGGTAGTCACAGCGAAGGTGACAAGGATCAGTATAACGGCTACGACTAAACTATTATTCGATTGCTTCTTCGTCTTCTTCTGAATCTTCTTCTTTGGTTTTGGCATAGGGTCGCGAAGATAATAAAGAAGATGATAGGATGAACCCCTGCTGTAACAAACACCGGTAATATGCATACAGACACACAGGTGATATCGCCGGCAGGATTATCATGTATCATAAAAAAGGTTTGCCGCATTAAACGGCAAACCTTTTCTGTGAATAAAATGAATGCATTCGGTTAGTAGAACAACTGCGACAAAACATTGGCGACATCATTGGTCTTAGGCTTCAGACCCAGGAATTTGGTGTACTGCGCGGCAGTCAACAACAGTTTGAGCTTGGAGAAAAGTCCGCCCTGAAGGCCACTGAGTTTGGAAGCATAAGCGGCAGGATTGCTCTGTTGCAATGGCATAATACCTGCTTTCTGTTTCAGAAAACCGGTCACCAGATCGGTCACCTTCGGTTGCTGAACCGCTGTAAGCCCCAGGGCAGGCGTCAGTTTCGACAAAATACTGCTGGCCACTCCACCGTAGTTGGCCAAAGGATTCTGCACAGTACCAGCCGTTTTTTTCGCCTGGTCCAATATACTCTGCGCCTGTACAGACGCTGCACTAAAAAACCATACACATAACATGGGGAGAAACACTTTTTTCATGTTGCAGGAGGATTTAAATGATGGAAATGGAAGTGACAGCCTATCTACTATAAATATAACGATAAAAACTGTCTACCGGATTGGCCGGAACGAATAAAAATTTGTCCCGGACACACTAACCGGCCACCAGAAACCGTCCTAATATTGTATCCGCAATTCGCAACCAACATTTGCCTTTGCCACATACCTGCACCATGTACGAAGAACGCATCAAGAGAAGAGATTTACAACAGAAGATCACCAGCGCCGAACAAGCCGCCACGTTGTTTAAAGACCAGATGGTCGTAGCCTCCAGCGGTTTTACCAAGGCAGGCGACAGCAAAGCGGTATTAAAAGCACTGGCATTAACAGCTCCTGCTAACCCTCTCAGAATAACGCTGCTCACAGGTGCCTCACTGGGTCATGACACAGACGGGGCCCTGGCTGAAGCAGGCATCCTGTACAAACGCATGCCGTTCCAGGTAGATCCTGCATTACGTAAAAAAATCAACAGCGGCGCAGTGCTGTTTACCGATCAGCACCTCGGTGAAAGCGCCACCCTCGTGGAAGAAAAAATCATTCCCCGCCTGGACATCGCCGTGATCGAAGCCCTGCTGATTGAAGAAGACGGCAGCATCGTGCCTACCACTTCTGTAGGCAACTCCGCCGCTTTTGCCGCCGCTGCCGACAGGATCATCGTTGAGATCAATCTCTCTGTGCCCCTCTCGCTATACGGCGTACACGATATTTTCGCCGCCGGTATATGGCCGGAAAAACAAATCATCCCGATCACGACAGCGGGCGCACGCATCGGGCGGCCGTCCATCCCGGTAGACCCGAAAAAAATTGTGGCGGTAGTACTCACCACCACGACCGACAGCCCCGCCTCTATCAACGAAAGGGACGAAAAAACCACGGCCATCGCTGCCCACCTGCTGGATTTCTTTTCCCATGAAATCAGCAAAGGCCGTCTGCCGCAGTCACTCCGGCCGCTTCAATCCGGTATCGGCAAAGTCGCCAACGCCGTCATGGAAGGTTTTATGGACGGCCACTTCCATCACCTCACCATGTACTCGGAAGTGATACAGGACAGCGCCTTCAACCTGATCGATGCCGGGAAACTGGAAATGGCTTCGGCCTCTTCCATCACCGTCTCCCAGGCTTGCTACAACAGGGTGTTCAGCAACTTCGAAAAATATAAGCCGCATATCGTTCTGCGGCCGCAGGATATCAGCAACGCGGCAGAAGTGATCCGCCGCCTGGGCGTCATCAGTATCAATACGGCCATCGAATGCGACATCTACGGCAACGTCAATTCCACTCACATCGGCGGCACCGCCATGATGAACGGTATCGGCGGCTCCAATGATTTTGCCCGCAACGCCTACCTGGGCATATTCGTAACACAGTCATCTTCCAAAGCCGGCGGTATTTCGCACATTGTTCCAATGGCTTCTCATATAGACAATACTGAACATGATGTTGACATTATAGTAACGGAGAACGGTCTGGCCGATTTACGGGGACTCGCGCCCCGGGAACGGGCAAGACTGATCATATCCAAATGCGCGCATGCCAGCTACAAAGACGAACTGAACAACTATTTTACCAACGCCTGCAGCCGCGGAGGCCACACGCCCCACCTGCTGCAGGAGGCCCTTAGCTGGCATAGCCGCTTTATCGAAAACGGGACCATGCTTAAAACTGTTCATGTATAGTGTGTGTGCAAGGATGAAAAAAAAGAAACCGGCTCTTCACTGCGAGCCGGTTTTCTTTTTTATAACAAGTTCCTCGTTTACCGCAGAAGCGTCACCGCGCCTTTAATCAGTTTCACAGTACCGTCGATGTATTCGACCGTAGCAAAATAAACATAGGTGCCCATATCGGCCTTCTGCCCTTTTACCATACCGTCCCAACCGTACGCACGGTCGTTGGCCGGCGTGTTCACCGCCTCAAACACCTTATTACCGGAACGGTTAAACACCGACAAATTCCTTACCTGCCGGATATCCCAGCTGCCAATTACATAGAAGAAATCATTCAGCCCGTCGCCATTGGGCGAAAAAGCATTCGGCATACTGATGCCTGCATTGACGAACGTCTGTATCTGCACACCCGCCGTATCTGTACACCAGTAGTCATTCCTGGCTGTCACGATATAACGCATGGAGGAAGTAGCAGCTGCCACCGGGTATGGACAGGTTACACAGGACAGGCCCGACTGGGGCGACCAGGCATACGAAGCAGCGGGACCGCCGGTCACCGTTGTGCGCAACGGCACGCTGGCCGGTCTCGGCAGCGATATCAGCACCGGCGTGGCGCGAATGGCAAACGGTTCATAACCCAGCACGCTCCGGTTATTGGTATAATCCGTTTCCTGCCATACAAAGCCGCTTTTGTCATTGACCATCGCCACCACTTCAGCCGTACCGGGAGCGCTGACCACATGGGTGAACTCGCGGCAGTCGCCCTCCTGCGGCGCAGGCGTATAAAACAGCGGGCCCAGTGTTTTCGTACGCTCATTACCGGGATCCCCATTGTAAAAAGAGACCGGTATCTTCCGGAAGATGCTGTCGTAACCGTTGGCCACACATACCTTAAACTTCACGAGGATATGCTCATTATCATAACAGCGCGCCGATAATAAACTGAGGGTCAGGTCCGGCGGAACAAGGTGCACGTACTCCTCTCCTGTTAGCACACAGCCGTAACGGTTTGTCAACGTGACCGCTATCCGGCTGCTGTCCAGCATCCGCACGGAAGGCGCAGGACAGTTATGGCAGTCCATCGTATAAGCGTCGCTGTTATCCCAGCGGATATTAACCGGATCGAAGCCGTTGACACGGTAATAAAAATGAAAAGGCGCCTTGCGGAATACAGTCGTGTCCTGCGGGAAGACCGTCAACACCGGCGGCACATAACCCAGCGTATGGGTGTTGTTGGTATAATCTGCTTCATTCAACCCGGTGGCGGGCGGGAAAGGCCGGTGGTCTTTATTCACCACCGCTACCACCTGCCCGGTGGCCGTATTCCGAAGATACTGCCCGTAGCTACTGCAGGCACCCGCAGAGCCCATCGGTGTCAGGAAAGTGTTGCCCAGTTTTACAGCGGCGGGATCTCCAGGTGCGCGATCGTAAAAATCAACCTGTAGCGTTGCGGGGATGTTACCGGCAGCATAGGCATTGCACAGGGAAAAATCTACATGGAGACTATCACCACGGGAACAGGTCACCTGGTCCAGCTTTACGGTATAATCGTCTACCGGCGGGATGTGCAAGGTGGCCATGGTATCGGCGTAACAGGCGTATTGTGTATAACCGCGCACCTTCACGGTCGTCACCGTGTCCTGGCGATAGGGTGCGGTAAAAGTAGCATTGATGCAGGTGCTGCAATCCAGGTACGGGGATGTTTCCCATACCGCGCTGGTGATAGCACCTCCCCGGGAAGAGGGCTTCAGTACCAGCTGCTGCTGTGGCGTAAGCGTATAGTCGCCCGGCGCGAGGGACACATGAAAGCGGAAACCTTTCTTAAAACTGAAGTTGTTGCCGTAGTTACTTTCTTCGACACCGGTATTGGGCAGCACCACGGGAAAAACAGTGCCGTTATCGTTCATCACCGTCACCAATGTGTCGGTGCCTTCACGACCAGCGTCCACAATGGTAGTATATAGTACCGATACGCATTTGCCGGGCAGGTCTGCCGGCAGCAGGAAAGGGGTGCCTAGCCGTTTGCCTTTGCCCAGCCGCGGATCATCGTCATAAAAAGAGACAGGGGTATTTTTAGGGATAGTCTGGTATCCTTTGTTTTCGAAATAGAGTTTCACCCGCAGCTTGTTCTGCTGATAACATTCTACGGCAGACACGTACACCACGCCGTCAGCGGTGGGATCATCCACAACGATCGTCACCGGGTTCGTATAGTCTTCGCAGTGTCCGTCGGTAGCGTATAGCCGTACCTTATAGTTACCGGGTGTGTTAAACACATAGTCCAGCTGCTCGTTCGTGCTCACCACGGTTTCGGTCATGCCTTTATCGTTGCTGACCAGCCATTTCCAGGCAGTAGCGTTACGGGACCGGTTGGTAAATACCACGTGGTCTGTCTGTATGCCCAGTTTGGAAGCGATCTTGCGTTTATCGGGATAGAAGCGTGCCACTACACCGCAGCTCACCGGCATGGCGTCTGTTGTGGAAGCCTGGCAGCCGGTCACGTTATCGGTTACACGCAGCGCCAGCTGATAGGTTTTCTGTGTGGTGACCGGCAGCGCCAGGGTAACGCCTGTTCCTGCAGGTGCGCCGTCTACCAGCCATTGTACGGACTGTCCCGCGGTTACAGCAGCGGTAAAGGTCACCACCTCTCCTACCACGGGATAGGCGATGTCGCGGGTGAAGGCGGCGGTCACCGTACCGGCGCACGGATCGTTACAGACAGTACTGGCCTGCATCAGCGGCAGCGCTGCTGCGATGAAGTTGCGCATGCGCTCCGTTTGTCCCGGCGTGAAGCCCAGGATGCAGCCGGTGCCCTGGCCATAGTCCATGAAATTGTCCGGCAGGTCGGGCACGTCGACGGTGAAGCCGGACAGGGTATCCGAGCTGCAGGAGTTCTGCGGGGCATTACAGGCGTAGCCGCCGGTGATGGTTTTTTCGGGCGGGGTATCACAGACCATGTCGCCATCGGTGAGACAGTCGTTGTTTTTACAGTCACGCGCCGCAAAAGTATGCAACAGGCTGAGGTAGTGCCCCATTTCGTGGGCCAGCACGCCTACGCCCAGCCCGGCGACCACAATATCGCCACCGGCGCTGGCATAACCACCCATGGTCAGCCGGCTCCATTTGCCGCAGCTGAAGTCCTGCATGTAGTCGGAGCGGATGGAGGATACCACCCAGATGTTAACATAACGGCTACGGTCCCACGCTCCCATGTCTGTCACTTCTCCTCCTTCCATGTCAACGTCAAAATCATTCAGATAGGAGTAACTGCGGACGATACCGCTGGTGCGCCCGCCATCGGGAGCCGTCCTGGCGAGGCAGAAGCGGATTTTGGTATCTGTACGGCCACCGGTAAAAGCCCCGGTGGCGCCATATGCGTCATTCAGCTGCTGAATGGCACTGGCCACGTCCAGGTCCGTATAGGCGTTGAGGTTTTCGTTCAGGATATGCACCACTACCGGCAGGGTGATGATGGCAGGATCTGCCGCCGGCGCACCCGGCACTGTTACGTAATGACGCTGCAGCAAGGCCTGGTTGATAGCCTGTTCCCGCGCGAGAAAAGACGGGTTCTGCCGCCATTGCTGTAGTAAAAGGTCAGTGCCGCAGGGACGTACCGTGGCCGGCATTCCTTCCTGGGCATAGATCAGGCAGGGAGCCAGCGCCAGCAATAAAGCAGCAGCAAGGCTTTTCAATATGGAAGTGCTCATCTCGACAATAATAGGACGCACAAATATATATAAATTAATTATAATTAATTTTTAACCGGTAGTTATCATTTTCTTCTATGTCCTTATCAATATTATCATTCTGCAAAGGGGATACAGGTATAAAATGGTTGTTCTAATTTTACAGTTTGATTCCAAACCGACAGACTGTGACACAAGAACATACCCGATCCGGCTATTTTTTCCTGATATTGATCCTGGGCGCCCTGACGGCGTTAGCCCCTTTTTCTATTGACATGTACCTGCCGAGTTTTCCGGCGATCGCCAAAGACTTTGGCGTGGAGCAGGCCCGTGTGGGGCTGTCTCTTTCCAGTTTCTTCATTGGCATTTCAGCCGGACAGCTGCTGTACGGGCCACTGCTGGACCGCTTCGGCCGTAAAACACCGCTGATACTGGGGCTGCTGGTATACATCGCTGCCTCCGTGGGCTGCGTATATGCGGGCACGTTGAACAGCCTTGTCGTTCTTCGTTTTATACAGGCGCTGGGTAGTTGTGCTGCCACGGTGGCTTCTGTGGCGATGGTGCGTGACCTGTTTCCCGTAAAGGAAAATGCACGCGTGTTTGCGTTGCTGATGCTGGTTGTCGGCGCTTCCCCCATGCTGGCCCCTACCATAGGCGGCTATGCGGCAGCGGCATTCCACTGGCATGCGGTGTTTGTGGTGTTGGGCGTTATCGGCCTGCTGCTCCTGCTGGCCACGGTCCTCTGGCTGCCGGAGAGCTACAAACCGGATACAACCCTTTCGCTCAAACCGGGTCCTATCATTCAAAGCTTCTGGACAGTAGCTACCACGCCGCAGTTTTACACGTATGCTTTCACAGGCGCCATCGCTTTCTCGGGGCTGTTCGCCTACGTGTCCGGCTCACCGCAGGTATTTATGGACGTGTACCACCTTAACGGTAAGACTTATGGCTGGATCTTCGCGGGTCTTTCCATCGGCTTTATTGGCTGCAGCCAGGTCAACAGCATCCTGCTGAAACGATATGAAAGCAAACAGATTGTGCCGGTAGCGCTCTCCCTGCAGGGCCTGATAGCCGTTGTGATGGCGGTCAGCGCGTGGAACGACTGGCTCGGCCTCACCAGCCTGCTGGTGCTGCTGTTTTTCTTCCTCTGCTGTATGGGCTTCATCAATCCTAACACCGCTGCCTTGTGCCTCGCCCCCTTTACTAAAAACGCAGGCACCGCCTCCGCGCTGATGGGCGCACTGCAGATGGGTATTGGCGCATTGGCTGCAACCGTAGTCAGCCTTTATGATACTCATAACGCCGTTCCGCTCGCCTTCACCATGTGCGGCTCCTCGCTGCTCGCCTTAGCCGTCCTGTTCAGCGGCCGCCGGCAGATAAAAACGACCGTCGCCGCAGAAAAGGGCAGCGCCGTATTGTCCCACTAGAAAAAATTATGCATCTCCTTATAAACAGGGAGATGCATATACATCGTTTTCCCCGATCTTTGCAACAGGTAAAGCAACTGTAGCCATCAACCCAATCTCCGCCGGAAAAAAATTTCTCCGGATGAAAGAAAGATGTTAATTTATCAACATATCTAAAGACTGGATAAATAGTCTTCTATTTTGTTTGAAAAAAACCCAATTTTGACATAGTACTTTTCTGCGTGATACACTGTTTTAAATAATGACAAAAGCAATATATCACCGGCGCAAATAACCATTGACTTTTCAACTGACCTATTCCTGTAAGTAAGGATTATGTATTGATCGATTTAGTTTAATCGCATTTTTATTCATTTAATTTATGGATGATCAAAATACTATCAAGCCCATTCCGGAACGCAAAATACTCCTGATAGAACGAGATGACCAGTATTTTACCCCTTTGGAACTGATCCCTGACGATTTCAACGATACGGTAATACCCTTTGCCCGTCAGTACTTCAAACAGGACAACGATTGCGACATGTTCTGCCAGAACATTAAAGTGAGAGATTTTTCTATCTGGCATCATGAGGTGCTGGCGAAAAAAAATATCCTGCTTACGCCTTACTCTCCCCGCCATATCCTGGCGCTGCACTTTAACCAGGCAGACGCCGTGGTGGCGAATATCCACGGAAGAGGCGATTTTAACATGGTAGGCCGGCAGATCTGCCTGTTCAACCTGCCGGAACAAATGCACACCGTTCCCGTAATTCCCGGCATACAGATCAGCAGCTTTCATATCAACATCATCCCCGGTTGTATGGGTGCGCTGGTACGGGAATTCCCCGAACTCAAAGGCCTTCTGTCGAAGAAGATCACGGACCAGAGCGAACCGCTCAACCAGCGCGACTGCACCACCAACATCGCCATCCAGCTGCTGCTGGACGTGATCAAGGACTGCCGCCTGATTGAAGACCAGGCCGAATGCCTCCTGCGCCGCTGCTGCGTGGCCATCTTCAGCAACTACCTCTGCCAGGACGCCACTCCCGACGGCATCCAGCGCCCGGTAGACGACGACACGCTGACCAAGGTTTTCGATTACCTGAAAAACAACGTACACCTGGAATCGCCCCTGATGCATACCGCCTTTCTCTTTAACCTGCCCAGCGCGGTGCTGGCAGGCGCCTTCGAAAATATGTTCTACGTTCCGCTGGAAGACTTTGCCTTTCAGCAGAAAATGCTGAAAGCCTACGAACGGCTGGTATACGAAAATATTCCCCTCTCCGACATCGCCCACAGTATCGGCCTGCCGGACGAAAATGTATTCACCATCGCATTTATCAACTATTTCCATTGCGATCCCGTATACATACGGAACGCACAATGACCATGTCCTTTGCATCCATCCGCTGTCGCCTGAAACACTTCAGGCGGCAAGCGGAATATCTTCTCCTTTTTCCTTCTGCTAAAAAAAAGTAGCCCTTCCGGGCCGCCAGCAGGACGATTTACAAATGTTTTTCTATCTTTAGCGCCCCCTATAGTGATAGCATCATCATTTTTAAATCTGTATTCTTTAACTGGCATTATCTGGAAGCTATGAACACTTTTACAATTATTACGGCTTTAATCACTATCAGTGCGCTGATTTCGTACATCAACAACCGGTTTATCAAACTACCCGGAACCATAGGCGTGATCGTGGTTTCGCTGCTGTTGTCCTTGTTGATCCTCTTTACCGGTAAAATTTTTCCTGACGCCTACGCGTTCATCAAAGAACTCACCAGCAGCATCGACTTTACACAAACACTGCTGGACATTATGTTAGGCTTCCTCCTGTTTGCGAGCGCCCTGCAATTCGATTTTCAGAAGCTGAAAGAGCAGCGCTACCCTGTACTGATACTCAGTACCGTCGGGGTCATCGGCTCTACCTTCATCTTCGGTTATCTCCTGTATTGGGCCACCGGCATGTTAAACATTGAACTGCCACTACTGTACTGCCTGCTGTTTGGCGCGCTCATTTCCCCTACCGATCCGGTGGCGGTAATGTCTGTACTGAAAAAGTCCAAAGTACCCTCTTCGCTGGAAACCATCATTGGTGGCGAATCCCTGCTGAATGACGGTACCGGCATCCTGCTCTTCGTGATCCTGAAAGAACTCGCGGCCAGCGCTGATGCCCACGTCTCTTTCTCCCACACCGTCGCCCTTTTCTCGCAGGAAGTATTCGGTGGCATCCTGCTGGGCGTCATATCCGGCCTGGTGGCTTACCGCACCATGAAACGGGTGGACGACTTCCAGATTATCGTTATGGTATCTTTATCCATGGTGATGGTGATATCCGTCGCGGGCGCCATGCTGCACGTCTCTATCCCGCTGGCGGCGGTATCGGCAGGTCTCATCCTCGGCAACACCTCACTGGGTACCAAACAGTCTGAAGACATGCAACGTTACTTCCATAACGTGTGGCACCTGATAGACGAACTGCTCAACACCATCCTCTTTGTGATGATCGGCCTGCAGATCGTACTCATGCCGTTCCTTAAAAACTACTGGCTCACCGGCCTTTTTGCCGTTGCCTTCGTACTGATAGCCAGGGCCATGAGTATCTATCTCCCCTCCTTACTGCTGAAAAAATCATTGAAAACAACCTACAAAGGCATCACTATATTGGTATGGGCAGGTCTTCGTGGGGGCATCTCCGTAGCACTCGCCATGTCGCTGCCCGAATCTCCCTATAAGGAAATCATCCTTTCAGGAAGTTACTTCGTAGTGCTGTTCTCCATCATTGTTCAGGGCCTTACGCTGAAACGGGTGGTCAACAGGATGGTTACCGCATAACCGCTGTAAAGAAAAATGCCAGGGCTTTCGTCCTGGCATTTTTCTTTCTATTTTATAACAACATTACGCGTCAGTTTAAAGTCTGCGGACGACGATCCGATATGCACGCCGTAACTCCCTTTATACAACTTCCAGCGCTGCTGCTGCAGGTCCCACTTCTGCAACTCCGCCATGGGGATCTCCAGCGTTACGGCTTCCGTTCCGCCTTGTTTTACATGCACCCGCTTAAAGGCTTTCAGCTCTTTCAGCGGCATTCTCTCCTGGTTGGGATAGGTGATATATGCCTGCAGCACCTCGTCGCCATCCATATGACCCGTGTTACGCACGTGAACGGTCATACGAATAGTGTCATTCGCTTTATAACCCACCGCCGGCGCCTGTTGCCAGTCATAAGCAAATGTTGTATAGCTCAGGCCGAAACCGAAAGGATAGGCCACCTTGCCGGTAAAATAACGGTAAGTACGGTTTTTCATGCTGTAGTCCTTGTAATCCGGCAGGTCTTTGAGCGACTGGTAAAAGGTGACCGGAAGCCGCCCTGCGGGCGAATATTTTCCGAAGACGATGTCCGCGAGTGCGTTCCCCCCTTGTTCTCCCGGGTACCATGCGAAGATGATCGCATCGGCATACGGCTCAATAGCGGAAACATCCACCGCACTGCCGGCCGTTACCACGGCAATGATCGGCTTTTTGTGCGCAGCCCTTAGTTTCTGCATAAAAACCACCTGTGAACGGGGAAGGCTCAACGAATTTTTATCTCCTCCGGAGGCAGACAGAAAAGCATCCCCTTCTTCTCCTTCCAGCAGCGGCGTCAGCCCTATCACGGCAACGGTCACATCACAGTTCTGGGAAGCCCAGATGCCGCCAAAATGCAAGGTGTCGGTGAAATCGCATCCCTGGTCATATTGCAGTGCCATCCCGGGCCCGGCGGCTTTGCCGAGGCCGGCGGTAAACGTCACCATATTGCCGGATACGCCATGATAGTTGCCCATCAGGGCTTCCAGCGATGCGGAGTTGGAACCGGTGACCAGCATGGAAGCGTACTTATCGGCACGCAGCGGTAATACGCCATTATTTTTCAGCAGCACCATGCTCTCCCGGGCAGCCTGTAAGGCCAATGCGGTATGCCAGGCGTTGTTAACGCTGTCGACGCCGTAGCCGCTGTAGCGACTGGTCCCGGGCGCATCGTACAGGCCGAGCTTCATCTGGGTACGCAGACTGGCGCTCAGCGCACTGTCTACCTCCGCCGGTTTCAGCCAGCCTTTATCGATCGCTTTTAAAACATCATCCTGTAAGATATTGGCGCAATCCAGGTTAACACCGGCTTTGATAGCGGCGGCAGCCACCTCTTCGCGCGTTGGAATAGCTTTATGACGCAACCAGATGTCATCCAGCGCCCAGCAGTCGGTCACCACCTGTCCGCCGAATTTCCACTCTTTCCGCAGGATGTCCTGCAGCAATGTGTTGCCGGTGCAGCAAGGCTGGCTGTTCACCCGGTTGTAGGCGCACATAATGGATTCCACATGACCGTCCACCATTTTCTTAAAGGCATATAAGTAGGTCTCCCGCAGGTCTTTTTCATCCACCACCGCGTTAAAGCTATGACGGTCGGCTTCCGGTCCGCTATGCACCGCAAAATGTTTGGCACAGGCGGCCGTCTTCAGCGCTCCCGCTTCGTCACCCTGTAAGCCCTGTACAAACGCACCAGCCATAACACCCGTCAGATAAGGATCTTCCCCGTAAGTTTCCTGTCCCCGGCCCCAGCGGGGATCACGGAAGATATTGATATTAGGCGTCCAGAAATTGAGCCCCATATACTGCACATGACGTCCGGCGGCCACCGCCAGGTTGTATTTGGCTCGTGCTTCCGTGGAGATGGACGCCGCTACGGCCTTCGCCAGCGGCGCGTTAAAAGAAGCCGATAGGCCGACGGCCTGCGGAAACACCGTGGCCTCGCCCCCGCGGGCAATACCATGCAGCGCTTCATTCCACCAGTTATAGGCAGGGATATGCAGCCGTTCAATAGCGGGACTATTATATCCCAGCAGTGAAATTTTTTCGGATAACGTCAATGTATGCAGCAGATCGCTCACGCGCTGATCCAGCGGCGCGCCTGCCTTTCGGAACAATGGCTGTTCCTGTGCACACAATGTTCCCACCGGTAGCAGCGCCATCGCATATGCCAGCAGTTTTCTTTTTTTCAACATGCTAAAAGCCTTAAATTGTATAAGAATTAATTCCCGTCGTACATCGCAAGTTATCGTGTTTATATTGCAAATAAAACGGGCACCGGCGGTTTGTTTAGTAAGAATCAGCAATTAATAAAATAGTATAAAAAGATGGATGCCAGCAATCACAAATGGGAGCAGATAAGAGCCGATTTCCCGGTCTTCGGTAAATATACCTACCTCTTCACCAATGGCGGCGGTCCGGTAAGCAAACCGCTGGTGGCCAAAGCAACAAAACTGCTGACCGACCTGAGTGAACAGGGCCGGGGGGTGATGCCCTCCTGGGACCCTGAAGTGCAAAAAATCCGTGCTGCGCTGGCCAGCACCGTGAACGCATCCCCTTCTGAGATGGCCTTTATCACCAATACTGCCCAGGCCATGGGGCTGCTGACAGGCATGTTCCCCCAAACGTTTGAAATCCTCACCATGAAAGATGATTTCCCCACCAGCTTCGTACCATGGATACATCACGGACATCCCGTACGGCTGGTACAGCCGGAGGCCAACGGCGCCCTGCCCGTCAACGCTATTGAACAACAAATCACTTCCGATACCCGCATACTGATCGTCAGTCACGTGATGTTCCGCTCCGGCTACCGCCACGACCTGGCAGCCATAGGCGCTTTATGTAAAAAACATGGATTGATACTGATCGTAGACGCCACCCAGTCTTTCGGCATCAATGAAATAGATGTGCAGGCCTGTCATATCGATATACTCATTTTCCATACCTATAAATGGGCAGCCGCCGGTTACGGCGTCGGTGGCATGTACGTCTCTCAGCAAATACTGGAAAAATATCCGCCTAAAACCATGGGATGGTACAACGTCACCTATCCTAACCCGGACTTTGATATCACACAGGACTATACGCAGTTTACACCGAAAAAAGATGCCACCGTATTTGAACAGGGCACGCCGGCCTTCCTCAATATCCTGCTGCTGGGTGAAGCCCTGCGGTATCTCGAAGCCATCGGCATCGCAGACATCGACGCCTACATACACAGGCTGATATCCTATCTGCACGAACAGGCAAGGGCCCACCGGATCGAAGTACTCTCTGACTTTGAACAGCCGCATCTTTCGTCGATACAGCGGCTGAAAATATCACCGGAACAAAACCAACGGCTGGTACAGCACAACGTGATGGCCCGTTATAAAAACAATACGCTCACAGTGGCACTCAGCTTCTATAACAACAAAGCCGACATCGACGCCCTTTTCGCGGTGATGCAATAACTATACTTTCAGGCCGCCGAACATGCTGAAGAGAATGATGCCCAGCACCATCAGCGTGATCACCACATACATCCTGTCTTTCTCCACGGCAAAACCAATGAGCGAAAAGCAGATGCGGAGTATGGGCGTCGCCAGTAATATCAGAGCCCCGAACTGTATGACGGCAGAAGGTTTGAATGTTGTCAGTCCGTGAAAGATGCCGCTGAACGTCGTATATTCTTTTCCTTCACCGGTAAACGTACTGTAATCGGGAATACTGTCAGCACCGTGTTTGGCCAGGTACAAGATGCCGCCCACAAAAGCAATGGCGCTGGCAGTGATCACGCCGGTACGCAGCACTTGTCCAACCAGTAAAGCAATATCCCTGTCGCCGGTGAGTGTTTTAATACTTTTCATGGCCGGTGTTTAAAACTGATGATGTAATCCGTTGTAGATCATTTCCAGCGCCACAAATGAAATGGCAGCGCAGAAAATATAACGCAACGTTTTCGGGTTCATTACGGTGAGCAACCGCGCACCGGTAAAAGCGCCACCCAACACGCCCAGTACTACCGGGAAAGCAATGCCCGGATCAATATAGCCACGCTGTAAGTACACGACAGCACTGGCGGCCGCCGTAACACCGATCATAAAATTGCTGGTCGTGGTGCTCACCTTAAAAGGTATCTTCATCGCACCATCCATCGCCAGCACTTTCAAGGCGCCCGAGCCGATGCCCAGCAATCCGGACAAAACGCCCGCCAGCAGCATGATGGAAAAACCACCGCCAATGTTTTGCAACTTGTAGGACACCTCGCCCTGCGGCGTAGGGTAACTGCCGTTTAACTTTAAGACGTATGATAACCGGCTGCCTTCCTGCAAAGCATGTTCATGTTTCTTGCGGACGGTCATCAGTGCAGAGAAAATCAGCACCACGCCAAAGAGGATGGCGATGGTATTAGTCGGCGTAAAAACCGCTATCAGCGCCCCTCCTACCGCTCCCAACGTAGTAGCGATCTCCAGGAACATGCCCAGTCGCACGTTGGTGATACCTTCTTTGATGTAAGCCGATGCCGCACCGGACGAATTGGCGATGGAAGCCAGCAGCGCCGCCCCGATGGCATAACGGATATCCACATGAAATACCAGCGTCAGTAGCGGGATAACAACCACTCCTCCGCCAAGGCCTGTCAACGAACCCAGAAGGCCCGCCACATATGCGCCCGCTAGGAGTATCAGGCTGAAAATAAGTATATTCATCTGTCGGAATTTTAGTAGTTGTTGTCCAGGATATCTTCCATGGCCTGCCGCGATAACTTGACGTTACCGCTTTTGACCGCTTCGTACAACTGTTCATGCAGATGGTGACTGATCGCAAAATGACTGATGCTTTCTGTGTCCCTTTTGGCAAAGAAGTCGCGGATCACGGCGGTGAAACTACGATAGAGGTCCGCCAGCACGTGATTGCCGCTGGCTTTGGCCATGGCCGTGTGAAACGCGATGTCCGCCTCCATACAGTCCTGGTACTGCTGCTCCAGGATGGCCTTTTTACGCAGGTCGAGGTATTTCTTCATTTCTGCCAGCGACGTCTTAGTATGATGCTGCGCCGCCAGCTTCACGATTTCATAGTCCAGCATACGCCGCACCTGGTTGATCTCTTCAAAATCCGCACGCCGCAACCGCTGGTCCAGCGATTCCGTCTGCACCGTCTCACTCACATAGGTGCCCGATCCCTGCTGCACCCGTAATACGCCCGACATGGCGAGCGTCTTTATCGCCTCCCGGATCGTGGAACGGCCTACGGCATACTGCACCATCAGTTCGGGTTCCGTCGGTATCTTCTGCCCGATCTTATAAATCCCCTGTGAGATGTCTTTCTGGATAGCGTTGATGACGCGGTTGGAAAGTTTCGATGTCTGGTCCATAAAAAACTGGTTACAGTACAAAGGTATGATGTTTTATTAAAACATCTGATGTTTTAAAAGAAAAAAATAAAAAGCCGCCTCTGCTGTGAAGAGACGGCTGAATACAAGCATGATCCGTATGCTTACAATCGATAAAGATCTTAGAAATTAAAGTTGTCCGGGTCGGGTCCCATCCTTTCGCCGCGGTCCAGCGCGTCCATCGCCGCCACGTCTTCGGGAGTGATCTCGAAATCGAAAATCTCTGCATTGGAGATGATCCGTTGCTGTTGAACGCTTTTCGGGATCGTTACCACGCCTTTCTGTAAATCCCAGCGCAGCACCAGTTGCGCTACAGACACACCGTACTTTTCGGCCAGCTGCTGCAGCTCCGGCACTTTAAACGCCTTGCCTTGCATTAGCGGGCTCCAGGCCTGGTATTGGATATGGTGCTGACGACAAAAGTCGAGCAAAGACTGTTGCACGAGATAAGGATGGAACTCCAGCTGGTCTACCATCGGTAATATGTTAGCACCCTGGAACAGATCTTCCAAATGATGCTGCAGGAAATTGCTGACACCAATGGTTTTTACACGGCCATCCGCATACAGCTTTTCCATGGCCCGCCAGGTTTCTTTATATTTTTCCTTTACCGGCCAGTGGATCAGGTAAAGGTCCAGGTAATCAGTCTTCAGTTTTTCCAGAGAAGCGTCGAACGCTTTCAGCGTACTGTCGTACCCCTGATCAGCATTCCATACTTTACTGGTGATAAAAATATCTTTTCTGTCTACTTTATTGTTGGCAATCGCAGTACCTACACCCTCCTCGTTTTCGTAAATCGCCGCGGTGTCAATATGCCGGTAACCTGCATCCAGTGCATAGGTCACGGCGTCTATTACTTCCTGTCCTTCATTGGTCTGCCACACGCCTAATCCGAAATAAGGCATCTTTACACCGTTAGCCAGTTGCACAGTGCCTGTAAGATCTGTAATATTCATTCGTTTATTTTTTTATCATTAAAGGATGATGCAAAAGTACGGCCTCCCTGTCGATCGCCATTGGTATAATCCTGCGAATTTTCTGTACAAATAGAAGACAATCTGCGCCGCATTTTGTTCACATCAGAAATATGGTTATATTTGCATCGCAAAATTTACTTGCACCCAAAGAGATGAAACAGACCTTACAATATCAGGCAAACAGGAAAAACGATTCCGTTATCAGAGCGGTAATTGCAAGTACCCGTATTGTCTTTATTCAAGACGGGGAGGCAGATCCAACCCGGATATAAGAGGTATCATCAAATGAAATAACTCCCATTATCATATTGGAGGCCTCTTCATCCGAAGAGGCCTTTTTATTTTGTCTCCCCCACGCCATTCCGGCTTCCATTTTTACATACGTAAATGATCACTGCCTTATGAAAGTATTGATCACAACAATGACTATATACATCCGGCCACACCGGTAATGTCTGGCATGCCGTTGCCATAACGCAATGCCTCTCATTACCGTATGAGAGGCTTTTTTATTCCCATTTTTAAAGAAAAGATTATATGAGACAACTGTCCCGATTCAGAAATATAGGTATCATGGCGCATATCGACGCCGGTAAAACAACACTCACGGAAAGAATGCTGTATTACACCGGCCTCACACATAAACTGGGTAATGTAGATGACGGTAATACCATCATGGACACGGATCCGCAGGAAGAAAAACGGGGCATCACCATCTCTTCCGCGGCGATCACCACGTACTGGAATTACGCGGATGACAAATACCAGGTCAACATTATCGATACGCCTGGTCACGTGGATTTCACGGCAGAAGTAGAACGTTCCCTGCGGGTGCTCGACGGCGCCGTGGCGGTGTTCTGTGCCCGCTCCGGCGTGCAGCCTCAATCCGAAACGGTATGGCGCCAGGCCAACCACTACAACGTGCCGCGCATTGTGATGATCAATAAAATGGACCGGCAGGGCGCCGACTTCCAGCGGGTAGTGGCCGAAATACGGGAACGCCTGCACGCCAACGTCATTCCGCTGCAACTGCCTATAGGGCAGGAAGACAGCTTCTCCGGCGTGATAGACCTTATCCGTATGAAAGCACTGCTCTGGCATGACGACGACGGTAAACTGTTTGAAGAAACAGCCATCCCCGACCAACTGCTGGAAGCTGCCATGCAGGCCCGCCGGAATATGCTGGAAGAACTGTCGCTGTTGTACGAACCATTGCTGGAACAATACACCGGCACACCGGACAACGTCAGCGAAAAAACGATCATAGCAGCCATGCGCTATGCTACGCTCAATATGCTGGCCGTTCCTGCCCTCGCAGGCGCCGCCTACAAGAACAAAGGAATACAACCCCTGCTCAACGCGGTAGCGGCCTACCTGCCATCGCCGGAGGATATACCGGTGGTACATGCCACAGATCCGGATACCGGAGATGCCATTACCATACCGGCCACACCGGAATCTAAGGTAGCCGGACTGGCCTTCAAAATCATGGTCGACGACTACGTAGGCAGGTTGACGTTAGTGCGCGTATACGCCGGCGTTTTACGTACCGGCGACATGCTGTGGAACAGCCGCTCCGGCCGTACCGTCCGCATCAGCCGCCTGCTGCGCATCATGTCCGACAAGTTTGAACCGGCGGAAGAAATCGGCGCCGGCGACATCGGCGCGGTGGTAGGCCTGAAAGACGTTAAAACCGGCGACACACTGTCCCATCCGGACCATCCCGTACTGCTGGAACGCATCAGTTTCCCTGAACCCATGATCGGCTACGCAGTGGAAGCCAAAGCGGCCAAAGACGCCGACAGGCTGGGTGAAGCGCTGGCAGGGCTGCTGGATGAAGACCCTACCCTCTCCGTAGAGGTGGACAAAGCCTCCGGCCAAACCATCCTCAAAGGCATGGGCGAACTGCATCTTGAAGTAGTGCTGGAAAAACTGGCCACTGAATACCAGTTACAGATCAACAAAGGGGCGCCGCAGATTGCGTACAAGGAAATGCTCACGCAGTCGGTCACCCATCATGAGGTCTTTAAAAAACAAACCGGCGGCTCGGGCAACTTTGCAGACATCACGTTTGAAATGTCGCCCCGGGAAGATGGTCAGCCGGGACTGGAATTTATCAACGACATCAAAGGCGGCGCTATACCGAAGGAGTTCATCCCTTCCATCAGCAAAGGCTTTGAAGCCGCGATGAAAACCGGTCCGCTCAAAGGGTATCCCCTTCATGCCATGCGCATCCGGTTGCTCGATGGTAAAATACATCCCAACGACTCCCACGCGCAGGACTTTGAACAGGTGGCCATGATTGCCTTCCGCAACATCGCAGCCCAGGCTGGCCCGCGTATGCTGGAACCGGTCATGTCGGTGGAAGTCACCACGCCGGAAGAATACACCGGTGCGCTCACCGGCGATCTCAACAGACGCCGCGGCGTGATCCGGCATATGGAAATCAAAAACAATGTGCAGGATATCACCGCCAGTGTACCGCTGGCAGATCTTTTCGGATATGTGACCACACTGCGTACGCTCTCCTCCGGAAGGGCCAACGCTGCTGTCACTTTCGAAGCCTATCAGCCCGTCAGCCGCTGATGCCTGTCTCTAAAAAAGGGTGCCTCCAAACGGGGCACCCTTCTTCATATCCTGGTACGCTTCTTCATCTCAATATCCCGGTGCTCTTCTCAACAATATTGGCTGAGAGCTGCCTCCCAGGGTTACGTCATACAAATTCCAGGTATCCGCCACCGCTCCGGGTTCCAGCTTCCAGCTCCTGGCCGGATCCGCCAGCAACGTTTTTACCCAGCGGGGAAAAGCATTGGCAGCGCGCGCATCTTCCCAGGTACGGATCACCTTAAAAATAGCATCCTTTTGCGGGCAACGCTCCACCTCTTCCTGGTTCAGCTTCAGGCTGTAGGTAGTGCCCACCCCTACGGAGATGGCTTGCACATGCTCATACTGCTCTGGGGTAGACGTGGCCGTTATGGGAAAATTTCCTCCCATGCCCACCGGGAAAAAATTAGCATAAGTAACATCCCGGAGATCTTTGCCCTGGCTGGTCGTACTCCCCCATTCCCTCGTATCCACATCATACAGGTTTTTTCCTCCGCCAACATTCCAGATGCTCTGGTAATGCCACGAGCCCTCCGACAAGGTAGACCCGGTAAAGCGGATGTAAGGTACCCCCAGCGTCCCGGCATGTTCAAACATCTTGCGGAAGAAACGTTTCACCGAGTAATAACCATGACCGTTATTGAACAGAAACTCCTGCCCGTCGAAATCATAATAAGCCAGGCCATTGATCTTGCAGATGTCCGCGTAATGTTTCGCTATTTCATCCTGCAACTGTATATTGGGGATCACGCCATCATAACCATAGTTGACCGTCACCTGCAACTTGAAAACCGTGTCTCCTGCCGCATGCGCAGCCGGTGTCGTGTTCCAGTACCCGCGTTTTACGTGTAACAACCGGTATGGCGGCGTGGCTGATACTCCCAGGTAATGAATCAGCTCTTTACCGATCTTTATCATATTCAGATTCTCGCAATGCCCTTCCCAGCTGGCTATTTCTTCCAGGTGCGCCGGGTCATCTACCGTGATAATAGTATCAGTGGGACTGATCTTTCCGGCAAGCAGTCGCTTTTGCTGGTAGCAAAGGCTGTCGCTCGGAACGGGACTGGCATCCCTGGTGCCGGGCGCCAGGGAATTGGTGATCGGCGTTCTTCCTGTCAGTATCCCCTGCCGGGCCGCCAGCAAGGCAAATTCCTTGTGCGACTTATTGCCGGCAGTCATTTTTATCGGCTTATTTTCAAAATGTTTTCCGTCAATATATCCGCCGTTGCCACGATCGGGCCGGAGAAATCCCTGGTCGTATAAACTGATCGCCTTAAAGCCCAGCCGGGAAGTATAGGATATGATACTATCGTATAAACCGCCGCCGGTTAAAGCATCCGGTACAAAAGCAGCAGGGTCTTTTACCCATTTGCCATTGATAGTAGGATAAGGCAAATGCTCTTTCACCACTATCTCCCGGAGCACGTCCAGCAGCGCTGTACTGTCCGGGCTTCCCCACAGCGCCACGGAAGAGCCGATATAGCCCACGCCGGGCAAAGGCTGCACGTCAATATGGTTGGGCTTATTGGCCGCCATATGCGGGATCAGGGAAAAAAGAACTTCCCGTTTGCCGGACCGGTCCCTTGAGTGATAGGAAACAGCAATGCGCCCCAGTGAATCCACCTGCGCTGCATCGCCGTACATAATACGATACCAGGGCTCTTTATGTGCATAGAACGCTACATCGCTGATACCATCACCACCGAGGCTGAATACCTGGCCTTCATGCAGACTGTCAGGCAGGGGAAAGCGCCGGGCATCCGGCGTATGAATAATATACTGAAACGGCGCAGCATCCCCCACTGTTGCCGACGTGCCGCCCAGTGTATTGTCATCCAGCGCCAGCATTCCTATCGCATAGTTGACAGCAGCGCTGGTATCCCTGGCAACACCGATGATTTCCCCTAAAAGGTTATTGATATTGGTATGATAGGCTCCCCATTGAATCCCCTCAATGTCTGTCGCCGGCGTCAGTGACAACAGTGTCAACTTCAGGTATTTTGCATGCTGCGTAAGGTGTATCCTTGCCGACGATCCGTTGGCATAGGACAGCAACAATGTTTTTCCCGCTGGCTGCCAGGAGGCTTTTACCGGCGCGTAGTACACCTTCTTTTTGCCGTCATACAGCTGCATCAGCGGCGACGGCTTGTCCGCCGGACTGAACTCCCTGGCTGTCTTCACCGTGATGTTCTTCATACTGGTGACATAACCACGCTTGTCAATATGGACTTTGAAATAGTTAGTCTGAAAATCCCATTGAGCAAATAAACAGCTGGCGTACAGGGCTGCCAGTAAAGTCAAAAAAAATCGTTTGTACATCATAGTTGCTTTATCTGTCCTGCCTCGGGCGGACATGTAAAGATGACCAAATAGTGGTAGTACGGCAACAATAAATTTGACAAAATTCAATGCTATTTTTACCAGGAGTATAAAATAAGGAAGCTGCCTCATTTACGGGACAGCTTCCTTATTTTAACGTTATCGTAAAAATAGTTATAACGGGCAATTCTGATGATAATCGATCATCTCGATGGGGGCTTTTTCTATTTCGATCCCTTTATAGTACGCTTCTATTTCATCCAGCACTGTTTCCACCTCTTCTACCGTTTTGAGCGTTACCAGCCGGCTGCGAAATTCTTTGATGTTAGGCAACCCTTTGAGATAGTTGGCGTAACAGCCACGCATTTCGTTGATGCCCGTCACTGGGCCTTTCCATTCCACAGAGAGGCGCAGGTGTTTTTTGCTGACGGCAATGCGTTCTTCCAACGTAGGTCCCGCCAGTAATTCACCGGTTTTTACATAATGTTTGATTTCTCGAAACAGCCACGGGTAACCGATAACGGCCCTTCCGATCATAATACCGTCCACGCCGTAGCGGTTTTTATATTCCACCGCTTTCTGGGGGGAATTGATGTCACCGTTACCGAAAATCGGGATATGGATGCGGGGATTGTTCTTTACTTTTCCGATCAGGGTCCAGTCAGCTTCCCCTTTGTACATCTGACAACGGGTACGACCGTGGATAGCCAATGCTTTAATACCGACATCCTGGAGCCTTTCTGCCACCTCCTCGATGTTTTTGCTATCGTCGTCCCACCCGAGACGGGTTTTAACCGTTACAGGCAGTTTTGTGGCCTTTACCACGGCGTCAGTGAGACGCACCATCAGGTCGAGGTCTTTCAATACCCCGGCCCCGGCGCCACGGCCCGCTACTTTTTTCACCGGACAGCCAAAATTGATGTCCAGCAAATCGGGGTTGGTCACATCCACGATTTTAGCAGCCAGCGCCAGGCTATCTTCGTCACCACCGAATATCTGGATGCCCACCGGTCTTTCATATTCGAAAATATCCAGTTTACGGCGGCACTTGATCGCGTCCCGGATCAAACCTTCACTTGATATAAATTCGGTATACATCAGGTCCGCCCCCGCATCTTTACAGATGGCACGGAAAGGCGGGTCGCTTACATCCTCCATGGGCGCCAGCAACAAAGGAAAATCGGGCAGTGTTATGTTGTCAATCTTAACCAAAATCTGTATTTTCAGGAGCGCAAAGATACAGCATTTACCCCGGGCACAGCAAGCAACGGATTCAAATGTTTGTCAAAAAACACGTCTTATAGCCCCATTTAGGAACGAATATTGATCCGCATTTTTTGTTCCGGGGGCTACATAATTTGTCAGTTTTGTGAATGGAAATGGCTTACCAGCCTTCACAGCATCCTCGTATCTGCAATAACATCATCATTACCAGGGAAAACAGTACCATTATCCATGAAAACAGATAACCATACATAAAAACTTCCCCTGATATTTTGAACACAACGCTACCCGGGCGTAAACCCCGGGGGAACGAAAACGAAACGCGATAAAACAACGAAGCTCATGCAGAAATTCGACGCAATTGTAATCGGTTCCGGACAGGGCGGCAATCCCCTGGCGAAGAAAATGGCGGAGAAAGGATGGAAAACCGCCCTGGTAGAACAGCGGCAGCTGGGTGGCACCTGCATCAACGACGGCTGTACGCCGACCAAAACCATGATCGCCAGCGCACGGATAGCCCACCTGCTATCCCGCAGTGAAACATGGGGCGTGCCCAATCTGGGCTATACTATTGACTTACCCGCTATTGTAGCGCGGAAAAACAATGTGGTAGAGCAGTTCAGGAGTGGCACTGCCAAAAACCTGGAGAAGGCAGGTGTCACCGTCATTTATGGCACGGCAGCCTTCACAGGTGTAAAAACACTCTCCATCACGCTGAATGACGGCGGCACACAGGAACTTTCGGCTGAACATATTTTCCTTAACACCGGCGCTGCGCCTTTTATCCCGGAGATACCCGGCCTGCGGGATATACCGTACCTTACTTCCACCACCTTGCAGGATGAAGTGAAAGTACCGCCTGAACTGATTATCCTCGGCGGCAGCTACATTGCGCTGGAAATGGGACAGCTGTACCGGCGTTTGGGCAGCACCGTGACTATTGTGGAGAAAAGCCCGCAGCTGATGTCCAAAGAAGACCCGGACGTGGCGGCCGTCATCAAAAAAATCCTGGAGGCCGAAGATATACAAGTGCTGACCTCCGCTACCACGGAAAAAATAACCGGCAGCAAAGACAATATACAGGTGCAGGTGCAGACTGGCGGCAAATCCGCCACTATTACCGGTACCCATCTGCTGGTGGCCACCGGGCGCGTGCCGCAGACTGCAGCGCTGCAGCTGGGCAATACCAACGTCACCCTCGATGAAAAAGGATACGTACAGGTAAACGAACAGCTGGAAACCAGCTGCCCCGGCATCTACGCCATCGGTGATGTAAAACCCGGTCCCGCCTTCACCCACATCTCTTACAACGATCACCTCCTGTTATATAAAAACCTCTTCGAAGAAGCAGAACTCAGCATCAATACACGGCAACTGCCCTATTGCATGTTCACCGATCCGCAACTAGGCCGCATCGGTCTTTCTGAAACACGCGCCCGCCAGGAAGGATACCCGGTGAAAGTAGCGCATCTCAGTATGGACAAAGCTGCAAGGGCTATCGAAACCGGGGAGACCGCCGGCTTCATGAAAGCAATAGTACACGAGCATACCGGTCAACTGCTGGGCGCTGCCGTCATCGGTACGGAAGGCGGCGAGATTATGACCATCCTGCAAATGGCGATGCTCGGAGGTATAACGGCAACGCAACTACGGGATATGATCTTCGCTCATCCCCTGTATGCGGAATCTATCAATAACCTGTTCATGTCACTGGAAAAATAAAGGTCAAACTGAGTATTATTTTCCCCACCACCGTCTGTATTTTATGATCAAAGTATCCCACGTCTCAAAAAGTTTCAGCCACGGCAAAAATGCGGTGAATGATCTCTCGTTTGAAGTCCGGCCCGGAGAAACACTCGTGCTCCTGGGCACCAGCGGTTGCGGTAAAACCACCACCCTCCGCATGATCAACCGGTTGCTGGTACCGGACCAGGGAGACATCTTTATCGGGGAAAAAAATATCAGCGCCGAAACACCGGAGACCCTGCGCCGTAATATGGGTTACGTGCTGCAAAACACCGGGCTCTTTCCCCATTATACTGTACTTGAAAATATCGGCGTGGTACCGCAGCTGCTGGGGTGGGACAAAGCCCGCATCCGCGCCCGGGCGCTGGCCCTCCTGGAAAAACTGCGGTTACCGCCGGCTTCCTACGCCGACGTATATCCGCAACAGCTCAGCGGCGGACAACAACAACGGGTAGGACTGGCGCGTGCCCTCGCCGCAGACCCGCCTATCCTCCTGATGGACGAGCCCTTTGGCGCCCTGGACCCGCTCACCCGTATCAGTGTCCGGAAAGAATTTAAACTGCTTGATGAACTGAACAGCAAGACCATCATTCTTGTTACGCATGATGTGGAAGAAGCATTTGAACTGGGCAACCGTATCTGCATCATGAACGAAGGACGTATTCAGCAACTGGGCACCGCCACGGAACTGCTGTTTAATCCTGCCAATGATTTTGTGCGGCATTTCCTCGATAAACAACGGCTGGAGCTGGAACTGAAATCACTCCGGCTCCGCGACATATGGCCTTACCTGGATAGCGCCGGCGGTAGCACAGGCGCCGCCCTCCCTCCCGACACCAGCTGCTGGGACACGCTCGAACAGCTCACGGAAGATAAAGCCGCCGGCACCGTGGAAGGACAGGAAAAACAACTCGACGGAAACATCCTGATAAACGCCATTAACGCTTATAAAAAAACTGTCAGCCAGCATGGACACGCCTGAAACGTTTATTGATTTTGTCCGGCAGCAGTCCGGTAAGCTGCTGGAACAAACCCTTACCCATACCGGCCTTACGTTTATCTCTGTATTGATAGCCGTCTGCATTGGCGTGCCTGCCGGCATCCTGATATCCCGCCACAAAAGACTGGCCGGCCCCGTGCTCGGCATTACCGGCGTCCTGCAAACCATTCCCAGCATCGCCCTGCTCGGGTTTATGATCCCCTTGCTCGGCATCGGTCCCAAACCGGCTATTGTAGCGCTGTTTCTCTATGCCTTGCTGCCGGTGGTGCGCAACACCTACACCGGTATCCTTGGTGTAGACCCCAATATCACAGAAGCAGCCACGGGCATGGGTATGAACACACGGCAACTGCTGCTGAAAGTGCAACTGCCGCTGGCCATGCCGGTCATCCTGGCCGGCATCCGCACGGCTACCGTCATCAATGTGGGCGTAGCTACGCTGGCCGCCTATATCGCCGCCGGCGGCCTGGGTGAATTTATTTTCGGCGGCATCGCGCTCAACAACACCAACATGATGCTGGCAGGCGCCATTCCGGCGGCCTTACTCGCCATCCTGTTCGACTGGGCGCTGTCACGCCTGCAACGCCTCAATATGCGCAAGGCACGTAAAACAGCGTTAATATTGCCCGCCATCCTCGTTTTGCTGTCTTCTTTCTATCTCCTTCCGGAAACTTACAGCAGCCGCCTCAAAGCCGGCTTCACGCCCGAATTCATGGGCCGCAAAGATGGCGCTGTCGGCCTGCGGGACGTATACGGCCTTCAGCTGCGCACCCTCGTGATCAGCGATATGATCATGTATAAAGCCGCCTATGAAAAAAAACTGGACGTGATCAGCGGCAGCAGCACCGACGGCCGCGTAAAAGCTTTTGACCTGGTAGTGCTGAAAGATGATAAACACATCTTCCCGCCTTATTATGCCGCCCCGGTCGTACGGCAGGCCGTTCTGGACAAATACCCCGAACTGGCTCCGGCGCTGGACCAACTCTCTGGTACAATTAATGATAGCATCATGACGGAACTCAACTACCGGGTGGATTATCTCAAACAAAATCCGCAACAGGTGGCCAGAGATTTTCTCGTGTCGGCCGGGCTATGGAAACCAGCACGGAACGGCAGCAAAGGCAACATCCGTATCGGCGCCAAAATTTTTGGCGATGGCTATATCCTGGCGAATATGTACAAAATGCTGATCGAAGGCCACACCGATCTGAGCGCTACCACCAAAACAGGACTCGGTGGCACAAAAATCGTCTTCGACGCACTGGTCAACGATCAGATAGACATGTACCCGGAATATACCGGCACCGGCCTGCTGGTGATCCTGCAGGCGCCACAGACAACGGTCGACAGCATCATAGGAGACAGCAGGAAAGTATACGATTATGTGAAGAAAGGATTTGCAACACAATACCAGCTCCAATGGCTGCAACCCATTGGCTTTAACAATACCTACGCGCTGATGATGCGCCGGGAACAGGCTACCCGGCTACATATCAGCAGCATATCCGATTTGGCAACATATGTGCATCATCACTAACCACCAGTAGTCATGCAGTTGAAAAAAGATTATTTCACAGTACGTAAAAGAACGGAAGATATCTGCGCACCACTCAAAACGGAAGACTATGTAGTACAACCCGTAGCAGATGTCAGTCCACCTAAATGGCACCTTGGTCATACCACCTGGTTCTTTGAGACGTTTATCCTGATGCCTAACGCTAAAGGTTATACGGAGTTTGATCCGCAGTATAATTTTGTATTCAACAGCTACTACGAATCAGTGGGCGCCCGCGTGATCCGCACCGACCGTGGCAACCTGAGCCGGCCTGCCGTGGAAGACATTATGCGCTACCGCCGTCATGTGGACGAAGCCATGGAAACATTCCTGGACACCGAACATACACCGGAGCTGCAGGCGCTCATCACGCTCGGGCTCAACCATGAAGAACAACACCAGGAACTGTTATACACCGACATCAAATACATACTGGGGCATAACCCGCTTTTTCCGGCCTATGACCCTGGTAAAACGTCACCCACCACAACAAAATCAGCCGGTTCATGGTTAGAGATGCAGGCAGGTATTTACGAGATTGGATTTTCGGGAAACGGATTCAGCTTTGACAATGAACTGGGCCGCCATAAAGTATACCTGGGCGACTACAGCCTCAGCGAAGCGCTGGTCTCCAATGCGGAATACCTCGATTTTATCCAGGCCGGCGGCTACCGCGACTTCCGCTACTGGCACGCGGAAGGATGGGACTGGGTGAAGAAAAACAACGTGGAAGTACCATTGTACTGGTACAATATCAACGGCCAATGGATGCATTACAACTGGCAGGGATTGCAACCCCTCCTCCCGGATGCGCCGCTGTGCCACGTCAGTTACTACGAAGCCGCCGCCTTTGCCGCATGGAAAGGCCTGCGCCTGCCGACAGAATTTGAGTGGGAAGCCGCCGCCCCACAACTATCATGGGGACAACGCTGGGAATGGACGGAAAGCGCCTATCTCCCCTATCCCGGATTCATCAAAGCGCCTGGCGCCATCGGCGAATACAACGGTAAATTTATGATCAATCAGATGGTACTCAGGGGCGGCTCAGAAGTAACGCCCCCTCATCATAGCCGCATTACTTACCGCAACTTCTTCCATCCTTCCCTGCGATGGCAGTTTACCGGTATCAGGCTGGCAAAATAGGCTTTCATCTAAAAAGACTGCGTATGCAAACCACTGTAATTCCAGGCAATACCGTCCTTTGTAAAAGGAAACCGGTGACCGGCACTTTTTATCAGGAAGTAATAAAAGGGCTCAGCGCACCGCAGAAATATCTGGACTCCAAATATTTTTATGATGCAGAAGGCGACCGGCTGTTTCAACAGATTATGCAATGCCATGAGTACTACCTCACCGGCTGCGAAATGAATATCCTATCGTCCCGCTCCGCCGAAATAGCCGCTACCCTTGCCCAGCAGGCCACTACTTTCGATCTGGTGGAACTTGGCGCCGGCGACGCGACCAAGTCCATCCACCTGTTACGGCAACTGCTGGTCAACGGAACAGATTTCACCTACTTCCCCATCGACATCTCCGCCAACGTAATACAGCACCTCGAACAACAACTGCCCGTCCTCCTTCCCGACCTGCGGATGAAAGGACTCAACGGTGAATACTTCGATATGCTGCAGCAGGCCAATACCTACAGCCGCAAAAAGAAAGTAGTGCTGTTTATGGGCGGCAACATCGGCAATTTCAATACCGCTGCGGCGCACGATTTCTGCCTTGAGCTCAGGGACTACCTGTCGCCCGGCGATCTGCTGCTGACAGGCTTCGACCTGAAAAAAAATCCACAGGTAATCCTCCGGGCCTACAATGACGACGCCGGCATCACCCGCGCCTTTAACTTCAACCTGCTGACCCGCATCAACAGGGAGCTGGGCGCCAATTTCGATACCAGTAAGTTCGAGCACTACCCCACTTACGACCCGGGCACCGGCGCCTGCAAAAGTTATCTCATCAGCCTGGAAAAACAACAGGTAAAAATCGGCCAGGACACCGTGATCAGCTTCGATGCCTACGAGCCATTGTACATGGAAATATCACAGAAATATGCGCTGGAAGAAACAGATCAGCTGGCACTGGAAACAGGATTCCAGCCCGTCGCCCGTTTCTTCGACGACAGGAAATGGTTTGTGGATGCCCTCTGGAAAAGAATATAATTACTTCCAGGCGTTCAGCAACCGCCGGATAGCGATGATCTCACCGGTATGGTAACTGGTGTGGTCGGCTATCAGCACCGCCTCCCGGAAAAGATGCTGCCCGTCGCCATAGGGGAAAGGAGTAAACAAATCCGCTTCCGGCGCTTCCAGCAGCTCAATAAAAGCATGGGTGTCGGCCTTTATCTGTTCGAGGCTCTTCTGCCAGACATGATCATTGGCCGGCGCCGGTGATGTAGGCCAGTAGCCTTCCGGCCAAACGGGCGACTTATAATCCGCATCCCGGCTGAACTCCAGGATGTCTGCCTGTGTGATCCGGATGTGCTCCACCAGTTGCCAGATACTGTAAGGCAGCCCCTCCGGTACCACCCCACGCAGTTCCGCCGGCAGCCCCTTCACCGCCTCGGCAAAGCTTACATGCGCGTGCGCTTTTAATAACAGGTCTTTCAGCGTTTTAACGATCTCCTTTTTGATGTCCATAGAAAACACAGTTTAAATGAGTTGACGGATCATTCCCGGAAATATAAACCCATGAAAGGGTAACATACTATACCAATACAATTTTCCTGCTAAACCCCTCGCACGAAAAGAGGCCGTTTGCACCAGGTATTCCCCCGCTATTCTAAACTCCAGCCACGCTTCCCCCGGCAACTTCATCTCCGCCACCAGCAATAACCGTCCGGCTTCCCGGTCAGCTACCTCCACCCGCCACACGTCCAGGTAATCTCCCGCCTGCAGGTCCGACGGATGCCTGCGGCCCCGCCGTAGCCCCGGTCCCCCTGCCAGCTCGTCCATATAACCCCGCAACCGCCACATCCAGTCACCATAATACCAGCCGCTCTCTCCCCCGATGGTCCATATCCGCTGCAACGTCCTTTCCCTGTCTGCTATCTTCGCTTCCCGCCGGTCTTCGAAATATTTTCTCATTCGTTAGAAAATTTTATCACCTTTGCTCCCATCCTCACTGCTGTTACGCGAATTTAGACAAACAACCATTTGTAAACCCAAAATTTCACTTTGTTAACCGGCCATCGATAACAATCGCTTAACAACTGTTTACGAAATTGAATTTCGCCAATCATCTGCACAAGTGCGAACTTAGACCCATTGCAAGCATCTACAACTGCCAGCTTAGTGCGGTTGACACCAAAATCCAATAACCCAAATATATTCACGCCCACATGTACAGGAAAATCTAATGCAGGTCACTACAACCGGATCCAACCAGATGAAACGATATCTGGTCCTCCTCATTCTGGGGTGTTGTGCCTGCGCAAAGCTCTACGCACAACATACCATCAAAGGGACCGTCTATCAGAAAGACACCAGGAAAACGCTTACCGGCGCCGCCGTCCTGCTTTATGACGAGAAAGCCCGTATTAAGGCACAGACACAGTCAGATGAACGCGGCAATTTCATCATCAACAACGTACAGGTAGGATTCTACCGGCTGCTGGTCAGCTTCATGGGCAACCGCACTGAAATGATCCCTGTAGAAATCAACGGCAGGGTGAAAACACTGACCTTCAGCTATATTCAGCTGTCTCCCAGCATCAGTCTCAGCAGGGTGGAAGTAAAAGCAGACCGGCCGCTGATGTCCATCCGCAAGGATACCATCGAATTTAATGCCGGTGAACTGCCTTCGCTGCCCAATGCCAATATGCACGAACTCATCGAAAAAATTCCCGGGCTCACCATGGACGAAAACGGGAACCTCTTTTACCTCGGCTCCCCCATCAAAGAACTGTTCATCGACGGCCGCTCACTGCTACAAAACATGTCCAGCGCCAAAAGGGTCATGGAAATATTAAAAGCAGACCTGGCAGATAAAATCCAGATATCGGACAAAAAAAATATCTCAGGTATCACCGAACCCGGCAAAAATGAAAAAGTACTCAACATCGTCGTGAAAGATGAAATGAAAAAAGGCATCCGTGGCACCGTTACCGCCGGCTACGGCACACACGACCGCTACAATGCCGGGACCACCTTCAACCTTTTCCGCAAAAAAATCACCGTACTCGGCGACGTTCTCGCCAACAACAATAATACCCAAAGCGATGCCGGGACCAACTATGCTATCAGCTTTAACGGCTTCAATCAACAGGGGACAAATAAAATATTCAACTTTAGCACCTACACCACGCTGGAGGTCAGCAAAAAAATAAAGCTGACGGTCAACCTGAGACACCAGGAGCAGGACATGACCAGCAATGACTTGCAGGAACGGGAAAACATCCTGGCAGGCAGCAGCACCTTCTATCACAGTAATACACAGAACCATCAGATCAACAAACTGAACGGCGGTATCATGTTTATGGAAATACAACCTGATATCAATAACAAAATCATCGTAGCCGCCAACGTGATCAGGGAAACCAAAGAAGTGTATAAAAACCGGCTGTACAATACCACCAGCAGCCGCATGGACACGCTCAACAGCGGCCTGCTTAATACCAATGACAGCGCCGTCAACAAAACACTGGACGGTAACGTCAGCTACTCCCATAAATTCGGGAAAACAGGAAGAATTCTATCTTTGAATGCGGGACTGAAAAATGGCTGGCAGGATAGCTATCAGCTCAACATCAGCCAGAACAACGTCTACCATCCGGTGATCAGCGCCGATACGATCAATCAGCGGGTAGATCCCAAAAACAAAGTCAGGAACATAACGCTAAGCTCCAGTTACAGCGAACCGGTGGGAAAATACTGGGCATTGGCCATCCACTATGGCTACGAAAGCCTCTTTACCCACAACCGGCAGAACACATCGGATTTTAGTATCTTCTCCCACGATTATGTTCCCAATGACTCGCTGACCTATCGTTTCGACAGCAGGGTCGTCAATCATACCGTAAAGCCATCCCTCACCTACAACAAGGGCAAAGTGATGATCGTTGGCTCCGCCGGTCTGTCACTCAGTACCCTGAACAGCAACAACCACACGTCAGGGGAGAAATTCGTCAGACATACCACCTATGTTGACCGGGCGCTGAATGTTGCCATCAAGCTGGACCCGTATAAGACCATTATGATCAATGCAAACGGTATAACCATGCCGCTGCCTGCACAGATGTTATGGCCGGTGAACAACAACAGTAACCCGCTGTATGTACAACTCGGTAATCCTGACCTCGTCAACGCGTTTATCAATACCTTGTCTGTCTCTTATTTCTCCAATAGCATCAAAGGAGTGGCGTTTGCGCATAACCTGGAAGGACGGTACTTCCAGCATTCTTTCTCTACCGCGGTATTTACCGATTCTTTAGGCAGACAGGTCACCAAACCGATCAACGTGTCCGGCAACTGGGGCCTTGTTGATAACAATATGCTGGGCTTCCGGATCAAACATCCGGGCATCACTGTCAATTACAATGCTGCCTTTGATTACAACAGGGTGCTTTCACAAATCAACAATCTCGACAACATCAGTAAAAAGATTGCCATCCTGCAATACATTGCCGCCTCCTATAACTGGAGAAAAACATTGGAATTAACGGCCAAACTGGGCATGGATTACCAGGGAAATATGCTGTCCCTGCAAGGTGATTATTACACAGACTATATCCAGTACAGGCTTACCTTTAATGCAAACGCATGGCTGCCGCTGGATTTCAATATCGGCTCCAGCGTCCAGTACACGAAAAATACAGATGCAGGTGCACAATTTACCCTGCTCAATGGATGGTTCGGCAAAAGTTTTCTGACCAGCAAAGCGCTGACAGCGAAGTTTTATGCTTTTGACCTGTTAAGGCAGAACAAAAGCGTGGTGGCCTATTATGGCTCTACTTACCGGGAAAGGCTGGAAACCACCAACCTCTCCCAGTATTTTATGCTCAGCCTTACTTATTCCTACGGCCGTAAGGGTGGTAAACATCCGTTACCGTCGGCCCACTAACGACGCAGCCACAAAGCCCCGCCACCGGCGATGACCACTTCGAGGCGCCCATCCAGGCGGAAAGCGTCCAGCTGTTCATAGGCAGCTTCCATGCCCAGGTCATTCAGCACCGCATATTCTTTGGTGGTCAGCGTGGGGAAATAAGAGAAAGTGTCCATCCCGCGCAGATAGGTACGCGCCTGGGCTTCGGGGAAAAGTTTATGCAGCGTGGTGGTAAATACGGAATAGGGTTTGGCGCCATACACCAGCTCTTTATGGCCGGCGGCATTAATCATAAATACCGAAGGAAAACCGCGAACGCCCATCTGCGCACGCAGCTGCAGGTCCTGCTCAAACAACGCCGGCGCGGTGCTTTCAAAGTCCTGCTGTAACCTTGCTACCTCCAGCTGTGCGTATGCGGCAGCCGCCAGAACCGGTTCCGGCCTGCAAATATTCTTTTTCTGCAGGAATAACATTTCCCGCAGGCGCCGCAGGAAAATCACCGCCTTGTGCTCATCCTGCAACTGTGCCGCTTTAAACCAGGTAGATGGCGGATAAGACGACGGCAGCGGGTCTTCCAGCCATACCCGGCCATCTATCGGCATCTGGTAATGCCCGCTTACTTCTTCCCAGTGATGGGCCACATCGGACGGACCGCTGATACCTCCGGAGTTGTAAACGTCCCACGATGGCAACAGGCCTCCCATATGGTAACGGATGTCTAGCAAATGGCCATACTCCAGTTTTAACCGGCGCCATTGTGGTTCAATACCCCAGCAGGTGGAGCAGATGGGGTCCGTAAAATAAATAAGCTGCAACGGCTTGTCAGTAGGCAAGGTGTCAGGTCTTCCGCCGGCGGCGGCACTGGTGGTGCCCGGAATCTCGCATACGCCGGTCTCCGGATCACAGAATAAAGGTTCTCTCATCATATCAAACGTAAAAAAGGGAAGGTACAATAAAAAAAGAAGGCCCGCACGCGTTGTGCAGACCTTCTTCTTTTATTGTAACAGGCAGTGATTAGTTACCTGCTGGCTTTTCCAGTAATTTGAAGAACTGGTCCAGTTGCGGCAGGATCACGATCCTTGTTCTGCGGTTAGCACCACGTCCTTCCGGTGTATCGTTGGAAGCTACCGGTTGGTATTCGCTGCGGCCGGCGGCGGTCATACGGGCAGCCGGTATCTGGTACTGGTTCTGCAGAATACGCACCACGGACGTTGCTCTCTTCACGCTCAGGTCCCAGTTGTCGAGCAGTACGTTCGGACGGTAAGGCACGTTGTCGGTATGGCCTTCCACCATAAACTCGATATCAGGCTGGGCGATGAGCACCTTGGCTACTTTACCCAGTACTTCTTTCGCACGTTCGGTTACGTCGTAGCTACCGCTTTTGAACAGCAGTTTATCGGAAATATCGATATATACCACCCCTTTTTCTACCTTGATGTTGATGTCCTTGTCATCCATGTTGCCGATGGCGCCTTTCAGGTTCATCACCAGCTGCATGTTGAGGGAATCTTTCCGTGCAATGGCAGACTGCAGGTCTTTGATATAGGCGTCTTTCGCACCGATATTGTCGAGCGACTTCTTGATGCTTTCTGCCTGTGCATTGGATATAACGGACAGCTCTTTCAGGTGGTCCAGCATCTGTGAGTTGTTGGTTTTCAACTGTGTCTGTTGCTCCTGCATGTTGTCCATCTTGTCTTTGTAGGCAGCTGCTGCCCTCGCGGCTTCTTCTTCACATTTTTTACGCTGGTTCTCTGTTGCCCTGTAGAGACTGTCCAGGCGGGCGTATCTTGCTTCAGATTCTCTCAGTTTTCTGGGTGCTGAGCAGGAGGCCATAATGGTAATCAGTGCCACAGGTAAGGCTAAGTATCCTATCCTCATAAAATAGATTTTAAATAAAACTAATCTAACAAATAAAATATATAAAAAATGGCAGAGGTACAATGGAGGATGCACGAAAGTAACAAATAACAAGCCGAAGAATACAACCAGGAAAGAATTCGCATCCGATTGCATTAAACTAGTTTTTCATATCTTCATTTAATCCGTGTAAATTCAATTCGTTAAACGAACCCATAAAAAAAAGTTAATATTATTCAATAACTAAGTAACTTGGCAACGAGGCGCATATTGCTGCATCTATTTTCCATTAATTGCTGTAAAATGTATGAGAAAGGTGGTTTCTTCGGGTCAACCAACAATAAAGGAAATTGCAAAAAGGCTGAACATCTCTGTATCTACTGTATCAAGGGCATTGCATGACCATCACAGTATAGGATTGAGGACCAAAGCCCGCGTGAAAGCGCTGGCGGCGGAACTGAACTATGAACGTAATCAGACCGCGGTTTACTTTCAGCAGGGGAAAACTTTCACCATCGGCATCCTGTTGCCCGAACTGTCTGAAGCCTTCTTCTCCAGCGCCATCAGCGGTATTGAAGATACCGCCTACAGCAACAACTACACCGTACTACTGGGTCAGTCGCACGACGATGAAGCCCGGGAAAAGCAGATTATCCAGAGCATGAAACAACACCGGGTGGACGGCTGTATTGTGTCTATCGGAAAAAATACCCGTAATTACGATCACTTTGAAATGCTGCGCCAGGCACGTATTCCGGTAGTGTTCTTCGACCGTGTGCCGGACCTGCATGACATCCATGCCGTTTCCTGCAACCTGGAGTCAGGCACCATACAGGCAGTGGATTTTCTGCTGAAGAAAGGGCACCGCGTCATCGGGATGATCAACGGCCCGGAACAGCTGGTGGCCAGCAAAGAAAGGGCTACCGGCTACATCAAAGCGTTGCGTAAACACCGGCTCAAATACGATCCCGAACTGATCGTCAACGCCGACCTCACCGCCGCCGGCACCGACAGCGCCATGGAATACCTGCTGTCGCTGAAACGGAAAGTCACCGCTGTCGTTACGTTCAATGACTACGTGGCCATGGACGCGGTACAATACGCGCTGAAAAGAAAACTGGAAATAAATAAAGACATTACTTTTGTATCTTACGCCAACACGCCGGTCAGCGGGTATACGGCCTTCCCTCCGGCAGCTTCCGTAGAACAGTTCCCCTATGAACAGGGGCAGGCTGCTACCAATATGCTGCTGTCGCTGCTGAATGGAGAACATCCGCTCAACGACTATACCAATACCATTATGGAGTCACGCTTGGTGATACATGACCGGTAAAAAAACCAGTCCGCTTTGGCGATAACCCTGCCACAGTAGGATACCGTGGCACAGGCTTATCGACCTCATTGTTCGCTGTTCTGTTATTGCTGCTTGGAGCTACATCTATTTTCTGTAATTGCACCACTATTTTAGAGAATTCTTTTCATATTCCGTGTACGCAAACGCTTGCGTTATCCGCGCAAGCGTTTGCGTAAAGGCGCTAAAACGTGCTTTTCTCTCTCTTTTCCTGTATCTTGTCCGGTGCTAATCAATAATCACGTATGATGAACAAAACGATGCTATCCCTGATGGCACTGCTAATGTACTGCGGTAGCCTCTTTGCACAAACGCCCACCCTTGTTTACCACGATGCCATGACGTTCCCGGTGATCGGTAAATACCACACAGAACCCAACTACAACCGGCTCCCGGCGAAGTATGAAAAAACTGTCAGACCCGCCGTATGGGCGCTGAGCCGCAACAGCGCCGGCGTCGCCATCCGGTTCCGTACCAATGCCACTACGATCGGTGCCCGCTGGAAAGTACTCAATAACAACTCCATGAACCATATGACCGCCACCGGTATCAGAGGCCTCGACCTCTACGCGCTGGTCAACGATCAATGGCAGTTCGTTAACAGCGCCATCCCCGGCAACGATGCCCGTTCCGAAAAAACAATCCTCAAAAAAGGCGACGGCGCATGGCGGGAATACGTGCTCTTCCTTCCGCTCTACGATGGTGTAGATTCTCTCTCTATCGGTGTTAATACAGGCGCCGTAATAGAGAAACCGCAGCGATCCCTGCTGATGGACAAGAAACCAATCGTTTACTACGGCAGCAGCATCGCTCAGGGCGGATGCGCTACCCGCCCCGGCATGGCCTATACCAATATCCTCGTCCGCCAGCTGCAGCGCCCCATTATCAACCTCGGTTTCAGCGGCAACGGCATGTTTGAAACAGCTGTCGGCGAAGCCATCTGCGAAACGGATCCTTCGCTCATTGTCATCGATTGTAATCCGAATACTTCACCGGAACTGATCCACGAACGCGCCGTGAAACTGGTTGAACAAATACGCGCCTGTAAACCGCAAACACCGGTGCTGCTGGTGGAGAACTATATGTATGAACATGCTTACTTTGAGAAAGATATTCACGATATCGTTTTCCGCAAAAGAGCGGAACTGAAAAAAGCTTACAACGACCTGAAAAAAGCAGGCGTTAAAAGCCTCCACTACATCAGCGGCGAAGGCTTCCTTGGCGCCGATCACGAAGGCACGGTAGACGGCGTACATCCCACCGACGTAGGCATGGAACGCTTTGCTGCCCACATCTTCCCCACCCTGCGTAAACTGACCAAAGGACTGTAAACACTGCAAACGCCTGAATATCACACACATCATTTCCCCGGGGTTACCACCCCGGGAAATTTATCGTTTCTTCATTTTTTAGTTTATATATTGGGCGCCAGTATTTATTTAAAACCACGATAGTGAAAAAGAAACTCTTTGTACTCGGTAGCCTGGTCCTCGCATTTTTCAGCGCTGTGGCCAACCCGGCAGACAGTGTCCGGATCAAAGGCATACCCTATCCCTGTAGCTGGATCAACACACCGAAAAATTTTAATGCGGCTGCTGACAGCCTCTCTATCACAGCCGGACAAGGCTCTGATTTCTACAACTACCCCGGCGGCAACTATAACATCGCCACCGCTCCCATCCTGGTGTTTAAGCCGGACGAGAACTTCGTGCTTACCGCCAAAATCAAAGTGGACTTCAAAAAAACATACGATGGCGGCGCCATCTATGTCATGGTGGATTCTACCCAGTACATCAAATTCCTCTTTGAAAACAGCCACTATGGCAAACTCGCCGTCTGCTCCGGTGTCACCAACACTTATACGGACGACAGCAACAATGCCATCACGCCTAAAAATGAAGTGTATTTCAGACTGGCAAAATCAGGAAATATGTTCGGGCTCTTTTATTCGCTCGAAGGAAAAACCTGGGAAGCAGTACGACTCGTAAACTTTGTACCGAAAGCGCCCATCCGGGTAGGTTTCTCTTCCCAGTCCCCGCTGGGAGAAACCTGTACCAGCACTTTCTCGGAGATTGTATATACGCCGGGCGTGTTTAAAGA